>NZ_CP115668.1:0-1255014 GCF_028021195.1 Cutibacterium equinum
TTGAGGTCATCGACCTGCACAAGTCCTTCGGGGAGGTCGAGGTGCTCAAGGGCATCTCAGCCACCATCACCAAGGGCGAGGTGCTGTCCATCATCGGCCCGTCCGGGTCCGGAAAGTCAACATTCCTGCGCTGCCTCAACCTGCTCGAAGAGGTCACGAGCGGCACCGTCAAGGTGGAGGGACAGGACCTCACCGCCAAGGACACCGACATCAACAAGGTGCGCCAGAAGGTGGGAATGGTCTTCCAGCACTTCAATCTGTTCCCGAACATGACCGTCGCCGAGAACATCATGCTGGCCCCGGTGCAGCTCAAGAAGGCCAACAAGAAGGAGGCCGCTGAGCGCGCCCACCGAATGCTGGAGCGGGTGCACATGGCCGACAAGGCTGACGCGCGTCCCTCCCAGCTCTCGGGTGGCCAGAAACAGCGCGTCGCGATCGCCCGGGCTCTGGCCATGGACCCCGACGTCATGCTCTTCGACGAGCCGACCTCGGCCCTCGACCCGGAGATGGTCGGTGAAGTGCTCGACGTCATGAGGGACCTCGCCGAGGGCGGCATGACGATGGCCGTCGTCACCCACGAGATGGGATTCGCGCGGGAGGTTGCTGACCGCCTGATGTTCATGTCTGACGGTTACCTCGTGGAGGAGGGAGACCCGGTCGAGGTGCTGTCCAACCCGCAGAATGAGAGGACGAAGAACTTCTTGTCCAAGGTGCTGTGAGGCGCTTCAGAGATCTGACGTGGCGACGCCATCGGGCGTCGCCACGTCTGTGTTCGGGGGCCGTTACAGACAGGTGAGCCTACAGACAGGTGAGCCGAGGGTCCCGGGCCGTGTGTGGTGAACGGGTTGCTGATCGTCGGTGCTGCTACTGGCGGTGGCAGGCAGAGGAATCAGCACCCCGTTTTCCACCGCCATCTTCGGTACCGCCAGACGACACAGCGACGCTACGGGCGCCAGGGTGTGAGAGAGTTCCGACAACATCGATTGGAGGATGACATGGCCAAGGATGTGACCCGACGCGATGTTGTTCGAGGGCTTCCCCTTTACCAGCAGGGCATCATTCCCGGTTCGGACGCTGTGAAGCTGTCGTCCAACGAGAACCCGTTCGGGCCGTTGCCGAGTGTCTATGAGGCCGTTTCTCGGACCTTGTCGGGGTTTAATCGTTACCCGTCGATGGGTGCCGAGGAGGTGCGCTCGGTCATCGCCGAGCACGTCGGCGTCGATATGCGCCAGGTGGCTGTTGGTGCTGGCTCGACCGAGGTTGCCAGCCAGCTCATGCATGCCTTGGCCGGCGCCGGTGACGAGATCATCTTCCCGTGGCGTTCCTTCGAGGCTTACCCGATCCTGACTCAGGTCGCCGGGGCCACCCCGGTCCCGGTGCCGTTAGCAACGGGGCTATTCCACGACCTCGATGCCATGGCTGCTGCGATCACCGACCGCACCCGGCTTATCTTCCTGTGCACCCCCAACAACCCGACCGGGACGGTCCTGCACACCGATGAGGTGGAGGAATTCCTGGCGAAGGTGCCCGAGGACGTTGTCGTCGCCGTGGATGAGGCCTACTGCCACTTCACCAAGGAGGAGGGTGCCGTCGACGGGATGAGCCTTCTCGAGCACCGCCCGAATGTTGTCGTGCTGCGGACCTTCTCCAAGGCGTACGGCCTGGCGGGCCTGCGCATTGGTTTCGCCATCTCCAGTCCCGAGATCAGCGATGATCTGCGTCGCGTCGCCACCCCGTTTACGGTGACCTCTCTGGCTCAGCAAGCTGCGGTCGCGTCGTTGGCTGTCGAGGAGGAGCTCAACGAGAGGGTTGGGCAGATCATCGCCGAGCGCACCAGGGTTTTCGACGCGCTGGTCGAGCAGGGGTGGACGGTCAGCCCGTCGCACGCGAACTTCCTGTGGCTGGTAACAGGGGACGATACCGACCGGGTTGACCAGGCCCTGACATCCCAGGGCGTCTACGCCCGATGCTGGAGCGGCGAGGGCATTCGCTTGTCGATCGGGTTGCCCGAGGACAATGACCGGGCGATCGAGGCACTCTCGCAGGCGATCGCCGAGGTTTAGACGCCCAGGAAGTCCCGCCACTTCGGTAGCTCGGCGTTGACCTGGGCCATTCCGAGGGCATAGGCCTGACGCAGCTTCGTGACGTCTTTCTCCTTGTTGGTGACGGGCATCACGCGCGGATAGAAGACGTACGCCTTCCCCTCGGCCTCGAGGTCGCGCAGCATCTCCCTGGTGGCGTTGTACTTGGCCGGCCTGGCGATGATGGCATCGGCGACCGCCGGACGGCGTCGGAAAAGCCTGTGGACCGCCCGGGGCCGCTTGACCTCATCCTTGACGTAATCGCGTGGCCGGGTGCAGACGACGAAGAACCGGTCGTAGCCGTCGAGCTGGGCGGCGTCGATGGGGATACCGCCTGCGTCACCGATGGCCCCGTCAACGTACTCGACCCCGTCAATGGTCACCGGGGGCATGAACCCTGGCATCGTCGAACTGGCCCGTACCCGCACCATGAGATCGTCCATGGTGGGCATGTCGTCGCGGGTGAACCATTTCTGCTGGCCGTTGTCGGTGCGGGTAGCGCCAATGCGAAGCTGTTGGGTGGAGGTGGAGAAGGTCTGAAAGTCGAAGGGGAGTGCTTGGGTGGGCTCACCGGTGCGCTGGTAAATGTATTCGGCGTGGAAGAATCCGAGTCCGGTGACCCAGGTGGCGAGGTTGCCGAAACGGGGGTCGGATGCGAAATCCGTGAAGCACTGACGGGTGCGCCAACGATCACGGGAGATGTAGTTTGCCGTGTGGGTTGCCCCCGCTGAAATGCCGGAGACGTGGGGGAATTCCCAGCCCATCTCCAACAATTTGACGACGACGGCGCTGGTGTACGACGCGCGCATCCCACCCCCCTCGAGGACCAGAGCTGTGCGTTTGATGGGAGTGGTCATATCTCCAGCCTGCCACGTTGTGGGTTGATGATGGTTGGCAAAATAGTGGGGGTGATGTCTTCAAACGACGTTCCCTCTAGTGGCGAGCGTGGGCGGGCCGGTGATGTCGACATCCGGCCACTCGTCGAGGAGGACCTTGAGTGGCTGTGGCACTGGAACGTCGAGGTCGTCGATCCGCAGTGGAAACACTGGGACGGGCCGTACTTCGGGGCCGATGACGACCGTAGTTTTGACGAATTCGCCGAGGAATGGCGATCAGATCTCATGATGGGCCATCGAGCTGTGGTGACGGTGGACGCAAACCGGGCCGGATTCGTCTCCCGATTCGAGGAGCCGCCAGTCGGAGGCGGCTGGTGGGAGCTTGGGATCGTGCTGTTCCAGCCTGCCTTGTGGGGGCGGGGAGTGGGACGCCGAGCCCTGCGGCTGTGGACCGAGGAAACCTTCGAGACGACGGATGCCCATGTCGTGACTCTGACGACATGGGGTGGCAATGGCAGAATGATCCACTGTGCCAATGCTGTGGGATACCGAGAATGTGGCAGGATTCCCCAAGCAAGGTCGTGGCAAGGACGTCGCTGGGATTCGGTGACGATGTCCCTGCTGCGCACTGACCTGACGAGATGAATGTGGCCATGAGGTGGAGGTGAGTAGATGCGCCGGAGTGTGGTGACGTGTGCCCTGCTTTCCTGTGTTCTCATCTCTGGATGCAGCACCCTCAAGCCTTTGACGAATCCACAACCCACTCCCACATCGTCGGCGAGTTCGCCGGAGGTCGGGGCGGACGCCTATCCGGCCTGGGCGGTTCCGGTGACACGGTCGGGCAAGAAACTGGGGAGTTTTGGCGACGACCGTATCCGTATCGAGGTCGAGCAGGTCGCCATCGCGAAAGCTCCCAAGGATTCGGTCATGGTGGATCCCGACGACGGCACTCCGGTGGTGCGCAAGGGATCTCCGATTGTGTTGGTTCGCTACATCGTCACGAATGTGTCCGAGGCGCCGATCAATTTGGGTCTGGGGACGGTGACGATCACCGCGCGTTACCCGGACTGGAGTTGGCGTCAGCCCTTGGTCTCGGTGCCGGCCCCCGAGGCCGATGACACCCACAAGGTGGCCACGACTCCTTTCGCTCCCGGCAACGCCCGCCCGCCATATGTGTTGGGGCCGGGAGAATCGTTCATGGTGGGGGCAAATTACCCCTATGAAGTGGCGGAACAACTTGATGTGACGGCCACAGTCGTGGTGTGCGATTCATCCGGGGCCGTGGACCCCGGACTGGGGTGGACGGTCAGTGGTCAGGTGCATCTGACCTAGTGGGGTGACGTCGTCCCCATAGTTGTCCACAGCAGGTGTGGATAACTATGGCGAACTGTGGATGACGACTGCGGGCGATGTGATGCGGAACACCCCCAGAAGTGTTGTCCACAGATTTGCTGTGCATCCCTTGAGAGCGATCCCGGCAGTCCCATAGCTTGACGCCCATGTCCGCGACGACTCCTGAACACACGGCGACGCCGATACCCCGGCTGCGTCGCTCGCCCCGTCTCATCGCCATCGGGGTGCTTTGCGCCTGCCTGGGAGGTTTGGGTGGAGCATTTGCCTGGCACAGCGCGTCTCATACAGACCAGGTTCTCGTCATGACGCGGGCAGTGAGGCAGGGCGAGATCGTCCGCAACACCGATGTCGGTCTCACGTCGGTTTCCGTCGATCGGGCGGTGACGACCATCCCGGCATCTCGGCTCGACGAGATTGTGGGCCGCCATGCCCTTGTCGATCTTTCCGCGGGTCAGCTGCTCGGATCCCACTCGGTCGGCGAGGTTCGGGTGGGGCCAGGACGCGCTCGGGTTGGGCTCAAACTTGCCGCCGGGAGGTTGCCAGCCGTCTCTTTGCCGGCAGGGGCGCAGGTGACCGTGGTCGAAACCAGCTCGGACAAGGCAGCGGAGACGGTTTCCGAGCTGTCGACCTTCGATGCCGTCGTTGTCGCAGCCCCGAAAGGCACCAGCGACCACGGGGGCTGGCTGGTCGACATCGAGGTGGACGCCGATAGCGCAGCCCAGCTCGCTGACCTGGCCTCGTTGGACCGCATCGCCCTGGTCGAGAGGGGACGATGATGGCGATTGTCCTGCTCACGAGCTCTGGGGGAGCCCCCGGCCTGACGACGACGGCTCTTGGTCTGGCGTTGAGCTGGCCACGCGACGTCATTCTCATCGACGCTGACCCGTGTCCAGGCCACGCCATCGAATCAGGATTTCTGGCTGGTCGCGTCCCACCGCGTGCTGGACTGATCGGACTGGCCGCAGCCTGCCGCGATGGTGCTGACCCGGTCCAGGCCATGTGGGCCGAAACCATCCCCCTTCCTCACGATGACGACGACACGATGGTCGGGTTCATCAGCGGGTACGGGCATCTTGGACAGGCTTCTCTCATGGGTCCTGCTTGGACATCCCTTGTCAGCGCCATGATCGATCTGGGTCAGGCAGGGGTCGACGTCATTGTCGACGGTGGCCGACTGGGGCCGGAATCCTTGCCCGAGAGTCTCATTTCTCGCTCGTCACTCATCGGGATCGTGACCCGATCACGGCTGCGTCAGCTTGCCGGGCTGTCCATGCGGTCCAACGAGATCGAGGCCATCTCTTCGGCCACCACCGGCACGGTGGGACTCATCGTCGTGGGCCCTGGCCATCCGTACAGCTCCCGCGAGATTGGACGTCAGTTTGGCCTGCCTGTGCTGGGAGAGGTGACTCGCGACGGTCAGGCTGCGGCTGTCTTGTCGGATGGGGATCCAGCGGGCAAGAGATGGTGTCGTGGACGGTATGCCACAAGTGTGAAAGCCCTGGCTGAGGCGATGGATCTCAAACTTCGTCGCTCCAACGAGACCATCAACGCTGTCCAAGACGCGACCTCGTTGAGTGTGGAGGTGGAACGATGACGGTCAACGAAACTGCTGCGGCGGCGTCCAGATACGGCGATGACACCCCGGTGGCCATCGTCGAGGCCAGGGCAGACCTTGCTGGCCTGTTGTCGCGAATGTCGTCGTCAGTCCCACCGTCCCCGTCGGTTCCACCGTCTCCAGCGGTGACGGCTCCTCGCCCCACGCCGCAACGACTCGAGGCCACCGACGTTGACTGGCGCACCGTCATCGAGCTGCGTCGCAAGGCTTCTGAGCGCATTTCCTCGCAACGGGCATCGCATCGAGAACGCACCGGAGGTGATCTCAGTGGCGATGACGTGAGGATGCTCGGTCGTTCGGTGGTGCGTCAGGTCGTCGAATCCCACGCCGAGAAACTGACCGCCGAAGGGCAGGCGTTGTGGAGTACGTACACCAAGGAGGCCTACGTCAGCGCCGTCATGGATGCGATCTTCGGGTACGGGCGGCTGCAGCCCCTCTTCGAGATTCCCGACGCCGAGAACATTGAGATCAACGGTTACGATCGGGTCTTCATCCAGTACGGCGACGGCCGACGAGAGCCGGGCCCGCCCGTTGCTGACAGCGACGACGAGCTGGTGGAGGCGATCCGCTTCCTGGGCGAGTCCGCCAATCCGCCGCGGCCTTTTGATGACGCCCATCCCACCATGACGGTGGCTCTCGGCTCGCAATACCGCCTGCACGCCATCGGGTTCGGGCTGTCCCACCGGCCGTCGGTCGTCATCCGTCACCACACCTTGACGAGGGTGACGATCGACGACCTCGTTGCCAGCGGGATGATGCCCCACCATGTCGGGGTGTTGTTGCGTGCGGCGGTGTTGGCGCGGCGCTCCATTGTCATCGCGGGGGACCAAGGAGCCGGAAAGACGACCCTGTTGCGTGCCCTCGTCGATGCCATCCCGCCCACCGAACGGTTCGGAACCCTGGAAACCGACTATGAGCTGCTGACTCACCTCAACCCGGACCGCGACAACATGGTCGCCTTGCAGGCCACCGTCGGGTTGGGGGAGAAGGTCGACGGACGCTCCCTGGGTGAATTCACGGTTGCCGATCTCATCCCGGAGGCGCTGCGACAGAACTTGTCACGCCTCATCGTCGGCGAGGTGCGTGGTGTTGAGGCAGCCGCCATGTTCGAGGCGATGCAGGCCGGGGCTGGAACCATGAGCACCACTCACTCCCATTCCGCGACCTCGACCATGGATCGTTTGGCTGGGCGAGTTGCCATGGGCGGCGTCATGACGATCGAGGAGGCCTACCGCCAGATCGCTCACAACATCACCTTCCTCGTTCACGTCACCTTGGTCGACGACACGTGGCGAGGGGGAACACGGACCCGTCACGTGACCGAAATCCGGCAGTTGACCGGGGCGCTGGAGAATGCCCGCCCCATCACCCATCTCACCTATGCGGCCCCGACGCCCACACAACCTGGCGTCTTCCATCCCGACCCGGCCCTGGTCGCAGAACTGTCCCATTACGAGCCCGAGGTGACCAGATGGGCATGAGCACACCAGTTGCGGCATTGCTGGGGATTCTCCTGGTTGGAGGACTGGTCCTGATCGTCGTGGGCGCGATGCCGGTTCACCAGTTATCCACAGGTCAATCCACAAGCTTGTGGACACGGGTGGACAATTGGTTCTCCCGACTGCCCCGCCGCACTCGCGTGCACGGGCTGACTGGTCTGGGAATCGGTGCCCTCGGATACCTGGTCACTGGCTGGGCGGTCTTGATCGTCATCGTGCCAGTCCTGGCTGTGATGGTTCCCGCATTGCTGGCTGATCCGCCACGTCATGACCTCGATATCATGCGCGCCCTCGAGCGGTGGGTGCGTCTGGTCAGCGGGTCCGCGGCGACGGGCAAGTCCGTCATCGACGCCATCCGGGCGACACGTCGCCAAGCCCCCGAGCCACTGCTGGAACCACTCACTCGCATGGTGGCGCGGCTGGATTCACGATGGAACACCCGAGCTGCCCTGCAAGGATTTGCCGACGATCTGGACAGCGCCGACGCCGACCAGGTGATCGCCGCGATCATGATGGCCGCAGAACGAGGAGGAACCGGGGCCACCAGCACCCTTGATGCGCTCGCAGCATCCCTCCAGGAGCGAATTCGGGCCGCCCGGGAGATCCGGGCCGAACGTGCCAAACCACGAGTGGTCGTCCGCCAGGTCAGCGTCATCATCGCCGTCGTGATAGCTGGTGCCCTGGTCTTGGGGAGGGAGTACCTGGCTCCCTACCGCACCGGCGTCGGCCAGGTCCTGCTGTGCTGCTACGCCGGGTTGTACCTCGTCGGGCTCGTCGCGCTGTCGCAACGCAGCAAGCCTCGACGTCGTGCCCGGATCCTGTTGAGGCGGGCCGACCATGATTGAGTCCACCCTTGTGCTGGCCGCCATCTGCGGGGCCCTGCTGGCATCGGCGCCCCTGTTCGTCATTGCTGGGCGACGCGGTGCTCCCCTGAGGCTGTCTGACGCCTTGGCAGGGTTGTCCGGGCGCACCCGTCAAGACGTCGTCGATCCAGCCTTACCGGAGGGTCGATTGGAGAGGTGGGGGGCTCGGGCTGCGGCCCGGTGGCCTCTGCTGGTCAGCGAGAAGTCTCGTCGAACCCTCGCCCTGCAAGGCCGAACTCCCGGTGACGTAGTTGCAGAGAAGGCCGTCATGGCAGTGGGCGGAATGACGATCCCCATCCTGGCTCGAGTCGTGGCCGCGATATGGGGCGACACTCTCCCGGTGACTCCCGTCGGGCTGGCAGTCGTGCTGGCCGTTGTCGGATGGTTCCTCCCTGACATCCGGGTGAGGTCACGCTCCGAGTCAGTCCGTCAGGATGCTGCCGAAGCGGTACTGGTCTACATCGACCTCGTCACGCTGGCGAGACTGGCCAACCAGTCGGTGCCCCGGGCTCTCGTCGAGGCCGCGCACATGAGTGATCATCCTGTCCTGGCCCGGATCCGTACCACGTTGGAACGCTCCCGGTTGGAGCAGCAGTCGCCGTGGGCTGGTCTGGAACATCTGGCCGAGGACTTGGGGCTGCCAGAACTTGCGGAGCTCGTCGAGGTCCTTCGCCTCGACGATCAGGGCGCCTCCCTGGCCGCAACGTTGCGGGCACGTGTCAACGAGATGAGAGACGCCCATCTCAACCGGGAAAAGGTCGAAGCCCATGCGACGTCGGAATCCTTGACGATCTGGATGGTCATCCCGGTTCTCGTCCTGGGGCTGGTGCTCGTCACTCCGCCGCTTCTGATCATGGCGGGGGTGGCGTCATGATCACGCCCCGCACCGTTGAGACCCCGATTCACCGCGGGGCTTGTGACGTCACCGGAAAGGCCGGTGCGAATGACCAAGGAGGTCGCCATGAAACATGTCAACACCCTCGCCTCGGTTGTCCTGCCGATGATGGCTGGCATCCCTCCTCTCGTCGAGAAGCACGACGAGAGGGGACTCAGCCAATCGACCGAGAACGCCATCCTGCTGGTGGGAGCCGTGTCCATTGCAACGGTGGTCGTCACCGTGATCAAGGGGTACGTGACGGCAAACCTGCCGAAGTGAGGTCAAGGAAGGCCTACCGACGAGTTCGGGAGCGAGGCGTTTCCGAATCACTCCAGTGGTCGCTGGTGTGGCCGGTGGTCCTACTTGTGGTGGTCGGGGTCGTCCAGACCTCGGTCGTGCTGCAGGCCCGGGCCACGGCCACCGAGGCGGCTCGCGTGGCGGTTCGAGTGCAAGCCTTGCGTGGTTCCCATCCCGGAGACGGCGAAGCCGCCGCTCGTGACGTCGCCCAGAGCTCCAAACTGGCCGACGTCACAGTACGGGTCCGGACCACGGACTCCCTGGTACGGGTGGACGTCGAGGGCAAGGCGTCAACCCTGTTTGGGGCCGTCATCCCAGTCAAAGGTCACGCCGTCGCTGTTGAGGAGGGGACATGATTGGCCGTGGACGATTACGGGGACATCAACGTGGGGCAGTCGCGGTCGAGGCTGCGCTCATCCTGCCCAGTCTCCTCATGATCGCTGCAGTGACAGCCGGGGGTTGGCGGCTGTCCGAGGTGCGGGCCGACGCCCAGTCGGCTGCCGAGGCAGCAGCTCGCGCTGGATCAGTCGCCGCCACGGTTGACGAAGGCCATACGGTGGGCCAACACGTCGCCGAGACCGAACTGGCCGGTACCCGATGCAGCGACCCCGCCGTCACCATCGATTCATCGGCCCTCGCCACGCCAGTGGGGTCCACGGGAGTCACCTCCGCCCGGGTGAGATGCACTGTCCGGCTCGCTGACCTTCTCGTCCCGGGGATACCGGGAGCCCTCCACGTCGAGTCGACGGCCCATTCCACCGTCGACAGTCATCGGGAGCGACACACATGAACATCACGTCCTTACGTGCTCGAATGCGCGGTCTCGCGGCATTCGTGGCCCTCATAGTCCTTGTTTTCGGTTCCCCGGCTGCCCTCGTGGCGTGGGGACGCCTCGACGCGACCACCATGGTGCGTCCGTCAGGGTGGCTCACCCCTGATGACGGGACGATCTTCCTGGGAATTGCCACCATCATCGGCTGGCTGGCATGGGCAGTCTTCACCGTCTGCGTGGTCGCTGAGGTCGTTGGGTTGGCGACCAGTCAGCGTCACCACATCACACTTCCGGCACTCAGCACAGTTCAGGGCATCGCCGCAGGACTACTCGTGGCGAGCCTGACAGTACTGTCCCCTTTGACGCGCTCGACCGTTCCTGCCACCCCGGTGCCCATCGTGGCGACGGCTACCGCAGCTCCCCAGCCCGAAGAGGAGGTGCCCGCGAGTACCGAGGTCCAGTCTGCCCCTGACGAGGATGCCATGACCGTCACCGTCGGCCCCCATGACGACCTGTGGACGATAGCCGAAACCTGGTACGGTGACGGCACTTCGTGGCGGCGTATCGCGGCCGCCAATCCCGGGATCGACGTCGAACACCTGGCCGTCGGTCAGGAACTTGCTCTGCCGGGAGCCACCATTACTGTCCCCAGCGGGCACACGGGTGCTGGCCGTGGCCTCGACACTGACGAGGTCGGTCGGCTCACCCCGCCCGGTCATGGCCGCGAGATCAGAACCATCACCGTTGAGGAGGGGGACACCCTCAGCGGTCTGGCACAAACCTGGCTCGGCGATGCGTCAGCCTGGCCGACCCTGTGGCATCTCAACGAGGGAATCATCACCGACCCCGACCACATCGAGCCCGGCTGGCAGCTCGTCGTGTCCGGCCCCGACTCGGAATCGGCCACCTCGGCCTCGACGCCCGACATGGACGACGCTGCCACTATCACGCCGCAGAAGGCCGTGGCCGACCATGTCGACGAGACAGCCGATGTGGACACGGCTCCCAGTGCGCTGCAACCAGAGGCGCCTGACGCAGAGGCCAACACCCCTCAACCCGAGGAGGCGATGGCCTCCGCCGGGGTCGGTCACGACCCTGCCGAGATCCTTCGTACGGGTTTGGCGGGTTTGAGCCTGTTCCTAGCCGGTGGCCTCGCCGGAACGGTCACGGCTCGACGTCACCAGCAACTGTTCACCCGCCCGGTGGGGCGACGAATTCCTCCGGTGTCCGGACCCCCACGTCGCGCCAAGCAGATGCTCGACACTGCGGCCGATCACGGGGAACAGTCACCATCACGCAAGGACGATACCGTCAGCACGGAACCAGTCAGTGCCGACACCTTGACGCCCACGACCGTCGTCCTGGGCACCACCGACCCACACACCCCCGTCCTGTTGGATCTTGCCGATGCCGGTGGTCTGTTGGGGATTGACGCCTCCGAGACGATGGCCTCCGCGATGGTGGCATCGATCAGCTTGTCCCTTGTCGCGGCACCGTGGTCTGGCGGAATCGACATCGTCGCCGTCGGTGACGACCTCGCGTGGTTGGCACGGACCGGAAGTGACGACGTGCAATGTGCTGACGCCGACGAAGTCGTCGAGGGTCTGGCAGATCTGGCTGACGGTTACACTGGTCAGCACCCGTCGATCACCAGGGTCGTGGTGTCCTCTCATCAGCTCGACCTTCCAGACCCGTCATCCGTGGCTGCGGCGGGAATCGTCGTCGTCATGCCAAGCACACGTGGCCGGACGGTCGTCGTCACCGATTCTGATCATGCCGAGTTGGACGGTGAGGCGTTCACACCCCAGATCGTCACCGCACCGATGCGCCGTGCCGTCGTCGAGCTGCTCGAAACTACCGCTCGCACGGACACCGAGCCGGCTCCCTGGTGGGAGCCGCGGCGAGGGGAGGAGGCCTCCAGCCCTCCGACGAGGGTGACCCAGCCCTGCGCTGTACTGCCGCCCAGTGATGCCCATACGACCGTCGAGGAGGACCACGTGCTCACGCCAACTGCACCCAGTGATGTCGCCCAGTTGCCCGTCCCTGTCGGCGCGACGCCTTCCCCCGTCCTGCGCATCCTTGGTCCAGTTGACCTCGTGGGAGCTCGAGGGAATCCGCCGACCAAGGCCAGACGGCAGTGCCTCGAGTACTGCGCCTGGTTGCTGCGCCATCCGGGCGCGCGGTCGGTGCAGATGGCTGACGCTCTCATGGTCGCTGAGCCGACCCGACGGTCCAATGTCTCCCGTCTGCGGCGGTGGCTGGGCACCGACGATGACGGTCGTGCCTACCTGCCCGAGGGGTATGACGGTTGCCTGCGTCTGGCAGAGGTCGTCAGCAGCGACTGGGAACGCCTTGAACTGCTCGTTGCGGGAGGGGTTTCGACGGCCCCGCTGGCCAATCTCGTCGCGGCCCTGGACCTCGTTCGCGGTGCCCCGTTGGCGGATGCTGCTCCCGGTCAGTGGCACTGGGCCGAGGAATGGCGCATCGACATGATCCAGATGATTCGCGACATCGGCGTCGAGGTGGCCCGTCGAGCCATGGAGACCCGTGACGTCGAGCTGGCATCCCGGGCTCTGGCACGCGCCACCGTAGCCTGCCCTGAGGACGAAGTGCTGTTGGTGGCGCGCATCAAGCTCGCTGATGAACTCGACGATCGGGGCGAGGTCGAACGGTTGGTCTATGTGCTGTCGCGTCAGGCTCGACGTCTCGGGGTTGATCTGTCAGAGGAGACCATCTCGGTTCTGCAGGAGGTGATGGAAGGCCACGTACGGGCCCGGGTGGTGTGAGTGCCGGTCACTCCTGTGGGCTTCCGGTGGGGAGCCCTCCCATGGCACTGCCCTTGTTGAACACATCGTCACCCTGTGCGCGGGTGGCCAAGGCGAAGATCCCGGCCACCACCAGGTAGGCCAGCGCCAGGCCGATCATGTGCGGGCCAGACAGCCCGTGCACCGGCAGCACGAGGGCCGCCAAGGCTGACCCGCCCACGAACAACGCGTTGTAAACCATGTCGTAGGCGATGAAAACTCGGCCCTTGTAACCGTCAGAAATGTGGGCCTGGCAGATGGTGTCGGCCCCAGCTTTCAGGGACTGGGAGAACAGGCCGATGAAGAAGCCGGCGACCAGCGGACCCCAGCGATTCGGGATGGCTCCGGGGAAGGCTTGGATGACGGCGGTCGCGACCAGCAAGCTGATGAGGGCCTTCCTCATGCCCAGCCCGTGTACCAGTAGCGGCATGAATGCGGCCGACAGCACGAAGCCAGCGCCCACTGCCACCGCCCAGACCGTCATGTCAGCCATCGCCCCGTTGATGTCGGACTGAACATGGAACCGGTTGCGGTAACCCAGGATCATTGCCACCGAATAGACGCCGAAGAGTGCCCGCTGGGCGCCGATGAGGGTGAGGGAATGACCTACCAGGGGCACCTTTCGCAGGTAACGGAAACCGTCGACGACGTCTCCGGCGACAGTACGCATCGTTTGGGAACGGTCCACCAATGGCGGCCCGAGTTCACGGCGCGAGAATTGCAGACCGAGCGCCACCGAGATCGCGAAGAGCACCGCCGAGATACAGAAGATGATCGTGTCAGCGTGGTGAACCGGCATGTAGTGTCCGGCAATCATGCGGACGGCGGTCGCGACGACGGCACCGATCATGACCCCCAGAGGGCCGATCGTCGGCATGATCGAGGAGGCGGTGAGGTAGTCGCGCTTGTCGATGGTGTACTCTAGGCCCGCCACCAATGCCGTGAGAAGGAAGCGGTTGAGGCTCATCGCAATGAGCAGCCCGATGAGTAGGGCCACGTGAGACGGCTTGTCGGGGGCACCATCCCAGACGAGTATTCCCAGCACGATTGCGATGAGACAGCGCAGACCGTCGGTGTAGACGAGGATGCGTTGACGTGACCATCGGTCGAGAACAACAGAGATGAAGGGCCCGATGATGCTGAAGGGCAGCAAGGTGATGGCCAGAACCATCGCGATCGACCAGGCGTCAGGCTGCTGCTCGGGAGACAGCAGCACATAGGAGGCCATCCCCACCTGCAGGGTGCCATCGGCCGCCTGAGTGGCTACGCGAACTCCGAGAATCTTCCGGAAATCGTGACGTCGCCAGAGGTGGCGCAGGTTCTGCCAGAACACATGGTCTCCTTCGGGGGCCGGCCTGTCTCGATCCTAGAGGGTCGGGTGACAAGACTTTGAATGCATCTGTCGCGGCCCTGGCGTCCATGGCCGGTGCGGGGCCGCCGAAACGAGCCACCGGGAGGTGCCCGGGTGGCACAGTGCTTCCCTCAAGACAGTGCTTTCCGTAAGCGGGTGCGAAGAACCTGACAACGCGCCATGATGGGAGCCATGACGATGAAGTCGGATCTGGAAATCGCTCGTGAAGCCCACCTTGACCCCATCGAGAAGGTGGCGGCCCGGGCCGGCATCGATGAGACCTACCTCGAGCCCTACGGGCGCGACGTCGCCAAGGTTGATCTTGAGGTCATCAAGCACAACAGGGACCGTCCGCGCGGTAAATACGTCGTCGTCACGGCCATCACCCCTACCCCCCTCGGTGAAGGCAAGACGACCACCGCCGTTGGCCTGGCCCAGGGCTTGGAGAGGATTGGCAAACGCAGCGTGCTCGCCCTGCGCCAGCCCTCCATGGGCCCGACTTTCGGCATCAAGGGCGGTGCCGCTGGGGCCGGGTATTCCCAGGTGTTGCCGATGGAGAAGCTCAACCTGCATCTGACCGGTGATTTCCACGCCATCGGTGCGGCCCACAACCTGCTGGCCGCCATGATCGACAACCATCTGCACCACGGCAACGAGCTCGACATCGAGCCTCACTCCATCTCGTGGCGCCGCGTCGTCGACATCAATGATCGTGCCCTGCGCAACACTATCGTCGGCCTCGGGTCGCGGATCGATGGCGTGCCCCGTCAGAGCGGATTCGACATCACAGCTGCCAGTGAGGTGGGCGTCATCCTGGCCCTGGCCACCTCGCTGGCAGACCTGCGGGCCCGACTGGGACGCATCGTCATCGGCTACAACCGCTCCAAGGAGCCGGTCACCGCCGAGGATTTGCACGCTGCCGGATCCATGGCCGTCATCCTCAAGGACGCCATCAAGCCGAACCTGCTGCAGACCACCGAGAACAGCCCGGTCCTCGTCCACGCCGGCCCCTTCGGCAACATCGCCACGGGTAACTCCTCGGTGATCGCCGACCGGGTTGGTATTGGTTGTGGCGACTACCTGCTGACGGAGGCCGGATTCGGTGCCGACATGGGCGCCGAGCGGTTCTTCAACATCAAGTGTCGTGTCGGTGGTATGCGTCCGGACGCCGCCGTCCTCGTCGTCACCGTGCGTGCCCTCAAGACCCACGCCGGTCGCTACAAGGTCGTCCCCGGAAAGTCACTGCCCCAGGCCATGCTCGAGGACAATCCTGACGACGTCCTTGCCGGTGCCGACAATCTGCGCAAGCACATCGAGATCGTTCGCGATTTTGGTGTCTCCCCGGTGGTGGCCCTCAACGTCTTCCCGACCGACCATCCCGACGAGATCGACGCCGTGCGCAAGGTCGCAGAGGTCGCCGGGGCCCACTTCGCCGCCTCGACCCACGTCGTCGACGGTGGCGACGGTGCCGTCGACCTGGCCCGCGCGGTCGTGGCAGCCTGCGACCAGAACACCGACTTCCGCTACACCTACGATCTCGAGGACTCCTTGGTTGACAAGCTCACCAAGGTGGCCACCAAGGTCTACGGGGCTGACGGGGTCGACATCGCCCCGGCGGCAGCCAAGGAACTGGCCCACTTCGAGGATCTCGGATACGGAAACTTCCCCGTTGTCATCGCCAAGACCCACCTGTCCCTGTCCCACGATCCGTCCCTCAAGGGAGCACCGACCGGGTGGCGTCTGCCCGTCCGCGAGGTGAGGGCCGCTGTGGGAGCCGGGTACATCTATGCGATCTGTGGCGACATGCGAACCATGCCGGGCCTGGGCCTTCACCCGGCGGCCGAGCGCATCGACATCGACGACAATGGCGAAACCATCGGACTGTTCTGATCACGTGTGAGGGGCCGCGGACATCGTTCCGCGGCCCCGCTGCGCGTCGTGCGTGACCCCGCAGCGTCGTGGTTCCGCTGCGTGTCGTGCTTGTGTCGTGGTCCCAGTGCCGGGACCGACTCAGCGTCCTTCGGCAGGCGGGGGAGTGGGGTTGTCCAGCACATTACGCACCGGGCGTGCGGTGACGAGGGATCCGTCGCGGACAAATCCCTCTTCACGGCCGGTGAGTTCGGCAATGAGGAGACGACGCCCCTCGTCGAGCCGGTCCGGATCCTCATCTGACAGATCGTGAAGCTGGTGCGGGTCCGTCGCCAGGTCGAAGAGCTGCTCCTGCCCCGATCCGGACATCCAGATGTACTGGTAGTTGTCCCACCAGATCCATTGCAGCGACTGGCCGAGCAAGACATGCTCACCATGAAGGTAAGTGCGCCACGCCGGCCTCTCATGGCCCAACAGCGGCAGGATCGAGCGGCCCTCCACACGGTCTGGGATGTCCACACCGGCGCAATCGAGCAAGGTGGGCATGACGTCACGCAGTTCAACGAGCTCGTCGATCCGGCTTCCAGGGGTGATACCGGGCCCGGCAAGCAGGAAGGGGATGTGAGTCGATCCTTGGTAGGGGTAGCCCTTCCGCCACAGGTGATGGTCCCCCATCATGTCGCCGTGGTCAGAGGTGAAGGCGATGTAGGTGTTGTCAGCCACCCCAAACTCGCCCAGGATCTGCCGCAGTCGACTGATCTGGGTGTCGATGTGGGTCATGTGGCCGTAGTAACCGGCCATCGCCCGAGCAATGTCGCGCGGGCGGTAATGGGCGACCAGACTCGTCGGATCGGCGTCATTGCGCCACTCGTTGAAGGTCTGCGACCAGTCTCCGACCGATGGCGGGCGCAGTTCAGCGCCGTCGTAGCGATCGAAGGCCCACTGTGGCGGATCGTAGGGGGCGTGGGGGCGGTGGAAGGACAGATAGAGGAAGAACGGGGTGGTCGGGTCGCGACGGTAGAGCCACCGGGTCGCCTGGTTGACGACCCAGTTCGTCGGGTGCAGACGTTCGGCCTTGTCCCAGGGCCGGGCGACGATGGAATTGCACTCGATTCCGTCATCGATGTAGTCCTCGTCACTGGCGGTGCCGGTCTGGTCACGCAACCATACGAGGTAGTCGTCGTAGCAGGCCGGATCGCGGTGGCGCCGTCGGGAGTAGTGCAGGTATCCGTCGTGAAGTTCGACCTCATCGAATCCAATGCGATCGCGCTCGGGCCAGTAGTGCATCTTGCCGATGGCGCGGGTCTGGTAGCCGGCGTGCGACAGGGTTGACGGCAGGGTGTCCTCAACGTCGAAGGTGATCCCGTCCTGGTAGCCGACCCGACGATGGGTTCCCGCCGAAAGTCCCGTCATGAGGGACATTCGGGCCGGAACGCATGTCGGGGTGGCCGAATAGGCCCGCTCCACGACGGCTCCCTGATCCGCCAGCTGGTCGAGATAGGGCGTCTCGACGTCGGGGTGGCCCAGCCCGGAAAGGCAGTCACCTCGCCACTGATCGGTACAAATGAGGACGATGTTGGGGCGGTCAGTCATGGATTGTCCGTGGTGGTCGTTCATGATGGTTCTTGCACATTCTCACTTGATTCCAGTCATGGTGATGCCCGTCACGATGTAGCGCTGGGTCGCCACGAAGAGGGCACACACCGGGACGAACAGCATGAGGGATCCCATGGCTGTGAGGTTCCACAACGTGAAGCTCTCATGGTTGAACGATGACAGCCCAATCGTGATGGTTCGCATGGCCTGGGATTGGGTGGCGATGAGGGGCCAGAGGAATTCGTTCATCTGGAATACGAAGGTGAACAGTCCCAATACCGTCAGGGCCGGCTTGTTCTGAGGCAGGATGATTGACCGGTAGATGCGGAGTTCTCGTGCGCCGTCGACACGCGCAGCCTCAATGAGGGAGTCTGGGATTCCCGCCATCGACTGACGCATGAGAAAGATCGAGAATGCGCTCATCAGGAATGGCGTGACGAGTCCTTGGTAGGTGTCCAGCCATCCAATCTGAGAGAACTTGACGTAGAGCGGAATCATGCGAACGAAGAACGGGATCATCATCGTCGAGAGGATGAGGATGAAGATAGCGTTCTTGCCCGGGAACTCGAACTTCGCGAACGCATACCCGACCAGCGGTGCGAAGATCAGGTGTGACAGCGTGATGAGGCCTGCGACGAGGACGGAGTTGAGGAAGAACCTGCCGAATGGGGCAGCATCGAAGAGACGGGTGACGTTGACCCATTGCCACGATGATGGGATGAGAACCGCTTTTCCGCCTGTCGCTTCGGCGTCTGACTGGAAAGCCAAACTCACCATGTACACCAGTGGGGCTATGGCAGCGAGCGCAGCGATCCACACGAGCACGAGGGAGACGATCCTCGCTCCGGGAAAGAGCTGATCGCTGCGATGCTTGGCTGTAGTCGATGTGGTGCTCACAGAATCGCCTCCTTCTTCCGCCCCACCCGTAACTGAATCATCGATAGGGCAACGATCACGATGAGCAGCAAAAAGGACATCGCTGACGCATATCCCAGGTTTCCGCTGGTGAACGTCTCACGATAGACTTGATATACGTAGAGGGATGTCTCATTACCGGGTCCACCATTTGTGACGATATACGGCAGTCCGAATTGTTGAAGTGAACCGATCATTCCAACGAGGACAACAAACAGTGTCGTCGGCGCCAATAATGGAAGCGTGATTTTCCAGAACTGTTTTGAAACCGGTGCACCGTCAATTCTTGCAGCCTCGTACAATTGAGGATCAATGGATTGAAGGCCAGCCAGGAAGAGCAACATGACGTACCCGGATTCCTGCCAGACCGTGATGCCGACGAGGGTGGCCAGCGGTGCGGTCGTCAGCCAGTGCTGTTGAGGTAGCCCGAGATTGCCGAGGATGGTGTTGAGGATGCCAGTGTTTGAGTCGAGGATATTTCTCCACATCAAACCGACGATGGCGACCGAGGTCATGTACGGCGTCAGGATTGCCGTCCTCGCGATGGTCCGGCCCTTGAAATTCTGGTTGAGTATCAAAGCCAGGAGGAGTCCGATGATCGAGGACAAGATGAGGCAGGAGAACGCGTAGATGACGGTGATCCCGAATGAATGCCACACCTCGGAGTCGTGAATAATATTTGCGTAGTTCTTTCCTCCCACTGGGGTAAGTGTGGTGAAACCTGTCGTGAAGGAAAGCCGGAACTCATCGATGATGGGCAGGAAGAAGAACAATGCGAAATATATGAGGGCGGGGGCTACGAACAGATATGCCGTCCGATAGCGACGCCAGGGGGTTTTGCGCCGGCGTGGCTGCGAAGATGTCCTTGTCATCACGTTCACCTGCTGAGGAGCTGTCCCACTGTCTTGTTGTAGGTGGCAACTTCTGAGCGGGGATCCTTGTTGGACAAGATGACGTTCTCGTACATGACTTTTCCGACGTCGGCGATCTTGGCCATGTTCTGGTTAAGCCAGTAAGCCCGGTCAGGAGCAACTGCGAGGTCGCGGGCGGTCGCGACGACGCGCATGTTGGCGTCGTTCTGGACAACGTCGGACTTAGCCCATGAAGTACGAGAACACGGCATTCCGACTTCCTTGGTTACCTGTGCCTGAACGTTGGTGTCGGTAAGGGCTTTGATGAGTTCCCAGCACAGATCGGCGTTCTGGCTCTTGGTGGGGATCATGAGACCGGAGCCGGCGATGGTGGTCTTTTGCTCCTTGCGCTTGAGTGGGGCGCCAATGGCGAGTGGGAAATTCTTGTCCTCAGTGCGAACGGCTGAGATGTCCCAAGGACCGGTGATGATGAGTCCGCACCTGTTGGAGGTGAGGAGCTTGCGGGGCCCGGAGTACTCGCTGGATGCGACCGGAGCTGGGGAGACCTTGTGTTTGTAGATCAGATCGCGCTGGAAGGCGAGGGCTTCAACAGCGGCGTCCGCTGGCTGCAGGGGCGTCGACTTGTCGGTTGTGTACGTGACCCCGTTCTGCAAGAGCCACGGCGTGCCGTAGGAGTTGTCGTTGTTGAGGGCACATCCGTGCTCGACACCCGAGGCCTGGATGCGCTTGGCGGCCTCAAGAAATTCTTCCCACGTGGTAGGCATGGAGACTTTGGCCTTGGCCAGCATTTCCGAATTGGCAAAGACGAGCCCACCCATCGTCAGGTGCATCGGGATGGCGTAGGTCTTTCCGCCGGCCTGGCGCACGTTGAGGCCAGCCGGGACGAAGTCGTTCAGGAATCCCTTGTCCTTCTTGATGTAGTCGTCGAGGGCCATGACATTCCCGTCCTTGCCGAATCGGGTGGCCCAAAATCCGCCTGGCTCCTCCGTGATGTCCGGGGTGGTTCCGGAGAGGAAATCAGCAACGAGTTTTTGTTGCAGATCAGGCCACTGGAAGGTCTGGATGGTCACCTTGACGTTGTGATCCTTCTCAAAGGCGGAAATGACTCGCTTGTAGGGTGCGAAGTCGTGGCCCGCGGACAGGTAGAACAGGATTTCCTTCCCCGTGCGCTCACCTGAGTGCGACGAAGAATCGTTCGACGAGCCGACCCCGGCCGAAGGCGAGCATCCGGTCAGGTTGCCGACGACGGCGGTCGATCCGAGTGCAACTGCTCCGGTGAGCAAGGACCGTCGAGATAGGGGAGTGTGCCTCATTGCAATCTCTCTTTCTTGGGTAGGTGGTTATCTACTTCGAGGAACTTTCTCGAGAAAACAGCTTCCACGGAACAGGAATCTGGCTGGCGTCAGCTGTCCCGTCGATTCGGTGCCAGAAATGGCGCATGATGTCGTCGATGTCCGAGATGTCGAGACCGAGCGAACTCAAGGAGGGGGCCATATTCATCGACTCGGCCGAATTTCCGGTGCCGATGACGGCGATGTCGTCAGGGACGTCGATCTTGAGCGACCGGGCTGCCAGCATGATGCCGATGGCGGTGCGATCCGAGGCGCAGAAGACGGCGTCGGGACGAGGACGTGTCGTCTGAAGTGCCTTGACCGCAGCACCGAAGACATCCCCGATGAAGGGGCTGGACGTCAGGAGGAGCTGGGGAGTGCGTCCGTGGCTGGTCTGGAAGTCCCGGTACATCTGCCAGCGAGGATCGCGCTCGCACTCTTCGCGCGTCGGTAACTGCCCGGCAAAGGCCACCGACTTCCGACCAGCCTCGGCGAGCGTGGTCATTGCGTGTGTGATGCCTTCGCGTTCATCGATGACGACGTGGTCGTATCCTTGGCCGCCTGGTTCACCGCCGACGAGGAGGGTCGGTACCAGTGCCTCGGGTTGGGTCTTGATGACTTTGGCGATGCTGGGGTCCGAGATCGCAATGATCGCGGCATCACATGCTCCCGCGCGGATGAGCTTGCTGATGGGGCTGATGTCCTTCTCCACGAGGGCGACGCTGACGAGCTGGTAGTCATGCTCGGCCAGCCTGTGTGAGGCGCGGAGTTGGAAACGCTCGACGAATCGGTCCAGCGGGGCGTCATGGAACAAGGCAACTGTGCGGGTCTTCCCCAGCCGCAAGGACCTCGCGTTGCGGTTCCGCACGTACCCGAGATCACGGGCGGCGGTGCGTACCCGTTCCTGGGTTTCTGGGGTGAACCTCTCGGAGCGGCGATTGTCGGACAGCACGTACGAGGCGGTCGACACCGAAACCCCTGCTCGGGCAGCGACGTCAACGAGTCCGACATGCCGTGCCATGTGCTCTCTCCTATGAGTAATCGGGCACAACCGTGTGCCCAGGACTCAGCGTAGGAGGCTCGGAGCAGCGCGGTCAATCGTTTGAATCAAACGATTGACCAAATGTGAGAAACTCGACACCAGAACAGGGCTCAGTGGCTCTCTCCCACCATCGGTGCCAAGGACACCGGCCATCTGCCCGAGGCAGGATGGACATGCCGTACCCTCAATTCGTGACCAGTAAACGCGCCGAGGATGCCCAACTCCGTATCGAACTCGAGGAAGGGGCACGCCGTCAGGAAGCCACCCAGGCCCAGCGGCTGATCGACGACTTCCTCGCTGCCGCTCGGTCCAAGGGAATGACTCCCGAGCCGTTGCGCGCCCAACTCATGGACGGTCATGAGGCCCGCACGGACAAACGCGGCTGGTATCTCAACGCCAAGCATTCGCTGGCCATCGGCGAGAACGGCGAGTACTACCAACTCGTCGTCCCGGGTGGATTCATGGAACGGATGCGTGGGGTCAAGCTGGAGCCCTCGCTACCGCCAATGCACATCGGTCGCGGTGGGCGTGACGGCGAGACCGGCGATCTCAAGGAATTCCTGGGGTGGTTGCTGGCCGACTGAGCTGTCGGGGCCCACGAGATGTCGCCACTCCTGCGAGGGCCACTACTGGGAGGCCATCCCCTCGAAGGCCGATGGGGTCTGTCGGTGTGAGACCATACGTCGACGTCGACGTCGACGCGATACGAGGTAATCGCGCCAAAACCATGCCGTCATGACGACAGCGCTGGCAAGGAATGCCCAGGGGATCACATGCATGCCCAGGATGGTGTGGTCACGCACCATCACGACGTTGTCATGGGGATGTGCCTCCTGGATGACGAGGTCGACCTTCTGCCCCACGCGGTACTTCCTGGCATCTCGGTAGGGGTTCGACCGGACCACCGACGATTTCCCGTTGTAGGTGTACGAGATGACCGCAACATGGCCGCTCTCGGCGTGCATGAGGTATCTGGTCGCACCAGTGTTCGCCGAGTGCTGATAGTGGATGTCCTGAACGGTCCCCTCGATGACCTGGCCATCTCGCAGGAATTTGTCACTGCGGTCAGCCAGCACGAAGTACAGGCACCCCACGATCACGAGATAGACCACCCCGAGCACAGCCATGGCACGCTTGAACCCCGTCACGGCGAACAGCATACGTCGCGCACATCTTGGTGCCCCAGTCACGCGGCGGCGAGCAACTCGTCTCTGCGCTGCCGCATGGCCCGACTCGCCCGGGAACATCGAGCTCGCACCGCTGTGGGACTGGTGTTGTGACGTCGTGCTGCGGTGGCGCAATCCAACGCGTCCACCCATACGCTGCGTAACACCGGAGCGCTGGCTGCCGTGATGATCCCGAGCTCCTGCGCTGCACGAACCAGATCCGATGCCCGTTGTCCCGGTTCGTCAACCTGCGGCGCGCTGATCTCGATGGATTCGGCTGGTATCTCCGGGCTGCTGTGTCGGCGTCGAGACGAGATGGCATGCAGACAGTCCAGAGCGATGTTCGTGCACACCTTGGTGGTCCGGGTCAGCGGGAAGTTGACGATGACGACCCAAGCCTCACCGATGTATTCGTCCAGACTGGCCTGACGGTCGCGACCGCAGATCATCACCAAGCTGGGAAGAATCGCCTGAAGCAGTGCCATCCCGGCGAACTCCGATGTCTGGCCGGCGCCACTGCGAGCGGCGATGAGGGCCCGGATCGCGGCCGCATCGTCGTCACGCAGTGTCGCGGGAAGATCCTCGGGCTCACACCCGGCGCAGATGAGGGTGGCGCACCCCTTGGCGCGGGGGTTGGCACACATCTGTACCCAGTGGCGGTTCAGACGGCTGTGAATCATCGTTGTCATGGCAGCACCTCTCGGGATCGGCGATGCCCCAAGTCCATCGATTCAACGTTGCCCGCGGTGTTGCCTGTCGGGGGCACGGTGTTGCCCATGTGGCGACCAGTGTTGTCCGTCTTCACATGAGTGTTGTCCGGCGGCCACGACAACCTAACACCACACGAAGACCGGCCGTGCCCCGAAGGACACAGCCGGTCATCGTCACGCAGGGTGCGCAGTGGAATCCCTCACTCGTCGGCCAGCGCCTCAGTGGGGGCAGCCTTGGCGGCGCGTCGGCCCGGAAGCACCGAGGCGAGACAGGAGGCCGCCAAACAGATGGCAACGAGACCGAGGGTCCACGGCCAGTCGATCGAGAAGTGCACCGGAACCGCATCCGAGGCCAACCGGAATACCGTTCGGATACCCAGCCAGGCGAAGTAGAACCCCGCCACCATGCCGACGATGACACCGATCATGCCGACCTGGATCGACTCGTAGAGCATCATGAGCCGTAGTCCACGCCGCTGCATGCCCATGGCTCTCAGCAGTGCAGACTCGCGCCGTCGCTCCAGTACCGACAGACTCAAGGTGTTGGCCACGCCGATGAGGGCGATGAGCACGGCAACACCCAACAGGGCTGTCATGACGATGAGCAAGGCCTTGAGGATCATCTCGATGATGCCGCCAATGAGGGCGCCGCCAGCGATCTCCACGTTTTCGGACGACGTGGACATCATCACCGTCAGCGTTGAGGCCAGATTGCTCCGGTCCTCGAGATGAATCCAGGCAGCCTGATTGCCAGCGGAGGGCACGATCTGCCTCATGTCCTCCTCGGTGACCAGGACGTCCTCGAAGGAGAGTCCGTTGACCTTCTTGACCTTGAGGGTCACCGTTCCCTTGGCAGACCGGAAGTCCAGCGTGCTCGGCCGGTGACCCTCCGACGACATCAACGCGACCCCGGGCTCCATTTCCTTGGCAATCGAGGGCGCGACCTTGGAGATCTCGTCCTTGTCGGCCGACATGATGCGTGTTTCGTCAAGGATCTCAGTCTGGACGAACCCACCCTTGAGGATGACGGAGTCCTTGACGTTCGGCAGGTCCTGCACCTTCTTGACGGCCGCCGGATCGAGGGTCCCCACCGTGGCCTTGTCGGCGTTCGGGTCATAGCTGGGTTCGTTCGTCACGGTGATGTCGATCGGGTAGTACTCGTCGATCAGATCCATGACCGTCGTGCGCGTCGTGGAAATGCCGACCTGCAGGGTGACCGACAGCCCAATGGCCAGCATGAGCGCCACCGCCGTCAAAGAGGTACGCGTCGGGTTGCGGGTGGCATTGGACGTCGACAGCCGGGCCGTCGGCCCCAGCGGACGCAGCAGGAATCCAAATGCCTTGATGAGCCACGGCACATACAACGGTGTGGCGATGAGCAGTGCGAGGGACAGGAACATGGCCGACAGGACGGCCCACGCCATGATCCGCGTGCCGTGACCGGTGATCGCCGCCACGGAGGTGACGATTCCGGCCACTGCAAGAAGGGAACAGATGATGATCCTTGCCAGACCGACACGGCGCTTCTGCTCAACGGTCGGGACCGGGCGCAGCGCTTCCAGAGGAGCCACGCGAGTAGCGCGAAGCGCTGGCAGGAAGGCGGCCAGAACGGTGACGACGACGCCAATGAAGAACTCAATGACGATATCGACCCAAGGCCATTCCAACCCGAAGGCCAAGGCCCCCGTGTAAGCCGAGCCAGCGACCGTCAACAGGATTCCGAGCACGACGCCCAGGGCCGATCCGATGGCACCCAGCAAGATGGCCTCGCCGAGAACTCGTTTCCGCACCTGGCCGCTCGACGCCCCGACAGCCCGCATGAGGCCGATCTGACGACGTCGCTGGGCCAACAAGATGAGGAAGGTCGTCGTGATGATGATCGCGCCCACCAGCAGAGCGATGGCTCCGAAGACCATGAGGAGATACTTGGTGACGTCGAACCCCTTGGCCAGATCAGTGACGGTCTTCTTCTGATGATCGGCCGCGGTTTCGATCGTCGAGCCGTAATCCTTGCCGGTGTTGAACTTGGGGGCGCCCTTGACGGTGGGCAGGCTCTTCTCAAGGTTGGTGACGAGCTGTTCGGGAGTCGTCCCGGCCTTGGCCTTGACGATCCAAGTGTTGGGGAATTGAAGGATGTCTTCGCTGGTGTAGGCCGGGGCGGTCTGCAAGGCCTTCGCATCATCGGTGATTCCCACCACGGTAACGTCGTTACCGCTTGCGGAGATCGTGTCTCCGACCCCGACGTGCAGACTCTCGGCCGCCGCCTTGGACAGCGCGATCTGACGGGGTCCTGATGGCCAGTTACCCGAGGTCACGGAGGACCAACGGAACGGTTCTGCCGGTGTCGTGTGGACATCAAGCATCGTGGAGTCCTGGCCGTGGGAGGCGACCATCGAGGTTGACTGGACGATATCGACGGTCTGAACTCCGGGAGTGTCGCGAATTCCCTGAGTGATGTCCTTGGGATCGGCCTCACCATCGGCGTTGTAGACGACGACGTCAGCCTTCGAGGTGGCGACCGCCTGTTCCTTGCCGAGGGCTGTTCCCTGCGTTCGGACGAACATCGAGATGCCGACGAGGAACCCGACCGACACCGCGATGGCAATGAGGGTTGCGGCCATCCTGCCTGGATGGTGACGCAGCTCCCTGAGAGCTTCGGTGAACATCAGCCCTCCAACCCGGCCATCGCCTCATTGACCGCTTCGGCGGTGGGGGAGGTGATGTCGTCGACGATGCGGCCATCCAGCAGCATGAGGGCACGATCAGCATAGGAAGCAGCCTTGGCATCGTGGGTGACCATGATGATCGTCTGTCCCAGATCGTCGACGCAATGGCGCAGATACGTCAGCAGGTTCGCTCCCGACTTGGAGTCCAGGGCGCCGGTGGGCTCGTCGGCGAAGACGACGTGCGGTTTGGTGATCATGGCTCGGGCACAGGCGACGCGCTGTTGCTGACCACCTGACAGCTCCGAGGGACGGTGCTTGAGACGATCAGCGATGCCCAGGCCGGTGACGAGTTGATCCCACAGGGCCTTGTCAGGTTTACGCCCGGCGAGGTCGAGGGGGAGCCGGATGTTCTCCTCGGCGGTGAGCATTGGCAGCAGGTTGAACGACTGGAAGATGAAGCCGACATTGTCGCGGCGCAGGGTCGTCAGCTTGGAATCGGGAAGACCCGAGATTTCCTGGCCAGCGAGGAACACTCGACCGGAGGTGATGCGGTCCAGGCCGGCGAGGCAGTGCATGAGGGTCGACTTGCCGGAGCCCGACGGGCCCATGATCGCGGTGAAGGTGCCGCGAGTGAAGCGAACGTGGACCGAATCCAGGGCGGTGACCCGGGTCTGCCCGTCCCCATAGATCTTGGTGAGGTCGATACCAGCGGCAGCGTCAGTCTCGAAGGGGGTGTCCAGCAAGCCAGGAGCCAGACCATCAGGACGGGCTGGGTTGGCAGCGTGGGAAGGCTGGGCGGGCGCAGCCTGTGCCGGGAAGGCCCCGGCGGCCTGTGCGGATTGAGGATCAGGAGACTGTGGGTGTCCCCATGGCTGACCTGGCTGACCGCCCTGCTGCTCAGCGGGCTGGGGTGAGGGCGCGGCCCACTGCGATGGGGCACTGTGCTCAGACGGGCCACCGTGTCGCGGTGGCGTGAAGGACCCCGGCTCGCTCGGGGCCGCATGGCTCGGCTGCCAGGGCTCGTCAGATTCGTAGGGTCGGTTGTGCTCGCTCATGATGCCTTTCATGGTTCCCGGAGGGGCATTGACGGGCGCCGGACGCCCGTCACCTTCGGCGACGTGAAGATACTGTGAATATCAGACGTGTCCAATGCCACGCATATGTATGGTTTGGAGTTGTCACATGAGGCCGACTTGATGGGCAAAAAGCACGAGGCCAACCCGGTCTCGGCACTCCAATTTCGATAATAGTCGACCGATGTGAGTTTTCACGGTCCCCTCTGCCATGTAGAGGGTTTGGGCGATCTCGGCGTTCGTCGCCCCCTTGGCTATCTCCACCAGCACCTCCCGCTCGCGGTCCGTGAGCACCGACAGCCTCTCGTCGGCTGTGTTGGGGTCGTTGGGCAGGGTGGGGACGACGTGGTCGAGCAGGCGTCGAGTGGCTGACGGGGCCACGACAGCGTCACCAGCGGCGACATTGCGGATCGCGCTCAACAGCTCGGCGGGTCGGGCGTCTTTGAGGAGGAATCCCGAGGCGCCGGCCTTGAGAGCGGCATAGACATACTCGTCGAGGTCGAAGGTGGTGAGAATGAGCACCTTGGTGTCCAGCGGGGACGCCGTGATACGGCGAGTGGCCTCGACGCCGTCCATCTGCGGCATCCGGATGTCCATGAGGGCGACGTCGACAGGTGTTCGACGCAGCACGTCAAGGGCTTCCACACCGTTTGACGCTTCCGCGACGACCTCCATGTCATCCTCGGACTCGATGAGCATACGGAACCCCGAACGGACCAGGGATTGGTCGTCAACGAGGATGACGCGGATCGGATCGGGCATGGCACCTCCAAGTGCTCGTCAGTCGAAGCTTACCGACCGCGTGTCCCACAGGATCAACGCGTCAAGACGTGATCACGCTCAACTCTTGACTGCTCCCTCCGAGATACCGGCAATGAGTTGCTTGGCGCCCACGGCGAAGACGAACAGCAGCGGGACGACGGCGATGAGCGAGGAAGCCATGAGCATGCCGTAGTCGGTGCCGTGTGCTGTCTTGAGTTGGCTCAATGCCACCTGCAGAGTCAACTTGCTGGGATCGTTGAGGACGATGAGGGGCCACATGAAGTCGTTCCACGAGCCGATGAAGGTGAATATTCCCAGGAATGCCAGGGCAGGACGGATGATGGGCAGGCACACGTGCAGGTACTGGCGCCAGAACCCGCAGCCATCCAGGGTTGCGGCCTCCATCAGTTCTTTCGGGATGGCGTTGGTGGAATATTGCCGCAGCCAGAACACCCCGAATGAACTGGCCAGGGAGGGCACGATGACGGCCCTGAGATCGCCCACCCATCCGATCTTGCTCATGAGGACGAACTGGGGGATCGTCGCCAACTGGGTGGGCAACAGGAAGGTCGCCAGGACGATGCCGAAGAGCACCTTCTTGCCGGGGAAATCGAACTTCGAGAAGGCGAAGGCTGCCAGCGAGGAGATGAACAGTACGAGCACCGAAACCGTCAGCGCCACCACGGCCGTGTTGGCCATGGCTGCCCAAATGTTGATCTTCTCGGTGATGGTGTGGATGTTCTCGCCCAGACGGTCGCCAGGGGTGAGCACTGGCGGGTACTTGTAGATCACCGAGGAGGGTCGGCTGGCCAGTACGAACATCCAGTAGAACGGGAACAGTGAGATCAACCCGCCCAGGATGAGGAACAGGTGCCGCAAGGCCGCGTGTACGTGCCGTCTCATCGTGCCACCTCGCGATCGTGCTCGCGAGTGACGAGCCAGTTGATGATCGAGAAGAACAGGACGACGACGAAGACTCCCCATGCGATTGTCGCGCCGTAGCCGTACCGGTTCTCCTGGAAGGCCACCGAGTAGAAGTAGAGCACCATCGTCAGACCGGAGTTGTTGACCCCACCCGCCGAGGCTGCCCCGCTGGATTGGGAGCTGGTGAGAACCTGGGCCTCGGTGAAGCTCTGCAGGGAACCGATCGTCGACATGAGGGTGATGAACAAGACGATGGCTCGAAGCTGCGGCAAGGTGACGTGGAAGAACGTCTGCCACCCGTTCGCCCCGTCAATGGCGGCTGCCTCGTACTGACTCTTGTCGATGGCTTGCAGCCCGGCCAGGATGAGCAGGGCGTTGTAGCCGACGAATGACCACACCGTCAGCGATGAGATCGCGACCTTGATGCCCCATTCGTTTTGCAACCAGGCGATGTTCGACTGGCCCAGCACGTTGCGGATGGCGTTCGCGAGCCCGAACTGGCTGGAGAAGATCGAACTGAACAGAATGCCCATGGCCACCATCGACGTGATGTTCGGCACGAGGTAGATGACCCGGTACGTCGTGGAGAACCGCATCGTCTTGTTCAGCATGAGGGCGACGATTGTGGCGAGGATGAGCGTCGGGATCGTGCCCATGGCCCACAGAATGAGCGTGTTGCCCAGCGACTTGTAGAACAGATGGTCGCTGATCAGATACCGGAAATTCTCCAAACCGACGAACTTGGCGCCCCCCAACCCTGACCAATCGGTGAACGCGAGCAACAGGGTGAAGATCATCGGTGCCGCCGCGAAGATGAGGAAGAAGAAGAAATACGGACTCAACGCGGCGTATATCGGTAGGGCTTTGCGCATTCGCCGGCCCACAGATGAGCGACGTAACTCATCTGTGGGCACGGCATCAATCATGGTGTTCGCAGAATTCATCTCACCACAGAACTTACTGGGGCAACTGCCTCACTTGACGGTCAGATGCAGCTGCTTGGCGATGCGCTTGGCCTCGGAGACGGCATCCTTCCAGGCGGCCTCCGCGTCCTTGCCGGAGGACTCGACCTGCTCGAGCTGGGCCGCGAACGGGGCGGACACGGTACCGGAGTTGGCATCCTCGTAGAGCGGGCGCACCGTCTTGGCAGCCTTTCCGAAGACCTCCGCGGCATGCTGACCGCCGAGGAACTCCACCGGCCCGGACACCTTCGGGTCGTCATAGGCCTTGGGAGACACGGGGAAGTTGCCATTGTGGACGTACTCGCGTACCTGGGACTCCACGCTCAGCAGCTCGCGGATCGCCGCGAAGGAGGCCTTGGGATCGGATGCGCCGGCAGGAATGGACAGGAACGAGCCGCCCTGGTTGATGGCTGCTCCGGGGTGGGCGCAGACGCGCCACTTGCCCTTGGTCTCGGGAGCGTCAACCATGAGGTCAGCCAGGTGCCAGGAGGCGCCGAAGTCGGCGGGCAGACGTCCCTCATTGACCGCGGCGGCCGAATCAGAGGTGTTGGACTTGATCGTGGCGACAATACCGGCCTTGAATGCCTTGATAGCCAGATCCCAAGCATTGCGAATGTGGTCCTGATCGCCGATGAAGTTCTTCTTCTCGTCGATGAAACCCTTGCCAGATTGCGGCCAGATCGTGCCGAACATGCCCACCGAGTTACGCACCAGGAAAGTGTCCTTTTTGGCGGCCAGCAGTTTGGTGCCGAACTCGATGAAGTCCTCCCAAGTGGTGATCTGGGCAGCGACCTCGTCAGGCTCGGAGGGCAGTTTGGCCTGCTCGAAGATGTCGGCGCGGTAGAACAGGGCGGTCGGGCCGATGTCGGAAGGAATACCGAGCTGCTTGCCGTCGACGGTGGTGGCTTGAGCCCACTTCCAATCCAGGAAGGTGGGCTTGAGGTCCTTGGCACCCAGGGTGTTGAGGTCGGCGAAGTAGTTGGCGTGGTCGCGGAAGAAAGCGATGTCCTCACCCTTGACGCCGGTGATGTCGGGCAGTCCGGAACCGGCGGTGAAGGTTGTGGTGAGCTTCTGCTTGAAATCGCCGCCGATGACGTCCTGACGCACGGTGTAGGACGAGTTGGCCTTGGTGACGGCAGCCAGCGTCTGCTTGTCGAATCCCTCCGGCCAGATCCAGAGGACGAGCTTCTTGGCGTCACCGTTGCCCTTGTTGTCGGTGGGCTCGTTGGACGTGGAGCAGCCGGTCAATGCCGACGCTCCCACCATGCTCAGGCCAGCAATACCGCCGGCAAGTAGATGACGACGCGACAGATTCATGAGGTCCCTCCTTGGGGTTGAACGGGAATCGCCACTGACAAAATCGCTCAATAATGTCCATTGTGGTGGCGGGTCTCGAACCGATCCTCGGTGGTGTGAACACCGTCTGAGGGGTTTTCGGCTCAGCCACCCGCCGGGGTTTCAGGGTGTCACGACTGTGTGCAGCTGAGGTTAACTGTAGGTGATCTCCAGGGAACAACCTTGCCAATGCTTGATTCGAACGGGGCTGAGCTGACCGGGTGGGGTCGGCTCTTGGGGCCACTGTAGCGGCCAGGGGTGAGGAAATGACGCAAATTGATCGAATTGACGAAAATCTATGGACCTGTGGCTGTGGGTCGGTACCATGGCCGTATGCTCAAGGCCGCTCGTCACGACGCGATCGTCGAACTGCTGCGGGGCCGATCTGCCATGCGAACCGTCGACATCGCTCGGGATCTCAACGTGAGTGTGGCCACGGCCCGGCGTGACTGCATCGCTTTGGAGGACAAGGGCATCATCGAGCGCTCCTGGGGTGGCGTCCAGCTCGTCACGAGTGTGGACGATCACTTCGGTGACGTGATGAATCACCACAGTCGCGCCAAGGCTGCAATCGCCCGGGAGGCCGCCGAACTCGTCCACGACGGCGATACCGTCATCATGGACATCGGCACCACCGTCCATCATCTGTCGGGGCTGCTCGCCGAGCGCTCCATCACCGTCCTCACGGCGTCCCTACCGGTCTTTGAAGCTCTCAAGACTGCCCCGGACGTCACTGTGATCGTGCTGGGAGGAGTGTGGTCGGAGCGCTACCAGTGCTTTGACGGTCAGTTCGTCGCTGATGCGCTGACTCACCATCAAGCCGACCTGGCTTTCCTGGGTTGCTCCGGGGTGAGCGTCAACGGCCGGGTGCGTGACACAAGCCGCTCCCAGGCGCAGATCAAACAGGCAATTGTCGCTGCAGCGAGTCGAAGCTACCTGCTCGTCGACTCCGAGAAATTCCCAGGTGTCGGGGCACATTCCCCCTTCACCATCGACGGCGTCAGTGGGATCATTACAAACGGGCCACTGCCGCCGGACGTCAACGCTCACTGCGAATCAACAGGCATGGAGGTCGTCATCGCATGAAACTCACCATCCTTGGTGGCGGGGGATTCCGCGTTCCACTGGTTTTCAAGGCACTTGCCAGCGACGATTCACCCCAACGAGTCACCGAACTGCGCCTGTACGACACTGACACGCTGCGACTGGGCGTCATCGAAACAGTGTTGTCCCAGTTGGCCCCGAGTCTGCCTCATCCGCCGTCGGTCGTGGCGACCACGGACCTGCGCACTGCTCTGACCGGAACTGATTTCATCTTCTCGGCCATTCGCGTCGCCGGAACACGCGGACGCGCCCTCGATGAGTCGATGTGTCTGGCCCGTGGTGTCATCGGCCAGGAGACTGTCGGGGCGGGCGGTATTTCGTATGCCTTGCGGGGTATCCCGGTCGTGCTCGATCTGGTCGAGCAGATAACGCAGTGTGCCCCCAATGCCAAGGTCATCAACTTCACCAATCCCGCCGGGGTGATGACCGAGGTCATGCAGCAGCGCCTCGGAGACCAAGTCGTCGGCATCTGCGACTCCCCGGTCGGCCTGGCCCGTCGCGCTCTCACCACCTTGCAGGATGCCGGGCTGGCACCAACTGGCCTGGGTTCCCTGTTCAACGCCGACGGGCGCGTGCACATCGGCTACAGCGGGCTCAACCACCTGGGGTGGCTCACCAGCTTGGAGGTCGACGGCACCGACGTCCTGCCGCGCCTGTTGGAGCGCCCCGACCTCATCGGCAGTTTTGAGGAAGGTCGGCTCTTCGGCGCTGATCTGGTGCAAGCTCTGGGCGCTGTACCCAACGAGTACCTGCACTATTACTACTACTCTCGCGACGACCTCACCGTCGATCAGAATGCCGAGGCCCCGCGCGGGGTGTTCCTGGAGGCCCAGCAGCGGCGCTTCTACACCCAGGCCCAACACACTGACGACGTCGCCGCCTTGTGGGAGGCCACTCGCCTGGAGCGCGAAGAGACCTACATGGCCACCAACCGCGAGGTCTCGGGGGAGTTCGAGCGCGATGAGGCCGACCTGGAAACCGGCGGATACGACAAGGTCGCCCTCGCGATCATGCACGCCATCGCCAACGACGTTCCTGCTGAACTCATCCTCAACGTCGCCAACCACGGAGCCCTGCCCGACCTACCGGACGACGCCGTCGTGGAAATCCCGTGCCGAGTCGATGGCGCCGGGATTCACCGACTCCCTGCCCCGCCCCTGCCCGACCACGCTCGCGGACTCGTCGTCAACGCCAAATATGTCGAGCAGCGCACGATCGAGGCCGCTGTCAACCACAGCCGTACCGCCGCACTGCTGGCCCTCAGCCACCACCCATTGGTGGACTCGGTGCACGTCGCCGAGCAACTCCTCAATGACTTCGCCAATGCCTTCGATGGCCTGAACTACCTTGTGGACGACCATGCATGATCACACCGAGCTCACCCAGGACCGCATTGGCAACCTCAAGGAGCGCCTCGAACGAGAACTTACCACCAAGATCTGCTCATTGGACGTGACGGCCTGGCAGGCTCCCGGTGAACCGGTGAGCTTTGCGGAAGCTGTTGCTGCCAACTACCGTCCGTTCCCGTCCGGAACCTGGTGGGGTTCTCCCTGGAGTACCTGGTGGCTTCACGTCACTGGCACCCTGCCCGAGGCCCACGCTGGCGACAACGTTGACCTCTCGGTGGACCTCGGATTCGTCGGTGACTGGGCCGGAAACCAGTCCGAAGCGATGGTGTACACCGCATCGGGACGCCCCCTCAAAGCCCTCAACCCACGCAACCACCGGGTCGCCCTCAACCACGGGGCATTGTCCCGACGACTCGCTGACGAGGGTGAGCCGCTCATCGGGGCCGACGGAAGCGTCGAGTTGTGGGTGGAGGCCGCCGGTAACCCCGACATGACCCTGCACCTGGGTGGGCCCACCACGCTGGGGGATCGTCGCACCGCAGGCGATGAACCGCTGTGGCAGTTCAAGGGAGCCGAACTCTCGGTGCGCCGCGACGAGGTGTGGGGCCTGTGGCTCGACATTGACGTCCTCGACGGGCTCATGCGCCAGCTGGCGGCCGACTCCACCCACCGCGCCCGGCTGCTGCACGGCTTGGAAGAGGCCGCCGACGAGATCGATCATCACGGCATCCTCGCCGGCGCCCCACGGGCCCGAGAAATCCTTGCCGGCTACCTTGACTCCGGGGCGAACTCGTCGGCCCAACAGATGACTGCCATCGGACACGCCCACATCGACTCGGCATGGCTGTGGCCGCTGCGCGAGACCCGCCGCAAGGTGGTGCGAACCTTCTCCAACGTCGTCTCTCTGGCCGAGGAGTACCCCGACTTCCACTTCGCGTGCACCAGCGCCCAGCATTACGCCTGGCTCCAGGACTCGTCGCCGGAAATCCTCCAGCGCGTCAAGGACACCATCGAGCGTGGCCAGTGGCACCCCGTGGGAGGCATGTGGGTGGAGTCCGACACCAACCTGCCCTCCGGGGAATCATTGGTGCGCCAATTCACCACCGGCCTGCGCTGGATGCGTGACCAGCTCGGGGTACGTCCAGACTGCCTGTGGCTACCGGACTCCTTCGGCTACACGGGCGCGCTGCCCCAGATCGCCCGGTTGGCCGGGATGACCTGGTTCTTCACCCAAAAGATGAGCTGGAACACAGCCAACACCCTGCCTCACCACACATTCTGGTGGGAAGGCATCGATGGGACGCGCATCTGGACGCACTTCCCGCCGGTGGACTGTTACGACTCCATCGTCAGCGCCAGCGAGGTCAAGAAGGCTGAGGCGAGCTTCAAGGAGAAAGGCGTCGCGCGACGCTCGATCTTGCCCTTCGGGTATGGCGATGGCGGCGGAGGCCCCACCGCTGAACAGGTGGAACGTGCCCGCCGGTTCGCCAATCTGGAGGACGCACCTCAGGTTCAGTTGGGTTCACCTGACGATTACGTCGCCCAGGCTCGCGACGACTACCCCCAGGCGCCGGTGTGGCGTGGCGAGATGTACTTGGAGTTCCACCGAGGCGTCTACACCTCCGTTCATGGCCTCAAGGACGGCAACCGTCGCGCCGAGGCGGCTCTCACCGCTGCCGAGTGGCTGGCCACCGCCGCAGCTCGCATCGGTCACCCCTACCCCCACGAGCAGTTGGAAAAACTGTGGCAACGCACCCTGCTGTTGCAGTTCCATGACATCCTGCCCGGCTCGTCGATCGCGTGGGTGAACCAGGAGGCCATCGCCGAGTTCACCGCCATTCGTGCCGAGCTGGATCAGCTCATGGACGACGCCTGGCAGGCACTGGTACAGGAGGCTGACCACGAGAACACCGGGGCCAGCGTCATCAATCCATCCCCCAGTGGCCGTCGCGAGGTCATCACCGTTGACGATCGCCCCACACTGGTCCAGGTGCCAGCCCTGGCGGCACAGCCTCTGACCGATGCGGTGGTTGATCCCGAACACCCGGTGCGGGTGGAGCGAGACCCCGACACGATCCGCATGAGCAATGGACTGGTCGAGGTGTGCATCGACACCCACGACGGGCTGGTGAGCTCGATCGTCGACCTTCAGGCCGACCGCGAACTCCTGTTGCCCGGTCAGCGCGCCAACCGACTCGTCCTGCACCCCGACCACCCCGACTGTTTCGACGCGTGGGAGTTGCAGCACCAGTACCGTCACAGTGCTGATGTGATGGATGACCTCACCGGGTTGGACGTCGACGAGGACCCACTACGGAGCACGGTGCGTGTTGAACGCGGGAAGTCCGCTGTCGTTCAGGAGATCACTCTTGATGCCGACTCCCGAGCGGTTGAGTTCAGCCTCGACATCGACTGGGCGCAGCAGGCTCGGGTCCTCAAGGTCGACTTCCCCCTCGACGTGGCCGCTGACACCAGCGTCGACGAGATCCAGTTCGGTCACATCAAGCGACCGATCAGTGCCAACACGTCATGGGATGACGCCCACTTTGAAAGCTGTGGACAGCAGTGGATGTTGCTGGGTGAACCCGGCTACGCCGTCGCACTGGCCAACCAGTCCAGTTACGGTCATGACGTGAGCCCGGCGGGAGGAGACGAACACACGCCCACCCTGGGTGTCATGGCCCGGCTCACCCTGCTGCGCTCCCCACAGAACCCGGACCCGCACCCCGACCGAGGCCATCACCACATCGTCTACAGCCTGCTCACCGATGCCGGGGTTGAGTCGGCCTATGTCGAGGCGGCGCGGCTCAACCAGCCTCTCCAGACCCGAGATGGCGCGCTGCGCCTGGACAGCCTGGCCCGGATCGAGCCGATACGCGGTGTGGCCGTCATCGACTCGGTCAAACAGGCCTTCGACGGGTCTGGTGACCTGGTCATACGGCTGCACGAAGCCGATGGCGCTCGTAGCCGAGTACGCCTGCTGATGGACCGGGCTGGTCACCTCAGCGAGGTGGACCTGCTCGAGGAGCGAGTCGAAGATCCGACCCAACAGCTCCCGACAGCAGCCGTGAGCGAGGTCGACCTCGCCCTGAATCCGTTCCAGATCGTGACGTTGAGAGTGAGTCAGGGATGAAACTGCTTCTGGTGTGCATCGATGGGATGCGCCTGGACATGGCACTGCCCGAGGCGTTGCAGGATAATCCCGGGTTCCTCCACCCCGATCACCCCGCCGATCCGCGATTCGTGCGCGGGGTGGGCGAGGGACAGCCGGTTCCCGAACACCCCGCCCCAGCCCTCGACCACACCCTGCCCGCTGACCAGGCCCCCAGCGGGCTGGCCCCCACTCTCGCCCGGCTGGTGCGAGGTGACGCCCGTTCTCAGGGCACGATCATCCCGATGTGGATGACTCCGCCCACCGATTCGGCTCCCGGCTGGACGACGATCCTCACCGGCGCCACCCACGAACAGTGCAATGTGTGGTGGAACGAGTTCGTCGGCCATGACCTGGCCCGCCACCCCGACATCTTGTCCCAGATCTTCTTCGCCAACTCGTCGGCACGCACCATCGCAGCAGCCACCTGGGACGCCTTCGTCAGCCCTTACGGGCCAGGGCCGATCATCCACCAGCGGGTGGATCAGCAACGCACCGGCCAGCACCAGCTCTTCGGCCCCGACCTGTCCGAGGGCATTGACAGGGCCGACGAGCAGGTGGCGTCGTGGGCCGCCTGGCACCTGTTGCACGAGGGCCCGGATGCCGCCGTCGTCTACTTTGAAGGGGTCGACCACGCCGGGCACAGCCATGGAGCTGACTCCGACCAGTATCGCCAAGCCGTGCGCCACGTCGACGAGCTCACCCGGCACCTCGTCAAGGCCGTCGCGGAGCGCCACGAACAGCTCGGGGAGGAATGGCTCGTCGCCGTCACCACCGACCACGGGCACAAGCCTGAGGGAGGCCACGGAGAGGATGAGGTCGAGGTGCGTCGTAGCTTCCTGGCCGCTCACCACATCGGCGGGGCCCTGCCCGCTCCACTGCTTCGCACCGATCCCATTCGCAGCCATGAGTTGACGCCGCTGTTGCTTGAGGCCATCGGCGTGCACCCAGGCCATATGGATGCCAGCGACGTCGGTATGTTGCGCGATGTGAAACCAGTCGGCCCGAGTAGAGAGATGGATTTTGAATGGTGACGACGCACTTGCCCGAGAAGGTCGGCGGCGTCCTCTTTGACATGGACGGCACCCTGCTCGACTCCTTGCCTGCATGGCGTGTGGCCTGCGAACAGCTGTGGGGACGCCGCCTCGACGACGATGCCGGCGCCGACGTCGACGGGGGCACCGTTGACGATGTCGTTGAACTGTATCTGCGCGACCATCCCCAGGCGGATCGACAGGCCACCCTTGAACGGTTGCTCGACCTTCTGGACGCCAGCCTGGCTGACAATACGAGGCCGATGCCCGGGGCGGACCGCCTGGTGAGGAGGTTGTCCGGGCACCTGCCGATTGCGGTGGTGTCCAATTCGCCGACCCGCCTCGTGCATGACGGGCTGTCCTCGCAGCACTGGCTGGACCTGTTCGACACTGTCCTTGGATTCGACGACGTCCCCGCCGGGAAACCGGCCCCCGATCCCTACCTGACAGCAGCGAAGCGACTGGGTGTCGACCCCACCACATGTGTCGTCATCGAAGACTCTGCCTTCGGGCTGCGCGCCGGACAGGCGGCCGGAGCGTGGGTTCTCACCCTCGGTGAGCGACTCAAGGGTCAGGGGAACATGTGGGTTCCTGGGTTGGACGATGAGCGCGTGACCTCCTGGGAGCCCCACCGATGAGCGTGTGCGACATGACCGGTGCTCTACAGCGACGCCTGGACGAGGTCGGAGCTCAGATCGGTCGAGGTGTCGGCGAACACCTTGACAAGGACGTGGCCCAGCAGGCCGAGAGCCGATTCGTGGCCTGGATGACGGACACGTGGACGCGCACCATGACCCGCGACGACCACGGTGTCTTCGTGGTCACCGGCGACATTCCGGCGATGTGGTTGCGCGACTCGTCAGCTCAGTTGTGGCCGTTCCTGGCCCTGTGCGACCTGCCCGAGGTGTCGCGTCAGGTCAGTGACGTCATTGCCCGCCAGTGGCACTGCATTGGCGTCGACCCCTACGCCAACGCCTTCAATTCCGGGCCGACCGGCGCGCATTTCGACCCCGACGACGTCGACCTGCTCGATGAGTTGTGGGAGCGCAAGTACGAGGTTGATTCCTTGGCCTTCCCCGTCGATCTGGCATGGCGGTTCTGGCAGGCCACGGCAAGTGCCGACCACCTCGACACTGCGGTGCACGAGGGGTGCTGGCGCATCGTCGACCTGTGGACCCTGGAGCAGGACCATGCCACCCGCTCCACCTACCGCCATGTGCGCCCCAGCGAACCCGGCGACACCCTTGGCCCCGACGGCTCGGGAGGGCCGGTAGCGCGTACCGGAATGACGTGGAGCGGGTTCCGGCCTTCCGACGACGCCTGCCGATACGGGTACAACATCCCGGCACAGTTCATGGCCATGCGTGCCCTGCGCCAGATTGGCGAATTCTGTCGCGTCTGGGACGACGAGGGCTTGGCCGAACGCGCCGCGCAGTTGGCCGATGACATCGACGCCGGGGTGAGGCGATTCGGCATCGTCAACGATCACCTTGCCTACGAGGTCGACGGACTCGGATCCGTGCTGGAGATGGACGACGCGAATATGCCGTCGCTACTGTCGCTTCCCCTGACCAGCGACCTGTCCGGTGACGATCCGCTCTACCAGGCGACCCGGAGCTGGGTACTCAGCGAGGCCAACCCGTACCTGTTCAGCGGTCCGACAGCACGAGGGATTGGTAGCCCGCACAGCCCCGACGGTTACATCTGGCACATCGGTCTGGCGGTACAAGGACTCACCGGCGACGACGTCGAGGCGCGCGACTGCCTGAGGACGATCCTGGCCACCGACGGTGGAACGGGCTGGACGCACGAGAGTTTCGATCCGCATGACCCCACCCGGTTCACGCGCGGATGGTTCAGCTGGTCGAACTCGATGGCCTGCCTGCTCATGATGAAGGTGGCCGGTGTCGAGGCCATCACCGATGCCAGGTGAGCCCATGCCCGTCAACTGTCATCCTCGGCTGCTCGCCGTCGGCATCACGTACCGCGACCTTGTCATCTCTGGAATCACGGAATTGCCCGCGTTGGGAGAGGAGCGCTACGGCACGGACTTCGTCGCCACCTGGGGTGGGGTTGCCAACACGGCCCGCATCGCCGCAAGTCTGGGAGCACGGGTGCAGTTGCTCACGGGTCTGGGGGAGGACCCCACCTCGCAGATGTGCCGTCGCGAATTGGCTGACTGGGGCATCGATCTGGCCCCGAGCCCGATCCATCCAGGCTGGGCGCTCCCGGTGACGATGAGCCAGGCCTGTGGCACCGAGCGGGCCATGACGACCGTGGAAACGGCGCTGCCGGCCCCATTCCGCGCCCCGAACCTTGAGGGAATCGACGCCATCGTCACCCATATCTCGGTTCCCGCTGAGGCCTGGCTGCACGAAGCCGCCGATGCCGGGATTCCGGTGATTGCCGACCACGGATTCGAGGAGGGCTGCGAACCGGGAGTCCTGGAGGCGGTGTCGGGATGTACCTGCTATACCCCGAATGCTGCTGAGGCGATGCGTCTGACAGGTACCGACGACCCGGTGCGGGCGGCCCGCGCGCTTGCCGAACACGTGCCGATCGTTGTCGTCACGTGTGGTGGCGACGGGATCGTCGGCGTGGATTCGCGTACCGGGGAGGAGGTCCATGTGCCGGCAGTGGCCATTGATCCGGTCAACACCACCGGGGCCGGGGATGCCACCTTGGCCGGCTTGGCCTGGAGCTGGGACTGGCCGGTGCCGCTGGCACGAAAACTCGATGTGGCAGCTCTGGTGGGAGCCATCGTCACCTCGCGAGCGCACGGGACTGCCGACCCGCTCACCCCCGACGACCTGCTTGCCTGGGTACCGCGGGATCGGCAGCGGCTGGGTTTTCTCGCCGAACTGTTGGGGTGAGCAGGAGTCGGGCTGACCCTTGGCGGGAGTCAGGCGGGTACCGGCAGCGTCGCCATGACGCGGAACCCGCCTTCCTTGCGAGGCCCTGTCGACAAGTGTCCCCCCATTGACGTCACACGCTCCCGCATCCCCTGTAGGCCGTGGCCGCGTCCGTCACCTTGGACGGCATCCCCGTACCCGTCGTCGAGGATCTCCGCCTGGATCGCGGTCGGTGAATAGGTGAGGGTCACTGTGGCGTGGGCGTTGCGGCCGGCATGCTTGAGGACGTTGGTGAGGGCTTCTTGCACAACCCGGTACACGACGAGGCCGAGGGCTTGGGGGACGACCGGCTCATCCCCGATCACCGTCAGCTCAGCCTTGACCCCGGACTTCTCCACCAGGTCGGCAATCTCGGCCAGACCAGGGGAGGGGGAGAACTCGGCGTCGGTGTCTTGACGCAGTACTCCGACGATTCGTCTCATTTCCAGGAGTGCCTCACGCCCGGTCTCGGCAATGGTGTCGAGTACTTCGGGTGCTTTCTCGGGTTTCTTCGCTGCCAGTGCCTTGCCACCTTCGGCTTGCACAATCATGACCGACAGCGAATGGGCGACGATGTCGTGAAGTTCTCGGGCGATCTCGTTTCGGGTACGTTCCTCGGCCACCCTGGCCTGCTGCTCACGTTCGGCGAGGATTGCCCGGTACCGTTGCGCCTTGACGATGCGCTGCTGGGAATCGAGGAGAGCGGATTCTCGCAGTCGTCTACCTACCGCATATGGCGTCAGTACGAGGCCCGCGCACACCGTCATGGCCAGAACCAGCAGCACCCACGGCGTTCCTGACGAAGGGTCGTAACCGGCGGCAATGGTCGGGATCCACCTCATCGGCCCAATGACCGAGCCTGCGGCTCCGACCCACAGCACCCAGCGGGACTGGCGACCGTCGACCCATCGTGCCACCGAATAGGACGCGATGGGGACGACGAAGATACTGAGCACCGGGAAGGGCACGAAGAGGAACTGGATGATGGCGCCGACGGCGACCAAGCTCATCATGCGCAGGGGGTGCTCGCGGCGCATCGGCAGGGAGGCCACCATGATGAGGGACGAGAAGAGGGCGGCGACGTACTCGGGGCGCGGCCACTCCACCAGGGCGACGAAATAGGGGACGATCGTCACCACGGCCATGACGAGGGTCAAGGTGACGTCGCCCCACCATGCCCGTTCGGTATCGGTCGGGCGGCCATCGTCGAGCTTGGGGTCCAGCACCTCTTCCATGCCCGGGATGCTGATTTGAGGGACGTTGTTGCGGTTCGGATTGAACCGATTGAGACGGGCGCGCACCCCAGCCCCGAGAGATCCGTTGGAACGGTTCTCCGTGGCTGGGCTTTGCGATCCGGCGTCCTCCATGACCGCAAGTCTAGAAAGGGAAAGCAACTGTGGAGTATCGGCTGCGACCGACAGCAATGTGACGACTCGGCTGGCAACGCGCACCATCAGTGACCAATCCACCACACAGGGTGATGGGTTGCCATTGAGGCTGGCGAGGCGCGTCTAAACTCAACTCAAGGAAGTCGACGTCACGAAAGGTTCCCATGAAGATTCTCATCACCGGCGGGGCCGGTTACATCGGATCGACGGTCGGTTCGGCATGCGAGGAGGCAGGTCACGAGGTCGTCGTCCTGGACGACCTGTCCGCAGGACGCCGTGAATTCGTCGGAGACCGCACCTTCTACCAGGGCGACATCGCCGATCAGGACCTGCTTGACCGAGTGTTCACCGAGAATCAGATTGACGCCGTGGTGCACTGCGCGGCCAAGATCATCGTGCCGGAGTCGGTTGCTGAGCCTCTGACCTACTACGACAACAACGTCGGCAAGACCGTCGCCCTGCTCAAGGGCATGGAGCGCAATGGTGTGCGCCGCATCCTGTTCTCCTCCTCGGCCTCGATTTACGCCACCGACGAGGAGTTCAAGGTGACCGAGGAGTCCGCTCTGGACCCCGGTTCCCCCTACGCCACCACGAAGTTCATGGTGGAGTTCATTCTGCGTGACGCCGCCCACTCTTCTGACCTCAAGGCCCTCAGCCTGCGTTACTTCAACCCGATCGGTTCGGACCCGAAGCTGCGCACCGGTCAGCAGATCGAGCACCCCACCCACGTGCTCGGCAAGATGATCGACGCCTGGATGGACGAGTCCACCTTCACCGTCACCGGCGTCGAGTGGCCGACCCGTGACGGTTCGGGCATCCGCGACTTCATCCACGTCTGGGACCTCGCCCGCGCCCACGTCGCCGCCCTGGAGCACCTCGACGAGGTGACCACCGAGGAGCCCTACCAGGTGTTCAACATCGGCACCGGAAATGGTGTCACCGTCAAGGAGCTCGTCAAGGCCTTCGAGGAGGGCACTGGCAAGCCTCTCAATGTCGTCTTCGGTCCGCCGCGTCCCGGTGACGTCGCAGGTGCCTACACGGTGTCCAGCCGGGCCAAGGATCTGCTCGGGTGGAGCGCGGAGCTGACCCCTGCTGACGGCATTCGTGACGCCATCGCATGGCTGCCTGAGCGCAAGAAGATCCTGGGTTACTGATCTGGCGTACCCTCGACTCGTCACCGGCCTCGCATCTGTGCGGGGCCGGTGGTGTTTTCCCTGGTGAGCGTCGTTTGAGGCGGGATCACAGCGGACGGATGAAGGTCAGCACCATCGTCGTCAGTTGCTCGATCATGCGGTCGATGTCGGCCTTTCGTCCCGACGCCATGGCCGCCAGCACCCGGGAATCGAAGACTGCACGGGTGACGTCGATGAGGTCGGCGACACTGATCGTCGTCGTGACGTTGTGGTCGCGCAGGGCTTGTTCAACCATCGTGCGCAGGGCAGGAGCAATGGTCGCCTCGACCAGCTGGTAGGCCTCTCGCAAGTGTGGGTTTCGTGCGGCTTCGAGGGTGATCTCCAGGATCGCCACAACCGTCGTCGGGTCAGAGCCGACCGCCGACGCGAAGAGGGCGATGATGTCGTGGATTCGATCGTGCAGCGCCTCGTGGCCGTCGTCGGGGAAGTCCAGTGAGGAGCTGAGGGCAGCGAGGTTCTTCTCGGCGTAGCGGCTCAGCACCGCCATGCACAGCTCATCCTTGGAATCAAAGTTGGAGTAGAAGGCTCCGCGGGTGAAGCCAGCCTCCTCGCAGATCTCCTCGAGGGTGGACCCCGGTACTCCCTTGCGGGCGAAGACGGTGACGGCGGCGTCAGCCAGTCGTGCCTGGGTTGCTGCCCGGCGAGCGGAGACTGGCGTGGTGGAGGTGGACATGACGCTCCTGAGGACCTCTACTGTTGAATACGACAATGCATCGGATACGATACTGCATCGAATACATTGATGTATCGAACGGTGTGTGGACGAGTCCATTGCGGGGTGATGATGTCCTCCTTCCTTCACGATCTTGGGGCCTGGTGCTTCCGCAGAGCCAAGACTGTCGTCGCCGTGTGGCTGGGCCTGGTGGTCTTGCTCGGGGTGGGGATGGCCGCCCTGACTGGCGACTACGACGACTCCTTCACCATCCCCGGTGCCCCCTCCCAGATCGCTTATGACAACCTCCAGGTCACCTTCCCGCAGGCGTCCGCGCTGAGCGCGAACCTCGTCGTCACCGTGCCGGAGGGCACCGACATCTCGTCGACACCTCTTCGCTCCCGGATCGAGAAAGGGGTTGAGGACCTCAAGGACCTCAAGGGCGTGACGGGGGCCACGTCACCGTGGAACCCGTACGTCACCGGGTTCGTCAACAAGGACCACACCGCAGCCGTCATCCAGGTGGAGCTGGGACAGGTGACCGCGGTGACCTTCCCCGACTCCGGGCGTGACGACCTGCAACGGGTGGGCCGCGAGATCCAGGCTGACCTACCGCCGGGATCACACGTCTACGTCGGAGGTCAGGCCTTCGAGGCCATGCTGCCCTCCCTGTCGATCACCGAGGCCATCGGCGTCGGGGTGGCTCTCATCGTCCTCGCCATCACCCTGGGATCCCTGGTGGCAGCCGGAATGCCGATCATCACGGCAGTCCTGGGGGTGGGAATCACGTACTCGATCATGACGATCCTCACCCGGTTCACCACCGTCAATTCCGTCGCCCCGGTGCTTTCCGTCATGCTCGGACTGGCCGTGGGAATCGATTACGCCCTGTTCATCCTCTCGCGTCACCGCGACCAGTTGCGTGACGGCTTCGAGGCCCAGGAGTCGGCCGCTCGGGCTGTCGCGACCTCGGGCGCTGCGGTGGTCTTCGCCGGAACGACGGTCGTCATCGCCCTTGTCGGCCTGGCCATCGTGAAGATCCCCTTCCTCACCGTCATGGGTGTCTTCGCCGCGATCGGTGTCGCCCTGGCCGTCGTCATCGCCCTGACGATGCTGCCAGCCTTCATGGGGCTCATGGGGGACAGACTGCGCCCGCGGAAATCTCGGCGCGGACGGGGGTCTCAGTCAGCTGCGGTTGCAGTGGGCTCGACCAGCAACGACCATGCCACAGAAGTCGAGGAGGCAGCTTCGACCCGCGCCACGGCCGTTGCCGCCGAACGCTCCGGCGGCATCTTCGGGCGGTGGGTGCGCACTGTCACCCGCCTCCCCCTGGTCACCGTCCTTGTTGTCGTGGTGGGGCTGGGTGCCCTGGCCGTCCCGGCGAAGGACCTCCATCTCGGCCTGCCAACCGCCGCAGAACTGCCCGCCGACAACACCGCTCGGCAGACCTACGACGTTCTGGAGCAGAAGTTCGGCCCCGGATTCAATGGCCCGGTCATCGTCACCGCTGACATCGTCACCTCCACCGACCCGATGAGGATCGTCAACGGGCTCAAGGCCGACATCGAGAAGCTCCCCGGCGTCGAGAGCGTCGCGCTGGCAGTTCCGAACCAGAACGCCGACACGGCCATGATCCAGGTGTTGCCGACCACCGATCCCAGCGATGAAGCGACCAATGACCTGATTCGTGACTTACGTGACCACAAGACCGAATGGCACGACACATATGGGGTGGACACCGCCGTCACCGGGTTGACGGCGATCAAGCTGGACGTCTCCGACCGCCTGGGAACCGCTCTGCTGCCCTTCGGGATCTTCGTCGTCGGACTGTGTCTGGTGCTGCTGACGGTGGTGTTCCGTTCGATCGCGGTGCCCATCAAGGCGACCGTGGGGTATCTGCTCTCGGTGGGGGCGGCTTTCGGGGCAGCGCAGTTGGTGTTCAACAGAGGTATCGGATTGTCGGTGGTCAACCTTGACCGCCCGGTCCCGATCATCTCCTTCATGCCGATCGTCGTCATGGGCATCCTTTTCGGCCTGGCGATGGATTATGAGGTCTTCCTGGTGTCGCGAATGCGCGAGGAATACGTCCACACCGGCAACGCCAAAGGTTCGGTCATCAAGGGGTTCATCGGGTCGGGGAAGGTCGTCACGGCAGCCGCAGTCATCATGTTCTCGGTGTTCGCCTTCTTCATTCCGGAAGGTATGAATGCGATCAAGGAGATTGCCCTGGCCTTGGCCATCGGTATCTTTGCTGACGCCTTCCTGGTGAGAATGACCCTCGTCCCGGCTGTCATGGCTCTGCTCGGCGACAAGGCCTGGTGGCTGCCGACGTGGCTGGATCGTCGCATCCCCCGACTCGACATCGAGGGGGAGGGCATCGCCCATGAGGAGAAATTCGCCGAGTGGCCCACCCCTGCTCACACCGAGGCGCTGCACGCCGAGGGGATCGGGGTCGATGAACTCTTCGCTGACCTCGACATGCACGTCGAACCTCATGAGGTGCATGCCGTCGTGGGGCCGCAGGGCGTCGTCACGGCCGTCTTGTTGGCGATTGGGGGGCGACTCCCCCTCGACCAGGGACGGATGCGTTCGGGAGGATGGCTGCTTCCCGAGCGAGCCGCTGCGGTGCGTCGGGTGACATGGTTCATTGACGCCACCGACCACAACCTCACCGAGGAATTGCGGGCTGCCACGACGGCGCTGACCCATCCACCTCGCCATCGCCCCCGTCTGTTCCTCATTGACCACGCCGACCAGATGGTCGAGCAGTCTCACCGCGACCAGCTCGAATCCTTCATTCGGGAGGTCAACCAGGCCGGCGAGGCCGCCGTGATCCTGGGAGCCCAGCGAGCCGGTCGCATCGCCTGGCTGGAGCCACCGGCCGTCCATGACCTCACTGTCACCAACCTGAGTCGCCCCTGGGAGGTACCCGATGTTGACTGAACGTTCCCATTCCACGATCAGATTGCGGTGGCCGGCGGTGGTCGCCCTCATCCTCATGCCGTTGCTGGTGGTGGCCGGCCTGGTCGGCACCACCTGGCGGACCACCGATCGGCTGGATCAGGTGAAGGCGGCTGTGGTCAATGAGGACAAGGCCGTCACGGTGGGTGGTCAACTGGTCCCCATGGGGCGTCAATTGACCGCAGAACTGGTCGAGTCCGGCTCTCACACCACGGACGGCCACACCGTCGACTGGACTCTGACCGACGCCGACGGGGCTGCCACGGGTTTACGCGACGGCACCTACTCGGTGGTCGTGACGATCCCGAAGTCCTTCTCGGCTGACGCCACCTCCTACTCGGCCAATTCCGCGGCGAAGGCCAGGCCAGCCATGATCGACATCACCACCTCCCAGACCTCCCCGGTCTCCGATGCCACCATCGCCGCCCTCACCGCTCAGGTGGCGCGGCGTTCTCTCAACACCACCGTGACCTCGAAGTATCTCGAGAACGTCTACCTCGGCTTCAACCAGTTCGCCCAGCAGATGGGGACGATGGCGGATGCCGCTGCCCAGCTCGATGATGGGGCGACGAAAGTTGCTGACGGCACGAAGAAGTCGGCTGCCGGAGCTGGGACCCTGGCCACTGGCATGACCACACTCAGTGGGGGAGCCCAGCAGTTGCAGGCCAACGGCGGCAAGCTTGGTGACGGCGTCGCCCAGCTCTCGGGAGGCCTCAATACCCTCTCCGACAAGGGAAAACAGCTCAGTGAGGGTGCGGACGGGCTGGCTAGCGGGGTGGCGACCTACACCGACGGGACTGGCAAGGTCGTCGACGGAATTGGTGAGCTGTCCGCAGGGCTGACCACGATGGACCAGAAAGTCAGCGCGGCCACCGGCTCGATCGATACCTCCCAGCTCAACCAGCTCACTGACGGTGCGAGCCAATTGGCGGACGGCATTGACCAGTTCACGGGCGGCCTGGTCGGATACCGCACCAAGATCCGTCAGTACGCCTCCGGGGAGAGGACCGCCGAACTCACCCCGGAGGCCCTGTCCCAGGGGGAGGCGGACTTCTTGGCCCGCTGCCAACAGAAGCACACCGCGCAGGAGTGCCAGAACCTGCTGCCCCTGGTCCGCGACGTCATGACTGACGGGTACTCCCTCGGGGTGAGGGTGGGATCGACGGTGGCCGTCAAGGCGATGGCCATCAAGGATCCCAACTCCGGCATGAGCATCGACGACGGCATCGACCAGCTGGCTGACGGGTCCTCGCAGCTGTCCCAAGGGGTTGCCACGTTCACCGCGCAGATGCGTACCGGACTGCCCACGATGGTCGGCCAGATTGTCCAGTTGCGAGATGGCATCCACCAGGCCGCCACCGGCGCCCAGACCCTGGCCACCGAATCCCAGCAGCTCAAGACTGGCGGGGCGAAGCTTTCCTCGGGAGCTGCGACCTTGGCCAACGGTGTTGATGCCTACACTGCAGGGGTCTCCAAGGCTGCCTCCGCGACCCCGAAGCTCGAACAGGGTGTCGATCAGTACGTTGGCGGGGTGAATCAGCTCTCTGACGGGGTGACGAAGGCCTCGGCGGGGGCCGACACCTTCGCGGCCGGGATGACGAAACTCAACGGAGGGGCCCAGAAACTCACTGACGGCACCGGCCAGTTTTCCAGCGAGCTGGCGGCTGGGGCCAAGAAGGTGCCGACCTACTCTCAGGCGGACCGCACCAAGCTGGCCCACGTCGTGTCCACTCCCGTCAACGGTGACGGCCCTGTCATGGCGACCTCGGCGGCCGTCGTGGCGGTTCTGCTCATCCTGGGTGCTTGGCTTGCAGCCCTGACAACCTGGATGGTGACTCGCGCAATTCCCTCGCGGGTGCTCGGATCCGCGCGCTCGACACTGGGTCTGTTGTCCCGGACGATGTCGGTCGGCGCGATTGTCACCATCGCGGTGAGTGTGGGCTTGGCCGTCATCGGTGGGGTGGCCTTGGATCTGTCGGTGCCACGGTCGATCGGGCTGGGCGGGATGCTGCTCCTCGTCGGGGTGATGTTCGGTCTGGTCAACCACGCCCTGGCCGCGTGGCTGCATGGTCTGGGACGGCTCATCAGCGTCGTCCTGGTGACGGTGAGTGTTGCTGCCGGGTTGGCCAGCACTGTTCCCGCCCCGGTCCTCTGGGTTGACGCCATCTCGCCGCTGCGACCTGCGTTGCAGGGGGTGCAGGCCGTGGTCGCCGGGAACGATCCGGGCTTCGGCTCTGTGCTGGCCGTGGTCATGTGGGCAGTGGCGGCCCTCGTCGCCAGCCTGTTGGCGGTGGGACGACGGCGTCAGACCAGTGCCAAGGAACTCCTGGCGCCGAGCTCAGGCTGAGCATCCCGGCGATCTAGGGTGGGGCCATGAACAAACCTCTCCTCGCAAGTTTTGCTGTCCTGGCCGGTGCCATTGCTGTGAGCAGTTGGGTCCGCTCGGTTCGCAGGGGATGGATCGACGAGGTGTGGCGATTCGGCATGGAAGGGATCGACGAGGGCCCCGACGACGGGCAGTAGAGGGGTCGTCGTCGGGGCGACACAGTCGGTGGCCAGATCCGGTTCTGCGTCACTCGGTTCGAGCCAGCCCGTCGGCAAGCACCCGGTTGAGGGTCGGACGGGTTGCCCACAAGCTCAGCCGCACCATGCCTGAACCGACGAGGATGGTTCCCACCGTCACGAGGATCGTTACCGGCTTCGTGACGAGGGCTATTCCCACCAGCGGGATGAGCAACAGTCCGGTAGCGACCAGACCCGTCACCATGGCGAACCGCATGGGAGAGATGACGGTGATGCGTCGCACCTTGTCCTGGGCGGTCAGATTCATCCCGACGATGTCCAGACCCACCTCGACCGGGCGGCGGTCGAGAATCGCGGACGCCTGATTGACCCCCACTGAGCAGGCGACCGTGGCGAAGGCGAAGACGATGAGCAAGATCACACCGGTTTGCAGATCCTGCCCGATAATGCGGGCAGTGGGGTCATCACTCCCACTCTTACTCGCCGCCTGCATGATGGCGGCGCAGGTTCCGGCCAGCATTCCCACCACGCACACCGCCCCCAGCGACGCGACCTGGGTCCAGGCAGAGCGCGGGTTCTCCAGCACCTGACGGGCGGCGACCACGTCGGTGGCGGTCTTGGCTGTTTTGAGGCGATGCTTGAAGTACAGCGACAACAGCTTGGGGCCGATGATGTTGGCCAGCTCCACGACGACAGCCAGCAGGACGGCGAGGAAGACGTAGACGCCGACGGTGCCGGTCTGACGTGCCAGGAATTCCAACACTGTCTTCGAGGAGACGAGCAACGCGACCATGGCTGCGCCGATGGCCAGGCGAATCCACGACACCGAGCGAGGCTGGCTGCGCATGCGCACCCCGAGTGGCGAGACGTCGACCCGTCGCAGCCCAATGGCAGAACTGATCAGCGCGAGCAGTACCAGGGCCACGATGACCCCGGCCACCGGAGCAGGTCCGAGCAGGACCGACCTGGCGCCGATTCGACTCCCATTGAAGGACAACCGTCCCAAAAGTGGCACGCAGATGAGGTAGCCGACGATGCCGAGCACAGACCCGACGAGAGCTTGCAGACCAGCCTCGGCCAGGGTGACTACCCGCAGCAGGTGGGACGACGCCCCGATGAGCCGCAAGGAGGACAGTCGATCGTCACGACGTCGGGCGGACAACCGTGCGGCTGAGGAGGCCAGGGTCATCAGCGGTAATACCAGCAGAATGACGGCGATCGATGAGGTCAGCCGGTAGAAGTCGGCGTTCGTCCCGGGAATGTGCCACATCATGACGGCACCGCCAGTGACGTCGAGGATGATCGTTGTGATGACCGAGAAAGCAACCACCGGGAGTCGCCAGGTGGAGCGGTCAGCCGACGAAGCGCGCAGGATCATCCTGAGGATCGACGATGTCGCCGGGCGTCCAGCTTGGGTTTGCAGTGGTTCTGGGATGCTCAGACCTGTCGTTTCTGTTCCGGTAGTGGTCGTCACCGTCACCACCTCCCGTTGGGCTGACGTGTGTCGTCGGACACAATGCGGCCATCCTGCAGGCGCAGGATGCGCTGGCAGCGGTGGGCGACGTCCTCGTCATGAGTCACGACGACGAGGGTGCGCCCCCGTCCGGTTGTCGCCGAGAGCAGGATGGACATCACTTCGACGGCGGTGGCCGAGTCGAGGGCTCCGGTGGGTTCGTCAGCGAAGACGATCGCCGGGTCGATGACCTGGGAGCGGGCGATGGCCACTCGCTGGGCCTGGCCGCCAGAGAGTTGGCCGATGCGTCGGTCCTCCATGCCTCCCAGCCCCATCGAGGCCAGCCATTGAGCTGCGTACCCAATGGCTTGAGATCGCGAGGCGCCATTGAGCATGAGGGGCAGGGCTGTGTTCTCGACGGCGGTCAGCTCGGGGACGAGCATCCCTTGCTGAAAGACGAACCCGAGGGACTGACGACGCAGCTGGGCTCGCCCCTCGTTGGACAGGCTCTCGACATTGACGATCCGCTCGGGCAGACCCAGCTCGATGCTGCCGGAGTCGGCCGAGAGGATCCCGGACAGGCAGTGCAGCAGGGTGGTCTTTCCGGACCCCGATGGCCCCATGACCGCGACCGACTGGCCGGCCGGGATGGCGATGTCGACGTGGTCGAGGGCTCGGGTCGTTCCGTAGGTCTTCGTCAGTCCCAGGCAGCGCAGGTTGGCGCCGCTGGCACGTTCAGTGACGGTGTGGGGGTTCAGGTGAGATGTCGTCAACATGCCGTCCACTGTGCTACTCGGCTCCCTCATCCCACATCGTGCCGGCGGTCGAATTAGAGGGTCCTCCCGCGGGAGGAGGATGGTGATGTCACGCGACTGGCTCGGATGACCAGGAAAGGCATCAATGAGAATAGTAAGTACTGGCTCCTCACAATCGCGGGTGTAGGTGGGGTCTGAATCCGTCAGCTTCGAGTAGTAAGCGGACGGTGTCGTGGGTGGGGTTGCGCAAGCCGAAAGCGCTGCCTCAAAGGTGTTCGAGTCAGCAGTTGATGTTGTGGTGGGGCCGAGAGGGGGCTTGCCAGCGGATGCTTGGTGGAGGTTCGTGTGCGGAACCAGGTGGTGAACGTCATTGCCGTACCTGCCCGTGAACGTGGACAGCCTCGTACTGGGAAGAGACGAGATGACGGCAGCCCATGACGCCCCGTAAGCATGCGAGGAGGGGCTTGGGCAAAACAATGACCTCGGGGGTATACCGATATTTCGCGGCATTGACCTTTCCGGGGCCTATCGTCATCAACCCTAAGACAATCCCACGGTGAGTCGTGAGACGTTGCAGGAGTGGTTCTCACCCGCCAGGCTCAGCCGCTACCGGATCGAACCTGTCGATGCGTGGTACGTGTGGAAGACCAGCATCTCGAAAGCGTTCATCGTGGTGAGTCTGCCACCGGGCAGCTGACGCTTTCTGCTCACCCTGACCAACAAGCTGAGATTCGCAGGCTTGCTCACTACGTATCAGCGATCGACACCGTCGCCCGTAACATCAACCCCGACGCGGCCGAATGGATCGTCCCCGCCAAAGATGCTCCTTCAAACCCTCAACAAGTTGTTTGTCACCAGCGGATAATTCGGGTTCCCGGCATCCCACCGCCTCGACGGCAAACTCATATTGCCAGAAGACGTCAAGGCAGTAACCCAAAAGAATGTCAGATCAGGCAGATTAGGCGATCCAAACCGGCTATCTCATTGCATTGGACAGGGGCAGCGTTCTTGGGGCTCGGACGAGGACTGTGAACCCCAATAACAGCGGAACTAGAACGACTATCTCGAGGAACGACTCACCACAAGTGTAGACATGGCAGATAGGGCAATGAAAAACGAAGCGGTGGCCCCTAGATTGTGTGGCATTGGACTATAGAAGGGGATCGCAAAAGCCCCCAATCCCCACACAAAAGGCAAAACAATATCTCGATCTTCATTCTTGTTGTTTTTGATGATTGCGCACACTCGGGAAAACTGCACTCCTGCGAAAATCGCTCCTGCAATATTAAATATGAGACTCACGACAAAATACATGGCTTACTTTCCCCTGGCTAAAGAGTAACAACTTCCAATTCCTAAAAAATCCCAGAAAGTATCTACCGAGACAGGCCATAAAGCATGAGAACTCAACTTTTACCTCGATCCAAAATGTAGACACCAATAAGGCTTTGCGGCAAGGAAGTAGCTCCCGCTGTTGAAGTATACAGCCATCAATGATGGCTAACAAAATGACGAGTACCGAGCTTCTGATTGATCTTCGTAAAGACAAATATCATCAGTTCGCACGAGGATGACGATGGTCACATGGAAGCGCCACTGTTAGCTGACCTCCTCGCGCATGTTCTTATCAACATCCGCCCGCCGATTGTCCCCGTTAACATACCATTCCTGAAGCCACTAGACAAAGCGTCCTCATGCTTGTCACTCGCCCCTACTAATTGCGCAACATCGGGCTTTAAGGCAGATAATTCCGACGCTGCTCGTGCGGTGTAGAACGCAGTGAACACACTGCTCAGGCTCGGCCGAGAATCAAACGTATGAGCAGTTATATTTGTGATCTAATTTCATATGATATAGCTTCGGCCTGGCTCTTCACAATCAAGGGTGTAGGTGGGGTCTGAAGCCGCCAGCTTCCAAGAGGGATCGGGTGGTGTAGTGGGTGAGGTTGCGGAATCCGAGGTTGTCCGACCAGCACGACGTGGCCAGATCAGGGGTGGTGAAGATAGCGTTGCCCATGTCGAAGTCTTGGGTGATGGCTGTGTGCGAACTTCCATCATTCGAAGGACCTCGACCCACACCAGGGCCCAGGGGCCACCTACTGATCCACACCCTCAACTGTGAAGAGCCGTTAAAGCTTGCCATGGAATAGGTTCCTATCTTCTAGTTGTTGTGCGGCGCCCCATAGGAGGCTGTAGATGGAGTTCATATCTCAGCGAGATGCATATATCTATTACTTCAAATACTACTTTCACGTGTCATCCGAACTGCAAAACATGGTACTGGGATTCTGGGTCAGCGACCCATTGGATGTGGTGCAGGTGGTGTACAGAAGCGAGGCAAGCGAACTCCCGCGCGGTATAGCTCGCTGTGGGCCGGTTGAGGACTGGGGAAACGAGATTCCGAGCCCATCAAACCTAGATGCGATGGATCCAGAATCCCTCGTAAGAGTATTTGATCATATTGACTCTGCGAACAGCGCGATTCATACTATGGCAATGATGCTCGCCATCGATATTCGCGAACCTAGTGCCGTGCAAATAATACATGATGGAATCGGATGGATCGGCGAGCCGACAGATATACTCTCTGACATATACGAGGTCTCTTTGGTTTGAAGAGTGCACCTCCTGGGGGCATGGACGCGGACCAGTGACTCCCGTGGTGTTGATGTCGGAGCGTCAAAGCGTGGCTGCCGGGGCGTCGTCGGCCATGTTCCACCTGTGAACGTCAACCCCCTCGAAGTGTCGAGGTCCCGTCGTAGGGTGGGTTCATGACGATCAACGACCGCTCGCTCCCCACAGATTTGCCGACTGGTCTGCTCATCGACGGAGAATGGGTGGACGCCGAGGCGTCGCGCACCTTCGACGTCATCGACCCCTCCACCGAGAAGCCCCTCATTGCCATCGCCGATGCCTCCGTCGACCAAGGCACCGATGCCCTCGACGCCGCCGTCCGTGCCCAGGAGTCCTGGGCCGACACCGCCCCGCGTGAGCGCGGTGAGATCTTGCGCAAGACCTTCGAACTCATCACCGAGCGCAAGGACGACTTCGCCAAGCTCATGACCCTCGAGATGGGCAAGCCGCTTGCTCAGTCCTACGCAGAGGTCACCTACGGCGCGGAGTTCCTGCGCTGGTTCTCCGAGGAGGCGGTGCGCATTCGCGGTGACTACGGACTGCTCCCGGAGGGCACGATCCGCCAACTCATCACCAAGCGTCCTGTCGGCCCGTGCCTGTTCATCACCCCGTGGAACTTCCCGCTGGCCATGGCCACTCGCAAGGTTGCCCCGGCACTTGCCGCCGGCTGCACGGTCGTTATCCGACCGGCCTCGGCCACCCCGCTGACCACCCTGTTGTTCGCCAAGACCCTCACCGACGCCGGTCTGCCCGCCGGGGTCGTCAACGTCATCACCGGGCGTGACCACACCGTCACTGACGCCATCCTCGCGGATTCACGGTTGCGCAAGATCTCCTTCACAGGGTCCACCGAGGTCGGCGTCACCCTGTTGGAGAAGGCAGCCAAGCACGTGCTGCGCACCTCGATGGAGCTGGGCGGCAACGCACCCTTCATCGTCTTCGACGACGCCGACCTCGACCAGGCCGTCGCTGGCGCCAAGGGGGCCAAGATGCGCAATATGGGCGAGGCCTGCATCTCTGCCAACCGGTTCATCGTCCACGAGTCGGTGGCCGAACAGTTCACTGATCGGATGGTCGAGATGATGTCCGGCCTGACCGTCGGGGACGGCCTGGACGAGACATCCGAGGTCGGGCCCATGATCAGCGAGAAGGACCGCCAGAAGGTCGACGGCCTGGTCCGATCCGCAGTCGAGGCGGGAGCCATCCTCCGCTGCGGCGGTGAGATTCCTGAGGGCAAGGGGTGGTTCTACCCGCCGACAGTCCTCTCCGGAGTTCCCGCCGACTCCGAGATCATGCAAACCGAGATCTTCGGACCAGTTGCCCCGATCACCACCTTCCGCACCGAGGAGGAGGCTCTGGCCATCGCCAACTCGGTTCCGGTCGGGCTGGCTGGCTACGTCTTCACCAGGGACACCGCTCGCATCCTGCGAATGGGGCAGAAGCTGGAGACCGGCATGATCGGCGCCAACCTTGGCGTCTTCTCCAACGCGGCTGCCCCGTTTGGCGGTGTCAAGGAGTCCGGTCTGGGCCGCGAAGGCTCCTACCAGGGCATTGAGGAGTTCCTGGAGACGATCTACGTCGCTCTTCCCGCGTGATTCGGAGGATGTGAACGTGAGGATGGGACGGTAGCGTCTTCCAGGTGGTCACCTCACGTCTCCGATTCATCGCCGCCGTCGTCTTGACAGGGCTGGTGTCCGGACTCATTGGTGGCCTCACCAGTGAGCTGTCCCACCTCATCGAGGCATGTGCCTTCGGTGCCCCTTTCTCCTCCTCGACGACCGGTGTCGGTGAGGTCGTCATGTGGCGACGAGTGAGCGCCCCGATCGTCGGTGCCGTCATCGCTGGTCTGACGTGGTGGTGGCTGCGTCCGCGTCCGTCCGGGTCGATCATCTCGGTGCGCCAGGCCGTCGACGTCGATGCCCCGAAACGTTTGCGGCCACTCGACACCATCGTCGACGCCTTGGCCCAGCTTCTCGTCGTCGGGTCGGGAAGCTCCCTGGGCCGAGAGGCCGCGCCGCGCCAGATGGCCGCACTGGCCGCCCAGGGCTTGTCCGACGGCTTCCGCGTCGACGCCGCGACGAGACGAGTCCTGTTGGCCAGCGCTGCCGGAGCCGGTCTGGCCTCGGTGTACAACGTGCCGGTCGCCGGTGCCCTCTATGCCCTGGAACTGACGGTGCGTCCCGATCTGCGCACCCGCCGCGGTTGGGAACAGGTGGGGATTGCCGTGGTCATCTCGGTGCTCTCGACGGTGACGGCCTGGATCTTCAATCACAATCGGCCCATCTATCGCTCCCCGGTGGCCGAGGTCACCCCGTCCGGTCTGGGGTGGATCGTCCTCGTCGTCGCAGCCGCCACTGCGATCGGAGTCGGGATGGGTGTGCTCTTCGGGGAGATGAAACGTCGGGTCCCGGTGACCTCCCGACTGTGGTGGACGGTGCCGCTCGGGTCGGTCGGGGTGACGGCCATCGCCCTCATGGCCCCCCAGGTGGTCGGCAACGGGCAGGTCATCGTCAACCTGGTGCTGGCCCACCCTGTTGCTCCGGTCACGTTGGCGATTCTGCTCGTCGGGAAGATCCTTGCCACGACGGTGGCGTTGAGATCGGGGGCGGCCGGTGGTCTGCTCACCCCGTCCCTGGCAGTGGGAGCCCTCGTCGGCACCCTCCTCGCGGCGGCGGCAGGAATCGATTCCCCCTCCCAGGTCGCGATGATGGCCATTGTGGGAGCCGGTTGTGTGTTGTCGATCACCCAGCGCGCACCGCTGTTCTCGGCCGCTTTTGCCTTGGAGCTGACCCGTGCCGGGGCGCTGGGGATTCCGGTTGTCGTCGTGGCAGTTCTGCTCGGTTGGGCCGGTTTCGTCCTGGCCGACAGACGCGGACCGGGACTCCACGGCGGGATCGGTCGGGCTCCGGGAAAGACGTCAGATTCGCGATAGTCTGAATGCGATGTACCAGCCGCCGAGCGGCACTCCTCCCAACCAAGGAAGGGCACATGACTCAGGATCTGGCTTCAGCAATCGCATTCCAAGTGCGATCGACCTCGGGACGTTCCGTCGCCGCCTCGACCCCCATGGAGATTTGGCAGGGGCTGTCGGCCTCCGTCGTGAGTCGCATCGCCGACGACTGGGAAGCTACCGACGCCCTCTACAAGGCCGGACGTCAGGAGCACTACTTCTCCGCCGAGTTCCTCATGGGACGAGCTCTCCTCAACAACCTGTCGAACCTCGGCCTGGTCGACCAGACCCGGGAGGCCCTCGCCGGATTCGGCATTGACTTGTCCCAGGTGCTCGAACAGGAGCCTGACGCTGCCCTCGGCAACGGTGGTCTGGGTCGTCTGGCCGCCTGCTTCCTCGACTCCTGCGCCACCCTGGAACTGCCCGTCACCGGCTACGGCATTCTCTACCGCTACGGCCTGTTCAAGCAGCTTTTCGACAACGGGTTCCAAACCGAGCATCCAGACCCGTGGATGGAGGAGGGCTACCCCTTCGTCATCCGCCGCGAGGAGCAGGAGCGCATCGTCCGCTACGCCGACATGTGGGTGCGTGCCATCCCCCACGACATGCCGATCACCGGGTACGGAACCCGCAACGTCGGAACCCTGCGGCTGTGGAAGGCCGAGCCGATGGAGCAGTTCGACTACCAGGCCTTCAACTCCCAGCGTTTCACTGACGCCATCGTCGAGCGAGAGCGCACCTCCGACATCTCACGTGTGCTGTACCCCAACGACACCACCTTCGAGGGCAAGGTGCTGCGCGTGCGTCAGCAGTACTTCTTCTGCTCGGCCTCCCTGCAGGAGATCGTCGACAACTACGTCAAACACCACGGCGACGACCTCACCGACTTCGCCAAGTACAACTCGATCCAGCTCAACGACACCCACCCGGTGCTGTCCATCCCTGAACTCATGCGCATCCTGCTCGACGAGCACGGCATGGGCTGGGAGGACGCCTGGGAGATCGTCACCCACACCTTCGCCTACACCAACCACACCGTGCTGGCCGAAGCCCTGGAGAAGTGGGAGATGCAGATCTTTGATCGCCTCTTCCCGCGCATTGCCGAGATCGTCCGCGAGATCGACCGCCGCTTCCGTGAAGACATGGGAAGGCGCGGACTCGACGGCCAGACCATCGAGTACATGGCCCCCGTCTCGGGCAACCAGGTGCGCATGGCGTGGATCGCCTGTTACGCCTCCTACTCCATTAACGGCGTCGCCGCCCTGCACACCGAGATCATCAAGCGCGAAACCCTCAAGGAATGGCACGCGATCTGGCCGGAGCGGTTCAACAACAAGACCAACGGCGTCACCCCGCGTCGCTGGCTCAACCAGTGCAATCCGCGCCTGGCCGCCCTGTTGACCGAGGTCACCGGGTCTGACGCCTGGGTCAAGGACCTCTCGGTGCTCGCCAACTACACCGACTCCGTCGACGACTCGGTCTACGACCGCCTCAACGAGATCAAGCACGCCAACAAGGTCGACTTCGCGGCCTGGGTCGCTGAGCGCGAGGGCATCGAGATCGACCCGGACGCCATCTTCGACGTCCAGATCAAGCGTCTGCACGAGTACAAGCGTCAGTTGCTCAATGCCTTCTACGTCCTTGACCTGTACTTCCGCCTCAAGGACGACCCCACTCTCGACGTTCCCAAGCGGGTCTTCGTCTTCGGCGCCAAGGCTGCTCCCGGTTACATCCGTGCCAAGGCGATCATCAAGTTCATCAACGAGGTGGCTCGTCTGGTCAACAATGACGAGGACATCAACGGTCGCATCAAGGTCGTCTTCGTCCACAACTACAACGTCTCCCCGGCTGAACACATCATCCCGGCCGCCGACGTCTCCGAGCAGATCTCGATGGCTGGCAAGGAGGCCTCGGGCACCTCGAACATGAAGTTCATGATGAACGGCGCGCTCACCCTGGGCACCCTGGACGGGGCCAACGTCGAGATCCTCGATGCCGTCGGTGACGAGAACGCCTACATCTTCGGTGCCACCGAGGAGGAGCTGCCCTCCCTCAAACGCGGATATGACCCGCGCCGGTACTACGAGAACGTGCCCGGTCTCAAGCGAGTCATCGACGCGCTGACCGACGGCACCCTCGACGACAACGGTTCTGGCTGGTTCCACGATCTGCGTCAAAGCCTCATGGAGCCCGGTTGGGAGGGCCCCGACGTCTACTACGTGCTGGGTGACTTCGAGTCCTACCGCACCGTCAAGGACGCCATGGCTGCCGATCATGCCGACGCCCGTGGCTGGGCCCGCAAGGCGTGGGTGAACATCACCAAGTCCGGCCGGTTCTCCTCGGACCGCACGATTCGTGACTACGCCGAGCAGGTGTGGAAGCTGGATCCGGCTCCGATCGACTCGGTGAGCGTCGACTGAGCGTCGACCGTGTGACGACTGCGAAAGCCGGGCTACCCGCGGGTGGCCCGGCTTTTGTGTGCCGCAGTGGCTGGGTCGCGACGGTTCGGGGATCGGGCGTCAGCGCCACAGGGCCTTGGCGGCCAGCCCCAGCAACACGGCCCACAAGGCCGACGTCATCGTCCCGATGATGAATTGCTCGATGGCCGCACTGGATTCTTCGTTGGCCTCCCGGGCCCCCGTCCCAGGCGTCGGTTGGGATTTCAGTTCGGCGTAGCGTGCCAGGGTTTTGACGCCGAGGATGACGGCGATGCCGGCTGCATATCCGGTGAGGATGGCGGTGACGAGGCCAAGTCTCTCCAGATAGCCGATCCACAGTCCGCCGCGCAGGCGCCCCTTGTCACCGTCGGTGTGAACCCCGGAAGCATGGAAGACCAGGGAGACGGCGTACTTGCCGGCCCACACTGCGGCAATGACGACGAGGACGGCCGCGATCCTCATGGCGATGGTCATTGCACCTCCTGGGCCAGGTCGACGGCGAGTTGGCGGGTCTGCACCAGGTACTCCCAGCGGGCACGGGTGAGACGCTGGCTGACGGCCGATGTGCTGATGCCCAGGGCCTGTGCGGTGTCCTCGCTGGTCATGGACAGATCGTAGGACGCGACGATGTCACGGGCGGCCGGGCGCAATCCCCGTGCCAGATCGACGACGACGCTGGCCACTTGGGACAACCGCCGCATGGCGTCGGTCCCGTCAGTGGACACCTCGATTGCAGTGCGGCGGCGTCGACACTCCTCAATGGCCTGACGAGCCTTGACATAGGCTGGCCCGCGCGCAGCTCTGGTGGAATCTGGCAGGGGGGTGACCACCTCGTCATGGGCAAGGCCAATGCGCCACGGGCCGCAACCTGCGGTCCACAGCGCATGGATGAGGGTGGCCGGGTCTGTCGTGAGGGCCTGCACCTCGTCGCCAGAGGTGCGTTCTGGCGGGAGGGTCCAGGAAGGGATGCCGACGCGGTGATCACTCGGACTGACGAGCAGTGCGCGCGAGGTGAGAGCGTCCAGGAGGGACGGAACCGCATCGTCATGGCTGCGGCTGTCGAGCTGATCGGCCAGGATGACCCAGGCGAGCATGATCACATCCCCATCAAGAGTTCAGGCTAATGCCTTAATGATATAGGGATTAAGGTAAATGCCTTAGATGGCTGTGGGATCAGGGTGGATCCTGACGCCCTTCATGTCTGGCGAGGACGCCATCCGTGGGAGGATGGAGCGCACCCAAGACACATCAGGAGTCTTCATGTCCAAGAAGAAGAAGGTCGGCATCCTCACGGCTGGTGGTGACTGCCCTGGCCTCAATGCCGCGATCCGTGGATTTGGCAAGGCAGCCATCCGACAGCACGCCATGGAGTTGATCGGTATCCAGGACGGCTTCCTCGGCTTGGCGCAGAATCGGACCATCCCCCTGGACACGAGTGCGCTGTCGGGCATCCTGACAGTCGGTGGGACCATTCTGGGAACCAGCCGTGACAAGGTCAATCGCATGGTCATTGATGGTGAGGAAAAAGATATGGTCCCCACCATCGTCGACAATTACGACAGGCTGGGGCTCGATGCCCTGGTCACCCTGGGTGGCGGCGGCACCGCCAAGAACTCCTACAAACTCGCCAAGGCGGGGCTCAACGTCTTGCACCTGCCCAAGACGATCGACAACGACATCGTCGGGACCGACGACTCGTTCGGATTCTCCACGGCACTCGAGATCGCCACGGACGCCATCGATCGGCTGCACTCCACCGCCCACTCCCACCACCGCATCATCCTGGCCGAGATCATGGGCCATCGTGCCGGCTGGCTCGCTCTGGGATCGGGCATCGCCGGTGGCGCCGACATCATCCTGCTGCCCGAGGTGCCCTACAAGCTTGACTCCATCGTCGAGGCGGTGGAGGGCCGTCGCAAGCGGGGCCTCAACTTCTCCGTCATCGCGGTGGCCGAGGGAGCTCGCGACGAAGTTGACTCCGCTGCGCTGGCTGGGGCCCAGGCCCTCGCTGACACCGCCAAGACCCCGGAGACGAAGGCTGCCGCCAAGAAGGCCAAGGCAGATCTCGAGCACTTAATGCGCGACAACACCCTCAAGTTGGCGACCCAGCTCGAGGAGGCCACCGGGCTGGAGTCGCGAGTGTCGATTCTGGGGTACGTGCAGCGTGGCGGTATCCCCTGCGCCCACGATCGGCTGTTTGCCACTCGCATGGGAACCGTGGGTGCCAAGCTCGTCGACGACGGCGAGTTCGGCGTCATGGTGGCTTCCCAAGGTGGAGAGACGACGACGGTGCCGCTCAAGGATGTCGGCGGCAAGGTGAGGTATGTGCCCTCCGACCATCCGTGGGTGAAGGCTGCTCGCGACGTCGGCACGAGCCTCGGCGATTGAGAGTGTCACCCCTGGCCTGGGCCAGGGGCGTGCGTGTCGCTCAGGCAGCGGTGTGGACGACGCACCGCTGCCCAGGGTTGGCGTCAATGGCTGCCGACTTGCCTGTCACCCCTTCGACAACCCCGCAGTGCAGGGCACAGACCACCTGTGGGTGATCGCGGGCCAGGTCAAGGAAGGGGCAGTGGCGCAGCACGATTCCGTCCTTGTCGGGGGCGGGGGAGAAACCCATGTCCTCCAGGACGGAGATGAGGTCTGTCCTACGGCGACGACCCCAGCGCTGACCAATGCGCGTGGCTGTCGCAGCGGGATCGTCGCTGGCGGCAACCTCCTCGACGAGCATCTGGGCCAGTAGCCGGTAGGCCCGTGGCCCCTCGTTGGTGACGAGGGTGAAGACGGTGTGTGGCCGGCCTCGAGTGGCCCGGTGTCCGCGGGTGGTCTCCACTCGTCCCTGCTCGACGAGACGATCGAGGTGGAAACGTGCCGTCGAGGGGTGAATCCCCATGTCAGCGGCGATCTGCGCGCTGGTGGCAGAGCCGCCGCGTCTCTGCAGGGCGTCGGCGACCTCGTCAATCCTCTTCTCAGACCCCGGGTCGACCAGGCTGGTGCCACTCATGACGTCACCTCGATGATCCCCTTGGCGCCACGCTCCATCTCCACGAAGGAGTGGTTGACGAAGGTGTAGCGGCCCGGCTCCTCGAAGACCATCTCGACGAAACCCCCTTGGGCGCTGGACAGGTCAAGGGCCTGGCAGCCCCCGCCCTCCGGATTGCCACGCTTGAGGGTGTAGGCCCCCTCCTTGAAGACGGTATCGAACTGGGTTCCGACGACGTGGAAGGAACACCCGCGGCTCGGGCCCGCGGCCAGCACCCAGATGCGCACCCGCTCTCCAACCTTGGCCTTGAGCGGCTCGAAGACGTACTGGTTGGCGTGACCGTTGAACATCGTCAGGTCCGGGGTTTCGTTGGCGATCTTGGCCATGTTGACCTCGGCCCCGTTGCGCTCGTCGAGGTAGGTCTCCGACTGCACCAGGTAGTACTCGCGATCGGCGCGCGGCAGGTCGTGCGGGGGCACGATGACGGCGCCGAACATGCCCGCAGCGATGTGGGCTGACATCGGCATGGTGGAGCAGTGGTAGAGCCACATCCCGGCGCGAGGCAGGGTGAAGGTGTAATCCAGTTCCTGGCCCGGGGCGATGGTGCGCATCACCTCGTTGGGGGAGACGGTCCCGGCGTGGAAGTCGAGGGAGTGACCCATCGTCCCCTTGTTGACCAGGTGTACCCGCATCTGGTCGCCAATTCGGGCGTGGATGACCGGGCCCATGTAGCGGCCGTTGTAGGTCATCGCGTCGATCGTGGTGTCCGGGGCGATCTCCTGCACGGATTCCTCGACGGTCAGGGTCATCGCGTGGACGCGCCCGGCAAGTAGTGGGGGGACGACGGCGTCGCGGGTTGTCAACCCCTTGCCGGGGGCCTTCGTGAGGTCGATCTTGCGGCGAGGATCGGCCGAACCTGCCTGGTCGTCGTGCCCGCCGGCTGCTGAAGCCCCATTGACCTGGACCTGCAGCACCATGCCCATCGACTTGTGGCCGACGATGGTGCACCAGCCCTCGAGCGGGCCGGTGATGACTCCGGCCTTGACGGTGGCGTGGTCTCCGGGTTCCAGGCGTGGCGAGTGAGCACCGTTGGCGAACTGCAGATCGTGGACCTGGTTGGGGTCCTTGTTGGTGATCTCGACGACGAGCTCGTCACCAGCCGGGACGCTGATGGTGCTCGGGTGGTATTTCATGGCCTCGGCGGTCACGCTGACCGTCGTGGTGTGGCCGGTGGGGGAAACCTGTCCGACCCCTGATGCCGGGTTGTTGGCGTCCAGACGGTGGCCGACGGCAGTGGCCGTCAGGGCGGTGGCCACACCCGCGCAGGCCCCGACGAAGGAGCGTCGGTTGGTCGGAGCGGTCGGAGCCGGGTCGACGGTCTTGGTGGTGGTGCCGGCGACGGCCGAACGGTCCGGGGTCTGGGCGGTTGCCGGCTGTGGAGTAGCGGAAACGGCTGGCTTGTCTGACGTCGCTTCAGGGGACTGGCCTTGGTCGGCAGCAGCCTTCTGAGCCGCCATCTGGCGTGCCTTCTCCTTGAGCATGGGAACACCGGTGTGCACCATCGCTGCGGTGGCCGGCAGGAAGCTGGCCAGCCCGACGACCGCCATCGCGATGCCGATGCGATGAGTCCAGGTGCCGATGGCCAGCACCCACAGCAGGAGGCCAGCGTTGGTGATGGTGGCCCGTAGCGACCCGAAGGCGTGCATCTTGGCATTGGTGGCTCGGACGATCTTCGGTCCGCCGCCCATGACCATCGGCATGAGGTAGCTCATGGCGCCGATGAGGAGCTGGAGCAGGAAACCGACGACCACCGGCACCGAGAGGGTGAAGATGTCGTCAGCCAGCAGCCCGGTGCCCTTGGAGGCCAGCTTCCAGGCCAGCCAGACCAGCCACACGAGCATCCAGCAGATGGCCGCGCCCATGGTGAATCCGGGGAAGTCTCGCGGCGGCTTGCTGACAGCACAGGCGACGAGGTCTCCCAGCACGAGGCATATACCGACGATGTAGGTCGTCACACCGACCGCGGCCAGCCACCACAGTCCGCACAGGGCACCCACGATGGTGACGGCGACCGCGGCGATCATGACGTACAGGGAGTACCTTCCGTGGCGATCCTGGGCGGGCTGCATCGTGGTGCGCAGCACGGTCGGCCACAAGGTGATGAGGGTGCCGACGACGGTCAGACCGACGAATCCGAGCAGGTTGAGGGCCTGATGGGCGACGAGCAGACGAGCCCGCCACGGCTCGACGGGGGAAAAGGCCATGATCGCGCCGAGGGTTGCTCCCAGCGGCAGCAGGCAGGCGGCCGCGCAGTAAAACCTCACCGTCGAGTCGAAACGGCCGGGCAGAGCGTGGCGAACCTGGTGGGCCAGGGCGAAGGCGTACCAGGTGAGCATCGACCCGACGACGACGGCCCCCGCGACGGTCACCCACGGCCAGGCTGCCACCATGCCGATACACGTGACGACGATCCCTGCCGTGAGGAGTCGAATACGCAGAACCTGACGGTTGCGATCGGCCTCGGTGAGGTGGTTGTGCAGGATCGCCTCGGTGAAGTACTGCCCCCACACCATGATCGAGGTCGTCGCGACACCGAGGGTGACCATGTGCACCAGCAGCCAGCGGGACTGTGGAATCCATGGGCTCACGATGGCCACGATGAGCAGGGCGGCCAGCCACCCGGAGACCGGACGGGACGCTTTGCGGTGCCAGCTGCGCTTATTTGTGTCTGGCTTGCGGCCGACTGGCGCGGACGTGATCTCAGGCATGGTCCCTCCTCGTGGGGAGTGCAGCGTGTGGGCTGGCGGCTTTCAGATGTGCCTTGGGTCGGGTACGCGAACGAACATGGGTGGCGACGACGGCCACCAATGTCAGTAGACTGACGACGTTGACGGCCCCACCAGCCTGTACTGCGGCGGGACGGTCCAAGGCGTCACCGATCCCAATGCGCACCAACAGGGATGACTCGAGCAGGAAGGCTGGCAGCCAGAACCACGTCGTCCAATCCAGCCGGGTCTTGAGCACGGCGGGCAGGATGATCGGGGCGTGGCCGAGAATCATCCCCATCACGAAGCCCAGGAACACTGAGTGGACGACGGCGTCGTAGCCGCGCCCGGAGGTCAGCGGCCCGGTCACTGTCCAGATGAGACCAGCCAGACCGAGCCACAGGTAGCCGATCATGAGGAGCAGGCCGATATAGCCCGCCTGGCCGCCACGTTTCAGCCCGCCACGAGCGACGTCATGACGACACAGCCACCCCGCCAAAGCGACCAGGGTCAGACCGAGCACCCGGTATCCGATCTGCGGATTGGCAATCGCAACGAGGAGAGCGGCCACGACGGTCAGGCACAGGGCAGGCAGGGCGCGATTGCGGATCATCGTCAAGCGGGACAGTTCCAGCCTCTCGCCACAGATCGTCAGGATGAGGTAGCAGGCCAACCATCCGACGACGTCAGGGACGTCAACCCCCGAGGTGAGCAGGGCGGCGGCACCGGCGGCGCACAAAGCCCCAGCGATCTGGATGACGGTGGCGTCGTCGTGACTGCGCTTCCACAGCGGGACGTAGATGCCCAGCAGGCCGAGCTGGGCCAGGGTGAGCAAGGCCAGGCCGATCCGGGGCGAAGCGACGGGTACGAGCAGAACGATGACGCCAAGCCCTGAGACCAACGGGACGAGGTAGGCGGGTTTCTTCCCCACTGCCACCGCCCGTTCCAGGCAGATGACGGTGCCGACGAAGCCAAGGACCATGAGCGGCCCATGCCAGTCCGACAGTCGCGACGACATCACCGGGGACCAGACGCCAAGGAGCAGCAAAGCGCCGTCAAGGCCGGCCAGGAGAGAGACTCCGGCCCCGACCATGAGCCAGGCGCGGCGCGATCCGGCGGAGGAAGGAGGCACGGGCAGTCCTTTTCGATGAGTTATTCCTCAAAATATCATCGTCGCGCGGACTCCCCCCCACCCGGCCCCTGCCATCACGGTTACCTTCTGTGGTCTTGGCTGACGGCACGGGCGGGGTGTATTGGACCTCGGAGGTTTAGACGACTTTCACCGGGTGATCGGGGTGGTTGTCGAGCCATCCCTTGATGAAGGCGCAGTCTGGGCGCACCGGCAGGTCCTGGGAAGCAATGTCGTCGAGGGCGAATTGGGCCAGGTCACTGCCGACCCCCTTGCCGCCGAAGGCGTCGAAAACCTCAGTGTGAGGCATGACGACGACGTCCCCCTCGCGCCGAAACTCGGTGAATCCGGCGAGCTCGCCGTCGACATGAGCCTCGTAGCGTGACTGCTGGTCGTTCTTGGTGACTGTGGTGTCGCTCATGCCCCCATTGTCGGTCAATTGTGGCCCGCTTCCAGGTTGTTCGCAGGCCTTTCGCCGATGGCGTCATCTCCTTGGAAGTGAACCGTGTCACGAGAGACTGTGGAAGACAGCACTCAACGAATATGGAGGAGTCGTCATGCCCATCGATCCCAGCAAGCCGTCGACCACCACGAATGGTTCTCCCGCACCCAGCGACGAATACTCCCTGACCGTCGGTGCTGACGGCCCGGTGGTGCTGCACGACGCCCACCTGGTTGACACCCTGGCCCACTTCAACCGCGAGAACATCCCCGAGCGCAAGCCGCACGCCAAGGGATCGGGCGCCTTCGGGCACCTCGAGATCACCGCTGACGTCTCGGAGTACACCAAGGCCGACTTCCTGCAGAAGGGCCGCGAGACCCCGATGCTGGCCCGTTTCTCCACGGTTGCCGGTGAGCTCGGCAGCCCCGACACCTGGCGCGACGTCCGTGGATTCTCGCTGAAGTTCTACACCAACGAAGGCAACTTCGACATGGTGGGCAACAACACCCCGGTGTTCTTCATGCGCGACCCGATGAAGTTCCCGCACTTCATCCGCTCCCAGAAGCGGCTGCCGAACTCCGGCCTGCGCAGCCCCAACATGATGTACGACTTCTGGAGTCTCTCCCCGGAGTCGGCCCACCAGGTCGCCTATCTCATGGGGCCGCGAGGTATTCCGCTCAGCTACCGCACCATGAACGGCTACTCCTCGCACACCTACTCGTGGGTGAACGCTGAGGGCGAGATCACCTGGGTGAAGTACCACTTCATCAGCGACCAGGGTGTGCACAACATGACCGCCGACCAGGCCAAGGCCATTGTTGGCGACCACCCGGACATCCACCGCGAGGATCTGTTCAATCACATTGCTGACGGCGACTACCCGTCCTGGACTGTCAAGGTGCAGCTCATGCCCTATGACGACGCCAAGGACTACCGCTTCAACCCCTTTGACATCACCAAGGTGTGGCCGCACAAGGACTACCCGCTGCACACCATCGGCACGTTCACCCTGGACCGCAACCCGGAGAACTTCTTCGCCCAGATCGAGCAGGCGGCCTTCTCCCCGTCCAACACCGTCGAGGGCACCGGTCTGTCCCCCGACCGTATGCTCATGGGCCGCGTCTTCGCCTACAACGACGCCGCCCGCAACCGCCTGGGCGTCAACTACGACCAGTTGCCGGTGAATCGTCCGACCGTCGCGACGAATCAGTACACCTTCGACGGTCAGATGGCCTACGAGCATGCCGGGTCGGCCCCGACCTACGCCCCGAACTCCTACGGTCGCGATTACACCACCGGCCACCGAGCCGGGTCGGAGACTGCGTGGGAGGCTGATGGCGAGCTCGTTCGCGCCGCCCAGACCCTCCACTCCGAGGATGACGACTTCGGCCAGGCCCACACCCTGGTCCACGACGTCTTCTCCGATGCGCAGCGCGACGAGCTGGTGGAGACCCTCGTCGACCTGCTGACCAACTTCGACATGGAGGAGCCGGTCATCGGCAACACCCTGACCTACTGGCGCAACATCGACGCCGGTGTGGCAGACAAGGTCGAGTCCTCGATGTGATGGCGCTGTAACTGGCTGATGGCCCCTGGGGAATCACCGTTCCCCAGGGGCCACCGTGTCATGAGCCCTCAGCGCTGGTTCGACCACACCTGCCACAGCCGGGAGAAGGGGCCATCCCCGTGGCGCAGCTGTTCGACAGGCCCGACCTCGATGATCCGGCCGTCCTCCATGACCGCGATCTCGTCAGCCATGGCCACCTGGGACAGCCGGTGAGCGACGACCAGGGCGGTGCGTCCCTTGACGACCTCGAGGGCGGCCCGGTCGAGGGAAGCCGCTCCCGAGGTTCCAGCCTCCGCCGTCGCCTCGTCCAGGATGATGACCGGGGGATCGGCCAGCAAGGCTCGTGCCAACGCGACCTGTTGGGCCTGGGCCGGGGAGAGCCGAGTTCCCAATCGTCCCACCACCGTGTCGACACCATCAGGCAATGCCCCAACCCAGTCGGCACCAACCTGCTCCAGAGCCGCCACGACGGCCTGGCGAACCTGGTCCTCGGACCAGTTCTCAGCAGTGGCCGGCAACCCGAGGGCCACGTCGTCGAGAAGGCTGCCCGAGAAGGTGTGGATCTCCTGGCTGATGAGCACGGTTCGAGCCCTGCCGGGCGACATGACGACCTGGCCAGACCGAGGTTCCAACAGCCCCGCCACCAGCGCTGCGACGGTTGACTTGCCAGCACCGGACTGCCCGACGAGAACCATGGTGTGACCGGCAGGAATGTCCAGGCTCACCTCGCGAACGACGTCCGGACCGTCCTGGTAGCCGAAACTCAGCCGGTCCACGTGCACCGAGGTCGGGCCGTGGTGTGTGTATTCGATGGCAGCCGGTTCCTCGTGGCGGGCGTGAATGACGCCGATCACTCGCTGCAGACACACCCAGGCGGCTTGCAGGTTGTTGAGGAACATCAGCAGGAACCGCACCGGGGAGAACAGTCTCAGCAGCACCAGGATTGCCGTCGCCGCAGCGCCGACACTCAGCCGGTCTCCGGTGACGAGGAGATACCCCGTCCAGGAGACGCCAATGGTGGCCACGGCCTCCCCGGCCAGCAGGCGGACGACCAAGGTGTTCCCGAGGAACCGCCCACGCAGGTTCCAACGGATCGCCTGCCAAGACCCGGCCGCCACCGTGCGCGTGCGCAGGTTCTCCAGCCCGAAGGCCCGCACCACGTCAAGGCCGTGGATGGTGGAGAGAATGTGCTGGGACTGGGTCGTCGAAGCCCGCCTCTCAGCACGGTAAACGGGCGGAGCAGTGCGCAGGAACTCCCGGATCGCCAAGCCGTAGAGCACGGCAGCCAGAAGTACCGGGATGAAGAAGGCCGGGTGCAGGCTGGCCAGCGCGCCCACTGACACGATCACCATGATCATGGTGTTGACCAGGCGTGGGAGGGCACCATTGGCGGCGTCGCGCACTGCGGTGACGTCGTCGGAGGCGCGTGAGACGAGGTCAGCCGTCCCAGCCCTCTCCACTCGTTGCTGGTCGAGCCCCAGACCGGATTCGATCATCGCCTCCCGCAACCGGGTGACGATGGTGGTGAAGAAGGACGGTGTCAGGGTCTGGGCGGCACCATTGCAGATACCCGACCCGATGACCGCTGCCGCCATGACGAGGGCCGGGGTGAGCAGGGACGAGGGCGGACGATGGGCCCGGGCAGCGTCGATGATCCATCCGGTCGCCATCGGCACGGCCAGGTCCAACAGAGCAGCCGCCGTGGTGACCACGACTGCGCCGATGAAGTACCCGCGCACACCACGTGACGCCCGGTGGACCTCCTGGCGAACCTGAGCGGCAGTGGCAAGTGGGAGCCAACGAGGGGTGCTCATGACAGCATCTCGCGGTAATCTGCGCGGGCCAGCAGCTCACGGTGGGGTGCGCGGGCGACCTCGCGACCGTCATCGTCGAGCGTGACCACCTCGTCCATACGGTCCAACAGGGCAGGGGAGGTGGTGGCGACGACGGTGGTGCGCCCCTGCCTCAACTCCTGCAATCGTTGCGCGATGGTGGCGGTGGTGACGGCGTCAATGCTTGTGGTGGGGTCAATGAGGACCAGACCGTCGGGGGAGTGCAGCAGGGCTCGAGCCAGGGCCAGACGTTGACGCTGACCACCGGAGACGTGGCGTCCGCCCTCCCCGACCTCGGTCTCCAGGCCGCGTGGCAGCACCTTGGCGACGGTATCCAGGGCGGCGGTGTCAATGACGGCATTGAGTTTGGCCACCGTCGTCTGGCGATCCAGCACGATGTTGGCCCGCGCGGAGTCGTCGAACAATTCGGGACGTCGCGGGGCCACCAACACCAGGCGCCTTCGCTGGGACGGGTTGAGGTTACTGCCCGGAACCCCGTTGAAAAGGGTTTGCGGACCGTGCTCGATGGCTTCTGCCAGTGCGTCGCACACGTGCTGAGGGGCGACGATCCCCAGATGGGTTCCGGCGGGGATGTCCAGGCAGAACTCCGGCTCCTCGACGACAACCCGTAGTGACACCGGGCCGTCTCCGGGAGTGGTGCGGGCCCCGTCGTCGGGGTGGACCTGCCAGGCGGCCGGACTGTCCCGCAGCTCACAGAACCTGTCCCCCGAAGCGTTGGCGCTGGCCAGCATGGTCGCGGTGTCGACACCCAGAGCCCGAAGCGGAGGCCCGAGGGTTTGCGCCAGACCCACCACGGTCACGAGGTCCCCGACACTGATGTGACCCTTGAGAGTGAGCCACCCGGCGAGCACTGTGAGCGCCGTGATGAAAACCCCGACCGAAGCGTTGATGGTGCCGGTGTAGACCCCCTTGATGCGACGGTTGCGCAGGGTGGCTGCCAGCCCTTGCTGACTCGCCGCACGGAATCTCGCGGTGGCGCGATGTTGAGCCGACAGGCCCTGGATGACACGCAGCCCGCTGGTGAGATCGGCGGCTGACCCAGCCACGGCGGCCTCGGCTCGTCGCTCCCGACGGGTACTGCGCTTGACCGGGGCGACGCCCTTGACCGACAGCACGATGAGCAGCGGGACGATGCACACCGTCGCCACCACCAGCCAACCGTTGATGAGGGCCATCGCGATGAGCGCGCCCAGCAGGGTGACGACGTTGCCCGGTATCGACGTCAAGGCGATGAAGGCCCGAGACACCGCTCGAACATCGGTGACGACGACTGCCAGCAGGTCACCGGGAAGGCGGGACTTTCCGCCGACTCCTTCCGGGGCCGTGATGCGTTCAAGTGCTTGGACGCGAAGATCGTGCTCAGCCAGCCCAGCTCCGACATTGGTCTGCATGCGCACCGTCTGGGCCACCGCGCGGACCACGTAGGCCAGCGCCACCAGGGCCAGCCATCCGGCCAGTGCGGCAGCGTTCGCGGCGACGACCCCGTCATCAATGGCGCGGCCCAGGGCCATCGGCACCCCGATATTCACCAGGCTGACGAAGGCGGAGGCGACTGAGCCAGGCAGCAGCCATCGTCTCCCGTCATGCGACATCTGACGGACCACGGCCCGGCCGTCGTGGACCTCGTCAACGTCGATGAGAGGAGAATCAATGGGTGGCGGGGTCTGCTTCGGGATGTGTGGCAGCCACCCCAGGGTCGGCTGCCAGTGCCGACGGGGAGTCCGTATCACGCTTGCCCCGGACCGCCGACCGACTCGAGGGGGCGCCGCCTCATGCGGTGCGGCAGGACGAGCCGAGCGGCCTGGGAGAGGTCGTCGGCGGTGATGTCGGTGCGCCCGTTCCACGCCGCCAGGGTGCGCGCGGCCCTCACCATCATGATGTCGGCTCGGTGGCCGTCAACGTGCGCGTTGATGCAGGTGCGGGCGACCGTCATGAGGGTCTCGTCGTCGATGTGGACCTCCTTGACGAGCTCGGTGGCCCGTACGATCCTCTCGCTGAGCGTGTGGCCTTCCTGTTCCCACGTGCGAGAAAAACCAGCCGGGTCGTCCTCGAAGGCCGGCCGACGCCGGATGACCTCGATGCGCTTGTCAGGGTCGTCCTCCCCGCCGACGGTGACGCACAGTCCGAATCGGTCGAGGAGCTGGGGACGCAGTTCCCCCTCTTCGGGGTTCATGGTGCCGACCAGGGTGAACCGTGCCGGATGGGTGATGCTGACCCCCTCACGCTCGACGGTGTTGACCCCCATCGCGGCCGAGTCCAGCAGCAGGTCGACGACGTGGTCGTCGAGGAGGTTGACCTCGTCGACGTAGAGGATCGCGCGGTGGGCCGCGGCCAGTAGACCGGGCTCGAAGCGGCGTCGGCCCTCGCGCAGGGCGGTCTCCATGTCGAGGGTTCCGGTGACGCGGTCCTCGGTGGCGCCGACCGGAAGCTCGACGACGGGCACCTGGACGGTGCGTGGCTCAGGCATGGGCTCGGGCAGGCCGAGCTCGGCGGCGTGGGCCGGGTACTTCTCGGGGGACAGGTGGTAGGCGCCGGGAACCTCCTGGTGCTCCGGGAGGAGGGCTGCCAGGCCGCGCACCGCAGTGGACTTCGCCGTCCCCTTCTCACCACGGATGAGCACCCCGGACAGATCGGGGCTGATCGTGGCGAGGATGAGGGCCAGCTTCATCTCCTGTTGTCCGACGATGGCGCAGAAGGGGTAGACGGGGCGTTGTGCCATGTCAGCGGTCCTTTCGAGGTTGGGTCGGGTCGAGTTGGGAGACGACGTTGACGAGGTCGTCGGCACGTAGGTTGTCGATGCGCAGGCAGGGTCCGCCCAGGGCCGTCGCGATGTCGCTGGCCCGGGATAGTTGGATGCCTCGTGGGTCCTCGGTGTCGATGACCACCCAGCTGAGGCGTGGGTCGGTACCGATTGTGGCCGCCACCCGAATCGCCTCGTCAGTGGCCCGGGCGTTGGGTGTGCCGTCCAGGTCGACGTTGCCGCGTCCGTCGGTGACGAGCACCAGCAGCGGTCGCAGGCCGGGATCTTTGAGTAGCAGGGGCCTGACGATCTCACAGGCCTTGACGAGCCCTGCCGCCAGGGGAGTACGCCCACCGATGGGAAGCTCGGCCAGGCCACGCTGGGCCACCTCGACCGAGGAGGTGACCGGAACCAGCACCTCGGCTTGGTTCCGACGGAAACTGATGAGGCAGACCCGGTCGCGTTTGACGTAGGCGTCGAGCAGCAGGGACAGGACAGCCCCCTTGGATGCGGTCATCCGGCCTCGCGATCCCATCGACCCGGAGGCGTCGACGACGAAGATGACGCAGGAGGCCGACCGTCCGGTCCTCACCTTGGCTCGCCAGTCAGCCGGCTCGACGTGGACCGCCATCGCGGGGCGGTTGGGGTCGGCGCGGCGCGATTTCTGGTGGACCGCAGCGGCACGAAGGGTGGCGTCCAGGGCAAGGTCGTCGGGGACGGTCGTGGGGCGAGCCGAGATGTAACGGCCGCGTCGGTCCTTGCTGCGGGTGCGCAGTCGTCGTCCCGAGGCGCGACGGGCCAGACGATCCTGGCCGGGTTCCAGTGGTCGTACGGCGAAGGGGTCCCCGACGGCAGCGACCTGTTCCCCGGGCTGGTGGTCCTGGGAGTCTGGCTGGCGGTCCGACTGGTCCTGCCCATCGGTCTGGTCGCCAGGATCTGTGTGGTCATCGCGTTGCTGATCGTCCTGGCTGCCAGGTGGGGCGGCAGAACCCTCGTTCAGCGACCCGTTTTCCACATCGTCACTGCGACCCTGGTCGGGCTGGTCAGGCTGGTCGGGCTGGTCGGGCTGTTGGTCAGGTGACTCAGGCTGCTCTTGCTGGGGCTGTGGTGGCGGTGGCGGGTCGGAGGGGGTCTCGTCACGGCGACGATGCCGCAGCACCATCTCGCTGACCGCCAGCACGTCGTCCTCGGTGGCGATCCCACGGCCGGCCAGGGCAGCGTGCGCACGGGTGGCCTCCGCCATGACGATGTCGGCCCGGTGGCCCGCGACGTGGTTGTGCCCGCACAGCGAGCAAATGAGTTCGGTGACGACCTCGTCGAGGCGTACCCCGCCGACCATCCCGCGGGCCTTCTCGATGGCGGCTGCCTGACGATCCTGGTCGTGCTGCCATTGAGCGAGAAAGGCTGCGGGGTCAGCGTCATGGGCGAGTCGGCGTCGCATGATCTCGGCGCGGGTCCGTGGATCGGCTTCGCCGTGTACCTCGACGCACAGTCCGAACCGGTCGAGTAGTTGGGGTCGCAGTGCCCCCTCCTCCGGGTTCATCGTCCCGACCAGGACGAAACGGCTTGCCAGAGTAGCCGTCAGCCCCTCGCGCTCGACTCGCACGATTCCGGCGCAGGCGTCGATGACGAGGTCAACGAGATGGTCGTCGAGGAGGTTGACCTCGTCGACGTAGAGCACCCCGCCGTCGACCTCGCTCAGCAGCCCCGGTTGGAGCACCGGGCGTCCCGAGGTCAGGGTGGCCTCCAGATCGAGTCCCCCGACGAGGCGGTCCTCGGTGGTCCCCAGGGCCAACGTCCTCATCACGTGACTCGGCAGCAGTTCTGCCAGGCCACGCACCACCGTCGACTTGGCCGTGCCCTTTTCACCGCTGAGCACGACTCTGCCGATGCGGGGGTTGACCGCACACAGCAGCAGTGCAAGTTTCGTCTCGTCCTGCCCGACGATGGCGGTGAATGGGTAGGTCATCAGGCCAACCCCAGGTCTGCCAAGTTGAGCCCACCGTCAGCGTTCATCGACGCCGATGCCGTCGGATCACCGGCCGGGTGCGGGTCGTCGGAGACCTCTTCGATGGTTCCCTCGATGTCGGCGTAGGTGTCCTGCAGCTCCTCGACGGTGCTGGGGTCGGCCTCCCAGACCTTGCGCTGGGCGGCGTCGAGGAGTTTGTCGACGATGTTGTGCAGGGCGTGCGGGTTGACTTCACGGAACCATTCCTGCATGGCGGGGTCGAGGGCGTATCGACGCGCCACCTTCTCCCACAGGCCGTCGTCGATGACGTCGGCGGTGGCATCCCAGCCGATGAGGATGTCGAGCACCTTGGACAGGTCCCCGGCCCCTTTGTACCCGTGACGTTGCAGGCCCTCGATCCACGACGGGTTGAGGATCCGGGAGCGCAGGATGAGTCTGGCCTCCTCGGTGGTCGTCCGTGTGGCTATCCGGGCCGGATCCGAGGAATCTTCCACGAAGGACATGGGTGCCTCGCCGCGCACCGTCGTCGCCGCGGCGATGAGTCCGCCGTAATAGTTGTAGAAATCGGTGCAGCTGAGCATGTCGTACTCGCGGGTGTCCTCGTTCTTGACGGTGGCGTCCATCCGCGACAGGGCAGCGGTGAACCTCTCCGTCTCGACGTCTCCGAACACCCCTTCACCGTAAGCGTGGGAGGAAGCAGCGATGTAGGCCCGGCCCAGATCGGACTTGTCCTGCCATGCCTTGGTCTCGATGAGTTCCTCCACACCAGCACCGTATCCGCCGGGCGGGCAACCAAAGACCCGCAAGGTGGCCTTGCGACGAGCCTGCTCGACGTCGACCCCACGGGCGATCATGTCGGCGACGTCGGCCTCGACGTGGGCGCGCAGCAGGTTGTCCTCGTCAGCCTCCGGTAGGGCGGCGACCATCCGGACTGCCTGGTCGACCATCTCGACGAGGTTGGGGAAGGCATCGCGGAACAGTCCCGAGATGCGCGGGGAGACGTCGATACGAGGACGCCCCAGCTCAGCCGGATCAATGATCTGCAGCCCGCTGACCAGGCCAGATGACGCCCAGACCGGCCGAACTCCCATGAGGTACAAGATCTTGGCGACGTCGGCTCCACCGCTACGCATATTGGCTGTTCCCCACACCACGATCCCGACGGTGCGCGGCCAGGGCTGGTTGGGGTGGGCCTCGGCGTATTCGGCAAGCAATTGGTCTGCCAGCTCGACCCCTTCCCGCCATCCCGTCGGGGTGGGCATGGTCTCGGGGTCAAGGGAGAAGAAGTTCCGCCCGGTCGGCAGGATGTGGGCGTTACCTCGGCTGGGTGCCCCCGACGGCCCGGGGGAGACGAATCCACCGTCCAAGGCGGTCATGATCGACTCGATCTCGTCCTGGGTGGCGTCCAGGCGCGGCATGAGGTCGGTCATGACCCAGGTGAGGGTCTTGACGACGTCACCTCGGTAGACACCGAGCTGCTCCCGGCACAGCTGGACGGCCAGGTCGTGGGCCTTGTCGGCGTCAAAACATCCGCCGCGGTAGCAGGAGACGACTGGGGCCAGCAGGTCGACGCACTGGTGGTGGGCCGCCGCCATGATCTCGCGCCCGGTCAGGCCCTGAGGCAGATCAGCGGTGACGGTGACCGGCTGGCCAGCCTTGGCACTGACCTCCTCAAGACTCGTCCCCCAGGCATCCAACACCGCCTCCCGCAGGGAGGGCACCTGGCCATTGGGATGACGGGTCAACTGGGCAACGTACTCCACCTCGGCGGCAGCGGGGTCGTCGTGGCCTGCCACGAGTTGTCCGAGCACGTGCAGACCGTCGGAGATCTCGCGGTCCTGCAACTCGAGCAGGTGGTGGTGGACCTTGTCGAGCAGTGCGACGGGGTCGGTGTCGACATCCTCGGCGCTCAGACCCAGATCCGTGTCCAGACCGGCTTCGACGACGGCGTCCCACACCTGTTCGGCGACGAGACGGGCGCGCTCTGGGCTGTGCGACTGCGCCCCAGCGTGCTCGCGCAGGATCCGGTCGATCTGCGCGGTGGAGTCATACAGACCCGCCTGACGCATGGGCGGGGTGAGATGGTCGATGAGGGCGGCGGCGCTGCGTCTCTTGGCCTGGGTGCCCTCGCCGGGATTGTTGATGATGTACGGGTAGATGTTGACCATGCGGTCCAGGGCGAGCTCCGGGTAACACTCCTGCGACAGGCCCACCCCCTTGCCGGGAAGCCATTCCAGACTGCCGTGGGTGCCGACGTGGATGACGGCATCGGCCTTGAAGACGTCACGAATCCAGCGGTAATGGGCCAGGTAGTGATGCGGGGGAGGCAACACCGGGTCGTGGATGGCCGCATCCGTGACGGCCTCGAAATTCCCGCGCGGGGGCTGGATCGTCAGCAAGACATTGCCGTCGAGGTGACCGGCGAAGGAGAACTCGTCGTCATGGACGAACAGGGTCCCCGGATGCGGCCCCCAGTTGCGGTCCATGCACTCCCGCACGGATTCAGGCAGTGCCCGATACCACGGGCGGGAGGTCTCCAGGTCAGCGTGGGCCTCGGCGCGCTCGTGCATCTGCTCGGGGGTCAGCCAGCGCTGGTCACAGGTCAGACAGGACAGCAGCACCTGGGCGATGTCGTCGGCATGGTCGAACTGTTCGGGAACGTCATACCCCTCCTCGGCCATCCGGATGAGCAGCTGGCGCACCGACTCGAACGTGTCCAGGCCCGTTGCGCAGCCAATCCGGTCATTGCGCGGCGGATGGTGGTGGAAGACGATGGCGACCTTGCGCTGGCTGGCCGGCGTGCGGGCCAGACGCGCCCACGACAGTGCCAGCTCGGCCATCGCCTCGGGGCGTCCCGGTACCGGGACCATGCGGGGGACGGCGGCCCCGGTGAGTTCGTCGACCTCGTCGGCCTCCCGGGTCGCGAGGAACTTGGTGATGAGGGCCCCGTCAAACTCTGGCTGCGCGGCCTGGGTGGCGATGTCCATCGACCCCATGCCTTGGGCGGTGGCCTCCCACATTTCCCGTGGCGCGTAGGAGGTGAGGGCGTGCAACACGCTGACGCCAAGGTCAGGGTAGGCGTCGGCGTTGGCGGGGACACCAGCCGTCATCGACATGCCGTGAACGTCGATGAGGGTGTCGACGACCCGGTTGCCCTCCTCATCGTGCAGCAAGGTTGTGAGGGTTTGGGCCATTCCCATATTCCCGCGCTGGTCGTCGGGCAGACGCAGGCAGAAGAAAGGAATGGTGTTGGCGTCACGATCCTCGATGGCCTCAACAAGGGCCTGGATGTGTGCGGTGTTGTGCTCCAGCCAGTAACTGCGCGGGAAGGTGATCCCGACGGTGGGACGGTCGGGGTCCAGATGGTGCTGGTACTCGGCCAGGCTGGTGAACAGACCGTGACGCGGGTGCCAGATTCCCTCGGTGGGAGCAGGGACGACATCAGGGACGGGCGTGTTCCCGCCATTGACACGGTCGACGAGGACACGAAGCGCCGCCTCGACGTTGTCCGGACCACTCATGGCCAGCAGACCGACGAGCCCGGTCCAGGTGCCGTCATCCAGACCGTCGGCCCAGTCCTGGGCGGCGAGGAGACCGTCGTCGTCACCGGAGGTGGGTTGGATGTGGATCCACGGCAGGGACAGCCCAGAGTCGCGACGGTCCTGCCATGCTTCGAGTAGGTCGGACCATGCTGGGCACGATCCCGTCCCGCCGTGGAGACTCAAGATGACGGCGTCGCTGCGAGCGGCGGCCCTGGCAAAGGCGCGAGACAGCTCCGGATCGGTGAGTTGGTCCTTGGTGCGCCCGAAGAGGGTGACGTCGAGGCCATCAGCTTTCATCCGTGAGAGGGCCTGGCTGACGAGGGTCAGTTCGCCTCCGGTGGCTGAGAAGAAGCACAGAGTAGTCATGATGCGGTCTCCAGACGGGCGAGGGTGTCGTCGATGAGGCAGGTCAGCGGGGTGCGAGTGTGGTCTGGGTCGGCGAGGGTGGTGGCCTCGACGCGCGAGGGGCAGTCGCCGGGGCAGCGTCCCGATAGGGCACAGCGGTGACACGGTCCGCGCAAGGTGTGGACGTCCTGGGAGAAGCGCTTCGTGAGCCGCTCCCAGTCGACGTCGTAGATGGTTCCAGCCCGGGAAGCCGGGTCCCCGACGGATTGGGAGCAGGGGTAGACGCCACCGTCCGGGGCCACCGCCATCGATTCCCCGACAGCAGCGTGGCAGTAGGGGCGGTTGGACACCGACACTGGCAGCAGGGTCCGACCGGAGGGGTCGACGGTGGTCGGGGAGTTTGCTGGGCGGCGACGCAAAGCCGCGCGGACGGTTTCCAATTCCCGCCACACAAGGGGTTTGGCTCGCATGGCGTTGACCTGGGCGAGGCGTCGATGCAGGGCACTGATCCCGGCGACGACCGCTTCGTCGGAGGGGACGAGGTCGGCCCGACCGGCTGCGCTGCCGATACCCACCAGCGGGTCAAGGCCGAACCCGGTGACGTTGGGGAGCCCGCCCAGGGTGACGGCCAGCTCGTCGAGGTGGTCGACGTTGAGGGCCGAGAGCACCGTCGTCACTCGCACCGGGACGTCAGCCCGAGCCAGGGCGAGCAGACCCCGGAAGGTCCGGGCCGCCGAACCGCGGGCCCTTTCCTGCACCTGCGGTGGACCGTCAACACTTACCCCAACACGCACGCGAAGCCGTGTGAGCGTGGCAATCATGTCGTCGTCGAGGCGTGCCGCGTTGGTCTGGATACCGCAGGTGACCCGGCCACCCCGGATGCCAGCAACCCGCTCGGTGACGTGCTCGATGAGACCGGGCACCAGGGTGGGCTCCCCACCGGCCAATTGCACGTGGGCCGGCTGCCCGGTGCTCCGAACCCCCTCGGCGACAAGGTCGAGGGCCGCATCGGCGACCTCGGTCGGCATTCGACCACCCCGACGATCCCGTCGGTAGCAGTAGGGGCAGGCCAAGTCGCAGGCGGCGGTGGGCCACAACACCAGGTAGCGGACGGTCATGACCGGCTGTCTTCCCGCTGGCGGCCAACGAGATGATCATGCAGCTCGGACAGGGTTGCGACCATCTGGCCATTCACAGACCAACCACCGTCAGTGACAGTCACCGTCACCCCGGCGTCGGCAGGGTCCTCAACCACCCAATATCCCGACCGTGTCAGGGTGTGGCGGGCCAGATCGGCGTCGGCCCCCGACCCCACCACCTGCGCCGTGGGGCGCCCCTCGTCCGACTGCCAGAAGGTGAGGGTGTGGAGGTCGAAGGCGATCCCCTCGGTGCGAAAAGCGTCCTCGAGGGCGCCGGCACGGGCCAGGTCCTCAGGCGCCCCCATCGTCACCTCAGTGCCGCGTCCAGCCACCCACAGGGTGTCGGCGTACCGCATCACCGGCTCGATGTCGTGGCTGCACACCACGACGGCAATATCCCTTGTCGTACACACGTGGCGCAGCATTCCGAGCAGGGCGATACGGCCTGGCGGATCAAGGAAAGACGTCGGCTCGTCGAGCAGCAGGATGGACGGCTCCTGGGCCAGCGCCCGAGCCACCATGACCCGCTGACGCTGTCCGTCCGACAATTCCCCGACGAAGGCGTCGGCCAACTCGGTGGCACCCACCGCAGCCAAGGACTCGTCGATGACGGCGTGGTCATGGGGTCGCAGTCGTCCCCCGATCCCGGAATGGGGATGACGTCCCAGCGAGACGATGTCGCGACAGGTGAGGCGAGCCACCGAGATCCGGTCGGTCAACACCGTCGAGAGGGTCTGGGCGATCTGACGGCGCGACATCGTGGCGGTCGGGGTGCCGTTGAGGGACACCTCGCCTCCCAAAACCGGCTGCAACCCGGCCACTGATCGCAGCAGGGTTGACTTGCCGGCCCCGTTCGGCCCGACCAGCCCGACCATCCGGCCAGCCTCCACCGACCCCGTCACCCCGGAAAGCACCGTCGCGACATGGCGGCCCGAGGCGTACCCGACCGACAGATTGTTCAGGGCCAGCCCGGTCATGTCGCCTCCGCATTCCGATACCAACGGATGAGAATGATCATGACGACCGGGGCACCAAAGACCGCATTGACGGCATTGACGGGCAGGACGTCGTCGCCTGGCAACTGGGCCAGGATGTCGGCCATGAGGGCCAAGGAACCACCGGTGAGGATGCAACCGGGCAGCAGGTGGCGGTGATCTGCCGTGCCGAGCACCCCTCGGGTGAGATGAGGGATGGCGATGCCGAGAAAGCTGATCGGCCCGCAGAAGGCCGTGGCCGCCCCGGCGAGGATGGCGGTGCTGGCTACCAGCAGGCAGCGCACCGCCTTGAGGTTCATCCCCATCGTCTGGGCGTACCGTTCCCCCAGTAACAGGGCGTTGAGGGGTTTGGCGAGGAAGAGGCTTGCCAGGATCATGACGACCATGATCGGAACCATCACTTTGAGGTTTTCCCAGGTGACGCCGTGGTAGCTGCCGAACTGCCAGCGGGTGTACTGGGCGACCAGTTCAGGGCTGGCCCGTGACAACAGGACGGTGACTCCCGAGGACACGAAATACCCGATCATGACGCCGAGCAGCAGCAGGATCGTCGAGGAGGTGATGAATCGTCCTGCCAGCATGACGATGAACAGGACGACGGCCGCCCCCAGGGCCGCCGCCACCATGATCAACAAGTCGGGTCCGATGCCCAGCCCGGAGGCAAAGGTCGCCGCTCCCACCGACGACGCCGTGCCGAGAACGACGAGGGCGACGCCGAGGCTGGCACCCGAGGAGATGCCGAGCACATAGGGGTCGGCCAGTGGATTGCGGAACAGGGTCTGCATCTCCAACCCGGCGATCCCCAGAGCTGCCCCGACGAGCAGGGCGGTGATGGTGCGCGGCTCCCGGACGTCATGGACGATCGTCAGGGAGACCGGGTCGACGTCGGTGCCCCCGGTGATGACCGTCATGACGTCATTGATGGGAATGTTCACCGATCCCAGAGCCAGTCCCGCGATCGCCACGAGCATGAAGATGACCGCGAGGATCACGAAACGGACGGGCAGCGGCAGCCCTCGCCGCCGATGCGTCGTCCGCTGTGTCGTGGTCACTTGGCCGGTGCCTTCTTGTAGAAGGTGAACGTGTGGTTCTTACTGAGTTCGGGGTGCAGGATGGCCGACAGGTCTGCCAGCACCAGATCAGGCCGGACGACCCCGGTCTGCCAATAGTCGTTGCCGTGCTTCGGGTCGTCACGCAGGACGCCGTTCCAGACGTTGCCGTTGCGCACCGGCTTGAGGGTCTTCATGCGCGGATCGTCCTTGACGATGGTCGGGATCGACGCTTTCTGCGACTCGTTGATCTGGCCGTCGATCCAGAAGTCGGCGTCATGGGCCTTCTTGAGGATCGTCTCGGTGTCCAGTTTCGACGAGGTCACCCCGTGGACGTCCTTGAAGACGTACTCGCCGCCGGCGTCACGCAGGAACTGGATGGAGTAGTTCTCGTTGGACTTGATGTACCAGACTCCCTTGAATTGGTAGCCGTAGAGCACGCTGGGTCGCGTCGTGACGTTGGCCGTCAGCTTGGTCGTCTCGTGGTAACGCTTGGCGATGTCGTCGTATTTTGCGTTGGCAGCCTTCTCGGCATTGACGAAAAGTGCGTCGTACTTGATCCACTCAGCCCGTCCCAGCGGGGTGTTCTCGAGGAAGTCAGGCTCGGCGACCACCGGTGTGCCCATCTCCTTGACCTTGGCGAACTTGCTGGGGTCGTCGTGGCCGCTGATGATGAACAGGTCAGGGCGCAGAGCGGCCAGCTTCTCGGTGTTGACCTCGGTGGTCTCGTCCCCGACGCCGAAGTCAGCGACCTTGTGGTCTTTGAGGGCCTGACGGGTCTTCGGGTCACCGACCTTGTCCACGCTGGTCATTCCGACCACGGAGTCCAGCTTGTTCATCATCTGGAACTTCATCGGCCCGGTGGTTGACCCGAGGGCAACCCTGGTGGTGGGAATGGTGATCTTCTGAGCCTGGGCGAGGTCCCCGTCCAGTTTTGGTTGCGGGGCACCGCACTGCACCAGGACGTACGTGGTCTCCTTCTTCGAGGTGTTCGACGGGGTTTTGACCGTCACCACCTTGTAGGACTTGTGATAGCTGACGGTGAGGCCCCGGGCGTCACTGAACGTCGCCTTGTCGGGGAAGTAATCCTTCGAGGAGTCGAAGTCCTTGATGCAGCCTTGCTGGGCCTGCGAACTCGAGGACGCCTTGGAGGCTGAGTCCGAGTCCTTCCCGGTTGGGGAGGACTGTGAACAGCCGGTGAGGGTGGCGAGGGTCAGGGCGATCGCGGCCAGCCCCGCGATCCGACGGTTGATGGTCATTCTTGTGCTCCAGTATTGAAATCACGCCGCACAGAGTGGGCGGAGGGCTCAGCCGAGTTTCTGGTAGTAGTACGGGGTGTACCCGGACATGAGCTCGGGGTGGAAGATGTAGGTGAGGTCCTTGAGGACGACGTCAGGCTGGACGACTCCGGACTGCCAGAAGTCGTTGCCGGTGTCGGGAGCCGTTCGCTTGGTCGGGTTCCACACCTTGCCTGCCTTGAATGCCGACAGGTTGCCGTAGCGAGGGTTCTGCTTGAGGGCGTCAGCCTTGGAGTGCCACGTGGTGCGGGCCATGTAGTTGCCGTTGAGCCAGAAATCAGCCATCGACCCGTATTTGAAGACGACCTCGGAATCAGTCGGGGTACTTCCCGTTCCGGTGACGGCCTTCCCCATGGCGTTGGTGGCACCGGCGTCAGTCATGAACCGGACCATGTAGGAATCAGCGGCGGGCACGTACCACTGGCCCTTCGTCTCCTGGCCGACGAGAACACTGGGCTTGGCCGTGGCGTTCTTGGCCTTCTCCTCGACCTCGTTGTAGCGCTTGGCGATGTCGTCGTAGGTCTTGGTGGCATCCTTCTCCTTGTTGAGGAGGATGCCGTAGGTCTTCATCCATTCAGCCCGGGCCAAGGGATCGGACTCAAGGTAGTCAAGGTCTTGCAGTACGGGAATGCCTGCCGACTCGACCTGCTTGAACTCCTCGATGGCGGAACTGGCGGCCAGCACGACGTCGGGCTTGAGGGCGATGATCTTCTCCGGGTCGCTGGTCATCTGGGAGGATCCATAGCTGGGGACGTGACGGGCCTCAAGGGCCTCGCGAGCCGGGCCGTGGTAAATCTGCTTGAGCTGGTTGACGCCGACGATGGTGTCCAACGAGTTGAGAGTCTGGAAGACCGGCACCTGCGTGGTGGAGGAAGCGGCAACCCTCTTGACCGGCACGTTGATGACCTTGGCCTTGGCGAGGTCACCGGTCAGGGACGGCTTGGGAGCTCCACACTGCAGCAGGACAAGGGTCTGTGCAGACTTCCCCTGGCCGAGCGTCATGACCTTGTAGGACTTGTGGTAGCTGACCTTCGCCTGCTTCGCCCCGGTGAAGGTCACCTTGTCGGGGAAGTAGTCCTGGTTCTTGTCGAAGGACCCCGACTTGATGCACCCGGACATATTGCCACCGGTATTGGCGGTGGTCGATGCTGCCGGCTTGTCGCCCGAGGTGGTCTTGTCGCCGGAGTTCGAGCATCCGGCCAGCGCGAGGCTGGGCGCAATGAGGAGGGTGATGAGGGCCGAGATCGTTCTCGGTGCGGTCTTCGAAGTACTCACGCGGTTCTTCCTGCGGTCATGCCGCAGGAACCGTTGTGGCACGCGTGTCGTGTGCCCGGCAGACTCCTACGGCGAGAGTCGTTACTTGCCACTCCGCAGGGAGTCGACCGGACTGAGCTGTGAGGCATCACCGTTGCGCGACAGTGTCGGATTCCCACCGACTTCGCTCACTGAGGAGTGCCCCAAACCGAATCCGATATTGAGGCAACCGAAGATTAACACCCCATGACACCGGCGATGAGCAGGGGGTATGGCATACGCACTTGGCCACGGATGGGCCCGGCCATGAGGTGGGAGGACACCTGACATTGTCCCGGCAGATCCGGGTCGTCACCTGTCGACGATTCAGGACCCCGACGTCAGCCGGCCGATGATCTCCCATGGCCGTTCCGGAGCCACCACACCGCGCAGCTTCTCGACGTCACCCTCATCACAGGCCACCACGAGGCAGGTCGACGGCCCGCCGGAGTGGGCCAGGTCAACCTCGGTGTCGAGGAAGGTGGCCCGCAGCCCAGCAGTGGAGGCAAGCTGCTCGGCCTCCCACGCCACCCCGTGAGAACCCACCGGGACGCAGTCGTGAACCTTCCCCGAGGCCACCAGCTCGCGAACCTCCCCGACGGCCACGATCTCGCGTCGGCCAGGGGAAACGTCGTCGTCAGGGGCTGAGATGGGAGCGCCGATGCACACCAGGACGTCACCGTCATGGGCCTTGGGAAGTTCTCCTTCTGCCATGACGCCGATGATCGTCACGCCAATCCCGGTCTGGGTCGTCGCGACGTTGTCCTCCGTCGATCCCGTCACTGCGGAGGGGTCAATCCCGGCGGCGATCGCACAGCGTCGGAATTCCTCGATCATGGGACGTGCCGACTCCTCGTCCTGGCACAGGGTGTTGACGAGGATGAGGGGACGGGCACCGGCGCACAGCACCTCCAGGAGGGGCACCCGCGCTCCCAGATGGGCGCACCAAACCGGGTCGGCCGGGTAGGAGTCGTCAGGACGTGGACCGATTCCGCCGATGGCGTCGCAGGCAATGACCAGACGAGATGCCGGGACGTCGGCCATGAGCAGGTCACGGCGCCTCGTGACGGGGAGTGGGGTCGAGGAGACATTCAGGACGGTCACGGTGTCATTCAACCGCGACCGCCCCGAAACTGCACTGTCAGGATGTCAAGGCATCAGCGCGTCACGGCAGGATGTCCTCGTAGTAGGTGTTGCGCAGCAGCAACGACAGCATCCGACCGCCGGGCAGTTTGCCGTCGTTGAGAGTCTTGGCAGAGGCCAGCAGTGCGCGGATGTCGTACTGGGCAGGCCAAATCGGCGGGATGTCACGGTCCAGGTTGAGCAGACCGTACACGGCCATCATTGCGGTACGGGCCGAGCCCTCAGTGGTGAAGATGCAGTCATCCGGGGTTTCGACGAACTGGCCCAGGCAGGCCAGGTTGACGCAACCGTCGGGGATGACCTCCGGGCGATCTCCCTTGCCACGAGGCATGAAGAAGGCGGTGATCCACGGCATCGTCGCAATGCGAACCTTGGTGCGGGCCTTGATCTCTTCGAATTGGTCGAGCAGGCCGAAGTGGTAGCAGTACTCCTTGAGCAGCTCCTCGCCGGTGCATTCCAGCATCGACTTCTTGACGATGTCGCCCTTCTCGAACGGGTACAGGCCGTAGGCCCAGGCGACGCCCCAGTCCTTCGGTTGGCCGTGGAACTGCGGCTGACGGTTCATCGTCAGGGAGACACACCACGAGGAATCCTCGGCGGTGATGATGCCGCCGGTGACCGTGCGGCCGGACAACGGATCGTTGCCCGTCAGCTCACGGATCTTTTGCAGGAACGGGTGGTCCTCACCGATGAAGTTGAAGCTGATCGACTGCCACACCGTCTTGTCGGCATCGCTGCAGAAGACGTCGGGGCGACCGAACACGGGGGAGCGACGAACCAGGTTGCGCCACAGCTCCCAACCGGCGACCTCGTCCTTGTTGTAGGGGGCGGGATGGTCCATGTCACCGTAGCCGGTGCTCTCGGTGAGGGAACCATTCGTCACGAAGACAAGGTCCGTCGGGGCCATGTCGATGCGGTGCTCGCCGCCATCCTTGTCGCGCCACAGGATGCCTCGGGCGACCTTGCGGTGGGCGGTGATCTCCAGGTCGACGTCGTAGACCAAGGTGTCGTACTGGAAATTCACACCTTGCTCGGTCAGCCACTTGACCAGCGGGACGACGAAGGAGTCGTACTGGTTGTAACGGCTGAAGCGCAGGCAGGACAGGTCGGAGAAGCCGGGCAGCAGATGCAGGAAGCGGTGCATGTAGCGCTTGAACTCGGTCAGGGACTGCCACTGCTCGAAGGCGAACATCGTCTTCCACAGCGTGTAGAAGGTGGAGTTCAGGAAGTCGTCGTCGAACCAGTCCTCAATGGACTTGTAGTAGGTGTCGGACTCCTTGGCCAGCAGGAGTTTGATAACAGCGAGCTGCCCCTTCTTGTTGATGCCCATCTTGTAGGCCGAGCGCTTCTGGCCCTGGTTGTTGATGATGCGGCAGTGGCTGACGTTCGGATCGTTCTCATTGACGATGCGGAACTCGTCCATGACGCTGTAGGGCTCAGGCATCTCAAGTGCGGGGATGTCCTTCATAACGTCCCAGAAGCACTCGAAGTGCTGCTCCATCTCACGACCGCCACGGGCGATGAAGCCCTTCTCCGTGTCGCCGTTACCGTCGAAGGCTCCGCCGGGCTGGTGCAGCTCCTCGAGGATTGTGATGTTCTCGGCTGGCATCTTCGCGTCGCGGATGAGGAGGACGGCTGCCGTCAGAGCAGCGATACCAGAGCCGACCAGGTACGCCTTGCGCTCAGCGATGCCGTCCGGGGGCACGGGGTGGTTCATGGTGTAACGCCCAAGATCGTTATGGACGAAGGGGTTGCCATCCGGGCTGACCGGAAAGCTGCGCTGATAGATCTTTTGGAAGTTCGTCATGATTCACTCCTCATACGACTTCGCCGGAAGTTCTCCGGTGAACTTCAACTGGTTCCACGATAGCGCTGATCGGGTCTGATGGAAGATCCCTTTTTTGAGTGTTTCGTATGAGGTGTCTTGGTGCGCGTCGCAGGGACTAGGGGCGTTATCCCTGGGGTAGCCGGATGTCTCGCCCCGTCTGGACGGTGTGTGCTGCGTCAGTGAGGAGCGTCAGGGTGTGAACCGCCTACGACAACATGCCGAAACAGTCCTTGCGACGGGTTTGCCGGTCATTCAAGGGAGCCGCGACGAGGCTCGAGTGTCGTGATCACGATCATGGTTTCCCCGCCCTGGACCTCGACATGCTGGATCTGGACGTGCCACCGACATCGGCGCTGCGATCTCATTCAAGATCTTGTGACCGAGGAAAAAGGCGTCGAGGACGAACCTGTCTCCTCGTTCAAACGTGGAGCATAGGGGATTCGAACCCCTGACCTACTGCCTTTCAAAGCAGCCGTCACGCCTAGTCAGGAGACAACGGTACGGATTGGGTACGGTCCCTGGTTGTCATCATGGCGTCCATGCGATCCGCCACATCATCCAGCCCCCGATCCCACAGATGCCCGTACAGGTCCAGTGTCATCGTCGCCGACGCATGCCCGCGCATCCGCTGCACGGTCTTGACGTCGGCCCCACTGGCGATGGCCAGCGAAGCAGCCGTGTGCCGCAGATCGTGGATACGCACCCCATCCCAGCCCAGCCGGTCACAGGCCGGACGGAACTGCCGACCCCGCCATGAATCCTCGTGCAGCCGCCCACCACGTGCCCCGCGCACCAACGGCTCAGCCGGGTCGCGGGACAGATCGAGCATCGCCAGTACCGACGCAGGCACCGGCACATCGCGGCCCTGGTCAATCTCGTCGGCCAGAGCTCGCAGCTCGCCCATGCTCAACGGGTGCACGTCTCGGCGCACCTCGCGCGGTACTGACACTGACGCCAGATCGACCCTGCCAGCCAGCGCCCCCGGATGCACTGCAACACCTTGTGCTTGAGTGACGCCGACGCGGGGCCTTTGGCTGAGCGCAGCGACGCCAGCCACGCCTGCACGTCGGCGGCATCAACGTCTCCGGGCGCCACGTCCGCCCAGCGGTCACGCACATAGGAGGCCGCCAGCTCGGCTGCCGCGAAACCTTTGGGGCTCAGGCCGCGCTTCCCGTCCAGCCACACGCCCACCAACTCCCCGACAGTGCGCCCATCCTCGGGGCGCGGGGGCTTTGTCGTGAGCCGGATAGCGTGCAGCCGGTCGGCCTCGGCCTTGGTGCGGCATGCCGTCGACGGCCAACCCGGCACGACGACCCGGTAACGCTTCCCGCGACCATCACGCCGTGTCGGGTTGCCGTGACGGTCACGCCACAAATCCTGGACAGCCAAGTCACTGGCTCACGGTAGATGCTTGACCGCGTAGTCCGCCTGGGCCTTGGTGAATTGCTCACCGTACTCGCTCGCCAGCTGGTCGCGGATCGCAGCCTTGGACATGTTCATCGTTTCCTGGTAGTCCTTGGCCATTGCCAGAGCGTTGGCGTTCCAGTCGGCGTCGACATTATCTACCGCGTACTGCGCTGCTTTAGCTGGGAACTTCTCACCATACTCGCTTGTCAGTTGGTCGTAAATGCCCTTTTTGGACATGAACATCGTGTCGCTGTAATCCTGGGCCATCGCTAGGGCGTTCTGGTATTCGATCGGAACATCGGCCTCTTCGGCGGAAGCTTCCTCAGTCTCCGCTGCGGTGGCGTCGACAGTCGCATCGGGCGCCTCCTCCTCAGTCGCTTCCGTACTCGCGTCGCTAGCCACGTCGGTCGACGCATCCTCGGATGTCGACGTATCCTCGACCTCCTGCGTCTCCGTAAGCACCTCTGAGGTTGAGGTGTCGCTCGGGCTGGCAGCGTTGTCGCCGTTGTCGCCTCCCGCAATAGATGCGAGGGCAATGATGGCAGCCACCACGATGGCGGCGCAGCCCCAACCCTTCGCCTTCTTGCCCTTCTCGTTAGTGCTGGGACCCGTGGTGGGGTACTGGTTGGACATTGCTTCTCCCTCTTTCAACCTCGCTCGCATCATAAATCTTGGACAGCCACCGGTCAGGCGGTACACGTCGGCTTGAGGGCCGACCGCTGAATCTGGGCTCGCGTGCCACCGGATGTGTCCAGCACGGCGACCCACTCCACGTCGGGCACCGTTGCACACGACATCAACATGACGTGATGCGCAATGGTCTTGGCCTCGTCGCGAGAGAGTTTCTCTTGGACGTGCACCTCCACGACTCCCTTCGAGCCGTCTGTCATGTCAGCGATGGCGCACGCCCACGCTATTTCAGTGCCGCAGGTGTCCTGAAAGCTCTTGACCATGAGATTCTCCAGGACCGACGCCTTGACCTTCGGCGCGATCTGTGCGGCGCTCTGGCTAGGGCTCGCCGTCGGTGTCGTTGGCGATGGCTTCGGCGTTGTGGCCTGTGTCGTCTGAGACGTCGTAGAGTCCGCCTTGATGGCCTTGTCGTCATGGCCTCCGCATGACCCGATGATGCCAACGAGGATGACGGCTATCACGATGAGCGCCAGGCATCCCTTCTTGGTGTTGCCGTCAACGGTCGGTGCATTTTTCTCGGACATGTCCTATCTCTGCTCATGCCGCCGCGATGCGGCTCATGTGGTCACGCTCACCGGCAATGATGCGTGCTAGTCGGGTGGTGAGGATGTCGTCTGTAACCCACCGGCTCAGGGCGGCATTCTCGGGTGTCGAGTCAGATATGGCGTCGGACATGGCAGTCAGGTCGGGTAGCAGCCATCGGGCTGTGGCGACCTTGACCCGCTCCTCGCATGCTGGCGGCTGGGCTGTCAAGAGGCCCCAGCCGAATGTGGGTCCGCTCGTGGGCCAGCGTCGAACGTCGTCCCCGCTGTGTGAGGCTGGCTGACAGCCAGATGGGCGTCCGTCGGTGGCTCCACGCCACCCGGCAGGCAGACCTCCCCACACGAGGTCGATGTGCGGCATGGTGCGTAGTTCAGCCCACGGGTCAGGCGGGGTCATCGCCCCACTGCGCCTCCATGCGCTCCCGGTCGGTCGGGCCGGGGGCTTCATCAGCCGCCAGGCCCATCATGTCAAGGGATGCAACATCCCCTAGCAATGGGCTCTTCTGAGCCTCAGATCGCCGGTCATCACTGCTACCTCCTGCTTCCCGTGCCGCGAGAATGGCGTCCATGACGCCCTCGACGGCCTTCCGTTCCTCGGCGTTGAGCCGCTCGTACCGCTCCCATCCCCCAATGGGCGTGTATCCGGCCTCTGCCGATTTCACGTCATCAACGCTCACCCGGAGGATGGTCGACAGGTCCTCATAGGTTTGATCCCCACGAATGGACCGCTGCCGCCCTGTCGCCATACGACGCAGGGTCTCGTATGTGATGGCACCCTTGGGCAGGTTTGCCGCACGGTACATCGCGATGAGGCTCGGGGCGTTGAGGTCCCGTTGCCGGTTTGCGATGAGACGTTGGAGCGCTGTCACGTCATCCATGATTGGCCCCTTGTGTCGTGGCGAACATGTTAGAAGGGTATCGCCTGCACAACTGAGTGCCGCCAGGTGAGGTCGCGAAAACCCGGTCCCACTAGGAACTGCACGCTACTGACTTGCCGGTACGAGCCACGACCACCATGGCCTATCGCCAGAGCGCGCCGACGACGCTCACTGCCGCAGACAGATCCAGCCCCGGTCACCGGATGCACACAGCAATTCGTATCGCTCAGCGAAATACCGAATGAGCGTTGAGCTTCCGACGAAGGGCATTGCCCGGGTTCCCGGGGATGTCCCACACCCCAGGAGAGCATGACCGCCGGTACGGTTTGGGTACAGATCACCTGAGACCGTCCAGGCAAACCCATAGTCGCAGTCGTACCCGGTACAGTCACATGACGACGCCCAGGGCCACCCCGTGCCACTACTGCCACATGATAAGGGCATAGAAAAGGGCCACCTGACAAGCGGTAATGCTGTCAAAGTGGCCCTGACTAAGTGGTGGAGCATAGGGGATTCGAACCCCTGACCTACTGCTTGCAAAGCAGCCGCGCTACCAACTGCGCCAATGCCCCATGGACTTGGACAGTCTAGAGGAAACTGGCCCGTTTCGGCGAGTCACGCACCTCCTACCTACGACAGCATGTCGGTCGGGCTGACGACGACTGCCTCCAGCCCACGCTCGGCCAGGGCCGGGGCCAGGTCCTCCGCCTTGCCGCAAATGCCGATCCGCCAGCCGTCCGGGTTGAGGAGCTGACGCCACGCAGCGTTGGCCGACCATTCCTGGCCATCCGCCTGCACCGACGCCACTGCCGCCAAGTGATCGTCAACCCAGCTCGGCGCCAAACCAGCCCGGACCAGGGCCGCCACTTGGTGGGCCACCGCTCCGGCGGTGTCGTACTGCAGCGGGGCAATCCCCACCGAGTAGTCACGGGCGGCATCGACCTCGTCGTCACGCAGGTCGTCATCGGAGGAGAGAATGGTCAACGCCTCGGCGACGGCGTCAGCCCCGACCTCGGTCCGGAAGGACCCCGAGACCGTCGCCACGCCGCCGTCGGGCAGCGGACGAGCCGACATCCCAACCCCGTAGGACCATCCCTTGTCCTCGCGTAGCACCTGGTTGAGCCGTGACCCGAAGGTTCCGCCCAGGGCGCCGCAAGCCACCTTGAGGGCTGCCCATCCCGGGTGGGCCCGTCCCACTGTCGCCTGTTGGATTCTCACATCGGCCTGCACGGCGTCGGGACGGTCGACGAGGATCACCTGCGGCCCACCATCCCGAGGCGTCGTCGAGGGGACCTCCGCCGGTGACTCGCTGGCGGTCCACTGCTCGAACACCGACAGGTCAAGGTCCTCGGCACCTTCGCCAGCGACCACGAGCACGGCGTCGCTGAGGGTCCAGTGCGCGGCCCAGAACTGCCGGGCTGCCTCGGCGTCGAGCTTCTCCACTGATGCGAGGGTGCCGATAGTGGGCAGGGAGGACCGCGACCCCTCTGGCCAGAGAGCACGGGCTGCAGCCAGTCCGGCCAAGGCTGATCCACGCTGGCTGGTCTGAGCCAAAGACGCTCGGGCCACGTCGACCTGACGGGAGATGTCGGCCGGGGCGAGGCTGGTGGCCTTCAGCAGCTCGACGAAGAGTTCGGCGGCCACGTTGAACCTTGTCACAGGAACGTCGACACCGACGTGGCTGCCAGCCATCCCGGCCGACCCGTCATAGCTGGCCCCGATCGATTCCATTGCCTCGGCGAAGGCGGCATCAGGGTGCGGTCCGGTCGACTCGTCGGCAGTACGGACGACGAGTTCGGCAAGCCCCTCGAGGCCAGCAGGCTCAGCACCCAGGGGTGCATCCAACCCGATTTCCACCGTGATGATGCGCTGACCGGGCATCGGTACGCGCACCACCGTCAGGCCGGTCGACAGGGTGTCGATGATGCACGTGGGGAAGGACCACGGCGAGCCTGGGCGCACCTTCGGGCGGTCATTGAGGGTCTTCATCACGCCTCCTTGTGGATGACAGTCGATGCTTGGTCCGGGGAAAACCACCGTTTCGCGGCCTCGGCGACCTGATCGGCGGTGATCGCACGCACCCGGTCGAGGTGGGTGTTGACGAGGTTGGCATCTCCCAACAAGGTCTCGTGCATGTTGAGCAGGTCAGCTCGTTCGTCGACGACGGCCAAGGACTCCAACCACCCCCGTTCCACTTGGGCTCGGGCTCGCTCCAGCTCGGAGTTCAGCGGACCATTGGCGGCAAAATCGGCAATGATCTCATCGACGGCCCCGGTCAATTCCTCCTCGGGAACCCCCGGCTTGAGGTGGGCCGACACCAAGGCAGCCGAGGACCCCCGCGACAGGCCGAAGTCGTTCATCGCGACCCCATCGACCAGGTGGCGCTCCCGTTCCAGGGTGCGGATGAGACGCGAACTCATCCCGGACCCGATGACGTCAATGGCCATCGCCACAGCGAGACTGTCGGGGTCGGTGATGGGCGGGGTGGCCCAGGACCGGGTTACTGCGGTTCGCGGCACCGGGCGCTCGACGACCATCCTCGGGTTGTCGTGGCGAACGGGTCCCTGAATGCGCGTCGGGAGATCCCCCGTGGCAGCGGGCACTGCGCCCAGGTACTTTTCGGCGAGGGCCAGACCCTCGTCGGTCTCGACGCACCCGGACATGACGAGAACAGCGTTGTCAGGCCGATACCAGGTGGAATGGAAGTCCGTCACGTCGTCAAGGCAGGCGGCGTCCAGATCGGGCACCGACCCGATGGTCGGGTGGCCGTAGGGGTGCGCCTGTCCGAATCGCCCATCGAGGAGCAGATCGAGCAGGTCGCCATAAGGGGTGTTGTCGTAGCGTTGCCGCTTCTCCTCCTTGACGACCTCCCGCTGGGTGGCGAGGTTCTCCTCAGTAACGGCCAGATGGGCCAACCGTTCGGCCTCCAACCACAACGCCAGTTCCAGGGCCCCGGCAGGAACCGTCTCGTAGTAGTTGGTGCGGTCGAAACTGGTCGACGCATTGGCCGATCCACCCACCGACTCAATGGTGGCCAGGTGTTCGCTCGACGCGATGCCACTCGTGGTGCCAGAGAACATCAGGTGTTCGAAGAGGTGGGCGAAGCCGAAATGGCCGGCCTCCTCGTCAGCCGACCCCACCTGGTACCAGATGTTGACGGCGACTCCGGGCGAGGTGGTGTCCGGGTTGACGACCACGCGCATCCCGTTGTCGAGGGTCGTGCGGTGTAGCTGGAGGCCTTCTGACATGGATCCGAGCATAGGGGTAGTCGGTGACGCCGTGGGTCGGCTCGTGGTGGTGATGTGGTTTCTGAACCTTGGTGCTACCACCCGTGGTGGCACGACCCGCGGTCATCACCCCGATCACCACAGGTAGAGGGGAACACCCCGAAGACGTGAAGCCCCTGAAAGACGTGCAGCCCCCGAACCTTCCCCGCACCCAGGAGAACACCGCCTCCGCCGGGTCGTCGTCACCGCGCCGTACCCTGGAAGGTATGCAGACGCAGCGAAACGTGGTGTCCCACGCCCTGCAACGCCGTCACACCCTGGAGGCGTTGCTCCGCCCCCAGGTCGACCTCAATGCCCCCACGGCATGTGACGCCGACCCCATGTTGGTGCGCGCCGCCATGCATCATGGAGAGCCCCTCGACCACGACTGCCCAGTCTGTGAGTCCCCGCGACTGGTTCTGCTGCGCCATGTCTTCGGCCACCAGCTGGGCCAGTACTCGGGACGTATCCGCACGCTTGACGAACTGGAGGAGATGGAGCACCAGTTCGGTGAGTTCCACGTCTACGAGGTTGAGGTTTGCCCCGACTGCCTGTGGAACCACATCCTCGTCGACTACGTCCTGGGGGATGGTCGACGCCGTCGCCCACCTCGCCATCAGCCGACCGTGGAGGACATTTATGGCTGATCACAAACCTGCCAAGCGGCCAGCTCGCCGAGCAGCCCCCGCGTCCAGGGGTGCCGCCCGGTCGGCTCGTCCCGCAGCCCGGCCCAAGCGAGGCCGTCACGGCAAGTTGAAGAAGTTCTTGTGGGGCCTGCTGGTGACGATCCTGTCGCTGGCGATCATCGCGGTCGTTGGTGTCTTCGTCGCCTATCAACGCACCGAGCTGCCCGACCCCAACCACGACTTCCAGACGAACACATCGTTCATCTATTACCGAGACGGCAGCCGGCTCGGCTCCTTCTCGGTACAGAACCGTCAGTCGATTCCGTATGAGTCGATGCCCGAGGACCTGCGCAATGCCGTCATCTCGGCCGAGAACCGCACCTTCTGGACAGACCCCGGCATCTCGGCCAAGGGCATGCTGCGCGCAGCGTGGACCATCGCTCGCGGTGGCGAGATGCAAGGTGGCTCGACGATCACCCAGCAGTACATCAAGGTGTTGTACCTGTCCCAGGAACGCACCATGAGCCGGAAGTTCAAGGAGCTCCTCCTCGCGGTCAAGATGGGGAAGGAGGTGTCCAAACAGGACATTCTTGCCGGCTACCTCAACACCATTTATTTCGGCCGCGGTGCCTATGGGGTTCAGGCTGCCGCGAAGGCGTTCTTCTACACCGACGCATCCAAGCTCACCTTGTCCCAGTCAGCAGTGCTCGCCTCGGTCCTCAACAGCCCGGCGAACTTCGACCCCAGCGGGGGAGTGGCCGCCCGAGAGAGGTTGCTGCAGCGTTACCGGTATGTCCTTGACGGCATGCTCGAGGCCGGCAATATCACCCAGGCCCAGCACGATGAGGCTTACCGTGAGCTGCCGAAGTTCCCGAAGGTTCCCGACTACAACCGGTGGGCCGGAACCGACGGCTACCTCATGAAGATGGTTCATGACGAACTCATCGCGAAGGGATTCTCAGACCAACAGATCAAGGGTGGCGGGCTCAAGGTGACGACCACTCTCGATCGCAAGGATCAGAAGGCAGCGGTGGCGGCCGGGCAGAAGTACAAGAAGATTGCAGGTCGCAACGCCGGCTCCAAGGGCGCCGAGAATCTTCATCCTGCCCTGGCCTCGGTCGACGTCAAGACTGGTGGTGTGTTGGCCATGTACGGCGGCGACGACTACATTTCCAACACCCGCAACTGGGCTCGCACCCCGCGACCAGCAGCGTCCACGTTCAAGACTTACGCGGTAATCGCGGGGATGCGCCACGGTTTCAGCCTGCGCTCCCGGTTGGAAGGCAACGCCTTCACGCCCGACGGCGACACGACCAAGGTCCGAAATGAGAACAACCGGAACTACGGCACCGTCAGTCTGCGTCGAGCCACCGCGAAGTCGATCAACACTGCTTTCGTCGACATGGTCTCGCGGATGAAGGACGGTCCGAAGGCTGTCGTCAAGGCCGCCAACGACGCCGGAGTTCCCAAGGGCACCGCATGGGATCTCAACAACCGAATCGCTCTGGGCACCGCCGAGGTGAGCCCGCTGGCCCAGGCTGGCGGCTATGCGACCATCGCCAATGATGGGAAGAAGGTTGCCCCTCACGTGGTGGACAAGGTGGTTGACCAGTCAGGCAAAACCGTCTACCACGCTCCTTCGCCGTCTCAGCGGGCTGTTGAGGCTGACATCAGCCACGACGTCACGTACGCCTTGCAGTCGGTGGTCGAGGAGGGCACCGGTCGACTCGTGGCCGACTTTGACCATCAGGTGGCTGGTAAGACCGGTACGTCCGGTGTCGGGGACACGGTGACAGCGGCCTGGTTCGTGGCCTATACCAAGCAGATCTCCACGGCCGTCATGTTCGTTGCAGGTGACAGCGGAAATGAGAACCTCGATCCTTACGCTCGCGAGGGGGCCAGTGGCTTCCACGGTGGTGATTACCCGGCGCGAACCTGGCTGGACTACATGAAGACGGCGATGAACGGGATGCCTCATAAGTCCTTCGCCGACCCGGAATGGGTGAATTTGTCGGGCAAACACTACGGTCAGACCGAGCGTCCGGAACTATCCGATGACGAGGATTCGTCGAAAACCCCCGACAATTCGAACTCCGATGATCCCGGGTCCCCGAATGAATCGTCGACCCCGACCCCCACGGTCTCGTCGACGCCGAGTTCCGAGCCCTCGTCGACTCCCGGTTCCAGGCCCTCGTCGACGGCCAGTCCCGAGCCTTCCAAGCCCTCTGCGGCGACGACCAAACCGACCCCTACCCGGCATCCAACCCGCACCATCAAACCGACGCACTCGGGCCGTCCGACTCCGCGAGATACGACGCGCGGCGGAGTCCGACCGGGCGTGGGCGAACACAATGGGTAGCCTGACCACGTGACCATCCCCGATCCGAAAGACGACGCCGTGGCTTCCGACAGCCATGCCATCGCACGCCCGAATGGCGGGTTCACAGGGTACGCACCTCGCCGTGTCCTTGACGCCCCGAGGCGATCCCGTGTGTCTCAGTTGGGGCTGGATCGCCGTATTGGTGGGCGCATGGGACATCATGCCTGGCCTCGTGGCCTGTTCTTCGACCCGGGCCCGTGGGCCATCATGAGCGCGATTGTGGTGTGGCTGCTCACCATCTACCGGGTCACGCCGTGTGTCCAGCATGTCGCGACCAAGGCCGTCGACCCGTACCAGCGGCAGTGCTACTCGGACATTCCGACGATCTATCGGTCCTCGGGAATGGGGCACGGGGGATCGCTGTTCTCGAACCCCAACATCGCCCAAGCACCTCTCGTCACCGCTCTCATGGCCTTGTGTCGCCGTGTCGTGTGGGCTTTCGGCGCGAAAGTCTCCCCGAAGGCCACGGACCAGCAGATTCTCGACGCGGCCAACGCGTACTGGGGGGTGGCCCAGGTTGTGCTCTTCGTGGCCTTCTTGGCCGTCGTCATCTCCGTCATGCTGCTGGGGCGCGGGTCGGACGCCAACATTTCCATCGACGAGGAGGGCCGTCCGACCCAGGCCCGACGCCGTTCCTGGGACGCCTTCTGGGTGGTGCTGTGCCCAGCGGTCTACCTGGCCGGTCTCATCGACTTCTCCATGGTGCCGGTCGCCCTGGCCACCACGTCGATGCTGGCCTGGGCCCGTCGTCGCCCGTGGTTGGCCGGGATCCTCATGGGTCTGGCCTGCGCGGGAAGTCTGCAGGCCGCGGTGGTGGCATTCGCCGTCCTGGTGTGTTGCCTGCGTGCCACCCGGCTGCCAGAGCTGGGGCGCTACCTGTTGTCGGGGTTCCTGGTGCTGGTGGCCTGTCACGTCCTTGCGGCCTGCCTGAGCCTGACGACCTGGTGGGCCTATGTGCGCTCGATCTTCTGGTCGGGCACCGGTCTGGGCACGATGTGGTACGTCATTCAGGACTCCTCGGGTGGGACGATCCCTGGGATCGGTTGGATTACCGGCGCCCTCACGGTGGGGGGTCTGCTCGGTCTGGCATGGCTGTCGATGACGGTCCCGAGGCGTCCGCGGATCGCCCAGGTGGCGTGTGTGGCCCTGTTGATTTTCTTCATCACCAACAAGGTGTACTCGCCACAGTGGGTGCTGCTGCTCGTCGCGCTGGCTGCCCTGGCCCGTCCCGATTTCCGAGACTGGGCCGTCCTCATGGTGGGGGAGTGCTTCTACTCGCTGGCCGTCTGGGCCCATCTCGGTGGGCTGTCCCTGCCGGGCGGTTCTGACGCCGACATCGTCTACTGGACCTCCATCGTGCTGCGTCTGGCCTGTGAGATCTGGTTCGCATGGGGGGTCCTCGATGACATCCGACGGCCATGGAATGACGTGGTGAGGGTGGATTATGCCGACGATCCCACCGGCGGTGTCCTGGACCACGCACCAGACCCCGCCCCTCAAGGCGATCTCGCCACGGAGGCCACTCGGTGACGCGCACCGCAGCAGCGAGGTCGACGCGAGTCGCGAAGTCATTCACCCCCGCCGATGACCGACACTTGGTGGCCCAGACATGGTTGGGCAGCCGAGGGATCCTGTGCATCGTCGCTGTGGTCGTCATGGCCGGGTATCACCGCACCTTCTCCCAAGTGACGGGTAACTGGGACGTCCAGCACTTCATGTCCATCGCCCGCAATGGGTACGCCGATCCCCTCGAAATGGCCTTCTTCCCCGGTCTTCCAGCACTACTCAGGGCCGGCAGCCTCATCGGTGTGCCGATGGAGGTCACCGGAGTCCTGCTCGGCCTGGTCGGATCGGCCTTGGCGGCGTGGGCGCTGTTTCGTATCGGCGGGACGGTTCCGGCGTGCTTGTGGCTGATTGCTCCCCCCGCAGTCTTCACTGTCGTCGGCTACACGGAGTCCCCGTTCTGCGCTGCCGCGTTCTGGTCCTGGGAGCGTGCTCGGGCCGGAAAATGGTGGCCGGCGTCGTTGCTTGCCGGATTGGCATGCACGTTCCGGGTGTCGGGGCTTTTCCTCGTCGGTGCCCTGGCTGTGTTGGCGGTTCTTGGCGACGGTGATCAGTCTCGCCCCACCAGCCAGGCCGCTCGACGCCGACGCATGACCGAGATCGTCAATCGACTCTCGACCCTGCTGGTGCCGGCTGCTGTCCTCGCGGCCTTCGTGGTGTGGTTGCATAGGTTGACAGGCTCGTGGACAGCGTGGACCCAGGCGCAGACCAACGGGTGGCAACGCGGTTTCACCACTCCGGTGGAGACCTTGAGAAATACTTTTCCTGCGACCCATCCCGAGACATGGAAAACTCCCTTCGGCGCCGATGCTGCCGGTGTGGCGACGATGTTTCGGCTTGAGCTGGTCTCGGTCGCCCTGGGCGTCCTCGTTTTCATCTACTGCCTGATCCGTCGTCGCTGGGCGTCGGCATCCTGGGTTGGTATCCAAGTCGTCGCCTTCTCGATCGGGCACTGGTACATGAGCGTCAACCGTGCCACCCTGTTATGGTTCCCACTCTTCGTCGCCCTGGCTGAGATTGCTCGTGGCCCGTCCAAACCGCCCGGTCTGGTGTTGCTGTGGCGCGGAATCATGGGCATCGTCGTCGTCGTTGATCTGGCCGTCATGGCGTGGTGGGGCTGGCGGTTCTTCACCGGGGGGTGGGCCAGTTGAGGCTCGAATACGTGCACAAGGTGTGGGCTCTGCCGACGCTTGAGAAGATCGTCGTGGTCGGCGTCGTGGTCGCATTGTTCGCGATGCAGCTCATTGACACCCGTCACGGGCTGTGGACCCCCTGGATAATCTCGATTCAGCTTGTCGGGTGCGCCATCGTGACTGTCTGTCTGGCCCCGGCAGCATGGCGACGACGTCATTCCATGAGTCGAATTGGCTGGATCTTCATCGTCGAGATCGCGACGATCATGGTGTGGGCCTTGGTCTCCTCGATGGTGTCCCCGAAGGCCCGCGTGTGGCGGACGACGGTGCCACGCATCCACCAGGTCATGCCACCTGTGACAGCTTTGGTCACCTTGATGGCCGCGTTGGCAACGGTGCTTGTCCTGTCTCGTCCTGCTCGGCGGTTGATGGCCCTCGGAGGGTCTGCTGCGGTGCTTCTCGGCGCTCTCGTGGACTGGCCGGTTCAGGCGTCCATCCACCACAGCCCCAGGCTGGCCAGCGCGATGGGGGGCTCGGCGGTTCTCCACGTCGCGATCATGTTGGCGGCTGGTGTCTTCTTCGACGCCTCGCGGGTGGCTCGCACCCGTCAGCGACGCCTTGCCCTGGCCACGGTGGGGTGTCTTGGCGTCGGCCTGACAATCGCCACCGGGTCGCGTGCTGCCCTCATCGTGCTGTTCATCTTCGGGGCTTGGACACTGGCAGCCTGGGGACGCCAGCATCCCCGGATCGTGGGTGGTCTGGCGGCGGCTGGAGCGGTGATGTTGGCCGTCCTCTTCATCTGTGTCCCCGATCTGCACCGTCTGACCACGTGGACCTCCCCGGCGCGTCTCCATGCAGCTGCGGTGGGGTGGAATGCGGTCTCCAGTTCCTGGACATACCTGCTTGTCGGGGTGGGGTCCGGCAGGGTCTTCCCGTGGTATTCCATCGAGGACAAGTTCATTGCGGCTCCGGGAGCCGGAATTATCGGAACTCCGTTCGGAGTTGCCCTCAATTCTGCCCACTCAAACTTCGTTGTGGTGCTCACGGAGTTGGGCGTCCTGATGTTCTTGGTGCTGTGTGCGGCTGTCGTCGTGGTGTGGGCCAATGCCTGGCATGACGTGCATCGTCGCTCGGCCTGGGCTGTGACGTCAATGGTTTTGGCTGCCACGACAGCCGCTTGGGTCTTTGACACCTATTTGCTGAAGAACTTCGCGCTCTCGACGTGGTGGTGGCTCATTGCTGGTTGTGTGCTGGCCTCTCACGGCTGCGATGGGGAACGAATTGGTCCGGTGGCAGCCTCGCTGGAAAACCCCGGCACTGGTGAGTCACGCAGCGGGAACGCAACCAGCGGTGAACCCGACACCAAGGATGCCGAGTAGGCAAGTGCCGTGGCGTGGTGAGCCGCCGCTCTATACCGAAACCTCCGGGCACAAACAATTCCCGGCACGAACAATTCCCGGCACACACAATTGGACACACGAGGTGGCGGTCGCCGGGAACCAGCAACCGCCACTCAGAGGTCGTCCAGACCTGCTCACTTCTTGCGAGCCAACACCACACCATCCAGGTGCGCGTGGCACATCGACAACAACTCGAGGTGGTCGCTGAGCTCGCGCCGCGAGGTCACTGCCTCGCCCACGACGACGACCGTCGAGGTGGTCCTGGATGCGACGGTGAGGGAGTCGGAGGCCTCGAACCCTGCCGACGCGTTGACGATCACGGTGTCGTAATGAGAACCCAACTCGTTCAACAGAGCCGTCAGCTTCTCGCCGCTCAGCAACTCGCCCCCATTGGCGGTGGCAGTTCCCGACGGGATGAAGTCGGCCTGGTCGGCCTTGCCTGTGACGAGGACCTCAGCGTCATCAGCGCGGCCGGCGAGCAGATCAGACAGGCCAGCAGTGGAACGGTCCAGGCCGCGTGCCTGTGTCGCGCTGCCCTGGGCCAGATCGGCGTCGACGAGCACCGTCTTCGTCCCGGTGCGGGCCAGGCTGTCGGCGACAGCTGCGGCGATCGCTCCAGCCTGGGTGCGCTGTGAGCTGGGGCACAGGGAGACCGTACGGATGCCGTCTCGTGACGGCATGAAGGAGATGTTGTGGGCCAGCGGAGTGATCTCTCCGGCCGTCGGGGCTGGCGAGACTCGGCCCAGAACCGAGGAATCGACGACCTCGGCGACGTCTTCAGGTGTGTGGATCTTGGTGCTGAGGATGGCCCGGACGAAGAGGTAGATGAGCCCGACAAGGATGCCGATGAGCACACCGACGACGGTGCTCTTGGCCAAGGAGTGTTCACTTCCCTGCACTGGAGAGGTTATCACGGTCGCCTTGGAGATGGACAGGATGGGCTTGTTGTTGCCGACCTTCGGCACCTGGGAGACGGCCTTTTCAAGGTGCGTGACCATGGTGTCGACGACCTTCTTGGTGTCGGCCTCGTTGTCCCCGGAGTAGATGATTTGCAGGAACATCGGGGAAGAGGTCACCTTGATTGCCTGCTCCAGTGTCTTTGAGGACACATACGGGTCCAGGCTGGCGCCGAGGGGCTCCAGCACTGCGGCCGAAGTGAGGTAGTCAGCGTAGGAGTCGATGAGATTGGTGGTGTATTCCGAGGCTGTCGACGGGTTTTGGAAGGTGTCGAAGGCCTCGGAGGTGAACAAGACGTCGGCCTCGGTCTCGTAGCTGGCATGGGACATGGCGTAGTGGCCGGCTCCGGCTGCGACGGCGACGATGACGGCGACAATCGCCGATGAGGCCAGGAAATGGCGCGCGTTCCGGAACACTGTACGTAGCTGCATCCAACGACCGATCTGTCAGGGGTGGAGGTGTGTATAGGCTGGAACAACCATATCCCGTAGGACAACCAAGGAGCATCAGCCATGCGACGATCCGGCACACATTGTCTGGCACGCGCGCGGCAGTGGCTCGCGCACCGGGTTCGTCATGGTCGCCTTTCTCAAGCAGATGGAGGGCGGCCGACCACCGGACGCCACGACAAGCCGCTGGTTGTGTTGGTGACCTCCCGGTTCCCTTACGGGTCTGCCGAGCAGTTCATTGTCGCGGAATTGCCTCACTGGGTGGGATGCGACATCGACATGGTCATCTTGCCGGAAAAGAACGACACGCCGAATATCCGCCCCCGTGATCTTCCCGACGGTGTCAGCCTCGACACCCGATTGCTGAGGAAGTGGGGCAGCAGGAAAGGGCGTGCGCTGTCAGTTCTCGATGCCCTGACATCGGTCATCTTCTGGCAAGAAGTTCGCGACCTCGCGCGTTTGGGTCGGCTGGACCGTTCTCGCCTCGGGTTCGCCCTACGGTCCTGCGCCCAGATCACCATGGTCCGACGCACCCTGACCGAACTGTCCAGAGAACACGGTGGGATCGATCTCGTCTACACCTACTGGCTGGCCGTCTCGACCGTCGGCGCAGCGCTGGCGAAGAAGCAGGGGGCGGTGCGCCACGTGGCATCGCGGGCCCACGGTAGTGACATCTACGAGGATCGTCACCCCCTGCACCATCATCCTGCGGTGCGTCGCATCGTTGACGAGGTCGACCTGCTGGCCCCGATTGCCGCCGATGGCGCCCAATTTTGTATCGATCGCTATGGATTTGATGACGACCATGTGATCGTCAGCCGGTTGGGTGTCGACATCCCCTCGCGCGACGAGTGGTGCCGGCCCAGCCCCGACGGCGTCTTCACCGTCTTCTCCGTCAGTACCATGACGCCTTTCAAACGGCTTTCCCTGCTCATTGACTCGCTGGCGGAACTGTCGGCGCGTTGCGGATCGACGACCCTGCGCTGGGTCCACGCAGGGCAAGGACCTCTCCACGACGAGCTTGCCGCCCAGGTTGCCGAGAAGCTCGAACCCCGTGGGGTCGAGGTGGAATGGCTGGGTCAGCTCGGACACGAGGAGCTCTTCGAGTGGTATCGGACCCACTCGGCCGACGTGTTGGTCAACACCAGTTCCTCTGAGGGCATCCCGGTGTCCATGATGGAGGCGATGGTGCGCGGTGTTCCGGTCATCGGTACCGATGTGGGCGGAGTTCGTGAGATCCTTCCTCCGGACTGGCTGATGGTCTCCGATCCGTCAGCCTCAGAGGTGGCTGAGTTCATCGCGGCGCGGATGGATGACGCCAAGTCCGACCGGACTCGTCAGGAGGTGGCCCGTTTGGTGTCCGAGAAGTACGACGCCGCCCGCAACTTCGACGTCTTCGTCGAACGAATGCTGACGGTGGCGCAGGCATGACGACGATGGCTCAGCGGGCTGGTCTCCCAAGCTCCCAGCCTTCCCGGGCCGCAGTGTGGTTCGTGAAGTTCCTCCTCATCCTGTTGCCGTTCGCCTCGGCGTGGGCGTCGACGACCACCATTGCCGGGTTGCCCCCGGTACGTCTGCTGGTTGTCGTCTTGGTCCTGGCAGCTCTGGCGGCGCGTCCCCGGGTCGAGATCGTCTCCCAGGTACTCATCGCCGTTGGCATGTTCTGGATCGCGATGGGCGTGTTCCTCATGAGGGATGCCGAGGGGTTCAAGGAGATTCTGGGAGTTCTCGTCGGCCTGTTGACGATGATTTCCGTGACCCTCGTCGGTCACGAGTTGTCATGGATCATCCTCATGTGCCGGGCGTGGCTTGGTGGCGTCATCATCGCGATCCTGCCCGGCCTGTATGAGATCGCCACGGGCACGCACATGCCGAACTACCGCTTGGGTGCCCCCGCCTATGTCCGTAAAACGGCAACCGACATTGCCTCCTTCATGGTCAACCCCAACCTCTTCGCCTACTTCCTCACGGCCGGCATGGTGGCGCTCATTGTTGGATGGCAGCTCGAGAAAGGCTGGCTGAGGTGGGCCTACTTCAGCGTCGCCCTCCTCGTGCCACCGGTGACCTGGTTCACCGGGTCTCGACTCTGCTTGGCGGCCTGTGTGGTGCTGTTGGCCTGGATGTGCGTGCGCTCCCGGGTCCTGACGATGATCGCAGCCATCGGGGCATGCGCGGGTGCCGTTGTCGTCATCGCTGCTGGGATGATTCCCCAGCTCATCGACGCCTACAACACCTTCATCGTCAACCTCAACTCGAACTCCGGTCAGACTCGTCTGCACCTGTACCAGAACGCTGGATGGATGTTCGTCAACACCAAGGGTGTCGGTATCGGACCGGGCCGCTACACGCAGGAGGTCGCTGGGGCGCCGTGGCGCACTTACGGTGCGATCGATCCGCACAACGGTTTCACCGAGGTCTTCGTCGGCTACGGCATGCTTGTCGGCGTCATCCTTGTCGCCCTGGCCCTCGCTGCCCTCATCGCAGCCATCCGCCGTGCTGGCGGACGCCCCGGCTACACCGAGACGGTCCTGCTGCAGGCGGTGGGTGTGAGCCTGTTGCTGTGCCCAGTGCTTGCCATGGCCAACAGTTCCTACCTCAAGGCCCCGGTCGTCTGGGCCCAGATGGCCACCATCGCGCTGTGGTGCCAGTACCTGCTCCGGCCCGACCTCATTGTGCACAGGTCTGCGCGGTACCAGATCGACGGCCAGCGACGCCTTCCGCGTCGGCGTCGGGTCCTGGCCCGCGCCATTTCTGCCGACCAGAAGTGAGTCCCCGCACATCTGAGAGCCGATATCCGGTGGCGTGTCAGGGGTGCTGGGAGTGGCCCTGTCAACACCGTGCTCCGGGCACGAGTAGGCTTGCCACGATGCAACCGGCATGAAAGGCGTCCCACATGGGTGAACCACGGATCATCGACACCGCCGATCTGGACGACGGTGTGACCATCGGCGACGGTTCGTCGATCTGGCACCTCTCCCAAGTCCGCAGTGAAGCCGTCCTCGGACGCAACGTCGTGGTGGGCCGTGGTGCCTACATCGGAGAGGGGGTCCACGTCGGCGACAACTGCAAGATCCAGAATTACGCGCTGGTCTACGAGCCCGCGAAGCTGGAGGACGGGGTCTTCATCGGCCCTGCGGTGGTTCTCACCAACGATCACTTCCCGCGCGCCATCAACCCCGACGGCTCCCTCAAGTCGGCTGACGACTGGGAGCAGGTGGGCGTGACATGCAAACGTGGCTGCGCCATTGGTGCCCGCTCGGTGTGCGTCGCCCCTGTCACCATCGGTGAATGGGCCACGGTGGCAGCCGGATCGGTCGTCACCAAGGACGTCCCGGCCTACGCCCTCGTAGCTGGCGTTCCGGCCCGGCGGATCAAGTGGGTGGGTCGTTCTGGCTTCCCGCTGGACCCCGACGGCGAGAACACCTGGATCGACTCGCGTACTGGAGACCGGTTCGTCGAGGATCCCGAGACCGACACGCTGACCCTCGTCAGCGAGGGCGAGCAGGCCTGAGGCCGTCGTCCCCATCCATGCCCTTCGTGGGTGCCACGGCGCCCACAAACCAGACATCCCGTACGAACAGTTAGGAGCTTTCAACGTGACAGCCCAGTTCATTCCTCCTGCCAAGCCGATCCTTGGTGACGACGAGCGCAAGGCCGTCGACGAGGTCATCGCCTCTGGCATGGTCGCCCAGGGTCCCCAGGTCCACGCCTTCGAGGAGGAGTTCTCCTCCCAGGTCGTCGATGGGGTCCACTGCGTGGCCGTCAACTCGGGCACCTCCGCCCTGCACATTGGTCTGCTGGCATCCGACATCGGTGCGGGCGACGAAGTCATCGTCCCCTCCTTCACCTTTGCCGCCACCGGCAACTCCGTCGCCCTGGCCGGGGCTACGCCGGTCTTCGCCGACGTCGACCCGGTGACCTTCAACCTGGACCCGGCCTCCATCGAAGCCTCCATCACCGACAAGACCGCCGCGATCATGCCGGTGCACCTCTACGGCCTTCCCGCAAACATGCCGGAGATTCTCAAGATCGCCGAGAAGCACGGCCTCAAGGTCTTCGAGGATTCCGCCCAGGCTCACGCCGCCAGCATCGACGGCAAGCACGTCGGTACCTTCGGTACTTTCGGCGCTTTCTCCTTCTACCCGACCAAGAACATGACCTCAGGTGAGGGCGGCATGATCACCACCTCCGATCCTCAGGTCGCTCGCAAGGCCGCCATGATTCGCAACCAGGGCATGGAGAAGCGCTACGCCAACGAGTACGTCGGTCTCAACAACCGCATGACCGACATTCACGCCTCCATCGGTCGCGTTCAGCTCACCAAGCTGGCCGGCTGGACGAAGACCCGTCAGGACAACGCGGCCTTCCTGTCGGAGAACATCACCGAGGTCGTCACCCCCGTCGTCCCGGAGGGTTACGTGCACGTGTACCACCAGTACACGATTCGTCTCGAAGGAGCCACCGGGCAGGAGCGCGACCGCTTCGTCACCGCCCTCAAGGAGGAGCATCAGGTTGGTTCGGGCGTCTACTACCCGATCCCGAACCACCGTCTGCCGTCGCTGGCCCCCTACGCCCCCGGCCTCGAGCTGCCGAACACCGAGAAGGTTGCCGCCGAGTGCGTGTCACTGCCGGTCCACCCCTCCCTGTCCCAGGCTGACCTCGAGCGCATCGTCGCCGGTGTCAACGCTTGTGCGAAGGCAGGTGCCTGATGGCGAATCTGCGCGCCGGCATGGTCGGCATCGGCTCGATGGGCAAGAACCACGTCCGCAACCTGCGCGCCATCGACGGCGTCGACCTGGTTGCGATTGCGGACGCCTCCGGCAAGGACCCGTTCGGGGTCGCCGGTGATCTGCCCATTCTTCCCGACGTCGACGCGGTCATCGAGGCTGGAGTCGACTACTGCGTCGTCGCCGCCCCGACCAAGTTCCACGAGGAGATCGGTCTCAAGCTGGCAGAAGCGGGGGTTCACGCCCTCATCGAGAAGCCACTGGCCTACGACACCGCCTCCGCCACCCGTCTGGCTGAGGCCTTCGAGAGCAAGGGTCTCATCGCCGCCGTCGGTCACATCGAGCGGTACAACCCGGCCCTGCAGTCGCTGCGCAAGCGTCTGGAGAACGGTGACCTCGGCGAGGTTTACCAGGTGGCCACCCGCCGTCAGGGCCCGTTCCCGGCTCGTATCGCTGACGTCGGCGTCGTCAAGGACCTCGCCAGCCACGACATCGACCTCACCGCATGGGTCACCCAGCGTGAGTTCGAGCTGGTTGCCGCCCGCAGCATCTTCAAGGCTGGCCGCGCCTACGAAGACATGGTTTCGGCGACCTGCCAGCTCTCCGGTGGGCTCATGAGCAACCACCTCGTCAACTGGCTGACCCCCTCCAAGGAGCGTCGCACCTTCGTGACCGGCGAGAAGGGCATGTTCGTCGCGGACACCCTGACCGCCGACCTCGCCTTCTACTCCAACGCCAAGGTTGCGACGGTGTGGGACGAGATCGCCAACTTCCGTGGTGTTGCCGAGGGTGACGTCACCAGATTCGCGATCCCCAAGCCTGAGCCGCTGCGCACCGAGCACGAGACCTTCCGTGACGCCGTGCTGGGCAAGGATTCCGACATCGTGACGATGGCCCAGGGCGCCAAGGTTGTCCAGGTCTGCGAGGCGATGATCACCTCCGCATCGACCGGGGAGTTCGTCAAGATCTCCTGACGCATCGCTCATGATCGGGCCGGGTCATCGAGGCCCGGCCCGATTGTGTTCCCCGATACCTTCGGTCTGGGTGCAGCAGCTGAGTCACCGGCGGCTTTGACGGTAGGGTGGCGGATATCTTTGGTCACCACGAATCCCCCAACGGCCCACGGGTCGTGACGTCATGGCGCTCGGCCGACCCCGCCCAACGGTTCAGCGGGGCGGCCGAGGTTGTTGTCGCATGCCTTTTTCTCACGTGTACCTATGTCACGGTCAGTCAGCCACTGTTCGGCAATGGCGCGTACCCGCTGATGCTCCCCCTCTTCGGGGTAGCTGCTGTGGTGCTGGAGGTGTTGTGCATCGTCAGGGATGCACGGGGGATACCCACGCCGCGTGAGTGGTCCGGTCCCCTCACCGTCGTGGTGGGCAGTTTCGTGGCGCTGTTGGCCTGGGCTGCGGCCTCGATCCCCCTCCATGACCATGTCGTCTACGACGATTCCATGGGGATCATCAGGGACGTGCCCCTCTATGCCCTCGTCGTGCCCCTTGCCGAGGCGACGATGACGATTCTCGTCGCGGTTTTCGCGTGCCGACTCATCGTGGTGGACAACCTCGAAGCAGCGTTGTGGCGACTGTCCATGCTGATGGCGGTCGCGAACCCCATTGGGCTGGTCAGCGAATCCGCGGCAGGTCATACGGTGGGATGGCGAGTCGCCACCAAGCTCGGTGGTGCCGCAGTCTTCCACGTGCTGCTGATCCTCGCGCTGGCCGTTGCCGTCGACGCCGTCATCGCTGACCGTCATCGGGTCATCTCCAGCCTGGCCGTCGTCAGCCATGTGGGCTGTCTGGCGCTGTCCGGGTCTCGTGCCGGGACCATCTGCCTGGCCCTGTTCGTCGTCGGTCTACTCGTCTTCGGACGCTCTCAGAGCACGAGAACGCGCAAGCAATGGGCCATCCTTGCGACCGCGGGTACAGCGGGGGCCGGAGTCGCCATCTGGCTCGTGTCGACGCTGCGGACGGGCTCCCTGGTGGACCCAGATCGTGCGAAGACCTGGGCCTTGGTGGGGCGTCTCGTCCTCACCTCACCGAGTCGTTTCCTGGCGGGAACCGGCTACGGGACCATCTGGCCGTGGTTCATCCTTGAGTCCACCTTCATGCCCGGGTCCTCCCACGGGATGCGCCAGACCCTGTACGGTCACAGCCTTCCGCACGCTCACAGCCTGGTCGCCCAGGTGATGGGGGAACTCGGGGTGATTGGTCTTGCCCTGCTGCTGGTCAGCCTGGGCACCGTCATCGCAGTGTGCGTCAAGGGGATTCGCGGGGATTACCGGGTGCTGTGCCTCGGAGTGCTCGCAACGTTCCCCGCCTTCCTGATGGACACATATCTCATCAAGAACTTCCCGGTCGCGCTGTTCTGGTGGTTCTTCACTCTGGTCGTGTGCCGACTCGTGACGACCGCTGAGAAGGATTCTCGCGAGGACGTGCGTTCCGACCGCTGATTTGTGCGGGAGATCGCGCGCCTCCCGTGGTTTTTCCTGGGGTGAGTAAACGGATGGTACGACTGCGTACTAGCCTGAATCCGTCGTCAACCCATATCAGTGACGATGACGTCGCCAGGTCATGGATGTCGATGCCGCGCCTGGGCAGGTTGGCTTTCCGGGGTGCCGGGGAGGTTGTGAACCCGCTACTCAGACGGACTCGTCATGCCCAGACCATGGGAAAGGAAAGAATCAGATGTCCGTCGAGCCATTGGATATAGATGCCGAAGGCGTCACCCCATCTGGAAAGGCGAGGGGGTTCAGACCCAGCACTTGGTGACCGGCCCCTCACGCGACGACACGTCATTCCTCGGACATCCTGGCGGACTGCCATGGATGCTCCAGGTTGAGATGTGGGAGCGATTCTCCTGGTTCGGGATGCGGGCCATCCTCGTCTACTTCATCACCGACACTCTTGTGAATGGCGGCCTCGGCCTACCGGTCAATGCCGGTCAGGTGGTGATGGCGTCCTACGGCGCCGCGGTGTTGCTCATGACGATCCCCGGCGGCATCTTCGCCGACCGGATCCTCGGTCCGTGGGTCTCCACCCTCTGGGGCGGGCTCATCATCATGACCGGCCACGTCATCCTGGCCATACCTCAGGTGGTGACCTCGTGGATCGGCCTCATCTGTATCGCCATCGGTACCGGCTTCATCAAGCCGAATCTGTCGACGGTCGTCGGTGGCCTCTATGACGAGGGCGATCCGCGTCGCGACCAGGGCTTCCTGTACTTCTACATGTCGATCAACATCGGCTCCCTCATCGCCCCGCTCGTCACCGGCCTGCTCAAGGACCACTACGGGTACCACGTCGGATTCATCGCGGCAGCCATCGGTATGGCCCTGGCCCTCGTGGCCTTCTTCCACGGTCGTTCCAAGCTGCGCGACTTCGCCTTCGACATTCCCAATCCGCTCGCCCCGGGTGAGGGACGCCGCATGGTCCTCAGGACCCTGGGAATCATCGCGATCGGTGCTGTACTCGTCATCGGGTTCAAGGCCCTGCTGGGAGAGTGGACCTCGGCTATCGCCTACTCGCTGTTCACCTTCGCCACCGTGACGGCTCTGGGGTACTTCCTGACGATGTTCCGCTCCCCGAAGGTCACTGAGCGGGAGCGTGGTCACCTGTGGGCCTTCGTCCCGTTGTGGGTGGGGCAGGTGCTCTTCGTCATGATCTTCGAGCAGGCAGCCGGAAAGATGGCCACCTTCGCCAAGGACAACACCAACGGTCACATCGCTGGTTCCGTTCTCCTCAAGCCCGAGCAGTACCAGATGATCAACCCGGCAGCCGTGCTCATCCTTGCCGGTCTGTTGGGCATGTGGTTCCGGAAGCGGGAGGGGAAGTTCCCCAACACCCCGTAGAAGTTCGCGATCTCGGTGTTCATCATCGGGCTGACGGCTCTCATGATGGGATTCGGGTTCCAGATCTGGCCAGGCGGGGACAAGCTCGCGCCGTGGTGGTTCCTGGCCGTCGTCTTCGTCATCCAGACCGTCGCCGAGCTGTTCATGAACCCGATTGGCCTCTCGACGGCCACCAAGCTGGCCCCGAAGAAGTTCGCCTCCCAGAACATGACCCTGTGGTTGCTGGCGGCGGCCTGCGGCCAGGGCCTGGCGTCGGTGACAATCGAGCGAACCAAGAATCTCGGTGACGTGGTGTTCTACTACGGCCTGGGCATCGTGACGATCGTTGTCGCGGTGGTGCTCTTCGCCATCGCCCCGTGGACGCAGTCGAAGATGGAGGACGTCGATCAGGCGCCCCAGGACGAGGCCGGGGTCACCCCGGAATCTGAAGGTCACTGATCCGTCGGTGGGGGCGGGCCCATCGGGGGCACTCATAAGGTAACGGGCGGGCCCCATGTCGTGTGTGGTAATCGGGGTGCTGATGGCTCCTGGTGCCATTCCCGGTGGCAGTCGGCCTCGTCAGCAACCGATCTTCCACCAGTGTCGCGGCCCGTTGTGAAAATCCAGCCGTGGGTGTCGAAGACACGGCGAGGGCCGCTGCCATCGTGACAGCGGCCCTCGTGGTCGGGATCAGGCGTCGAGGTCGGACTCGATGAGATCAGCGATGGTGTTGACATCATCCTCGTTGTCACCGGAGACCGTGACCGCATCGCCGGCGCCAGCACCGAGGGTCATGATGAGCAGCACGGATTTGGCGTCGACCGGCTCGCCTCCCTCGGTGGCCAGGGTGACGGTGGAGCCGAGTTTGGCAGCCTCCTGGGAGATGACGGCGGCGGGACGTGCGTGGAGGCCGACGGAGGATCCGACCTTGACGATTCTGCTGGCCATGATGGTGTTCCTTTCCGAGTTGTGTGGTTCGGCGTGGTTCGGTGTGGTTCGGTGTGGTGATGTCAGGCGGTGGCCTCGGCCTTGCGCTTGGCTGAGGCTTTGAGGATGGTCACGAGCAAGGCTGCCACGATGGTGCCGACGACGATGGCCAGAATGAATGCCCAGACCCGGTCGATGGCGAAGAAGACGAAGATCCCGCCGTGGGGAGCCTTGGATGCCGCCCCCAGCGCCATCGACAGGGCGCCAGTGACCGCTCCGCCGACCATCATCGAGGGGATGACACGCAACGGGTCAGCAGCGGCGAAGGGGATGGCCCCCTCAGAGATGAAGGAAGCCCCCAGCAGCCAAGCAGCGGTGCCGTTGTCACGCTCGGCCGGCTGGTAAAGCTTGGGCCGCAGGGTCGTCGACAGGGCCATGGCCAGGGGTGGAACCATCCCGGCCGCCATCACGGCAGCCATCACTTTGAGGGATCCAACATTGGTGACGGCAAGGTTGGTCGTCGCGAAGAGGTAAGCAGCCTTGTTGATGGGCCCACCCAGATCGGAACACATCATGAGACCCAGGACGATCCCGAGAATGACAGCCGATGCTCCGCTCATACCGCCCAGCCAATGATTGAGAGCGCTGGTGAGGGCAGCCAGCGGACGGCCAAGGACCACGTACATCAGGCCGCCGGCTATGAGGGATCCGACGAGCGGGATGATGACGACCGGCATGAGGCCACGCAGCCAACGTGGCGGGTTGAGGCGGGTAAACCAGTAGGCAACGAGGCCGCCGAGTAGACCGCCGACAATGGCTCCAATGAATCCTGCCCCGGTGACTCCCGCGACGGCACCAGCCACGAAGCCGGGTGCAATGCCCGGTCGATCAGCCAGACCGAAACCGATGTAGCCGGCCAGCGCGGGCAGCAGGAACCCGAAAGCCGCCTGACCGACGGCGAAGAGGACTGCGCCGATGTAGGTCATGGTGGCCGACCCTCCCAGGGCATGGGCGGTGGGTGCCGGAAGGTTGTTGAAGGTGTTGTGGAGGGCGATGGTCATGCCGTCCTTGGCGATCTCGTACCCGCCGAAGAGGAATCCCAGGGCGATCAGCAGACCACCTGCGGCGACGAACGGGATCATGTACGACACACCCGTCATGAGGGCCTGCTGTATGCGCTTTCCCCAGCCGATCTGGGAACCGGCCTGCTCGGTCTGCTGAGCCTCCCCGTTGCCCGCTGGGACGCGGTGGGCATGGGGATTCGTGGCCGCTGCGACGGCCTCGGCGACCATTTTTTCGGGCTCGTTGACGGCGCGTTTCACCCCGGACTCGATGACCGGCTTGCCGGCGAAACGCTCCCGGCCCTTGACACCGACGTCAGTCGCGAAGATGACGGCGTCAGCAGCCTCGATGTCGGCCGCACTGAGGGGAGCGGTGGCGGTGGAACCTTGGGGCTCGACCTTGACGTCAACCCCCATCTCCTTACCGGCGGCCGTCAGGTAGTCAGCGGCCATGTAGGTGTGGGCAATGCCGGTCGGACAAGCCGTGATGGCGACGATGTGGGTGACGGGAGGCTGCCCGGGAGGCTTCTGCGCGATGGCGGTTGCCGGTGCGGCTGAGTCTTCCTTGGGCTCGACGACCCCGCCGATGAGGTCAACGACGGTTTGGGCATCAGGGGCCTGGCGCAGTTGATCAACGAACTCGGGCTTGACGAGGGCTCGGGCCAACTTCGTGAGGAGCTTCATGTGGTCGGCGCCGCCGTTTTCGGAGGCGGCAATCATGAAGACGAGGTCGGCGGGGCCGTCAGGTCCGTCGAACTCAACCGCAGGGGACAGGCGGGCGAACCCGAGCGAGGGCTGGGTCACCGCGGCGGACCGGCAGTGGGGGATCGCGAATCCGCCGGGCATGCCGGTCGGGCTCGTGGACTCGCGCTCCAGGGCGTCATGGGCCAGACCGTCGGCGTCGGCGCGCCCGGCCTGAGCGATGATTCCGGCGACCGAGGTGATGACCTCGGTCTTGGTCGAGCCCAGGTCAGCGTCGAGGGATACCAGTTCTGGGGTGATGAGAGGGGCGTTCATCGGTTCTCCGATCTCACAGGTGGGCGAGGCTGACGTGGACGGCGTCGGCCTGGGATGGGGTTGGCATGGTCGACCCCGGGAGGGCTGCGGCAGCCGTGCCCCAGGCGACGGCGGTGCGCAGACAGTTCTCGGGCTGGTCTCCGCGAGTTCGGGCCAGCAGGAATCCGGCCAAGGAAGAGTCCCCGGCGCCGACGGTCGACTTCACCATGATTGGGTCGGGCCAGGCGTGCCAGGCGTCCGTTTCGGTGATGAGCAGGGCGCCCGCACCACCGAGAGTCACCAGCACCTCCGTGATGCCGTGCAGGCGTCGGGCGGCAGCGACGACATCGTCGAAGTGACCCCGTTCGGCGGCGGTCTCCAAGGCTTCGCCGTCGATCCCGCAGAGCTGGCCAAGTTCCACGGAGTTGGGCTTGACAAGGTCGGGAGCTGACTCGGGAAGTTCTGCAGACAGCTCTTGCAGGGGCTCGTCCGAGGTGTCGACGGCGACCTTGACGTCGGTTTCGTGCAGGCGACGGGTCATGGTGGCGTACCAGTTTGAGGGAACGCCGGGGGGCAGGGAACCGGACAGGACGACCCACTCGGCGCCGGTTGACCTCTCGAGGATGACTTCCTCGATGGCGGTCAATTCGTCGGGCGTGAGTACGGCTCCTGGCTCATTGATCTTGGTTGTGGTGCCGTCGGGTTCGGTGATGGTGAGGTTGGTCCTCGTCGGCGCGCAGATTGGGACGGCGACGTGCGGCAGCTTGTCCGTGGCGAGGCCGGTGACCAGTCGGTCCTTGGCTCCCGCCGGTATGACCGCGCAGGTGTCGACCCCGGCCCCCCACAACACTCGGGAGATGTTGACCCCTTTGCCGGCAGGGACCTCAGTGGCGTTGCCGAGTCGGTTCACCTGGCCGCGCCGCAGCGGCCCGGGTAAGGATGCAGTGCGGTCGATGCTCGGGTTAAGCGTGACAGTGACGATCACGGGGGACTCCTTCGTCGCATCTCCCAACAGCCCCTCGGGGATGAGTAACCCTTCAATGTTGGGATGTGTGACACGGTAGTCCATAAACACAGACGTAGCAACAGGAAAACACGAAAACCGACATTTGCGGTTGCGGGTGTGCCGGGGCGCCCGGAGTGGTGGTGTTCCCAGCCGGCCAGGAAGCGGGTCGTGGTGTGGTAATCGGTCGTATGAATGGGGATGCTGCCACCTGGGGTGGCGCGTGCCAACATCAGCAACTCAAACACCACGCCCGGTGCGGGTATGCGTCGGGGCGAACCGAGAGGAGAAGGTTTGCGGGTGTTCCGAGAGGAGGGCTGCCGGTGCCCTAGGGGGAGGCGAGCTGAGGGCGGGCCGACAGGACGGGGATGCCGGGGGCCCAGGAATGGCCCGGTGACCTCAGGCGATGACGATCTCGACGCCGGACTTCTGCAGCATCTCAACCTGGCGCGGGGTTATGCCGGAATCGGTGATAATGACGTCCACGTCGCCCAACTCGGCAAACCGCATCGTTGACTCTGCCCCCATCTTTCGGGAGTCGGCCAACACGACGACGTGGTGGGCACTTGCGATCATCGCCGCTTTGGTAGCGACCTCGTCGGAATCAGGGGTGGACAGGCCTTGTTCCGAAGAGATGCCGTTGGTGCCCATGAAGGCGACGTCAACGCGCAGCCGCGAAATGGCGTCGACATTTCCGACGGTGGCCTGGGTCGTTGGGCGTAGTCTCCCTCCCAACAGGTGCACGTCGCAGGAGCTGTGAGTGGCCATTGTGCTGGCGATGGGCGATGAGTTCGTGAAAACGGTGAAGTGCCTTGTGGGGGGCATGATTGCAGCGAGGCGACCGGTCGTCGATCCAGCGTCGAGGATGATTGATCCGTTGTCGGCAGGCAAGTGGGACAACGCCGCCCTGGCGATCTGTTCCTTCTGGCTCACCGCTGAGGAATCACGGGTGTCAAGAGGCTGATCGCCCAACAGGTCGAACTCGATCGGAATGGCGCCACCATGGACACGTCGGAGCATCTTCTGGCTGCACAGGTGATCGAGGTCGCGGCGAATGGTCTCGGGAACGACCCCGAGGGCGGCGGACGCATGAGACACCGACACTCGGCCAGTTTCACGGGCGGTGTCGATGAGCCACTTGTGTCTCTCGGCGGGATACACCGGCCCTCCTCAATGAAAGCTCCCCAGTGCCAACTGGCTAAAATACCTAGTCACACAGATGATGCGGGCATGACTGCGATGGCGGGAGCATAACACGAACTCGTTGCGGTGGTCGGCCCGGATACACTGGCGGGGTATCCGCGAATCCCAAGGAGTTCAGGAATGAAAATTGCCGTCGTCGCCATGGGCAAGATCGGGCTTCCCCTGGCCGTGCAGTTCGCCGAGAAGGGTCACGACGTCATCGGCGTCGACGTGCAGCAGCGCGTCGTGGACGAGATCAACAAGGGTAACGAGCCCTTCCCCGGTGAGGCCTACCTCGACGAGAAGCTGAAGAAGCTCGTCCCGGCTGGCAAGCTCACCGCCACCACCGACTACTCCAAGGCGATTCCTGGCGCCGACGCGATCGTCCTCGTCGTCCCGCTGTTCGTCAACGATGAGACGTGGGAGCCGGACTTCGGCTGGATGGAGTCCGCAACCAAGTCGCTGGCCGAGCACCTCACCCCCGGCACCCTCATCTCTTACGAGACCACCCTGCCGGTCGGTACCACCCGCAACCGGTGGAAGCCGATGATCGAGGAGATCTCCGGCCTGACCGAGGGCAAGGACTTCCACCTCGTCTTCTCACCCGAGCGCGTCCTCACCGGCCGCGTCTTCGCCGACCTGCGTCGCTACCCGAAGCTGGTCGGTGGTCTGAGCGACGAGGGCACCGCCAAGGGCATCGAGTTCTACCAGCAGGTCCTCGACTTCGACGACCGTGACGACCTGCCGCGCGCCAACGGCGTGTGGGACATGGGCACCGCTGAGGCTGCCGAGATGGCCAAGCTCGCCGAGACCACCTACCGTGACGTCAACATCGGCCTGGCCAACCAGTTCGGCAAGTACGCTGCCGCCAACGGGATCGACGTCTACAAGGTCATCGACGCCTGTAACTCGCAGCCCTACTCCCACATCCACCGTCCGGGCATTGCCGTCGGCGGCCACTGCATCCCGGTTTACCCGCGCCTCTACCTGTGGACCGACCCGGACGCCACCATTGTCCGTACCGCCCGCGAGGCCAATATGACGATGCCGCAGTACTGCGTCGACCAGGCCGCCTCGGTGCTGGGTGACCTGTCCGGCAAGAAGGTCGTCGTCCTCGGCGCCTCCTACCGTGGCAAGGTCAAGGAGACCGCCTTCTCCGGGGTGTTCCCGACCGTCGAGATCCTGGCCAAGGCCGGTGCCGACGTCAGCGTCCACGACCCGATGTTCACCGACGAGGAGCTCGTCAAGTTCGGCTTCAAGGCCTACCACGTGGGCGACCCCGTCGACGGAGCCCTCCTGCAAGCCGATCACCCCGAGTACGCCGAATTGACCCCGGCCGATCTGCCGGGCATCAAGGTTCTCGTTGACGGCCGCCACGTTGTCGACCCGGCCAAGTGGGACGGCGTCGAGGTTGTCGTCGTCGGTGACGGGGAGGCCTGAGTATGTCCCTTGCCCGTGTCTGTCACGTCTCCACCGTCCACAACCCGCGCGACGGCCGCATTTTCCGCAAGGAGTGCGCCAGTCTCGCCAGGCGCGGTGCCGATGTCTGGTTCATCGGTGCCCAGGACGGTGAAGAGATCGTCGACGGGGTGCACGTGGTGGGAATCGGCAAGGCCACCAATCGCATCGACCGGTTGACTCGCCGTCAGGCCAAGGTGTGGAAGGCCCTCGACCGGGTGAACCCCGATCTCGTCCACATCCACGACCCCGAGCTCATCCCGCTGGTGTGGGCCTGGAAGACGTTGCGTGGGCGGGCTGCCGTGTTTGATGCCCATGAGGACCTCGTTGCCCAGATCGACGGCAAGGAGTATCTGTCGCCGAGGGTCAAGCCGGTGGCTCGCGCGGTCGCCAAGGCCCTCGTCACCATGGCTGACAAGGGGTTTGACGGTGTGGTCGCGGTGACCGACGGGGTCGCTGAGGATTTCAGCCACCGTAACCTGAAGCTGGTCCACAACTACCCGCTGCTGTCGAGCTTCGACACCACGGTGGAGGGACAGAAGGTTCCCGGCCAGATCGTCTACGTCGGAATGCTGTCCAAGGGGCGCCAGACCGACAAGATGTTCGCCATGATGGACCTGATGGACGGTGATGCTCGTCTCGTCATCGCCGGCAAGCAGGACCCCGAGGTCGCCTACCTCTTCGACGAGCTCGACAAGCATCCGCGAGTTGACTACCGCGGCTCCATTCCGGTCGACGAAGTCCCCAGCCTGCTGGGTTCCTCGGTCATCGGACTGGTGTTCCTCGAGCCCCTGCCGAACTATGTCAACTCGCTGCCCACCAAGCTCTTCGAGTACATGGCGGCCGGGATCCCGTTCATCTCGACCGACCTGCCGTTCCTGGTCAACATGCTCGAGAAGTGGGACTGCGGAGTCTTCGTCGACACGTCACGCGACGCCAAGGCTGCGGCCGAGGCTGCCAAGGAGTTGCTGGCTGATCCGCAACGCTGCAAGCGTCTCGGTGAGAACGGGCGACGCGCCATCGCCGAGGAATTCAACTTCGAGGCTGACGCTGACGCTCTCATCGCAGTCGAGCAGCGCGCTCTCAAGCGTCAGGACTCCCAGATCGTCGAGGCATGACTCGGATTCTCATCCGTGTCTTGGTGGCCCTGCTGCCGCTGACGGTGCTCTTCGGCACCTATGCGGCAGTGGGGCCCTTGACGTCCTTCCGGGCGGTCGTGGCCGTGCTGGCCGTGGTGGCCCTCGCCAAGGGGACGTCGTGGCCGCGTCAGTGGCCGCTGATCATCGTTGGTGCTGCGTGGGTGGTCGTCGGTGTGGTGTCCGGGCTTGTCGTGTCCTGGACGCCGGCCTGGGGAGATCTCGCCAACCTTGTCGTGGGGTTGGTGCTGGTGTGGGCCCTGTCTCGGGTCAGGAGCGACGACACCCTGGGTGACCTGACCGTGGGGTGGGAGGTCGCCATCCTCATCAGCCTGCCGATCGCGGTGTGGGAGCACCGGACGACGCGACACCTGCCGCAGTTCATCGACGGTCTGTGGCGTGGCCGACCTCTGGTGTATCCGTTGCCGGGCACCTTCTTCCCGAACCCGAACTACTACGCCCTGTTTCTCGTGCTTGGGCTGGGGCTCATCGTGTGGCACGCCATGGTCACAGGCGGTTGGCAACGCTGGTGCCACGTCGTCATGGCCCTCGCCAGCGTCTACCTGTTGTGGCTGACGGGGTCGAAGCTTTGCCTCATGGGTGCGTTGTTGATGGCCATTGGCGCAGCTTTGACGTGGAAATACGGTCGGATGGCCGTCGGTGTGGTTGCGGTGGTCGTCGCGGTCCTGGCGCTCGGACCAGGTCGGGCGAGGCTGCTCTCGGCGTGCAATGACGTCGTCGCCGTGGTCATGCACCACGCCAATCTCGGCTCGCACTCCTGGCCGGTCAGGCTGTCGCTGCTTGGCTTCGGCCTGCACATCATTGGGACGCACCCGCTGCTAGGGGTCGGACCGGGTGGGTTCGCTCATCTGGCCCGTCACCCTGGTGTGTATTCCCTGCACCACAAGACCAATCCCCATAACGGACTCATCCATGTGGCCTGCGACTACGGTGTTGTCGTCGCTGCTGTGCTCGTCGTGGCGTGGGTGTGGGGGATTGTCCGTGGGTTCCAACGGTGTGCGCATCACCCGGGACACACCCGCCAGATCGCCAGGCTGTACATCGCGATGATGTTTGCGGTACCGGCACTCATGATGGCCAACAGCGTCTTCGTCGGGCCCAACGTCGTCGCCCTGTGGATGGCCGTGCTCGTCCTGCTTGACACCATGGTCGGGCCGCAGGAGAACGTGAAGCCCAAAAGACCCATGACGGTGGCTGATCGGGCCACGAACCGGGTTGTCGGCGGCGGAGACGATAGGCTGGGCTGACGTACGGTACGCGGCCAGGAAGGTTCATCAATGCGCGTCGTGAGCATCGTCGGGGCTCGTCCCCAGTTCGTGAAGTTGGCCCCGGTGGCCAAGGCCTTCGCGGCCGAGGGAATCGACCACAAGATCATTCACACCGGGCAGCACTACGACGTCAACATGTCCGACTCCTTCTTCATCGAGCTCGGCATCCCGAACCCGGACCTGCACCTGGGCGTTGGTGGCGGCTCCCATGGCGTCATGACCGGCCGGATGCTCGAACAGCTCGACCCTGTGCTGGAGGAGATGAACCCGGATTGGGTGCTCGTCTACGGCGACACCAACTCGACCATCGCCGGCACGCTCTCGGCGGTCAAGATGCACCTGTCGGTGGCTCACCTTGAGGCCGGCTTGCGTTCCTTCAACCGCCGCATGCCTGAGGAGCACAACCGGGTCCTCACCGACCATGCCGCTGATGTGTGCCTGGCCCCGACCGAGGTGGCCATGAAACACCTGGCCGACGAGGGGCTGGCGGACCGTTCGGTGCTCGTCGGTGACGTCATGACCGATGTCTGCCTGCAGGTGCGCGACTCCGTCCTTGCCGACCCGCGCCCAGTGCCCGGCGTGAAGGAGGGCGAGGAGTACGTCATGGCGACGATCCATCGCGCCGACAACACCGACGATCCCGGGCGTCTGTCCCGCATCCTCGACGCCCTCGGCGGCTTGGACCGTAAGGTCATCCTGCCGGTGCACCCGCGGCTGCGCGCCCGCGCCGAGGCCGATGGCATCACCATCGCTCGCGGCAACCTCACCACCATCGACCCGCTGGCTTACCCTGACATGGTCAATGCCGTCACCCATGCCGCCGGCGTCATCACCGACTCGGGCGGCCTGCAGAAGGAGGCCTTCCTGCTCGGCACGATCTGCACGACGGTGCGTACCGAGACCGAGTGGGTGGAGACCGTCGAGAACGGCTGGAACGTGCTTGATCCCGACGCCGAGCACCTTGCCGACTACGCCACTCGTCGGCACCCGGAGGGCGATCCCGGCCACCCGTACGGTGACGGCAAGGCTGCTGCCACCGTCGCCAAGGTACTGCTTGAGGCCGGCAAGAAGAACTGATGACCGGTTCTCCCCGAACGGGCCGGGTGGTGTCCTTGTCCACGGTGCACCACGGCCATGACAACCGAGTCTTCAACAAGGAGGCCCGGGCTCTGGTCGGAGCCGGCCACGACTATCACCTCGTCATCTCCGCTGAGCATGACGGGGTCGACCAGGGTATCCCGGTCGTTGCTTTGCACCGTGAGGAGGGGCGAGTCCGTCGTCTGGTCGTCAGTCAGCGGGAGGCCTGGCGACACCTGCAGGTCCTCCAGCCCGAGGTACTTCACATCCACGATCCTGAGCTCATCCCGTTGGCGCTGCTGTGGGGCCGTCGTCACCACTGCAAGGTCATCCACGACGCTCACGAGGATCTCATCGGCCAGGTCGACACCAAGCCGTATCTGGGAAAGGTGACGCGACCGCTGGCCCGGTTGGCTGCGCGGGGTCTCGTGGGGTTGGCCGACCGTGGGGCTGATGCCGTCGTTGCGGCGACCCCGACGGTGGGCCAGAGATTCCATCACGCCCCGGTGACGGTGGTGCGCAATTACCCGTGGCTGGGCAATTACGACGTGACGCCTGACCCGGTGCCGGGGAGGCTGGTTTACGTCGGGGATCTGTCGGAGGAGCGCAAGCTCTCCTTTATGATCGAGGTGACGCGCAGGGTCCGTCAGCAGGTACCGCAGGCTCACTTGGTGCTGGCTGGGCGAGTGCTGCCGCGTTGTCAGAACACCGTCGACCGCGCTGTGGGGCAGGGCTTCGTCACGCATCTGGGGCTGGTTGGACCGACTGAGGTGCCGCAGGTGTTGGCCAGCGGTCAGGTGGGGCTCGTGTTCCTCAAACCGCTGCCGAACTACGTAGCATCCCTGCCGACGAAGCTGTTCGAGTACATGGCTGCTCAGGTGCCGTTCGCGGCGTCCGACTTCCCGGCATGGCGGGAGATGTTCGATGGTTACGGTGCCGGAGTCTTTGTTGACACCGAGAACGTCGCCGCGTCCGCCGATGCCGTTGCTGCCTTGTTGTCCGATCCGCAGCGCTGCCGCGAGATGGGTCAGGCTGGGCGTCGAGCCGTCGAGTCGGGGCTGAACTTCGAGTCCCAGGCTGAGGCATTGACAGGGCTCGTTTCTCGCCTGCTCGAGGGCTGATCTTCCGGGTTCCGATGTGGTCGTCGCATGGCCCCGCCCCGACCCGTGTGGTGGTGATCGGGGTTGTGGGTGGGGGTGTTGCCAGTTCTCGTGACAGGCTGGTGTGTCATCACCCGGATCACCACCGCGGTGACCATGACCTACCCGGCTGGCCGACTGTTCCTGTGACCACCACCGCCTACCCACCTGACTGACCACCCCCTACCTGTGTGGTGGTGATCGGGGTTGTGGGTGGGGGTGTTGCCAGTTCAGGGAGCAGGGTCCCGCGTCACGAGGCGGTTGTCCACAGGGGGTTTGATGGCCCCAACCGTGGTTGTCCACAGATGTGAGATTGCCTGGCGGAAATCGGTTGGTCTGCCGATAACTATGGTTGTGAGAACCCTTCAAGAACGACTCGATCAACGCGGCGTGGCCCGTATCCATCGTCACAGCTACATCCGAGGCCAGGCCGACCGGGCAGTAGCTCGAGGAGACGCTGTGCGTATCCTGCCTGGCGTGGTCGCCGCCACAGCCCTGGCCAGACAACCCACCACGATCATGCAGGCGTTGCTGTTATGGCACCGCGACGTCGTGATCGTTGGCAAGGCCGCCCTTGTGCTGCTGGGGATGACGGCTCCTGGCACCACCAGACCCATGGATTTTCGAACCATCGATGAGGTTGAGGCGTTTTCCTCCACGCGCCGGGTGGCCCGCCCCGGTATTCGCGTGCATCGTTGGCATGTGCCAGGCCGGTTCATCACTGAGCGGCAACGGGTCCGCATCGCCACCGCTGAAGTATCCGTCCTCGTCCTGGCGATCCAGGGGCAGTGGGAGTGGGTCTGTGAAGCCCTTCGCCAACGGATCGTCACCCCCGAGTCATGTCGGCGGGCCCGTAAAAGCCTGACGGGCCGCTATCCCAAAGCCCAGGTCGAGGCCGCGTTGGCTGATATTGATCTCAACGCGTGGTCGGTTCCGGAGTTGGAGATGGCCCGAATGTTGCGTGCGGTGGGAGTGAGGGGTCATAAACCCAACCGGAAAGTGTGGGCAGGGGACCGCTCGTATTACCTGGATCAGGCCTTCGATGCTGAGAAAGTCGCGGTGGAGATTGATGGGCGGTCTGTGCACGGCACCGTTGAGGGATTCGAGGAGACGATGATGAGGTCGGCTCACCTGGACTGTCATGGCTGGAGGGTGCTCCACGTCACCCCGACCATGATGCGCAGGAATCCAAGGTTCGTGCTGGACTGGCTGGCCTCCCACCTCCACCGACGCCACCGACCCAGAACCATGTTCACCGAACCCGTCCTACGACAGATCATGGGCGGTGCCACGCCAGCCTGAACCGCCACTCATCACCTGGTCATAGCAACACACCAGCCCACCTCATCATGGGCCATCCCACAGGTGCCGACCTCGACACCCCTGCCCGACGTTCACCACACCGCGCTATGGAAAACCAGGCGCTGATAACCCCACCAACACCAAGACACACCACCATCAACCACTAGAAACCCCAACACCACAGGAGAAGGAAAGTACCTCTCATGGTTCGAGGCGCGGGTCATGAGATGCGCGGGAGCAAGGGCCACTGCCTTGTAGCGGAGACCCACCACCGACAGTCATGGTTCGAGGTGCGGGGCACGAGACTCCGACCTGCTGGCCCACGGAAAACGGTGGGGGCAACGCTTTCGCGTCACCCCCACCGTCAGGTGTTGTCACTTGTAGGAGTAAAAGGCCGGGGCGGTCGACACACGACCGGTGCCACCCATCGGGGTGGCGTGGCCATCAGCTCGCGGATCGCGGCGGGAAGCCCTCCGGCCACCTGAAGGCGTGCGCTTGGACAGGTCCTCGAACAAGGACGGGTCGTGGGATCCCGTCTTCTTGTCCTTGGATCCCTTGCGTCCTGCGATCAGCGCGATCCCGACGATGGCGACTGCGGCCACCGCGACGGCAACCAAGGAGCCCTTGTCGGTCTGTTCAGGATTGTTCTGTGATTTCCTCGCGCGCATCACTCACTTCTTCCCGTCGATGGGCTTGGCGCCCTTCTTGTCATCGTCGCGCAGAGCGTTGTCGTTCTTGTCTTGCTTGCCTTCCTCGGTGAGGATGTCGCCGACGATCGCTCCGGCCTCACGATGGAACGCGATGTAGCGAGCACCAAGGTTGATCATGGCCTGCAGACGGTTACGTCCGCCCAACAGGGTGTAAATGTGCACCGTCACCCAGGTCAGCCATGCGCCGATACCGGTGAACTTCAGCTTCTCGGACAGCTGGACGACAGCCGAGTTGCGGCCGATCGTCGCCATGGTGCCCTTGTCGTGGTACTCGAACTTCTCCAGCGGCTCGCCGAGTTCGAGATGGACGATCTGACGGGCGACGCACTCGCCACCCTGGATGGCGGGCTGAGCCAGCTGAGGCTTCGGATCCTCGGTGTTGATGGCACCGTCGCCGACGGCGAAGATGCGATCCTGCCCGTTGACGCGGAGGGTGCCGTCGGTGGCGATACGCCCGCCGCGTCCCTGCTCGAACCCCCAGTCGGCCACGGCCTTGTGGGCGCCGACGCCGGCAGCCCAGATGACCATGTCCGCGGGAAGAGTCTGGCCGTCCTTGAGAAGCACGGAATCCTCGCGCACCTCGGCGATGGCGGTCTTGGTGCGCACATCCACGCCGCGCTTTTGCAGCTGACGACGGGTGTAATGGCGCAGAGCCGGATCGAACGGCATGAGGAGGTGGTCAGCCATCTCGACGAGGGTGACGTGGACGCGGTCAATGGACACGTCCGGGAAGATTGCCGGAATGCCGATCGACTTCATCTCAGCCAAGGTGCCGGCCATCTCGACACCGCTCGGGCCACCGCCAACGATGATGACGTCGAAGGTCTTGTCACGCTTGGTGTCGAGGTCCTCGAGGTAGGTGAAGATGGCGTCGCGTGCGCGCAGCGAAGAGGCGCGAGTGTAGATGGTGTAGGAGTGCTCGGCGGCGCCCGGCATGCCGAAGAAGTTGGCTCCAACGCCTTGGGACAAGATGAGGTAGTCGTACGGGATCGGGTCACCGTTGTCGACGTTGACAAGTCGATTCTCGGCATCGATGCCGGTCACAGAGGCGCGACGGAAGTGGGTGCGAGGACCGTTCTGAGCCGCGAAGGAACGCAAGCGGTAGGTGACGTCACCAGGGTTCAGGCCACCGGTGGCGACCTGATACAGCAGCGGCTGGAACGTGGTGTACGGGTTGCGGTCGATGAGGGTGACGTCGCACCCTGCTTCGGCAGTCTTCTTGGCGGCCGCCAAGCCACCGAAACCAGCACCAACGATCACGACTCGAGGCTTGGAGTTCGCCAGAACTGGTTTACGACCCAGGCCCGGCAGGCCAATGTCCGACAACAGGGTATTGATGTCCATCTGATCCTCCGAATGACGGTGTGACATGCCGATTGTCCCAATGATGTGCTGTATTTCGCAATAACTTGAGTTCCAGTGGTAGTTCACGACCGGGTACTTCAGCTCACAGCGTGACAGGCTTGGACCATGCCACATCTCCACACCCAGCCCCACGGACACGACGTCACGATCAGCGCGTGGATCTTGAGGCGATTCCCGGCTGACAGCTCACGTGGCTGGCAGTGGAAAGCCCTCGTGCACAAGCACCGCAAGATGAACTTGTGGATTCAGCCCGGTGGGCACGTTGAGCACACTGAGAACCCTTGGCAGGCCCTTGTCCACGAGCTTCACGAGGAAGCCGGGTACCACATCGACCAGTTGAGCGTCTTGCAACCCTGGAAACGGCTTCCTGACGGGGTCCACGATCTCATGCACCCGACGCCGGTGCTCCTCAACACCCACAGCCCGTACCCAGGCCACTTCCACTCCGACATCGTCATGGCGCTGGTGGCTGATGGTGATCCAGCGGAGAAGCCGCGTCCTGGCGAGTCTCAGGAGCTTCAATGGGTCAGCCCCGACGAATTTGCCGCACTCCCGGACGCCGAGCCCGATGCCGTCATGATCATGACCATGATCGTCGAGCGGGTGGCCGATTCCTGGATCCCGATCCGGGCGACGGAGTGGTCCCTGGAGGACGCCCCCGCCGAGGCGATGACGAACCGTACGGTTGCCGAGGCCACCGCCCCCGACCCTCTGAACGACAGGGAGACCGAGGGGTGGGGTACGGCCCAGTGACACGCAGCCTTGACCTCGACGCGATAGGGGCCGGGCTTCCAGTCGCAGCTCACGGCGACGAGATCACCACAGCGTTGGATACAGGCAGGGCCGTCATCGTCGCCCCGCCCGGCACCGGCAAGACGACCTTCGTCCCGCCCCTGGTCGCGTCGCGGTATTCGGGTCGGGTCATCGTCACTCAGCCACGACGGGTGGCAGCCAGAGCCGCCGCACGCCGACTTTCCACCCTCACCCGGACCCGCCCCGGCGACATCGCCTCCCACACCGTGCGCGGGGAATCGACGACCACCCGCGACACCAGGGTCGAGTTCGTGACAACCGGGGTCCTGCTCCGCCGTCTGATGCGCGACCCTGACCTGACAGGGGTTGATGCCGTCATCCTCGATGAGGTCCACGAACGTCACCTCGACGCCGACCTCGTCGTCGCGATGGTCTGTGAGGTGGCGAAACTACGCGACGACCTCACCGTCGTCGCGATGTCAGCCACCGTCGACAGCTCCGGGTGGGCGAGCCTGCTCGGTGGGGACGAGCTCGCACCGGTCGTCGAGGTGCCCTCGGCCCTGCATGAACTTGAGATTGAGTGGGCTCCAGCCTCCGGGTCCCCTGTGGATTCTCGGGGTGTGACTCGCGAATTCCTCCGTCACGTTGGCAATGTCACTGTTGAGGCCCTCGATCACCACCCGGATGGCTCGGCCTTGGTCTTCGTGCCAGGGGCTCGCGAGGTGGATCACGTTGTCGCCGATTTGCGCTCCCGGCTCGAAGGCGTCGAGGTCGTCGGGTTGTCAGGGTCAATGTCAGCCAGCGAGCAGGATCATGCCTTGTCAGACCCAGGTTATGTGCGCCGGGTCATCGTCTCGACGGCGGTCGCGGAGTCCTCCCTGACGGTGCCTGGGGTCAGTCTCGTCGTTGATTCCGGCCTGTCCCGGGAACCGCGCCTCGATCGTGGTCGCGGCATGACGGGCCTGGTGACCGTCCGGGAGTCCCGGGCCTCGGCAACTCAACGTGCTGGGCGTGCAGCTCGCCTCGGCCCTGGCGTCGCGGTGCGGTGCCTGCGCGCCCAAGACTGGTCGGGGATGGCCGCCGACCCCGCCCCCGAGGTTGACCACGCCGACCTTGTGGCATCGCTGTTGTCACTGGCCGTTTGGGGCTGTCCACGTGGCGAAGGTATGGCTCTACCAACCCCGTTACCACAGGATCGGGTGGCTGAGGCCGAGGAGGAACTTCGTGAGCTGGGTGCCGTTGATTCTCAAGGAAGGGTCACCGAGAGAGGGCGTCAGTTAGCGACGGTTCCGGTCGACCCTCGGCTGGCAAGGGCTTTGGCCGACGGTGCGCCGATTGTCGGGTCCCGTCGGTGCGCCGAGATCGTGGCCATGCTCGGCCTCGACGACGGGCAGGTCGACCTGGTTGGGCAGTGGCGCCAGTTGCGGACCGGTCGTCACCCCGATGCGAAGACATGGCGTCGCGAGGCCGATCGACTCGCGCGCCTCACCGACGATCTGCCCGCCACCGACATCACCGACGACGATGCCGTCGCCACTGTCGTCTCCTTGGCCCGCCCAGGTTGGATCGCTCGCAGTCGGGGTGAGGGGTCGTCGTCCTATCTGTTGGCAGGTGGCACCGGGGTTGACCTGCCGCGTGACTGCCCACCTGGGTTGCTCGGACAACCGTGGTTGGCTGTCGCCCGGACCTCGCGCATCACGAGCGGTGCCCTCATTCGAGCAGCGGTCCCGCTGTCGGAGTCAGCGGCTCTGGACGCCGGGGCAGCAATGCTTGCGACCGAGACAACGGTTACCTGGGATGGTGGCAAGGCTCGCGGCCGGCGGGTTTCACGGCTTGGCGCCATTGAGTTGTCGTCCACCCCGGTTCAGCCTGGGCGCGCCGAGGCCCGCCGCGCGGTGCTGGAAACCGTGAGGTCGCGCGGGCTGAAGGTCGTAGGGCTGTCGAAGGACGCTGAGTACCTGAGGTGTCGGCTCGCCCTGGCCCACCGGGTACTCGGCGATCCCTGGCCCGATGTCAGCGAGGAGGCCCTGCTCTCCCGCGCCGAGGAATGGCTCGACCTGGACAGCCTGGCCGCAGGGCGGGGAAGTGACGCCACCTCTGGCCTTCGCGGCCTGCTGGGGTGGCAGGAATCGGCCCGCCTTGATGAGGTCCTCCCCGAGAGAATCACGGTCCCCAGCGGGTCGCGAATCCGCATTGACTACCCAGAACCCGGCAGTGACGCCGCCCCCGTGCTCGCGGTGAAGCTCCAGGAGTGTTTCGGCTGGACTGACGGCCCGACGATCTGTGATGGCCGTGTGAGGGTGGTGCTCCATCTCTTGTCCCCGGCTCGACGCCCCCTTGCCGTCACCGACGATCTCGCCAGTTTCTGGGCCAACGCCTACCCAATGGTGCGGGCGGAGAACCGCGGGCGATACTCCAAACATCCCTGGCCTGAAGATCCTTTGACAGCCATTCCCACGAAGCGCACCAATCGGGCGGTGGGGAACAGCTGACGACGGCCCCGGGCTCACTCCGAGTCGAATTTTCCAGCGCCTTCAGCCAGCAGACCCCCTGTGTCTACGCAAATGCGTGTGGTGATTGGGGTCCTGATGGCGGATGCTGCTGTGTGAGGTGGCACGACGCGGGTTCGTCACCCCGATTTCCACCAGGCGGGGGAGTACTCGACATTGCCGCAGCCCCCGCGACAGGCCCCCGCGCGTCGCAGCCCGCGCGCGACAGGCCCCCGCGTGACGGACCCTGCCTGAGGATTTGCGCACCTCTCACCAGGATCGCCGAACGCGTTGTGGGTGGAGACTTCCCGCCAACCGCGACTAAGATGGCCCTCAACGACAGGGGAGCATCACCAGGATGCTGAGAGTGGGCACCGCCCAGACCCTCGAACCTGAACCGGTTAGGACCGGCGTAGGGAGTCGGGCTCTTTGCGCATGCGCGCCCCCTTCCGAACGAACGGAAGGACTTCCATGACCAACGACAAACCCGCCATGCGGTACCGCACCATCGACATCGTCACCCCAGTCATGATCGCGGTGGCCTTCGGCGTCATCTTCCTCGGCTACAGCGCTCTTTACAGCCTTCTCAAACCAGTGACGTCCGTGTATCTGCCAGCTGAAGGCAGTCTCAGCGGCATCTGGTTCCTGCCTGCCCTCATCGCGGGTCTCATCGTCCGTAAGCCCGGTGCCCCCCTCCTCGCGGAGCTCCTCGCCGCATCCATCGAGGCTGCCCTCGGGGGCCAGTGGGGAGTCGGAACCCTCATCTCGGGCGTCCTGCAGAGTCTGCCGATGGAGCTGTGCCTGCTCGCCGTCGCCTACCGCAAGGCCGGACCCAAACTCGCCATCGTCGCTGGTGCCCTCACCGGTCTTGTCGAAGGTGTCTACGAGCGCATCTCCTACTATCCGATGTTTCGTTTCGGCGACACCGTCGTCTACGCCGTCCTCATGATTATCTCCGGCGCTCTGCTCGGCGGTCTGGTGGCCTGGGGAATCGTCCGTGGGTTGGCTGCAGCCGGCGCCCTCAACACCTTCGCCGTCTCCCGTGACCTGCGCGGCACCAAGACCGTCAAGGGTGCGACATCCCCGCGGAACCTGTCATGACTGACGTTTTGACCCGAGACGTCCGGGCTGATGAGTCTTCTGGTCCTCGCGCGATTCCGGTCGACGTCGAGGGGCTGATCGTCGGCGTCCCGGACCGTGAGGCTCCCATTCTCGGGCCCATCGACCTTCACCTGCCCGCCGGTGCAAGGGTGCTTGTCACAGGACCTTCAGGGGCTGGCAAGACGACCTTGGTGCACGCCATCGGCGGGTTGCTGGACAAGGAGAGTCACGACCTGTCGGGCCGAGTGAGCACATGGGATGGCGATGTCAGCGTTGGTCTCCTGCAGCAGGAACCGATTCATTCCGTCGTTGCTGCGACGTGTGGACGTGATATCGCTTTCGGGCCGGAGAATTATCGCGTCCCGCGTGAGGAAATCTGGCCGATCGTCGAGGATTCCCGACGCCGCTCCCGATTCACCATCCCGATCGACCACCCCACCACGAAGATGTCGGGCGGGCAGATGCAGCGCCTCGCCATCGCAGGCATCCTGGCCACCGATCCCGGGCTGCTCCTCCTCGACGAGCCGATCTCGATGCTTGACGAGGAATCAGCCACCGCTATCCGCGACGAGGTCGCCCGCATGGCCCATGACCGAACGGTGTTCGTCGTCGATCACCATCCTGAGCAGTGGCGCGGCATCCTCGACCAGGTCGTCGAGCTGACCGATCACGGCACCCTCAGCCAGATGTGGGATTTCGAGGACTACCTCGATTCGCGTGAGCCCATCGAAGTGCCGCCGCACGCTGACACTCCCGGCGGCACGGTCGCTCGTGCTGTCGCCCTCGACGTCCACCGTCCCGAGTCCGACGCGATGCTGCTTCGTGGTGTCGAGATGTCGGCCCGACGTGGTTGTGTCACCGTCCTGTCGGGCCCCAGCGGGGTGGGCAAGTCCACTCTCCTGAGGCTGCTGGCCGGCCTCGACGATCCCGCCGCCGGTGAGCTCACCCTCCCCGACCCAGGACATACCGCCTGGGTGCCGCAGAACCCGGAGAACTACCTCGTCGCCCGCACAGCTGCCGACGAACTCTTCGCATCCCCGCTGGTTCCCGAGGACGCCGACCTGCGCGACCTCGTCACGACCTTTGGCCTCACACCGATTCTCGACTCCCACCCCATGACCTGCTCGGGCGGGGAGAAGAGACGCCTGGCCATCGCAACCGCGCTCGCCCAGAACCCCGACCTGCTGCTTCTCGACGAGCCGACCGTCGGCCTCGACGACGACCGTGGTGCCAGCCTGCTGGCGGCCATCCGCGCCGCGGCGGATTCCGGGGCTGCCGTGGTCGTCTCTTCCCACGACCCCCAGGTCATTGAGATGGCTGACGAGGAGGTCGACGTCTCGTTGTATCGCCTCCCGGATCCTGCCCCCGACACGACGCAACAGCACACGCCGGCCTTCCTGACGACAATCAACCCCCTCGTCGTCCTGCTCATTGCCGTCGCGGGCATTGTCGGGTCCCTCTTCGTGAGGTCCACGCTCGTTGGAGCCATCGGTCTCATCCCGGCCGTCGTCATGGCCCCGATGTGCTCTCGCCGGGTCAAACCCCTGGTGGTTCGGACGGTTCCGGTTCTCATCGCCGCAGTGATGCTGGTGTGGACGACCTTGCTGCTCCACAACGGCTTCACCGACCCTGCGGTGTGGGGTGAGGCGGCCCGTCAAGGGCTGCGGATTCTCGTCTTCGTGCTGCCCGGGGCGCTGGCCTCGGCTGCGGTCGACCCCACCCGTCTCGGTGACGCCTTGGCCCAGCAGACCCGCCTTCCGCAACGCCCGGTGGTGGCGTCGGTGGCAGGTGTGGTTCGGATGGGGCACCTGGGAGACCAGTGGCGTATCCAGTCCGATGTACGCGCCCTGCGCGGGATGGGGCCGAAGCGGTCCCTGTCCTCCCGAGTCAGGTATCTGTCCTCGATGACCTTTGCGATGATGCTTTACGCCATGAGGTCATCGGAGGTGCTCAGCCGGGCAATGGACTCCCGCGGCTTTGCGACGGCGACTCGCCGGACCTACGCCGTCGAGTCGCGCTGGCTTAGACGAGACCTGTGGGGAGTCGCACTCGCTGCCCTGGTCGTCGCGGTCCCCGCCGTTGCGGCTGTGCTGGCCTGACGGTCCCTGGTAATGCACGAGCGGCCGGGGTTTCCCAGCCGCCCGGTCAGTGTCGTCAGCGGTACAGCGCCTTCTCCAACACGGTTTCGAGCTTGTCGACCGATGCCTGTAGGGAGTACTTGTTCGTCATGAGCTCGCGGGCCCGGTCGTGCCAGCGCTTCATGGTGGCCTCGTCGGCGTCACGCACCCGTTCGATGCCCGCGACGAGCTCGGTCGGGTCAACACAGGCGCCCACCTCGTCGTCACTGATGACGTCACGGATCGGCACCTTGGCATTCGAGACGACGGCCAGCCCGGCCGCCATGTAGTCGTACAGCTTGTTGGGGCTCATCCCCTTGTCAAAGACCGACTGCGGGGAAACGGTGTGCAAACCGACGTCACAGGCCGACAGGATGCGCACCAGCTCGGACTTGGGCACCTGGTCGTGGAAGGTGACGTTCGTCAGGCCCAGCTTCTTGACCTCATCGATGGCCCACTGCTTGCGAGCCCCGGCGCCGACGAGGAGGAAGTTGACGTCGGGCAGACGACGGGCAGCGTCGACGATGAGGTCCAGACCGACATAGTTGGCGTGGGTGCCGGAGAACACCGCGGTGAACCCCTCGATGCCGAACTCCTTGCGTAGGTCCTCGCGGGACTCATGCACCTCGTACTCGGCCAGGTCGGCGCCATTGGGGACGACGGTGACCTTGTCGACGTTGATGCCCAGTTCGCGGAAGTGGTCCTCCCAGCCCTTCGTCACGACGACGATCTGTCGGGCGTGGGCGTAGATGGTCTTCTCCAACCCCTGAAGGACCTTGTGGAGGGCCGATCCCTCCTTGAGGGCGCCGCCGGAGACCAAGGACTCGGGCCACAGGTCCCGCACCTCGACGACGAAGGGCTTGCGACGCAGACCGGCGACGACCATGCCTGCGGCCGGGGCCAGGATCTGTGGGGAGGAGGCGAAGATGACGTCGGCCGGACGCACCAGGGCGCGGGCACCGGCACCGGCGGCGAAGGCGATCCAGCCGAGGACACGCTTGACCCCGTTGCCCTTGTACTGGGGGATCGGGACGAGGGTGTAGCGCGGGTCGTCGACGGTCATCTGCTCGCCAGAGGTGTGGTTGATGTTGGCGGCGTAGAAGTGGGGCTGCCAGCCGCGCAACCGCGAGAACATGTCGAAGTTGCGGGTGATGCCACCCGACCCCGGCGGGAAGGCGTAGTGGTTGATCACGCTGACCTTGCGTTGGGGCATCGTTCCTCCTGGACGTCTCGTGCCGACAATCCTATCGGGCATTCCTCCCAGTTCCTTGTCATGCTTGTTCCACCCTGACAGGTGGACGATCGCGGCCGGTGGCTGATGTCGCCGGCCACGATCATGTCACGACGATGGTCTCGGTGGATGGGTTTGATGGCACCAACGGCGACGCCCAGCGTCTGTGTGGTGATTGCGGTCATGAACCGGGGTGGTGCTACCTGAGGTGGCAGCCGGCCCTTTCATCACCCCGATCACCACACGAGTGGGGGTAGTGAATGAGGGGAGGGGGAACCACCTGTGCGGCCGCGATGTATGCGGGGGTAGTGATGGGTGGGTACTCGCGTGGGGGTAGCGATGGGTGTGAGTAGTCACGACTGCGGGTGGCGACGACGACCGATGACACACAATGAGGGGCCGGTGGACATCGCCACCGGCCCCTCAGCCGTGAATTCGCAAATCAAGATCCGTAGGTCATCTTGGCCTTCTCGAGGGCCGCGACGTACCCGTTGCGCTCGTACTCCGCGGTCGAGGCATCGGCCGGGATGGTGAGCATGCCGCGCAGCGTGTCGAGGTCAAGCTCCTTGCGCTGCAGGTAGGACTCCAGACCCTTCTGCAGCTCGGCCGCATACCCGGCACCATGGCGCACCAACGCCGAGGTGGTCATGACGACGTCGGCACCGGCAAGCAGGTACTTGACGACATCGTCGGCGGTCTCAACACCCGAGGACGCAGCCAGCGAGGCATCGATACGACCCGACAGGGCGGCGATCCACGTCAGTGGCAGGCGGGCATCGGCCGGGGAGGACAACCACACACCAGGCTCGACCTGCATCTTCTCAATGTTGATGTCAGGCTGCAGGAAGCGGTTGAACATCACCAGCGCATCGGCTCCGGCGGCGTCCAGACGGGTGGCCATGTTGCCCAGGGCCGAGAAGAACGGCGAGACCTTGACGGCCACCGGGACGGTCACCGCATCCTTGACGGCCTGGATGATCTCGACGTGACGGTCCTCGACCTCCTCGGCGGACTGTTCGAGGTCACCGGGCACCATGTAGATGTTGCACTCGATGCCCGCAGCACCGGCATTCTCCATCCGTTTGGCGGTGTCGACCCAGCCGCCGTTCGTCGCCCCGTTCAGTGAGGCGATGACGGGGATGTCGACGGCCTTGGCGCTGGCCTCCAGATGGCTGAGGTAGCGCTCGGTGATACCGCCCTCGTTGCTGGCCACGGTCGGGAAGAAGGACAGTGACTCGGCGAACGAGTCCATGTACTCCAACTCGATCTCGGCTTGACGGGCCTCCTCATGCCTCACCTGCTCCTCGAACAGGGAGTACATGACGATGGCTCCGACTCCGGCGTCGGCGAGGGCCTTGACCCCGTCGACCTTCTGCTGGATGGGGCCGGCGGAGGCTACCAGCGGTGACCTCAGGGCGAGCCCCATGTACCTGGTGTGAAGATCAGTCATGACACGTCATTCCTTCGTGGGCTGTCAGGCGCGGTTGGATGAAGCGGCGAACTGGGACATGCGGGCGTCGACGGCGAAGTCCTCGGCAGTCCGGGAGGCCATCTCGGCGTACTCGGCGTAGCGACGCTCCACCTGGCGTTGACCCAGATCCAGCATACGTTCTGCCTCCTCCGGGTGAGCCTTGGCCAGCATCCGGTAGCGCAGCTCGAGCTTGGTGTACTCCCGCCACGTCTTGTCGGGCTTGGGGGAGTCGAGGAGGAACGGGTTTCGTCCCTCGTCGGCCAGCACCGGGTTGTACCTCATCAGCGGCCAGTGCCCACAGTGAACCGCCTTGTACTGCTGGTCGAGACCGTTGCGCAGGTCGTAGCCGTGGGCGATGCAGTGGCTGTAGGCGATGATGAGGCTCGGGCCCGGGTAGGCCTCGGCCTCGCGGAAGGCCCGCAGGGTCTGCTGTGGATCGGCTCCCAGGGCGACGCGAGCCACGTACACCGACCCGTAGGCGATGGCCTGCATGGCCATGTCCTTCTTGGCGGTCGGCTTGCCGGCTGACGCGAACTTCGCGACGGCGCCCAGCGGGGTCGACTTCGACGCCTGGCCGCCGGTGTTGGAGTACACCTCGGTGTCGAGCACGAGGACGTTGACGTCGCGTCCGGATGCGAGTACGTGGTCGACTCCGCCTGAACCGATGTCGTAGGCCCAACCGTCACCACCGATGATCCACACCGAGCGGCGCAGCAGGTGATCGGCGACGCTCATGAGGTCGCGCACCGCCGGGGTCTGCTCCAGGTCGGCGAGCCTGGCTTGCAGTTCCTTGACCCGACGCTGCTGGCTCTGCAGGTCGTGCTCGGTGAGCTGGGGGGAGTGCAGCAGGTCGTCGACGAGCTCGGGGTCGAGTTGGTCGGAAACCTCCTCGAGACGACGCTTGGCCAGGTCGGTCTGGACGTTGGCGGCCATTCGCATGCCCAGGCCAAACTCGGCGTTGTCCTCAAACAGGGAGTTCGACCATGCCGGGCCACGGCCCTCGGCGTTCTTGCCCCACGGCGTGGTCGGCAGGTTGCCGCCGTAGATCGAGGAGCATCCAGTGGCGTTGGCCACTTCGGCGCGGTCACCGAAGAGCTGGGTGATGAGCTTGACATACGGCGTCTCGCCACAGCCCGAGCAGGCCCCGGAGAACTCGAACAGCGGCTCCAGGAACTGGGTGCCGCGCACGGTGGCGAAGTCGACGCGGGAGCGGTCGTTGACCGGGATGGTCTCGAAGAACTCCACGTTCTCGCGCTGGACCGTCTTGTCGAGGTGCTCCTCGAGGTTGATGGCCTTGCGGTCGGGTTCGCCCACCGGGTGGGCCGGGCAGGCCTCGACGCACAGGCCGCACCCGGTGCACTGGTCGGGGACGACCTGCAGGGTGTAGCAGGATTCCGGCAGACCGGCGGCATTGAGCTCGGCGGACTGGAAGGATTCCGGGGCCCCTTCGAGCTGGGACTGCGGGTAGTACTTGGCGCGGATGACGCCGTGCGGGCACACGAAGGCACAGTTGCCGCACTGGATACAGGCCTTGGGGTCCCATGTTGCGATGACGTCGGACAACGTCCGCTGCTCGTACTTCGTGGTGCCTGCGGGGTAGGTGCCGTCGTCGGGTAGGGCCGAGACGGGCAGCAGGTCACCGAATCCCTCGATCATGCGAGCCGTGACGTTCTTGACGAACTCCGGGGAGTCCTCGCGCACGGCCGGGATGAGGCTGTGATCGGCGGTCATCTGTTCGGGCACCGTGACATGGTGCAGGTGCTCCAGGGATGCGTCGACGGCTGCGTGGTTCATTTCGACGATCTGCTGGGACTTCTTGCCGTAGGTCTTCTGGATCGAGTCCTTGATCTTGGCGATGGCCTCGTCCTTGGGCAGCACACCCGAGATCGCGAAGAAGCAGGTCTGCAGGATGGTGTTGGTGCGGTTGCGCAGACCCACTTTGCGGGCCACGGACAGGGCGTCGATGGTCCACAGGTCGAGGTGCTTGTCGAGGATCTGACGCTGCATGGTGTCTGGCAGCTTGTCCCACACCTCGTCGGCGTCGTAGGGGGAGTTCACCAGGACGGTGGTGCCCTCGCGGGCCATCGTCAGCACGTCGATGGACTCCAGGATTCCCCAGGCATGGATGCCGATGAATCCCGCCTGGCTGATGAGGTACGGGGCCTCGATCGGTTCAGGCCCGAACCTCAGGTGGGAGGTCGTCCTGGATCCGGATTTCTTGGAGTCGTAGACGAAGTAGCCCTGGGCGTAGGTGTTGGGGTCGGAGCCGAGGATCTTGATGGTGTTCTTGTTGGCGCCGACGGTACCGTCAGAACCCATGCCGTAGAACACGGCGCGGATGGTCTTGGGGTCCTCGATGTCGAGGGGCTCCCACGGCAGGGACAGGCCGGTGACGTCGTCATCGATGCCAATGGTGAAGCGGGGACGCGGACGCTCCAGCTCCAGTTCGGCGGCGATGCCGGCGACCATACCGGGGGTGAACTCCTTGGAGGAGATGCCGTAGCGGCCCCCCGAGACGATCGGCATGGTGGCGCGGGTGCCACGGGAGTGGGCCTCTGACAGGGCGGACAGCACGTCGAGGAAGAGGGGTTCGCCGTTGGAACCAGGCTCCTTGGTGCGGTCCAGCACGGCGACGGTGCGGGCGGTCTGCGGGATGGCCTTGACGATCTCGGCGGCTGGGAAGGGACGGAACAGGTGCAGTTCGACGAGGCCGAGCTTGTGCCCTTGGGAGTTGAGGTGGTTGATGGTGTGCTCGATGGTGCGGGCGCCAGAACCCATGCAGACCATGACCTCGGTGGCCTCGGGGTCGCCGTGGTACTCGACGAGGTGGTACTGACGACCGACAACCTGGGCGAACTCGTCCATGAGCGACTGGACGATGCCTGGCACCTTCTCGTAGTAGCTGTTGGCGGCCTCGCGGGCCTGGAAGTGGGTGTCGGGGTTCTGGGCGGTGCCGCGGATGAACGGGTGGGCCGGGGACAGGGCGCGCTCCCGGTGGGCGTGGACGAGGTCGTCAGTGATGAAGTGACGGATGTCGTCGTCGGACAGCATCTCGAGAACGTTGAGTTCGTGGGAGGTGCGGAAGCCTTCGAAGAAGTGCATGAACGGCACCCGGGAGTGCATCGTCGCAGCCTGGCTGATGAGGGCCAGGTCGTGGCATTCCTGCACCGTCGAGGAGCACAGCATGGCGAATCCGGTCTGACGGCAGGCCATGACGTCCTGATGATCACCAAAGATCGACAAACCCTGTGCGGCCAACGACCGGGCAGCCACGTGGAAGACCGTGCTGGTGAGCTCACCGGCGATCTTGTACATGTTCGGGATCATGAGGAGCAGGCCTTGGGAGGCCGTGAATGTGGTGCTCAGGGCGCCACCCTGCAGGGCGCCGTGCATGGCGCCGGCCGCACCGCCCTCGGACTGCATCTCCATGACGGTGGGGATGTCGCCCCAGATGTTCTTCCGTCCGGCGGCAGACCACTCGTCGGCGGTCTCGGCCATCGGGGAGGACGGGGTAATCGGGTAGATCGAGCACAGTTCGTTGCAGCGATAGGCGACCGAGGCGGCGGCGGTGTTGCCGTCGGCAATGGTGCGGAGGCGGGAGTCGGAGCTCGTTGCCATGGTCAGTCCTCCTTCTCAGTTCTCGGAATCGACGGTGAACTTCAGCGAAGCTGACCGTTGTGGATTGGGTTCAGGGCGCACGGCCCAGCCGGGGGTCGGGTTGCCCGATCCCTGCACGGTGGCCGGATCGGTGTCCTCGGGGATCATCTCGATGGCGTGGACCGGGCACTGGTCGAAGCAGGTGGCGCATCCAGTGCACTTGTCGTAGTCGAACTCGTAGCGGTGGCCCTTACCGAGCTTGATGATGGCGTCCTCGGGGCAGGAGCCGTAGCAGCCGTCACACTCGAAGCAGTTACCGCAGGACAGGCATCGTCCCGCCTCGAAGTGGGCCTGCTCCTCGTCGAGTCCTCCGACGACCTCGTCGAAGCCGAGGCGCTGGGTCGGGTCGAGCTCGGGTTGGTGACGACGCAGGTGGTCGCCGAAGTACCACAGGTTGAGGTCGTTGAAACCGACTGTGGTGTTCTTGGCAGTCGGATAGCCGGACTGACGGTGGAGCCACAGGTCAATCTGGCGGGCGGCACGCTTACCGTGGCCCACACCGATCGTCACAGTGCGCTCGGAGGGGACGGTGTCGCCACCGGCGAAGATGCCGGGAACGTCGGTCATGAGGGTCGAGGGGTTGACGTCGACGACGTCGTTGCGGAATCGCATGCCGGGCATCTTGTGCAGGAAGCCGGTGTCGGCGTCCTGTCCGACGGCCAGGATGACGGTGTCGGCCTCGAGCTTCTCGTACCGTCCGGTGCCGCGCGGCTTGCCGTTCTCGTCGAGTTCCATGACCTCGACGGTGAGGTCGTCACCAACGTCGGTGATGGTGCGCAGCCAGTTCATCTGGACGCCCTCGCGCTCGGCCTCCTCGCGCTCCTCCTCGTGGGCCGGCATCTGCTCGGCGGTGCGTCGGTAGACGACGATGGATTCCTCAGCACCCAGCCGCTTGGCCACGCGAGCAGCGTCCATGGCGGTGTTGCCACCACCGTAGACGGCCACGCGACGACCGATGAGAGGCTTTTCGCCGGCGGCGACGTTGTGCAGGAAGCTCACAGCGTCAACCATGCGGGATGCGTCGACGGTCGGGATGTCGACCCGCTTCGACAGGTGGGCGCCGATGGCCACGAAGACGGCGTCGAAACGTCCCTTGGCCTTCTCCTCCATGAGGTCGTTGACGGGGTGGTTGAGGACGATCTTGATGCCCAGATCGGTGAGACGCTCGACCTCGGCGTCGAGGACTTCGCGGGGCAGGCGGTATTCCGGGATGCCGTAGCGCATCATGCCGCCGACCTTGTCTCCGGCGTCGTGGATCTCGACGTCGTGTCCGAGCATGGCCAGGTGGTAGGCGGCGGACAGACCGGCTGGGCCAGCACCGATGATCAGGACGCGGTGTCCAGAGGCCTGGGCGGGTTTGATGAACTTCCAGCCCTTCTCGATGGCGAGGTCACCCAGGTAGCGCTCGACGGAGTGGATGGACACGGCCCCGTCGAGGTCGGCACGGTTGCAGGCCACCTCGCAGGGGTGGTAGCAGACGCGGCCGTGGATGGCAGGGAAGGGGTTGTCGGCAGTGAGCTGACGCCATGCCTTCTCCTCCTCGTGGGCCTTGATGAGACGCAACCATTCCTGGATGTTCTCGCCCGCTGGGCATCCGGCATTACACGGAGGAAGCATGTCGAGGTAGACGGGTTTACGGGTGCGGGTTGGGGTGACGCGACCCGTCGTGCGGGCGAGATCGGGACGGGGGGTGATGTCCTGGTTCTCCCTGATGACGTACCCGTTGTGGTCGGTTGTGTCACTCGTCGTGGTGTCGGTGCTCATACCTGGCTCTTCCTGTTGGAAATGCGGCATTTCGGTTTGTGAATGTGGGGTTCGCAAGCCGACTGCAATCGATGTTAGACCACATGTGAAAGGTCGTGCAGAGGAGGGTGGGGCGAGTGAAATATGGTGCAGGAACGTTTTCCTAAACCGCTTCCGCAATGACGTAATTACGCACCTTTTGTGTATCGAAAATCAAGGGTGGCGACGTTTCGCCTTGGTCGGTGGGTGCTGGTCGTTGGGGCCTGGTCTGTGGTGGGGTGTTCGCGAGTGGGTCAGCAGGGGCGTCGCCAGACGGTGCAAGACTGGGAGCATGATCGTTGCCTTCAGCCTTGTTCCCAGCGGTGGCCGAGTCTCCCGGGAGGACGGTGGCGTGGTTGACGCCGTCGCTGCCGCCGTGCGGGTCGTGCGCGAGTCTGGCCTGCCCAACCGCACTTCGTCCATGTTCACCGAGATCGAGGGTTCCTGGGATGAGGTCATGGACGTCGTCAAGAAAGCCACTGAAGCCGTGGGGGAGTACGGCTCGCGGGTGTCGCTGGTGCTCAAGGCTGACATCCGCCCCGGACGCACCGGTGAGATGGACGCCAAGCTTGAGCGGTTGGAGGCCGAGCTCGACAAGGAGCTGGGCTGAGCGAACGGGCCTGAGGTTGGCTCGTCGTCAGTCCCGTCCAACCAGGAGGGTCTTGTAGGCGTTGCGAATGTGAGCCTCGGTGGCCTCGGCTGCCCGCTCCGGGTCGCCGTTCTCGATCGCGGTGAGCATCTCCTCGTGATCGCAGACCAGCCCGTCACGCCAGCTCTCCCATCCGATGAGGGAGTGCTCGGCCTCCAGAATCGGGCGGTGCACGGCCTTGCGGATGGCCACCGTCAGGTTGCTCATGAGGCGGTTGTCCCCGGCCTCGGCGAGGGCGACGTGGAAAGCGGTGTCGAGGGCGTTGAAGGAGTCCGGCTGCATCGCGTCATGCATCTGGCCGAGGAGATCGGTGGCTCGCGCCAGGGGTCCTGGGGCGCGCACCTTTGCTGCCGCCGCGCAGGCAGCCTTCTCCAGGGCTACTCGGGTCTCAGTGAGGTCGGCAAAGGAGACGACGTCGAGGGCTAGCTGCAGGCGCAGGATGCGTCCCATGGCATCGGAAGGATGGGCATCGACGCGGGTCCCGTTGCCTCGTCCAGTGCCCGAGGTGAGAATGCCCTGGGCCTCGAGGGCGCGGATGGCTTCCCGGACGGCCCCCCGGCTGACGCCCAGGGAGGCGGCGAGCTCTCGTTCCGGGGGGAGGCGCGAACCATTCACCCATGTCCCAGCGAGGATCTCTTCATCAATGTGACGCATGACGACCGAGAATCCGCCGGATTTCGTAGCGGTGTCAGCGCCTTCGTCTGGCTGTGATTCCGGCGCCCAGCCTGGGGAGTGTGCGTCTGGCTGGGTGGAGTCCGCGTCGCGCGTCTGTGTCATGGCTGGGATCCTCGTTGGTGAGTGGCTTCATTGTCACCGAACATGCATCGTATGTCCAACGGTGACGTGACGTAGATCGTGCGTTGAAAGAGGGCCGCAAAAAGGCGAAAAAATTAGGTGACCCTTATTTCTTGCACAGACGTTTGATCGTTCGTTCAGCAATTGAACGGAAGTTCTTGACGCTTGCTGGAAATGGTCCTACCATACTAATGGTCGGACCAAATCGGCCCGGTCTTGCCAATGGTTCGCCGACCTGAGGCAATGGTTGAACAACGGAGTTCTTCGATGGTTCTTTTACAGACCTTCACCCCATCGGCCAACCCGCTCGGCACGCAGTGGCTCTCGGCCCTCCTTGCCGTGCTGCCAGTGCTGGCCATGCTCATCACCCTTGGTGCGCTGCGCTGGAAGGCGCATCTGGCTGGCCTCTTCTCGTGGGGCGTCGCCCTCGTCGTGGCAGTCACCGCATTTCACATGCCGATCGGTATGGCACTCTCCTCCAGCGTCCAGGGATTCCTCTACGGCTTGTTCCCGATCTCGTGGATTCTGCTGGGCGCCATCTGGATGTACCAGGTGACGGTCATCTCCGGTCGATTCGACGACCTGCGCCGCACCTTCTTCCTCATCAGTGACGACCCGCGAGTCCTCGGCATCCTCATTGCCTTCTGCTTCGGCGGTCTACTCGAGGCCCTCGCTGGATTCGGTGCCCCGGTCGCCATCGCCGCTGCCATGTTGATCGCCATTGGCTTCGGTAAGTTGCGCGGTGCCGTCACCGCCCTGGTCGCCAATACCGTCCCGGTGGCCTTCGGCGCCGTCGGTCTGCCGGTCCTCATGGCCGCCAAGACTGGTGGTCTGGACGTCGCGATGGTCGCCCCGGTGACCGCCCGTATCTGCGCCGTCCTGTGCCTCGTCGTCCCCTTCCTCATGCTGGCGATCATGGATGGCCGCAAGGGTGTTCGCGAGTGCTGGCCGTTCGGGCTGTTCGTCGGCGTCGTCTTCGGCGTCACCAAGGTCATCGTCGGTGGCACCCCGGTCTACAACCTCACCGAGATCTTCGCTGCCGTCGTCACCGTCGCCCTGTCCCTGCTCTTCCTCAAGGTCTGGAAGCCCAAGGGCGGCCGTGAGGCTGCTGAGCGCATCGGCATCCCGATGGACCCGGCCGTCGAGACCGAGCCCATCGAGGCTCAGGCGGTCGACACCTCCGATCTCACCGGCAATCGCATCTTCATGGCCCTGGTGCCCTACATCCTCGTCATCGTGGTATTCGGCATCGCCGCCATCCCGGCTGTCAAGGAGGGTCTGGCGGCCGCAGACACCAAGATGGCGTGGCCCGGCCTGTCTGGCCTCATGACCACGGGTGGAAAGGCCGCGGCCCACCAGTCCTACACCTGGCAGTGGCTGTCCCAGCCGGGCTTCCTGCTGGCCGTCGTCGCCATCATCGTCGGCCTCATATACAAGGTGTCCCTCTCCGACGTCTTCAAGGAGCTGTGGGTCAACGCCAAGAAGATGAAGTTCTCGATGCTGACCATCGGCCTGGTCGTCGCCCTGGCCTATGTCATGGGTGACTCCGGCCAGACCCTGGCTCTCGGCATGTTCATTGCTGGCGCTGGTGCGGTCTATCCGTTCCTCGCCCCGATCCTGGGCTGGATCGGCACCTACGTCACCGGATCTGACACCTCCGCCAACATCCTGTTCTCCGGCCTGCAGAGCGGCGTCGGTCAGCAGATCGGTGCCGGATCTCACCTCGGTGTCGAGGGCATGCGTCACCTGCTCGTCGGTGCCGGTGCTTCTGGTGGCGTCGTCGGCAAGATGATTTCCCCGCAGTCGCTGACCGTCGCGGCCACCGCGATCGGCTTGGCTGGCGGCGAGTCGGTCATCCTGCGCAAGGTCTTCAAGTTCTCGGTCATCCTGCTCGTCCTGATGTGCATCATCGTCGGCCTCATGTCGACCCCGGTGCTCGGATGGATGGTCCCCTGATTTTGCTGACGGTTGACACCGCCTGGCATCCGTTCATTACCAATGGAGGTCACCATGACAACCACTACGAGCCCTGGTACCAGGGCCGCCTCGCCCGGCTTGCCGGGGGCGGGCATGACCGTCGGGCTGTTCATCACGTGTATCAATGACGTGATGTTCCCCCAGACTGGCGTGGCCGTCACCACCCTGTTGGAGCGTCTGGGCTGCAAGGTTGAGTTCCCGCGGGAGCAGACCTGTTGCGGCCAGATGACGACCAATACCGGATATTTCGACGAGGGTGTTCCCACCGTCCGTCAATACGTGCGGGCCTTCGGGGACTACGACTACGTGGTCGCCCCGTCGGGATCCTGTGTCGCGGCCGTCCGCGATCAGCACCCGATGCTTGCCGAACACGCCGGGGACACCGGACTGCTCAAGGAGATCGAGCACACCAGCAAGACCATCTACGATCTGCCGGAGTTCCTCGTCGACATCCTCGGGGTCACCGACGTTGGCGCCTACTTCCCGCACCGAGTGACGTACCACCCGTCGTGCCACGGCAAGCGTCTGCTGGGTCTGGGAGATCGTCCCTACGAACTGCTCAAGAACGTCCGCGGCATGACCCTGGTCGACCTGCCGATGGCCGAGCAGTGCTGCGGGTTCGGCGGAACCTTCTGCATCAAGAACCCTGACATGAGCGCGGCCATGGCCAACGACAAGGCCCGCCACGTTCGTGAGACCGAGGCGGAGTACGTCGTCGCCGGCGACAACTCCTGCCTCATGAACATTGGTGGTGTGCTGTCTCGCCAGAACTCGGGCGTCAAACCGATTCACATCGCCGAAATCCTCGCCAACACTGAGGAGGACTGACCCATGAGCACGGAACTGCGTCGAGTCACCTACGGAAACCACGGCGTCGCCCGGCTGACCCCGGCCCCCGACAAGCCTGGCCCGTACATGGGTATGCCGAAGTTCTCGAAGGCCGTCAAGGATGAGCTGAACCTGTCGGTGCAGCGCAAGAACATGCGCAATGCCACCACGACGATTCGTAACAAGCGCGCCCTGCGCGTCTCCGAGTCCCCGGACTGGGACGATCTGCGCGACGCCGCCGAAGCCATCAAGAACCGTGTCGGCCGCCACCTGGACCACTACCTGGTCGAGGCCGAGAAGAACCTCACCGCCAACGGTGTCCACGTCCACTGGGCCCGTGACGGCGAGGAGGCCAACCGCATCGTCGCCCAGATCGCCAAGGACAAGGGGGCTGACGAGGTCGTCAAGATCAAGTCGATCACCAGCCAGGAGACCGACCTCAACGAGTACCTCGAGGAGCAGGGCATCGCGGCATGGGAGACCGACCTGGCCGAGCTCATCGTGCAGCTCGGACATGATCGTCCCTCCCACATCGTGGTGCCGGCCATCCACCGCAACCGTGCCGAGGTCCGCGAGATTTTCCTCCACGAGATGAAGAACTATGGCCGTCCGGCACCCGAGGACATCTCGGAGAACCCGCCGGAGCTGACCAACGCGGCCCGGCTGCACCTGCGCGAGAAGTTCCTGCGCGCCAAGATGGCGGTTTCGGGTGGCAATTTCGTTCTCGCCGACACCGGTTCCCTGGTGATCGTCGAGTCCGAGGGCAATGGCCGTATGTGCCTGACCCTGCCCGACACCCTGGTGTCCATCGTCGGCATCGAGAAGGTGCTGCCAACCTTCGACGACCTCGAGGTCTTCCTCAAGCTGCTGCCCCGCTCGGCCACCGGTGAGCGGATGAACCCGTACAACTCGGTGTGGAGCGGCGTGACCGACGGTGATGGCCCGCAGGAGCAGCACGTCATCTTCCTCGACAACGGTCGTACTGACGTGCTGGCCGACACCCTTGGCCGTGAGGCGCTGCGCTGCATTCGTTGCGCGTCGTGCATCAATATTTGCCCGGTTTACGAGCGCGCCGGTGGTCATGCCTACGGTTCGGTGTACCCCGGCCCGATTGGGGCGGTGCTTACTCCGCAACTGCGTGGCGTCGATCACCCGGTTGACCGTGGTCTGCCCTACGCCTGCTCGCTGTGTGGCGCCTGTAACGAGGTCTGCCCGGTGAAGATCCCCTTCACCGACATCCTCATCAAACTGCGCAACAAGGTTGTCGAGTCCGAGAAGTCCGACAAGATTCCCCAGGACTACGAGATTGCCGGCGAGATGGGGCTCATGAAGACCGCATCGTGGGCGTTCAGCGATTACAAGCACTTCGAGGCGATCCAGGTTGGTTCGCGTGGTATGGGACGTGTCCTGCGCGGCAAGAAGGTGGGGCCGGTTCCGGTGCCGGTGGCGCAGCGGTGGCTCAAGTACCGCGACGTCGATGCGCCCCCGAGCGACACGTTCCGCACCTGGTGGGAGAAGAATAGGGAGGAAAAGCGATGACCACCATCAGCACTGATCCTGTGGCGCGTACTGAGATCCTTGCCCGGATTCGCCGTGCCAGCACCGACATCACCAACCCCGATCCGGTCACCGATGTGCCGGTCGAGTGGAAGTACGGCACTGGCATCGAGATGGACGACGTCGTCGGAACCTTTGTCCAGAAGGTCACCGACTACAAGGCCACCGTCGTGCGAGTCAAGGCGGCTGACGTTCCCAAGGCCATCGTCGAGGGGCTCAAGGCCACCGGTGCACAGCGCAGCGCAGTCGTCCCGGTTGGGCTGGACAAGTCCTGGGTCGAGGCGATCAAGGGTGCCGGTATCGACGCCCGGGCCGACGAGCCCCAGTTGTCCAAGGAGGAGCTCAATGGCACTGACGCCGTTGTCACTGCATCGGCGGTCGGCATTGCTGACACCGGTTCGATCGTCCTGACCCATGTCGAGGACCAGGGGCGGCGGGCCATCACCCTCGTCCCGGACCGCCACGTCTGCGTCATCAAGGCCAGTCAGGTCGTCTCCGACGTCCCGGAGGCCATCCAGATCGTCAAGCCGTCGGTGCACGATGGTCACCCGTTGACCTTCATCTCGGGTGGTTCGGCAACCTCCGACATCGAGTTGGCACGTGTCGATGGCGTCCATGGGCCCCGCAAGCTCTACGTCATCGTCGTGGACGATCAGTGATTCGGACCCTGGCGTGATGAGGCACGCCAGGTAGTTCACACGCGTCCAGGCCAGGCGGTCCCCGGTTTGACCGGGGCCGCCTGGTCGTGTGTCGGTGTGTGGTGATGCGGGTTCTGCGTGCCGGTGGTGCCATCTCTCGTGGCACGGGTCCGTGTCAGGAGCGCGAATACCACACGGGGGTGGGAACAGGGCAGGGCCGTGGGGTGGGGGCGTATTGCGTGCGGGGCTGGCGGGAGGCGCTTGCGTCAATGAGAGTCCGAGCTTCCACTACGTGCGGTGGCAACATCAATGACCCCTGACGCGAGGCCGATCACAGCGAACGGGATGTAGATCCACCAGTGCGTGCCGTGGGTGAGCGCATCGGTGATTTTGACGACGAAGAAACCGGCGACAAGCCAGCCGACGAAGGTCAGGAAGGCGTCGCGCAAAGTGTGTTGAGACATGGTTAGAACCCCTTTAACTAGTGTAGACAGCCGCTGACAGCGTCACCAACGCGGACCCAGCCTTGTGCGTCGGAGCGGCACCAAGCCCAGGCGGTCCCGGTTTACCCGGGCCGCCTGGTCGTGTGTCGGCGTGTGGTGATGCGGGTTCTGCGTGCCGGTGGTGCCATCTCTCGTGGCACGGGTCCGTGTCAGAAGCGGGAATACCACACGGGTGTGGGAGCAGGACAGGACCGTGGGGTGGGGGCGCGCGAGGCGGGAGGAGGAAGACGGCGGCCCGTTAGACTTCCCACACCCGGTCACATCGGGCCATGACAGCGGGGTCGTGGGTGATGACGAGCTTGGCGGCATGGGGGGTCGAGGCCCACAGGTCGTCCATGATGGCGGTGGCCGTCTCGACGTCGAGGTGCTCGCTGGGTTCGTCGAGGATGAGCACATCATGGGCCGAAGGGTCTTCGGATGTGTCGTGGTTGACGAGCACCCGGGCGAGGGAGAGCCGTTGTGCCTCGCCACCGGACAATGTTCCACCGTCCTCGGCCACCATACGGTCGGGGGACATGACGAGTCCGGCTCGCTCCAGCGCGGTGACGACCTCGGCCTCGGTGGCCTCCTTGCAGCCGATGCGCACGTTCTCACTGATTGATGTTGCGAAGACGTGGGCATCCTGGGCCAGGTACCTCACCCGTCCGGTCGTCGTAACCCTCCCGGCGACCGGGGGAATGAGGCCCATGACGGTCGCGGCCAGGGTCGTCTTGCCAATCCCCGACCGTCCGACGACGGCCACCGACTCCCCGGCAGCGACCGTCAGGTTGACGTCCTCCAGCACCGGGCGACCGCCAGGCCACCCGACGGTCAAACCCTCGATGACCAGGGACGGCTCGTCTTCAGATGCTCCGGCGGTGGGAGAGTCTCCTGTCCCGACCTGGGGGGCATCCAACACCTCGACGACCCGCAGCAGGGCTGCCTTGGCCCGGGTATGGGTCTGGGCAGCTCCGGTGAAGGCACCGAACACCTCGTGGAGGGCCAGTGGGGTCAGGACCAGCACGGCCAGGGTGCGCCCACCAATGCGTCCATCAGCAACCGCATTGCCACCGATCCACAGGGCCGAGACGACGGCCACTCCGGCTGCCAGGATCTGTCCGGCGGTGCCGAGACCGCGTCCCCAGGCTGCTTTGCGCTCTGCGGCTCGCAGCCGGGAGTCGACCTCCAGCACGGAGCCCAGGATGGCATCCTGGGCTCCGTAAGCGACCAGGTCAGGGGCACAGTGAGCCAGTTCACGGGTGCGGGATGCGAGCTCACCGCGTAGCGGCACCACAGCAGAGTCGGCGGAGTGGGACACACGCTTGGTGATGGCCGGCATGACGACGGCGGCCAGCAGCGCCGACAGCAGCAGCACCGCAGCCGAGGCCAGCGAGAACTGGGCCAGCAGCGCCGTCGTCGCAATGATGACAAGGCTTGACGCACACGCCGGCACGATGACCCGCACGACCATGTCAAGCACCGCGTCGACGTCCGCCGTCACTCGAACCAGCAGGTCGCCACGGCGTCGTCCCACCAAGGTCGTGCGTGACAGCCGGTCGTAGACCCGCATTCGCAGCGCCCCTTGCATCCGCAGGGCCAGATCGTGGCCGACCAGGCGCTCGGCGTAGCGGAACACTCCTCGGGAGATGCCGAAGAATCGCACCCCGACAGCGGCGGCTTCCAGGTACAACACCGGCGGTAGTTCTGCGGCTCGCGACAACAACCATGCCGAGACACCCATGAGGGCCACCGATGCGCCGGATGCACATGCGGCCAGCAGGGTGGACAGGACGAGCAACCAACGGCCGCGTGGTACGTCCTTGAGCAGAGTTTTCAGCAACTGGGCGGTCCGCGCGTTCATGCGGCCACCCCCGTTGCGAGGTCGACAACAGTGTCAGCCGCCTCGAGGACATTGTGACGATGGGTCACGACCAGCACCGAGGCTCCCGACGCCCGCACGGCCTGCAACACGGCTGCCTCGGTGGTGGCATCCAGACCTGCGGTCGGCTCGTCGAGGACCAGCAGACCGGCACCGGCCTGTTCGACTCGCACCAGGGCGCGTGCCAGAGCGACACGGCGTCTCTCCCCGGCAGACAGTCCTTCGGCGTCGTCGTCGACTCTCTTGTCCAACGGGATGGACGCGCCGCCACACCGGTCCAGGGACTCACGTAACACGGCGTCAGGGGCTTCCGGGTAGCCCAGCCGCACATTCTGGGCCACCGTCCCGGCCATCATCGCCGGTACTTGGGGCACGTAGGCCAGTTGACGACGCCACGCCTGCCACACCGACTCGTCAGCCCCGACGAGTTCTCGGTCACCCACGAGGATGGACCCGGCGTCGGGGTCGATGAATCCCAACAGGCACGACAGGGTGGTCGTTTTGCCGCCGCCGGAATGTCCAGCCAGGGCGACGAGGTGCCCCGGGTCGATACGTAGGGAAAGGTTGTCGGGGGCGGGCCGATCAGCCCCGTCATAGGTGTGAGTCAGCCCACTGACGACCACCGGCGCATTCCTTGGGGAGGGCATCTCGACGTCGCCGGTCGAGGCCACCGGCCGTCCTGACTCGATGAGTCCGAAGGACACCTCGGCGGCAGCCATCCCGTCGGCGGCGTCGTGGAAGAGGGTGCCCACCTGTCGCACCGGCAGGAACACCTCGGGGGCGAGGATGAGGATGAACAGGGATGTGCGCAGGTCCATGCCGCCTGCGGCCACCCGGAATCCGATGGTGACCGCGACGAGGGCCACTGACAGGGTGGCCAGCAGTTCCAGGACGAAGGAGGACAGGAAGCTGATGCGCAGGGTGCGCATGGTCTCGTCGCGGTTGGCAGCCTCGGTGCGGCGCAGTCCCTCGAGCTGGGCGCGGGCCCGTCCGAAGACCTGCAGGGTCGGCAGGCCGGCGACAAGATCGGAGAAGTGATTGGCCAGCCGGGTGGCGACCTTGAACCGCTTGGCCACGGCCGCCTCGGTGCGCCACCCGATGAGGGCCATGAAGATGGGGATGAGCGGGATCGTCACGACGACGATGATGAGGCTCGTGATGTCCTCAAATCCGATCGCGGTCGCGAGTACCACCGGCACGATGACGGCCAGCACGAGCTGGGGAAGGTACTTCGAGTAGTACCCGTCCAGGGCGTCAAGGCCCGTCGTCACCACGTTGATGAGGGTTCCCGATGGCATCGTTGCCTCGGTGGGGCGAGACAACCTGGCGCTCAAGATGTCGCGTCGCAACTGGGACTTGACCGACGCTGACGCCCGATGGGCCAGGGACTCCTGCAGCCACGCCAGACCGGCGCGGCCACCGAACACCGCAGCGAGCAGTCCGCACCAGCCTGCGATGCCGTCGAGACGGTGGGTGGTGAAGACCGAGGAGATGCCACGGGACAACAACCAGGCCTGTGCGAGGATGAGCACGGCTGTCGCCACGCCCACCACGCACAGACCTGCGAGGAAGACAAGAGTGGCCCGCGCCCGGCGAACCAGGCGCGGGTCAAGTGGAGCTGCCACGGATCAGGCGGCCACCGCAGTGTCCGGGATGGCTTCACGGGTGAGGCGCTTGCGGAACACCCAGTAGCTCCAGATCTGGTAGGCCAGCACGATCGGCACGAAGACACAGGCGCTGATGGTCATGATCTTCAGGGTGTACGGCGTCGACGAGGCGATCCACATGTCGAAGGCGATCCCCGACGGGCGGTAACCGAGGTTGCCGTACATGGCGATCATGCAGGCAACGATCATGAGGGCGATACCCACACCGGTGCACAGGAAGGCCAGACCCTCGCGTCCCTTGGCGACGACTGTCGAACCGCCGGCCAGCAGCACGACGACGAGCAGGCAGAGGATCCAGGTCAGCACCTGGCGCCCGTCATTGGTGACGTACATGATGTTGAACATCAGGGCCCACACCAGAGCAACGGCGGTGGCGATCCAGCCCAGCTTGGCCGAGGTCTTGCGAGCCCGGTCGTGCATGTCACCCATCGTCTTGAGAGCGACGAAATTGGCCCCGTGGGCGCAGAAGAGCACCACGAACAGGATGCCGCCGATGAGGGCGAACGGGGTGAACAGCCCCCAGAAGGAGGTCGTCACCAGCGGGGCGACCTCGCCGTCAGGGGTCGGGTGCGGGCCGACGGCCAGGCCGCGGACGAAGTTCGCGAAGCCGACGCCAAGCACCAGGGTGGGCAGGAAGGACCCGATGGTGGCCATCCAGTCGAAGGTGTTGCGCCATGTCGAGGACGGGTGCTTCGAGCGGTACTCGAAGGAGACACCACGGATGATGAGGCCGAGCAGCACCAGCAGCAGCGGCAGGTAGAGGCCGGAGAACATCGTCGCGTACCAGCCGGGGAAGGCCGCGAAGGTGGCGCCACCAGCGGTGAGCAGCCACACCTCGTTGCCGTCCCAAGTCGGGCCGATGGTGTTGACCATGAGGCGACGGTCCTTGTCGTCACGTCCCATGAAGGGAAGTAGCATCGCGACGCCGAAGTCGAAGCCTTCGAGGAAGAAGAATCCAACCCACAGGACGGTGATGAGGATGAACCACACGATCGTCAGGGGCGAATGAGCAGCAGTTTCAAGCACAGGAAACATGTCGGTGACCTCCTCAGTATGCGAAGGACAGCGGAGTGTCCTCGCCCTCGACAGCAGGTTGACGACTCGAGGGCAGTTCGGGCAGGCCCTTCTTGAGGGTCTTCCAGAACAGGCTCACCTCGACGACGGCCAAGATGCCGTACACCGCCGTGTAGACGATGGTCGAGAAGAGCACGCTGCCGGCAGAAACACCGGGTGAGACAGCCGCCGTGGTGGGCAGCACACCGGCGACGATCCAGGGCTGACGTCCCATTTCGGAGAAGATCCAGCCGATGGAGTTGCCGAACAGCGGCAGCAGTGGCAGGCAGATCATGAAGAAGGTCAGCCAGCCGTGCCGCTTCGGGTTACGGTCACCGCGCATCGAGATGAGCATGATGAGACCGATGAGCCCGCCGATCAAACCGAGGGCGATCATCATTCGGAAGGTCCAGTAGGAGACCGGGATGTTCGGCTCCAGTTCGATGCCATTGGCGTCAATCTTCTGGCGCAGCACCTCCTGGTAGGAGGACTGCAGGGAGGTCTGCGAGCCGTCCTTGCGGTGGTAGGTGTACTCGTGAACTTGGTAGTTGCTGAGCTCGTTGATGCCCTTGATCGTTGACCCCCACTCGCCATTGCTGAGGAAGCCGAGCATGCCGGGGATCTTGATGGCCCACACCTCTTCGTCACCGTTCTTGTCGCCGATGGTCAGCAGCGAGAAGTCCGAGGTTGTGTCGAAGGCGCCTTCAGCGGCGGCCATCTTCATGGGCTGGGCGTCGGTCATGACCTTGCCCTGGTAGTCACCGCTGAGCACGATGCCGACGCAGGCGACGACGAGCACCCAGGCTCCGAACTTGGAAGCCCAACGCCAGGTGCGCACGGTCTCGGCCTCCTCGGCGTCAGAAATCTGGGAGGTGCGACGTCCCTTGGCGACCTTGGCCAGGTGCCAGAAGGCGATTGCGGCGATGAGGGCTCCTGCGACCATGTAGCACGCGGAAATCTGGTGCAGGAAGGTTGCCTTGAAGACCGGATTGGTGAGAACGGCACCGAAATCGGTCAACTCAGCCCGGTGAGTGGTGGGGTTGTACGTGGCACCTACGGGGTTTTGCATCCACGAGTTGGCCGCCAGGATGAACACCGCGGAAATCATGGTGCCAACGGCGGCCAGATAGATGCACGCCAGGTGCACTCCCTTGGGAAGCTTCTCCCATCCGAAGATCCACAGGCCGATGAAGGTTGACTCCATGAAGAAGGCAAGCAGAGCCTCGAGGGCCAGCGGGGCGCCGAAGATGTCTCCGACGAATCGGGAGTACTCCGACCAGTTCATGCCGAACTGGAACTCCTGCACGATGCCGGTGACGACGCCAAGGGCGAAGTTGATGAGGAAGAGCTTGCCGTAGAACTTGGTCAGGCGAAGGTAACGGTCGTTGCGGGTCTTGAGCCACACCGTCTGCATCACTGCCACGAGCATCGATAGCGCGATCGTGATCGGGACGAAGAAGAAGTGGTAGACCGTCGTGATCCCGAATTGCCATCGGGCGATCAGTTGGGCATCCATGGCGCGCACCCTACTATTCGACACCCACGGTTTTGGTACGCGGGGTCGCGTTGCGCCAAAACGGACGAAAAATTGTGTACCAACGTCTGTCGACAGCGGCTTGGCGAGGCGCAGCACGTCGGGTTCCGGGTGTCGGTAGGCTGTGAGACACCGAATCCGCTGTGTCGTGAGAGGTGACGATGAGACCCAAGCTGGCCCTCGTGGTGGCGGGGGTGCTTCTCGTCGGCGCAGCCGCGTGCTCACGGGCGTCGATCCCATTTGCCAAACACAGTTCCGACAACTCGGTCGAGGTGTGGCATCGGATGTCCATGGGCTCTGATCTGCCGAGCCTGGAGAGCGCCGGTCACGAGTATCAGCGTCGCAATCCTGGTGTGAACCTCTCCGTGCACGCGATGTCGTCGACGACTGAGGAGTACCTCGCCACCTTGGAGACGTCGGTTGAGGAGGGCAAGGCTCCCTGTATGGCCCAGGTGCCGAGCGCATCGGTGGCGAAGTTGGCTCATGACGGGATGCTGGAGGACGTCACCCAGTACGCCGAGCAGTACCGCGACAAGTATGACCGTGGCCCGATGTCACAGGTCGCCTATCAGGGGCGGACGTACGGGCTGCCGATGGACACCTCCCCGATGGTCCTGTTCTACGATTCCGACGCTTGGGCCCAGGCCCAGGTGTCTCCCCCGACCAACTGGCAGGAGTTCCGCGCGGCAGCGACGACGTTGGCGTCGCGGGGTAAGGCGGTCTCAGATCTGCCGATGGACCAGACCGGCTGGCTGGCAGCCATGTCTGACACAACGGGGTCCCCATGGTTCGTCCCGGTCGATGACACCACATGGCGGGTTGGGATTGATTCTGAGGGGGTGCGCACGCTCACCGATCAGTTACAGCAGATGGTCGACGCCAAACAGCTCGTCGTCTCCCGCGGATGGGAGTCGGTGCACGCGGATTTCTCCTCCGGGAAGATCGTCGGGCACATTGGCGTTCCTGCGGATCTTCCGGACCTCAAGGCTGCTGTTGGGGCCGGGCAGCATCACTGGAAAGTTGCCACAATTCCTCCGCTGGACGGTCATGATTCGCGAGTGTCGTCGTATCAGAGTTCGTCGTGGGTGATCCTCAAAGGGTGCACGAGTCCGCGAGAGGCACTGGGTTTTGCTGATGCTCTCGACAGTGAGCCTGATGTGCTGACGGGACGTGGGCTCATTCCTGCTGGTCAGATCGAGGACATGACCACACCGGCATCGTTGGAGACATTGGTGGGTGACGAAGATGTCGTCGGGGACCTGGCTGATGTGGGCCGCAAGATTGGCGATGACTCCTCGACCTCGCCGGTGTGGGATGAGGTTGTGGCGGCCTGGCACCCCGCTGCGACACTGTGGGGGACGAAGACGAAGGTCTCTGGGAAGCTGCCGGGGTTGGCCGCGACAGCCAGGAGTGCCCTGGTCGCTGCTGGGTTGCACGTGTCCGAAGGGTGACGTGGCCGCTCATCTGGGGGTCTGGCGTGGGGTGGCGCTGAAACGGCGCAGACGGAATCGTCGCCTTGACTGCTGTTCGATAGAATTCCCCGGTGAGTTCTGACACCGTTTCCAGCCAGTCCCCTGAGGTCTCCGAGCAGATGCAGGTCCGTCTCGACAAGCGGGCCCGGATCATCGCCGATGGAGGCCAGGCCTATCCGGTTGACCTGCTGCGTGACCACACCCTGGCCCAGATCCGTCAGAAGTACACCGACGACAACGGCGAGTTGACCCTAGCTGCGGGGGAGGAGACGACCGACGAGGTCACCATCGGCGGGCGCGTCGTCTTCGTCCGCAACACCGGAAAGCTCTGCTTCGCCAGCTTGCAGGACGGGTTCACTGAAACCTCCAACGGTGAGCGTCTGCAGGTCATGGTTTCCAAGGCTGAGGTGGGCGAGGAGTCCTTGGCTGCCTGGAAGACCGACGTCGACCTGGGTGACCACGTGTGGGTGCGCGGCCGTGTCGTCGTTTCGCGTCGGGGTGAGCTGTCCATCATGGCCTCCGAGTGGCGGATGGCCTCCAAGGCCCTGCGTCCCCTGCCGACCCTCCACAAGGAGCTCTCCGAGGAGACCCGGGTCCGCCGTCGCTACGCCGACATGGTGGTGCGCGACGAGTCTCGTCAGATGGTGCGCACCCGCGCCATCATCACCCGCGCGGTGCGTCACGCCCTCGATGATCGTGGCTTCCTGGAGATCGAGACCCCGATTCTGCAGCTGGTCCACGGTGGTGCCGCGGCTCGTCCGTTCAACACCCACCTCAATGCTTTCGACATCGACATGAGCCTGCGCATCGCCCTCGAGCTCTACCTCAAGCGCGCGATGGTTGGCGGCACCGACCGGGTCTACGAGATGGGGCGTGTCTTCCGCAACGAGGGCATTGATTCCAGCCATTCCGCTGAGTTCTCCATGCTTGAGGCCTACATGAGCTGGGGCAACCAGTTCACCATCGCCGAGGTCATCAAGGACATCATCATGGAGGTCGCCGATGCCCTCGACGTCCACCAGATCGAGACCCCGAAGGGCACCATCGATCTCGACGGGGAATGGCGCTGGGTCAGCGTCTACCCGGGGCTGTCCGAGAAGCTGGGACGCGAGGTCACCCTCGACACCCCGTTGGAGGAACTGCAGGCCATCGCGGCCGAGCACCAGATCGAGCTCGACCCCTCCTGGGAGGCCGGCAAGGTCGTCATGGAGCTCTTCGGCGAGCTGGTCGAGCCCGAACTCATCAACCCGACCTTCGTCTGTGACTACCCTGCCATTGCGCAGCCGCTGGCCCGCCCGCACCGCGACGATCCCCGCATGGTCGAGGCCTGGGACCTCATCATCGGTGGCATGGAGCGCGGTACTGGGTTCTCCGAGCTTGTCGATCCCGTCATCCAGCGTGAGGTGCTCACCAAGCAGTCCCTGGCTGCTGCGGCCGGCGACCCGGAGGCCATGCAGCTCGACGAGGACTTCCTCGAGGCCCTCGAGTTCGGCTGCCCGCCCATGGGTGGTCTGGGACTAGGCCTGGACCGCTTGGTGATGCTGTTCACCAATGCCGGTATCCGTGAGACGATCCTGTTCCCGCTGCTCAAGCCCGAGCGCTGACATGTGAGGCCCGTCGGGAATGTCCCGGCGGGCCTTCTTGTGGGGTGGCTCGGTAGGTGTGGGTGGCACTGGAGTTGTGGTGTGGTCCTGGAGTTGTGAGGGCCAGCCGCGTCCAGGGCGGATCCAACCAAGGAAAGGGATCTGTCGCGCTCAGGGATCCGCGCTTTCCTGCCCTCCCGTTTCACCTGCGCCAGTTGTGCCTCACCTGCGCCAGAAAAATTGGCGCAGGTGAGGCACAACTGGCGCAGCTGGGTAGGAAGGCGCAGGTAGGTAGAACTGGCGCGCCGTTTGCGTCAGCTCACTTCCACAAGGTGGCGACGCCGAAACCGGCAGCCATGAGGCACATGCCGATGAGGACGTTCCAGTCGCCAAGGTCTTTCATGCCAGGGATCTGATTACCGGCAATGTAATAGACGATCAGCCACAGCACGCCGAGCAGGAAGAGGGGGACGAACACCTTCGGCACCCAGGAACGGTCGACCGGTGCGGCCTTCTTCTCGGTCCGGCGCTCCTCGGCCTTGACCCGGTTCTTGGCCTGGGCCTTCTTCTTGGCTTGCGGTCTGACCTTGGATTCGGGCACGGTGACTACTCCTGGGGTTTCGAGGACACGCCCACCGAGCGTGATGGGACAAGTCTTACTTGACTAGCCTAGAGGACGATCGCCGATCGCGGCGACACGGGTCAACCTGCGAGGAGGGACGATGAGCGAGGACAACGACCCTGAAGACCCCGAGGACGCCATTGGTGGCCCCCTCATCCAGGACATTCGCTCAGATTCCCGGCACCCACGTCTGGCCAGGGTCGCCACCGTGCTGGTCACGGCAATGGCTGGCTTCATGATGACGACGGCAGCGGTCAATTCCCGTGGTCACGACCTTCGCCCCGAACGCGACACCGACATGGCGACCCTCGTCCGAAACCAAGCCAGCCACAATGCTGCCCTGCACAAGGAGGCGGCCAGTCTGAGAGCCCAGGTTGACCAGCTCTCCAAGGCCGAGCAGACCCCAGGCGTCACGTCCTCGGTCGTCTCATCGGCCTCAGCGCTGGCGCCCGAAGTAGGGCTGGGAGCCGTCAGCGGCAAGGCCCTGCGGGTCACCCTTGATGACGCCCCCCTCAGCGAGAATCCCGACGGCGTCGACGCCAACATGCTCGTCGTCCACCAGCAGGACATCCAGATGGTCGTCAACACGCTGTGGGCCGGGGGAGCGGAAGCCATGACCATCCAGGGACAACGGGTCATCTCCACGACTGCCGTCAAATGTGTCGGCAATACCGTCGTCCTCCACGGGGTCGCCTATGCCCCTCCGTACGTCATCGAGGCGATTGGTGACCGCGACGCCATGGAGGAAGCCCTCGACAGCTCCGAGGCGGTGCGCATCTACAAGGAGTACGTGAGCGCCTACCAGTTGGGATGGTCGGTGGAAAGGCTGGGAACGGTCACGGCTCCCGCCTACACCGGCACGGTCCCCATGGACTACGCCACCCCTCGCTGACTCAGCCGTGAGTTGACGGGCTGGTCGGCGGTTCCGGAGCCGGTGCGATTGACGCCGAGGTGCCCTCGCTCGGAGCGGAGGTCGTCGGTGCCGCTTGAGTCGGTTCCGGGGGTGCCTCGGCGACGACCACCTTGATGGCGGTCGACCTCTTGGCGACGGCCCCGTAATCCGGTTCCTGCCTGAAGATCGTTCCCGGTGTGGCTGACGTAGTCGTCTGGCGCTCCACGGAGATGGAGAATCCGCTCGAACTGGCGGCGGAGTTGGCCTCGTCGATGCTCATACCCTTGAGGTTGGGCACAATTGAGTTGCCGGTCGCGATCGTCAACGTCACCTGCTGGTCAGGGGTCAGAGACGTTCCCGCGGCGGGGCTGACGGAGTCAACCGCGCCTGCTTTGGCGGTGTTTGGCTCGGTTGAGGGGTCATCGTTGGCAATCTTGATCTGATCCCTGGAGAATCCGGCGTCCTCAAGGGCCTTGATGGCATCCGACTTCGGCATACCGACGATGTTCTGCGGGATCGTCAGCTTCTTGGGCCCGTCATTGACGGTGACCGTCACCTCGCTGCCCTCGGGAACCTTCTGGTTGGCAGCAGGCTTTTGGGAGATGACCTGGTTGGCCGTCGACTCGTCCTTCTGGACGTGCTGGACCTTCACCTTGAGGCCGGCGTTCTCCAAGGTCGAGGTGGCTCCTTGCTGACTCAGACCAGTGACTGCCGGGACGTCGACCATCTTGATGGTAGGAGATGGCGTCGGAGACGGCGAGGAATTCGAGGAAGGCCCGAGTATCTTGTACAACCCGAATCCGAGGAGGGCGACCAACACCACTGTCAGGATTGTGACGAGGGCCACCGGCCAGCGTTTGCGTCGTGGCTCCTCGGGTTCCGAGGGACTTGTGGCTCGAGCAGGACTGGCCTCCCGCTCTTCGGGCGACGCGGTGGCCGGGGCCATGCGAGTTGAGGCGGCAGGTGCCACAGCAGGCGGGATGAGGTGAGTCTCCTGCTGGGTGTCAGCCTCCGGATCGGCGTGTGTCTGCATCGCCAGCGGCTCGCGCCCTGACAGCAGGCGATCAATGTCATCACGCATCTGCTTGGCAGTCTGGTAGCGATCAGCCGGTTCCTTGGCCAGCGCCTTGAGTGCGATGGCGTCCATCTCTCGAGTGATCTCGGAATCCAGCGAGGATGGCGGGGTCGGGATCTCGCGGACGTGTTGGTAGGCCACCGAGACGGGGGAATCGCCGACGAAGGGCGGGCGTCCGACGAGTAACTCGTACAACAGGCAGCCGGTGGCATAGATGTCGGCTCGATTGTCGACGGTTTCGCCGCGAGCCTGCTCCGGGGAGAGGTACTGGGCGGTCCCGATGACGGCAGCCGTCTGGGTCATGGTGGCCGAGGTGTCGGCAACCGCCCGGGCGATGCCGAAGTCCATCACCTTGACGTATCCCTCGCGGGTGAGCATGACGTTGGCCGGCTTGATGTCACGGTGAACGATGCCGGCGGCGTGGGAGTAGCTCAGCGCATCGAGCACACCTTGGGTGAACTCCAGGGCGCGGCGGGGAAGGATCTTGCGACCGTCGCGCAGCACATCGCGCAGGGTGTGACCGTCAATGAGTTCCATGACGATGTAGGGCACCTGCAGGCCGGTGGCCGGATCCTTCGTCTCACCGGTGTCATAGACGGCAACGATGTTCGGATGATTGAGGCGTGCAGCCGACTGCGCCTCACGCTGGAACCGTGCCTGGAAGGTGTCGTCACTGGCGAGGTCGGTGCGCAGCCTCTTGACCGCGACGTCACGACCGAGACGGTGGTCGCGGGCCTTCCAGACATCGGCCATGCCGCCACGGCCGATGATGGTCTGCAGTTCGTAACGCCCGGAGAGCCAACTCTCAGTGCTCATTGAGGGACCTCCTTGGTGGTGAGACGTGATGGAACGTTCTGGATGGATGTCTGATGGTCATCGCATCGCCTCGATGACATCTTTGGCGATGGGTGCTGCGAGTCGGCCTCCGGAGACCTCGTCGATGGCGGTGTCCGAGGATTGGATGAACACCGCTACTGCGACGTGGGGCTTGTCCGACCACCCCACGAACCACGCGTAGGGCGCTTTGCCCTTCATCGTCTGCGCAGTACCTGTCTTGCCGCCGACGGTGACCCCGTCGATGCGTGCCCTCTTCCCCGTGCCGTTGTTGACCACCGAGACCATCATCGACTTCAGTTGCTCGGCCGACTCCTTCGTCATCGGCTCAGACATCTGCTTGGGACGATGTTCGGAGACCACCTGAAGGTTCGATGCTCGAACCTGGGCGGTGAGATAGGGGGTCATGAGTTTGCCACCGTTGGCGATGCCGGCCGTCACCATCGCCATTTGAAGAGGAGAGGTCGCGACGTCGAACTGGCCGATGGAGCTTTGTGCGAGCTGGGCGTCGGTGAGGTCCTCGGGGAACTTCGAGGCAACCGACGAGATGTCGGAGTCGATGACCTTGCCGAACCCGAATTTCTCGGCCTGACCACGGATCTTGTCCTGACCCAGGCCCACGCCAAGCTTGCCGAAGGCGGTATTGCACGATACCTCGAGGGCATGGGTCAATGTGATCTGATTGCCCCCGCAGTTGGTCTCGTTGGTCAATGGGGTGCGGGTGCCTGGCAGGATCCAATTGTTCGGTGCATCGATCTTGGAGTTCGGGTCGTAGCCGTTCTGCAAGGCTGCCGCAGCCGTCACCAGTTTGAAGGTTGAACCGGGTGCGTAGATCTCCCTGGTGGCACGGTTGGACAGCGGAGACGACTTGTCCGCAACGAGTTCCTTCCACGCCTCGGTGGTCTCATTGAGGTGATGGGATGCCAGTCTGTTGGGGTCGTAGGAGGGGGAGGACGCCATCACCAGCACCGCGCCGGTGGTGTAATCGATGGCGACGACAGCGCCCTTCTTGCCTTTGAGGCCCCGCCACGCGGCGTCCTGGGCCTTGGCGTTGATGGTCGTCGTGACAGACCCGCCCTCAGGTTTGCGACCCGACAGGGTACCCGTGATCCGAGACAGCCACTGGGCATCGGAGGTTCCGGTCAGCTGTGCGTTCTGGGTCTGCTCCAGCATGGAACGTCCGTAGTAGTACGAGTAGTACCCGGTGATCGGGGCATACTCGGGCCCTGAGGGGTAGACGCGCTGGTAGGCGAACTTGCCGTCGCTCGACCTGGTCGTCGCGATGGGCATTGAACCGACGAGGATGTCGCCACGGTTCTGGGAGTACTCGGCGTCGCGCACCCGAACGTTGCGCGGATCGTTGTTGAGGCTGGCCTGCCGGAAGATGGCCGATCCGGTGAGGTTGATCATGAGGGCCAGGAACATTAGTCCGGCGAGCAGGGATACCCCGCGAATGGGCTTGTTCATCGCGCGCCCCCATTCGTGATGACGGTGGTGGTCTGGGCTTGAGAATCAGCGGGCACGGTCGCCACGAAGTCGTCGGCCGGTTTTCGATTCCGGTGCGAGACGATCATGATGATGGCGACGATGACCCAGTTGGCCACCAGAGACGACCCGCCTTGGCTCATGAATGGCGTCGTCAGGCCGGTCAGGGGCAGGAGCCGGGTGACGCCACCGATGATGGCGAAGACCTGGAGAGCAAGGGTGAAGGACAGTCCTGCGACCATGAGCTTGCCGAAGTCGTCGCGACATCCCAGGGCGGTGCGCATGCCGCGAGCAGTGAAGATGAAGAACATGACGATGACGGCCATGAGGCCAGTGACGCCGAGTTCCTCGCCGATCGAGGTCGCGATGAAGTCGCTCCATGCCAGGGGCACCATGCCCGGGCGTCCCAGCCCCCAGCCGCGCCCTGCCAGACCGCCCCACGCCAACCCGAACTGGGCCTGGATAATCTGGTAATTCTGGCTGTAATCGGTGAAGGGATGCAGCCAGGAGTCGAAACGGATGCGGACATGTCCGAAGAAGGCGTACGCCAGTGCGGCACCGCCGAGGAGGCTGATCGCTCCCAGTATCGCCCATCCGATTCGCTCGGTCGTGATGTACAGCATGACGACGAACATGCCGTAGAAGAGCATTCCGGTACCCAGGTCGTTCTGGTAGACGATGACGAGCATCGTTGCCACCCACATCACCGCGATCGGGCCGAGGTCACGGGCCCGTGGCAGGGTGATCCCAAGGATGGTGTGGCCAGCGCGGGAGAGTACGTCGCGGTTGTCGACGAGGTAGGCCGCGAAAGCGATGGCCAGGACTACTTTCGACACCTCGGCAGGCTGGAAACTGTAGGAGCCGATATGGATCCACACTCGCGAACCCAGCACCGACATGCCCAGGCCGGGGACCAGAGGTAGGAGCAGGAATCCCAGTCCGACGATGAACAACACGTAGGGGTACTTCTGCAGTTTGCGGTGATCGCGCAGGATGAGCAGGGTCGCCACGAACAAGGTGATGCCCAGGGCCGTCCACAGGGCCTGAGTCTCCATCCGATGATGGTGTGGGTCGGAAATGAGATCGATGCGGTGAATCATGGCGAGCCCGAGCCCGTTGAGGGCGAAGACGATGGGCAGAATCACCGGGTCGGCGTAGGGAATGGCGATCCTCACGAAGATGTGCGCGACGACAGCCACTCCCAGCCACACGCCGCCCACCATCATCCAGGTCTCGGGCAGTTCGTGGTTGATGTTGAACTCAGTGAGTACCCACCCGCCAAAGCCGATGGCCCATGCGATGAGAAGCATGAAAAGCTCTGTCCAACGCCTCTTGGCCTGGACGACGACGGTGCCGTCGTCGAATTCCTGTCCGATACTCATCAGCAGTCACCCGAACTGACGGCAGGCAGATCCACCTCATGTCCTGAGGCACTCGGGGAGGGCATCGCAGAGGTTGGTGACGGGATGGCAGGGGTCGGTACTGCGGATGGATGAGGAGCACCGGAACCGCTGGCAGACGGTTGTGGGGTCATCGACGGTGTGATCAGGGCGGCAGTCGGGGTTGCAGCCTTGTTGCGCACCGCCTTGCACTGCTGCGCTCCGGTACGCAGCTCAGCGACCGTGGCGTGGGCGGACTCCATCGAGGAGACGCGGATGTTCTCCGAGACTCGATCCCGGTAGTAGTGGGGAAGATCAGTGGTCTTGATGTCTGTCGTCTCGACGACGTGGGAGAGGTGAATCCACGCCAGGCTGTCCGGTGACCCTTGGTAGATCGCCACCGCGTTGCCGTCAGTACCGACGTAGTACTGGGTGTTGAGGTAGGCGCGAGTGCCGAAGATACCGCCGGTGACGATGGCGGCCAGGGCAAGGATGACCACCGGCCACAGCCAGTGGCGACGTCGGCGATTCTGGGAATCAACGGGCGCATAGCGCATCGATTCCTCGGCCTCGGAGTCGAACAGCACGGTTGACTCGCCGGCGTCCTTCCTCGTTGCCGATGGGTGGTCAACACTCAGTGGGGCAGTGACCTCGTGTTCGGGGACCTTGCGGGTTGTCGCCGCTCCGATGATGTGGGGTTGTGAGGCGTCCAGGGCGGGGTCGGCCTCAACGACTTCGGCGACGACGATGGTGATGTTGTCAGTACCGCCGCCGGCGTGAGCATCTGTGGTCAACAGATCGACGACGTCGTCCAAGGTGGCGGTGTTGAGATGCTCGGCGATCGTCTCGTCGTCGACGAGGCCGCACAGTCCGTCAGAGCAGAAGAGGATGCGGTCTCCCAGTCGAAGGTCCACGATCTGGGTGTCCGGGACGTGCTGGGGCTGGCCGTTGAGCACCTTGAGGAGCAGGGACCGATGCGGATGGACCGCAGCCTCCTCAGGGGTGATACGCCCTTCGTCGATGAGGGACTGCACCCACGAGTGGTCATGAGTCATCCGTTTCATGCGGCCTTGACGCAGTAGGTACCCCCGGGAGTCACCGATGTGGACCACACCGAGCTGGGTGCCGGAGAACATCGCGCCGCAAAAAGTGGTTCCCATCCCTTCCAAGGAGGAGTCCCAGGCCACGAGGTCGGCCAGCTCATCGTTGGCGTCAGCTACCGCGCCAGCCAGGATGGTGAGCATCTCCTCGCCCTGAGGGCGGCTCGGGGAGTCCTCGCCAGCGAACCTCTCATCGGCCAGAGCGACGTGACGCACGGCGACGGTGGAGGCAAGGTCACCAGCGGCGGCCCCGCCCATGCCGTCGGCGACGACCAGCATTCGCGGGGAGACGTACCCCGAGTCCTGGTTGTTGCGACGAACCAGGCCAATTTCGGAGTGGGATCGCACATCGAGGGAGAAGGTCATGGCTCACCGCCCGCCGGTGACGGTCATGACGGTCCTGCCGATTCGCACTTCGTCACCCACCGACAGGCGCGTCGGATTCTCGATGCGCTCACCGTTGACGTGGGTGCCATTGGTCGAGGCGAGGTCCTCGACGAACCATGCCCCGTCAATGCCCGGGCTGAACTCGGCGTGACGGGTGGAGGCGTAGTCGTCGTCAATGGGAAGGGTGCAGTCGTTGCCGCGCCCCACGGTGACGCCATTGGCCAACGGAACATACGTACCCGCCCTGGTGCCGGAGATGACCTGTAGACCAGACGGTGCTGCGGCGACTTCGCGGCGACGAGCCTTGCGGCTCTTGCGGCCCTTGTGACGTTGCCGGGGCGCCACGGCAACGGTCTCGGCATTGCGAGGAACGCGGTGACCATAGATGTCGGTACGAATGACGTTGGTGACGAGCAGGATGAAGATCCACAGCACCGCCAAGTAGGCAATGCGTAACACTGCGACGAGGAATTCGCTCACGATCACATCCCCGTCGGAGAGTGGACCAGCATCCGCGTGGAGCCGATCTCGATGCGTGACCCATCGCCCAGTTCAGTGCTGGACACCTTGACTCCGTTGACCATCACGCCATTGGTGGAGTCAAGGTCCTCGATGGACACGCCAATTCCATCGCCCTGAGGCCAGACGTTGACACGCGCGTGGAGACGCGAAATGCCCGGATCGTTGATGCGAATGTCAGCGTCGGAGCCGCGACCGATCGTCAGGCCCGGGGGAGTGAGGGGATGTCGCACCCCATTGACCTCCAAGACCAACGGCGCACGACGCTGCGAGGATTTCTTGGCGTGGTCTTCGCCGGTCAGGACGGTGAACTTGCCGACCGGCAGGGACTCGTCGAGGTCGTAGCGGATGTGGATGGGACCGTTGAAGACGTAATGACGCTCACTGGCGTGGTCACGCAGGGTCGGGATGATCTCGGCGTTGAGAGTCTTGGTGTAGGGAACCAGACGCTCGTAATCGTGGCTGGACAGCCGGACCACGAAATCATTGGGAACCAGTGACTTGTCGCGGGACAGGATCTGCGCTTCGGAGTCGAGTTCGCGCTGCAGCCGACCGGCGATCTCCACCGGTTCGACCTCACCACGGAAGGCGCGCGCGAAGACACCGCTGACGGCGCCTTCGATCGACTTCTCGACCTTGTCCAGGAAACCCACCCGGCTCCTCCTTCCGGCTGACATGACGGGCTGGGCGGCCCGCTTCACACGGGCTACCACCATGCGAGTGTACCCAGAAGGTCCGACGACGCCCCGCGACGACCGTGCTCCGCGTGGCGAACGTCGTGTCCTGAACCGGCTTCGGAAGCGCCATTGGCGCCGCTGAGAGGGTCAGCGGCGGCTGCGCTGTACGTTGAACATGAGGTCGAGCCATGCGTGGCCGATCTTCGAACTGTCATGGTCGGAGACGACCTGGGCCACAGACTCGCGTTGGATGCGACGTAGCGGGGCATCGGCCATGCCCTGGCTCAGAGCGCTGGCCAGTTCGTCCGTGGTCGTGGCCGGATATCCGCAGCGAGCCAGGATGTCAGCTGCTGCAGGGGTGTCGGCGTAGGCGACGGCGGGCAGGCCAGCTCCGGCGGCGTCGAGGATCCGGGAGGCCAGGTCCTCCTCGCGGGTCAGCACGAGGGCCAACTCGCTCTGGTTCATGATGATGTTCTCGGATCCAGCCGGGTGGATCCCGACGTCACGACGGGCTGCCACCACACCGTGAGCGCGGGTCTCGTCGTCCAGGCACACCTCCAGGGACCAGCCCGGGACAACCTGGCAGGCCCGGTCAAAGGTGGTCAGAGCATCCGACAGCTCCTCGTCGGTGCACGGGCCGAGCAGGACGACTCGCTTCGGGCGCTCGCCAGGGGCAGGGCTGCCACCTGCGGCTGGCACGCCAATGGAGTGGACCGGCACGCTGAGGCCCTCCCAGCGAGCAGTCGGGGGATTCGGGGTGACGACGAGGTCGACGAGCGGGGGCAGTTCGTCGAGGGCCGTGTCTGGGTCAGTGGCCAGCAACACGACGACCGGGCGGTCAGTCCGGCCGGCGTCCTGGAGATCAGCGAACTCATCGAGACGTCTGGGATCAGTCACGATGATGGCGGACTGGTGGTCGAGGCTGTCCTTGAGGTCCTGGCGAGCCTTCTCGTGACGGCGATGCGACCAGTTCTTGAAGACCTTGCGAGCCGGGGCTGGGAGCGCCGAAGTGGCCGTGATGTCCTGTGATCCGTCGACCGGAAGCTGGGACACCTCGATTCCACGGCGGGAGAACTCGTCGGCCAGATCGGTGACGAGACGATTGGGACGGTCGTTTCCGGAGGCGGTCACCATGACGATGCGGCGGAATCCGCGGGTGACGTGGGTTGCGCGTTTGATGGTCTGGCTGAGGCCGAGATCGAGGTGCATGGTATTCATTCTGCCGCGCGACGGGGCTTCACGGGGGTCAGCATGTGTTCCAGATCCTCGAGAAGTCCGTCCAACTCGTCGGCGCAGGCGCGGACGACCTCGGCGCTCTGACGGTAAGGGTCCTCGATGTCGTGGGTGGTACCAACGGCAGAACGGTGCTGAAATGCCTTGTCAACGACCTGTCGAGGGCCCATTGTGGGATCGTCCCAGGTGAGTCCACTGGCGATGGCGACGAATTGCGGCAGGGTGAAGGTCCGTTTCATCACCTGTGGCCACCATCCCACGATGGCGTCACGCTGGTCAGCCGTCATGGTGAGGATGAGATCGGCGCTCTGGACGGCGTCGATCGTCGTCTGAGTCGAGGAGGTGGCGGGCACCTCAGATTGGCGGTGCTTGAGCTCACGACGCATCCGCCCCCACATCGGCACGCCTTCCTCGGCCTGGATGCCGGAACTGGAGACCTCAAAGCGGGAGGGATTGAACAAGTGAGCTGCCCGGGCCTGGCAGTACGCCGAGCGGCAGATGTTGGCGGTGCACACGAAATGGATCCGCAACGGGCCCGCCGAATATGCGTGTTCGGTCATGATCGTCACCCTTTCGCGATCACGATACCGAGGAACTCCAGGTGACGCAGGTAACTCATGACGTCCTCACAGATGTGGTCGGCGGACACCTGAGCCGCGGAGGCGACATCGACGACGATCTGGTCGGTCGTCGCTCCCGGGTGCTCAACGAGGGCATCCCAGATGATTCGGCCGCTGCCGTCGAGGCGATAGACCTGGGTGTCGGGGACCGTTGCGACAGCCACGGCATCCTCATCGTACGTCCACGCCACGTGGGGGCTGATGCTCCAGTTCATCGGTGTCCTTTTCGACGCCGAGAGCGTAACTGCGTCCGGGCCTGTTCCCGGGCTACCTGGTAGACCTCCTGGGAAGCCTTGAGGGTGCGGTTCCAGTAGCCGCGGGCGACGTCAACCCGGCTGAGGTCATGTCCCAGATCCATGCGCAGGTGTGGGCGGTTGAGGGCAAGGGCATTCAGAGCCACCTTGACGGCGTCCTTGCGGGTGGGAGCGGCCCGGACCCGAGCGCGCCACTCGTGCAGACGGCTGGGGTCACCGGTCGAGAAGTGCCGCCACAGGTCATAGGTGCGGTGTCCGCGGAATTGGTCCAGCTCACCGATGGCGGCGGCCAACGCAACCTGGGCATCGAGATCGCGGGCCAGGGCACGCACCGCGCGGCGCTCCTGGTTGTCAGCATTGTCCCAGCAGCGCACCTTGTCGGGGTGGTTCGTGGTGCCACTGCGGGCTGCGTGCAGCAGGAGGATGAGCCGTTGGTCGGTCACGCTGGGGGTGTGGATGAGGGTGTGTGCGATATCGATCCGTTGACGACGGGTCCACAAAGCTTGGAAGGCTTGCGAGGGTGCGATGTCAATGCCAGGGAATTGACGGTGGACGTCGACGTAGCCGAGCAGGTCGTGCCAGTAATTGGCGGCATGGCCGAAGGCGGAGCCGTCATTGAAGCTAGCCACCTTGCGCCACCCGTGCTTGGCCAGTATGGACTCGAACTGAGTGAGGTGATCGGGGCGCACGAGGACGTCTGCGTCGGTGGATCCGCGCGGGATGACGGTCCGTTTGCCGTCGACGATGCGATGCTCCAAGAGCTCGGGGGACACGGCGGGACCCTTGACGTGCAGCAGGTCGGCCCCGCACATGTCCGCAAGCCGTTGCAGGACACCGTGGGTCACCTCGACCCTGCTCGCAGTGCCGATCAGCGTCTCCCCGGTCACGTCCCTCACGAGCCCGGATGATACCAATTCGAGCCGTCACGACACCGTCACGACGTGGTGACGGGACAAATCCTCCACGAAGGTGGTGAGGATTTCAGACATGGCGCCCTGCGGAGGGGGACCGATGAGGGCCTCGAGTTGGCGGCCCAGTTCCTCCAGTTCCAGCGGAGTCTCGAGAAGATTCCAAATGGTCACAGCCAATGGGCTCAAGCGGATGACGGAGTCCTCGACGATGGCGAGAGCCTCATCCTCGTCGAACCAGATGTCAGTGACGTCGGCGCGACAGATCAGCATGGCGCTCCCAGCGCATCGTCGATGAAGGGTTCGAGGGTCTGGCACTCAGCGTATCGGGCTGTCCAGACCTGGCCGACGTGATCGATGAGATCGGCCAGCGTATGTAGTGGCTTGGGGAGTTTGTGGACAGACGACGACTGTTCGGCCATCGTCACCATGGCGTCAAGACGCCGTTCGGGGGTGATGAGGGTCTCGTGGGAGTCGTCTCGGGCCAGTAGCACGAGGTGGCTGACGTGGGGTTCGGGATGGCAGGGCTGCAGCCCCAGGTCGTCGGGGCTCAGTTCTGCCTTTTCCCCGACCAGATCGGGACGACGGGTGGACAGCGGCTTGGGGTACGGGAAGATCCGCCACGTACCCGGTTCGATGGCCACCGTCTCGTCAGTGATGTAGCCGTAGCGGCGCCCCAGGTGGGTGGCGAGGGTGGTTTTCCCAGTCCTGCCAGGGGCGATGAAGACCACCGAGTCCCCGGTGACGGGGTGGCACACCGCCCCTGCATGGAACATGAGGAGGCTGCCGATCTGACGGGAGATGAGTTTTCGGGTGATCTCCTGGGTCAGGGACGATGCCGTCATCGGTCCGGGGGTGAGCACAGTGGGCTGGGGGTCGGGGTCCGAGAGGCACCGGGCCCACGCATGGCGCAGCACCTGCTCGTCCAGTCCTGTCTCGGAGACGTCGACCTGCACCGTGGTGCCGAGGGCGGCGAGATCCATCACTTGGCCACGCCCAGGTGTTCGCGTAGCCGGTCAGCGGCCGTGGCCGGGACGAATCCAGTGGCCTCGATGCGCGACAGGTCGAGGGTGGAATGGGTGGGACGGGGGGCCAGATTCTTGCCCTTGCCCCATTCGGCGGCGCTCGTCGGGGTGACGGTGCCTTCGGCTCCCAACAGGGTGAAGATGTCGTTGGCGATGTCGAACCAGGTCTGCGTCGGTCCCTCGTTGGAGACGTTGTAGGTGCCGTAAGGGGAGTTTGTGTCGACGAGGTGGACGATGGCGGCGGCCAGGTCACCAGTGAAGGTGAGGCGGCCGTGCTGGTCGCAGACGACCTGCGGGCTGATGCCGCGGCGGGCCAGATTCGCCATGGTGTCGACGAAGTTGCCTCCCTCGCCGACGACCCAGCTGGTGCGCAGCAGGTAGTGACGCGGATAGGCGGCGACGATCTCGTCGGCAGCGGCCTTGGTGATGCCGTAGATGCCCAGTGGGCTGAAGGATTCGTCCTCGGTGTGCAGCGGATTGGTGCCGTCGAAGACGTAGTCACTGGAGACGTGGACCAGGACGGCTCGCTGCGATGCCGCGATGCGGGCCAGGTGCGCGACCCCGGAAACGTTGGCCGCCCAGACGGTGGTCCGGTTGGCTGGGTCCTCGGCGGCGTCGACGGCGGTGTAGGCGGCGGCGTTGATGATGGTGCCGACCCCATTCCAGTCGAAGGCGTCCAGGCTGGCCGGAATGGACAGGTCGAGAGTTTCGCGGGTGGTGAACTCGGCGTCAGGTAGGAGCTGACGCAGGGCCTTGCCGAGCTGGCCGTTGGAGCCCAGCACGACGGTGCGTGGTTTGCGGAACGGGGTGACCTCGCTCAACGGCGGATGGTGACGGTCAGCCTCGGACAGCTCGGCCTGCTCCAGGCTGATCGGCCACTCGATGCCCAAGGCCGGATCGGCGAGATTGACGAAGGTGTAGGACTTCTTGGCCTCGGCCGACCAGTGGTCATTGACGAGGTAGGTGTACGTCGTGTCGTCCTCGAGGGCCTGGTAGCCGTTGGCAACACCCTGGGGGACGAAGACGGCGGTCTCGGGGCCCATCTCGACGGTGACGACGGCGCCGAAGGAGTCGCCGTCACGCAGATCGACCCAGGCGCCCAGGATGCGCCCGTTGGCCACCGAGACGAGCTTGTCCCAGGGCTCGGCGTGCATGCCGCGGGTGACCCCGGCCTGGGAGTTGTGGGACATGTTGTTCTGGACCGGCCCGAAGTCGGGCAGCCCGAGGGAGGTCATCTTCTCGCGCTGCCAGTTCTCCTTGAACCAGCCGCGGTTGTCGCCGTGCAGGGGCAAATGCAGGACGAGGAGGCCGGGAATGTCAGTGGTGTCGATGCTCAGGTCGCCCATCACTGCCCCTTTGCCGCGTAGGCGGCCTCGGTGGCGGCTTTCTGGGGACGCCACCACGACTCGTTGTTGCGGTACCAGTCGATGGTGGCCGCCAGTCCGTCACGGAAGTTGGTGTACTCAGGCTGCCAGCCCAGTTCCTCACGCAACATGGTGGCGTCAATGGCGTAGCGCAGGTCGTGTCCGGGGCGGTCGTTGACGTGGTCGTATGCGTCGGTGGGCTGGCCCATGAGCTCGAGGATGAGTTCGATGACGGTCTTGTTGTCGAGCTCCCCGTCGGCACCGATGAGGTAGGTCTCACCGAGTCGACCGGATTCCAGGATCGTCCACACGGCCGAGTTGTGGTCGTCGACGTGGATCCAGTCGCGGACGTTGAGGCCGGCCCCGTAGAGCTTGGGGCGTCGTCCCTCCAAGATCTCGGTGATCTGGCGGGGTATGAGCTTTTCGACGTGCTGGCGGGGGCCGTAGTTGTTCGAGCAGTTGGAGATGGTGGCTTGAACGCCGAAGGAGCGAACCCAGGCGCGCACCAGCAGGTCTGAGGAGGCCTTGGATGCCGAGTAGGGCGACGACGGGTTGTACCGGGTCTGCGGGGTGAACTTTGCCGGATCATCGAGTTCGAGGTCGCCGTAGACCTCGTCGGTGGAGATGTGGTGGAGGCGGACGTCATGTTTGCGGACCGCCTGCAGCAGGATGAAGGTGCCGACGATGTTGGTCTGGATGAACGGGGCCGGGCCGTCCAGGGAATTGTCATTGTGAGACTCGGCGGCGAAGTGGACGACGGCGTCATGGCGGGAGACGAGTTCGTCGACGAGGTCGGCGTCACAGACCGATCCACGAACCAGCTGGAAACGGTTCTCGGGCAGTCCTGCCAGGGAAGCCTCGTTGGCGGCGTAGGTCATGGCGTCCAACACGGTGACGGTGGCGTCGGTGTTGGCGAGGACCCAGTGGGCGAAGTTGCTGCCGATGAAACCGGCCCCACCGGTGATGAGGATGGAGGTCATGGGGCCAGTCTATGGAGAACATGACCAGAATGCGCTACTCGTCGTGGCATCGCCTGATTGCCGAGAAGGGAAGGAGCGCTGGTCTACGCTGCAGTGTGGCATGATGTGAGGGCGTCGGGCGAGGTGATAAGCCCCCGATGAGTCGCCTGCCGGATTTACCATGAAGTTCTGGACCCATGACTGATGTCACCGTGATCATCCCCGTTTCGCAGGACTGGGGTTGCCTTCCCCGTCAGCTACAGGCGTTGGCCAATCAGAATGACGCACCGAAGTTCGAGATTCTGGTGGCAGACGCGGGGTGTCCACGCGGTGTCGCTGAGCTTGTCGAACGTTGGCGGTGGCGGCTGGATGTTCGGCGGGTTGATGCCACAGCCCGTCCGGGTGACGGTTATGCCCGCAATGTGGCTATTTCACATGCGCGGTCTGACCTGTTGATGTTCACGGGTACCGACGTGATCGTGTCGTCTGACTGGGTGCGATCTGGTTGGGAAGTGGGACGCGATGCCCCCGTGTTCACCGGAGTCCACCCGGGCGGGGATGGCTTGGTCTCGCTCGACGTTGACGGATGCAACTTCGGAGTACGTCGTTCGACACTCATTGATGCGAGGGGGTTCGATGCAAGCTTGTCCGGGACGGCTGCTGACGCAGACCTCGCTCGCCGCCTGACCGAAGCCGGTCAGTGCGTGAAGCTGGTGGCGGATCTGCGGGTGAATCACGACTTCCGGTCGCAACAGGGTTCGACGGGGCTCACCCCTCGCATCCGCGCAACCTTGTTCGACCGTGCTCGTCGCCCCGCCCCGGACCTCGGAGCTGGGTTGGATTCAGCAACGACTGACGTGCCGAGTGTGTCGGTCGTCATTCCGCATTACGGCGAGGTCGGGCCGACGATGTCGGTAGTTCGGGACCTTATGGCACAGGAGGGAGCGACCTCCTTCGAGATCATCGTCAGTGACGACTGCTCACCGGAACCCTTTCCCGATGGAGACGGCTGGACGGTGGTTCGCAGTGCCGTAAACGGTGGATACGGTGCGGCCTGCAACCGGGGGGCGAAACAGGCAACTGGAGAGTATGTGCTGTTCCTCAACAGTGATGCATCGCTCCAACCAGACTTCCTTCGACGTTTTCTGGACGCCGCCCGCCCTTGGGGCCGTGCCGTCACGGCACCGGCCGTCCGCCAGCAAGGAGAGGTCAGGGCCAGATTGGGGCGCTGGGGGCGGCCGCACCATTACATCTTCAACTGGGCGACTCCGGGAGCCCGTTTTCACGGACAGGAGTGGTTCGACTGGCTCCAAGGTCAGGATGTCTTTGCAGCCCATCGTCTCGCCGAGGAGGGGCGAGGGGTCGTCGTTGACTGGGTGAGCGGGGTCGCCCACATGATGCCCTTACAGGACTTCTGGGCTGTCGGAGGATTTGACGAGGACTTCTTCATGTACTGCGAGGAGATGGATCTTCATCGCCGGCTGAGGGAGGAACGCGGGCTCAACTCGGTGTACCTGCCCCAGGCGGAGGTCGGCCACGTTGGTGGTGGATCGTCCTCGCCGGACCGTGTGAGGTCCTGGAATGTCGATGGCGAATTCCGATTCTTCGAGAAATGGGGTGGTGCACAGTGCTTCATGGTGGGAATGATTGCGACATCCGTACTCAACTTCGGGTGGAATTGTGCGAGAAAAGTCCGTGGCATCGACGTCAACTCTGGGCGGATCTTCGTCAATGAATGTCGTGTGATCAGGCATGGGTGGCAGCACCGCAAGGACAGTGGTCCGCAGCGGCGTCCAATCAGGAAAGTCGCGGATGTGAGCGTCATAATTCCCGCCGCTCGGCCAGTTCTGGTGGTTGAGCCGTGGGCCGGACGCAGTCGTGCCGGGGCGCAGGGGCTGTTGGACTGCACCGGTTCTGATGTGGTGACCGCCACGGCCGATGAAGGTGGCCGTCCGTCGATCAATGACCTGATTAGTCGTGTCGAGAATTGGCTGGACCTCCATGAGGACGGAATAGTTGCCGTCCCGGCGGGGGCAGGGGCGACGTCTGGAAGAAGCGCTGTGATGGGTGGATTCCGAAGGTCGAGCTCGGCGGCGAGGCGGACACAAAGCCCTGTGAGCGTGCTGGTTCGTGACCGCGTTCTCGAATTCCTGGCACGCAGATCTCTTGCACACGGTGGCTCGGACATGGTTGTTCTGTACGAGGAGAAACCGGAATTGGAGACTGGTCATCCGGCGTGGGGATCGGTCGTCGCCGCCGCGAGATGCCGCGACGAGCGCCTTGTGGTCCGGTACAGCATTGGTGATGACGGTGCCGGGGAATGTGGCGAGCGGGAGTTCTATTGGGTGGTCATGCGAGGAAATGATGCCGTAGGCTGAACCCATGCGTGGAATCATTCTGGCCGGAGGTGCTGGGTCGCGGCTGCACCCCATCACTTTGGGGACGAGTAAACAGCTCATGCCCGTCTACGACAAGCCGATGATCTACTACCCGCTGACCACCCTCATCTTCGCGGGTATCCGGGATGTCCTCGTGATCACCACGCCGCACGAGGCGCAGGCCTTCCACCACTTGCTCGGTGACGGTTCCCAATTTGGTATCTCGATCGAGTTTGCCGTGCAGCCAGAACCCAAGGGTCTGGCGCAGGCTTTCACCATTGGGGCCGATTTCGTTGGGAATGACTCCTCCTGCCTGGTCCTGGGTGACAACATCTTCTCTGGTCCAGGATTGGGGACGCGGTTGCTCGCCAAGGCGCAGTCGGTGGACGGTGCTCTCATCTTCGGCTATCAGGTCGCGGACCCACGCGCTTACGGCGTCGTCGAGGTTGACGATGACGGTCTCGCTGTGTCCATCGAGGAGAAGCCGGAGCACCCCAAATCCCACTGGGCGGTTCCCGGTCTTTACTTCTACGACAACGACGTCGTCGCGATTGCACGAGATCTCAAGCCCTCGGCGCGTGGTGAAGTGGAGATCACCGACGTCAATCGCACCTACATGGAACAGCGCCGTCTGCATGTGGAGCTTCTCCCAAGGGGTACCGCGTGGTTGGATACCGGGACGTTCGACTCCCTCAACGACGCAGGAAACTTCGTGCGCGCGATCCAGGCCAGGCAGGGACTCCAGGTGGGGTGTCCGGAGGAGGCTGCGTGGCGGCGCGGATTCCTCTCAGATGAGGACCTTCTTGCTCGGGCTGCGAAGTTCGAGAAGTCCGGCTATGGGGCGTATCTGCGTGGCTTGGTGACACCCCCCTGAGCTTGTTGCCTACTCAGCAACTCCCCCTGATGAATGGTGTCCTGTAACATGGCCCCTGCCTGTGGGCTGACTATGCCCTTTCCACAGGTAGGGTCAGCGAACTACCAGAGGAGTCCATAACCCGTGACAGTCGTCGACGTAGTCCGCATCCTGCGGCGCAACCTTGTCCTGCTCATTGTCTGTGCACTCGCGGGAGGCCTACTCGGCGCGGTTTACCAGCTGTCACGCCCCGAGGTGTTCACGGCCAAGTCGACCGGAATGGTGGTCGCGGGAGATTCTGCTTCGGTCGGTGGAGCGATGTCAGGTAACGTGATCGCTCAGCAGAGAGCAGCCGCGTACACCAAGCTGGTGGGAACGCGGACGATGGCGGAAAAAACGGCCGAGAGTCTCAAGAAGGCCGGCAAGCCGGAGGCAGCGAAGGGTACGTTGACGGCGTCTGTCCCCGACGGTACGGCCTTCATCGACATCAAGGCCACGGGAGACACGGCCGAGAATGCCCAGGCCCTCGCCAATGCCGGCCTCGAGGCACTTATCTCCGAGGCCTTGCGGATGGAGACCTACGGTCAGGCCGCAGGTGGGAAGAAGAGTGACGCGGAGCTTGCCAAGATGACTTCGGTCCACGTCCTCGGATACGAGTCCGCCGGACTTCCTTCCGGTGATCGTGGCAAGTCGATGGTTCTCTATCTGGCAGTTGGTCTGGTGGCTGGCTTCCTCATTGGTGCGGTCGTCGCTGTGGTGCGCAAGCAATTCGACCTCAAGGTTCGCGATCAGGCGACCGTTGAAGAACTCACCGGTTCAGGAATCCTCAGTGTCATTCCGGACGACAAGAAGCTTGCCGAACAGCGAGAGAAGTCGATCGTTCACCTGTCCGGCATCACCGGCGAGGCTTTCCGGCAGCTGCGTACCAACCTCCGGTTCGCCAACGTCGACAACCCTCCCCGTGTCGTTGTCGTCACCTCGGCCAATCCGGGAGAGGGCAAGTCGACTGTGTCGACACACTTGGCGGTTGTCATGGCACAAGCAGGTGAGAGGGTCGTCCTCATTGACGCTGACATGCGCCGCCCGGTGCAGCACAAGGCTTTCGGAGCCGAGTCCGGTGTGGGTCTGTCCCAGGTCCTTGCTGGCGACGTCGCCCTGGATGATGCCTTGATGCGGACCGAGACCAAGCGGCTGCAGATGCTGGCTGCCGGACGTATTCCTCCGAATCCTTCAGAACTTCTTGGTTCCCAGCGAATGAAGGACTTGCTCACGGAACTGCGTAGCCGTGGCTACTTCGTCGTCATCGACGCACCCCCGCTGCTTGCGGTGACCGATGCGGGCCTGCTCGGAACGATCGCTGACGGCACGATCTTCGTGGCAGTTGTCGGCAAGACTCACCGTGATCAGGTGTCGTTGGTGGTCAAGCGACTGGAGCAGGTCGGTGCCCCGCTTCTGGGATCGGTGCTCACGCGGGTGCCTCGAAAGAAGATGGGCGACGTTCTTTACGGCTATGGTGCCTCCAGTTACAGTTCCTACCGCTCATACGGCGACTATGGCAAGCACGGTTACTACTCGTCGTACGGAACCGAGGAACAGGACAGCGAGGAATCAATCGCAGTCATCAAGGATGAGCGACAGCCACGAGAGGGGGCTGTTCGGGTTCAGAAACACGAACGTCCGGCCGTGGATTCAGGTATAACCCCCCGCCGAGCCAAATGACTGGAGCTGGAGACGCCCTCGCCCTCGGCATGAGGGCCGAGCAAGGTTCTTCCACATTAGGAGTGAAGGCTCGTCAGGCGGCGGAACGAATCGGCAGTATCCGTCTCCCGGATTTTCTCCTCGGTATGACCTTTGTCTTGGGTCGTTACGAGATTGGCTTGCCGATGCCCATCGATGTTGCTCTCACTGCTGGGGCCATTGCAGTGTGCGCGTTTGTGCGGCCGACCGTGAAAGTGCGAGGCCTTGGGTTCTATGCGTTGCTGTGGGCGTTCCTGCTGCTGTGGGTGGTAGGTGTGTCCATCCATCAGGGACAACCATGGGCACAGAGGTCATTCCGTTGGCTCCTGCTCATTCTATTCTCGGTGTGTCTTGCGCAGGGCCGTCTGTTATGGCGGTCATTCGTGGCAGGGTATGCGATATCCCTGATATTCATAAATATCCCTGCGAACTTCACGCCGCTTCGTAGTCCCGGGTACGAGGGACTTCTTCTCGGGTTTCTTGGTGACAAGAATGTGGCCGGGATGGTTTACGCTGTGGTCGGTATTCTCGTGTTGGCTGTGGTGCGGACCACCATCAGTCGTGTCCTGGTATTCTTGGTTTTCAGTGCTGCTCTTTTTGCCACAGGATCACGCACGTCGATGATGGCGTTTGCGGCCGGGTGTGTCTGGGTCTTCATCAGGAGCCGTCTGGCCTTGACGTTTCGCCTCCTCCTCGTGTTGGTGGGATGGCTGGGAATTCGCTATGTCGAGGATAATTTCGCAGAGGTTGGCGTGTTCAGCGACCGGGCTGGTACGGACTGGTTCAGGGAAACTATCAACGTCGCCACGGCCGCTAAGATACAAGCGTCTCCGTGGTACGGAAGTGGTTTGGGAACTGCCTGGGTGTACGTCTTGGACGATCGCCGAATGCTCTTCCACGATTCGTATGCGGCATTGCGGGTTGAGAGTGGAATACCATTGCTTGTTGCCGTTGTTGGCCTCTTTCTTTTCGTTGTCTGGGGGCTGGCAGACCAACGGACAGTCGTGTCCGACGAGCAGCGTGTTGTAGAGGGTGCCGCGGTCGCGATCCTGGTATGTGCATGGAAACTGGGAGAAGTGTTCTTCACGGTGCCGGCATTCATTGTCATCGGCATCAGCCTGTGTGAGCGATACGGGTCTGCGTTTGCGTCGGAGTCGGAAACGCTGCGATCGGTGCCGCCACGGCGCAATAGCGATGTACTATCTCTTGTCGGTCCAAGGAGTCAGACATGAGGCGGAGCACCTACTCCTGCTGCTTGATTACCCTCACCCCCCAATGCCCCAATGCCCGGTTCATTCCATATCGACATGATCACTCGAGGACGGTGAAGTGATGAGGTTGCTCGTTGTAACTCCGAGCTTTCACGGTTATGGGAACGCCATTGGCGACGCCTTCGCAAGGAAGGGGTATGACGTCATCGTCCACAGGTACGATGCTGCCCCGCGTGTCGAGAAGGCTTGGAACAAGATCAGGTATGAGCTTCCTGCCAAGGTGCGTGGCACTCAAGGCCACCTGTCGTCGGAGGTTGTGACCAAGAGGGCGATCGAACGTCTTCGTACGGTACGACCAGATCTGGTCCTCACCATTCGAGGTGATGTTTTGGGTCCTGACTACTGGGCGGAAGTCGACCGCACGGCGAAGCACTCGGTGGCCTGGCTCTACGACGAGTTGCGCCGCATGACCCTCGACATCGATATCGCGGCAGCTGTGTCCACGGTCATCACCTACAGCCATGACGACACGGCCGAGTTGCAGGCGAAGGGGATTGACGCCCACTACGTTCCGACCGGTTTCAACCTGTCCACAAAACCGGAAGGGCACTGGCCCAAGGGCGACGTCACTTTCGTGGGCTCCAACTTGCCAGCTCGTCAACAGCTCCTGTCCACCCTCGTGAAGGAGGGAATCCCAGTCGTGGCCTACGGTCGAGAGTGGTCCGATCACCCCGTCGATCGCATGCGGACGTGGCGAGCGAAGTCGGCGGGTATTCCGGCCAGGCGGGATGTCACTTTGGGTGAGGCTTACGGCATCATGCGTGACTCCGCAGTCACGATCAACGTCCATGGCGATCAGGATGGCTTCACCATGCGGACCTTCGAGGCCTGCGGGCTCGGTGGTCTTCAAATTATTGATCGCGACGATGTCACGGAGTTCTATGAGCCCGGCAAGGAGGTACTGGTGCAGCACAGCGCAGAGGAGGCAACTGAGTTGTCTCGCCGTGTGCTCTCCGATCCGAACCGCATGATCGCCATGCGCCGGGCTGCGAAGGCTCGGACGATCGCCGAGCACACCTTGGACCACCGTGCCGCGACCATCGAGAAGTTGTGGTCATGAGCGACGTGGGGCTTGTCTTTCCAGACGACCTCGACGCTTGGCGGAAATGGTCAGACAGCAGAAACCGGGTGCGTTTCGCATTGTCGGCTGTGAGACGGCGACTGCGAGCGCCTGTCGTGGCTACGCCGATGCTTTATTTGCCCGCCGAGGAGCCGAAGACGCTCGTCGTCCTTGATCAGGTGTCCGCGAGTTGCCGCTACGCGACCTTCGATCCGTTGGCACATCTCGACCCTGATCGCACGGCCGTTCTTTCCCACCATCCTGAGGCGCGGGAAGTAGCAAGGGGTGCCGTCCGTGTCATGGAGTGGCGCAGGGGAGCCCCGTTACCCAGGTCGATCGAGCAGGTCCTCACCCTGGGATCCTTCAACGATCTTGCTGCCGAGGTCAGGCCGTGGGCCCTGCGGAACAACGCGCGTTTCTGTGTCGTCCAACACGGACTGCTGACCCCTTGGTCCCCACCCCTGACCCCCGGGGACCATCTGTTTGCGTGGTCTGAAGCTGATGCTGATTATCAGGTTGCAGGACGCGACGACGTTACCAGTGAGGTGGTCGGCTCGCAGATGCTGTGGAAGGCGTCGAGATTGCCTAAGGCGCAGGTCCTGGACGACACCCCGGTGATGTTGGGTCAGCTTCACGGCACGGAGATAGGACGCGGCCACAAACAACGTATTTACACCGAGTTCTGCACCTCCACCGGGGCGCTGTACCGTCCGCATCCCAACGAGGCTGACGCCATCTCACGCGCCCAGCACCGCGTGATGCGTCGTTGCGGGGTGCAGATCGAGAAGACCAAGCGGTCCTTGGTCGAGGAGGGGCGGCCGGTCGTTTCCATCTTTTCCACCGGGACCCTCGAGGCGGCGTGCCGAGGTCTGCCGGCATGGGTCCACCATCCCGTACCACCCGCCTGGATCGAGGATTTCTGGAGTCGGTACAACCTTTCCAGATGGGGGTCGTCACCAACCCAGCCCTACGAGTCGCCCGAGCTGGAACCGGCACTCGCTGTCGCCAGGGCGTTGTCTGACTGACCCACTTGTCATCGAGGCGCCCACCTTCCCGATGACCGCGCCGTTGTCCTGGTGCTGTGGTCAGGCGTGGGCGCATCGGGTCAGCATCGGGTCAGGTGGTCGACACGATCAGCGGCTCTTTACAGTTGAGGGTGTAGTTGGGCGGTAGCCCCGGGTCCGGAGACGGGCCGAGGTCCTTGGATGATGGAAGTTCCTACACTGCCTCACCAAAGACCTCGACATGGATGACGTTACCTTCACCTGATCTGGCCACGTTCCGTCGCATGGACGACCTCGGCCTGGCCGTGACAGGCCAGCGCGTGACTGGCGAGCGAGCCATTCTGTTGTGCCGCGCGGTTGACCCCGACGACTGGTGCCATCGTTGCGGCGGCCACAGATCACCGGATCTACACCCTCGATTGTGAAGAGCCTGTATGTGAGACACGCACCCTACCCACTCGGCGAGTTTATGTGAGTGTCGTCGGAGGTGTGCGGCAACTCACGAATGCGAATAGACTCCCCTCGGCTGCGGGGAAGAAGGAGAGCCAGCATGCACGTCGAAAGCACAGTCATGAGGTTCATGGGCAACCATCGTGATTCCGCTGTCGTGGCACATCGAAAGATTGACAAACCTGTGCTTGTGACGATGATTCAGGCAACATCCGCCTCGGTTGGGTTGACCAGGTGAGCGAGGCGAGGGCGAGTCTCGAGGACGAGTTCGAGGACTTGGGAAGCAGGACTCGGAAGGCTGGCTACTGGGCGTTGGCTGGGCAGGTGGTGAAAGCCCTGATCCAGGTGGTGACGGTCGTCGTGCTGTCCCGGCTGCTCACCCCGGACGACTACGGCATCTTCGGGATGGTGATGGCCTTCGTCGCATTGACTGACCTTTTTCGGGAGCTGGGACTTAGTGCCGCAGCGATCCAAGCCAAGCAGATCAGTGCGGCACAGCGCAGCAACCTGTGGTGGATCAACACGGCAGCGGGGGCCAGCCTGAGCCTCTTGAGTGTGGCCGCAGCTCCACTGGTCGCGTGGCTCTTCGCCGAGCCGCGTCTCACTCCGTATGTGTGGGCTATCGGGGCGCTATTTCTCATTAGTGGCATGAGCGCGCAGTATTCGGCCTCGCTGCAGCGGCAGTTGCGGCAGAAGACGCTGCAGGTAATCAACATTTCGGCACAAGTAATAGCGCTCGTTGTGACGATCGTGCTCGCCGCGTTGGGTTGGGGGGCGTGGGCGCTCATCGTGCAATCCCTTCTCGGCAGCGCTACCACGCTCGTATTACTGGTACTTGTGTCAAAATGGTGGCCGCAGCGCTGGGACCGCAACGCCGACATGCGAGGATTCTTTCGGTTCGGGTTCGCCGTCTTCGGATACAGCGTCGTGTCTTACCTCGCCAATTACATCGTCAATCTTTCCACTGGGCGATTTTTCGGTGCGCGTGAGCTCGGCTCCCTCACCCGGGGCACCCAGCTCGTCTCCACACCTGTGTCGCTCATGGTTGCACCCGTATCCAATCTAGCCTTCGTGACACTGTCGAAAGTGCAAGACGATGCGCAGCGGCTGCGTCGATACTCGCTGTTGTGGCAACAGACGGTGGGATACGCCGTCGCCCTGCTGTGCGGTGGTCTGCTCGTCGTGAGCCCCTCGTTGGTGCCGTTGGCGCTGGGCGATGGCTGGAGTCGCACTGTCGGCTTCGTGCAACTACTGTGCATCTCGACAGCGCTTGGCTATGTGCCGTTGGCGGCTGGCTGGTTGTACCAAAGCCTTGGACGCCCTGACATACAATTGCGCATCAGTCTCGTCTTCACTCCCATCCGCGTCGTCGTCGTGCTGCTCGCAGCGATGGTCAGCGTAGAGGCTGTCCTATGGGCCAACATTGCAGTCTCGATGGTAACTTGGCCCGTGTCGTACACAATCCTCGGGCGCACGACGCGCGTCGAGGTGCGGCCGCTCGTAAGAGGAGTGCTGCGCTCATTCGTGGTGGGCGGGTTACCTGCGGCGTTGTTGTTACTTGCGCGTTGGCAAATGCACACCGAGTGGCCTGTAATTGTGGACCTGCTCCTCTATGGCGGCGCCTATGTGGTGCTCGCAACGGGCTGGCTACTTGTGCCCCCTGTACGGCGGGAGATATGGGAAGTTAAGGCCGCAGTATTGCGCACACGGAAGCAGGCAGCCCCGAAGGCTACTTAGTGTTAATCTTGGCGAGGATACGTGGTGCCTCGTCCGAACCGAGAGGAGTGCGTAGGCGAGCCAGGTCAGCGGATGTGCGGGGTTCATCCAGAAATACCCGGAACCTCTCTGGCTGCGCGACATGAGGTGGTTGCACTTCTCACATGTGCCCGCTGATCCCGACAAATCCTGGCGCTTCGTCGGCGCTGTGGGACGGTTATCTGACTGAGTGAGGCATCACCTGGGTGCCCAAAGAGACGAAGGAGTGACGCATGAAGGCGCTCGTGCTGTGGGGCGATCCCCATGCTGCCAATTTCGGCATCCGCGTCCTGTTCGAGGGAACGAAACAGCTGCTGTGCTCGGTGGATCCGTCGCTGGACGTGGACTACCAGCATTACGGTTGGGGCACCGCCCCTTTCCCCGTGGCCCGAGCGAAGGGTGCGATCAAACGTCGGTTCCGGACCCGCGAGGCTGTGGAGTGGCTTCGTCAGTACTCGGTGGTGGTGGACCTGCGAGCCGGTGATTCCTTCACCGACATTTACGGCCTGAAGTTTTTGGCGGAGCAATCGTTGTGGGCGGAGTTCGTCGCCGAGCTGGGGATTCCTCTGATCTTCGGTCCCATGACCGTCGGCCCTTTCCGCACGCGCGCCGGGCGCCTGATTGCTCGTGCCAACCTTTCGCGAGTGAAGGCACTCGTGACTCGGGATTCGTACTCGGCAGGGTATGCCGAAGGATTCGGCCGTCCAGCCGATGCCGTTGGGACCGACGTCGTGTTTGCACTCCCTCGTCCGGAGCGACCAGCGCAGCCGGAGCACGACGTGTTGCTCAACGTCTCTGGGTTGCTGTGGTCCAGCGACGCGCATGGTGACAGCGGGCAGTACCAGACGCTCGTTCGCGACCTGATCCGAGATCTGCGCGAGGCAGGACGCTCGGTGACCTTACTCAGTCACGATGTGCCCGACGACGTCGTTTCCGACGCGCGTCCTGGGGCGATGCTCGCCGAGGAATTCGGCCTTGTGCACGTCCATCCTGAGTCGCTCGACCAGGTCCGCAAGACTGCGGCTTCGGCTCGGCTCGCCATCGGATCCCGGATGCACATGTGCCTCAACTCTCTGAGCGTGGGGACACCGGCGGTGCCGCTGGCGTACTCGCGCAAATTCGCGCCGTTGCTGCGTGACCTCGGTTGGGAACACACTCTCGAGCTCGGTGCCGCCACGACGACCAGTGCCGTGCTGGCGGCGTGTCAGCAAGCCGAGGAAGGAGACGTCGATGCGGTCCTGCACCGGGCCGACCTCCTGATCGACCGAGTACGTGAATGCTACGCATCCGTCATAGGCTGACGTTGACGCCGCGCCGGTCACGGCGTTTGTGAGGCGCTACCGACGCGGCAACCGCTTCGCGCGCCCCCACGTGGCCCTCGTGCGCTGGTAGAGCGTCTTCGGCGTGGGGCGTTCCTTTCTCAGCAGCCCGAATCCCCGGTAATGCGGGATGCGGCGACCGGCGACAAGGGTGCCCAGAAGCCGGCTGAACATCTGGGTCCGCTTGCCCCGCTGTCCGGGCTGAACGGCGGCCAGTGCGCTGGCGTCGAGAGGCTCAGCATCGATGGCGCCTGCTTGGAGTGCTGTGGCGACGAGTCGCTCGCCCCGCTGGGTGCGGGCGACGATCGCGCTGCGGCCATCTCCATCTTCAAAGACCGGGTAGCCGCGTTCGTCGGCCTCCCAATAGTCGGCGCACACGAGATCAGCGGATTCGCCGACCCCATCGGCGCACAGTTTGCAGCGCCATTGCATCGACGGACCGAGCGCCTTGCCCCATGAATCGTCGTAGCTGACCTCTACGCGCTGGCCGGATTCACTGACTCCGATGAAGGCGCCGGGCCAGCCGTTCCCGCGGTAGCGCAGCGAGGTGAGAGGTTCGTCGGGGCCAATACCTCCGGCTGACAGCAGGTCATCGGTCGCATCTTGGCTGGGGGTGCCGGCGCAGAAGAAACTTAGCAACAGTGGTGATGCGGCATCGTCGGCAGGATAATGCGCTCGAAGCGCAGCGATCTCGCACGGCTTCGCGATGACGACGTCGTCACGGCCGAGCCCTTCGCGTGGTAGCCCAGCCAGTGTCGATGCTGGGCAGTAGCGAGACCCCGCTGCCGCCAGCGCTTCCTCGCGGGTGGTTAGTTGTAGTGGCACCGTGGTGCGCCGCGGCGTGTCGGATTCGGCGACGCTGAATACCCGGCGCGCGCGACCCGAGCTGAGTAGCCAGGAGGCCAGTCCGGTGAGCACCCCGCCACTGGAGCCTGCGTGCCGAATCTCCTCATCGGTGCTGTGCCCCTGCCACACACGGCGGTGCCTGCCGACGACTACGTCGTCCAGCATGGAAGGCCCTCGCGGCGCTGAGCGCACCACGAGGCCCGGGCACTGACGCCGGAACTCAGCCACGAGCTGTGGGTCTGCATCCTCGGTCTGGGTGAGAGCCGACAACTGCGGTCGGAGATAGCCGTCGCGCAGTTCCATGTCGACGCTGTCGGCCAGACGCGCGCAGGCGCCGCAGCCGGTGCAAAGTTGGTTGGCGGTCACCTGGTTGATGGCTTGTCTGAGTGAGATGGTCACGCAGTGCTCCCTTGGTCGTGGCGTTTGGTGAGCGCGACCCTCATCTTATTCAATTCAGCCGACGTGGGGTACCGGACACAGCGCTCGGGCCGTTGGGCGTCGCAGCCGGGACGGAGGGCGACCGCGTTCAGGCGAGTCGAGAACACATAGCACGCGGCGGTAGGAGACAAACAGCCATGGCAGTGTAGTGTAGCCGTGGTCAACTGAAGGGATTGAGTGTAGTGCACCAGCCAACGCACGCTCCACCCCAGGGAAACGACGTCATCGTGGGATCCAAGCCCAGGATGTACTGGATGGATTCACTTCGAGGCTTGGCGGTGGTGTTGGTCGTCTTGCACCACGCAGTCGGTGTCCCTCGTGTTCTCGGCGTCGGCGAAGGACTACTGCTACCGGGCTGGGACGGGTTCGTGGCCTTCTTCTCCTCGTTTCGCATGCCGACCTTACTCGTGATGTCGGGAATGCTACTGGCCACCTCAGTAAGAAAACCCTTGATCCCCTTTATCTCGGGCAAGATCCGAAAGGTGCTCTGGCCTTATGTGGTCTGGGTGCTACTCACCCTCACCGCACTGGGCGGACTGTCGACTGTGACCAATCCCCGCATGTGGCTCACAGGCCCCTACCACATGTGGTTTTTGGTGGTCCTGCTCTTCTGTTATCCCGCTGGATGGCTTAGTCGATGGATACCAGCCTGGCTGATGGCTGTGGGGATGGTGGCATTGCTCGTCGTTCGTGATCCGTCATCGACGTGGATTCGCCGCGTTCTCTTCTACGGAGCGATATTCATGATGGGGGCAGCCCTTCGACGGTATCTGCCCTCTCTGCTTGCCATGCCTGGTTGGATCGCTGGCTTGCTGGGCGTTGTGGGTTTGAGCATTGCATGCTCTCATTCGTTCAGATGGGGACTGGCGCAGCTCAATCATCGTCAGGTCTGGACGCTTCTCCTGCCTTGGGGGGGGTCCTGTCTGTGATGTGGTTGTGGTCGCGAATACCGAGAATTCCGCTGTTGGAGTGGGTCGGTCAGAAGTCAATTGTGCTCTACTGCGTGCACTTCCCAGTGCAGGGCCTGTCCGCATTGGCCTTGCGTGATCTTGCGCTGAGTGCTCCGGTGCTCTTCGTGCTGGTGCAGGTGGTTGTGGGGATCGGTGTCCCGGTTCTCGTGCTGTGGGGTTACCGCTACACGAAAATTCTGTTCGAGTTGCCGGCTCTTCCGCGAATCGAGCGTCGAGCAGTCGAGCAGGCAGGACCGTCGTAGTTGAGGTCTCCGTATCCAAGCTTGGCCCGGCGAGTGTCGCCGCAGTTCAGCATGGTCACTTCGATCCCGGGCTCAAGGTCTTGGGCCGTGTTCGCATCTGACAGGTTTCGTGGGGCAGATCTGCCGGACACGGCTCCTATCTGCCAAGGCACTACGTCTGAGACTGGTCGTCATGCACAGATGCCCCGGCGCCATCGGTATGGTTAGCTTCGAAGGTGTGATACCGGAAGGAAGGGGTGCGGTGATGTCCACCGCAGGTACCAGGCGTGATTTTGCCGCGAGTCTGTATCGTGTCGGGAGCTGATCGCTTTACGGTGCCGAGCTACGTTAATCAGGAGATCTGGGCTCGCGAATTTGGATACGACTATCGGCTCCAATCCCTGCCTGATGCGGGGGATCACAACTACTACTTCCTGAAGCCTTCCGCGCTGAGGCATTACTTACCCTACTACGATTGGGTGTTTTGGGTCGATGACGACGTCTACTTCACCGATTTCACCGAGGACCGCATCGCCGGCCTCATCGCGGAGGCGGAGCAGGCAGAGCGCTCGATCATTCTGGCGGACGGCGTGCGGGAGCCCAACGGATGGTGGAACGTGGTCAATGCGGGGGTCATGCTCGTCCGCAATGACGAGCACGGGCTGCGGTTCCTCAACAGCGTGCTCGAGCCCCTGGAGCAGTTGGTGGCCGAGTGGTGGGATCCCGAGATTGTCGGCAAGCAATGTGGAGGCGACCAGGATGTTGTCCACTACGCCCTTGTTGAGTTGGGTATGCGCGACCACGCGTTGATCGTCGACCATATGCGACTGAACGCCCGTCCCCATCACTACCGCACACTGAAGGATGGAACCACCGTGCATTTTGCCGGACACCCGGACAAAGCCTTGTCCGTGATTGATTTCTCCCGAGCCATGGGGGTGAGCGATCTCCTCGTACCCAAGGCTCTTCTGGATAAGTACGGGATGCGTCGCCAGACCGTGCTCCTTCCCGGGGAGGAGCGTCGGCGTCGGATGCGGCTGTCAGTCCACATGAAGGGACGAGCGATGGCCACTCGGCTGGGGGCCAAGGAGCAGGTGAAATCTGCTGTCGCTAAGGTGCGTGATGTGATCGCGTGAGCGGTGCTCGCCGAGGTTCATCCGAGTGCCCAGGGCCACACATTCACTGACCATACTGCGCACATGTAAGCCAAAGGCACCTTAATAGCAGCGGTCGTCGTCACGGTAAGACTGGTGACGCACGCTTGGTATCTTGAAGTGACAGCGATGGCGTGGGTTGGGGGTTTATGGCGCGATGAGCCGGTCTGGATCGACGGTCCCTGGCTGCTGAGCTCCCACCCTTACCTTTGCGGCGGAAACCGTATCCACCAGGGCCTCGTCTGCCCGGGGCTCTATGCGAGTCTCGTCGTGTTCTTCATGTCTGGTGCGACAGGCTATATGAGTACAGCGCTCGAAAGCCCCCCTGATCATGGTGCCTGTCACCGATCCCAAGGGGGCAGACGCAGCTCGGAAGTTGTTGGGGCTTAGCGAGCGGGGAGGTCGCAAAGCGCAAATCTGAAGGGTTTCGCACCCTCAAAGAGGCTCGCGCAAAGGGATCCGTTCGGAACTGAGCCAACAGTCGACCCTGCCCGACCCCGTAGGTGATCCTGCGAGGGTATTCTCATGCCCGCGTTTGAGAATCCCAGTGAACTATCACGCAGCAATGTGGCTCTTCACAATCGAGGGTGTAGATCCGGTCTGAGTCTGCCGGCTTCGAGGAGGGATCGGGTGATGTCGTTGGTCAGGTTGGGGAAGCCTAGGGCGGTGCCGCGTAGGTGTTCGAGGCGTTCGTTGATGGTCTGGGTGGGGCCGTTGCTGGTGGCGGGCTGGTCGAAGAAGGCCAGGATGTCATCGCGGCGTGTGGTCAGGGTCCGGCCGAGTCGTGCGACCTCGACCAGGTTGGCGGGAACGCTCGATCCGATCGACGCGATGAGCCGGGTCATGATCTTTGTGCCTTGGGCTCGACTGCCAGCGCGGTAAACGGTGATCATGGTTTGGTAGACGTCCCAGGTGGCCTCGACCTCGACATGCCGATCATCACTGAACAGTTCATCCACGCGGTGTTGTTGTGTGTCGGTCAGCAGATCAGCGCCGGTGTGCAGGATTCGGCGGTTCTGGTAGAGCAGGTGGTGCTTGCGGCCGCGGGTGCCATGCAGCATGATTTGGACCCGCCTGCGGCAGGCATCCAGAGCATCGCCGGCCAACCTCACGACGTGGAACGGGTCTATCACCGTGGTGGCGTCAGGGAGTTCTTCGGCGGTGGCGGTTGTGAAGCCGGACAACCCGTCCATGGCCACGATCTTCACTCCGTCGCGCCAGGCTTGTGGTTGGTCGGTCAGCCAGGTTGCCAAGGCCTGCTTCGAGCGTCCTTTGATCATCGCCACCGGTCGGCTCGGGCTGGTGCCATCCCGCACCGGGGTCAGGTCGATGACCACGGTCACATACGTGTCACCCTTGTGGGTGTGACGCCACACATGCTCATCCACGCCTACCACGGTGACGTGGTCCAAGCGGCCGGGCTGGTCAATGAGCAGTCGTTGTCCTTCGGCTGACCGCATCGTTGGCAGTGGTCCATGTCACGCCGAGCGCGTGCGCGATCCTCGTCATCGATAGGTGGGTGACCACCAATGCTTCCAGCGCCCACCGTAACGCGCCACGTGACAAGCACGAACGCGGCGAAGCGGCACCGGTGAGGTGGTGGCGCCACACATGCCCGCAGTCGCGGCACTGGTAGCGGGGTAGCCGGACGTGCAGGGTGGTAGGGCGTCAACCGAACGGGACGTGCGCCAGGTCGCGGATCACGTTGTCACGCGCTGATCGGTGGCCGCCGCAGCGATGGCACCAGTCATCGGGTTTGATCGGATGGCAGGCCAGCAAGGCACGCTGGCTGGTCAGGTGTTGACCGACGACCCTCAGGCCGAGGTCGTCAAGCTGGCAGAACGTGGCCAAATCAGGGGTAGTGAAGGCAGCGTTGTCCATGTCAAGGTCATGGGCGGTGACTGTGTGCGAACTCCCATCATTCCAAGGACCCCGACCCGCCTCCGAACCCGAGGCTACCGCCCACCTACACCCTCGATTGTGAAGAGCCCGTTTCACCCCGTCGCCGGTAATGCGACGGTTGCCAGGCGCACTTGCCGTGTTGACGCCGATGCTGTAACTGCCCGCCGAGATCAGGCCATGATGACGTCGCAAGCGACACGATCGGCTCCCCAATGTTCGGGACGGCTGCCCGCAAGAAGTCCGTACAGTTTCTCGACGAAACCCCGGTGATGTTGGGTCAGCTTGACGGCCGGAGATATGATGCGATTCCAAGCAATGGATGCATGCCGAGTTGTGCATCTTAGCGGGAGCGCTGGACCGTTCTCATTCGAATGAAGCGGATGCCATTTTCGGGACTCAGCATCGACCGATGACGAGGGTAGGGGGCATGACCGACTCGCCCTTCAAGTCCTCGGTGGGGGAGAGACAGCCGATTATGCCGATCTTATCGACCGGAACCTTGGAAGCCGCGTGTCGGGAGTTATCGGCCGGCGTGCACTTCCCGCTCAGCCGTCATAGTGCGGTGGTTACGCGGCATGCGTATGTGACTTATCACGAATTTGTCTTGTGCCCCATTCAGAAATCCATCTCGGGTGTGTCAGGGGAGCAGTGACCCGCCACGGCAGCGGACTCCACTACCAAGGCAACAAGTTTGCGAGCGACGGCAGCCGGGGTGATGTGGATGATGGCATCAATGGCGTGCGCGAGGGCTGTGGTCCTCCGATAGTCCAGTTTCGAGGAGGTAGCCAGGACGGCTTTATTCCACAGGGTCACCGGCTCCGGAGCAGCCGGGCCTGTAGCTTCCTCGCCGTGAAGCCTCTCGAAGAGCTGACGGGCCTGTCCGGACCGGAATGAACGGGCCGCGCGACTGGCGGTGCTCACCGCGGCGGCATGGTGGTTTGTCTCCAGAGTTGGATCAAGGACGACAGGCACTCCTGCTTCGTGAAGCCGCCAGCCGTAGTCGACGTCCTCCCAGCCATAGGCACGGTAACGGGTGTCGTAGGGGCCGACCTGGTTCCACATGTCTCGCGTGATTGACACGTTTCCGCCCCAGTGGCGCCAGGTCTGGTCGGCATCGGCCCGGTAGGCGCCGGCCCGGGACTGCTCGTCGGCACCAGCTCCGTACACGGCGGTGTAGCGGTTGTTGGGAAGGACATTGAGGCACATGCCGATGGTTCCCTGCTCGCGATCGGCGTGGCTGGCGACGTGACGCTCGACGTAGTCGGGCGCCGGCTCCAGGTCGTCGTCACAGCGAATGAGGACGTTGCCTTCGGCGGCCTCGTGGCCGGCGTTGAGAGCCGCGACACGTCCACGATTCTGTGGGAACACCAAGGACCGGATCGGCAGGTGGGAATACTTGGTGACGACCTCTTCCGAGCCGTCCATGTCTCCGTCGATGACGACGATGGCCTCCCAGTCCTTGGTTGTCTGGGCTGCGAGGGCTGTCAGTAGGCGTGGCAGGCGCTGGGCTCCGCGGTATGACGGGATGATGATGGAAGCGGTAGTCATCTTATTCTTCCTCGAGGTGGGGTTGGATGGCCGTGGGAGCGGAGACGAACGCGGCGTTGGCATCGACCGGGAACCCGCAACAGCTCCTGAGTGTTCGTGAGAACACGTCTGGTGAGAACTTCCCCGCGTGGTCCAGCACGGTGCGCTCCTCGAGGGGGTTCTCGCGGAACTGGCGGACGGCCTGCGTCACGGCTCCGGGGGTTGCGGAGTCGAAGAATCGTCCGGAGACGCCGTCCACGACGGTGTCCAGGTAGCCGCCGGCATGGAGTGCCAAGCAGGGGGTTCCGAAGGCGGAGCCCTCCACAGGTGTCAACCCGAAGTCCTCCTTACTTGGCGCGATGACTGCTGCTGCGTGAGCATAGGCCCACCGCAACTGGGCGTCACTGATGCCCTCGAAGAAGGATACGTTGGCCGGAGCGAGGTCGTGCAATTCGTCGCGCAGCGGCCCTGACCCGATGACAACAAGGTGCTCGTTCGGCAGGTCCGCGAAGGCGCGCAGTAGGACGTCGACGTTCTTGTACGGCATGAGTCGACTGACCGTCAGGAAGAAGGAGGGATGATCCTCCAACCCGGGCAGTGGTTCTTGAGGGCCTTGCGGGTCCAAGGAATACGGCGGGTGGACAATCGTCGCATCGATGCCGTAGACGTCTCGGATGCGGTCGCGTACCACAGTGGAGTTGCACAGGTAGAGGTCAGCCGATGCGGCAGCTTTCTGGTCCCAGCGACGCAAGGCTGGGGTGAGTGTCTTGAGTACAATCCCCTTGGGCGAGCGCCACCACTTGCCGCCGAGGTAGTCGTCGGCAAGGTAGAGGAATCGGGCGGGGGAGTGGCAGTAGACCACCTTGCGGCAGCGTGGGGGGGTCTTCAGCCCATGGGCAAAGCCGGTTGTTGAGACGAGCACAACGTCGGTTCCTTCCGGAACGCGGGTGTGGTCGAAGGCCCAGCCATAGAGGGGAAGCCCGGCGCGGAAGTGGCGACGCAGCCATCCGATTCGGTTGAGTGGCGAGGTGATGACCTGGTGACTCCGGAACTCCGGGTAGGTGAGATCCGGCTCATACACCGATGTGACGATGGGGGCTTGAGGGAACATCGTGGCGAACTGGCTGACGACCCGTTCCGCGCCCCCGCGTTGGGTGAGGTAGTCATGGGCGATGGCGATTCGTGGACGGCTTTCATGCTGGGGCCCGCCATCTGAGCCGCGGTCGGGGTGCACTGGATCAGGGAGGTTGAGGGCCGAGCGGACACGTTGGCCCACCTTCTCCCAGGTGTACTCGGCGGCGCGTGTCGGCCCGGCATCCCGTAGACGCTCGATGAGGGCGGAATCCCCCAGAGCAGCGTCGATACCGGCGACGATGGAATCTGTGGAGTCAGGATTGACGAGGACGCCGGCATTCCCGACCACCTCCCCGAGGGCCGTGGTGGAGGATGCGACGACGACGCTTCCGCAGGCCATCGCTTCAAGAGCCGGCAGGCCGAATCCCTCGTAAAGTGAGGGGATCACGGTGGCGGCCGCTCCTCTGTACCACGCGGGTAGATCCTCTTCTGGGATTCCTCCCAGGAAAACGACGCGGTCGGCAATGCCGAGGGATACCGCGAAGGATTCCAACTCGGCGTCGCGGGAGCTTGAGAACACCAGCTTGACATCAGGGACTCGGGACAACGCACGCAGCAGTCGGGGAAGGTTCTTGTGTGGCCGACAATTACCGACGTGCAACAGGTAAGGCCAGTCGCAGGTCATGGTGCGGCCATTCGGGCTGAAGCTGGCATCAACGCCGTTGCCCACAACTGTGATCGTTCCCGCATCCACATCGGCCCATTCGGCGATGCGATTGCGAGAGAACTCGGAGACCGTCAGGGTGGCGATATCATCCCGCTTGACTGCCCGCCTCACCACAGACTGGTAGTAGGCCCGTTTCGCGGTCGATCGTTCGTCCTCGATGTCGAGGTGGATGAGGTCGTGGACGGTGAAGGCGCTCCTGCCGTGCCACGACAGGCATGGCGTGTATCCAGGCGACACGTAAATGCTGTTCGACTCGTCGATCCCGGCCTTGTGCGGTAGGAGCTCGGACTCGATCAACCCACGAGCGCTGACGGGGTGAGCGCCGCGAAGATCAATCGTGTCGGGAGGCATCGCCTTTCGTATGTGTTCGGAGAACCGTCCAATCCCGTGGGAACCTGACCATCGGGAGTCGAAGAGGATGGTCATGACTCGACCTTGTCGTAGATTCGTGAGATTTCCGTCGCCATTCCGCGCACTGTCGGTACCTCGTCAGAAAGCTTGGGGCGCTGGTCCATGTGAAGGCCCTGCTCGACCGCGATCCTGGCCAAGCCGTCGATGTCGTCGGCCTCCGCGATGCATCGCGGAGGCAGGATCTCCGGGTTACCGCCGATCGGGCTGGCAGAGACCCCCATCCCCTGTGCGACCGCGTCGAGGAGAGTGTAGGAGCAGTTGTCCGACTTCGATGGCTGAATGATGACGTCATGGTCGGCCATCGCTTCGTCGGGATTGACGAAGCCGGGGAAACTCACCTTGTCGTCGAGGCCCAAGCGGTGCGTCAAGGTCTTGAGGGACGCTTCCTCCTCCCCGGTACCGGCCACCGTCAGGGTTGCCTCCGGGTGATCACGGACAATGTGTGCGAAGGCTCGAACCGTCGCACCAATGTTTTTTTCCTTGGACAGCCGTGCCAAGGACAGCAGCTTCAGGCCGGGCTCACGGGATGGCGGGGTGGCGGGTCGGTCCACCCCGTTGAGGATGACCGTAATCGGCGTCTTGGTGTGCCAAAACTTGCGCATGTCCCGTCTGGTCGAGGCGCTCACGGCGATCACGTGCGAGAACCGACGCAGCCGTACGTGATGGGCCGTCTCCATCGCGATGGCCGAGGGCAATGTCGGATGGAACATGAATCGGTCCGGCGGGATGTGGTGCTCGGTGGACACGAGCTTGACTCCAGTCCCGACCGAGGCCATCGTCGCCAGGAAGTCGGCCCTGGCCAGATGAGAGTGGACGATGTCAGGCTTGACTCGTTTGATCGTCGCGCGCAATGACGCTGCCGCAGCCCTGGTTCCCGCATCGATGGGAAGATCAGCAACCTCAACGTTCATCTCACGTAGCCGGTCGGCCAACGGGCCCGACGGGCAGGTGACGACCATCCTCCAGCCAGGAATCCCCACCGAGGCGACGTCGAGGATGTGACGAGCAACCCCGGCGAGGTTGCTCACCGGGGACACCCACAGGGTGGTCCGCTCGTTCATCAGAACCACTGCTCCAGGCGCTCCAGAGCCGTCCAGAATCCCTCACCGTTGTTGACATGCCCCTGCCAGATCTCCGGGATGAAGGTGACGCCGGGGGCCAACTCGTCGAGCTGCTTGGCGGTCATCGGCCAGTCGATCTCGCCCTCGCCGATCTGCGGGCCCTCACCGTCGACACCCTCAGCGTCAACGATGTGCAGGTGGTCACTGAGCGGGGCCAGCTTGGCGACGTAGTCACTGAAGGGGATCTTGTTGAAGTTGGCTGCCAGCTTGGAGTGGGACAGGTCGAAGGTGAGCCGGCGTCCGTACTGGTTGCAGAACTCGACGGTGTCGTCCAGGCCCATGAACAGGTTGTGGTGCTGCTGGCCACCCATGAGCCACGGGTAGGGCGGCAGGGTCTGGGAGGTCAGGCGCACGCCGTCCTCGTCGATTCGCTCGAGGGCCTGGGCAATCCGGGCGTACATGGCCGGACGTTCCTCAGGGGCCACGAAGGCGTCCTTGGTGAACCCGCCCATCGTGCAGATGACGACCGGGGGCTCCTCGGCGTCGAACCACGTGTCGAGGTCACGGGCGATCTGGATGACCTTCTGCACCTCGACGATCGAGCGCTCCCAGATGTCCTCGTCGGGGGAGGCCAGATTGATGATGAAGTCACCGGCGTACAGGTCCGGGCAGTGGACGGTGTAGCTCATGCCGTCGAACTTGTGATTCCCGAAGGCATCGGCGATCTGCTCGGCCGTCATCTCCACGTCCTTGTAGGACAGGTGGAACTCCAGGAAGCTTGGGTTGGTCTCGGAGTGGGCCAGGAGCTTGCGGGCGTCGTGGTAACGCACCGGCAGACCCCACGGCCGACGGAAGGTGTAGTTGCGACCCTGGGCGACGGCGTCGGTCAGGTCGGTGTCGTAGAAGAAGTCACCGGCCTCGATGTCGCGTCGCATGGTGCGCCCGACCAACTCATCCAAGTGGTTGGGTTGCAGGCCACGGCCAGGAGACTTGACGGCCACGGCGTCGCGGGTGATGACCTCGCCGCTGTGCAGGGTGCGAGTAGCCACCAGGGACTTGGCCAGGTTGGCGCGGTTCATCATCTCGCCGGTCGACACTGCGCGGGCCTTGTCGGAGCCCAGGGCCAGTTCGACCTCGCGGATGCGCGAGACCATCTCGCCGAACTCCTCAGGGAGCAAGGAGACCTGGTGGTCATTACCCTCGAGGGTTTTGTCGATGGTGAAGTGCTTCTCGATGATGTGGGCGCCACGAGCCACCGCGGCGATCGGCACGTGGTAGCCGCGCTCGTGGCCGGAGTAGCCGACCGGGCAGTTGCCCAGAACAGCCAGACGATCCATGTAACGCAGGTTGACGTCCTTGAAGGGGGCCGGGTAGGTCGACTGGCACTGCAGCAGGGCGAACTGGGCACCGGCGTGACGCAGCACGTCCACCGACCCGAGGATCTCGTCCTCGGTGGACATGCCGGTGGAGACCAACATCGGCAGGTGCTCGGCGGCACAGGCGCGCAGCAAGGAGTGGTTCGTCATGTCGGCGCTGGCGATCTTGAGGGCTGGCACGCCGTAGTCGGCCAGAACCTTGAGGCTGGGCAAGTCCCACGGGGTGCAGAAGGCGTCGATGTCGACGGCCTTGCAGTGGTCGAAGATGTCGATCATCTGCTCGGGGCTCAGCGAGAACTTGGCCAGCAGATTGAGGGTGTACTGGGCGCCCAGATCCTCGCCGGCGGTGGCACCACCAGCCTGACGGTAGAGGGCGTCCAGATCACGCAGCTGGAACTTGACGGCGTCGGCGCCAGCCTCCTTGGCCAGGTCGACCAGGTGCTTGGCCAGCTTGACGTCCCCCTGGTGGTTGTTGCCGATCTCGGCGATGAGCAGGCAGGGATGGCCCTCACCGATGGTGTGTCGGCCGATGGTCATCTCGCTGGCTCCCTCGGTGGCGACGGCGGCCAAGTGACCACGTTCGTCGACCAGCGGGATGACCTCGATGCCGGGCCGGAAGAGACCGGAGATGGCCGAGACGTCGGCGCCGAGATTGGCGCGCACGCAGTCGGGATTGGCGGCCGCACGCACCGGGGTCGTCATGTCTCCAGCTTGCGCAGAGGTGATCCAGCGGCGGAAGTCGCCGTCGGAGAAGGATCCGGTGAGCATGCCGTGCTCGTCAACGCAGAAGACGATGCCCGACTTGTTGTCGGTGATCTTCGTCAGTGCGGTGAGTACGGTGTCTTCACCGAAGACGGTGAACGGGGTGGTCTGGCGGTTGATGATCATGGCGTGAAGGGGCCTCTTCCTGGATCGTGGGGGTTCAGAGAGTCAGTCGGGAAAGCTCAGCCGCTGCAATGTCAAAGTCGTGCAGGGAGTCGATGTCGATGCCCTCGATGGGATCCATCACGAATAGCTCGATCTGGCCGCCGAGACGATTGTGGTCGCGCTGATAAATCTCAGTCTTTGTCAGGTAGAGGGACCCCGTCTCCCGGTAACGCAACTGATCAGGGGTCATGTCTTGACGACGGGGACGATTCTCGTATGGGTAGTGGGCGGCGACTTGTGGTTCCTTCTGCCAGATGAAGATCGGTTCGGGGACCACGCCGACCATGGAGTCGGCGCATGAGGCCGCGAACTCCTCCAGGGCTCGGCCCATGGTGGTGGGCAGGCGCAGCGGGGAGGTGGCCTGCAACAGCATTACCTGGTCAGGGCGGCGACCCTGGGCAGTGAGGACGTCGATGGCGTGCTCGACGACTGGCTCGGTGGCGGTGGTGTCCTGGGCCAGTTCGTCGGGGCGGTCGATGACTCCGGCTCCCGCCCTGCGGGAGACCTCGGCGATCTCGGCGTCCTCGGTGGAGACGTAGACGTCCAGGCCGGCAGTGGCGAGGGCCTGCTCAATGGTCCACACCAGTAATGGCTTGCCGGCGAGATCCTTGAGGTTCTTGCGCGGAATCCCCTTCGACCCGCCCCGGGCCGGGATGATGGCGAGAGTGTTTGGGCTCATCGGTTCTCCTGGGAGTTACTCGTCATGCCGTGCTGGCCGATGAAACCGGCCCCTCCGGTGATGATGATCTTCACTGGTGTGTGCACCTCTCGGATGGTTTGCGGTTCGGACGGTCGGACGACGGGGAAGTTCTTTGCCCCAGGTGATGGAAGTACCCGGCGATTCCAGCTCCCACCCAGCCGCCAGCAGCATTCTCAACGGCATTGGAGATGAGGGGACGACGCCCCAGTTGAGGCAAGGCGTATTGGGCCGTTTCGGAGCAGATGCCAATGATTGTGGCGGCAACGCCCCACTTCCACCAACGTACTTTCGGCCAGCCGAGGGTGGCCAAGCACGCCAAGGGGAAAAGCATGAACAAGTTGAGAGCATGATCCCCAACTGTGGCAACCTGGTCGCCGGTGAGGGGGCGTGCTCCGATGGGTGTTACCCCGCCGGTGAGACGGTACCCAATGTTGTACTTGAAGGTTCCGATGCGTTGGCCGATGGGAACAATCACGCCGACAGTGGCAGCAAGAAGGTAGAGCCCCGTCAGGGCTCTGGCACCATGTTGAATTCGGGTGGCCATCAGTATGCCCCCGAGGAGGTGAATACCGCGCGGAAGGTCTTGACGAGGATGCTGGCGTCCTGAAGGATCGACCAATTGTCCACGTAGTAGAGGTCGAGACGGACGGTGTCCTCCCAGGACAGGTCGGAGCGACCCGACACCTGCCACAGGCCGGTGATTCCAGGGCGAACATCGAGACGCCTACGCACATGGGACTCGTAGGCGGCCACCTCATTCTCCAGAGCCGGACGCGGACCGACCAGGGACATGTCACCACGCAACACGTTGTAGAACTGCGGGATCTCGTCGATGGAGTAGCGACGGTGGAACTTGCCGCACTTGGTGATGCGCGGGTCGTCCTTGATCTTGAACAGGACGCCGTCGGACTCGTTCTTGTCTGCCAGCATCTTGGCCTTGATCTCGTCGGCGTTGACGACCATCGAGCGCAGTTTGTAGCACTCGAAGATCTCTCCCTTGCGTCCGACCCGGCGCTGCTTGTAGAACACGGGACCGCCATCCTCGTGCTTGATGAGGATGGCGGCGATGAGAAGGATCGGGGAGGCCAGGATGAGAAGGAGGAAGGAGCCGATGATGTCGAAACCTCGTTTGAACCAGCCGCCGGCCCTCTCAGCTCGTGGCTTCTCGATGTGCACCAGTGGCATGCCGGCAACCGGGCGGATCATCATGCGCTGCGAGGAGATGTCACTCAACGCGGGGACGACGATGAGTTCGGTGCCCAGGCCCTCCAGGGCGCGTGCCAATCGGTTGAACTGGTAGGCCCGTGAGAACGACCCCTCGGCAAAGATCACGGCTGAGGCCTTGGTGTGCTGGGCGACAGCCACGACATCTGTCGGCTCCCCAAGTACCGGGACGCTCACGACCTGGCAACTCTCTTGGCCGCGCGTCAGGACGCCGATGACGTCATATCCGAGCCATCGCTCGCGTTGCAGGATCTTGGCCAGATCATCGATGTGAGCGCAGTCGCCAGCAATGATGACGTTGCGACGGAACTTCCCGCGACGCCTCTCGTGGTGCAACCAGCGCCGCATGGCAAAGCGTTCCACGAGGAGGGCCGGAATCCCGAAGAGAAAGAGCAGGGAGTAAAAACCGCGTGAAAGCGGGTACATGAACAGGTACGCCAACACCCCGAGCGAGGCTCCGGTGATGGCTGATCCGTCCAGGACAGCGCGGTACTGGGACATGCCGGCATCGAGGTACTTGCTGCTGTAGGCGCCTCTGGCTCCCATGATTGCCAGCCATGCGGCCGCGATGATTCCAGCAAGGGGGATGACGTTGCTCTCGACGTCACTGGCTGCGCGAAACACCGTCATCGATGTCCTGGCCCGTACCGCGATGACGAGGACCAAGCCGATGACGATGATGTCAGCGACGATGATGCGCGTGCGGTATTGGCGAAGATGATGCTGGGGGCGGCTTCGTGGGGGAGTCCCTCGGCGCTTCATGGCCGTTGTCGGGGGAGTTGACTCGGTCATGACGTCGATCACGGACGGGTCACTCCTCTCATTTGGGGGCATGAGGGTCTGGGCTCGAACTGCGTATGGGCCTGACGGCGGTACTCGACCCAACTCCAAGGAATCATATCGCGAACCGTGGTAGCTCATCCTCCTGAATCATGCCACAACGACGACGCAGCCAGGACATGTCAGGGTGACCGAATCTCCCATGATCTCCTGATGGCCTCTCACCAATGTTGACGATGGATTCGAGGGCAGGTCTGAAACGGTCACGGGATCATCACCTCGATTGGTGATGACGGTCACCCCAGGGCGCCTCATGACGACGGCATCGGGGGAGAGGACCTCCATCGTCGTGGAGGTCAGGCTGGTGTCCTTGAGGCCTGGCAGGGATGAGCGGATGTCCAACAATCGCTGATACCAATCGAGCATGTCTGCATGATCATGTTCGCTGCGCTCGGCCCAGTTCAGCTTCGCGGACTCGAAGGTGTCGCGCGACTGGGGATCAGGGAACTCCCCTTGCCATCCCATCTTCGCGAACTCTTGACGTCGCCCGGTGGTCACCGTCGGGCCAAGCTCAAGGCCGAGATCGCTGAAGAAGGGGAACGGGGTGGACGCGGCCCATTCCTCACCCATGAAGATCATCGGGGTGAACGGTCCGAGCAGGTACAGGGCCGCGGCCGCCGCCTGGAGATGCGGGTCGGCGCCGTTGTGGCCCAGACGGTCTCCTGTGGCCCGGTTGCCAACCTGATCGTGGTCCTGGATGAAACTGATGAAGGACGCCGCGTCGTAGTGGCTGCTGTGGACGTCAACGGGTGCCCCCCAGTTTTGCCCCCGGAAGGACGACCACCCACCATCGTGGACAAATACTTTCGTAAACGCTTTGACGAGGGTTTCGGCGCTCCCGAAGTCGCAGTAGTAGCCGTGGGTCTCGCCGGTGAAGAAAGCGTGCAGACAGTGGTGGATGTCGTCGTCCCACTGCATCGTCATGCCGCGCGCGCCCTGAGTCGCACCGACGGGAGTGACCATGTCGGCGTTATTGAGATCGGACTCGGCGATGAGGGTCAGGGGACGGGAGACCTCCTGCGACCACTGGGCGACGCTGGTCGACAACTCGGCGAGGATGTGGGTATCGGAGTCATCCACGAGGGCGTGGACGGCGTCCAATCGCAGCCCGTCTACCCCATATTCGACGAGCCACTGATGGGCATTGTCGATGACGAATTGACGCACGGGCTTGTTGTCGTCGCCGTCGAAGTTCACCGCGTCTCCCCAAGGAGTCGCGTGATCGTGGTTGAAGTAGGGGCCAAAACTGGCCAGGTAATTCCCCTCCGGCCCCAGGTGGTTGTAGACGACGTCGAGGATGACCCCGAGCCCCTTGGAATGGGCGGCGTCAATGAAGCGCTGGAAGGCCGCCGGGCCGCCGTAGGTGTTCTGGGTGGCGTAGAGATCAACGCCGTCGTATCCCCAGCCGCGAGTCCCAGGTATTTGGGCGACAGGCATGACCTCGACAGCTTCCACCCCGAGCTCGACGAGGTCGTCAAGGTGGTCGATGGCAGAGGCGAAGGTGCCCTGTTCGGTGAAGGTGCCGATGTGCATCTCGTAGAGCACCCTGCCTTTGAGGTCCATGCCTTGCCACGGTGCTGGTGTGTGAGGTGTGTAGACCTGTGACGGGCCGTGAACTCCCTCGGGCTGGTAGCGGCTGCGCGGATCAGGTAATGGGTCACCGTCGTCCAGCACGAACTGGTAGCGCTGGCCGTCTTCGACGGGTTGGGGGAGGGTCCACCATTCCCCGTCTCGGGTCATGTCGAAAAGCTGTCTGTCGAGAAGGGTCTGGACCTTCGTGGCAGCAGGGGCCCAGACCGTCAACTGGTTGGTCATCGCTTCTCCTCATCCGACCAGCAGCGCAACTGGCATCTCGTCCAGTAGATCAGCGAGTTTGACCATGCCGCCGTCAATCGTCTTTCCGGTGATGGCGTCGGTGAATGACCCCTCGGGCAGCACGATCTGGTGGTCGGCCCAGCCGCCGCGTCCTTCCAATGCCCCGGCCAGGCGGGTGGCGACGGTGATGGCGACCGGGGGATCGTCGTCGATACCGCGTGCGAAGGCGACCGCGTGGCCGGTGGTCGTCGCGACGGGACGGTAGCTCGCATGTTCGCCACGGAAGGCGTCGGCATGGCCACGGCGAACATCCAGAGCTTCATGGACGACGAGCAGCTTCTCGGCGTCAAGTCGATCCTCGTCAGCTACGCCAGCCACGCCGTCAGAGGTCACGGCCTGCAACAGTCGTGCTGACCGGTCATGATCGACGGGGCGACGGTTGTCCGGGTCCACCAAGGACAGATCGACAATCTCACAGCCCTGGTAGGTGTCGGGCACCCCAGGCATCGTCAGTTGCACCAGCGCCCGCCCCAGGATTGCCGCACGCACAGCAGTTCGCGTTGTCTCGGTGAACGTGTCGAGGGCTTCGGACACCGACTCGTCACTGAGACAGAACCTCGCCAGATCCATCAAGGCCGACTCGTAATCCCCATCGGGGTCAGTCCACGTGGTGTGGGACTTGGCTTCTCGAACCGCCTTCGTCAGGTAGGCGACAAGTCGGTCCTCGCTGATGGGGCTGGCCCCAGCGGCCGTACCGGGTAGGCGCCAGGTGCCAGCCAAGGTTTGCCACAGCAAGTTGATCGTCGCGCCATCGAGCAGTTCAGAACGCTGATCGGCGGTGGCCGTCTCCACGGCTGCAACGGTGTGATCCCACTCGTGTGGGAACTCCGTGAGGCAGGCCAGGCGGGCGCGGACGTCAGTCGATCGCTTCGTGTCGTGAGTCGACAGGGTCGTCATCGTCGTCGGATGGGTTTGATTGAGATTGCTCGCAAAATCGTGGAAATCGTCGACGGAAATACCGGCAATCTCAGGGTCGCAGCCCACTTCATTGACTGCGGTGAACCGGGTGTAGCGGTAGAAGGCAGTGTCTTCCTTGGCCTTGGCCATCACCGGGCCGCAGGTTTGAGCGAAACGCACCATGAACTCGTCGCGGCTGGCCTGTACCACCGGATCGGTCGAAGGACCGAGTCGTCCGCACACCATGTCGACGACCAATTCGAGGGTGTCGTGTTCCTCATCCGGTAGCTCCTGACGAGCGAGGTTCGCGGCGTCCTCGATGACCTTGACCTCACCAGGCCCAGGAGCACGACCAGGCTCGAGGTAAGCGCGGTAACGACTCATCGCGATGAGAAGCTCGGTGATGACTCTCGTCACCTGACGCCGAGTGTGGTCACGCAGCATGATGTCAGAGGCGCAGATGTCCATAGCGACGTTCGCCAGACGGTTGAGCTCGGTGACGAGCATGTCGTCGAGCACCTCGCGTTTCGCGCGGTCAAGTTCGGCGGGGAAGGACATCTTCGACTCGTCGTCGGAGCACATGCGCTCGTAGAGGGTGCTCAGCGGCACCAATCCGGCTGGGTCGATGAACAGCCCGTCGACGCGCAGCAGGGAGTCGTATCCCGTCGTGCCGGCACACGGCAGTTCGGGGGACAGGGTTTCGGATGGTTCGAGAATCTTCTCGACGACGACCCACGCACCTTCGGTGGCCTGCTGCAGGTCTGCCAGATACTTGCGCGGATTGGCCAAGCCGTCCGGGTGGTCGATGCGGAACCCGTCAATGAGTCCTTCACGGTAGAGCTGCAGCAACTTGGCGTGGGAGGCTGTGAAGACATCGTCATCCTCGACACGGATGGCCGCCAGGGTGTCGACGTTGAAGAAGCGGCGATAGTTGAGTTCTTCGCTGGCGACCTTCCAGTACGCCAGCCGGTACCACTGCTGGTCGAGCAGCTCGGCCAGCGGCAAGGACTCGGTGCCTGGACGCACGGGAAAGACATGATCGTGATAGACGACGACATGCTCGGCGTGGGTAGTGCCGTCCTGGTCGGTGATGTCTCTGGTCTCGACGTGGATGGTGCCGGCTGTGAGCTCGGTGCCGATGCGATCACCGAGGACGGCCATGAGGATCGACAGGGAGGTCGAGACGTCGACGTCGAACCAGGACGCATACGGGGACGACGGGCCGTCGCGCAGCACACTCCACAACGGATAGTTGCGCCACAACGGCGTCGGGACCGCCATGTGGTTGGGGACGACGTCGACGACGATGCCCAATCCGGCGTCGTGGGCTGTGGTGCACAGGCGACGAAAATCGTCCTCACCACCGCATTCCTGTGAGATCCGGGTGTGGTCCACGACGTCGTAGCCGTGGGTGGACCCCGGCGCTGCCTGCAGAATGGGGGAGCAGAACAGGTGGCTCACGCCGAGGCTAGCGAGATAGTCGAGCTGAGCGATGGCGTCAGCGAAGGTGAAATCCTTGTTGAATTGCAGACGGTACGTTGAGGCGGGCGCGGCGGACGGGGTCTCGGAAGTCGTCACGTCACTTACTGTATGGGGGTCTTCTGACAAGTTCGAGACCCTCGATGTTCCGGGCTGTGTCCTGCGCGGTGTTGAAACCCGAGTCAAGTGAGGTGTTCAGAGGCCCACAACCAGGCTCGCAGCCGGCTCGCCCTCTCACGCTGGAACTGGCGCAATTGCGGCATTCCGGCAGGGTCAGGCTTGCGGGATTCGAACTCTGAAATCCCCAGGACGGCAACGAGGAGGTCGACGATGGGTTCAGTGGCCGGTTCGCCATGAGTGGACGGGGAGAACTCAGCCGCGACGCGCTTCACGAGGTCGTCGGCTCGATTCCATCGCGGTGCGTCGAGTGGGTCAGTGTGAATGATGTCGATGATGAGTCCTGCGGCATCGACCCATGTCGGTCCGACCACGGCGTGGGACCAGTCGACGAGGAAAGCCGCTTCGTTGCACAGCAGGACGTTGTCGGAACGGACGGAGCCATGAACGATGGTGTCGCCAGATGCGTGATAGGAGAGCCTTTCGACTCGTCCGGCAAGGTCTGGCATCCGCTCTGTGATCCACGGATCAAGATCAGCCGGAGGGGTGTCCGTGAAGGTGTCCCACACCGACAAGTAGTTCTGGATCCGTGCGGAGAACGGCTCCCACTGCTCATGGAAACCAGCTGTCGACTCGGCCAGACGAGACAGGGCGGCCAATGTAGTGGTGATGTCCTCGTCGGACCAGGGCAGCTCAGGATGAGTTCCTTGGATGTCAGAGGTCACGATGCCCGCCCAACCGTCAACATCGATGGTGCCCAATAGCTGCGGAGCAGGGGCAGCTTCGGGCAGGAAGGACATTACGGTGGCCTCGCGACGATTGAGGTCGGGGATGTTGTTGTTGATGCTGGGGTGACTGACCTTGACGAAGGCGTGGGTGCCGTCAGCGGTGACGACGCGAGAAGCCAGACCCGGGGTGGTGCCGTGTGTCTGGACGGCGTCGACGGAGACTGGGGACCCTAATATTTCAGCGACTCTGTGGTGAACCGAATCGGGCAGTTCATCCCAACGAACTCGTGACGGTTTCATGGACGCCTCCTCGTGGCCTTGATCACAATTTTAGGTCACGGCGGCGTCACAATGCGGTGGCAATCACGGTGAGGAACGAGGTTTGTGCCACTCGTGGTGGCAGGTCAGCCGCGGCGACGCCGAATGAGCAGGTGCAGGGTGTGGCTGGTGGGTGGGGATGATCGCGGTGGTGTGGGTGGGTTGTGGGTTAGTGTGTTTGGGCTTGTGTGGGGGGTTGGATGAGGGTGTTGAGGTGGGCCAGGGCGTCGGGGTGTGTGGCGTAGTAGGTGGTGTGGTTGTCGTAGATGGTGGTCGCGAAGATGTTGCGCCAGTGTTGGGCCCAGTCGGGCCAGTCGGGGTGGTCGGGTGAGCCTTCGGGTAGGTCGATGGGTCGGGTGTGCAGTGTGGTGAGGAGGTGGAGTAGTGCCCGGTCGATGTCGTGGGCCATGTGGTTGATGCGTACGTGGTGTCCTGAGGTGTCGGTGATGAGGTAGCAGTTGGGTGTGATGTCCAGTTTGGTGATGTGGTGGGCGTCGATGGTGCGGCGGAGAGGGCCGATGCGGACGCCGATGGTGTCGTTGTCGATGTGGGTTCGATATAGCAGGCGGTAGAAGATCATGATGTAGCCGGGCAGGGTGACGGATAGTTGGCAGCAGATTGTGAGGATGGGATGGCTGATGGGTTTGGTAACGAAGTGCCATAAGAAGGGGGTGGTGATGATGGCGATGATGAGTCCCCATTTCAGCCATTTTCGTGAGGGGCGCAGGTGTTGGGGGCTGGCGGGGTCTTGAGCTGAGGTGTCATCAGGGGTGGGAGTGCCAGGCTGGCCCCAGGATTGCGAGGCCCATGGGTGGGAGAAGGTGAGGGGTTCGGCGGTCATAGTGATCTTTTCTATGCAAGGCGGAGAGCCTGCTGTGTGACGAATCTGTTAATTATCGTAGTGGTCGGGTGGGCTGATGAGGGTGTTGAGGTGTGCGAGGTGTTGGGGGTGGGTGTCGTAGAAGTCGTAGTGGTCGAGCCATAGGTCGCCGGAGAGCATGTTGCGCCAGTGTTGGGCTTGTTGTTCCCAGTTGGGGTCGGTGGTGTCAGCTCCGTTGAGGCGGAATTTGTGGTGGTGGAGTTCTTCGAGGAGGCGTATGTAGAGTGGGGCGTAATCGTATTTGTGGTAGTAGATTTTGATTTTGGTTTTTCCGGCCCAGATATCGTATCGATCCATGTTGAAGTTGAGTCGGGTGATGTCGGCGAATCGGATTTCGCGGTAGAAGGGGCCGAATCGGGCCCAGACTTTGTCGTGGTCGACGCCGTATCGGCGGAATGTGGCGTCGCCGAGAATCCAGAAGACTACCCCGAGGAAAAACGCAATCACGATCCACCCGTACACGATGTTGTTGATACCCTCGGAGGGGTCGGTGTCGAGGGCCATTGGCAGTCCGGTCCCTGTCGCCAGAGCTCCGATGGGTAGGAATATTGGTATCATGCCTCTGGCTTGGGATAGTACGCGTGGCTCGTAGGGATTTGATCCCATGACGCGTAGGGCTTCTTGGACTCGTTCTGAGCCTTCAAGCAGTTTTATGGGCGGCTTGTCCATATCTGCGGATAGGTAGCGTGGTTCGATACTCATGTCATCGACTCCGGGGGTGTCGGTGGCAGGCTGGTGGTGGCCGCGTTTCTGCGGTTTCATGCTGGTTGGCCTGGTTGTTCGTCGTCGTAGTGGTCGGGTGGGCTGATGAGGGTGTTGAGGTGTGCGAGGTGTTGGGGGTGGGTGTCGTAGAAGTCGCGGTGGTCGAGCCATAGGTCGCCGGAGAGGAAGTTGCGCCAGTGTTGGGCTTGTTGTTCCCAGTTGGGGTCGGTGATGTCAGCTCCGTTGAGGCGGAATTTGTGGTGGTGGAGTTCTTCGAGGAGGCGTATGTAGAGTGGGGCGTAATCGTATTTGTGGTAGTAGATTTTGATTTTGGTTTTTCCGGCCCAGATATCGTATCGATCCGTGCTGAAGTTGAAGCAGGTGATGTCGGCGAATCGGATTTCGCGGTAGAAGGGGCCGAATCGGGCCCACACTTTGTCATGATCGACGCCGTATCGGCGGAATGTGGCGTCGCCGAGAATCCAGAAGACTACCCCGAGGAAAAACGCGACCCCGATCCACCCGTACACGATGTTGTTGATACCCTCGGAGGGGTCGGTGTCGAGGGCCATTGACGGCTCTGCCCAAGTGAGCCCCGCTGCAAAGGGTAGGAATATTGGTATCATGCCTCTGGCTTGGGATAGTACGCGTGGCTCGTAGGGATTTGATCCCATGACGCGTAGGGCTTCTTGGACTCGTTCTGAGCCTTCAACCAGCACTCTTATGGGCGGGTTGTCCATGTCTGCGGATAGGTAGCGTGGTTCGATACTCATGTCATCGACTCCGGGGGTGTCGGTGGCAGGCTGGTGGTGGCCGCGTTTCTGCGGTTTCATGCTGGTTGGCCTGGTTGTTCGTCGTCGTAGTGGTCGGGTGGGCCGATGAGGGCGTTGAGGTGTGCGAGGTGTTGGGGGTGGGTGTCGTAGAAGTCGCGGTGGTCGAGCCATACGTCGGCGGAGAGGAAGTTGCGCCAGGTTTGGGCTTCTTTTTCCCAGTTGGGGTCGGTGATGTCGGCTTCGGGGAGGTGGATTTTGCGGTGGTGGAGTTCCTCGAGGAGGCGTATGTAAAAAAGGGCGTAATCGAATCGGTCGTATCCGATATTAATTTTGGTTTTCCCGGCCCAGATATTGTAGTGCTCTATGCCGGTACTGAGTCGTGTGATGTCGGCGAATCGGATTTCGCGGTAGAAGGGGCCGAATCGGGCCCACACTTTGTCATGATCGACGCCCGGGCGCAGCCAGAGGCCTTGGGATAGGGGTATGTATGTTGAGGCGAGGGCCCCAAGGATAACGACCCATCCGGATAGGCCGTCTCTAAAGCCGTCGCTGTTGTCAAGTATTATCGGGATTCCGCACGATGTCATCAGAGCCGCCAGGGGTAGCCATACGGGGAGCATGAGATAGGCCAGGGAGAAGGCTCGGGGGTGGTGTGGATCGCGGCTCATGCGTCGTTCCATGCGGGCGATGCCGTAGACGCCTTTTTCGTTGTATTGCCGGGGCGGGTCGTCCATGTCCGCTGCGAGGTAGCGGGGTTCTGCAAGGTAGACGAGTTCAGTGCTCATATCATCGGCCTCTGTGGTGTAGGTGGGGGGCGGTCCAGTTCTCGACGTGCACTCCGGGGAATCCGGCATGGATGGATTCCCCGGTTGTGTCGGCGCCATTCTGGACGATGTTGTCGGGGGTGAACTTGTTCTCGCGCTCGGCTGATTAGCAACCGGATCAGAAATATATTCTGCACTGGAGCCTACTGGTTGCGCCACAAGGTCTCTAGCGAATTCATTATAAGTGTTTTCCGGCACGGCTCGCCAGGTATCATGACGCCAGTCGGCGCGGAATACGAAGCAGGGCTGGCCAACACCGGATCGGGTGCAGCTACCGTCATAGCAGTGCAACTGCAAGCAGCGAAAACGGCTGCGCCTCGGCGCCAGCGGTGAAATCGTCGCATGGTCGTGTCCTCCTTGGGTCACCCAACTTTTCAGATGCACCCGTGGTGTCCTTGACCCTGTTGGGGTGTAGGTTACATGCCAGATTCTAGTGGACGATCGACGTCAGCTGGGTCGGATGTGTGCCACGTTCTTGTAGGAGTGTGTTGAATGTCTCGGGTGTTGTCTACTGATGAGGCTAAGGATGCTATTCGCCAGATTCAGTCGGTTGTTAATGGTGGGTTGACGGATCAGATTCAAGGGTTGGATAACTAGGGTCAGCGGTTGTCGGCTCCGTCGTACCACCATGGAGGTGTCGTGTTTCCCTGGGATCGCGGTGTGGCTTTCGTGTGATCACGATGTCATCTGAGAGCAGCCGCTAAGGTTTTTCGGTGCGGTTAGGTCGCCCGTGCTGGCTGCCCCTTGGGGTGTGGGGTTATTCATCGGTGTTGTGTCTGTAGTGTGAGGTCTGCGTGTCTGATACGAGTGGTTTGGGTGATTACCAGCACCCTGTCACTTTCGATTTTGGGGTGGCGAGCGAGTTTGCATCTAAGCTCCGGGTAGCTGCGAGCCGGGTGACCGTTTTTGATGGTGAACGTGGTCATGCTGAGTCCATGGCGTCGACCGAGTTCCGTGGGTTCTTCTCTCAACTGTTTCGACGAAATATGCAGGTGTGCTCGGCGGATGCGGCTGAGTTCAGGGAGATATTCAGTCAGACCGCCACGGAGGTGGACTACCTGGCGCAGGAGGCTCGTAAGGAGAACGAGCGGCGTCGGCAAGCGCGTGAGTATATGGCAGCCCGCGCCAACGAAAACTGGGTGGAGAAAAAGGTGCATCAGCTGTTTGGGTATGAAGAAACTGCGTTTGTACCTCAGCCGAACCCACCTGTTTCTCGGTGGGTGAACCCGCCTCAGGCTGGCCAGCGTCAGACTGATCAGGGTCTGCGTGGCCCCTCGGGGGGTGTCTCGAGTGCGGTTCCGGCTCATTTGACGAGCGCGGCGCGTGTCATTTATGGAGCGAATCGGGAGTTGATGCCTGCATCAGCGTTGGCGACTCTGTATGAGCAGTTTCGTGCGAGTTGCGAGTATGGATCGTTGGATGTGGGGGGCTTGTTCGCCCAGTATCAGTACTGGATAAACCTCAATGATGCTGATGTCGCGTGGCTGGAGGCGGTGGGACGAGCGTTCGCCGCTGCAGGAGGGTCGGGGGCCGTTAAGCTTGCTGACGTAGCTTTGGAAGCTGGGTTAAGGGCAGCTGGTGTCAGTGCGGTTCGGGCGGATATTCAGGTTTCCTCGCCAACCTTGAGTGGGATTGATCCTGCCACGGGGTACATCGAAGACCCAGTGAACTCGGCAACCGGAAACTTCGTCCTTCCTGAAACGGATCTGGCGTATGGCGGGCTGAGTCAGCGACTCATGGTGTCTCGAATGTACAACTCGACACTGGCGGCCGGCTATGATGACGCCAGTAGGTGTGGTGTGTTGGGGCCCGGCTGGTCGACGATCTTGGATCAGCGTTTGGTCGTCGATGATGACGAGGCACGGTGGGTGCGTGATGATGGCCGCGAGATCGTGTTTCCTTTGGCTCGTGGTAGGTCTGAGGGCCATGCCGATGAGAAGGGGCCATGGCGGGCAGTTCAGGACAATGTGTGGCTGTGGCGCGGCGACGCGGCTGATGCGGCTGTGGCTCAACCTGCGGGTGTGGTTGGGCCGGTGTGGATTATCGGAGACAATGGCGGTGATCGGTGTGTCTTCACCATTGATGGCGCCTGGGTGGGGGCAGATTCTGGTGCCGGTGATGGTGTGTGGGTGGAACGCCATGAGGATGCCGCTGTTGCTCTGCATTGCGAGTGGGGCCGGTCGATAAACCTGTTCTACGAACAGGGGCGTCTGGTCAAGGCTACGGCCAGTGACGGCCGCAGCGTGGACTACACCTATGACAATCATGGCCGGCTAGTAGAAGTGAATCGCCCCGACGGGATCTGCTGCTACCGGTGGGATGGCTGGCTACTCACCCAGGTCATCGACACATCTGGTGTGGCTCAATGTGTCAACACCTTCGATGACTTGGGGCGGATCTGTACCCAACAGGATGCCACCGGACACTTGACCCGGTTTACGTATCTTCCCGGTGGGGTGACAGTTGCCGATGACGGGCAGGGTCATCATTGCAATACCTGGATCAGTGACGAGCGTGGCCGTACGGTTGGGATCATTGATGCCGACGGGCAGCGTACCTCCATGCTGTATGACCGATACGGCAACCTTGTGAGCGTAACGGATCGGGCCGGCAAAGTGATCCGTCACGCCTACGATGATCGGGGCCACCGCATCGGCACCACCCTGCCTACTGGCGGGACTATCGATTACAGTTGGGACGATGCTGACCGGCTAACCGCGATCTCGACCGGCGGGCAGTTGCGCGTGCGTCTCGACTACGACGGTAGCCAGCCCACACCGGTGCGCCTCGCCGACGCCCACGGCACCATGATGACGATGACCTGGCACCATGGCCTGCTGAAAAGACTCGTCGATGCTACAGGCGTTAGCATCGGTATGGACTATGACAAGTATGGCCAGCTTACGGCCATGACAGACGGGGTCGGCGCCACCTGGCAGATCGGCCACGACCAGGCCGGATACGTCACCGAGATAGTCACTCCGCTGGGAAACCGCACTCAGATGTCCTATGACCAGGCTGGCCACATGACCGAGCGCATTGACCCTGATGGGGCCTGCTGGTCCTACGCCTATGATGACGCCGGGTACTTGGAAACAGCCACAGCTCCCGATGGCGGGCGCACCTGCTACACGTGGGGCCCTGCCGGCCAGATCACCACGATCACTGATCCCACTGGTGCCACAACCGCCCTGTCGTATGACGAGGTCGGAGACCTGACTGGGATCGGGCTGCCAGATGGGGCCGGATGGGCATTCCTTCGCGACACGATGGCGAGGATATGCGGGGTGACCGATCCTGCCGGGGGTACGTGGCGCGCTTCCTACACAGTCACCGGTCAGCTCGCCTCGCTCACCGACCCGACCGGGGCAAGTTTACGCGCCACCACCACCGGCCACCACACCCAGATCACCAACGGGGCAGGACGGATTATCGCCGCAACTCACGTCGACGACTACGGGCGTGTCATCTCTGCCACTGATGTATTCGGCTCCACTAGCCGCATCGACTACAACGCTGGCGGTCTTCCCGCGGTGTTCACTGACCCTCTCGGAGCAGACACCCGATTCGGCTACGACCGGGTCGGGCACCTCACAGATATCACCAGCCCCACCGGGCTGGAAGAGCACTATTCTTATGACGAAGCGGGACGCCTGGCCAGCACCACTGATCCAACCGGCGCACGCACCTGCTACCACTACGACGCTGATTCCCGCCTCGTTGAGGTGGTCGACCCGACCGGGGTCGCCACCACGTACACGTGGGATCCCGTCGGGCGTCTCGTCGAGACCCGAGTCGGTGAGCGTGTCACGTTCAGCGCTGACTATGACACCTGTGGACGGCCGGTACGCACCTGGGATCCGATTGCCGGGAACCGGTCATTGCGTTACGACCAGGCTGGACGGCTCATCAGCGCTGTCGATGCTGCAGGCCAAGTCCACCGCTACACGTGGGACAAACGCGGACGCTTAGCCACCGCGACCACCGGCGCTGACACCATATCTACCTACCGGTATAACCAACTCGACCAGGTCATCGAATCCACCGATCCCGCTGGCGGAATCCATCACTACACCTGGAACCCGGCCGGTCGTCTCGCGTCTCACACCGGCCCGGACGGAAGCCTCACCACTTACGACATGGCCAACGGGACAGAAACTGTGACGATCAACGGTCACGTCTCCACCCGTAAGTGGTGGGACTGTGACGCCCGCCAACTTCACATCGATGACCACACCGACCCTGCGGCCTCGCTTCACCATTTCATCAGCATCGATGCGCGCGGGCTAGTCTGCGACCACACCACCACCGATGATGAGGGCAACGTCATCAGCCGCCACCACTGGGACTGGGACCGTGAAGGCCGTCTGACCCGTGCTAATGACGCCCACACCAGCGTGTCCTATGACTACCGCGAGGACGGGCTACCCGCCCGGATCACTCATTCCACACTAGGCACGACGACGTTGACCGGGGATGATGCAGGGCGCCTCAGCGACATCATCACACCCAACCACCACGACCATTGGGACCACGACAGCGGCCTGCTGTGTAGATACACCCATGATGGGCACACCACCCGCATCGCCCGTGACCACCAAGGGCGCGTCACCGGACTGGATACGCCCGACGGCGTGTGGTCCTACACCTACAACCAGGCAGGATCACTGATCACCGCAACCGGGCCACGCACCCACCACACCTGGACCCACGACGCCTACGGCCGACTCGCAAACCACACAACCTCTGAGGATAATCCCCAGTCACAATCCGAAACAGTTTTCAACTGGGACTGTCACGGTCGCCTCGCGGACACCCGCACCCGTAAACATGGCGACACTTCTGTCACCCACTACGCCTACGACCCGGCAGGACGACGCACCAGCGCCACTGGCAATGGCAGTGATCGGCGATACTCCTGGGACACGCGAGGCTGGCTATCTGGCATCACCACCGACACCACCACCACCTCAACCCACGTCGACGCACTCGGATACCCCAGCAGAATCACAACCCAAGACCAGCACATCCACGTTGACTGGGACCTCGTCACTGGAACACCCACCTCCATCGACGGCCATCCCGTCTTAGCCCTCCCCGCGAGCCGCACCCTCGGCACCACACCCACCGGCGAGGTCGACCACTGGCGTGCCACAACACCCACGAGCCCCCAAGACCCATACCAACCCATCAGCTCCACAATCGAAGGAGTCCCCGACACCATCAGGCTCGCCGGGAACACACTCATCCTTGACGGCCACCCCTGGTGGGGAGCACGCCTCTACGATCCCGCCACTACCACCTTCCTGACCCCCGACCCAGAAACCCCACCCATCGGCGCATTATGGGCCAACAATCCCTACAACTACGCCAACAACAACCCCCTCACCCTCACCGACCCCCTCGGCACCCACCCCGTCACAGACGACCAACTAGCAGGCCTGGCCCACCCCGTCCAACACTGGTGGACCACCCACAAACACCGCATCCTTTCCCCAGGATTTATCGGCGGCGCTATCTTGATCGGTCTCGGTATCGGCGTGGCAGCAACCGGCGTCGGCGGCCCCATCGGAGCCGCAATGATCTCCGGAGCCCTCATCTCCGGAGGGTTTTCCGCCAGCTCCCAGAAGTACACAACCGGTCGTGTCAACCAAGGGACCTTCATCAAAGACACCCTCATCGGCGGAGTCGTCGGCGGAGTCGGAGCAGGCACCACCAACCTCGTCGGCTCCCACATCCTGCAACACTCCGACACCGCGGCAGCGCTGGTGGAGACATACGCGGCCGATCCCACAGTCGCTCGTGCAGGCTCGGGCATCCTCGCCAAGCTTCGAGGCAAGACCGCTGCCGACAACGCCCTGAAGCAGGCAGTCAAGGAGGGAGACGACGTGTCTGAGTTGTTCATTCGCAAGAAACTTGTAAATAGCACAGCGTCACAGTTCACAACCACGAACACTAACTATATTCTCAGCACTTCTTTATACGACGACAAACATTTTTCTGCCAAAGGCCTTATGATTGCTAATAGTCAAACTGGAGTGCAAGCCCTGACAGAAACAATGCTGAAGCTTCCAACTCACACTATCGCACCCTCCACCATTCCTGGCTACCGTACCCCTGACGGCTTCAAGCAAGGCTTAGCTGAGGCGGGGAAAGAAGCTGCATGGTCAATCTCAACTGACATCATCTCCGATGACACAAAAGCACTGTTCGACTACGGTTCAGGCTCATACGACTCCAACCCAATCAAAGAAAATGGGATTAAGCACGTGGCCAAGGGGATCGGAAAGTCCATTCATACCGGTTTCCCCGACGCACACGTCGAGAACTGGACCACCCACCGACACCCCCGGAGTCGATGACATGAGTATCGAACCACGCTACCTATCCGCAGATATGGACAAGCCGCCCATAAAACTGCTTGAAGGCTCAGAACGAGTCCAAGAAGCCCTACGCGTCATGGGATCAAACCCCTACGAGCCACGCGTACTATCCCAAGCCAGAGGCATGATACCAATATTCCTACCCTTTGCAGCGGGGCTCACTTGGGCAGAGCCGTCAATGGCCCTCGACACCGACCCCTCCGAGGGTATCAACAACATCGTGTACGGGTGGATCGGGGTCGCGTTTTTCCTCGGGGTAGTCTTCTGGATTCTCGGCGACGCCACATTCCGCCGATACGGCGTCGACCACGACAAAGTCTGGGCCCGATTCGGCCCCTTCTACCGCGAAATCCGATTCGCCGACATCACCCGACTCAACTTCAACATGGATCGATACGATATCTGGGCCGGAAAAACCAAAATCAAAATCTACTACCACAAATACGATTACGCCCCACTCTACATACGCCTCCTCGAGGAACTCCACCACCACAAATTCCGCCTCAACGGAGTCGACACCACCGACCCCAACTGGGAACAACAAGCCCAACACTGGCGCAACATCCTCTCCGGCGACCTATGGCTCGACCACTACGACTTCTACGACACCCACCCCCAACACCTCGCACACCTCAACACCCTCATCGGCCCACCCGACCACTACGATAATTAACAGATTCGTCACACAGCAGGCTCTCCGCCTTGCATAGAAAAGATCACTATGACCGCCGAACCCCTCACCTTCTCCCACCCATGGGCCTCGCAATCCTGGGGCCAGCCTGGCACTCCCACCCCTGATGACACCTCAGCTCAAGACCCCGCCAGCCCCCAACACCTGCGCCCCTCACGAAAATGGCTGAAATGGGGACTCATCATCGCCATCATCACCACCCCCTTCTTATGGCACTTCGTTACCAAACCCATCAGCCATCCCATCCTCACAATCTGCTGCCAACTATCCGTCACCCTGCCCGGCTACATCATGATCTTCTACCGCCTGCTATATCGAACCCACATCGACAACGACACCATCGGCGTCCGCATCGGCCCTCTCCGCCGCACCATCGACGCCCACCACATCACCAAACTGGACATCACACCCAACTGCTACCTCATCACCGACACCTCAGGACACCACGTACGCATCAACCACATGGCCCACGACATCGACCGGGCACTACTCCACCTCCTCACCACACTGCACACCCGACCCATCGACCTACCCGAAGGCTCACCCGACCACCCCGACTGGCCCGACTGGGCCCAACACTGGCGCAACATCTTCGCGACCACCATCTACGACAACCACACCACCTACTACGCCACACACCCTGACGCCCTGGCCCACCTCAACACCCTCATCCAACCCCCCACACAAGCCCAAACGCACTAACCCACAACCCACCCACACCCACCACAACCGCTGGGTTGGTCCCCTGTTGGGTCTGGGTGTTGAGGGTCGATGTAGTCGTTGTGTCACAGTGATCCTGGCGGACTGTAGGGCAGGCCGATGCGAGTGGCTATCGCCTAGTTGATGGGCTCTGGGCCGTCGTCGGACCTGAGCGTGCTCTTGCGGTCGTCGACTGCTCGCTAGATCGAGTTATGAGCGCCACTCTCACAGCTAAATGCAGGCAGGGTATCACTACCCATTGGTAGGATGTTTTTCACGTGTGTAGAATAGGCGAATGCGACTGTCGATAATCCTCGGAAGTCTCGTTTTTTAATTGGCTCGACAAGCAGAGTATGGGCGTCAAAAATGTTGATGTGTTATGAAGCTAGCGCAACTGGCTGGGGGCTCTTTCGGTTGTTGAAAGATTGGATTCTTCGGTATTCTGGTAGTCGCTGAAAATACTAAAATAGGCCACGGGGGGATTCGTGCTGATCCGGTGAAAGCGGAGGTTAGTAGTGGCGGGCTATCACCGCCCGGGGTCGACGCTGGCCTTCATGCTGTTGTCAGAGAAAAAGGCCCGCCCCCTCGGATATGCCGTGGGGGCGGGCTGGCCGCGGAGGATACGAGATTCGAACTCGTGAGGGCGTGAACCCAACCCGCTTTCCAAGCGAGCGCCATAGGCCTCTAGGCGAATCCTCCGCCGAGTAGGGTACATGGAGTTGGCCTTCGGCGCCAATTGTGACCTGGGAGTCGCACCTTGCGCACTATCTGGCGGGCGGCTCGGGCGTCTCCCTCCCAGTCACCGGCATCAGCCCCAGCCACTGTGGCATCAGCGTGCCGTGCGCCCCCCGACCAGGAGCTCAGTAGTGAGAGTCCCGGCCCCTCAGGCGATCGATCTCACGGCGATCCTTCTTGGTTGGTCGCCCAGTCCCACGGTCTCTACGCGCCACCGGAGCGGACAGGTAGGCGGGTCGAGGTGCTGACAGATCCTCGTAGGCCTCGACGGCCATCTTTGCGCCGACGCGTTTTGTGATCGGGTCAACGACCTTGAGTACCCGATCCCATCCGGGGGTGCGGATCGTGACGACGTCGCCAGGGTTGACGTCGTGGGAGGGTTTGACCGGGTCCCCATTGAGGCGGATGTGCCCGCCCTTCACGGCGTCGGTGGCCAGCGACCTCGACTTGTAGGCGCGCACCGACCAGAGCCAGACGTCGATCCTCGTCATGATGCCTCCCTGGTGTCCCGGTTGGTGTCTCGATGGTGCCGTCATCGCGAGATCGGGGCAACCCTTGTCGCCGGACCTTGGTGGAAAAGATGGTGGTAATGCTATGACCTGCCATCTGTCGTTGCAGGCGATGCCATTAGCGACCAATCCACCACACCGTGGGTGATGGGCCTTCACCACGGTGCGGGCGGCGGACCGGGAGCGAGTTCGGTTGTCCCCGTGGCGAGCCGTCGGTTAAGCTTGAACCCGGTTCCCCGTGCGGCGGCACCTGACTGAACTCCCCCAGGACCGAGAGGTAGCAAGGGTAGGTTGGCTCTACCGGGTGCGCGGGGAGCCCTTTTCATGTCCTACGCGCTGCGCCCGGTGAGACATCGAGCGATGCCCGGAAGGAGGGCCGTCATGAACGATCAGCGTCGCATCGTCACGACCGACCGAGCCGGTTCCATCTGGGCGGGTATTACCTGGTGCTCGCTGCTGTTGTTCATCGTGGCGGGCATCGCGGGGATGATGGCCCAGACGATGCTGCCAGCCAATCTCGGTTACCCCCAGCTTCACGACACCGGGGTTCCGGCCTGGCTGACCTGGACGGTTGTCGCGGTGGACATCATCGCATTCCTCATTCCTGCGGTGGTGTGCACGTCGTGTGGGCGCAAGGCCAAGCGGTTGGGGCATCCGGTGCGCTCTGCGGTGCAGATCGCCTGGGCCACCTTCGCCGTCGTCACCGTCATCAGTCTGCTGCTGGTTTTGTTTGGCTGAGTGTGTTCCGCGCACAGCTCGTCGAACCGGTGAGATTGTGTCGTGATCGTCAACTAGGGTTCTCCTCGTGGATGAGAGGGTGCCTGAATCGGGCATGGAGGACGAGGTCGTCGAGCCTGAGGCCTTTGAGCAGGACGGTCTGGATCTTTTCGGCGACGAGGAGCCGCCGCGCCTCGTCATGCCCCCCGACGAACCCACCCCCGACGATGATCTTCCCCCGGATCCCCATGATCCGGGGTTGTTGGACGGCCCTGAGACCCCCGACGAGCCCGACGGTTTGCAGACCGATGAGGACGCCGACGAGATGACACCTCCCGAGGGCTTCGAGTCGGGCCTGGTCGAGGTAAGCCCCTCGTCAGCCCTCGACAGGGATCGTGACGACCTGCCCGAGCCTCCGCTGGCCCTGTACCGGCGTTACCGTCCGGAGACCTTCGACGAGGTCATCGGAGAGGAACACGTCATTGAGCCTCTCAAGCGCGCCATCGTCAACAACCGCGTCAACCACGCCTACCTGTTCTCTGGTCCGCGCGGCTGTGGCAAGACGACGACTGCTCGCATCCTCGCCCGAGCGCTCAATTGTGAGCAGGGTCCGACGCCGACCCCTTGTGGAAAGTGCCAGTCCTGTCAGGATCTGGCCTGTGGCGGCCCTGGATCGATCGACGTCATCGAGATCGACGCGGCCTCCCACGGTGGTGTCGACGACGCCCGTGACCTGCGTGAGCGGGCCTTCTTCGCCCCGGTGCATTCGCGCTACAAGATCTACATCATCGACGAGGCCCACATGGTCACCCCGCAGGGTTTCAACGCCCTGCTGAAACTCGTCGAGGAGCCCCCTCCGCACGTCAAGTTCATCTTCGCGACGACAGAGCCCGAGAAAGTCATCGGGACGATTCGCTCCCGAACCCACCACTATCCCTTCCGGCTGGTTCCGCCGAAGGTCCTCGTCGACTACCTGGACGGGCTGTGCGTCAAGGAGGGGATCGACGTCGACCACGCCGTCCTTCCCCTCGTCGTGCGTGCCGGTGGCGGATCGGTGCGCGACAGCCTGTCGGTGCTCGATCAGCTCCTCGGCGGTGCCGCTGATGGTCACGTCAGCTATGAGCAGGCGGCGGCCCTGCTCGGCTACACCCCTGAAGCGCTCCTCGACGAGATCGTTGACGCCTTCGCTGCCGGGGACGCCCACCAGGTCTTTGCCACCATCGACAAGGTCATCGAGGTGGGCCAGGACCCGCGCCGTTTTGCCGAGGACCTGCTGCGACGGATGCGTGACCTCGTCATCATCTCGGCTGTCCCGGATGCATGCCGGACCGGACTCATCGACGTCTCCCCTGAGCAGGGGACCCGTCTGACCCATCAGGTGGCCGGTTTCGGTGCCGGAGAACTCACCCGTGCCGCCGAGGTCTTGGCTAGCGGGCTGACGCAGATGCGCGGCACCACGGCTCCCAGACTTCACCTGGAGTTGATGTGCTCTCGAATCCTGCTTCCGGCGGCTGACACCGACGGGAGAGGCATCCATGCCCGTCTGGAGCGGTTGGAGCGCAGAGTCGGTGTTTCGGGTTCGGTCACGGAGGCTGACCGTGCACAGGACCATGTTGCCCATGCAGAGAACCACGTTGCCCGTGCAGAGGACCATGCTGTCGCTCAGCCTGTCTCCCCGCCGGTTGAACCACCCCAGCAGTCCAGTGTGACCCGGAGCGTCGAGCAACCTGCCCGGCGTCCCTCGGGGCGTCCCCGTCCCAGCCGTAGGGATTACCAGCCCGGCAACCAACCGTATGGCCAGTCGTCCGCTGTCCATGACGGTCCCCGAGGAGGTGCCCAGGGTTCGCAGGAATCGTCGAATGGTTTTGGGCCCGAGCAGAGCCAGCAACCCGGGCAGCAGAGCCAGCAATCCAGATGGCAGGAACAGCAACCAGGGCAGCAGACGTCTCCACAATCCCAGCCCGATCGTGTCTCTCAGCCCGCCCCTCAGCAGACACCCCAGGAGCAGGGTGGTCTTGGCGAAGGGGCCGTCGACATCACGACCCTGCGTCGCGAGTGGCCTCAGGTGCTCGATGCCGTCAAGGAGGGGGGACGTGTCGCGTGGATGGTCCTCAACGGCTACGCCCAGGTGCTGGATGTCCACGGGAACCAAGCGACCTTGGGCTTTTCCAACCCCGGTGCTCAGGAACGGTTCGTCAACGGCAATTACCCCAAGGTCCTGCACGACGCTGTCGTCAAGGTGTTGGGGGTGGATCTGACGTTCACGGCAGTGATTGGCGAACCCCCGGCCACGGCGCGACCGCAGTTCCATCAGGAACCGGCTGCCCCCGAGCCCCCACCAGTCGACTCCTGGGCTTCGCAGCCGCCTGGCCACGAGTCCACCTCTCGAGGTCCGGCGTATCAAGGTCGGATGAGCAATGACGGTGAGCCGGACCGACATCATCCCGGCCGACCTTTCCAGGACCGCCCCGGTGATCGTCAGCAGGGTGACGCCGACGCTTCGGACGAGCCCTCGAACACGTCAGTCGACAGTTCCCACCCCACCGACTCGGCAGAAAACACCTCCGCCCCGGATTCCACCGTCGAGGATCAGTCCGGAGATGTCCGCGATGAGGTCGTCGAGTCCGGCCCGGTAGCTGGTGCCCCCGACCCGGCCAGTGGTGAGGCCGCTGACCCGGAGCCGGACCTGGAGCCAGCCGAGGCTCACGTCGAGACGGCAGAGGACGGCCAGACCCATGATGCAGGCCAGGGGCACAACACCTCCGAGGTGTCCTCGCACACCACCGCAGGGCAGGAATCCCACAGCGCCAGCCATCGCTGGAGTGAGCGTGCCAAGGGAAGCGTTCGCCCACTCGAGACGGCCCATCATCGTCCAGCCTCCGACGAGGAGCCTCCCGAGGAGGACAGCGAGTGGGACGACACCATTTTGGAAGAGTCCGGCGAGAGCCCGGTCGACCTCATCATGCGTGAGCTGGGAGGGGTCGTCATCGACACCTCTGGAGACGGCGACGCAGCTGCTCGATGAACGTGTCTGCCAGGCGCATTGAGCCACGAACGTGTCGTCACCAACGGCTACTGTGGTCCACGACACCAGGCCGCCCCCGCCGACGAGGATCAGGGGCCACACACAGGAGACATCATGACTACTGGAGGATTTGACCTCAGCGGAATCGACATGGGTGCTTTGCTTGCCCAGGCCCAGTCCGTCCAGAGCCAGCTCGAGACGGCCCAGAACCAACTCGCGGAGAGCAGTTTCGAGGGCACTGCTGGCGGTGGACTCGTTCACGCCACGGTCACTGGGGCCGGTGAGCTTGACGCCCTGACGATCTCGCCGGAGGCCCTCGAGGACACCGATGCCGAGACCCTTGCCGACCTCGTTGTGGCTGCTGTCAAGGACGCCACCGAGCAGGCTCGCGCCATGCAGCAGTCGCTCATGCCGCAGATGCCCGGCCTCGGGCTGTGAACCAACACCACCCACCAGACAGGAGAATTGATGTACGACGGTCCGTTGCAGGAACTCATCGACGCCCTTTCTCGGCTGCCCGGGATCGGGCCGAAGGGTGCTCAGCGGATCGCCTTCCACATCCTTGACTCCCCCGCCGAGGAGGTCAACGAGCTCGCCGATGCCTTGCGTGAGGTCAAGGAGAAGGCCAAGTTCTGCAAGGTCTGCTTCAACGTCTCCTCCGATGAGGTGTGCCAGTACTGCCGTGACCCCCGCCGTGACCATGCGATGATCTGCGTCGTCGAGGAGTCCAAGGACGTCATCGCAGTGGAGCGTACCCGGCAGTTCCGTGGGCTGTATCACGTGCTGGGCGGCGCCATCTCCCCGCTGGACGGAAAGGGCCCCGCTGACCTCCATATTCGTGAGCTGTGTCAGCGCCTGGCCGACGAGACGGTGACCGAGGTCATCCTGGCGACGAACCCGAACCTCGAGGGGGAGGCGACGGCGACCTACTTGTCTCGTCTCATCAGCCCCATGGGTGTGACGGTGTCGCGTCTGGCCTCGGGGCTGCCAGTCGGCGGCGATCTGGAATACGCCGACGAGGTGACCTTGGGACGGGCCTTCGAGGGACGTCTCCACGTCGGTGCCGACGCCTGATCCGCACCGTGTCTCACCAAGTGGTCAAGACCTGAGGGTTCCTTGACTGGCAGATATCGCGTATGCGAACATTGGTCAACATCGCTTCACGGCACCTGGAGATCACATGTCAATCAAGTTCGCCATCCTCGCCTTGCTCGCTGAAAAGCCCCGTCACGGGTATGAGATCAAAAACGAGTTTGATCGCCGTACAAATCACACCTGGCCCCTGAACATCGGGCAGGTTTACACAACTTTGGACCGCCTTGAGCGTGACCGGCTGTGCTTCCGGGGTGACGAGACTCCCGATGGCAGGGTTATCGCCACCATCACCCCTGAGGGTCGCGCAGAGGTGCGTCAGTGGTTCGCCACTCCGATCGCCCCGGCGAATCCGCCGCGCACTGAGTTGGCCATCAAGATTGCCCTTGCAGCCACCTCGAAGGACGTCGACGTCGCTGCCCTCATCCAGGATCAGCGCCGCGCCACCATGCACCAGTTGCAGGAATACCGCCAGGCCCGTCGCAGTGTGGCCGAGGACGATCTTGCAGGCCAGCTCCTTGTTGATGGACTGATCTTCGCCGGCGAGGCTGAGATCCGCTGGCTTGACCACTGTGAGTCCAAGGCCATCGAGGCCTCCCGCCGTGGCAGTCGCGAGTCTGCCGAGGTCGTGGCTGCAGACTCCAAGACCGCCCAGGAAGTCCGAACCGCATGACGTTGACCCCGCCGCGAGCAGCCGGCGAGATCAGTCAACCGGCGCCTCGCACCGTTCTGTCCCTGGATCACGTGAGTCGTTCCTTCGAGGAAAGCGGGCAGCGGGTCGACGCCATCATTGACGTCAGCCTGGGCGTCAATCCTGGTACCTTCGCGGCCGTCATGGGGCCGTCGGGGTCGGGCAAGTCCACCCTGCTGGGTCTCGCGGGTGGGCTGGACAAGCCCACCTCGGGCACGGTTTCCGTGTGTGGAGAGCTGCTGGGCGGCATGTCCCGGGACGATCTGGCCCGGGTTCGACGTCGTCAGCTCGGCTTCGTTTTCCAGGATTACAACCTCGTTCCCACCCTCACGGCGGTCGAGAACGTCTCTCTGCCGTTGGAACTTGACGGGGCGTCAGCCAAACGCGCTCGCAACGCGGCCCACATCGCCTTGGAACGTGTCGGCCTGCCCGAACTCGCGGATCGTCATATCGAGGAGATGTCGGGAGGACAGCGTCAGCGGGTCGCCATCGCGCGCGGCATCGTCGGGGATCGCCGGATTCTCCTTGCCGACGAACCTACCGGGGCCCTCGACTGCGCAACGGGTGACGACATCATGGCCCTCATCCGGGCTCTGGCTGACGAAGGAGTTGCCGTCGTTCTGGTGACCCATGAGGCGCGCCACGCCGCCTGGGCTGACCGCGTGGTGTTCCTGCGTGACGGCAGGCTCGTTGACGAGTCTCAAGTCGTCAGCGACCCCATGGAACTTCTCAACGACCATCCCAAGCGCGGAGAGGCCTGATGGGAAGCGGGAACGTCCCCGACAGTCATGACAACGCAGCGACTGTCCGGCTCTCCGGGGATGGTGTCGCGCACGGACGATCTCACCGACGTCTCATCACCCGGCTGGCTGCTCGTGACATTCTCAAACACAAGGCGCGGTCCCTGCTGATCGTGCTGCTGATCGCTCTCCCGGTGGCCATCATGTCCGGTCTGGGCACGATCCTCGATGCTGGAGGATTCATCCCTGACGGCCAGCTCGTCTCGAAGTATGGCGATGCCGACATGCTCATCCGTCCGATGGAGGACTGGGACGGTCACTGCTCCCAGCATGCACTGGACTTCGCATCTTGCAGTCTCGATAGCTCACCGAACGCCGAGTTGCGAGCCCGCCAGAAGCAGGCCATGGAGAATATCCATCTGGCCGGCCACGAGCTGTACCCGATGCGGACCAAGTCTGTCGACGTGGCATGGCGCTCTGTCACCCTTGAGGGCACCGTCAAGGGGGCAGACCTGACGGCCATGCTTCCTGATCGCATGGAAGTGCCCAGCGGACCGATGCCCCGTGGCGACAGCGTTTGGGCTTCCGGCGACTCTGCAAAGAGATATGGCTGGTCAGTCGGTTCTCACGTCACCATCCAGGGTCGTCAGTACACCATCACCGGGCTGACGCGAGAGCAGCTGTTCACCTATGAACCGAGTTTCTGGGTGGGTCCTGAGGACCCACTCGTCAAGAATGGGACTCTCACCTACTACGTCAAAGGTCCTCGGCCCACCAAGGAACAAGTCTCCCACCTCAACGCGTCAGGTCTCGGGGTTGAGGTGCGAGAACTCGACACGAATGGGGACGATGCCGACGTCGTCGCTGGCCAGATCTTCGGCATGGTCCTGGCAGTCGTCGTTCTCTCCGCGATCGTCACCGCCACCATTGCTGCCGCTGCCTTCTCCATCGGAGCGCGCCAGCAGCGTCGCATGCTTGCCCTGCTGGGAACCACGGGTGCTGCCCGACGAGACCTCATGGGAGTGATGATCGGCCAAGGTGTGTTGCTGGGCTCGGCTGGCGCGGTGCTCGGAGTAGTACTCGGCATCGGAGCGGCCAACGCCTTCGTCGCCGTCCAACGTCACATCGACCCCGGGTCTCTCCTGACCTACGGCGCCAACTGGGAGTACGCCATCGTTGGTCTGGTCGTCGGCCTGCTGGCAGCAGTGGTCGCCTGTTGGTTCCCGGCGCGGGAGGTGGCTCGGCAGGATGTCCTCATGGGGGTTCGGCATGCTGAGGCAGCCGCTCGTCCGGTGCGGCGTCCCATTGCCGCGATCATCGTGGCAATCCTAGGGGTGCTCGTCGGAATCGGCTTCGTCGTCAGCGATCGGATCTACACAACGGACTCCTACGACATCGTCCCCCTCAACATCGGCATTGTCGTCACCATTGTCGTCGTGTATCTGGCTGCCATCCTGGCTCTGCCATGGCTGGTCAACACAGTGTCGCGGCGTCCCTCGTCACGACTGTCGATCCGCTTTGCACTGCGCGACCTCAACCGGAACCGGGGCAGAGCGGTCGCGGGAGCCGCGGCATCGGTGGCCATCACCGTCTTGGCCTGCACCTTCGTCACCATGGCGGACGGCATCGCCATTCAGGAACGCAACGACTACCGGCCCCGCTACGCCACCAACGTGGCGATGTTGGTCGGGGATGATGTTCGCGGACACCAGAATTCAGAACAACGCATGAGCCAGGAGATCGAGCAGGTTCAGGCAGTTTTCGGGCCATCCGTGCGGTACCAGCGTGCGGTGGAACCGGTCAACTGCGACACGGACCCACAGATCTGCGACAACAAGCTCATCGTGAATGTGCCGAGTTTGGCTGCCCGGGACATCGACATGGGACATGACCTGTCCGTCTCGTCCGTGGTCATTGACGATGGCAGCCTCTATGAGTTGCTGACCGGTCAGAAGGCCGATGACGAAGTCATGAAGGCTCTCGACGAGGGCATCATCCTTTTTCATCCTGATGCGCCGGAACGATCCCGGGCCGTACTTTCCCGATATGACGAAGGGCCTGGGCCCCACGATCTCGAGGTGACATCGATGAGGGCCCCGGAGAGCTCTCTCGGCGTTGAGATGCCAGCCCTCATCGGACGCAACACTGCGGCCAAGGCGCTGAGAGTCAGCCCTGACACGATGACGACTCAGCGGACGGACATGTGGCTTCGTCTGCCTCGCACCCCGACCTCGAAAGAGGACGACCGTCTGCAGAACTCCCTCATGAATACCACCGGAAGACCCTACCCCTTCGAGTGGGAAGAGGGATTCCAGGACGTCACGGGAACCATGGTGCGCTGGGCCGCAGTCATCGGAGCGCTGCTGGCCACCTGCGTGGGAGCCGTGGTACTTGCCCTGACCCTCTCCGACTCGAATGCCTCGCGCACTGCCATCGCATCGGTGGGGGCGTCCACGGCGACATTGCGACGCATGGTCGCTGCTCAGGCCTTCGTCACGACGGGTATCGGTCAGGTGCTCGGGTTGATCGTGGGATTCCTCCCCATCGTCGTCATGACCGCGTGTGCCGCCACAGTACGGCCCATTGCGTGGCCACTGGGTTGGCTGGCTCTCATTGTCATTGCCCCACCAGTGTTGTTGGCTCTCGTGGCCAGGTGGTGTGTCCCGGTGCCCAAAGCCCGGATGACTCGGGTGGACTGACGACAGCTCCCGCAAGGCTCACGGCCCCGGCCATTACCTCGCCCAGGTTCCCGTCATGGACGGGTCGTTGTCGGGATCGTTGAGAGCTCGATGATGCGGATCGGCGGGAGGTTGATGGCGACGGCGTCGACGCTCGCGCGGAACAGCCTGGCCAGCACCCCAGGAGGCCAGGGTCGCCAATCGGGAGCGTAGATCCTTCGGCAAGGTGAAGGGGCGAGCAATGAGGGCCCCGAAGCTGCTGCCCACGGCCAGGGCCACTCCCACCAACAGGGCCTCCAGGAAAAGGGTCCAGCCGTTGTCCTTCGCGACGCCGGTCGTCCCGTTCTGGGCGTTGACGATCATGTACAGCGCCCGGTACATCATGACACCGGGCATGAGCGGGACGATGGCGATCGTCACCAGACCGAGTTGCGGCACCTTCCACCGTCGTGCCCCCAGGGCAGCGATGATGCCGGCAACCATGGCACCCAGGCCCGATGCGGCAGATACCGACCCGGTTAGTTGCATGCCGACGAGGTAACCGGCCCACGCAGCAGCTCCCAACACCGCACAGATGGCCAGGGTCCGGTAGCCGGCATGGGACGAGATACCGAAGGTGACGGCGATGACGGCCGCGCAGATCATCTGCAAAACGGGATCGGTCGAAAATCCCAGGGATGGCGAGATGTATCCCGGCACGCCTAGTCGTAGTCCGATCCACATGGCGGTGATGACGCCGAGGATGATCCCGCCGGTCTGCACGAACCCTTCCAGGAATCGTCCGGAACTGGTGACGACGTAGCCGTCGAGGGCGTCCTGGGAGGCAGTGACGAAGGAGCCTCCCGCCAGCAGGGAGACGATTCCCGAAGCGACGATGAGGGAGGGAGACAGCGGCAAGGGCTCGTGGGAGATTGCCATGTACTCCATGACGAGCAGGGCGAAAACAGTGGCGATGGCTCCGCCGGCCGCTTGGGTGAAGAAGTTGGTGATCCTCTTGCGGGCCATAGCCTGCACGGTGGCATCGACGATGCAGGTGGAGATGAAGCTCAGCACACCGTCCATGGCGGTGCCCCCGAAGATCGTCGAGAGTCCGGCGCCCATCAAGCCCATGTTCATGGTGACGAACCACTGCCGGTACAGACGTGGGCTGCGGGTGATGGCGGCAAGGCGATCGGCAGCCTCCTCGAGTCCGACGGACCTGTCGCAGATGGAGTCGACGAGAAGTTGAAGCTCGCCCAACCGCTGGTAGTCGTTACTGCGGGAGCGCACGACTCGCAACGCGGTGATGGGATCTTCCTCCAGGCCGCGATGCTGGGTCACGATGACTGAAGCGTTGGTGATGTCGATGTGGACCGTCACCCCGTAGGTCGCCGTGATGCGTAGCGCCATGGCAATGGCCTCAGAGACCGAGCCTCCGACCGAGATTGCCATGACGGCGACCCTGGTCACGAGGTCGACAACTCGTCGCGCCTGCCGCGTCGCCATCTCCGCGTCGCCCGGTTTGAGGGCGAGGGTGGTCTCCATCGGGGTGGCCGCCCGGAAGAACCGCTCCAGGGGGACCCGACGAGCGCGGTGAACCTTGGGAGGGCCAGACCGATGGTTTGGGGTTGCGTTGGTCTCTGGTGAGGTCGTCGCGGAGGGGGGCAGGGTCCACGACGTCGATGCGCTGATTCCTTGGCCGAGCCGGGTCGGGCTGTCATCTGGGGCCGGAGGTTCCGGGGGAGTCGGGCGCACCTGACGTCGGGACGTCGGCTGAGCTGATGGCTGTCCGGGCCGGAAGATACGCGCGTCGATGCCGTCGGAGGTGAGCGGAATGGACTCGTCTGCGTGCCAGGGTCGATGGGGTGACGCCGACCCGCGGCCAGAGTCCGTTCGCTTCTGTGCCATCGCCAATCCCCCTCTCCACAGGAACACCCAGCAGAACCATTGTGGTGCTCTCCACCGGCGGTACCCAAACTGCTCGGGCCACCGGCCCAGTTCGACCTGGATCGATAGGCTGGAGCGGTGCTCATCGCCACTGATCTCGACGGAACCTTCCTGCGCCCAGACGCCACAGTGTCTGCCCGCAACCTCGCCGCTCTGGAGGCTGCCGAAGCAGCCGGAGTACACGTCGTTCCGGTGACTGGACGGGCCATCGGCGGTCTGCGCCACATCGGGCCGATCTTCCATCGGTATGCCCTGGTGTGCAACGGCGCTGTTGGTCTCGACCTGTCCGGTGACGATGTTCTCCACACCCTGCCGATCCCGCCCGAGACGGTCCGAGGATTCGTTGAGACGATGACCGCCCACCTTCCAGGTGTGCTGTTCTGCTCGGCTGTTGATGACTCCTCGATCTTCGCCGTCGAGGCTGGCTACGACGAGCTCACTCCGCCCTACGAAGCCGAGAATGACCCGGCTGAACACGTCGTCGTCACCCGTGAGGAACTGTGCTCCCGAGGCGCGCTGAAACTCATGGTCACCCATCCGAGCGTGCCGGCCCGGGAGGTCTTCGCCCTGGCCGAGCGTCTCGCGATTCCGGGTGTCCACACCACCTGGGCCGGGTTCTCGATGGCTGAGGCGAACCGGGCCGACGTCAACAAGGCCGCAGGACTCGAACAGATCTGCAAGGTTCTCGGCGAGGATCGCTCCGATGTCGTCGCCCTCGGTGATGGTGCCAACGACGTCGAGATGCTGCGATGGGCTGGCACCTCCTACGCCATGGCCAACGCCAACCCCCTTGCCATCGAGGCCGCCGACCGGCGTGCCCCTTCCTGTGACGAGGACGGGTTCGCCATTGTCGTCGAAGAGTTGCTGGCATCCCGATAATCTCGCCGTGTGCTCATCGCAACAGATCTTGACGGAACCCTGTTGACCCCGCAGGGGGCCATCAGCCCTCGCACTCGTGATGCCATCCGCGCCGCAGAGCGGGCCGGGGTGCCCGTGGTCCCGGTCACCGCCCGGCAGATCTATGGCATCCAGACATGGCGTGACGACCTGGGTCGTTGGGCTCTGTGCTCCAACGGGGCGATCTGTTGGGACCTCCGGGCTCGCACCGTGCTGTTTCGTCAGCCCATGCCGTCTGCCCTGGCCAGCGAGTTCGCGCACGGTCTCCTCGAGGCCGCCCCCGGTACCCGCTTCCTGACCATCAAGGACGACGGGTTCACCTTCGCCTCTCAGCGCGGTTATGCCGAGCTGACGACGTTCGCCGACCACTCCCGCGAGCCGGCCGAGATGCCGGCATTGGACCTCGACGAGGTTCTTGACGGGGACTGCCTCAAGATGGTGGCCCGTCACCCCAGCCTGCCTATCGAGGAACTCGCTGCCCGTGCATCGGGTCTTTCCGTCGCTGACGAGGTGCACGTCACGACCTCCGGTAAGCCGATGTTGGAGATCAGCGCCAAGGGGGTCACCAAGGATTCTGGTCTGGCCATGCTGTGCGATCACCTGGGCGTCGATCAACGTGACACGGTGGCCTTCGGGGATGGGGCCAACGACGTCGAGATGCTGGAATGGGCCGGGGACTCCTACGCCATGGCCAATGCGGTCCCGCTGGCTGCTGCAGCGGCCCGACACCAAGCCCCGTCCAATGCCGAGGACGGGGTCGCCCAGATCATCGAGGCCCTGCTGGCTGAGCCGGCTGATCGCTGCTGACGGCTCGGGGGTACGGACGTGATCACACGATATTCGCGGTCTGGAGCATGACGATGCCGTGGAGTAAGCTGTGGCCTGACCGCAAGGCAGTGATGGGGCGATCACCCCGGAGCCGCCGGAAGAACGGGTACGTGCGCACACCACCTCAGTAGAACCGGCAGCGATCAACGAACCAAGAGGCCGACGTCGTTGACGTCGTGCAAGGAGGGTGGTACCGCGGGTACCCGGAGAAACCGGTGTGCTCGTCCCTCGGAGACCCGAGACGAAGGACCCTCCGCCGCGATGACCGATGTGAACTCAGTCCGCCCTGACGGCTACCGGCAGTACAACAGCGTGCCGCCGCAGATTGACCTTCCCGCGATGGACCACGAGATCATGGATCTGTGGGCCCGGGAGCACACCTTCGAGAAGACCTTGGAGGCCACCAAGGACGGCCAGCCGTGGACCTTCTTCGAGGGACCGCCGACCGCCAACGGTCAGCCTGGCACCCATCACGTCGAGGCCCGCGTCTTCAAGGACGTCTTCCCCCGTTTCAAGACCATGCAGGGTTTCCGCGTCGACCGCAAGGCCGGCTGGGACTGCCACGGCCTGCCCGTCGAGCTGGCGGTCGAGAAGGAGCTGGGATTCTCCGGCAAGCCTGACATCGAGAAGTACGGGGTCGAGCCGTTCAACGAGAAGTGCCGTGAGTCCGTCACCCGTCACGTCGACGCCTTCAGTGAACTCACCGAGCGGATGGGCTACTGGGTCAACATGGACGAGGCGTACTGGACGATGAATCCGTCCTACGTCGAGTCGGTGTGGTGGGGCCTCAAGCGAGTCTGGGACAAGGGTCTGCTCGGCGAGGACCACCGCGTCGCCCCGTACTGCCCGCGGTGTGGCACCACCCTGTCCGACCACGAGCTGGCCCAGGGCTACCAGGACGACCGCGACCCGTCGATCTTCGTCCGCTTCCCGGTGACCTCGGGCCCGTTGGCCGGACGGGCCAAGCTGCTGGTGTGGACGACCACCCCGTGGACCCTCGTCTCGAACACCGCCGTCGCCGTGCATCCCGAGGTGCGTTACGTCGTCGCTCACCAGGACCCGGTTCCGGAGGGTTCCGACGCCGTTGCGACCGCCTCTGGCGACGACCCGGTCTCGGAGGACCTCGTTATCGCCGAACCGCTGTTCGAGAAGGTGCTGGGGGAGGGCTGGAGCCTCACTGGCGAGTCCTTCATGGGTTCCGAGATGGAGTTCTGGACCTACCAGCGTCCCTACGACTTCCTGGAGTGGCCCGAGACCGAGCGCGTCACCGCTGATGGTCGTCCCACCCCTACTGACGCCAACTTCGTCATCCTCGCCGACTACGTCACCACTGAGGACGGCACAGGCTTGGTCCATCAGGCCCCAGCCTTCGGTGCCGACGACCTGCTGACCTGTCGGCGCTATGGTTTGCCGCTGGTCAACCCGATCCGCCCCGACGGCACCTTCGAGGAGTCGATCCCGCTGGTTGGTGGGCAGTTCTTCAAGACCGCCGACAAGCCGTTGTGTGAGGATCTCGACAAGCGTGGAATCCTGTTCCGTCTCGAGATGCACTGGCACTCCTACCCGCACTGCTGGCGCTGCGACACCCACCTCATCTATTACGCCCAGCCGTCGTGGTACATCCGCACCACCCGCGTCAAGGAGCAGCTGATCGAGCAGAACGAGGGCACCACCTGGTACCCCGAGACGATCAAGCACGGCCGCTTCGGTGACTGGCTGGAGAACAACATCGACTGGGCCGTCAGCCGCTCGCGGTACTGGGGCACCCCGCTGCCGCTGTGGCGCAATGACGATGATCCCTCCGACGTCATCTGCGTGGAGTCCCTGGCTGAACTGTCCCAGTACGCCGGACGTGACCTCACGGGAATGGATCCGCACCGTCCATTCATCGACGAGGTGACCTTCACCCGTGACGGCCACACCTACCATCGCGTCCCCGAGGTGGCCGACGCCTGGCTGGACTCGGGCTCGATGCCCTTCGCTCAGTGGGGTTACCCGCACGTGCCCGGCTCCAAGGAGAAGTTCGAGTCCCACTACCCGGGCGACTTCATCTGCGAGGCCATCGACCAGACTCGCGGCTGGTTCTACACCATGATGGCCGTGGGAACCCTCGTCTTCGACGAGTCCTCGTACCGTAACGTGTTGTGCCTGGGCCACATCCTCGCCGAGGACGGCCGCAAGATGAGCAAGCACTTGGGCAACATCCTGCTGCCCATTCCGCTCATGGACAAGCACGGTGCCGACGCGGTGCGCTGGTTCATGGCCGCTGACGGCTCCCCGTGGAGCGCTCGTCGCGTCGGTGACGAAACCATCCAGGAGGCGGTCCGCAAGGTCCTGCTGACCTACTGGAACACCGTCAGCTTCCATGCCCTCTACGCCCGCGCCAATGACTGGTCCCCGGCCACTGCCCCTGCGGCTCCGGCCGTCGCGGACCGTCACATCCTGGATCGCTGGCTCGTCAGCGCCACCAATGTTCTGGTCCGCGAGGTCACCGAGGCACTGAACAACTTCGACACCCAACGCACCGGAAATCTCATCGCCCAATTCGTCGACGAGTTGTCCAACTGGTACGTGCGTCGCTCCCGCCGTCGCTTCTGGGACGGCGACCAGAGCGCCCTGTGGTCCCTGCACGAGACCCTTGAGACGCTCACTCGTCTCATGGCCCCGATGGTGCCGTTCATCACCGAGCGTGTCTGGCAGGACCTCTTCGTGACGACGAACCCGGAGGGCCCAGAATCGGTGCACCTGTCGAGGTGGCCGGTTGCCGACGAGGCCGTCATCGACGAGCCCCTCACCGAGTCGATGGATCTGGCTCGACGCATCGTCGAGTTGGGGCGTGGCGCTCGCGCCGAGGCCAAGGCCAAGATCCGTCAGCCTCTGTCGCGTGCCCTCATCTCGGGTGCTGCACTGGCCAAGCTCGACGACGACCTGCAGGCCGAGATTCGTTCCGAGCTCAACGTCATGGCCTTGGAGTCGTTCACTGCGGCCGGGGACCTCGTTGACCACTCCGCGAAGGGTAACTTCCGTGCCCTCGGCAAGAAGTACGCCAAGGCCACCCCGAAGGTCGCCGCGGCCATCGCCGCTGCCGATCCAGGATGGCTGGCCAGCGAGTTGGCCGGGAACGGTTCGGTGACGTTGGAGGTGCCCGAGGTCGAGGGCGGCAAGGCCGTCGTGACCGCCGACGACGTCATCGTCTCCGAACGCCCGCGCGAGGGCTGGAGCGTCCTCAACGAGCAGGGAGAGACGGTGGCCCTGGATCTGGAGATCACCCCAGAGCTGGCTCGCGCCGGACAAGCCCGGGAGGTCATCCGGTTCATCCAGGACAGCCGCAAGAAGGCTGGTCTGGATGTCTCCGACCGCATCTGCTTGTCCTGGCAGGCCGATGGTGAGTTGGCACAGGCCGTGGAGGAACACCTCGACGAGATCGCTGGCGAGGTGCTGGCCACCTCGGTCACCCGTGGTCAGGCCGATGACCAGTGGTTCCGCGACGAGGAACTCGGCCTGGCTGTGAAGGTCGAGAAGGTCTGATCGACTCTCTGACGGACCCATGACGTCGGGCGGCCACCTGTCCAGGGTGACCGCCCGATGTGCGTTGTCGGGGGAGGATCGGTCTCACAGGGAGGTCAGGACGGCAGCTCCGTGTCGTCGTGATTTTTGACGCCGAGCTGGTCGAGAATGTTGGCCATCGTGCGAGCCACCGCGAGGGTGTCGTCCAGCGGCATCGTCTGGCTCTCGGTGCGTCCAGCCCGAAGGCACTCGCAGACCTCGATGAGCTCGTGGGCATAGCCGCGTCCCAGGGCAGGAGTGTTGTGGACTTCCGGGATGACCCCGCGGCGATGGATGAGGATGCGGCTGGGATGGTGGAACCTCGGCTCCACCTCGATCCAGCCGTCCGTGCCCTGGATCGTCATGCGTCCCGGCCCGTCGGATGTCAGGGAGATGGCCAGGGTGGCGACCTTGCCCTTCGGGAAGGTCAGCAGCATCGAGGCGTCGGAGTCGACACCGTTGGGGAAGCGTTTGCCGCGAGCGATGACCTCGGTGGGTTCGCCGAAGAGCCGGATGGCGAAATCGAGGACGTAGACACCCAGGTCGAGGGTCACCCCTCCTCCCAGCGCAGGGGAGAAGAGACGGTCCTCCGGGTCATAATTGCGCAGAGCGAACAAGTCGCCTTGAACACCTGTCGGCTCCCCGATCGCGCCCTTGTTGACGGCGTCGATCATCTCGCTGACGACGGGTAGGAAGCGGGTCCACATTCCTTCCATCGCGAACACCTTGTGGGTCCGTGCGGCCTCGGCCATCTCGGTTGCTGCCTGGGAGGTGGCGGCGAAGGACTTCTCGACCAGAACGGCCTTTCCCGCGTTGATGGCAGCCAAGGCGATCGGGCGGTGCTGAGCGTGTGGAGTTGCCACATAAACGACGTCAACAGCGGGGTTGGCGATCATTTCGGCATACGAGTCGTGGGCGTCGGGACGTGGTGTGCCCAGCTTCTGGGAGACCAGATCGGCGAAGGCATCGGCACGCGCGGGGGACCTCGACGCGATGGCGGAAATGCGTGCTCCAGGCACGTGCGCGAAGTCGTCGAGAACTGTGCGGGCGATGCGCCCGGTACCCGCGATCGCCCAACCAATGGTGGCCGTGGTGTCCATGACACAACTCTAGACGTCACATGGCGGCACCACCACGATGTGACCTACTGCGGGGTCGGTTCGCGGGTGCCTTGCCTTGTCAAAAAGCATCTTTACCGCGTACCGTGAGATTCGTGGGAAGCAATGAAGCTGACGATTGGACGCTCCTAGCGAATTGCCGCGGCATGGCGGATGCCCTCTTCCCGGACGGGAAGGAGCAGCGCCGCGCCAGGCGGATCTGCGCTGACTGCCGCGTGCGTCCGGAGTGCCTTGCCGAAGCCTTGGACAACCGCCTTGAGTGGGGAGTCTGGGGAGGAATGACTGAGCGCGAGAGGCGACGCCTGCTGCGCGAGCGCCCGGACGTGACGAGTTGGCGCGATGTGCTCCTTGCCGATCAGGGATCGCAACCGAAGACCGCTAGGGTGAAGTCATGACTCGATGGGAGTACTTCACGGCACCGATTCTGGTGCACGCCTCGCAGCAGATCCTCAACACCTTCGGAGCCGACGGCTGGGAACTCGTCCAGATCGTCGCTGGCCCCAATCCGGAATCATTGGTGGGCTACTTCAAGCGCCCGCTGCCTGACCAGGAACAGTCCCGATGAGTGCCACAGCGAAGTGCGCTGAACTGGGAATCACCCTGCCGCCGGTTGCGGTTCCGGTGGCTGACTATGTGCCGGCCATCCAGAGCGGGTCGCAAATCCTGACCTCTGGCCAGCTCCCTTTCGTCGACGGCGAACTGATCGCTGTCGGCAAGGTGGGTGACACCGTCTCTGCTGAGCAGGCCGCCGAAGCTGCACGCACTGCGGTCCTCAACGCGATCGCGGCTGCCGCTGACGTTGCCGGCGGGCTGGACGCCATCAAGCGTGTCGTGCGGGTTGTCGTCTTCGTCAATTCCGTCCCGGACTTCACCGGCCAGGCCGGGGTGGCCAACGGTGCCTCCCAGTTGCTCGGACAGATCTTCGGCGAGCAGGGACGCCACGCACGCAGCGCCGTCGGTGTGGCCAGCCTTCCGCTGGGATCACCCGTCGAGGTCGAGCTGACCGTCGAGGTCTGATCACACGCAGATTCGCACATGTCCGGGGCCAGGTCCACGTCCTGGCCCCGGACGTTGTGTGTTCTGGGGGGTGTCCGTACCGGACGTGGCCTCTCAGTTGGCCCGTGCTGCCAGCTTTTCGGGCTCCATGATGGTGACGGCCTTGGGGCGTGCAGCGATCCACCCACGAGAGGTGAAGTCGGTGAGAGCCTTGTTGACGGTCTCGCGGGAGGACCCGACGGCCTGGGCCAGCTCGTGCTGGGTGAGGTCATGACGGACGACGACGTGGCCTGTCGACGGGTTCGTGGTGCCGAACCGACGTGCCAGGTCGAGCAGGGTGTAGGCCAGACGGCTGGGGACGTCACCGCAGACGAAGTGGGCGGTGTTGTCGTCGGATCGACGCAACCGCTCTGACAATCGCCCCAGCATGGCCAGGGCGACGTCGTGGCGTGTTTCGACGAGTTCACGCATCTGCATGCCGGGGGCCTTGAGCAAACTGCAGCGGGTGAGCGTGGTGGCTGTCGTGGAGCGCATGCCGCCGTCAACCAGCGACAACTCCCCGAACATGTCTCCGGGGCCCATGAGCCACAGCAGGGAGTCTCGGGGAGTGAGGTCCTCGGCAGTGCTGGAACGGGTGAGCTTCACCTTGCCCTCGACAACGAGGTAAAGGTTGTCGGCTGAGTCGCCGGCCTCGAAGAGCACTGTGTTCCGTGGACAGACCAAGGCTTCACACATCGCCATGATCCGGGCGGCCGAGGCGGGGCCAAGAGCTGCGAAGAACGGTTGGGTCGCCGCTGCTGCCACCACATTTGCCATCCGAACATCTCCCCTCATGGGCACCTGCATCGTCCGACCGTCGTCGGTCGAGGCACCGCATGCAGGTGCTTATATTGTGGCAGGTGTCACATTTTGTGATGGCAGGGGGGTCGTTTTCTCCTTCTATGCTAGGAATCATGGAAGCTGCACCCACCACCTCAGTGCGTCGAGAGCAGTGCAAGAAACATGCTGACGAGGTGGCTGGGTTGTTGGCCGAGGCCTACCCGGATGCGCGCTGCGAGTTGGACCACGACGGCGCCTACCAGCTTCTCGTCGCCACCGTGCTGTCGGCTCAGACCACGGACCGACGGGTCAACACCGTCACCCCCACGCTGTTCTCCCGCTGGCCCGACCCACAGGCCTTGGCAAGCGCTGACGTCGGTGAGGTTGAGACGGTCGTGGCGCCCCTGGGGTTTGGGCCGACGCGGGCCGTGCGACTGGTGTCGATGGCCGCACAACTCGTCGACGACTTCGATGGAGTGGTCCCGCAGGATCTCGACTCCCTGGTGACTCTGCCAGGAGTGGGTCGCAAGACCGCCAATGTCGTTTTGGGAAATGCCTTCGGGGTGCCCGGGATCACCCCGGACACTCACGTCATGAGGGTGTCGCGACGACTCGGGTGGACTGACGCGACGACCCCGGCGAAGGTGGAGGCTGACCTTGCGAACCTCTTCGAGCCGGCGGACTGGGTCATGCTGTGTCATCGTCTCATCTGGCATGGGCGTCGTCGCTGCCATTCCCGACGGCCAGCATGCGGGGTCTGCCCGGTGGCTGGATGGTGCCCGTCCTATGGCCAGGGGCCGACTGACCCCGATGAGGCGGCCACCTTGGTGAGGGAGCCGCGCCGATGATGAAGATGCCGATGACGAGGATGAGGATCCTTGCCGCAGTGATGACCGTCGTCATGCTGGCCGGCTGCGGGTCAGACGCCAACATCGCCCATGAGCGCGAGGAGGCCGGCATCCCGGACTGCTCCCGTCTGTCGTCGGGGCCCGTGTCCAAGACCGAGGGGACGGCAGCCGAGGGCCAGCCGATGCCTGACGTCGGCCTGCAATGCCTCGGCGAGGGGCCGACGATCTCGATGGCCAGCACGACCTCCACAGGAGTGACCTTGGTGACGGTGTGGGCGTCATGGTGTCGGCCCTGCCACAGTGAGGCCCCCCTCATTGCCCACGCCTACCGCCGCTACCACGACCAGGTGACCTTCCTCGGGGTCGATTACGCCGAGCCCGACGCCTCTGAGGCCATCTCCTTCGCCAGCGAGGCCGGCCTGACCTTCCCGCACCTTCAAGACCCCGACAGCACCATCCGAGGCGCATGGCAGATCGTCGGGGTCCCCGTCACCTTCATCGTGAGGGACGGCACCATCATCACTCACCACAATGGCCAGTGGCGTTCGCAACAAGAACTGGACTCCGCCATCGAGAAAGCCATCGGAAGGACGTCATGAGTCATCTGAACACTCTCATCGCCAGCCTGGGGCGCGAGGACCCCAATTTCTCGGTGGGGCGTCGTCCCCGTGGCGGTCGGTCCTCAGCGGTACTCGCCCTGGTCAGCGAGACCGATCATGACATCGTCTTGACGCGGCGTCCGCTGTTCTTACGCCACCACGCCGGCCAGGTGGCCCTGCCGGGTGGACGCACGGAGGAGGCCGACAACACCATCGTCGACACCGCCCTACGGGAGGCTCAGGAGGAGGTGGGGCTGGACCGCGACCTCGTCACCGTCAGAGGAATCCTGCCTACTGCCCATGTGGCTGCCAGCCAATCCGACGTCACCACCGTCGTGGCGACATGGGAAGGAAAAGGGGCCGTTGGGGTCGTCGATCCCGGCGAGGTCGCCCTGGTACAGCGCGTCAGACTGGCAGACCTTGCCAACCCAGCCGCTCGTGCCATGACCCGGCATCCGTCGGGGTATCGCGGACCGGCTTTCGTGTTGCCCGACTTGTTCGTCTGGGGGTTTACGGCCCATGTCCTTGACTCCCTGCTCGAGCGCGGCGGATGGGCGCGCCCCTGGGACCGTGAGCGCATCGTGGAGATTCCGGAGGGATACCTGGGGGCGCGGCGCCTGCCGGAGGGCACGGCCCCGGATGACATCCCCTGATCCAGCGTAGAAAATGACGCTGGCCCTCCCCACGGTGTTGTGACGATGCAAGGCGCTGGTTCGAGTTAGTGGGGCTGGTGTTCGATGATGAACGAGTGTTGGTCATCCATGCGATGCGGTTGCGTCGATCGACGGTGGAGCAGGTGAAGAGGGCGCGATGAGTGAGTACGGGACTGTAGGTGGCGTTCCGGTCACGGATGCGGATGTTGCGGCGATGGTGGCAAATGCGGAAGCTGGGTTTCCGGGTGTGACGATGCGACGGGATCGTCCTGGGCGTCCGTTGTTGGGGACGGGGCCGTCTCGCACGGTCGCGGTGCGGTTGGACCCTGAACTGGCTGCTGCCTTGGCAACGCGGCAGCGTGAGAGTGGGCTGACGACCTCGGAGCTGATTCGTGAGGCTCTCAGTGCCTACCTTGCTGCCTAATCTTGCGGGGTCTGGAATCGGTTGCGGAGGGGCGAGATGCCGAAAGCAATGAGACGCGACACCAACTCGCGCTGAGATCGCAGGGAATACTCGCCAAGGTCGATCAGGAACGGGCCTGGGTCATCAACCAGAACCGGTAATCCATCACTCTCACAACTCCCAGCCGAACATCTCCTCGGCCACGACCCCGTGCGGGCTATCCTTGACTCCGCTACATGCGGGTAGCCCTCCCTCGATCAAGCTGAGGACGGGCCCGGACACTAGCAGCCCAATCCTTTCTTAAAACCCCTTGCGTGCTAGTATTTCACTGCCTTTAAGATCAACCAACAGGGAGGAAAATACTGGCGCGCATTTCGTGAAACGATTTCAAGTCCGGAGATTCCATCGCAGCCGATGCTGCTTTTGGCTGTCGTAGAATTGCAACAGTCAGTCCCAGGCGGAAGCCGCTACTATGCTGGTTCTGGTTAATTGCAACAAGCCTCACGACCTTTCATTACAGTTAATCGTACGCAGAACCGTTGAAGTCGCTACTGCTTCGAGGGGTTCGGCAGCACCTCGGTGAGTTCAGGGAAGCTGACGAATGTGTCTCCAGAAAGAATGGCCGCATGCAGGTATCTTGTACTTCACGCGACCGAAAGAAGCAGTCCCGCTACTAATAAGACCCGTATGATTATCGGTCCCTCGTTGGGCATCAGATCAATTTTCTCTCCATGGATAAGACTATGAGCAAACGAGAACTTCTCCGCAAGGAACAAGAACGCGAATCACTCAAGATGAAGCGTCGGAAGGTCGCTTACGTCGTCGTAGGCGTACTAGTCCTCTCTCTTATCGTTGTTGGCACGGCGCTTGGTATCAATAAGTCCCGCCAAGGTCCTGCTGTGGATACCTCCCAGGATGCGATCTCCAAGGCAATCGTCGCTATTCCTGAAGACGTCTATGACAAGGTTGGCCCTGGTTCTGCGGAGTTCCCGACCACCAAAACTGGGAACAAGCCTGACAAGGGCGGCAAGGTGCAGCTCTTCTATGTGGGGGGAGAGTTCTGTCCATTTTGCGCAATGGAGCGACTTCCTCTCGCGGCTGCGTTGTCGCGCTTTGGAACCTTCAGTGGGCTGAAAGATATCCTGTCGAGCTCGACAGAAAAGGAGCTTCCCAATATCCCGACGATTACTTTTAGGAACTACAAGTACAGCAGTAAGTATGTTGACTTGGACGCCTACGAGTTGTCCGATAGAGAAGGTCGACAGATAGCAAGCCTTCCGGAGGCTAAACAACAGATATTTGACACGTACAACCCAAAGAAAGGGATTCCTTTCACCTACTGGGGTGACATCACCACGTCGAGCCCTAGCTACACTCCTTGGCTGGCGGGGGGAGACCCGAAAAACGTGGCGAAAGCTCTTTCTGATCCACATTCAAAAGAGGCGCAGGCAATCGTAGGGGGTGCGAATCTCTTCACTGCCGAGATTTGCTCCCGGACTGGCAACGAACCTGCCAACGTCTGCACGTCTCCTGGTGTGAAGGCAGCAGCCAAAAAACTGAGGTGAAGTGCAGCCTTGGCCTGGGCGCACAGCAAAACAGAGGCCCCTCCTGGAACTGAGGCTGTTCAGGAGGGGCCTCTGTGCGCACCCGGATGACGTCCCCTGATCCACGAGGTCACGGTGGGCACAACGATGCTGGCCCTCCCCACAGTGCCGTGGGGAGGGCCAGCGTCACACGTAGGTTCAGTGGCGGGTGTCCGTAGCGCGGCGAGGAGCAGCAACGCCAGTAGCTGTCGGCGCGGGGTGCGAGGACACCTCGTTGGCGTCGATGCTGCTGCGAGCAGTGGCGTTGTACTTACCACGGGCGACAGCCGACTTGACGGCCTCGAGGGTGGACTTGGCCTCGTCAACGACGCCGGTCGGGGCCTTGATCTGGGAGATCTGGCTCTTACCGATCAGGGCAAGGATGCCGGCCAGAATGAACATGGCGACGGCCATCGTCGCGAAACCGACGACCAAGGACAACAGGATGCTCCAGTCGCCGATGTGCTGCCACATGAGGGAGAAGGCGAAGGCACCGCACAGCCACAGCAGCAGTGCGCCGACGATGCCGAAGTAACCAGCACCACCGAACATGCCGGCACCAATCCCGGCGTGTTTGGCGGCAGGCTTGATTTCCGCCGTCACCAAGGCCTTGGAGTCCTGGACGAACTTCTGGCCGTCCGTCTTGAGATTGTCGATCGTGTCGCCAACCGGGAGCTTGTCTGCCATGGGATGCCTCCGCGTCATGAATGTGGTGATCTCAGCCTAACGGGAATTGGTTCGATTTGCTGTATCCGGGTTGAGTTGTCGTCGAGGGAACAGGGTCAGTCGGTGTTGATGGAGCTGCCGGCAGCTACTGGAACCTCGTGAGGGTGCTTCTGTCGCCGCAAGGCGTGTTTCTTGCTGCGATGGTGCAGCAACCCGCCACCAAGGATGGCTGCCAGGAAGGAGGCGACGAGCACGGAGGCCTTGGCCTCGTCGGCGAAGGCGTGGCTCTTCGGGAAGGAGAGGTCAGTCATGAGCATCGAGACAGTGAACCCGATGCCGGCGAGTACCGACACCGCGATGACGTCGCGCCACGCGACACCTCGCCCCAACTCGGCCGAGGTGAATCGGGCCGTCAGCCAGGAGCCCAGCGTGATGCCGATGACCTTGCCGCCGATGAGGCCGCAGATGATGCCCAGGGAGATGGGGTGGGTCCACAGACCCAGGAAGGTGTCCTTGCTGACCTTCACCCCTGCGCTCATGAGGGCGAAGAAGGGGACGACGGCACCTGCCGACCACGGCTCGACCTTGTGCTGCCAACGGTCAGCGGGGTCGTCGAGCACGTCCTCCTCGCTGCGGGTGAGCAGACCGAAGGCGACACCAGCGATGGTGGCGTGGACGCCGGAGTGCAACATGCACCACCAACCCACGATGAACAGGGGTATGTACCACCAACCGTTGTCGACGTGGAAGTGCTGCATGACCCCCCACAGGCCGATACAGGCGATCGCGCCCACCAGCCACCAGATGTTGAGGCCGTTGGAGAAGAAGACCGCGATGACGATGATGGAACCCAGATCATCAGCGATGGCCAGGGTGAGGAGGAACGCTCGCACGGCCTGTGGCAGGTCAGATCCGACGATGGCCAGGACTGCCAGGGCAAAGGCGATGTCGGTGGCCATCGGGATGGCCCAACCTGCTGGATGCCCCTGAGAAGACAGCACGTTGAACACCGTGTAGATCCCGGCCGGGAACACCATTCCGCAGACGGCGGCGACGATGGGCACCAGTGCGTCGGCAGGTCGTGACAGTGAACCCTCGACGAATTCTCGTTTGAGTTCCAGACCTGCGATGAAGAAGAAGATCGTCAGCAGACCGTCAGCCGCCCACTGCTCGATCGTCATCGGTCCAACGGTCAACTCGCGGAAGAAGTGGTACGAATGCTGACCGAGATTGGCCCACAGGAGGGCTGCGACCGTGGCTGCCAGCATCAGCATGCCGCCGGTGGTCTCGTTTCGAAAGATGTCGGACAGGTGCAGGGCGTTGGGGCCCGACACCGGTCGCAGGATGCTCACGCGGGGTCGCTTGTTCTTGCGGGAATCGGTCATCAATACCTTTCGCGTATCCGCGGCACAGGCTCAGCGGGGATAGGGGACACGGCCACGCCGACCAGACTTCCCGGCACACCTCGTTGAAAAGCGTACCAAAGGGGTGTGACGTCGCATCGGTGTTCATGTCGTGGCCTGATGGCGCCGTGACGACATGGGTCGACGTCAGAGGGTTCTCGACGTCAGAGGATTGTTGACCTCAGAGAGTGATGGTGAGCCCGTTGTCGTCAGGGCGGATGGGGGTGGTCAGCTCGTCGTGATCGACCCAGGCTCGCCAACATTCGAGCTGGTAGGGCAGCCTCAGACCACTCGTGCCGGCAGAATCGTCAGCAAGGGCAGCGACCTTGGCCAGCAGCTCGCCGCGAGCGGTGGGGTCGAGGGCCTGAACGGCCGGACGATTGGCCGCCATCGCGATGAGAGAGTCGCGGTCCAGCGGAACCCAGATGCGTTTCGTGGTGTGTTCCGCGTCGGGGAAGTACGTGCTGGAGATGAGTTCCTGCACCGATTCAGAGCCGTAATCGCCACTCATGGCGTTCTGGTCAACAGTGCGCAGCAGGGCTGCCAACCTCTTGACCCACGGGACGGTGTCGTCGCGCACCAACCAGGAGACGCCCAGGACGCGACCGGTCCGCAGGACGCGCGCGACTTCGGGCAGCACGAGGCCGGGAGCGAGTTCGTGGAAGCCCTGGTGTACCAGGACGGCGTCAAAGCTGCAGGGGTTGAGTGGTAGCGATTCGGGCGATCCGCAGATGGCCATGACACCGGGAATGCGGTTGAGCTTGGCTGCCGTGTCCGGGTCGCGATGGACGGCCAGCACCTCGACCCCGTGGGCGGCCACAGTTCGGCAGTAAGTGACGGTCGGGCACAGCACGATGACGCGATGGCCTGGTTCCAGGCATCCGGCAGTCAGCCATTCGAGAGTGCCACTGGGGAAACGTGGGGTGGAGGAGACTGCCATGGGCTCGATTGTAGGGGGAAGTGCTGAGATCGGGGGGTTGTCCACAGGGGTCCCTGGGTGGTTCGTCACGTTTTCCACAGATTCAGGATTCGGTGACGGATTTCGCGTCCTGCGACGAGAACTGTAGGCATGAGGATTCTGGGAGAACAACGGGACGCGGCGGTGCGCCGGTCCGCCGAGGACACTGCCCCGGAGACCACCTCCGTGGCTTTGGTGAGCCGTGACATCCGACTGTCCGAAGTGGTCGGGTCGGTCGCAGCCAGTGGCGGGGTGGTCGTCGAGGTCGTGGCAGACAGGGACGCTGCAGTGCGAGCGTGGTCGCGTCACGGTCCGCTGCTCGTGGGTGCCGACATGGCCGGGACGGTGATGGCGTGGGGGCTGCCGTCGCGGACGGGAACCCATGTCGTGGGTTTCGACGCGGAGGAGGCCGCGCGATGGTCGGCAGGGCTGTCGGCCAGCGTCATCGTGGTGCCGCAGGCCAATCAGGTACTCACCGAGATCCTCCATGACGAACTGGCCGCGACCTCGAAGGCCACGGTGGTGCAGGTCGACTCAAGTGGTGGCGGTACCGGGGTGAGCACCTTGGCGGCTGGATTGGCCTGGGCGGCCGCGAGGTCCGGGATGAAGGTCGGACTGGTCGAACTTGATCCCCACGCCGGTGGGATCGATCTGTTGCTGGGCATTGAGAGGGCAGACGGGTGGCGGTGGCCTGAGTTGGCCTCGGCTCGCGGGGTGACGACCGATCTGGGGTCTCACCTGCCGTCCATCGACGGCGTCGCGGTGGTCAGCGCGGGCAGGGTGAGTGCCCAGGTGTCTCCAGCTGCGCGCCGGGCCGTGGTCGAGTCCCTGGCGGGGGACCACGATCTCGTCGTGGTGGATCCGGGAGGCATGGCGGCCCCGGAGGTGTCAGTTGACGTCAGGATCGGTGTGGTCGCCGCCGATCTCAGGTCCGTCATGACCGCGAGAGGCCGGGACCTGCCCAACCTGCTGGTGGTCAGGCGGGGTTCGGGGCGAGCGATGCCTGACGGTGACATCGAGTCGGTGCTGGGCCTGCGACCCGACGTCGTGGTGAGGGATGACCGGCGACTGGCTCGAGGAACGGGCTACGCCGAAGCGCCGTGGGTGGTGGCGTCTCGGCAATGGCGCCGCCGGTGTCGGGACCTGGCTGAGGCGGTGATGGACTCATGAGTGGCAACGAACCGGATCGTCAGTTGGTCGAGCAGGTGCGTCGTCGACTGGCAGGTCTTGGCCGCGACTGGACGCCGATGGACGTCGCGCACGCCATCCTCGACAGCGGCCAGGTGGCCTCCGACAAGACGGTGCTGGCGGTCGTCGAGGAGTTGCGTCGGACCAGTACCGGGGTGGGCCGGTTGGAGCCTCTCTTGGTGATGGAGGGAGTCACGGACATCCTCGTCAATGGCCCAGAACAGGTGTTCATCGATCGTGGCAAGGGGCTGGAACTGACTGACGTCACCTTCAGTGGGCCTCAGGAGGTGAGGGCGCTGGCGGTGCGGCTGGCAGCGGCCGTGGGGCGTCGTCTCGATGACGGCAACCCGTGGGTTGATGCCCGGCTGCCCGATGGTACTCGAGTCCATGCCGTCCTCGACGTCTTGGCTCGGCCGGGAACTTGCCTGAGCCTGCGCGTGCCGTCGCGGCGCCGTCTTTGCCTCGACGACTGGGTGTGTGGGGGATCGATGACCCCTGACTGTCGACGTATTATCGACCAGATCCTCACCCGTAAGTTGGCTTTCCTGGTAACTGGCGGCACTGGAACTGGCAAGACGACCCTGCTGTCGGCAATGCTGACGAGTCTGCCACCGGATCAACGGCTGGTCATCGTCGAGGATTCCCGCGAGATCTGGATAGATCACCCGCACTGGGTCTCGATGGAGGCCCGCGCTGCCAATTCCGAGGGCAAGGGTTCGGTGACCCTCACCGATCTGGTCCGTCAGTGCCTGCGTATGAGGCCCGATCGGATCGTCCTGGGAGAGGTCCGAGGGGCCGAATTGCGCGACCTCCTCATGGCCCTCAACACCGGGCATGAAGGAGGGTGTGGGACGGTGCACGCCAATGGTGTGGCCGAGGTGCCGGCTCGTCTGGAGGCGTTGGCGGCCCTGGGCGGTTTGTCCCGAGAGGCGGCTTCGGCCCAGATCACCGCGGCCCTGCACACCGTCATCCACCTGGAACGGGGGCCGTCAGGGCGGCGAGTGGCCGAGATCGGGGTTTTCACCGACGTCGATGGTCGAGCGGTGGTGATTCCAGCCGTGCGATGGGACGCCCACGGTGCCCGGACCCGTGGCGAGGGTGCTAGGGCGTTGTCGCAATTGCTGGGGATGGAGGTGGCCCCATGACCATCGTGACAGCCGCAGTACTTGTGGGCGTGGCGGTGTGGATCGTCATCCCGCCTCCCATGAGACGTCGAGAGGAGCGAGGCCTGCCGGTGTGGTCGGTGGTGCCGGCTGGAGTCGTGGTCGCCGGGTTGGTGTGTGGCATCAGCGGTGTGGTGTGGGCCGTCATGGCTGCCGCCGTGGGTGGGACGGTGTTCATCGTCGTGCGCCGGCAGCGGAGACGGGCCCAGGCCCTCAAGGGTGGACGGGAAGTGGCCCGAGCGACGAGGGCCCTGGCAGGCCGAGTGTCGGTCGGGGAGATCCCGTCGGTGGCCTTGGACCACGTTGCCGACGACGTTGAGGTGCTGGCTCGCGCCAGACGGGCACAAGCGGTGGGCGGAAGTGTGTCCGACGCTCTCATCGCGACCGCCCAGCAGCCGGGGATGGCGGGTTTGGTGCCACTGGCCCATGCCTGGAAGCTGGCCGCGATGACGGGCGCCCCGTTGGCCTCGGCGGCCACGTCGATAGCTGAGGGGACCGCCAGACGAGCTCGTCTGGAAGCCACCCTGGACTCCGAGCTGGCCGCAGCCAGGGCTTCTGGACGGATCATGGGTTTGTTGCCCTTCGTCGGATTGCTCATGGGCCATCTCGTCGGGGCACGTCCGACGGTCTTCCTGACGACCACCTGGTTGGGCAGAGCCTGTCTTGTGGGGGCGACCCTGCTGGCCTGCGCCGGGGTGTTGTGGAGTGAGTCCCTGGCCGATCGCGTGGCGAGGCAGGCCCTGCCGTGACCGGGATCGACGTGGGCACAATGGTGATTCCAGCGATGGTCATGGCTGCGGTGGCGGCCTGGCTGGTCGTCCCACCAGCAGGGACATGCCGAACGGAGCCTCACAAGCCTGCGCCATCCTGGCTTGCTCCTCGCAGCGGCGCCCCCACCCCTGAGGTTCGGGTCGTGGCGGGCCTGGTAGCCGGTTGCGGGGTCATGGCCGCAGTTCCCTGGCCGCTCCCGGTGGGGGTTGTCGTGGCTGTGGTCGCCGGAGCCGTGGTGTGGTGGGGATCTGGGCGGTTGGAGTCGTCAGCGCATCGCCGGGAGGAGGAGCGTCGGGCAGCCCAATTGCCCGAAACCCTCATCATGTTGTCCAGCGCGATGGAGGCGGGCCTGCCCTTGCGATCAGCCGTGACGACGGTGGCCGAATCCCTGGACGGACCCTGTGGGCGCGATTTGCGCAGGTTGGAGTCGTCCCTGACTGCTGGGGTCGCGGATTCCAAGGCTTGGGCCGGGCTCGCGACGGTGCCGGTGTGGCGAGATGCAGCTCAGGACGTCTCACGGGCTGTGGATTCGGGCGAGGGGATCAGCGAGTTGTTGTTGGCCCATGCCGCCCAGATGCAGATCGCTGCCGCCGAGCAGGCAGAGAAGAAGGCACGCAAGGCCGGTGTCGACGCCATCGGTCCGCTGGTCTGCTGCCACCTGCCAGCCTTCCTGTTGGTGGGGGTGGTGCCGATCATCGCCGGGATGGTGCTCGGGGCGTTGTGAGACCGGCGGTGGCCGCGCTTCAGGGCGTGGCCGTCGTCGCCATGTCCGTGGCAAAAACGGTTATCCACAAGGGGTTGAGCCGGTCATGCGGGGGTTGTCCACAGAAATGAAAAAGGTGACGGATTTCGAGGGTTCAGACGAGAACTGTAGGTGTGAGGCGCCGACCTCACGGCAGTCGGGACTGGCTCGGCTGCAAGGACGGACAGGAGACGACAGTGTCTGAGAAGAACCCAACGACCGAACCGGTCATTTCTGCCAGGTCCCTTGACCTGGTTGGCTCAACCGAAGCTGTGGTGGAATCACCATCTCGGCGACGATACCGAGCAGCACGCAACACCCTCATCGATCGCGGCATGGCCACCGCCGAGTACGCCGTCGGCATGCTTGCTGCCGTCGCCCTCGCCCTGGTGATGTTGAAGATCGTCACTCACCAGGAGGTCTTCACCAAACTGCTCAAGCTGGTCGTCGGCATCATCGGCAAGGCCGGAGGCATGCTGCCGTGACCGCGTTGGCTCGTCGTGGCGGGCACCGATGGGTGTCCGCCACGCCGGGTCGCTCCGCGCGGCGATCCGGTCAGCGCGCGTCGCGGGGAATGGTGACGGTCGAGATGGCCGTCAGTCTCATCACAGCGGCCCTGATCGTTGTCACGAGCTGCTGGGTTGTAGGGCTGGTGGTCGTCGAGGACTCCTGTCGCACGACGGCTGCTCAGATCGCCCGGCAGGTGGCTCGCGGAGACACCGCATCTGCCCGTCAGGCCGAGCAGCACGCCCCGACGGGGGCGCGGGTGTCAACCACGACCTCGGATGGCTGGGTTGAGGTGACAGTTCAGGTTGATCGGTCCCTGGGAAGGCTCGGGCCGGTTCATCTGCGTGGTCAGGCACGTTCCCCGATGGAACCGGGGGAGTCATGAGGAAAGGGGGTCGTCGTAGCCGCTCCGGTGTTGGTGCACGCCGGGAACGAGGTTCGGGAACCTTGCTGGTGGCCGCTGTCGGCGTGGGATTCATAGCCGCCGTCTGGTTGTCCATCCTGGTGACGGGGTGGTGGTCGGCCAGTCATCGCGGCGAGGAGGTGGCCGACATGGCTGCCTTGGCGGCTGGACGAGCCGAGGCCAGGGGAGAGTCGGCATGTCTGGTCGCCCAGCAAACCGTGCAGGCCAATGGCGCTCAGTTGGTGTCGTGTGACGTGCATGATGCGCCGACCGGTTTTGCCGTCACCGTCACAGTGGCGGTGACGATCCATCGCGGATGGGAGCTTCCCGGTATGCCCACCACGGTGGTGAAGTCTTCTCGGGCCGGCCCGGTCGAGTGAGCCAAGAACAGGGGGTTGACAAGGACGAATACAGGTGACGTCGGGGTTGTCACGGCTCAGCGAGGTGACCGCTCCCTCCGGGGTGGCGGGCAGGATCGGATGACATCAGGCCCGAGGATCCATCGCCGCTGTCAGCGCGGCCGCCGCGGCCTTGTCGAGCATCTGGTTGGCATTGCCGCACTTGGGAGAGACGACGCAGGCCGGACACCCCGACTCGCACTCACACTGGGCCAGTCGCACAGCGGTCGCATGCCACCACTGTTCGGCCTGGTCGAAACCCGCCTGAGCGAAACCAGCCCCACCGGCCTGGCCATCGTGGACGACGATCGTGCACGCCCCGGTGTCGGGCAGCATGACCGTCGACACCCCACCGACGTCCCACCGGTCGCACGGGGAGAACATCGGCAACAGCCCGATGGCGGTGTGTTCGGCGCCGTGGGCAGCCCCCGCCAGGTGGACGGCGTCCAAGCCGAGTTCAGCCACAACGGCATCGGGGATGACCCACCAGCATGCCTGGGTGATCATGGTGTGGGTGGGCATCTCCAGGGCTGCGGAGTCCCAGACGTCATTGGTGATCTCGTCGCGCCGCAGATATCCGACGACCTGTTCGGTCAGCTCCACCTGCCCGCACGCCACGTACCCCGGCCCGAACTCTCGGCGCCTCTCCTCTCGGATGATGCGCACCGTCGACGCCGACTGTGGCTGGGTCCAGTAGCCCGGCAGATCCTGATGGACCAGGGCGCGGTGCTCGGTGGGGTCGTACTCGTCGACCAGCCACTGGTCACCCTGATGCAGGTACACCGCACCGGGATGGACGGTGCGGTCCCCGGCGGCCTCATCGACGACCCCGATCACCCTGCCGGTGACCGCGTCGATGATGTCGATTCCGTGACCAGACGCCGATCGCAGGTCGATGGCGTCGACGGCCCGCTCCGGACGGGTCCAGAACAGCCGATCCCCGCGTCGTCTCAGCACCTTCTGGGCAGTCAACATCTCGCACATTGGCGCAAAGGCCGAGCCGTAGAACTCCTCGTCGGTCGGGCAGAGGTAGGCCTCCTGGGCGGCTGCCGCCAGATGCGGACCAAGGACATAGGGGTTGTCCGGGTGTAGAACCGTCGACTCCACCGCGGAGGAGAACAACAGTTCCGGGTGGCTGAACAGGTATTGGTCCAGGGGATTCTGCCTGGCCATGAGGATGACGAGGGCATCTCGTCCTGCTCGTCCAGCCCGACCGGCCTGCTGCCACAGGGCCGACAACCGTCCGGGGTAACCGGCGATGACCACAGCGTCCATCCCTGAGACGTCCACGCCCAGCTCCAGGGCATTGGTCGCCACCACGGCCCGCACGGACCCGTCCTGCAGCCCGGCCTCGATAGCCCGACGATCCTCGGGCAGGTAGCCGGCCCGGTAGGACGCGATCCGCGCGCCGCTGGTCACCCGGTCTTGCGCGCGGGCGGAGATGACCTCTGCCAGCGACCGGGATGCGACGAAACAGATCGTCTGCATCCCGGCGTCGGCCAGATCCGCCACCACCTCGGTGGCATCACTGGACAGAGACTCGGCTGGTTGCCACAGCACGACGTCACGACCCGGGTGAGGGGAGCAGTCCTCGTCGACCACCTCGATCTTGTCCACCCCGAGCAGTCGGGCCCCAGCCTCAGCCGCATTCGTCGACGTCGCACTAGACAGCAGGAAGACCGGATCGGCGCCATGCATCCGGCACAGCCGACGCAACCGGCGGATGACCTGGGCCACATGGGCCCCGAAGACCCCGCGATACCGATGCGCCTCGTCGATGACGACATACCTCAGGCTCCCCAGCAGCCCGGCCCACCGGGAGTGGGAGGGCAACACCGTGTGATGCAGCATGTCCGGGTTGGTGAGGACATATCGGGCCTGTTCACGGGCAAAGCGTCGTTCGGCGTCATCGGAGTCACCGTCAAGAGTGGACACGAACCAGTCACGCGGCCCGATCTCCCGACACACCCGAGCCTGGTCATGGGCGAGGGCCTTCGTCGGTGCCAGATACAACGCGCTGTTACGTCTCAAGGAATGACGCAGGGAGGCCGGCAGATTCGGGGTGGGTGGCTCGGGTAGAACGGGGGTCGCCGACGCCGTTGCAGCCATGATCGGTAACAGGTAGGCCAGTGTCTTGCCCGAGGCCGTCGCGGTGCAGATGGCGGCGTGGTGACCGGCTCTGGCCAACTCTGCCAACCGCGCCTGATGCTCCCACGGACGCGAAATGCCGGCCTTCTCCACGGCCTGACGGCAATCCTCGGGCAGCCATGACGGCCACGCGCAGGTGCGCCCAGCCGCAGCGTCACGATGATCGACGTGGACCACCTGGGGGCTGGCCAGCAGCCGAGACACAGCCCTCCCGTCGCGGGTCGATGGGACAGATGGAACGGCCACGCGCCAAGATTGCCACCATGGGCAGACACCTCACCGCACACGAGATCGAACAGGTGCGCAACACCTTCATCGACATCGGCTACCTCACTGACCCCGTCATGGCCGCCATCGGAGAGTCCGGTCAGCGTGGACTGGCCAGAAACGCCACCACCCCGGCATCCAGAACCCTCGCAGGTCGCACTGATCCGCTGGCTGGGGCCATCCGGCTGTGGCTGCTCCAACAGCCGGTCCCCGTCGAGCAGCTCGCTTCGCTGCCGCTGGCAACCCTTGCCGAGGCCGGACTCGTGAGCCTCGACGGGTCGACGGTCCGTGCCCTGGCCGACGTGCGTCCCTACGGTTCTCCCGACGACGGTGCCTCCGGGTGGACGGTTTCCGACCTCACCCCCGGTCTGGACAAGGTCATCACCAGGACCCGCTCTGACTACGTGCTGGGGGTGTCCCCGGCATCAATATCCTTGACCCAGATGACCATCCCCACCCATGTGGGAAGCGCCTTGGACATGGGCTGCGGCTGTGGCGTCCAGTCCCTCCACCTGTCTCGCCACGCCGACCGCGTCGTCGCCACGGACATCAACCCGAGAGCCCTCCAGATGGCCGAACTCACCTTCGGTCTCTCCCATGCCGACGTGGACATCCGGGAAGGGTCCCTCTACGAGCCCACCGGGGACGACACCTTCGACCTCATCGTCACCAATCCGCCATACGTCATGGCTCCTCCCAGCCCCAACGGTCAGCGTCTGGTCTACCGAGAGGGCGGATTCTCCGGGGACGGGCTGGTGGAGGCCGTCGTCCGTGGCGCCCCAGCCCACCTCAACGACGGCGGCACGCTCCAGGTCCTTGCCAACTGGGCCCACATGGGCGATCAGCCATGGTCCGAACGCCTGGCCACCTGGGTCGAGGGGACCGGCTGCGACCTGTGGGTCGTGGAACGGGAACACCTCGACGTCTACGAATACATCGAGACCTGGCTGACCGACGCCGGTCTGGACGGATCTGCCCAGTGGCGTCCCCGCTACGACGAATGGCTGTCCTACTTCGACACCCTGAATGTCACTGGCGTCTCCCTGGGCTGGATCACCCTGACCAAGGCTGGTCGCGACGAGCCGGACCTGTCCTTCGAGGAATGGCCCTGGCAGGTCGCCCAGCCGATTGGCGAAACGATGGCACAGCGCTCCCAGGCCGTCACCTGGGCGCGGCTGAGTGACGAGGACCTGCTGGCAGGGCGCTGGCGGATTGGCCCTGACGTCGACAACGAGACCACCGGACGGCCGGGAGCCGCCGACCCCGAGCACATCGTGTTGCGTCAACGCCGTGGACTGTGCCGGGCCGTCGAGATGACGACGGCTTCCGGTGGAGTGCTGGGAGCCTGCGACGGGGAACTCACCCTGGGCCAGATCACCAGCGCCGTCTCGGCGATCCTCGAGGTCGACCACGAGGACCTCCTCGCCGAGGTGCTCCCGTTGGTCCGTGAGTGCCTGCGCCACGGCATTCTGGAGGCTGTCTGAGTCTGCACGAATCGGTGAACGGTGACCATTGCGGGCCCCAGTGGCATCGGGTTCCCTCGTGCGATAATTTTAATGAGGAAATCATTAAAAAGGAGAACCGATGACCGATCACCACGAGATCCCACTTACCGAGACCCATCACTGCAGCGGCGGTGAGAGCGACGCCGGACTGCCCGAACTCGACGTGCGCACTATTCCGCACGCCATCCGCCACGGCGCGGTCATCGGTGCATTCGCCCAGCTGCAGCCAGGCGCCTCGATGGTCCTCATTGCTCCGCACAACCCGTTGCCCCTGCTGAGTCAGCTCGAGCAGATCAACGGAACGCTGGGCGTCGACTACCTCAGTGAGGGCCCGGGGGAATGGCATATCAAACTCACCAAGCAGGACTGAGGCGTTCTCGCATAACGTGAACGCGCCCTGCCCCCAATCGTCTGCCGGCCGGTCTGAAACAGGCTGTCCGAACGGGTTCGTCGGGGGCAGGGTGTTCTCGTCTCGAGTGATCCCAAGGTGCCGGATGCGACGCCTGTTGTTACGGTTGACCCGCGACCACCGGTGACGGTGTCGCTACATTGGGCCGCGGACCGTCCTGTTCGGGGCAGCCCGGCAGCTCACACCACGTCAACGGAGAAGGCAGGAATGTCACCGACCAAGAGCCTCGTCATCGTCGAGTCACCCCACAAGGCCACGATGATCGCTGGGTACCTGGGACCCAAGTACACCGTGCGTGCCAGTCAGGGGCATGTGCGTGACCTGCCTACCAGCGCCTCCGAAGTGCCCGCCAAGTGGAAGGGCGAGCCCTGGGCGCGCACCGGCGTCAATGTTGACGACGACTTCACCCCCATCTACGTCGTCTCCCCGGAGAAGAGATCGACGATCCGCGAGCTCAAGACCCTGCTCAAGGAGTCCGACGAACTCCTGCTCGCCACCGACGGTGACCGCGAGGGGGAGGCCATTGCCTGGCATCTGCTCGACGAGCTGAAACCCAAGGTTCCGGTGCGTCGAATGGTCTTCAACGAGATCACCGAGAAGGCCATCAATGAGGCCGTCGCCAACACCCGAGATCTCGACACCGACCTCGTCGATGCCCAGGAGACCCGACGCATTCTCGACCGTCTCTACGGCTACGAGGTCTCCCCGGTGCTGTGGAAGAAGGTGCTGCCGCGTCTGTCTGCCGGGCGTGTGCAGTCGGTGGCCACCCGTCTGGTCGTCGACCGTGAGCGCGAACGGATGGCCTTCACCAGCGCCAACTACTGGGACATGGAGGCCACCCTGGCCGCCAACTCCGACGAGTTTCAGGCCCGTCTGGTCGCCCTGGATGGCACGAAGGTTGCCGCCGGACGCGACTTCGACTCTCACGGCAACCTCACCTCGACGGTGCGTCGACTCGACGAGGCCGCCGCGACCAGTATCGCGAAAGCCCTCGAGACCGCCCCCTTCCGCGTCACCAAGGTCGAGTCCAAGCCGTACACCCGCCGCCCCTACGCCCCCTTCCGCACCACGACCCTGCAACAGGAGGCCGGCCGCAAGCTCGGCTTCACCTCCCAGCGCACCATGTCGGTGGCCCAGGAACTGTACGAGGGCGGATACATCACCTACATGCGTACCGACTCGGTGGCCCTGTCCCAGGAGGCCATTCACGCGGCCCGCAGCCAGGCTGCTGAGCTCTACGGGTCTGATCACGTCCCGGATGCACCGCGCATCTATGCCTCCAAGGTCAAGAACGCTCAGGAGGCCCACGAGGCCATTCGCCCGGCCGGTGAGCACTTCCGCACCCCGGCCGAAACCGGCCTGACCGGCGACAAGTTCAAGCTCTATGAGTTGGTCTGGACGCGCACCCTGGCCTCTCAGATGGCTGACGCCAAGGGAGAAACCCTCTCGGTGACGATCGATGCCACCCCATCCTCCCCGATCAGCGTGGCCGACGGTGACGTCACGACCGCCACCTTCACGGCCTCGGGTCGCACCATCACCTTCCACGGCTTCCTGCGTGCCTACGTGGAGTCCGTTGATGACGGAACCTCCGACGATGCCCAGAAGCGTCTTCCCCAGCTCTCACAGGGCCAGGACGTTGATCCGCGCGAGGTGACGGCCAACGGTCACGACACCCGCCCGCCGGCCCGCTACACCGAGCCCAGTCTGGTGGCGAAGCTCGAGGAGTTGGAGATCGGCCGCCCGTCGACCTACGCCTCGATCATCCGCACCATCACCAGCCGCGACTACGTCTTCAAGAAGGGATCGGCTCTTGTCCCGACCTGGTTGGCCTTCGCCGTCACCAGGCTGCTCGAGGAGCACTTCTCCAACCTCGTCGACTATCAGTTCACCGCCGACATGGAGGAGACCCTCGACCAGATTGCTCGGGGTAATGCTGATCGCGTCGCGGTGCTGTCGGCCTTCTACTTCGGCCAGGCCAAGCCCGATGACGGAGACGTCCCGACACCCACCGAGGGTCATGAGGGCCTGCATCAGCTCGTCACCGAGCTCGGTGACATCGATGCCAGGTCCATCTGCACCTTCCCGATCGGCGACTCCGACGTCGTCGTCCGGGTGGGTCGGTATGGCACTTACGTCGAGGACGCCGACGGTAACCGAGCCAACGTTGACGACGCCCTTCCCCCCGACGAGCTCACCGTGGAGGCCGCCAAGGAGCTGCTGGCCAGCCCGAACGGTCAGGATCGCGAGCTCGGACTGGACCCGCACAGCCACCGTCCGATCGTGGCCCGCAACGGCCGCTTCGGCCCCTACGTCACCGAGGTGCTGGACGACGACGAGGCCACCGAGATCGTCGAGACGACCACCAAGGACGGCAAGAAGCGTCGTACCAAACGCAAGGTGAAGCCGCGTACTGCCAGCCTGTTCAAGTCGATGAACCTGGAGACCGTCACCCTCGACGAAGCCCTCAAGCTGCTCTCCCTGCCGCGTGTGGTGGGCACCGCCGCTGACGGTACCGAGATCACTGCTCAGAACGGTCGCTACGGCCCGTACCTCAAGAAGGGCACGGACTCACGGTCTCTGGGCAGTGAGGACGAAATCTTCTCCATCACGGTGGAGCAGGCCGAGGCCATCTACGCCCAGCCCAAGCAGCGTGGGCGCGCTGCGGCCAAACCGCCGCTGCGTGAACTCGGGGAGGACCCGACCTCCGGGCGTCCGATCGTGGTCAAGGATGGCCGTTTTGGCCCTTACGTCACCGACGGCGAGACCAACGCGACCCTGCGTAAGGACGATTCGGTCGAGGAGATCACCCCGGAACGTGCCCAGGAATTGCTGGCCGAGAAGAGGGCCAAGGGCCCGGCCAAGAAGAGGACGACACGCAAGACGACCGCTCGCAAGACCTCCACGAAGAAGTCGACAACCACGTCCGCCTCGAAGTCAGCCTCGTCCAAGTCGACCACGACGAAGAAGACCGCTGCGAAGTCGTCGTCAGGAAGCTGAGATGACTGCGGCGTGGCGTTCGGAAAATACCGAAGCGTTGTACTTCGAGTTGGCGTGGACGGCTGCTCGACCGGTTCCGACCGACCTGCACACCACTGTCGCCTCCGTCGGGGCCCGTCGCACCATCGAGTGCGAGGTCACCCTGCTCGACTCCCCGGATCACCGATTGCTGAGGTCGGGAATCGTCATCGCCCACCGCGTCGTCGATGGGCTGGGGGAGTGGTACATGGACGCTCCCGAGTGGTCGCCGTGGCTTCCGGTGGACCGCTCGGTGGCCTTGGACGCTGCCGGCGAGTTACCCGAGGACTTTGCCTGTCTGGCTCGCCCCTTTCTGCGTGGGGCGACCCTGTCACCGGTTGCGGCCTTGTCGTGGGAGCGTCTTGAGACCATCCTGGAGGCCCCTGACTCCACCGCATTGGCCCTCATCCGCGATGACCGGATTGCCGTCGCCCAGTCCGGGGTGACGACATCGAGGGTCCGTGAGCTGACCATCAACCCGTATCGCGGGCTCACCGAGGGGCAGCGAGATTGGCTCACCAGCCGCGTCCTGGCCCTGGGTGGAGTGCCTGTCACCCGTCATCCCTCGGTGTTGCGACGCCTGGGTCCGGGGGCCGGAGCCCTGACCGATTATCCGCGTCCTCATCTGCATGAGGGTGCGGGGGCGCAGGCGTGGGTGTCGGCTCAGTTGGCCGGACGGCTGCGTGACGTCGTCGAGGCGGACCTGGCCTCGCGGTGTCAGGGAATGGATCTCGGGGCGACCGAGACGACGCGCACCGAACCGCGCGTCCTTCCCGAATCCCCGGACCGCACTGAACTGGTCGGCATGGGCTACGACCCGGTGACGACGCCAGCTCCCAGCATCCACGACGGGGTTCACGGATCCATCCGGCCTCTCCAGAAGGCCATAGGTGCCCTGTCAGAGACCCTCGACGCGATCTCGGGGCTGCTCGATCCGTCGTGGGTCGAGCGCGCCCAGGGGCTGTGTGGCCGGTTGATGGAGCTGGAGCCTGGCCGCATCAGCATCCACAGCCTTCCTCGTGAGTACTACCAGTTGCTCGAGGAGATGACGGTGGCGGCGCGGTCGCCTCGTGTCACTGTTGATCCCGACCAGCCTGCCCGCTCGATGATGAAGCGGATGCTCAAGGAGTCGGTTGCTGAAGCAGTGGCGGCCTGTGACGATCTCGAGGATTCTCAGGGATGGGTGGCGGCTGAGGCGTCTGCTCGTCATGGCCTCGCAGTGGCGGGCCTCCTCGACACTGGCCGAGCCGACAAGGTGGCCAAGCGCCTGCGCCCGGTCGTCACGGAATTGGCCCGTATCAAGGGTGGTGTGGACGAGGACGTCGATGTCTCCGAGATGTCTGCCGAGCAGGCTTTCGAGGCTGGGCGTCAGGTTGAACGAGCTCGGGCGGCCCTGTCTGCAGCTCGACAGTCGTTCCGAGATGACTGGCCACAGCATCGTCGCAAGATTCTCAAGGCTCTCCATGACTGATCAGCAGACTCGTACCGGACGCGACCTGGGCGGCCTCTTCATCGTCTTCGAGGGTGGTGATGGGGCCGGCAAGACGACCCAGTCCCGGCTGCTCGACCAGTGGCTGACCGGGAAGGGCATTTCACACCTCATGACCCGTGAACCTGGCGATTCCTGGCTCGGTCAGAGGATTCGAGGCCTGGTGCTGTCTCCTGAGTCGGGGGAGATCTGTCCGCGAGCCGAGGCCCTGCTGTACAACGCTGACAAGGCCCAACACGTCGAGGAGGTGGTCATACCGGCCTTGCGTGAGGGCAAGGTCGTCGTGTGTGACCGCTACATCGACTCGACGATCGCCTACCAGGGCGCCGGACGGATTCTCGACCCTGACGAGGTGGCCCAGATTGCCGGGTGGGCCACGGCTGGCCTCGTCCCCGATCTGACGGTGTTGCTCGACGTCGACCCTCGTGAGGGAGCCGGAAAGATCGCCGCCAAGGATCGCGTGGAGGCTGCCGGGGAGGAGTTCCACCATCGGGTGCGCCAACACTTCCTCGACCTGGCCGACGCCCATCCGGAGCGTTATCTCGTCCTCAACGCGCGGGCGAGTCGTGAGGAGATCAGTGGGGAGGTCGCGAGGCGGGTGCAGGAACTCCTCACTGATGAGCAATGGAACGGCGTCACTGCGGAGGTGTCGCCACGATCTGCAACGATAATCGTGTGAGCGATGTGTTGACCGGCGTGTGGGCCGATCTCGTGGGTCAGGAGAAGGCCGTCGAGGTGCTGCGTCGTGCCGCGCAGGCGCAACCAGGTCGCTCCTCCCACGCCATGAGCCACGCCTGGCTCATCACCGGACCGCCAGGGTCGGGCCGATCCAACGCTGCCAAGGCCTTCGCTGCTGCGCTGCAGTGCGCCGATCACGGTTGCGGGCGGTGCAATGCCTGCCGAACCACCTTGTCAGGGGCTCATCCGGATGTCACCCTGGTGCGCACTGAGGCGCTGTCCATCGGCGTCGACGAGGTGCGTGAGTTGGTGCGACGGGCGGCGATGAACCCGGTGCACGGTCGTCACCAGGTGGTCGTCGTCGAGGACGCGGACCGTATCACTGAACGGGGTGCGGACGCCCTGCTCAAGGCCATCGAGGAGCCTGCGCCGAAGACTGTTTGGCTGTTGTGCGCGCCGACCCCTGAGGACGTCATCGTGACGATCAGGTCCCGGTGTCGACGTCTCCACCTGGCCACCCCACGCGATGAAGCCGTGGCAGACCTGCTCACCCGACGCGACGGGATCCCCCCTGAGATGGCCGCTGAGGCGGCCCGAGCCGGCCAGGGTCACATTGGTCGAGCGCGCCGTCTGGCCCGCGACGAGGAGGCGCGATCTCGCCGCAATGCCATCGGTGAGCTTCCCACCCGGCTGCGCAGCCTCGGGGATTGTCTGCAAGCGGCTGAGGACCTGGTCAACCAGGCCAGCGAAGAAGCCGCCGCTGCCACTGCCGAGGTTGATGCCGCCGAGCGGGCCGAGTTGGAGAAGGCCCTGGGATTTGGTTCATCGGGGGCTCGTCCGCGCAATGCCCAGGCTGCCATCCGGGATCTGGAGAAGCAGCAGGCCGCGCGTGCGAAGCGTCTTCAGCGAGATGCCTTGGATCGCGTCTTGACGGAGTTGACGGCGTATCATCGCGATGTGCTGGCCATCCAGACCGAAGCAGTGCGTCCGGACGAGGAGAACGCCCTGCGGGGGGCTCGACTGGTCAATGCCGGCTGGTCGGCCTCCCTGCACCGGGTGGCGCAGTCCCAGAGTCCGGAACACACCGTCGCCACCATCGACGCCATCCTCGACGCAAGGAACTCCCTTGAGCACGGGGTCACACCGCTGCTCGTGATGGAAACTCTCCTCATCGCCATGACGGGAGCAGACCGCGCCCGGTGGTGAATCCTGCCCGCCACGACATGACGAAGTGGATGACACCGGTGTGTTGCGGGGCTGCCGAAGCCAGTTTCGTGGCACAGTGTGAATGTGCCGTGCCGTATCCTCGGTGCGGTCCCCAAGTTGTGAGGATTGAGCGTGAGCAAGGCGATCAAGAGGACTGCAGCGGACTCCACCGACGCCGAGACCACCCGTGTCATCCGGACGGGAGCCTCCCGCGTGGATGCTGATGCCAACCGCACTGAGGTCATCAACCCCGGTGATTCAGCGGACTCGGAGCGCACCAGCGTCATCGACGACGACGTCTTCCGTCCCGACACCGAGACGACCCGCGTCGTCGACGATCGTGAGTTCGAGGAGGAGCGTCGTCGCCGCGAGCTGGCTGAGCAGCGTGCCCGCGAGCGCGCTGATCGCCAGGCGATCGAGGCTGAGCGTCAGCGTCGTGCCGCCCATGCTGCCGAACCTGAGCCCGAGCCGGTTGCTGAGCCGGCCCCCAAGCGCACCACCGACAAGGTTCTGGCCTCCTTGGGCATGTTCCTGTTCCGCATCGTCGTCGGCGGCATCCTGGGCATTCACGGATTCCAGCACCTCACCCAGCGTGATCTGACCCTGCGCGCCGTGCAGACCCTTCCGCTGTCCAGTGGATACGCCCATGTCGGCGTGTGGGTGCTCGGCATCAGTGAGTGCATCGCTGCCGTGTGCATCATCCTTGGCCTGTTCACCCGTGTCGCCGGAGTCGGTGTCATCATCATGATGGTGTTGGCGCTGACCTTCATCTTCTGGGGCAATTTCGCCATCTTCAAGACCATGGGCTTCAAGGGAGAATTGGAGCTTCTGCTGGCCGGATGTGGCGTCCTGCTGCTGTCCCTGGGCAGTGGTGGTTGGTCGATTGACGCCGCCTACCGGCGCAGTCGCGCCGCTGCGAAGGCTGAGGAGGCGGGCTACTGAGCCGAGTTGTAGCGGTCGCCTTCCGCGAATACGGACAACTTTTCCACCTCGACGTCGGGACTCTCGACGTCGAGGTGGGTTCATGGTTGCTCTATCCGACCCCTGAGGGTCCACTGGTGTGCCGGTGCGTGTGGGGGCCAGAAGAGGTTGCCCTCGACGGGACCCTGCCGATGTGCGCAGGGATCGCCGACGACGAGGCCGTAGCAGCTGCGGCACGGGACCGACATCAGCGAGCCGAGATCTTGCAGACCGCTCGGCGCACCGTCGAGGACCTCGGCGTCGAGATGGAGATTCTGGCAATCGACCTGGTGGAGTCCGACGACGATCGCCTCATTGCGGTGTATTTCCGCGCTCCCCATCGCGTCGAGTTCGTCACCATCGTTGGGCCACTGGCGCGGCGCCTGCACGCACGTATTGACCTGCGTCAGTTGCGTGGCCGTGACACCGCTCGTGCCGTCGGCGGAGTGGGGGTGTGTGGCCGCCCGCTGTGTTGCCAGACCTTCCTGCCCGAGCCGTTGTCGGTACCGAATCGTCTCGTCACCCAGCAGGGGATGGCGTCCAACCCCCTGGCGGTGACCGGGGCGTGCGGCAAACTCATGTGCTGCCTGCGCTACGAGTCCCCCTATTACGCTGACTTTGAAGCTGCCTTGGGCGAAGCCAGCGGCCCGGATGGTCCAGGTTGTCCGCTGGTGTCGGCATGCTCGACGGCTGGCCGACGACGGCTGCATGAGGAACGCAAGAACGCCTGATCCAGGAGGATCCATGACCCGACGCGATCCGCGACGACGCACGATTGCCGCGGCCTTGGCCGCTTGCTCCCTGGTGACGGTGGCAGCGTGCACCACCGAGGAGCCCGCCTCGGGGCCGACGATCACTCAATCCGCGTCGACACCCCAACAGTCCGCCACCGCGAAACCCGCGCCCTCGCCGTCGGTGACGGCGTCAGTCAAGCCGGCTCAGGGTAAGGCTGACCCGAACCCTCCGGTGGCCTCATTCGACGCGAAGGCCCATGCCCTCATGGCAGGTCCGCAGAGCCCAGACCGTCAGACCGTGCCCCCGGCATTGAAGGACAACAAGCAGTTCAGCGCACCGCCGGCCGGTCAAGGGATGAACCGGTACCGGTCACGCACGATTTCGTGGCGTGCATGTGGCAAGTTCGAGTGCGCCAAGGTTCTCGTGCCGCTGGACTGGGACGATCCTGACGGTCCGGCGATCACCTTGGCTCTCAAGCGCAAACCGGCCTCCTCGTCGAAGGCGACCCTTTTCGTCAACCCCGGTGGCCCTGGCGGTTCGGGCCAGGAGATGATGGACAGCTTCAAGTCGTCGGCCTTTCCCAACCATGACGTCATCGGGTGGGACCCGCGTGGAACCGGCCAGTCGACCCACGTTGACTGTGGTCCTGCGAAGACGATGGACGCTTTGTTCAACCTTGACGCGTCCCCTGACGATGAGGTCGAGTGGCAGGCACTCGTGCGTGGCACGCAGGATTTTGCGCGCAGTTGCCGGACCCATTCCGGGGCTCTACTGGATCACATCTCGACGATCGACACCGCTCGTGACTTGGATTATCTACGGCATCTGGTCGGGGACAAGAAGCTTGATTATCTGGGTATTTCGTACGGCACCTTCTTGGGTGCCACCTATGCCGAGTTGTACCCCGGGCGGGTTGGACGGATGGTGCTGGACTCGACGGTCAACATCACCAACCATGACACGGTGAGCCAGATCGTCGGATTCGATCGGGCTTTCGGTGACTTTGCCTCGTGGTGTGCCAAGCAGGAGGGGCGTTGCGCGCTGGGCAAGACCGAGGCCGAGGTCCGCAAGGCCACCCTGGACTTCCTCGACCGTCTTGACTCCCATCCGATCAAGGTTGAGAACCGAACCTTGACGCAAAGCCTGGCGGCGACCGGTATCGCCTTTTTCCTGTATTCGGGCAAGGAGGCATATCCGCTTCTCGGGGGATCCTTGCAGAGTGCCATGAAGGATGGAAACGGAAGTTACCTGCTGGCGGCCTCCGATTTCTTGAACGGGCGTGGCAACAACGGTCAGTGGGAGAGGATCGCCTCTGCCTTCCCTGCGATTTCTTGCCTGGATCAAGCTGACTTCGGTCTGAACTATCTTCGCAAGGAATGGCCCAAAGAGGCAGCGAAGGGACCGACCCTCGGCAAGGCCTTGGGGATGACGCCGACCTGTGAGGTCTGGACCGCTCACCCGGCAGACCAGTTGTACCTGACAGCTCAGGGCGCGGCACCGATCTTGGTGCTGGGTGCCACTGGCGATCCCGCCACACCCTATGAGCAGGCCGAGTGGATGGCTGACCAGCTGGCATCGGGGGTGCTGCTGACCTGGCGGGGAGCCGGTCACTCGGCCTGGGAGTTGGGTAACCAGTGCGTCAAGAAGGCTGTTGAGGGGTACGTCAACAATGGGAAGGTCCCCAAGGACAAGACGGTTTGTTGACAACAGACCATGACGAACGGACATGGCGAGACGACGTCGAGGTGCGGCGGTATCGCTCGTCGGTGACGGCTGTTGCACAGACGTGCGTGCCTGTCTGGAGGTTTGGGAGAGGTCGTTACCCTTGTCGTCGTGAGGGGGGATCGCTCATGACCTTGGGTCAGCGTCATGTCATTGGCATCATATTGCGCGTCACGGGCTTGGCCCTGCTCGCCGCCGCACTTCTTGCCCTGGAGTGGGCATGGAGGTCCCATGCGTGGAACGACTTGGAATCCGTTGACGGACAGTGCGTCATGGTCGGGTCGCGGGTCGACGACGGACGTATCCCGAAAGTGGGGTGTGACGAGGACGGCGCCCGCTACGTCAAAGATGTCGTCAAGCCTGGTACGAGTTGCCCGCAAGGATTGACGCGGGTCTCAGTCCGCCATGAACTCAGCCACGACACCGGCTACGTCGGTGCCTTGTGCGTGCGAAATCCTTGATGTGAGAAGGCCTGCCCTGATCCCACCGATTCGTCGCCGATCGGCAGGATCAGGGGCATCAATCGTCAGGACAGCACCGCTCGACGCAGCACGTCCAACGGCAGAGCACCCATCCGCAGCACCTTGGTGTGGTAGGCCTTCATGTCGAAGTTCGGGTCCTTGGCCTTTGCGGCTTCCCGCAGCTCCAGCCAGGTACGCTCACCGAGCTTGTACGACGGGGCCTGACCGGGCCAGCCGAAGTAGCGGTTGACTTCGTAGCGTGCCGATCCCTCATCCATGGAGACGTGGTTGTTGAAGAAGGTCCAGGCCTTGTCCCAGTTCCACTCGCCGCCACCGACCTCCTCGGGGGCCTCGAACTGGCAGTGCAGGCCGATGTCAAGGACGACGCGGGCGGCGCGCATGGACTGCCCGTCGAGCAGACCCATGAAGTGACCGGGATCGTCCATGTAGCCCAGATCAGCCATCAACCACTCGGCGTAGAGGGCCCATCCCTCGCCGTAGCCAGAGGTCCAGTAGTTGCGCCGCCACGAGTTGAGCTCGTCACGAGCCGCGATGGCCGAGGAGGTTTGCAGGTGATGACCTGGGGCGCCCTCGTGGTAGACGGTGGTCAGCTCTCGCCAGGTCGTGAAGGTGTCGACGCCCTCGGGCACTGACCACCACATCCGGCCAGGACGGGAGAAGTCGTCAGAAGGAGACGTGTAGTAGACGCCGCCGTCGTGGGTCGGGGCGATCATGCCCTCGATGTGGCGAGCCTGCTCGGGGACCTCGAAGTGGGTGCCGTCCAAGGAGGAGATGGCCTCGTCGGCGCGCTCCTGCATCCATGCCTTGAGGGCTTCGGTGCCGTTGATGCGGTAGGCCGGATCGGCGTCGAGGACCGCCATGACCTCCTTGACGCTGGCACCCGGACGAATACGCTCGGCGGTCTCGCGCTGCAACTGTTCGATGCGGGCGAGCTCCTGCTTGCCCCACTCGTAGGTCTCGGCGAGGTCGACAGTGGTGCCGACGAACTGGCGGGAAGCCAGACGGTAACGGTCGATGCCGACGGCGTCGGTCTCGGTGGCCAGCGGGGCGATGTCGGTGGCAAGGGTTTCTGCGGTGCGACGGAAGTTGGCCTTGGCCGCGTCGATACCCTCGGCAAGGTCTGACTTGACCGAGCCGGGCAGGTCGTCAGAGGCGGTCCGTTTGAGGTAGTCGTCAAAGAACCCACCGTCTGAGGTCCAGGAGGTGATCTGCTCGACGAGGAGGTTCACCTGACGGATGGCGGGCGCGATACCGGCATCGATAGAGGCGCGCTGGGTCTCCAGCCAGCCGTCCAGGGCCGGGCCGGTGGCGTGCAGACGACGTGCGATCGTGGACACCTGTTCGGGAGTCTCGGTGGGCATGGCGTCGTAGACCTCGCGGATCTCATGCACGCCCGAGGCGATGCCGTTGAGGCTGAGAAGGTCGTATCCCTTGTCATGGCTTTCGGCCTCCAGCCCGAGGTTGGAGCGCATGGCGGCGACGGTGACCTTGTCGGTGTCGTCGGCAGGCATGGCCTGGTCGAGGCGGTCGAGGGTATCCATGACGCGCTGGTACTGGGCGTCGATGCCGGTGGGGGACATGTCGTCGTACTCGTCCTGGTTGAGGTCCAGGCCGAGGGCGGTGGCAAGCGTCGGGCTGGCCTGCACCAGGGCATCCCAGTGATGGTCGGCAACGTTGTCGACTTCTGATCCCATCTGGTGGGCGGTGTGTGTGTTGTCGTTGGTCACGTAGATGACGTTATCGAACCTCGCGGACAGGTGTGTGTCGTGTGGTGTTCCAGCAAGAAGGGCGTTGGTTTCGCGAAGAGGTCGTCATGCCGGTATAGTCGGGCGGGCCTGCCGTGGCAGGTGTGCCAACTTAGCTCAGTCGGTAGAGCGACGCTCTCGTAAAGCGTAGGTCACGGGTTCGATTCCCGTAGTTGGCTCCACTAAACCCCCCAGTTTCCGTGAGCCGGGCACGGAGGGCGATATGAGTATTGCCACGTATCACACGCCGCCGGGCTCAGGCTGAGGCCAGGTACTGATCGGGTGCGGCGCGGAGCACGTCGGAGCGACGGAGCCCTTGTCGGGCGGCCAGCGCGTCGACCTGACTGCTGACGTCTTCAGGCACGCGGAATGCGAGCCTCACCGACGGGCCTCCAGCGGGGTCGAGACTGGGGCGTCCGCCACGGCCTTCAAGTTCCTCGGCCCATTCGTCTACGAGCTCGTTGGTGACGCGGGTACCGCCTGGCAGGCGCACATCCTCGACGTCGAGGTCAATATCCCCGCCGTTGATGACCTCGACGGGCCCGTCTCCCAGATTGATGGTCACGGTCTTGTTCATGGTTCAGCCTTCCTTCGCAGTACTGTTGGCATAACGTGAAGGACCAGCAGAATTGGCATGCCGGTCTTGGTATCGAGGGCTTCGACGGCGACGATCTCCAGTTCAATGCCACGGTCATCGAGGCGACGCGGTTGCGCTCCGAGTCACCCAACTCATCAATGACGCCATCAGCCACCACGAGGGAGTTCGAGTGTTCGGCCTGCCTCTCATGAGACCCGTTAATTGCGCCGACTAAGTGCACCGACCTGAGTGAGTTGCGCACTGATCAACTCCCCAATTCCGTCCCCCAGGGCCTGGTCCCGAAGAGGGCCGACAAGTATCCATGATGGCCAGGCACGTCACCGGCCGGTGAGATTGGTGCAGATTGTCGTCATGAGGTCACTGTCCCCGCGCAAGCTCTCAATCGCCGCCAACGCAACGCGTCTGAGATCACGTGAGGAATCAGCGCGGGTGATCGTCACATGAGTTGAGATCAGCGGCAGAGTGCGCTGCCGGATCGTCAGCACGAGCTCGTCGAAGAATGGTGAGTCCGCGACGCCCAGTTCCCCGCCAATGACAAGAAGGTCGGGGTCGAGCAGGTTTGCCACATTTGCGAGTGCACGTCCCGCGATCATTCCCGCCTCCCTCAGTACATCGCTGATTTCGTGAGGCCAGGTGGGTGGGGCAGTAGCGAGGAGTTTTGGCAGATCTGGTGCTGGCCTACCGGATTGCCCATGCTCTGTGTCTGGCCACATACGACGAATCCTGTCCTGCAGGGCGGGGATGGAGGTGTACTGCATGAGACATCCCTGGTTACCGCACGAACACTGAGGACCAGACGCATCGACCACAGTGTGCCCCAGCTCTCCGCTGCCGCCGTGGGCTCCGGCGGCAATCTTGCCGTGGACGACGTGACTCAGCGTGACGCCCCGGCTGAACCGTGCGTAGCAGGTCACCGATGATGAGGCAGTGTTGACAGCGTTGTGTTCACACAGGCCTTCCATCCGGGCGGTGTTGTTGATGCGGATGGGGCATTGCAGCGCTGTCGAGACGGTTTCGCGGGCATTGATGCCGATCCATCGACGTGAGGCAGGTGAGGGATAAACCTCCCCGGTGACCGCGTCTGCCTGAGTGGGTACTGCGACCACACACTGCCGAATGCTGGGAGTGGGCTCAGATGGGTAGCGGTCGGCGACGAGGTCTTTCACCTGCTGGATGCCGGTTCTCACCCAGACTCGCGGCGAATCAGTGGGGTCGACAGTTGCGGCAGCGCTCGCCTGACGGGATCCATCGAGATGGGAGATCGCGACGCCGACCTCTTCGTCGGAGACGATGATCGCGGCAAGCAGGCCAGCCGTCGCACTCGTCGTGAGGGGGTAGCGAGATGCCGAAACGCCAGGTTTGGGCAGGTCCTCGATCAGGCCGGTGTCCTTGAGGGTGCGGGCCAGATTCGAGGCACTGGTTCGGGACACTCCAATATGGCGCGCAAGGTCCGCGCGCTGGGCTGGGCCGTTGATCGCCAGGGCTGACAGGAATAACGGTTCGTGTGAAGTAGGCATGTTCGATGTGGGGTTGTTGGAGGGACCGTTGCGCAGATTACGTCTCCACGTTCACCATGACACAAAACGTACCTCAAACACCGTCAATCGTTAATATACTTGACAAAGATTCCTAAGAGATGTCAGTGTGAAGCACGAGCGTTGGCTTCAGGCGGCTCCATGTCTCAACCCCGACGATGTGCAAAGGCCCACAACATGAACGACATGAAGCGTTCGGTCTCCCCAGAACTGGCGCTGGCTTCGCAGGCTGCAGTTCCCACCCTGCCCGCTGACGTCGGCGGCTCATCATCCTCTTGTGGCACCGCGGCGAAGGCTGAGGATGGAGGAGAGTCGGTACCAGTTCGGTCCATGTGCGATTCCATCTCGGACCAGGCGCAGGAGCACCCCGCGAGGGCCTTCGCTCGGAAGAATCCGGAAAAGAAGCTCACATACGACGTCATTGAGATGACAAGCCTGAGCCACAGGCTCGACGGCCTTGGGCCGTCTGTGGTGACGGGGCCGGAAGCTGCCGCGCGGCTGGGAATTGAAGATCATGCCGCCTATCCGTGGCGCGGGTATCTTCTGGATTCCTCGCGAACCTTCTGGCCGGTGGGCACCATCATCGACCTACTTGGTCTGCTCCACCGCTACCACTTCACGCGATTGCACTGGCACCTCACGGACAATTCCGGCTGGCGCGTACCGGTCAAGGGTTACCCGAGGGTCACCGAGATCTCGAGTGCGCGCCGGCGCATGGACTTTGACGACTACACGAATGTTGATCGCGCCCGGCTGGCGACCTATCAGCATGATTGGGCCGGCACGGACAATTCCGGCTACTACACCGCCGACGACATCCAGAAAGTGTTGGACGTCGCCGAGGCTTATGGAATTGAGGTCATGCCAGAGATTGACCTGCCCGGTCATGCTGAAGCCATCATCCTGGCTTACCCAGAGCTGGGAAACCCCGAAATCGCGGCTGGACCTACCCACGTCGGCGCCCTGATGGGCGGAAAACACCTCCGAAACAATTTGTTGTGGCCTTCAGGGGAGACCTTCGCCTTCGTTGAAGCTGCGGTGGACTCAATCTGTGACCTCTTCCCTTCCCGCATCGTCCACATTGGTGGAGACGAGTGCGACATGGAGTTCTGGGAGGGCTCCGAGAGCGCACGCGCCTGGATGACAGACCACGGCGTTGTCGACGGCACCGGGGTTCACAAAGCCTTCACAGACGTTGCCAGGCGACGCCTCGACGGGCACGGACGGACATGCGCGGTGTGGGACGAGGCCACTGTGACTGGGCTGCGAGACGACGACCTGGTGTGTGGCTGGCGGCCTCGTCGTGGGGTTGAAGCGGCACGTCAGAGTGGGAATCCGTGGGTGTTTTACGACGCCGACTATCTGTATCTCAACAGGGAGCCTTCTGAAGGATTTCCAGATGCTTTCGGCATGAAGCCTGCGGTGCCCGTCGACAAAATTCTTGAACTTCGCTTTCCGGAAGACTCACGCATGCTGGGGGTCAACGTCAGTTTGTGGTGTGAATTCATCCCGACCGTGGAGGACGCAATTCGTCTTCTCTTCCCCAGAATCGTGGCCGCGGCTGCCCGGGCCTACTGGGGCAATACGGTTCCTCCGGAAAAGCTGGAGCCGCTCCTCAGTGAGGAGTGGGGCCGACTGACGTCGAGACGCGACTGAACCAATGTAGGGTGATGTGCGTCCCCAGCGCGGGAAACATCGGTCTATCACCTGTCGCGGTTGCGTTGTTGTTGTCGACCAGCGCGATTTCCCCTTGCTGTGCGGAAGCGAGGAGTATTCATGCAGGTTCTGTACATGCGGTCCCGGCGGATTCTTGCGGGAATTCTGGCCGTCGCCCTTGGCGTGTGTGCGGTGATGACGCTGGCGAAGGATCCGCACGTCGTTGACGTCACAGTGGGCATCGTCGGCATCATCGTGGCGGTGCTGCTGGCAGTGGTAGCTGTCCTTCCGGGAACACGCCTTCGACTCGACATTTCCGCATTCCTCAGCGCAGCGATCTGCCTCGGTGCCTGCCAAGGAACCCTGGGAAGAAAACTCAGCGCTGCCGGGGCCATGGTGATTCCTGCCGGCGTCATCGCCGTGTGCTGCGCGACAGTCGCGGTCATGGTTCAAGCGGACATCGATTCTCAGAGAACCCGGGATCGCCTGTGACAGCACCGACCTTCCGGGCAGCCCACGACATCTGCGATGCTTCTTCCCTTGACGCCCTCGGGTGGGGATTCTCTCTCAAGGGCTATCGAGTGATGCGGATGCTCGTCGTCTTCCTGGCTTTCTCGCTGGCGTTCGCGGTGGCGATCGTCGGATTCGACTGGCTCGTCGGCCGGCTTGCCCACGGCGGTGCCATCGTTGCAGTGGCATTGCCGCTGGTCATCGGCGTGTACATCCTCATTCTTCACGCTTTTCGGGAGACGCTGACCTCTCGGCGAATCCGGCTGGCGAACCATCCATGCGCTGAGTTTTTCCGTGCCTTGGACATCTCGCGGTTCGATGTCGTTGTGGCAGAAATGCTGGAAAGGCTCATGATGACGACTGCGGTCGTCGCGGGACTCTCCTGGGGTACCGGATTGCGAGCGTCGTTGTCGGGGATACCGCCCGCCGCGGTAGGTGCTCTGGTGGTGATTCCGGTTACCACCGCCTCGGGCATGGTGGCCACTACGTCATGGGCTGCCGCAAAACTCAAAGACTCGCATCGCCCCAGTCAGATGGTGGCTGCCTGCAGCGGAGCTGCGAGCGGAATCGTCCTTGCCCTGATCGTCAGATGGGTGGCCGATGTCGGCCTTCAGCACCTTCCCGCCGTCCAACAGCCCACCTGGACATGGATCGCTGTCGGCGTCGCCGTGGTGACGATCGCAACCGGCGTCGCGGCAGCCACCGGACTCGTCTCCCTGACATCTGCTCCATTCTTGGTCGCAAACAGAGTGTCTGAGGACAAGGCCACAGTTCGCTTGCGTCGGCTGAAAGGGATCAGCCCGTGGCTGCGCGTGGCCATGAGCGATCTGACACCAGTCCCGGTCGCGGCCGCGCTCGCGCGCATGGTCTTCCTGGTGTGGGGCATCGGCGCATTCGCTGTCGCCATCTCCTCGATGGTGCCGGGCGCAACGAGTGTGAATCTGCCGACGCGGATCGTCAATCAACTCTCGGCCATCCTGCTACTGATCCTGGGGCTGGTGGTTTCGGACCTGCTGTCGGTACGCATCGGGCCTGCCGCACTGGCGCCGCGCTGGAGAGTGGCGTGGGAACTGGGCGCCAACCCGACAACTCTGGCGATCGCGCCCCTGGCCGTTGCCGTTCTCTGTGGTCTCTTCGTCGTCGCACCTGCCGCAGTGGCAACCCGTGCGCTGGGCGGAAACGCCTACATTCCGCTGCTCGTGGTCTGGGCGTCGATCGCATGCGCCTGGGTCGCTGCTGCCGTCGTGGCCAGTGACGCGGCTCTTCCAGACGGTACGGTTCCGGCCTCGACGTCCGTCGCCCTGCTCAGTGTTGTGGCGTCCACAGCGATGATGGCCGTCATCCTCATGGCGGCCTTGCACGGGGTCGGTTGGATCGGTTTCATGTCGACGCTCGTTCTCTTGGGAGGTGCAACATGGTTGACCAGACAACGCGTCCTCGCCCTGCCATCGAGGCCATTGGCCTGACCCTCGGCTATTCCCCGGATCGGCCAGTCGTCCAAGATCTGTCCTTCCGCCTCGACGGTCCGGCGACAGCGCGACTCGATGCACCAAACGGGGCCGGCAAGTCGACCCTCATTGAGGGGATTTCGGGCTATCTGCGGCCCACTCACGGCGACCTGCTCGTCTGTGGAACGAAGGCGTCAGATCCTGCACTACGGACGCGACGACGGGTCTGTCGCGCCAAACCGTCACTGCATCCCAACCTCAGCATGGTCGACCATCTGACTCTTGCCGCTCGGTTGGCAGGTTGCGACAGGGAGGAGCCGATATCGCGAGCCAAGGAATTCGGCCTCGACGAATGGTTCGACTACCGCACATCCACCTTGTCGACGGGAACCGCGAAACGGCTGTGGTATGTCATGTGCACGACGGGGGAGTTTGACGTCGTCGTCCTCGACGAACCGTTCAATGGGGTCGATGAGGAGTCCAGCCGTGTCATCGTCTCTGAGATCAACGCGTGGCGCCACAACAGCCTCGTCCTGCTGGTAGCCCACGCCTTGCCCGACGGTCTCAGGGTCGACGAGACCATGGGCCTGCCTCGGACCACAGGAACATCGCATCCCACGTCAGCCTCCTGACGCTGCCGTGACCAATGTGGCCACAGGTCGGTCCCCTACTTCTGCGGATCGTCGGGGGTGCCGTCTTGAGTCTCCTGGCGTGCTCGCATCTTCTCCGTACGTCGTGCCGCTCGTGCCCGCAACAGGCTCTGCACCTGTGAGGACGACAACTGCAGGGTCCATTCCGAATTCTGCGGCAAGACCCAACGACGTCGATGTGCCAATGCTGTGAACCCCAGACCGACGAGGGTTGCGATGACCATGCCGAAGGAGGGGAACCCACACTTTTGCGCCACGACCATGACGATGGCCGAGGCCAGCGCCGGTGTGGCATACAAGTGGTTGCCGCCGAAGACTTGCGGCACATTCCCCGCACAGACGTCCCGGATCATCCCGCCGCCGATGGCCGTCATGAGACCCAGCAACAGGGCGGGCATGATGCCGAATCCAGCCGCGAGAGTCTTGAGGGCTCCGGTGGCGGCCCAACATCCCAGCACCATGCCATCGGCGAGGATGAGGGCGATTCGCCAGGGTCGAGAATCCAGCTTCCACAACATCGCCACGCCAGCGCCGACGAGCGCGACCGTCAAGTAGCGCGGGTCAGTCAGGGCAACCGGGGGAGCGGCTCCCAGCAGGACGTCGCGGACCATACCGCCGCCCAGCGCACTCGTGATCGCCAAGACGCAGAAGCCCACGGCATCGAAGCGCTTGAGACGGGCCAACCTGCCACCCAGCACTCCGTTAAGGAGCACGCCAGTGAGGTCAATGGCGCGGAAGAGTTCAGGCAACAGGGAGTTGAACTGGGAGAGCATCGCGGACAACGTACCGCACGAGCTCGCTCAACTCAGAGTTGCGTTCACTAGCTCAGGAAGCGCGAACCACGAGACCAGACCGGGTCGACATCCAGTACCTCAGGGTGGCCCGGTACGATCGAGGCACCACGATTCATCAGTCGCGGCCTGGCTTTTTCGGTTCGGCCGTCCAGCGGAATTGCAAGGGGACGCATGTACGACAGCATCATTATCGGCGCAGGTCTTGCCGGATTGACGGCCGCCGAAGAACTCGCATCCGCAGGACACTCGGTGGCGGTTCTGGAGGCCCGCTCACGGGTTGGTGGGCGTCTCGAGAACGCCGAGTTGTCCAACGGCCAGGTCATTGATCTGGGTGGCCAATGGGTCGGTGAGGGCCATGAGGAACTTCGTTCCCTCATCGCCTCGCAGGGCCTCGAACTGGTCGACTCCACCGAGGGCGACGTCGTCGTCAAGGCTCGCGGGCGAGTCTCCCACGTCACCAATTCGTCCGAGCCTGCTGCCCACGCCCTCAGCCCCTTCGAGCTGTCTGATCTTGGCCAGGGCCTGCTGAGATTCCGTCGCCTGGCCGATCGCGTCGCCAACAACAAGGGTTGGACGACGGCGAACAGCACCTGGCTCAACCAGTCCTTGAGTCAGTGGGTGGTCTCGAATGTGCGTACCGACGCTGGCCGCGACTACATCATCGCCTTGTTCCGTCGTGCCTTCGGGGTCTCTCCCGACGACACCACTCTTTTTGACGGTCTGACGAAGGCCAACGCCGGGGTGGACCTGGAGTCCCTCGTCGCCGTCAACGGCGGGCTCAAGCAGCAGCGCGTCAAGGGTGGAATCGCCCAGGTGGCTCGCAACCTGGCGCGCCGTCTCGGCGACGACGTCAAGCTCTCCAGCCCGGTCCGCCGCGTCCACACTGACGGCCAGACCGTCACCGTTACGACGACCGACGGAACCGAGTATCAGGGGCGCAGTGTCATCGTCACCGTGCCGCCGCGTCTGCTCAAGGACATCGAGTTCGACCCAGCCCTTCCGGCAGAGCGTCTGGAGATGGCCGAGAAGGTGCCCGCAGGTAATGTCATCAAGGCCTACCTTGTCTACGACAGCCCATGGTGGCGCACCTCTGGAGCGTCCGGCCAGATGGGTGCCGACGAGGGCGCGGTTCGCGTCATCTTCGACACCTCCGACGACGAGACCGGCAAGGGGGTCCTGATGGGCTTCTTCGAGGGAACGGAGGCTTCTGGCTACGGCAAACTCTCGGTGAGCCTGCGCCAGCGCGCCTTCGAGGAGGTCGTCGAGTCCGCCTTCGGTGAGGCCCCCAGCTCCCCGATCGAATATCTGGACCGCGACTGGCTCTCCGAGGCCTACACCGGCGGCTGCCACGGAGCCCACTTCGCTCCCAGTCTCTGGACGACCACCGGTCCCATCCTCGCTCAACCACTGGGCCGGGTGCTCTTCGCCGGCGCCGAGTACGCATCCTCCTTCAACGGGTACATGGAGGGTGCGCTGCGAGCTGGCGCCCGCGCTGCCCAGGAGGCCGTCGACCTGCTCTGAGCCCCCCGACGGACAAGTACGCCGCGACGTCAGCGGCGGGGATCGTCGCGGCGTCGTCACCAGTATGGGCCGCGAACGAGGTCGCTGAGCCGTATCACTCTTTTGGGGGTCCCCCACTGTCGCTGTGGTAGTTCGGGTGGTGAGGGTGCCTGCTGCCACCTGGTTTGGCTGTTGGCCTGTTCAGCGCCCAGTTTTCCACCGCGGAGGGGATCAGGTTGTGGTGGGCGTCGTGTGGTAGTTCGGGTGGTGAGAGTGCGTGCTGCCACTTGCTCTGGTAGCGTCGGGGAACCGTTTGGTTGGCGTTACCAGCACGTGAAGACCGCGGCCTGTATGACGACGGTGCTACGCCGATGGCGGGAACCTGACGCGGAGGCCTTGAGAGCATGCCATATCCTTGACGCGCCACCCACGGACGGAGATGAGACTATGTTTTGTGCGCGCTGCGGCACCCAGGTGGGTGCGCACGACACCGCCTGTAGACAGTGCGCGCTGGACCTGCGCCTGCCTGGCGCTGTGCGCATGACAGATCCCGGCTCTTTCGATGAGACAGGTGAGCAGGACCCCGTGAGCCCCAGTCAGGCTCCGACGAGGGAGATTCCCCGGGTGCAGACTCCATCGGAGCCGCGAAATCGGCAGGACGTCTCGCCCTCCCAGCCGTGGCAGCATCAGAATCCCGCCTCGACTCAGCAATGGACCGCCAACCAGCAGTGGCCCAACCCTCAGACCTGGTCGGGTCAGCAGGATCCGCAAGGCCAGAATCAAGAAGCGCATGATTCCCGGCTCCCCAGTGAGTGGTTCCGCGACCCCGAGGCCGAGCGGACTCGTGCGATGGCGACGGTTCCGCAAAACCCAGTCTTCACCCCACCTCCGCCGCCGTCTTCCCCCGCCAAACCATCCCCGCAGCCCCTGCCGCCACAGGAATCGTCTCGACACCTCAGTGTGCTCATCGGCTTGGTGATCGGGCTGCTCGTGCTCGCCATCCTGGGAGCGGTTTTGCTGTTCGCGGGTGGAACGAAGGGACGCTCAAGCGGGCAGCCTGCTCCGGTGGTGACTCCGTCGGCCAGTTCCCAGCCCGAGCAGTCGGCATCTCAGGAGCCCCAGGAGGGCGTCACATCCATCGACTCCACCCCCAGCTTCCTCCAGTCGACACCTGCGACCGAGGCCAGTTCGGCTCCCTCGACCCCGAAGTTTACGCAGTCGAGGACTCGCCAGGTTGCCGACACTCTCCCCGCCGGCGACGAGATCTGCTCCTCGACGGTCGGTGCCGTGGGCACGACGTCATGCCTGTTCGCCCTTGAAGTCGCCGATGCGATTCCCAGCGACGCCCAGGGCGAATATGAGGTGAATGCCCATAGCCCGGTGACGGGCAAGGACTACACCATGACGTGCAAGACGGAGGAGACGTACACCACCTGCACCGGTGGTGTTGCTGCCGTGGTTCACATCCTGCGCTGAGTGTGGACGGTCCAGCCGTCACATCGGCCGCTGGACCCCGACCAGGCGCACCTTGTCGAAGTACTCATCGACCAGATCGGCCCAGCTGCCGTCGACCTCGACCTCGGTGAGGGTTGCGGGCGGATACCAGCAACCGACCTCCTCCTCGGCCCCGCTCATCGCGGCCAGCTGTGCTGCCAGGCCGGGGATCGTGGGGGCGTGGGCGATGACGAGCAGGTTGTCGACGTCGTCGTCGATCTCCCCGATGCGTTGGCGCATGGTTTCTGTGCCGCAGTAGTACAGGGTTCGCATGAACTCCACGGGGCAATCCAGTTGGAGGCAGTCCCAGGTTTGCCGGGTGCGTAGGGCGTCGGAGACCAGCGCATGGCCGACATTGCGTAGTCCGAGGCGCATTCCGACCTCGCGGGCCTGACGACGTCCCAGGTCGGTGAGCGGACGTTCCCGGTCCCCACCGGCGGCGTGGGATGCGGGCTGGGCATGTCTCATGAGGAACAGGGTGTGCATGGTTCCATCGTTGCATCCTCAGGTTGAAGTGGCCCTACGATGGGGGCATGGCGCTCACGGACATGGGTATTGACGAGGCGCGCAACTACCGTCCGGTCGTCCCTGAACCCGACGGTTTCGACTCCTTCTGGGCCGAAACCCTTGACGAGCACGCCGCTATTCCGCTGGATGTGACGGCAACCCCGTTTGACAATCGCCAGGCCCTCATCGACACCTGGGACCTGTCGTGGGCGGGATACCAAGGCTCTCGGGTGAGTGGTTGGTTGCACGCCCCAGCTGGAGCCAGAGGGCCGTTACCCCTTGTCATCGAGTATGTCGGCTATTCGGGGTCGCGTGGGGTCCCGATTGGTTCGCCCTTCGCCGCGGCCGGGTACGCGCACATCATCGTCGATCCGCGCGGCCAAGGATGGGGCCACCCCGCACTGACCGAGAACTGCCCGGATGTTCACGAGGGTTCCGGCGCTCCCGGGTTCATGACCCAGTCCCTGTCGGACCCTCACGGTCACTATTACCGGCGGTTGTTCACCGATGCCTTCCGGTGTTTGCAGGCTGCTCGGGAGATGGAGATCGTCGATCCGACCAGGATCGCCGTGCTCGGTCACTCCCAGGGTGGCGCCCAGACGATCGCGGTGTGCGGGTTGGCAGCAATGCGTGGCATAAAGCTGGCAGGCGCCTTCGTCGATGCCCCCTTCCTGTGCCATATGAGGCGCAGCTGCGAGATCGCCACGGCTGGCCCTTACCTCGAGGTCGTGACATACCTGGCGGCTCATCCGTCCCTGTGTGGCAAAGCCTTTCAGACGTTGGGCTATTTCGACGGCCTGCACTTCGCCCGTCGTGCCCGTACCGCCACGTGGTTCTCCGTGGCGATGATGGACCAGGTGGTGCCGCCGTCGTCGGTCTGGGCGGCCTACAACGCATGGGGAGACGGGATGGTCTCCGAGAAACAGATCGCCGTCTATCCTTTCGCAGGCCATTCGGCCGGGGAGAACGTGCAGCGCTGGAACCAGCTCGCCGTGTTGGCTCGGCTGTTCTCCTGAGCTTTCGGTCTGCTCAGCTCTTGACGGCGACGATGAGGTCGCGGTGGATCGACGAGTCGACGCGGTGGCTGAATTGACGCCACAGGTCGTCGTCGAGAGCAGTCAGGCCAGCCTCAGACAGGATCGCCACGAGGTCCTCGCGGGACAGGCCAAGGGTGTTCCACGACATTCCCAGCGCCCCGCCGTGGCGCAACTGTCCAGCCCAGACAGGAATGGCGTCCCCCAGCAGGTCAACGGGGGAGCGACGCCGTGACGACCCACTGTGGGACCCGTGCACGACGCCGTAGGGAGCGTCGGTGACGACGGCGTCGAAGGTCTTGCGTCCCCACAGGTTCGCTGAATCGAGCGTGTCCCCGGTGAACACACCCATCGTCAGCGGCTCAGCCCCTGGAAGTCTCACCTCGGCGTCAAACCGTTTGCCGATGGAGTGGCCGTTGCGGCGCACCGGATGGGTGCCGCAGGTGTGCTTGAGACGCTTGCGACGAAGCCAGGTGGTGACGTGGGCGGCCATCGCCTCGACGGCCTTGGTGTCCTGTTCCACCCCGAATCCGTCGTGACCGGCCATCCATGCACACTCCAGGGTGGTGCCGCGTCCGGCCAGCGGGTCGAGAATGGCCAGCCTCTGCCCCTCGTCGCGGCGGGTGGCGCAGCGGCCATCAAGGCTTGCCAGGGTCACATTGAGCAATAGCCGGGTGAACTGCTCATTGGTCTTGCCGCGATATTTGGGGATGGTGACGAGATCCTCGTCGACGACGTCAACCCTCGGCAGTTCCAGGGGAGCCAGCAGGCCGTCTCGACTCTCAAAACAGGCCAGGGCGGCCGAGGATCGCGCCACCGCAGCCAGATCCGCAGCGCTGAAGGGCTCATCGCTGCTGACGGTGAGGTACTCGACTCCCGCGATCGTCACCGGGGACACCGACGTGGCGTTCGGGCAGGTGAACGCCAATTCTGCCGCGCAGAGGCGTCCGGCTTGCCCGGCGTAGACGTGGTTGGCGGCGGGGGCGAGCAGGATGAGGGTCTGGGGCATGGCTGACATTGTGTCATGACCTGTCGGGCGTGCCGAGACACACAGCAATCGGCGACCACTGCCTTGTGGCCGCCGATTGCGGTGAGTTGACCGGAATTCGCCTCGCGATATCGGGGCGGTGTCGGGGTGCGAGGGCGGTCAGGCCAGGTTGACCTGCAGATGCTCGTAGGAGGTGCCCTTGGCACGCTCGATCGAGGCCTTGATCTCGGCCTCGGCCTCTTCACGGCCGGTCCAAGTAGCGCCTTCGACCGACTTTCCGGGCTCGAGGTCCTTGTAGACGGTGAAGAAGTGCTCGATCTCCATGAGGGTCATGCTGCTGACGTCGTCAAGGTCGAAGAGGTTGGCACGACGGGGGTCGTCAGCGGGGACGCACAGCACCTTGTCGTCGCCACCCATCTCGTCCTGCATCTGGAACATGGCCAGTGCGCGGCACCTGATGAGGCAGCCAGGGAAGGTGGGCTCGGGCAGAAGGACCAGGGCGTCCAGCGGATCGCCGTCCTCGCCGAGGGTTCTCTCGATGTATCCGTAGTCGTACGGGTACTGGGTAGAGGTGAACAACGTACGGTCAAGACGGATACGACCGGTCTCGTGGTCCATCTCGTACTTGTTCTTGTTGCCGCGCGGGATCTCGATCGTCACATCAAAGTGCAAGCTATCGGGCTGTTCTCCCTGGAACGGGTTGGTGAAATCGTCAGTCACGAGGGGCCCCTCTTGTTGTGTTGGACACGGTGATGATCGACACTGTATCCGTTTGCAGGAGGGATTATTCATGCCACACCCAGATCAACGTAAGCCGAAACGCGCTGTGCCTGAGTCGCGACGCCGTATGCCAGCATGGGTTCCAGTCGTTGCCGGTGTCGCCGTGACCATCATTGTCGTGCTTGCGGTAGTCGTCAGTTCCCTGCGGACTGGTTCACCGATGAGCCAGACCGGGCGCGGGTTGCTGCCTCATCGTCAGGAGACCACCGCACCTGCGGTACGGCCTGGACACGGGGTGGTTGCTGCGGTGGCTCCGAAAACTCCGTCAGCCAAGCCCGTGGCCGCAATCGTCACCAGTCGTGTGGAGGCTGCCGGTGCGGCTCCAGGCGTGCTCGGTGCCCACATCATGGATGCGGCAAGCGGTGAAACCCTCTACGAATCTGGTCAGAACTCCCTGTTGATTCCTGCCTCGAACCTCAAGGTGATGACCGCGATTGCGCTACTGGACAGCACGGATGCTGGGCACCGCTACACGACGAAGGTTGTTGCTGACGGGTTCGCGTTGACCTTGGTCGGCGGCGGTGATCCTTATCTGCGTTCCACATCCTCTGACAAGCATCCTGAGTATCCCTCGATGAACCAGCTGGCCCAGCGCACTGCGGCCGCACTCAAGAAGGCTGGCACGACGTCGGTGACCGTCAGGTTCGACGACACCCTGTTCACCGGCCCCACCTGGAACAGCGCGTGGCCGATCGACAATTACGAGCCCGAGGTCACCCCGATTTCCTCGCTGTGGGTCGATGAAGGAATGACGAACAACGATCCGTGGAAGCGCAGCAAGACCCCTGCACTTGCGGCGACCAACACCTTCGTCGGGCAGCTTCGCGGCGCCGGGATCAAGGTCACCGGATCGGTGGTCCGGCACAAGGTGGGCGAGTCCGACAAGCAGATTGCTGCGGTGCAGTCGATTCCGGTCGAGGACCTCGTCACCCGCACATTGGAGGAGTCCGACAACTCTGCGGCCGAGGTGCTGAGCCGTCAGATGGCCCTCGCGAGCGGGAAGCCGGGATCCTTCGCCGGTGGTGCCCAGGCCCTCGAGGAGCACCTCAGGAACATGGGAGCCTGGCAGGACGGCGCTGCCGTTCAGGACGGGTCGGGCCTGTCACGGGGCAACCGGATCACTGCGGAGATGCTGTCCCACGCATGGCAAAAGGTCATGACGACGCCGAAGTTGCAGCCGGTGGCCAATGCGGTTCCCGTGGGTCGAGTCTCGGGAACCCTGCACAGGCGTTTCTCCGATCCCAGCACGGCTCCAGCGCGAGGAGTGGTCCACGCCAAGACGGGCAGTCTGAACGGGGTTATTTCGATGTCGGGATGGTTGCGTGACGCCGACGGGCGCATCCTCATCACCTCCTTCCTGGTCAATCAGACTGACGGCTCCGCTCGAAGCTGGCTTGACGTCGTCTATGGCAATCTGGCCAGGTGCGGCTGCACCCGCTGATGGCACGGCGTGAACTCGGCCCGGCAGCCCTGACGGTTGCCCAGGCCATCGAGCGCGAGGTCCGCGGGATTGACCGGTTCGTCGTCGGATGTTCTGGCGGGCCGGACTCCCTCGCCCTGGCGTTGGGGGCGAAGTGGGCTGCGCGACGCAGTGGTGCCACGGCGTCGGTCGTCATCGTCGACCATCAGTTGCAAGACGGGTCGCACGAGGTGGCACAGCGCACCCGAGACCTGCTGGCCGATCGCGGCATGGATGCCTGCGTGCGTCGCGTCGAGGTCGATCCGAACGATCCGGACGGTCCCGAGGCGGCAGCTCGAACCGCGCGCCGGGTAGCGCTCGTTGATGTCGCCGGGGTCGCGCCGATCTTGCTCGGCCACACCCTCGACGACCAGGCTGAACAAGTCCTGCTGTCCTTGGCCCGCGGCTCCGGGGCGACGTCGCTGGCTGGAATCCGGCCGCGCGCAGGCCAGTTCTGGCACCCGCTGCTGGGGGTGCGCCGGGCCCAGACCGTGCAGGCATGCCAGGAATGGGGGGTCGAGCCGTGGCATGATCCCCACAACAGTGACCCGCGCTTCCTACGTTCCAGGGTGCGCACCGAGGTCATGCCGGTACTCGAGGACGTCTTGGGGCCGGGGGTGGCGGACTCCTTGGCTCGCAGCGCGACCCTGTTGGCCGGAGAGGACGCCATCGTCACGGCTGTGGCTGCCCAGTGGGCCCGAGATCACGAGGTCACCGACGACGTGTTGCCCGGGCTGCGGGGCGTGGAACCCGGGTTGGCTCGACGGGTCGTCAAGAATTGGCTTCCCGAGTCGGCGATGGTTCACGTCGACGCTGTCCTGGGTCTGCTGGACGGCCCTGGAGGAGCGGGCGTTGACATCCCGGGAGGCCGCGTCGAGGCCAGACGCGGGACTCTCTACCTCACCCGACGGGTGTGAGGGATTCGGAGTCGTTAGGCTAGGCCCGTGCGAGCTTCTGACATTCCTGAAGATTTTGACCACGTCCTGTACACCGAGGAGCAGGTGGCCTCTCGTATTCGCGAGGTTGCTGCCCAGATCGACGCTGATTATGCCGGGCGCGACCTCCTCATGGTTGGCGTGCTCAACGGTGCCGTCATGACCATGGCGGATCTGTGCCGGGCGATGAAGTCCCACATGTCCATGGACTGGATGGCTGTGTCGTCCTACGGGGCAGGCACGAAGTCCAGCGGCGTGGTGCGCATCCTCAAGGACCTCACCAAGGACATTGAGGGTCGCGACATCCTCATCGTTGAAGACATCGTCGACACCGGCCTGACGCTGAGCTACCTGGTGCAGAACCTGCGCAGTCGCAACCCCAAGTCCATCGAGATCATGGCGATGTTCCGCAAGCCGGAGGCCGTGACCTGTCCGCTGGACGTCAAGTACGTCGGCTTTGACATCCCCAATGAGTTTGTCGTCGGATACGGCTTGGATTACGCCGACAAGTACCGCAACCTCACGGATGTGGCGACGCTGGCGCCGCATGTCTACGCATCCTGACAGATCGACGTCGAGGAGGGAACCGCCACAGAGCTTGAGCGGTGGCGGTTCTCGTAGGATGAGTTGACATGATCGCGATGCGCCACATCGTTCGTCAACGTCGCGATGTTGTCATGCGCTGGTATGGTGACGCTTTGAGTCCGACCCACCCATGCCCCTAGGTAGTCCATGAAAAACGCGTCCCGCATCTTCAAAGGTCCTCTGATCTGGATCCTGTTGTGCATCGTTGTGATCATCGTGTTCATGCAGTTCGCCTCGTCGGGCAATGGGTACAAGGACATCCCGACCTCTGAGGCCGTCAGCATGATCAACAGCAACAAGAAGCTGGACAATGTCACGCTGACCGATGGCGATCAGGTCATCAAGATCACCGACAACGAGCAGAAGAAGTACCGCTCGTACTGGGTCGGCAATCAGTCCGATCAGCTCGTCAACAAGCTCAACGAGCGCGTCCAGGACAAGACGCTGAAGTCCTGGCAGGGCGAGAACCCCGGGCAGAGCATCTGGAAGGCCCTGCTCATCAACTTCCTGCCCTTCGTCATCATCCTGCTGTTCTTCCTGTGGGCCATGAATGCGGCTCAAGGCATGGGCGGGCGCGGCGGCGTCATGGGATTCGGCAAGTCCAAGGCCAAGGTGGGCTCCAAGGACACTCCCAAGACCACATTTGCCGACGTCGCCGGTTGTCAGGAGGCGATCGACGAGTTGCAGGAGATCCGCGAGTTCCTCGCCGAGCCGGCGAAGTTCCAGCGGGTGGGAGCGAAGATTCCCAAGGGCGTGTTGCTGTATGGCCCTCCCGGTACCGGTAAGACCCTGCTGGCCCGTGCAGTGGCTGGCGAGGCCGGGGTGCCGTTCTTCTCCATTTCCGGTTCCGACTTCGTCGAGATGTTCGTCGGCGTCGGCGCATCCCGTGTGCGTGACCTCTTCGAGCAGGCCAAGGAAGCTGCGCCTGCCATCATCTTCATTGACGAGATCGACGCCGTCGGTCGTCACCGTGGTGCTGGCATGGGCGGCGGCCATGACGAGCGCGAGCAAACCTTGAACCAGTTGCTCGTGGAGATGGACGGCTTCGACGTCCACGGTGGCGTCATCCTCATCGCCGCGACGAACCGTCCCGATGTCCTCGATCCGGCCTTGCTGCGTCCGGGCCGTTTTGACCGTCAGATCGCCGTGGAGGCCCCAGACCTCGACGGGCGTCTCAAGATCCTTAAGGTGCATGCGCACGGCAAGCCGATGGCCGACAACGTTGACCTGGCCTCGATCGCCCGTCGTACTCCTGGCATGACGGGTGCCGACCTGGCCAACGTCCTCAATGAGGCTGCCTTGCTGACGGCTCGTGCGAATCTGCCGGTGATCGGCAATGCTGAGCTCGACGAGGCCATTGACCGCGTCATTGCTGGTCCGCAGAAGAAGACCCGTCTCATGAACGAGCACGAGAGGCTCGTGACGGCCTACCACGAGGGTGGACACGCCCTCGTGGCCGCGGCCATGCCTGGTACTGATCCGGTGCAGAAGATCACGATCCTGCCGCGTGGTCGGGCGCTGGGCTACACGATGGTCATGCCCGACTCTGACAAGTACTCCCAGACGCGCAGCGAGTTGCTTGACTCGATGGCGTACATGCTGGGTGGGCGCGCGGCCGAGGAGCTCATCTTCCACGATCCGTCGACGGGTGCCTCCAACGACATCGAGAAGGCCACCAAGGTGGCCCGAGCCATCGTCACGCAATACGGTCTGTCGGCGGCCATCGGCACTGTCCAGCTGGGGTCGGGCGACACCGAGCCCTTCTTGGGCATGACTGCTGGTCAGCAGCGTGACTACTCCGACGAGACCGCCAAGATCATTGACGACGAGGTGCGTGACCTGCTTGAGAACGCTCACCAGGAGGCTTTCGATTGTCTGGAGGCCAACCGTGAGGTCCTCGACGAGCTGGTCCGTCAACTGTTCGCCAAGGAGACGCTGAGCAAGGCCGAGGTTGCCGAGATCTTCAAGCCGTTGAAGCGTTGGCCCGCCCGGGGCGCCTTCACCGGTTCGGACAAGCGTGTGCCGTCGTCCATCCCACCGGTCGAGCCCCCTCAGGTTGCTGGAGTCGACAAGGATGCTCCGCAGGTGGGGGCTCCGCGTCGTGGTGTCATTGCTCCGCCATCTCCCGAGCCGGGTGGGGATCTTCCGGACGACAATCCCGGTGAGTGGCAGCCGCCGTCGGACTGGCAGCCGCCGAGCGTTGGGGGAGACAAGTCTCCGCAGCCGCCGACCCCCGGACCTACCCAGCCCGGCGAGGGGCCCCAGCCGCCCTCGAGTGGGAATCCATGGGGGCCAAGGAGGTCCTGAGGATCGTTACGGCCTGCCGCGTGTGACGCGGCGGGCCGTCGTTCTAAGCTGTCTCGTGTGACTTCGACCAACCCGCCGTTTGACCCCGAAGGGACCCCAAGGGTTCGTAGGAGTCTGACGACGTACTGGGCGATCATTACCTACAACTTGGCCACGGCGGTCGGCGTCGTCGTGTTTGACTGGCCGGTGGGCAACATTCTTTTGCTTGGTTGGTGCGAGAATGTCATGTTCGTTATTGCCGCGACGCTGGCCAATGGTCGTGTGCAGCGGGAGTCGAGGCGCACCGGCTTACCGATCCCGGTAGATCCGTCGGCTGTACAGGCTGGCAATATGAGTCTCGATGCTACCGCTCCGCCGTTCGCCTACTTGTTATCCAATCTGTTCTTCTCCATCGGCCACCTCGTGTTTGCTGGCGTGTTGGCCGTATTCGTCGGGGTGAAAATGACTATCACTGCGGCTGGTGTTCCTTTTGTGCTGGCTGTTGTGCGTCATATCGTCGAGGCGTTCAATGATTTCTTGGGTGATCCCGCCGTGCGGCGTGCCAAGGACTTGCGGGCTGCTCGGGATGCCAACTGGCGGGTTGTGGTCCAGCATGTCTTCATTCTCGTCGCCTGGGGGCTGTTTATCGGCGCGCTCAACCTTGCAGACGACCACCTGGGGCACTCTGGTGGGTTGGGACACATGAACTTCGAGGCCAGGTTGCATGTCGTGGCGGTCGGGGTGCTCTTGCTCTACGTCACTGCCAAGATCGTCGTTGAGGTGCTGATCACTCGGGCTCGTGACCGCGTGCAGCCGCTGTCGAGCCTGGCGGATGCGCTCTGAAACGGCTCTCGGACCTGCCGAGCGCTGCCCTAGAATCGTGCGGGTGAGCGAGTCCATGCCAGAGTTACCCGTCGACGTGCCTCGGGCCGAGGCTGCGGTGCGCGAATTCCTTCTGGCCATCGGAGAGGACCCCGACCGGGAGGGGCTGCGCGAGACTCCGGGGCGGGTCGCCAAGGCCGCCGCCGAGATCTTCCGGGGGTTGGCGCAAGATCCCGCCGAGGTTCTCTCCAAAACCTTCGACATTTCCCACGGCGAGCTCGTCCTCGTGCGCGACATCGAGGTGCAGTCGTGCTGTGAGCACCATCTGCTGCCGTTCACCGGCGTCGCTCATGTCGGCTACATCCCGGCCAAGGACGGCCGGGTCACGGGCCTGAGCAAGATCGCCCGACTCGTCGACGTGTATTCCCGACGCCCGCAGGTCCAGGAGCGGTTGACGACTCAAGTTGCTGACGCCATGGTCCAATATCTGAATGCCCGTGGGGTGATTGTTGTTGTTGAGTGTGAGCACATGTGCATGACGATGCGTGGCGTGCGCAAGCCGGGGTCGAGGACGGTGACGTCGGCTGTGCGGGGGATTTTGCGTGATCCGGCGACTCGGGCTGAGGCGATGGGGCTGATCACGCGCTGAGATGCGGCGGGGCATTCGTGTTCGCTTCGGCAACTCTGAGGGTTGTCCCGAAGACTGCGGCCTATCAGTCCGTCGCCGCGCATGTTTTCACTGTGTACTACGGTGGTATGGCCCTGCTTGGGCTATAGGACCAGCGCCGTGCGAAATAGGAGAATGAGGGCGGTTGGACTGCTGTGTGGGCTCACCATGGTGGTGGCTTCGGTAGCAGTGCCGGCCCGGGCTGATAATAGTTCGCCGGCGCCGGGGCAAACGGCGGTGCCGGTGCCGATCATCGATGCAGTGGCTGTGAGCGACCATGAGGCTGAGAAGCGTCGGGCTGAGAAGCCGGGCTCGGTGGTGTTGGCGTTGCATGCCGTGCGGCGTCTCCCCCAGGCGACTGTCGTCTATTACTCGGTGACTGTTGATCGGTCGGCTCATGTGTCAGATAGCGTATCGGGGTATTTGGTTGGCGGCGATTCTGCTCAATATCATTACAGCGGAAGCCCGATCGGTGATGGCGGGATTATTGATGCCCGCAATCAGAAGTTCTATCGCACGATCTCGGTAGTTACCGGGGGATGCAAGATGTGTAGTCACGACTGGTGGACTCTCTCCCCAGATTACCAGGTGCAGCCGGGGCACTCGTTTGTCGGCTGGTTCAGTACTCCTCGGGTGCCCTCGGATGTTCAGCGGGTTGATGTTGCGGTTGACAACCGTGTTTTCCATGATGTGCCGGTTGAGGACGGTCCGCTCACCCCTACCATCGACAAGGAGACCGCGAAGGACCAGTGGCTTGACGGCCTTCCTTTGGGGGCGGCTTGGCCTGCCTTGGATCCAAGCGTTTTGTCGGATGTTGATGTGGCTTCCTATGCCGAGCCGCTCATCTTCACGACGGGGGAGGTCTCCGATGCCAAGCGTAAGCGGGTTGCGAAGGGGACCACGAACATCGATTTGGATTCGTCGGTGTTGTTTGATCATGATTCCGACGTCGTCAAGCCTGCTGGGCGTGCTGTCATCAACCGGGCGGCCAAGGACCTTGTGGCGGCCAAGGTGACGGGGAAGGTTGAGGTCACTGGGTACACCAGTAGTGAGGGTGCCGCTGAGCATAATCGTGATCTTTCGCGGCGTCGTGCGGGGTCTGTGGCCAAGGCGTTGGGGCCTTAGTTGCCCAAGGGAGTCACGTTGGTGACGGCTGGTAAGGGTGAGGCTGATCCGGTGGCTAGTAATGACTCTGAGGCTGGGCGGCGTCTCAACCGTCGGGTGACGATCACTTTGAAGGAGGGATGATGAAAGCGCGGTGTGTTGTTATCGGGCTTGCCGCTGTTTTGGCCTTGAGTGCTTGCGGAGGTTCTGACAAGCCTACTGGGTCGGATGCCCCGAGGCCGTCGGTGTCTGTCACGACTCCTTCCACGGCGGTTACGACGTCGGGTATGAGTTCTTCTGTGACACCGAGTGTCATGAGCTCGGCTGAGGTGGCATCCCGGGAGTCGGCGGCCGCCCAGCAGGTCATGGGAAAGGTCAAGGATGCCGGCGGGCCTCTTCCCAAGGAAGTGGCCACGATCCCCTTCCATCCCAATCTTTATGACACGGAAAACGTGATGCTGCACGTCGCCTCGGTCAAAGCCGGTGCCACGGGCACCGTCCTCACCTTCTGGCTCACCTCGAGCGACATGAGCTACCCCCATGTCCCCCGTCCGCCCGGAGGACTTCCCCTCCCTGGTCGATACCGCTGGGGGTGTGAAGTACTCGGTCGACTTCTTCCCTGGCAGATACAATGACAAGTTCGTTATTGGGAGTGAGGAGCCAGAGGTGGGCTCAGATGGGGTCTATGTCATGGAGGCGGTCTACCCGCCGTTGCCTGACTCAGTGAAGAAGGTCAAGGTTACGGTCGGATCGGCGAAGACGTCCCCCGATATCCCGGTGACCCGCTGAACGTGCCGGGCCTGCCCGGTGGTTCTCATCGCTCTAGACTTCACCCCATGATCTCCGTGGACCCCGCGAACACCAATCCGCATCCTGCCCGGACCCTTGTCATGGGCGTGGTCAACGTCACTCCCAATTCCTTCTCTGATGGAGGTATGTGGGCCGATCCCGAGGTGGCCATCCGCCATGCCCGTGACCTCGTCGCCCAGGGAGCCGACATCATCGACGTTGGTGGTGAGTCCACCCGACCGGGCACCGACCGGACTCCTGAGGATGAGGAATTGCGTCGCGTCATGCCAGTCGTCAAGGCCATGGTCTCCGACGGGGTCACTGTCTCTGTTGACACGATGCGTGCCGGTGTCGCCAAGGCGGTCGTCGAGGCCGGGGCCACAATCGTCAACGACGTCTCCGGTGGCAAGGCCGACCCGGGCATCCTCAACGTTGTTGCTGAAGCCGGCGTCGACTACGTGCTCATGCACTGGCGTGGCCAGTCGGCCACCATGCAGGATCTCATCCACTACGACAACGTCGTCGCCGACGTCATCAGCGAAACCTCCCAGCAGGTCGACGCCGCCATCGCCGCCGGAATCGCTCGCGAGCGCATCATCGTCGACCCGGGCATCGGATTCTCCAAGACCCCGGAGCAGAATTGGCAGCTCGTTGAGGCCGTCGACGCCTTCCAGGAAGGTTTTGAGGATCTGCGTGTGTTGTGGGGAGTCAGCCGCAAGCGCTTCCTGGGTGAACTCCTTGCCGACGACGGCCAGGACCGTCCTGCCCTGGAACGTGACGCCAGCACCATGGCCCTGTCGACCTACTTCGCCCTCCATCGTGCTTGGTGCGTGCGGACCCACGAGGTCCGCGCCAACCGTGACGCCATGGAGACCGTCGCCCGCATCCGGGCCTGAGACTGCGGGTTGAGTCTGGGCATCTCCTCGCAGTCGCCGCCGACAAGGCCGATTGTGGCTGTGCGGGTAATCTTCCGTCATGACCGACGGACAGATCACTCTGACGGGAATCCGCGCCCACGCCCACCACGGCGTCCTCGCCAGCGAGCGTGAACTCGGACAGCCGTTCAGTGTCGACGTCACCCTCGACGTCGACATGGACACTGACTCTGACGATCTCACCAAGGCCGTCAACTATGCGACGGTGGCGCAGCAGGTGCTCAACGTTCTCACCGGGGAGCCGGTGAATCTCATCGAAACCCTGGCTGGCAGGATTGCCGACACAGTACTTGCGATCAGCCAGCGAATTCGCCATGTCCACGTGACCGTCCACAAGCCACATGCCCCAGTCGGGATAGCTCTCGACGACGTGGCCGTTACGTGCCGAAAGGATGCCGAGTGAAAACTGTCTTCAGCCTGGGTTCCAACACCGGGGATTCTTTTGCCCATCTGCGTGACGCTGTCGGTCTCATCGCCGACACTCCCGGCATTGACGACGTCGTCGTCTCGCCGGTCTACCTCACCACGCCCGTCGGGGGAGTGGAGCAGGACGACTTCCTCAACATCGTCGTCGTCGCCACCGCAGAACTTCCGCCGTCGGTCCTGCTGGAACGCGCCCGCGTCATCGAGGAGGCCCACGGGCGCCAGCGCACCATCCCGAATGGTCCGCGTACCCTTGACGTCGACCTCATCGCGGTTGGCGACGAGACCATCTCCACCGACGATCTCACTTTGCCGCACCCCCGCGCCCACGAGCGTGCCTTCGTCCTGGTGCCGTGGTCCGACGTCGACCCTGAGGCCGAATTGCCCGGGTACGGCCGGATCGCTGATCTGCTGGCTGCCTTCGACGCCGACGAGCTCGCCGGGGCCGTCAAGCCTTATCCGCGCCAGATTGACGTGCCGGGTGTCACGGTTGCGAGAGGATGGGACGAGAGGAACGACGAGGAGGATGTATGACACGGAGCCTGCCACCTGACTGGGATGACGACCGACGCCCCGACGACGGCGATGATCCCCACGGCACTCTCGCTCCGACCGATTGGAAGATCATCATCGTGGCAGCCCTCTGCGGAGCTGCCTTGGGGTGGTTCGTCCTGAGCGTCTACAAGGTCAGCGACAACACCGCCCCGATCCTGCCCTGGTCACTCCCGGTGGTCGTCCTCGTTGTCGCCATCGCGACATGGGGTTATGCCAGAGCCTTCCGGGCCAAGGTCGTCGACCCCAAGCAAGAGGTTGAGGCCAACCAGGGCCTCGTCTCCCTGGCCCTCGGGAAGGCGATTGCCCTGTCGGGTGCAGCCCTCGTCGGGGCATGCATCGTGTACGTCCTCACCTACGTCTGGCACCTCAATATTCCTTACCCCCGTCAGCGGACGATCATCGGGGCCGTGACGGCTGTCGCCTGCGCGATCATGACGTGGGCCGGGTGGTTCCTCGAGAACGCCTGCAAGGTGCCGAAGGCCCCGAAGACTCGAAGAAACACCCCAAGGGGTGACGGCAACCACAAGATCGCGACTCGCCGGTATTCAATGCTTGACCACAGGCTCAAGGGGCTGTACTTATCGACGCTTCGTGAGATACGATGAATCGCGTGAGCGGCGTGCATGGTCTCAAACGGGTTGACAAGGATACTGGCGAGCGTAAAGGTGTGCTCGTCATTCTCATCGTGGCAACGGTTGTTGCCGTTGCGTGCGGAGTAATTCCCTCCATCTGGGCGGCCCGAGCTGGAGTGCTCGTGGCCCTCGTCGGGGCGTGGATCTCGGTGTTCATGGCATGGCGTCAGGTCGACGCCATTCGCCAGATGCATTACGAGACCCTCAAGGAGTTTCGTCACGCTGCTTCCGAGCAGGAGAAGCGTCACCATGCTGAGTCCATGGAGATGATCGACACCTTCTCGCGTCGTGTCGGCTCCATCTCGAAGACCCTCGCCGAGACCCGCGCCAAGCTGGACCGCGCCGAGAGCGAGCTGTCGACCCTTCGTGGTGACAAGGCTGCTCTGCAGTACAAGGTCACCGCTGGCAACAAGAAGGTCGCCGCCCTCGAGTCGCGTATCACCGAGCTGGAGACCGAGCTTGACGCCCTGCTGGCTGACGGGCGTTCCGGACGCATGGACACCCTGCGCACCGTCACTGACGCGGGCGTGCCCACCGCTGACGAGATCTGGGAGCGCGGAAACGACGCGACCATCGCTGATCTGTCCCGCGTCGCCTTCCCGCGTTTGTCTGACGAGACTCGCGCGGCCCGCCGCCAGGCCTGACACTCAGCCGCCCAAACCCTCATATGGGGCCCAGTCATGTGGCTGGGCCCCATGGGCGTTGTCCAAACGGGCTCCATGTAGGTGGCGTCCTCAGGAACCTTGATGGCTGTGGGCAGACGTGCCTCCAGCGCCCCGTCCAGGCGTGGCACCCGGTCCAGGATCTGACGGCACAGGTCTGAGGACACCTCCACGTCGCCGTGCAGGGTCGCCAGCCGGCAGTAAACGTCACCCTGGGGCCTGGCGGCAATAGGCGCCCTGGGTCCTTGCGGCAGTCTCAGCCCAGCTCAGCTCGTCGTAAACGGCGAGTCCTGACGGGTTCCCAGGTCGACGCCGTTGGCCCGGGAGACAGGCCTAGAGAGGCCGTGAGCGTCAACCATGTGTGTGGGAATGACGGCGACGTCTCGGGCCCCTGTGGCGCCATTGAGAACCTCGCACAGCCGGGGGAGGAGGGGCTCAGGCTTGTCGAGCCATTGTGCCAACGGGGGCACCAGTCCTGCTCCGGATGGGTCTTGAGTCCTCCGATGCGCGTGGTCATGGGATGAATGCGATTTTCTGAGCATGATTGCCGCATCGTCCGTGATTCTTCAATCGCGGAAGCGATCTGATTCTCCAAGTCTGGGTCACCACAGCGATGCCTCAGCCAGGACAAAAATGTGAGGTGGAAGGTGATTCTGCTGAACTCTACGAGCAAGGTCTGCAGCCATGTCACCGGAGTCGGTACAGTAATCCCCATCGCCTCTTCGATGGCATGTGTTGCGCCAGCCTCACCGGTGAAAGACGCCGTCCAGTCATGATGTGAGGCAACCCTGAGAACCTGTCGGTAATCCCGAACTCCGAAGAGTTTTTCCTCCCCGCGATGAAGGTTGCCGACATTCACCTGCGCCGAGGTGATGAGATCGTCGTCGACGGGTGTGGCAATGGTGGCCAGGCCAGGCCCGTGGGGGTGCGCACGCCCGAGATCAAGCCGAACCACCTCGTATTTTCCGCCAGATTTTGCTGTCGGAAGTTTCTGTGGAAGTTGTCAGCATCGTCGATGTGACGACGAACAAGATGTTTCGCGCGGAACTGAACACACCCCGAGGATGCGCCATTACGCGCTCAGATGCATCTCCTGGCCTCTCATTCGATAAAAAAACAGGAGTTGCCTTGTGGTTTTCTGCGTCATGAACATAAACTGTGACGAGAAGGCCGAGGTTGTATCTACGGCGCCAGAGTGAAAGGAATGCCATGGCACAGCGTGTGCGTGTTGATCTTGTCGATGATGTGGACGGAAGCCCCGCCGAGGAATCCGTCAATTTCGCCCTCGATGGCGTCAACTACGTGATCGACCTGTCTGCAGAGAACGCCTCCAAACTGCGCGACGATCTGTCCAAGTGGACTGCCAATGCTCGTCGCACTGGCGGACGCCGGACCCGTGGTCGTCGCCCCACCGGAGGCCCGACCGCCAGCGAGGTTCGTCAGTGGGCCAAGGAGCAGAATCTCGAGGTCTCGGAGCGCGGACGCGTCTCCAATGACATTCGTGAGGCCTACGATCGCGCTCACTGACCCCAGTCGTGGGAACGCCTGACAAGGCGTGTTGGTGGCGACGCCGGAGCAACAAAGCTCCGGCGTCGCGCTGTTGTGCCCCGGTTGTGCCAGTGGCGTAAGCGGGTATCCCAGATCTGTCGTTGGCGGTTATTAGACTGACCACACAGGCCGGCGGTCCAGTGCCGTCGGTTGGTTGCATGAAGGTTTCACGCGACCGCGGGTGGATCTTTCTGCCGGAGTCTTCCGGTGGTTGATCTGCGCCACATACAAGGAGAGTTCATGTTCGAACGGTTCACCGATCGGGCCCGTCGGGTCGTCGTCCTGGCCCAGGATGAGGCCAAGGCCCTGAACCACAATTACATCGGCACCGAGCACCTGCTGCTCGGGCTCATCAGCGAGGGGGAGGGCGTTGCCGCCAAGGCTCTCGAATCGCTGGACATTTCCCTGGAGGCAGTCCGCGCCCAGGTGGAGGAGATCATCGGTCACGGCACCTCGACGCCGACTGGTCACATTCCTTTCACCCCGCGCGCCAAGAAGGTCCTTGAGCTGAGCTTGCGCGAGGCCCTCCAGATGAATCACTCCTACATCGGTACCGAGCACATCCTGCTCGGCCTGATCCGTGAGGGAGAAGGTGTCGCGGCTCAGGTGTTGATCCGCCTTGGCGCCGACCTCAACACGGTGCGCAACAGCGTCCTGCAGTTGCTGCAGGGCTACCAGGGTGACGAACGTCAGGCCGCCACCTCCGGTGCCCCAGAGGCCGGCCCGCAGCAGTCCTCGGCGACCATCCTCGATCAGTTCGGTCGCAACCTCACCGACGCCGCTCGTGACGGCGAACTCGACCCGGTGATCGGGCGCGAGAAGGAGATCGAGCGGGTCATGGTGGTGCTGAGCCGCCGTACCAAGAACAACCCAGTTCTCATCGGTGAGCCCGGTGTCGGCAAGTCCGCCTGCGTCGAGGGCCTGGCCCAGGCCATCGTGCGCGGGGACGTCCCCGAGACCCTGCGCGACAAGAAGATTTACTCGTTGGACCTTGGCTCCATGGTGGCCGGATCGCGTTACCGCGGTGACTTCGAAGAGAGGATGAAGAAGGTCCTCAAGGAGATCAAGAACCGCGGTGACATCATCTTGTTCATCGACGAGATTCACACCCTCGTCGGTGCCGGTGCTGCTGAGGGGGCCATTGACGCCGCGAGCATGCTCAAGCCGATGCTGGCCCGTGGCGAGCTGCAGACCATTGGTGCGACGACCCTTGACGAGTACCGCAAGTACATCGAGAAGGATGCCGCCCTGGAGCGTCGTTTCCAGCCGATCCAGGTGGCAGAGCCGTCGATCCCGCTGGCCATCGAGATTCTCAAGGGCTTGCGTGATCGCTACGAGGCTCACCACAAGATCACCATCACCGACGAGGCCATCACCTCGGCGGCCAACCTCGCGGCCCGCTACATCCAGGATCGCTTCCTGCCTGACAAGGCCATCGATCTCATCGACGAAGCCGGCGCCCGGATGAACATTCGCCGCATGACGGCCCCGCCCGACCTTCGCGAGTTCGACGAGCGGATCGCTCACATGCGCGTGGAGAAGGAAGCCGCCATCGACGCCCAAGACTTCGAGCGTGCTGCCGGGCTGCGTGACGACGAGAAGAAGCTTCTCGCCGAGCGTGAGGCCAGGGAGGAGGAGTGGAAGCAGGGCGACGAGTCGGTTCCGGCCGTTGTCGGTCCTGACGAAATTGCCGAGGTGCTCTCCGGAGCCACCGGTATCCCGGTGTTCAAGCTCACCGAGGAGGAGTCCCAGCGACTGCTCCACATGGAAGACGAGATCGGCAAGCGTTACGTCGGCCAGGAAGACGCCGTTAAGGCGTTGTGCCGCTCCATCCGGCGCACCCGAGCCGGCCTCAAGGACCCGAAGCGTCCGGCTGGTTCGTTCATCTTCGCCGGCCCCTCCGGCGTCGGCAAGACCGAGCTCACCAAGGCACTCACCGAGTTCCTCTTCGGCGATGAGGATGCCCTCATCACGTTGGACATGAGCGAGTACTCCGAGAAGCACACGGCATCCCGGATGTTCGGTTCCCCGCCTGGATTCGTCGGTTACGAGGAGGGCGGTCAGCTCACCGAGAAGGTGCGACGCAAGCCGTTCAGCGTCATCCTCTTCGACGAGATCGAGAAGGCTCACCCCGACATCTTCAACTCGTTGTTGCAGATCCTCGACGAGGGCCGTCTCACTGACGCCCAGGGGCGCGTGGTGGACTTCAAGAACACCGTCATCGTCCTGACGACCAACCTTGGTACCCGCGACATCTCCAAGTCGGTCAACCTTGGCTTCTCCAAGGCCAACGACGCCGAGTCCAGCTACGAGAAGATGAAGGCCAAGGTCACCGAGGAGCTCAAGGGACACTTCCGCCCCGAGTTCCTCAACCGCCTCGACGAGATCATCGTGTTCCACCAGCTCACCCAGCCCGACATCCTGCGGATCGTCGACCTCATGGTGGGCCAGCTGGAGGAGCGTCTGGGCGACAAGGACATGGGCATCGAGGTCACCCCGGCCGCCAAGGAGTTGCTGTCCAAGCGCGGCTTCGACCCGCTGCTGGGTGCCCGTCCGCTGCGTCGCACCATCCAGCGCGACATCGAGGACGTTCTGGCCGAGAAGATCCTCTTCGGCGAGGTCAAGCCCGGTCAGATCGTGGTCGTCGACGCCGCCCCGGAAGGTTCCGAGGAGCCGTTCGTGTTCAACGGCACCCAGCGTTCCGAGCTTCCCGACGAGGTGCCGGAGGAACTCACCTCCTCGGCAGCCGACAACAACGACGGCCAGCAGGACTGATCGCCAGAGCACAACGGCTGCGGCCCGGCGCATGGAGCGTCGGGCCGCAGCTTTTTGTATGTGGTTGTCAGGGTTTGACCAGCACCGCCTGAAGGGCGAAGGACACCAGCCAATGGGTGGCCATGAAGTCGCCGTCAGTGATCTGGGAGGCCACCGCGCTGATCTGACGGTCGGTGGCCACCTCGATGCGACGACGGGCGTCGTCGTCAAGCCAGCCAGAGAGCACCCGCAGTTGCCAGGCCCGCGACAGGCTCAACCCGTACAGGTGGGCGAGCCTGCCGTCGGTACCGTCGGTCACCTCGGCGACGTCCAGCAGGTTGTCGTCAGCGTGTCCCAGTCTCGGCAGGAAGGCATGAAGCCAAGCCGCGAACTCATCGGAGCGGCCCTCAACCTGGTAGACCCGGGCCATGAGGTGAGCCTCACTCAACGCCGCCGACAAGAAGTCATTGCCGCTGGGCTCCCACGAGGACGGGTAGTCGGTGTCGGCGTCGAAGAAGCGATGTGAGTGCTCGACAATGGCCTCGACGACGTCTCCACGCCCTAGCGACTGGGCGGCATCGAGGCACAGGCCGACACCGAAAGCAGTGTTGTCATGGATTCCGGTGCGCACCGGGAAGGTCATCGTCGGCAGCCAGGCCAGCAGATTGTCGAAGATCTGCTGTTCGAGGATTTCAGTTGCGGCCGCCCACTGAGCCGAAGTGCTTGTCTTGGTGGCCAGAGCGGAGCACTTGGCGGACAACAGGGCCGCCCACCCCCAGCCGTAGGGACGCTCGTACCCGCGATGATCCCGCAGATACTCTGCCTCCACCTGAGCGTTCTCACTGGTCAGGCGCGTATTAAGAACAGCTACGAGCTCGTCTACAGTTGCGCGATCGATCGACTGCTCTGCGTGCTCGAGCAAGGTGAGGGCCGACCACTGCATGTGGGCCGAGGAATGCCAATCCAGGCAGCCGTGGAAACACGGGTGGAGACGCCAAGGGGTGACATCGACGTCGTCGGGCCCCTGGGATTGGTGGGCCGATCCCCACGGGAAGGGCCGGTTGAGGCCGTCAATGATCGTCCTGGCCCATCCTTGGGCGTAATCGTCAAGGGTCACAGCAAACCTCCTGGGAAGCAGCACAGATACATAATAAGAATGTTGCACAACAATAGGGGAACAGCAGTGGGGATCTGCGCCTTGATCGGACCATAGCTGTCGTCAAGTTCAAGCAGCGCTGCCGGGACCAAATTGAAGTTCGCAGCCATCGGGGTGCACAAGGTGCCGCAGAATCCAGCCAACATGCCGATCGCAAAGATGGCAGCCATGTTGCCGTCGAAGTGCTGGATGAGCAGTGGCCACCCGACGGCGCCCGTCATCACCGGGAAAGCCGCAAAAGCGTTGCCCATAATGAGGGTGAACAGGGCCATGCCGATGCAGTAGACGCAGACCGCGGCGAACAGGCTTCCCGAAGGGAGGATCCATGAGGTGACGCGTCCTACCGCGTCACCAACTCCGGCGTTGTTGAACAGTGTGCCCAAAGTTGCCAGGAATTGCGGCAGGATTGCCGCCCAACCGATATGTCCGAGCAGCCGGTCACCTTCCTTGAAGGCCACTATGGGGGAGCGCACCTTGAACATGATCATGGCAACGACCAGGGCGATCAGTGAGGCAGCTCCCAGGCCGATGATGGTCGCCATACCGGTCTCCAGCAGCGGATTCCCGCCAAAGGACAGGTCGCGCATGCCGGCCACCGCGAAGACAGCGGCGATGATCGGGATGATGAGGGCCGGCACGAAGAGTTTGTTGCCAAACGTCTCGGAGAGCTTCTCTCGCTCGGCGTCCGTGGTGGTGTCGGTAGATCCGTGTCCCGGGAAGCCGGAGGCTGCCAGCACCACCACCAGCAGTACAGCAATACCTTCCACGAGCGCCGGTGCTGTCTTGTTAACCACAAAGGTGCCGTAGCCAAAGCAGAAGGCCAGGATTGCCCAGAAAGCTGCTGATCCGAACCGCTTCGTGTCATCGCGGTCGCGCAATCGGATACCGGCGACGATGAGAAACAGGACTCCGCATAGCCAGTAGAACCATTCGACCTTGATCATTCGCGGATCCCCTGCTCGGGATTGCCGCCCGAGGGCAGGCTGACGGTGTGGCCGGGTTCAACAGTGGTGTCGACGTCGATGTCGTCGCCACCTTCGGCTGCCATCCGGGCGAGTTTGCGGTCCAGCAGCCACATCCGTGGAGCATGGATAAGGAAGGCGCAGATTGCCGTCGGGATGGCCCACAAGGCGATCTGGAGAGCCTCGAGCTTGAGGTTATAGGTGGCATCGACGAAGCCGGTAATGAGCAAGATCGACCCGATGGCGATGAAGACGTCCTCGCCGAAGAACAGTCCGATGGTGTCGGCCGAGGAGGCATACGAGCGCAGCGTCTCGCGCATCTTGCGGGTGTAGCGAGGGTGGTTGCGTCGGGCTGCGGCCTCAGCCATGGGCACGACGAGAGGACGCACCGCCTGGGCCGGTCCGCCGATGGACGACAACCCCAGTGCGGCGGTGATCTGACGGACCGCGAGGTAGACGGTGAGGAGCTTCCCGGCGGTCATCGACTTCATTTTCGACATGAGACGTCCGGCCTGTTGCATCAGACCGTGGCGTTCGAGCAATCCGATGACGGGCAGGACGACGACGAAAACCGTTACTGATCGAGAACTGGCAAACCCGGTTCCGAAGGTCTCGATTATTTTGACTGGCGACATGCCGGAAATGAGGCCGGCAGCGATACCGGCGATCGCGACCACGAGCATGGCGTTGAGCCGCAGTGCAAAGCCGATGACGACGATCGCCACGGCAAGTAATACCCACATGATGTGCTCCTCTCCTGGGTGTTTGTCGGGAACCTTGTCGTGTCACTTTAGAAGCGGAGTGTGTCACGAGTATTTCCGATCTCCACAGGCGGAACGGTCGAGACGATGAGGCAGAGTGCGGCAGTCTTAGATCATGGCAACTGTTGATCTCAACGCAGACATGGGGGAATCCTTCGGCTCGTGGACGATGGGTGACGACGAGTCTCTGCTGGAAATCGTCACCTCGGCGAATGTGGCCTGCGGGTTCCACGCCGGCGACGCCGTCGTCATGGGACGCACCTGCCAAGCTGCCGCAGAACACGGGGTGTGCGTGGGAGCCCACGTCTCCTATCGGGACCTTGCCGGATTCGGCCGTAACTTTATCGACGTTGACCCTGGACGACTCCGTGACGAGGTTATTTACCAGTTGTCAGCGCTGCGTGGGGTTGCTGCGGTTCATGGTGCATCGGTGCGCTACGTCAAACCTCATGGCGCCTTGTACAACACGATCGTCCACCATGAGGCGCAAGCCAAGGCCATTGTCGAGGCGATTGTGGCCGTCAATTCCGCCACGGATGCTGACCTGGCCATCCTTGGTCTGCCCGGTGCCCTCGTCCTTGACCTTGCCGAGCAGCAGGGGGTGCGAACCCTGCGCGAAGCTTTTGCTGATCGTGCCTACAACCCGGACGGCACCTTGGTGTCGCGCCGCCAGGAGGGGTCGGTACTGCATGACGCCGACGAGGTTGCCCAGCGGGTCGTCACACTGGTGACCCAAGGGACCGTGACCGCTGTCGATGGCACCGAGGTGAGCATTCAGGCCGATTCGGTGTGCGTCCATGGTGATACCCCGGGGGCTGTCACCATGGCCACCGCGGTGCGTGACCGTCTTGCCGCTGCCGGTGTCGACCTGCGAGCCGCTGCATGAGACTGTTGCCAGCTGGGCGCACGGCGGTCCTGGTCGAGTTGGACGACGCCGGTCAGCGGCGACGCCTGCACCACGCCCTGAGTGATCATCCGGCTGATGGAACGGTGGATCTCGTCCCGGCCCAGACGACGGTCCTAATCCAGGTGGAGTCTGCTGACCTGTTGCCGGGGGCCGTCGCCCATATTCAAGACCTGCTCTCGGGGGGATTGGACGCGGTTGAGGAGAGAGCACGCGAACCCATCCCCGTGTCGGTGCGATATGACGGACTCGACCTGTCCGACGTAGCAGAACTGCTAGAGGTGACCACCGACGAGCTCGTGAAGCGGCACACCGACCAGCTGTGGACAGTAGAGTTTGCCGGGTTTATGCCCGGGTTTGGATATATGTCTGGGTCTGACTGGCCGTACCGGATACCGCGTCGCTCCAGCCCTCGAACCCGGATCCCGCCGGGCAGCATCGCCCTGGCTGACGGTTTCACCGGGGCTTACCCGCAGGCATCCCCGGGTGGGTGGCAGATCATCGGGACCACGGACGCGAAACTATGGGACGAGAAAGCTGACCCGCCGGCCCTCTTGTTGCCGGGGGCTGTCATCACATTCGAGGCGGTGACCTCATGACGTACTTCGTCGTCGAGATGGCCGGCCCGAGAACCCTTATCGAGGATGCTGGACGTCGCGGTTGGGCTCATCTGGGGATCAGCGGCTGCGGGGCGTGGGATCGTCGCGCCTACCAGCAGGGCGCTCGTCTCGTCGGGAACACCGCTGGTCTCGGGTGCCTGGAAGTCCTGCTTGGACCGATACGTTTGAAGTGCGTCGGAGGACCCGTTCTTCTTGCTGTGACAGGGGCAGACGCCCAGGTCGATCTGAATGGATCACCCCGTCCCAGCGGCCGTGGTTTTCTTGTCACCGATGGTCAGACGGTGACGGTCGGTGTGCCCGCAACCGGGTTACGGAGCTATGTGTCGATCACCGGAGGAATCAGCGCGACTCCGACCTTTGCCAGCGTCTCGGCCGATCCGACCCGAGGAATGGGACCGGCCTCCCTCAAGACCGGAGACATCCTCCCCATTGGGGATGGGCTAGCTGGTGTCATTGCCACGGAGCCTGTCGACGTCGCTCCGGCGTCTCAAGAGCTTGTCTTGCACGGTGTCTGGGGGCCCCGCGACGACTGGTTCACGAGTGCTGGCCAACGTAGCCTCGAGGAGACGACGTGGCGGGTCGGAGAGGCGAGCGACCGCGTCGGGACGCGGCTGGTAGGGCCATCCCTAGAACGAGCGGTGACGGGGGAACTGACGAGTGAGCCGGTGGTGCGAGGGGCGATTCAGGTGCCCACCTCAGGGGTGCCATTGATCTTCGGACCGGATCATCCGACCACCGGTGGGTATCCGGTTATCGGGGTCATTGATCCTGACGACGCCGACCGGCTTGCCCAGGCCCGCGCTGGGGTCGTTGTGAGGTTCGCGATGTCCCACAGTGACGTTTAATGCGCTGACGTCTTATCTGAAAGCATAACTCCTAGTCAGGAGCCTATTTTGTGGCTCCTGAGCGCTCCTGTGGGGCTACGCTGGCGCCTTCCCAGGGCGATCCGCAGGGTATCATCGAGCTTCGGCTCAACCTGTTCTTCCATAGGAGACCTCTTGTCGTCCGAGCAATCGTCAGTTGCGAATGTCGATCACCTTGCCCGGGACCGAGATGGAAATGTCGTCACCGAGAAGCAGGCCTGGAATGCCCTGTGGGCCTTCCTCATCGGCTTCTTCATGATCCTCGTTGACACGTCGATCGTCACGACCGCTCTGCCAGCGACCATCCGCGCCCTCAACACCAACCTCAACCAAGGCGTGTGGATCAACAGTGCCTATTTGCTGACCTACGCCGTCCCTCTGCTGATCACCGGACGTATGGGTGACCGATGGGGTCCGCGTCGCATGTACCTCATCGGCATGGCCATCTTCGGGGCGTCCTCGCTGGCGTGCGGTCTGTCCCCGACAATCGGTCTCCTCATCGCTGCCCGCGCGGTTCAGGGCATCGGTGCTGCCTTCATGACACCGCAGTCCCTGTCTGTGATCACCCGGCTCTTCGCGCCGGAGAAGCGCGGAGCCGCTATGGGCATGTGGGGAGCTACTGCGGGTGTCGCCAGTTTCGTTGGCCCGGTCCTTGGCGGCATCCTGGTCGACACCCTGGGATGGGAGTGGATCTTCTTCGTCAACGTTCCGATCAGCATCGTCGGCCTGTGGCTGGTCGTCCGGAATGTCCCTGTGCTGGAGACTCACGGTCACTCCTTCGACTGGCTCGGTGTCGTCTTGTCGGGTATCGGAATGACCTTGCTGGTCTTCGGTATCCAGGAAGGTGAGCAGTACAACTGGGGGACGATCACCGGCATCATTTCGGTGCCCTTGCTCATCATCCTCGGCGTGGTTTTCATGGTGATCTTCGTCTTGTCCCAGGCCGAGTGGGCGCAGCCCTATCTGCATCCGCACGCGAGCGACTTCGAGCCGCTGGTCCCGCTGCGTCTGTTCACCAAGCGCAACTTCTCCCTCGCCAATGCTGCGACCTTCCTGGTCGGCATGCTCGTGAACGCCTACGTCTTGCCGACAGCCATCTACCTGCAGAGCGTGCGTGGCAAGTCCCCGACGATCGCTGCCCTTCTGCTCATACCGACTGCTGTCGTGTCTGGTTTGTTGTCTCCTCTGGTCGGACGAGTTCTCCAGCGTCGCCGGTCGGGCCGGATGGCCGCCATCGGCGTGGCTCTCTACGTGATTTCCTCGATCGGGTGGTGGCTGTTCACGGTGCCATCCACCCAACTGTGGGTATTCCCGGTGCTAGCTGCCATCGGCGGTGTTGGTGCGGCCCTCACCTGGAGCGCGATCTCCTTGGTGGGTACTGACGACCTCGGCCAGGCCGACGCCGGAGCCGGTTCGGGAGTGTTCAACGCCACCCGCCAAGTCGGTTCGGCCCTGGGTTCGGCCTTCATCGCCATGGTGATGGATGCCCGCATCAGGGCGCGTCACGATCTGGGGCGAGGCCTTGGCGAGTCCATGTTCGTCACCATCACCGCCGGCACGATCTGCGTCATCGTCTGTGCCTCGTTTGCGAACTTCAAACGTGCACGTGAGCACAATTCCTGACGGCGGCACTCGTGCTTGCGACTGATGGACGGTTCTGAGGTGCCTTTTCGCCTGCCCCGTAGGATGACTCCATGAGGATTGCTATCGGAGGTTTTGCTGGTCTTATCGGCACAGCGCTGGTTCAGCGGCTGCGCAAAGACGGACATGAGGTCGTCACGCTGACGCGTCATGAAGCCATTCAACCCTCTGATCGCAGGTGGGACCTCGACACCTTGTCCATCGCCCCGCCATTCCTCGACGATGTCGACGCCGTGGTGAACTTGGCCGGAGCACCCATCGCTGAGGGACGCTGGACCGACGAACGCAAGACTCGCATCCTGGCATCGCGCATCGACTCCACCCGTCTCATCGTGCGCGCCCTGGCATCCTCGCCACGCTGCCGGGTCTTCCTCAACGGATCGGCCGTGGGCTACTACGGCCCACATGGTGACGAATGGGTCGACGAGAATGACCCCGCTGGTGAAGGGTTCCTGGCCGAAGTCTGCCAGCGATGGGAAGCAGCCGCCTTCTCCGCCCCTGAGGGAGCGCGCGTGGCAACCCTGCGTACCGGTCACGTCATGAGCTCCTTCGGCGGCATCCTCGGCAAGCAGCGCCCGCTCTTCCAGTTCGGATTGGGCGGGAAGGTCGGTGACGGCAGTCAGTACATGTCGTGGATCAGCCTCCACGACCACGTGTCGGCCATGATGCGCATCCTCACTGACGATTCCATCAGCGGGCCGGTCAACCTCGTAGGGCCAAATCCGTGTACCAACGCCGAGTTCACCAAAGCGCTGGCCAAGGCGATGCACCGGCCTGCGGTACTGCCCTTCCCGACCCCGGCGGCGAAGATGGTCTTCGGATCCCAGCTCGTCGACGAGGCACTGTGCTCTGGGCAGAGGGTCAAGCCCGCCAAACTTCTCGATCACGGGTTCGAGTTCCGTGACACCTCCATCAGCGAGTCGATCGCCTCAGCACTTGCAGGACGCCGATGAGTCAGAACAACCAACGCCCAGACACCTTTTCCCGCCCCGACGAATGGGGTTCATGGGAGGACAAGCCGCAACAAGGCGAACCGTCCTGGGAACCTCCCCAGCCAGATGCCAGGCGGGTAGACCACAAGCCGAAACCGGAACCCGAGCCCTACCGCTCAGCCGAGGTCGATCCGTCATGGGAACCACCGTCGGCCTCCTACCAGCAGGCAGCCCCCAAGCCCGTCGCCCGCGCGAAGCGACCCAGTGACGCCCCGGTGGTCACGTGGACCCTCATCGGCATCTGTGTCCTGGTGTGGGCAGGAGAGTTGGTCAGCCCTCAGATCAGCGACGCCGTCGTCCTGGCACCGTCCCAGGCGTTCCATGAACCGTGGCGATTCGTCACCTCGATGTTCGGGCACGCGCCGAGCATCTTTCACATCGGGTTCAACATGTACGCACTGTGGGCCTTCGGTCGGTCGCTGGAACCCTTCCTCGGGCGGGCCCGCTTCCTCGCTGCCTACCTCATGTCCGGGCTGGGCGGGGGAGTGCTGTTCTGCCTGATGGCCTCGCCACACGGTGACGGCACCGTCCTACCGAATATGTACGACGGTGTCGTTGGTGCATCCGGTGCGATCTTCGGCCTGTTCGGAGTTCTGCTCATCGTCCAGCGCAGGCTCGGGGCGTCGACTCGTGAACTGTGGATCCTGCTGGCGCTCAACGTGGCACTGCTGTTCTTCATCTCCGGAATCGCATGGCAGGCCCATCTCGGCGGATTCATCGTCGGACTGGCATGCGGCGTCATTTTCTTCGACGATCCCAAACGCGTTCAGGCAGGCAAGTCACCCCAGACCTGGCCGAGGATGGCGATGGTGTTGGGTGCGCTCGTGGTCTTGGTGGTGCTGAAGTACTACATGCTCTGAGCTAATCGAGTAGGCCAGCTCGCTCTACGAGGACAGCTACCTGCACCCTGTTCGACATGCCGAGCTTGGTTTGGATGTTCGCCAGGTGGGACTTGACGGTCCCAGCAGCCAGATAGAGGCGTTCGCCGATCTCAGAGTTCGACAATCCTTTGGCCGCTTCAATAGCGATGTCGCGCTCCCGGTCGGTGAGCTGGGAGAGCTGCTTGGCGGCCGTACGACGCCGACGACGGGACGGATCGGTGCGCACGGTGTCGAGAAGTTGCTTGGCGCTGCGCGGTGACAGCACAGCATCTCCTGCGGCAGCAGCCTTGATGGCCGTGGTGATCTCCTGCGGAGCGGCGGACTTGAGAAGAAACCCTGAGGCTCCGGCATTGATCGACGACATGACGGCGGCGTCGACGTCCCAGGTCGTCAGAACGACAATCTGAGGTGGTTGCGGATCGGCTCGCAGTGTTGCCGTGGCTGCCACGCCGTCCATTCCGGGCATGCGCAGATCCATGAGAACGACATCTGGTCGCAATTCACGGGCCATGCGGACAGCGTCCTCGCCGTCTCCTGCTTGCCCCACGATCGTAATGGAGTCGTCGTGCCCGACGATTGTCGACACAGCACTGCGTGCCAACGGATCATCATCGACGAGGAGAACGGTAACCATGCAACGCATGGTATCCGCAGGGACTCCGGCGTCAGGCGCGGCGGTCTCAAGAAGCGTTGCGCCACGGGATGGAAACTCTGATGGAAAACACCCCGTTGTCGGCAGTCCAATGCACGGTGCCGCCGAGCAATTTGGCTCTTTCCGTGATACCTGGCAGGCCACGTCCTGAGCCCTCTGATTGCCTGCCTTCTACGACCGGGTTGGAGCATTCGATACGAACCCCGTCGGTGGGTGAAGCACGGACCTTGAGAGAGGCAGTTGTCCCTGGGGCGTGTTTGGCAGCATTGGTCAGCAGCTCCTGGACGGTTCGATACACAGCTCGGGAGAGAGCGGGATCAGCAGAGTCTGCCTCGGAGACGTAAATCGATGCCGTGATCGGCTGACCGGAACCAAAAGTGTCTTCCACGACTTCTGCAAGTTTTGACAACGGAAGATCTGGCGCCGGCGACATGGGTTCGGAGAGCAAGGAGAGCAAGGACCTCAGCTCAGACATCGCCTTGCCCGCTGATTCGCGCAGTGCCTTGGCGCTGTCTCCGTGGGGGGTGCCTTCGAGCTCAGTCTCCAAGGATGCGGCCTGCAGTGAGAGGAGGGACAGCGAATGCCCCAGTGAGTCGTGGACCTCTTGGGCAATCCTGTCGCGCTCTTGACGGCGTGAAACCTCATCATCGAGTCGGGCCGCGCGTTGGTGAGCTGCAGACAGGTTCCGACCCGTCATGACGGCTTCCCGGCGAGAACGGCGAATGAGACCAGCTCCTATCCCGATGACCACGAATGTTGCCGCAACAAGAAGAGCCGTGAGGATAGAAATGGTGTTGGGCGTCTGCGGTGAGGTGTTTGCCTGAAATGCCGACGCTGTGAGCGACGCCCCGACAGGTTGCGCCCGACTGTCAGCAATGACGTCGATAACGGTTGTCACAGCCACCAGACCGGTGCACCACCATGTCGCGGGACCACGCCGTCGGCCGAGTAGGGCTGCCAGGGCAATGAGGGTAGGTACTGGCCCAATGGGCAGAGCCGCGGTGCCGACCGCAGCGGCGATCGTCAATCCGAAGGGGAACCTGTGACGCCAGACCAAGGCCGTTGCCAGGGCGACGTCCAGGATCAGCGAGACAACGATCACTGCGGCGTCAATGTCGGATCCGGCCGGAGTCCCACTGCGATACCCTGCCGGCGAGAACACGATGCTGACCAAGCCAGCGAGGACACTGACCAGGACCAGAAGGATGGTCCGCCATATCGCTGGACGGCTGTCGTGACCGACCTTCTGAAACGTGAACACGGCAGTCATGTTACGGAGTCGACCTCTACTCGTGACACCGCCGTTCGGGTGAGGTGAGGCGGCCGATCGCCAGATACGGTTGTGGCCGTTTGGGCGATGTGGGACGGGGGTGTCCAGCGGTGGACTTGATACATCAATTGAGAACACCTCAGGAGTGATCGTGACCCAGTCCAATTGGAACAGCCAGTCCCAACCACAGCAACCGCAGTCTCCACAGCCCAAGCCAAAGAAGCCGCTCTACAAGCGTGTGTGGTTCTGGCTGCTCGTCATCGTCGTTCTCGTTGCCACCGTTAGTGCGCTGACAAGTGGCGGCGACAGCACCGACCCCACGACGAACGCTCCCGCGTCAGGTGAAGCCAAGACGGCCGACAAGACAGCCAAGAAGCCCGAGGGCAAGAAGGCCGCCGATAAACCTGCCGTAGAGACGAAGCCGACTGAGCGTCTCGTTCTGGAGAAGGGCTACAAGTTCGTAAACGATGAGTTCAGCCCAATGGTGACGGGCACAGTTTCAAACAACTCAGACAAGCCAGTGAAGCTGCTCGTGACGATTACCTTCAACGCCTACGACGAGTCGGGGGCCAATGTTGGCACGTGCACGGACTCGACAGAGAGCATTGACGCCAACGGGAAATGGAAATTCAAGGCGTACTGCCTCGACCAAGACGTCGCAAAGGTCAAGTTCAAGGATCTGTCGGGATTCTGATCCCGTCATTGTGGTTCTGGTGGCGGCCTCTTGTAGGAGAGGCCGCCACACCCATGCCGTCAGACCCCCAACAACATTGGTCCGGCAGGTCAATCATCTCCCTCCATCACCTCGCCGTAGAGACGGCTGGTGTGCAGTGCAATGTAATTGATCTCGGCCTTCGTCAGCTCGTCGCCTATCGCCGTCGAGATACTCTTGGCCACCTCAAGAGCCGCCGAAGTAGCCTGCGGGTAGCGATCCGACATGAGACCTATGATGTCCAGGTCGATCCGGGAGAGCTGCTTGTTATCCGCAGCCCGAGCGAATAGATAACGAAGATGCGTGACGAATCGTGAGGCACTCATGGATGACCGGTTGATCTCGACGTGCCATAGTTCCTCGAGCTTGGCGAAAACCTCCGAGATCGCCTGAGCCATCGTCACGGTGCGCGACAAACCTTTGCCATCCCACTGATGGTTGATGAAATGCAGCGCAAATGCCACCCACTCCTCGGATTGCAGGTGGATGCCAAGAGCACCATCAACAATCTCGACGGCCTTGCGGCCCAAGCTCGCCTCGTCGGGGTACAGCTGCTGAACCTCCCAAGTCAGGGGGAAGTCGATGACGACTCCGCGCTCGGCTCGCTGCACTGCCGTTACGAGGTGATCCAGCACCGGCAGCATCATGCGCTGTGCATTCGGGATCCTCAGCTCCTCCTGAGCCAGCTCGACGATCGCCTGTGCCACCCGCACCTGGGTGTGAGTGGCGTTGCACAGAAGCGAGGCAATCGCGGCCGTTCGGTAGGTGCCCTCCGCCAGATATCGCTGGGCCGATGAGGCGTCGACGACCTCGCCGCGGCGCCGGCCAAAACCGATCCCGCGAGCATTGACGACCATCTGCGTCCCGGAGCGGTCGACGCCGAGAAGGACATTGTTGTTGTAGACCTTCTCGACGACGACGTGCTCGGGACCAAGGTTGGTCAGGCAGTGTTCTGGAGGGAGCACGGGGTTATCCTGCGCTGACAGTCAGCACCGCCGCCGGGTCGTCGCTGCGCTCGGAGACGGTGAAGTCTGACCCATTCGTGATGACCACAGGAGAGATCATCGACGGCACCCGCGGCTTGACGTTGTCGAGGTCGACGCTCAAGAGCGGGTCGCCGACGCTGACGGTGTCACCGTCCTTGACGTGAGCGGTGAACCCTTCGCCCTTGAGGTCGACGGTATCGATGCCGACATGGACGAGGATCTCGGCCCCGTTGTCAGCCTTGAGACCGATGGCGTGCAGGGTCGGGGCCACCAGGGTGACCTCGCCGTCGATGGGAGAGGCAAACTCTCCCGATGCCGGGTCTACCGCGAACCCGGGACCCATGTGCTTGCCGGCGAAGACCGGGTCAGGCACTTCGGTGATGTCCAAAATGGTTCCCGACACGGGCGCCGCGACCTTCAGGGTCTTGTCCTTGTGGCGCTTGTGAAAGAGGGGCATGTCGATTCCTTTCAGTCGTCGATTCCCAGTTCGGCGTTGATGGCGTTCTTGTAGAGGATGGCCTTCGCTCCGTAGACGGCTTGGACGCCGCCACCGACGTCGAAGACCTCGGTCGCTCCCAGGTTCTTGAGCCTGGCCTTGTCGACCTGGTCAGCAGCCGTCACCGAGACGCGCAGACGGGTGATGCATGCATCGACGTCCTCGATGTTCTCGGGGCCGCCTAGGGCGGAGATGATCTGCGTCGCTGCCTGTTCAATATCGTCATTGCCCCGCTCAGACTTGTCAGCGGGCTTGCCGGTTGACTTGCCGACGCTCGGTGCGGCAGCAGCCATGGTGTCCTCAAGGTGTCCCGGAGTCGCGATCTTGAACTTCTTGATGAAGAACATGAAGGAGAAGTAGTACAGGGCGAACCAGATGGCGCCGATCGGCAGGACGTACAACCAGTGGGTCTTGGACTCGCCCTGCAGGACGCCGAACAGCAGGTAGTCGATGGCGCCACCGGAGAAGGTGTTGCCGATACGGATGTTCACGAGGTCGGCAACGAGGAAGGAGATGCCGTCCAGGAAGGAGTGGAACACGTAGAGCAGGGGAGCCACGAAGAGGAACATGTACTCGATCGGCTCAGTGATTCCCGTCAGGAAGGATGTGAAAGCCACAGAAGCGAACAGGCCGGTGTACTTGGCACGGCGTCCCTTCGGCACGCACTGCCACATCGCCAGACATGCGCCCGGCAGGCCGAACATCATGGTGGCAAAGCGGCCGGCGAAGTACCTGGTTGAATGGGTGAACAGTCCGACGTGGTTCGGGTCGGCAAGCTGCGCGAAGAAGATCTTCTGCGCGCCGACGACGGTGTGTCCGGCTACGGCCTCGGAACCGCCCAGTGGGGTGTACCAGAACATCGGGTAGATCATGTGGTGCAGGCCAACGGCGCCCGCTAGTCGCATCAGAAAGCCGTAGAAAAAGGTGCCGATGACTCCCCAACCAGCGATCGCGGTGCCAGCAGACACCATGCCAGCCTGGATAGGCGGCCACACCAAGAAGAACAATGCGCCGATGATAATGCCCGCGAAGGCCGTTGCGATCGGGACGAAACGCGAACCGCCGAAGAAACCCAGGAAAGCCGGTAGCTCGATGTTGTGGTAGCGGTTGTGAAGCCAGACGGCGACGGCGCCGATGACGAGGGACCCGATGACGCCGGTGTCAATTGAGCGGTCGGGGTTGCTGGACAATGAGACGAGCGCTTTGGTGGTGGCCGTCATGACGAGGAACCCAGTGATACCGGCGAGTGCGGCGGTTCCCTTGTCCCGCTTTGCCAGGCCGATGCACAGGCCGATTGACAGCAGAAGAGCGAGGTTTTCGAAGATGACACTTCCAGCCGCGCTCATCACCTGGAAAATGTCCTGGAGAATGGGATTGCCGAGAACGGGGTAGCTCTTGACGGTGGTGGGGTTCGACAACGCACCACCGATACCCAGCAACAAACCTGCCGCTGGGAGGATGGCGATCGGCAGCATGAATGCCTTACCGATCTTCTGCAGGGTCTTGAACATCTCAGTTCTCCAATGGGGTCTGGGCGAGGCGGGCGTGGATCGCGTCGACGAATCGGGTACAGATCTGGGCGGGACGGGTGATAGCGCCTGCGACGACGACGGCGTGGGCTCCGCTGTCGAGAGCAGCGACCGCCAGCTCAGGGGTCGAGATATTGCCCTCTGCGATGACGGGAATGGACAGGTCCGCAGCGAGACGGCTCACCAGTTGGAGGTTGGGTACGGGGGAGTCCGCAGAGGCGGCGGTATAACCCGACAAGGTGGTCCCGACCAGGTCGACACCGCACTTCGCAGCCATGACGGCTTCGTGGTAGGTGGAGATGTCGGCCATCAGAACAGCGGTCGGGTGGGCCTTGCGGATCTCAGTGATGAAGTCGGGGGTGGACATATCGTGTGGATGAACGCGGTCGGTGGCGTCAAAGGCGACGATGTCAGCCCCGGCGGACAGGACTGCCTCGACGTCGTCAAGGGTCGGAGTGATGTAAGGCTCGAAACCGTCGTATTCCTTCTTGAACAGGCCAATCACCGGCAATGGGACGGCTGCTCGGATTTCCTTGATGTCGCGGACCGAATTGGCGCGAATACCGACGGCTCCCGACTGAGCAGCTGCCCTTGCGAACAGAGGCATGACGCCACCGTCCTCGCAATACATGGGTTCGCCAGGTAACGCCTGACAGGAGACAACAAGTCCCTTTCGTAGGGACTCCAGCACTGGATTCATGAGTACCTCCGGCAACGTGTAATACCGGCGTGGACACACTCGTGCCCGCCGGTGGATCAGGTATTGCCGAAAGTTACAAGCCTGAGATCCATGAAGTGTTCTTGGAACCCTAGCACAGCGGTGGTGGAGTGTTGCTGAGGGGGTCTTACTCGGTGAGGGTGGTCAGATCCACGACAACGTCAGCGAGGTGCTCAGGGTCGTGACGGACCTGGTGAAGCCTCTCCTGGATGGCCCACATGGCCCAGGAGTCGACGAAGTATTCGTCACGCCCGAGAGCGCGGTCGCGGCGGGCTTTGTAAGGGCAGGAACACCACACCGTCATCGTGGCCTGCTTGGCATTCATCGCGGTGAGTACTCCGCAGCCCTCGATGACTAGGGGACGATGAGCGTCGAGCGTGAGCTGTTCGGCGAAGCGACCTTGGTGCCAGTCCCAGCGTCGGTATCGGTTTTTGACGGTGAGCTCGCTCAAGTCCCACACCGCTGACAGCCCGGTCCAGCCGGGGTAGAGGTCGTCACCGTGGACGACCTGGGCTGTTGGGCAGAGCTTGGTAAGGCGCTCAGCAAGAGTCGTCTTCCCTGACCCCGAGCCACCGTCAATGAGAACAACTGCCCGCCCCGACGTGGCGTCGATGTGGTCGGCAATCGCCCGGGCAGCGGCAACACTTCCCGTAATCGTCTTCACAGTGTCACCAACTCCCCGCTGCGATGCACCAAACCGTCATCGAGCAAGGATTCCAGGCACCTCGACGCTTGGTCAGACTTCGGCCAGGCCGACAGGGCCACCTCGACCGCGACTCCGTGCGGGCTGTTGCGCACCACGTCCATGATCACCCCGCGGCACTGGCGATCCGTTCCCTTCCAGGGCTGCCCGCGACGGGTCGGAGCGTTGTCGGGCTTACCGTCTGCCACCCACCGGCACTGGGCACAGATCGGGCAGACCTCGCACTGTGGCGAACGAGCCGTGCACACCAGCGCTCCCAGTTCCATGGAGGCCACCGCCCACTTGGCGGCTCGGGCATCTTCCTGGGGAACCAGCGCGTCGGCGACCACTCGCTCGGCCTTCGTCACCGAGGTGGGGCAATTTGCGATCCCGGACTCCGCTCGCGCAATGAGACGACGCACATTGGTGTCGAGCACCGTGGCCCGTCCACCAAAGGCAAAGGACACCACCGCAGCAGCGGTGTAGTCACCGATCCCGGGCAGGGCGATGAGCTCGTCGTAAGTGCTGGGTACGACCCCATCGTGTTCGGTGGCGATGGCGACCGCGCAGGCGTGCAGACGCAGTGCCCGGCGCGGATATCCCAAACGCCCCCACGCGGCGACGGCGACCCCGGACTCCTCCTCGGCCAGATCGTCTGGTGTCGGCCAACGATTCATCCACTCATGCCACGGACCAATGACACGGGCCACCGGCGTCTGCTGGCTCATCACCTCACTGACGAGCACCCCCCACGGTGAGGTCTCTGGTCGACGCCACGGCAGATCCCGTCCGTTAGCGTCGAACCAGTCGCAGACCGCCTCGACGGCCTCCGCAGTCAGCCCGGTCTCAGGCACCGATCATCCGATCTCAGCCAATGACCTTGGCCGCCGCTTCGGCAGCCTTCGGCAAGGCCTTGCAGAAGACGTCGAAGGCCTCGTCGTCATGGGCGTCGGAGAGGAACCATGCCTCGAAGCACGATGGCGGCAAGTTGACCCCGGCCTCCAACATGGCATGGAAGAAGGCGGTGTACGCCTGCGAGTTCTGGGCCTTGGCGTCGTCGTAGTTGCGCACCGGCCCCTCGACTCCGAAAAAGACGCTGAAAAGGTTCCCGGCGTTCTGCAACCGGTACGCCACGCCAGCCGCGTCAAGAGCCGAAGCCACCTCGGCGCGCCACTGCTCGGAGCGGGCATCGAGACGCTGATACACCCCGGCGTCCGCCAACTGCAGGGTCTTGACCCCGGCGACGGTGGCCAACGGGTTACCCGACAGGGTGCCAGCCTGGTAGACCGGGCCAGTCGGTGCCAACAGGTCCATGACCTCGGCGCGCCCACCCAGGGCAGCCAGCGGCATGCCGCCGCCCACGACCTTGCCGAAGGTGAAGATGTCGGGGGTGAACTCCTCGCCAGAGCGCTGTTGCACACCCCAGAACCCCGACGCGCTGCACCGGAATCCGGTGAGCACCTCGTCAGTGATCATGAGGGCGCCGTGGTCCCTGGTGAGCCGACGGATTGCGGCATTGAACCCAGGCTCGGGGGCGACGACACCCATATTCGCCGGGCAGGACTCGACGATCACTGCGGCGATCTGGTCACCACGCTCGGAGAACACGTCCTCGAGGGCCTTGACGTCGTTGTAATCGACGACAATGGTGTCGGCCGTCGAGGCCGCCGGAACGCCAGCCGACCCGGGCAGACCAGCAGTGGCCACACCAGAACCGGCGGCGGCCAACAGAGCGTCGGAGTGACCGTGGTAATTACCGGCGAACTTGATGATGACGTCGCGTCCGGTGGCACCACGGGCCAGTCGAACCGCCGTCATCGTCGCTTCGGTACCGGTCGAGACGAAGCGCACCTTCTCCACCGAGGACATGCGCTCGATGATCGCGTCGGCCAGCTCGGTCTCGGTGCGGGTAGGGGCGCCGAAGGACAACCCCCTAGACGCCGCATCCTGAACGGCAGAGACGACCTCGGGATGGGCGTGGCCTAACAGGGCTGGACCCCAGGTGCACACCAGGTCGACGTATCGGGTGCCCTCGGCGTCCCAAATCCACGGCCCCTGGGCCTTCTCGATGAAGCGAGGCACCCCGCCCACCGATCCGTAGGCCCGCACCGGAGAATCCACCCCGCCGGGAATGACAGCCTGGGCGGCGGAGAACAGTTCAGCGTTGGAGGTCATCTTTTCCTTCCGGTGTTTGGGCTTGTGGTGAGCATGATCGTCAAGGATCAGAACTCCTCGCGGAACATCTGGGCCGCCTCAATGGCCCAGTAGGTCAAGACGAGGTCAGCGCCAGCGCGCACGATCGAGGTCAACGATTCGTTGATGCAGCGGCGACGGTCGATCCAACCATTGGCTGCGGCGGCCTCGAGCATCGCGTATTCGCCGGACACCTGGTAGGCGGCCACCGGAACCTGGGACACCTCGGCGACGTCGGCCAGCACGTCAAGGTAATGAGAAGCGGGCTTGACCATGACGACATCGGCACCCTCGGCCAGGTCGAGCAGGGTCTCGCGCATACCCTCACGACGGTTCGACGGATCCTGCTGGTAAGCCTTGCGATCACCCTTGAGGGAACAGTCGACGGCGTCACGGAACGGTCCGAAGAAGGCAGATGCGTACTTGGCCGAGTAGGCCATGATCGACACGTCGGTGAATCCCTCGCGATCCAGGGCGTCACGGATGACAGCGATCTGGCCATCCATCATTCCCGACGGGGACACCATGTGGGCTCCGGCCTGGGCCTGTGAGACCGCCATTGCGGCATACAGCGGCAGGGTGGAGTCGTTGTCGACCCGGCCGTCAGGGGTCAGCGCCCCGCAGTGGCCATGATCGGTGAACTCGTCCAGACAGGTGTCGGCGCAGACGACCAGCTCGTCACCAACGGCCTCGCGCACCGCAGAAATACCGGCATTGAGGATGCCTTTGGGGTCCCAGGCCTGCGAGCCGATCTCGTCCTTGTGTTCGGGGATGCCGAACAGGTCGATGCCGCCGATACCGGCCTCGGCGGCCCGGGTGGCCAGTTCCTTGATGGACTCGGTGGAGTGCTGGTACTGGCCGGGCAGGCTGGTGATCTCGACTGGGGAGTCGATGCCCTCCTTGACGAAGACCGGCAGCATCAGCTGGGCTGGGGCGACCCGGGTCTCGGCGACCATCCGCCGCATCGCAGGGGTGGTGCGCAGTCGGCGCGGACGCGATACCGGACGAAGCCCCTCGGGCAGCGGCTTGACGCCGGCCATGCGCGGATCGCTGGAATCAGGCAGGTACAGGTTCATGATCATCTTCCTTCTCACATGGGCCGTCGATCAGGCGACCAGGGATTCGACCGCCTCGAGGACGGCCTGCGGGGTGGGGGAGGAGGCCACCGCGTCTGCCGGGTGGCCGAGCTCCTCAAGGGTCTGTGCGGTGGGCTTGCCGAGGGCGACGAGCCTTTGACGGCGCCATCCCAGCGGCTCGACGAGATCGACCAGGGCACGCCCCACCGAGGATGCAGTGACGACGACCACCCCGACCGACGGCCAGGACTGGGCGATCACCTCGGGCAGATTCTCGACGGCAGTGGTGGTGTAGACCTCGAGTCGATTGACCGTGCAGCCGAGCTGTGACAGTCCGTCCGAGACGGTGTCGGCGGCCAGTTTCGAGACCGGAAGCAGGACGTTCGCGGCCCCACCAGGCCATTGCGCAACCAGACCGGCCCCGCTGTGGTCCTGCGGGACGAAGGCGACGTCGATCCCGCGCTTGACAAGGGTGTTCGCGGTGGCCTCTCCCACGGCTGCCACTTTGATGTCAGGGTTTGGCAGGGGATCGGGTAGCAGCCCGACGGTGGTCTTCGAGGTGACGACCAGCCAGTCGGCCTGCCACAGTTCGGCGTCACACAGCTTGTCGGCCTCCGGTAGCTTGACGGTTCGGGTCAGCGCCTTGTGGATGACCCCGTAACCGGCCTGCTTCAACGTCGTCACAAACTTGTCGTGGGAGTCATCACGGGGGACGACGACCGGCGGCTTGATGAGATCAGCAGGGTTCGTGGTCATCGAGTGCTTCCTGAAGCCTTGAGGTCTGCGACGTCGGTGGCGCCGTCGTCCAGCAGCTCATCTGCGGCCGTCACTCCCAAGGTGTGCGCTGCGACCAGTGCCGGCTCGGCCTCCTCGGGCAACTCGACACTCACCTGTTCCCGAATGGTGCGTGACCCGTCAACGGCAGCCACCACGACGTCCAAGGTCAGCACGTCGGGGGACTCCCCGGAGGCTGGCTCGAGATGGGCCAACGCACCGATCGGGGCGGCACACCCGGCCTCCAGATGGGACAGCACCGCGCGCTCTGCGGTGGCCGACAACCGTGTGGCCTGGTCGTCGATATTGGCCAGGGCCTTGGCGAGGGTGCCGTGACGCACATCGGCGGTCCGGCACTCGACGGCCAGGGCTCCTTGGGCCGGAGCTGGCAGCATGATCGACGGGTCAAGGAACTCGGTAATGACGTTGCTGTGGCCCAGGCGAGCAAGCCCGGAGGCGGCCAGAATGACGGCGTCTAGGTCCTCCGTGCCGCCATCCTTGGAGTAGCGGCCTAGGCCCTTGACGCGACCAAGTCGGGTATCGACGTTGCCGCGGATGTCGACGATACTCAGGTCGGGTCGCACCGACAGCAGCTGAGCCACCCGCCGTGGCGAACCGGTCCCGACGCTGGCCGCCTGCGGCAACTGGTCGAGGGTCAAACCGTCACGGGCCACGAGGGCGTCGCGTGGGTCCTCACGGACGGGGACAGCCCCAATCGCCAGCCCGAGCGGGCGCCCCGTCGGCAGGTCCTTGAAGGAGTGGACGGCGATGTCGGCCGAATCCCCCAGCAGGGCAGCGCGGATCGCGGAAGCGAACACTCCGATGCCACCCATCGAGGCCAGCGAGGCCGTGGAGGTGTCACCGTGGGTGGTAATCGTCGTCAGATCGACGTCGAGCCCCTGTGATCTCAGCAGACTCGCAACCATCTCGGATTGAGTGGTTGCCAGCGTGCTGGCACGGGTTCCCAGACGGATTGCAGGCATGTCCCCCATTGTGGCACTCGCCTCCGACGCCACTTTCCGTTGCTCTCAGACCAGACGACGGGCCGTGCGGCGTGCCTGCGGCACCAGGGCGGCGATGCCAGAACCTGACGCCCACGCACCCGCCAGGCCGATACCTCCCCGGCCGGACTGGTTCAACTGCTCAAGTTGACGGTGTAGACCGTCACGCCACGCCCTGGTCTCGGGGGTTGTCGGGGCCAAAGAACCCGTCCAGTGGATGATCTGTGAGTCCACCACCTGATCCGACGCCAATTCCACGCCAAGCAGAATGGAGGCATCCTTCAGCGCCTGCTCGACGCTGAACTCGACATCGGTGTCCCCAGAGCGTCCGTAGGAGACCCGCAGCAGGTGCAGACCGTCAGGACAGGACTGCCCCAAGCTCGGCCATTTGGCAGACATGTGAGTGAGGGCCTTGGCCGCCACGCTCGTCGTCCCGGGAGCCACCAACATGCCATTTCCCCGCGGGCTGTCGTCCAGTTCCGGAGCCTGTAGAGCCAGATTGACGTGGCCGATGGGGGCGCCGGGGACCATCTCGGGCCCCGACACGTCGATGATGCTGCTCAGCAGCTCGGTAGCGGGCTCGGCAGAACAAGCGACGACGACCCGAGGGGTCAAGAAGGTGTGCACCTTGCCGTCAGGGACAGGAGGCAGGGACGGATCCGGGTTGCGCGAGGTGTCGGCGGTCTCGACGAGCCACTGGTCACCATTGCGGGTGATCGCTCGAGCACCCACCCGGGTCATGATCGTCGCCCCGGCTGCCTCGGCCTGACGACGCAGCTCGGCCGGCATGGTGAACATGCCGCCAGCCACCGATGCGACGACCGGCCCCGCAGGCATCCGGGAACGACACAGGGCCACCCCGGCTGCCAAAGACCCGGTGGCCTGGGCCGCAGTCCGCAGACCGGGGGAGACGACGTCGGCGGCGAGCAGGTGCGGATCGGCGGCATGGATACCACCGGCGATAGGAGCGACCAGACGTTTGAGCACCTGCGGACCCATCCTCGACTCCACCAGGCTTCCCAGATCGCGGGGGAGCTCATCGGGCATCGGGGCGCGGTCGAGCTCGGCTGCGCGGGCGGCCTCCTCGGCTCCCAGGGCGACGGCGACTGCCGGATCCGACAGGTCGGCGGGGATGCCCAGAATGGCATTGCCCGGCATCGGGAAACAGGCGTCGTCGAAATACACCCACGATGGAGCCGTCCTCGGCTTCTCCACCGTCAACCCCAGCTCCTCGGCCAGCTCGGCGGTGTCGGGAAGACGAATGGCCCACCCTTCGGCGCCGATGTCATAGCTGATCCCCGCCAGCTTCGACCCGGCCACCAAACCGCCGGTGTACCCGCGGGACTCCACCAACACCGGATGCAGCCCTTCCTGGGTGAACTGCCAGGCCGCAATGAGCCCGGCCATGCCACCGCCGATGACGACGGCGTCGACGTGGTGCGGATCAGGGGTGTTCATCGTCACTTCCTCGGAATCGTGGTTCACAGTGAGTGCACCAGCTCCACCAGTCGTGTCAGGACGTCGGGGTCGGTGTTGGCGGGCACGCCGTGGCCCAGATTGACCACATGGCCAGGAGCCTGACGCCCAGCCGAGACGACCTCGCGGGTAGCGGTCTCCAGCGGCTCCCAACCAGCAAAGAGCAGGGCCGGATCGATATTGCCCTGCACCGGCATCTCCATCCCGGAGACCATGAGGGTGGCGCAGGCCTCGTCGAGGCTGATGCGGTGGTCCACGCCGAGCACCGGGTAGCGCGAGGCGGTCGCGGCGACCTGCGCCAGCTCGGGGAGCAGGTGACTGGCATTGACGCCGAAATGCACCACAGGGGTGTTCGGGTCGAGTTCAGCCAGAGCGCGTTGGGAGAAGGGGGCGACGCTGGCGCGGTAATCAGCAGCACTCAGCGACCCAGCCCAGGAGTCGAAGAGCTGGACGGCACGGGCCCCGCCTCGTACCTGGGCGGCCAGGAAGGCGGCGTCCAGACCGGCCACCCACTCCATGAGCTTGGCCCAGGCCTGCGGATCCGCGTGCATCATCGCACGGGCGGCCAAGTGGTCACGAGATGGCCCGCCCTCCACCAGGTAGGCGGCGATGGTGAACGGGGCTCCGGCGAAACCAATCAGTGGAGTGGCGTCGCCGAGCTCTGCGGTCGCCAGTCGAGCCGCCTCCTCGATGGCTGAGGCGTCACCGGGGGTCTGCTGGGTGATTCGATCGACGTCGGTGCCGGTGCGAATGGGTTCGTCGAGAACCGGTCCAACTCCCGGCTCGATGCGCACCCCGACCTCGGCCAGGGCCAGCGGCACCATGATGTCGGAGTAGAGGACGGCACCATCAACATGGTGACGCCGCACCGGCTGGCAGGTGATCTCGGCAGCCAGCTGCGGATTGAGGCAGGACTCGAGCATCGAGGTGCCCTCGCGAGCGTCGCGATACTCCGGAAGCGAACGGCCCGCCTGACGCATGAACCACACCGGGGTGACGGCAGGGCGGTGCCCGGTCATGGCCTGCAGAAGGGGTGAATCGGCTGTGAAGGTGGTGGTTTCAGTCATCACCCCGATTGTGCCCCACGCCGTCGACAACCCCATCATGGGTCAGACGTTGGGGCCCACGAGAGCGCTGCAACTTCTGGGGTTCGTCGGTGCCGCATGGTTGAATAGCGTCCGTGGGATTGTGTGTCTTGACCGTCGATCATGCCGAGCAAGGACTCGGTGTCGTTTCCGAGGCTGCCGCGCAGGTTGATGGACTCGGCCTGGCGCTGACTGATCATCCCCACATCCGTGGCGCTCTCGTGTTGTCGACGTGCAACCGAGTGTGTCTGATCGTGGAGACGTCTCCCGACGCGGCCGCTCAAGGGTTTGACGAGGCCGCGCTGCGCGCCTGTCTGGCCGACCATGGGGCGAGCGTGTTGGCTGAGTCGGCCCAGATCTTCTGCGAGAACGACGCCGTCTGGCGAGTGTTCCGAGTGGCTGCCGGCTTGGAGTCGATGGTTGTCGGTGAGCGCGAGGTCGCCGGACAGATGAAGCGTGCTCTCAATGAGGCGCGCAAGGAACAGACGGTGTCGTACACCATCGGCCACGTCGTCGAGGAGGCGCTCAAGACCTCCCGTCAGGTCGCCACCGAGACCGCCCTGGCTGCCGAAGGGCGCACCGTGGTCGCCGTGGGCCTGGATCTCATCTCCCAGCAGATGGACCTTGAAGGGGCCCGAGTCCTCGTCATGGGAACCGGTTCCTACGCCGGCGCATCGTGCGCCCAGTTGAATGCCCGTGGGGTTACCGATATTCAGGTTCATTCCGCATCCGGGCGTGCCGCTGGCTTCGCCCGCCGTCACCAGGTCAACGAGGTCGTTGACCTGGATGCTGCGGTGGCACAGGCCGACCTCGTCGTCACATGTCGCGGCTCGGGCGTGCCCGCCTTGTCCGCCCAGGTCGCCCGACGAGCAGTGGAGGCTCGGGCTGGACGAGACCTGCTGGTCCTCGACCTCGCCGTCAGTGGTGACGTCGAGCAGCCCGTCCCCGCCGGCGTCAAGGTCATCAACCTGGAGACCATTCGCCAAGCCGTCCCTGACTCCGCCGAGGCAGAGCGTGCCGCTGCCGAGCACATCGTCGCCGGCGGGGTCCGGCACTTGGCCGTCGACCTCGAGCGTCGCCGGATGGCACCGGCCGTCGTCGCCCTGCGCGACGTCATTTCAGATCTCGTCACCGCCGAGCTCGACCGACTGCCCGAAGAGGGATCTGTGCCGGTCGACGAGGTGGCGGCGTCGTTGCGTCGGCTTGCTGCGTCCATGGCGCACATCCCGTCGGTGCGAGCCAGGATGGCCTCTGAGAAGGGTCTGGGGGATCGCTGGATCAACTCGCTGTCGGATGTGTTGGGGATCGATGTTGAGATCGCCGCACCCGTCATCGACATGTCAGCCTTCACGAACGCCGACTGCATGGCCTGCCCGGTCACCGGTCTGCGGGTGGAGGACCTTGCTGCAGCCGCGGCACCCCGAGGTGAGGAGAAGAATTCATGACCGCCAATCCTTACGCAGCCCCCACGGATCCACTGGCTCCCTATGATGCGCTGCTCATAGCGTCTTTCGGTGGGCCGCGTGGGCCGGAGGAGGTCATGCCCTTCTTGAGGAGAGTGTCCAACGGTCGCATTCCAGACGAGCGGTTGGCTGAGGTTGCTCACCACTACGACCAGTTCGGCGGAACGAGTCCCATCAACGCGGCGACGGACACCTTCGTCAATGCCTTGCGCAATGAGCTTGGCCAGCACGGAGTCCGAGTCCCGATCTTGTTGGGCAACCGCAACGGTACGCCCTTCCTCGATGATGTCCTGCCTGAGATGCACCAGCACGGCGTGCGTCGAGTGCTCGCCGTCGTCACCTCCGCATACGCTTCCTACTCGGGTTGTCGTCAGTACCGTGAGGAGATTGCTGCCTCCCTCGACAAGGCCGGCATCACCGACATGCAGGTTGACAAGGTGCCTCCCTTCAACGAGGCCCCAGGGTTTGTTCGCGCCAACGCAGAAGCCCTCATGCAGTCGTTCATGCGTATCCCGCCGACTCCACTCGAGGCCACCCGAGTCGTTTTCGTCACCCACTCCATCCCCACTCCCATGCAGGATGCCTCTGGGGCCGGGCAGCCGGGGACCGATTACATCTCCCAGCACAAGGCGGTCTGCGAGAAGATTGCTGACCAGGTGCGTCGTGCTTTCGGCAACATGCCGCAGTGGGACCTGGCCTTCTGCTCACGGTCGGGACGCCCGAGCGATCCCTGGCTGGAACCTGACATCAACGACCACCTGCGCGCTCTCCCGGAGCAGGGAGTCAAGGCTGTCGTGGTGGCGCCGATCGGTTTCATCGCTGATCACATGGAGGTCGTCAATGACCTCGATCATGAAGCCGCTGAGACGGCGGCTGGTCTCGGGCTCGCCTTCGCCCGGGCTGCTACCGCTGGCACCCATCCGGCCTTCATAGCCGACCTGGCGGGCTTGATCATGGCCCAGGCTGCAGCTGCTCGAGGAGAGGGCGAGAATCTGACCTCGTGGCCCACCCCCTGTGCCCCGGGGTGCTGCCGACGCTGCCCGGACGCCAAGGACATTCCGGCTGTTTCCGGCAGTGACGTTGCCGAGCCTGACGAGACGCCGACCTCCGAGCCGGCGGTCGCAGCCGTGGCGTCGACTGGTACGGCGAGCGCAGTGGACGCCGTGTACGCAGAACCTGAGGTCTCCTCGGATCCTGAATCCGCCACGGTCGATGAACCTGATGCCGCCGCTGAGGCTGTCGAGCCGGAGCCGGAATCGTCGTCGCACGGTCTGCTGGCTGGGGGGACTCCCGAGGTTGTCGAGCCGGAGCCGGAATCGTCGTCCCACGGCCTGCTGGCTGAGGAGACCCCCGTGGCTGAGCATGTCAGCACCGACTCGGTGATCGAGGGACCTCGCGACGACGAGGCTCCCGCCGGTTCCTACACCGCGCCGACTGATGCGCGTGACCACGCCGTTGTCCCGGAGGAGGTCAACGCCTCCAGCAAGTGGGCGATGTACTCGGTGTTCCGTATTGCGACCCCGCTTCCCGCCGACGACACGGCGCGCCATCAGCTCATCGAAGGTTCCGTTGAGTGGGTGGAACAGTCCGGGGTCCAGACTCGTGGCTGGTACGACCTGTCGGGTCTGCGTGCCGACGCCGACCTGCTGGTGTGGTGGCTGAGCGACGATCCGACGGCTCTGCAGGACGCCTACCACCGGTTCCGCGGGTCCGGCATGGGCCGCTACCTCGATCCGGTGTGGTCCAACGTGGGAGTGCACCGCCCGGCAGAGTTCAACAAGTCCCACCTGCCCTCCTGCTTCGCCGGAGTCGCTCCGCGGCGCTGGGCTGCCTTCTACCCCTTCATCCGCTCCAAGGAGTGGTACCTGCTCCCGGCCGCCGACCGTTCCCGCATGCTTCGCGAACACGGCATGGTCGGTGCCGCCAGCTCCGATGTCAAGGCGTCCACCCTGGCTGCCTTCGCCCTGGGCGACTACGAGTGGATTCTCACGTTGGAAGGTGACGACCTCGCCCGCGTCGTCGACGTCATGAAGGACCTGCGCTATGTCGAGGCTCGTCGTCACGTTGACGTCGACACCCCCTTCTTCACCGGCGAACGCGTCTCCCCGGAGGCTTGGGCTGACCGTCAGATGAGAGCCTGATCGTGGCCTTGCGTGGCCTCACCAACCCGGTGGGACCGGAATCGCCACGGACCTACTGGGTACGGCGTCTGGTCCTGCTCATCGCCCTGGTGGCCGTCATCGCCCTGATGGTTGCCGGTATTTCCAGGCTCATGTCCGGCCCGAAGAAGTCGGCGACGCCCGCAGTGCCGTCCTTGACCCCGAACCCGTCATGGACTGACACTGCCTGGGGTCCGGGGACTGCGACTCCCTCGGGTTCGGCTGGCCCCAGTACGTCCGCTTCCCCCGGGAAATCTCGCCGGGCATCGGCCGCATCAGCTTCGACGTCTCGATCCGCGTCGCGTGTTGGCGAACTGTGTGAAGGGTCCCAGCTTGTGGTGAAGGTCACGGGAGATACCAAGAAACCCAAGGTGGGTGACACCGAGACGTTCACCGTGGAGGTGAAGAGTTCTGCTGACTGCCGCTGGGACACCCAGAAGGTGAAGCAGGCCCTCACCGTCACCTCAGGAACGGACCGTATCTGGTCGACCGAGGACTGTGGCTCATGGGGGCCGAAGGGTGTCCATGAGATCAAGTCCAAGGAACCGTGGACCTACGAGGTTTCCTGGCCCACCAAACGGTCCACCGGTAAGTGCAAGCTGTCGAAGGACGACCTGGGCAGTGGCTACTACATCGCCACCGTCGGCATTGACGGCGGTTCCAGCGATCGATTCATCATGCAGATGAGCGACTGATTCGCCAGGGTTCCGGCCCCTCCTGCTCGGTGACACGGGTGGGTTCGGGCTGCCAGTGTGGGGCCGAATCCCTTGTCAACCCCGGTCAGCGCAAATGATGGGTGCGCTGGTCGTTCTCGAAGACTGATTCCAGACTCTGCCGGATCTCGCGGGCCCGCCTCAGCCCCACTCCCTTGATGTTGCCAAGTTCTGACGTGGAGGCCGACACCAGGGTCTGTAGGTTCGAGAAGTGATCGACGACCGCTTGAATCGTTCGGGATGACAGATCAGTGGTCGATGCCAGTTGTCGGTGGCCGCGCGCCTGCATGGCAGCATCGAGAGGATGCTGGGCGGGGTCGAGATCGAGCGCCTGCGCCACCTTGGCGACGTCGAGAAGGTCCTCCCAGGAGAGTTTTTGCAGACCGGACAGGGAGAACCCGCCGGGGGCGACGGAGTCTGGTCGGTAATCCTCGGTCAGCAGACGCCCCAGGTCCTCCACGCCGAGGCACAACTCGTTTCGCTGCAACTGGACCAGGCGGCCCTCGACGCCGAGCGCGGAGACATAGCTGAGGACCTCGGCGTCGATCCGACGCCACATCTCGACGCGTTGGGCCACGGCTGCCACGTCACGGACCTGGACTTGGTCGCGGACCTCCAACAAGGTGAGGTTTTCAGCTTCCTCGACCAGACGGGTGCGGTAGCTCGACAGGGTCGCCAGCGCTTGGTTGGCGCGAGCCAGCAGTTGCTCGGGCCTCTCAATGGCGTAACGACGGCCATCGAGGAACAACGACATCACCGACATCGACGCCGAGACGACGACCACCGGTGCACCGGTCTGTTGGGAGATACGGTCGGCGGTGCGGTGGCGGGTGCCGGTCTCCATCGTCGGCAGGCTGCCATCCGGGACGAAGTGGACCGCAGCGGCCGTGATGCGCTCGTGGTCACTCGAGACGACCAGCCCGCCATCCATCTTCGACAGCTCGCGAAGCGCCTGCGGAGTGAGGCGGACGTCGAGCTTGAAACCGCCGGAAGACACCGCGTCAATCTCCGGGCCGTTACCGAGGACGATGAGACCGCCGGTACGTCCGTTGATGATCCGGTCGAGTCCCTCCCGAATGGGTGTGCCAGGGGCAAGCAGGGCCATCAAGTGACGGACCCGTGCGGCCTCCATCTCCCGGTCGTTCTCGGGGGTCGGCTGGTCGTCGGTCATGAGACGACTCTAGTTCTACCCACCAAAGTTCTCACCTTGGATTTCCTCGTCATGACTGGCCTGCCTTGCGCTGCCGACGCAGGTTGAGCACCGACAAGGCCTCGGACACGCTGCCGACCTCGATGACATGGAGACCGTGCATGGTCGGGATCTTGGTGTGTGCCTCACGGGAATTGCGTGGCACGACGGCGAGGTCGAAGCCCAGACGGGCTGCTTCCCCCACCCGTCTTTCCAAGCCGGGGACTCGTCGCAAGTCACCGGCGAGTCCCACCTCACCCAAGGCCACGACTCGCGTCGGGAAGTTGGTGTCCAGAACAGCCGAGGCCACCGCCACCGCGATCGCCAGATCGGCTGACGGGTCCGACACCCTCGCCCCACCCACTGTCGAGACGTACACGTCTCGGTTGCTCAGGGGCAGGCCTGCCTTGCGTTCCAGAACGGCCAGAATCATGGCGACCCTGCCGCCCTCAACCCCGTGGGTGGTGCGGCGCGGGTACTTCTCGGAGGACGATGGGGCCACCAGCGCCTGCACTTCCGAGAGCAGGGGACGACGGCCCTCCATCGTCACCGTCACACAGGTGCCCGGCTGAGGGTCGGCATTGTCCGAGGTGAACAGCCCCGACGGATCGGGCACCTCCATGATCCCGCTGTCGGTCATCTCGAAGCAGCCCACCTCGTCGGCTGGACCGTAACGGTTCTTGGTGGCCCGGACCATGCGGAACCCGGAGTGACGGTCGCCCTCGAAGTTGAGGACCACATCGACCAGGTGCTCCATGGTGCGCGGACCGGCGATCGACCCCTCCTTGGTGACGTGACCGACGATGATGACGGCCATGCCACGCCGTTTGGCCACCCGTACCAACGCCCCGGTGACCTCCCTCACCTGGGAGACGCCACCGGGGGAGCCATCAGCCTGACTCGTCCCCACCGTCTGAACCGAGTCCAACACCATGAGAGAGGGCTCTGTCTGCTCGATGTGCCCCAGAACCGTCCCCAGATCGGTCTCGGAGGCCAGATAGAGCTCATCGGCCAGGCAGTTCGTACGGCCAGCGCGCAGCCTCACTTGGGCCGCCGACTCCTCGCCCGTGACGTAGAGGGTGCGTCGCCCCGCCTGGGCCCATTTGGCAGCAACGTCGAGAAGCAGGGTCGATTTTCCGACCCCCGGTTCACCGGCGAGCAGGATGACAGCCCCAGGAACCAGGCCACCGCCGAGCACTCGGTCCAACTCACTGATCCCGGTGAGATGACGATTGGCGGCCTGCTCGCTCACCTCGCCGATGGGCACGGCCTTGGACGTGGGCGTCGACGAGACAATGTCAGTGAGCTTCGGTGCTCCCTTCTCGATCACCGAACCCCAGGTCTGACACTCCCCGCAGCGACCGACCCATTTGGTCGTCGTCCAACCGCACTCGGTGCACACCCACGTCGGAGTCTGCGTCTTCTTCGCCATGGCTCATACCCTGCCAGCGCGAGCCGACAGGTTCGACGGCGGTGGTGTTCCGGTGTTGTTCTCCTCGGGGGTCGGGAGGTCCGTCAATGACCGCGACGTCAGATGCGAACTCGTCCGCGAGATGGGGTGTCGAAGGTCACGGCGTCAATGCCGGGGTGTCCATTCGGGCTGGTGAACTCGAAGGTGATCCCCTCGACCTCGTCGGGAATGGTCTCTCCCAGCCAATCCTCGACGCGCTGACGCGAACCGGACACCTCGACCGAGGCCAGGGTGACATTGCCGCACAAGCTGGAGGGAAGCAGTTCGGCCGGGGAGGTCCACTTGATGAAGAAAGGAAGCTGCGGGTCGGCCATCAGTCCCTTGATGCCGATCTGGCGCCACTCGAGATGACGGCCGTCGGGGAAGGTGCGCTTACCCGGCACCGACTCACGCTCGAGACGCTTCTCATAAGGGGCGAGGTCGTCGACGGAGACGGCCCACCCCATCCATCCGCCGCCCTGTTCCTGTCGGGCGCGCACGGCCTGGCCAAAGACGGCCTTCTCCGCTGCGGGATGGTCAAGCACCTCCACAACCTCGATGTAACGCGGCCCGGCCAGCGGCAGAATGCGGTTGCGGGTGCCGAAGCTCGGATGGATTCCGCCGTTGATGAACGAGGTCCCCAGGATGTCTCCGAGGCGAGCGGCATCCTCATCGAGACCAGCAGGGCCAGCGGCGAACATGAGATGGTCGACATGCATGGCAGTATTGTCCCCTCCGTCCTTCCAATGATGAAATCCGCCCCCCAGTTGGCGGCCTTGAAGGGGGTCAGAGAACGTCGTCGGGCGGATGCCGAAGAGGTGAGTGAGCACGCACTCGGTGTGCGTTCCCAGGCTCGTCGCACACCGTCGACCTCGACAAGGTAGGTTGAGTATGTGCCTGACAGTGTCGGACCTGACGATCCCTTGACCCCGGCTGCTTCCAGTGTTCCTCGCGTGACGTTGTCGACGACCTCGGTCTACCCCGAGTCGACCGCCGACGCCTTCGCCCGTGCCAAAGCCATCGGTTATGACGGTGTGGAACTCATGGTCGGGATCGACCCGGCTGCCGCTGATGTCGACCGGATCGTCGACCTCTCGGAAGAACATGACGTCAAGGTCTGGTCGATCCATGCGCCGTGCCTCCTCGTCACCCCGAATGTGTGGGGTAGCGACTCCTGGGGCAAGTTGGACAAGGCTGCCGAAGCCGCCGGACGACTTGGCTCCCAACTCGTCGTCGTCCACCCGCCCTTCCGTTGGCAGCGTGATTACGCCAGCCGGTTCGAGGAGGGCATTGCCGAGCTCAACGAGAAGTACGCCCCACTGGTCTTCGCCGTGGAGAACATGTACCCCTGGCGTACCCCTGCCGGACGTTTTGCCGCATACCTGCCGGGGTTCGACCCCACCCAGTTCAGCTACGACCACCTCGTGTTGGACCTGTCTCACGCCGCCACGGCGCAGATGGATTCCCGGCACCTCGTTGACCTGTGGGGGTCGAGGCTTCGCCACATCCATCTGACTGACGGATCAGGCACCTTCAGGGACGAGCATCTTCTGCCCGGCCAGGGCAATCAGCATGCCTGGGAGGTCGTCGAGAAAGCCGTCGCCAACGGATTCAACGGGGACATTGTCCTGGAGGTCAACACCCGTAAGCTCTCCGGGCGAGGGGCAGGACACGGCGCCCGGTTCGATGCGCTGTCCGAGGCCCTGATGCAGACCCGGATGACCGTTGATCGTGGCATCTTCGCGCGTCGCGACGCCCAGGTGCGGCAGGAGGCTCATTGGTGACCGAGAATCGGCACGATTTCCGTGGCGGAACCCTGCTGGCATCTGGTCGACGTCTCGCGATGAAGCTGGCAATGGATGCCACGATCGCCGACAAGGCCTCCCAGTCCAAGCTGGCCAACGACATCGCCACCACCTATGTCGCAGGAGAGGACGCCGAAACAGCCATCGAGAAGGCTGCCGACCTGGTGTCCAAGGGGCTGGACGTCAGCCTGCATCCCCTCGACCCCGTTGCCGTCGATGTGGCCCAGGCCCGGCGAGCGATGGTCGGCTTGTGCGCAATGATCGAGAAACTCGATACCAACCCGGCCTTCAGAGGCCACAGCGAGGTCTCCATCAGCCTCGCAGCTCTGGGCCTGCGAGTCGACGACGATCTGGCCTTGGACAATGCCAGGCAGATCTGCCAGATTGCCCGCGACAACCATGTCGCCGTGACCGTGGACGACGAGGGCCCCGACATCCACGATCGTTCCCACCGCATCGTCATGGACCTGCTCGAGGACTACGAGGACACCGGCATCGTCATCCAGGCAGCTCGTCACGACTCCCTCACCCAGGTCAGAGAACTGGCCGTTGCGGGCAGGCGCATCAGACTGTGCAAAGGCTCCTACACCGGCCCCCGTTCGGTCACCCTGATTCGTCATCATGACGTCGATCTGCGGATGGCGGCATGTCTGCGCGCCCTCATGACCGGCCCCTCGACGGTGATGCTGGCCAGCCATGATCCGGTCTTCATCGCCCTCGGTGAGCAGCTCATGGCGAGCTTGGACCGCCCCTTGGAATTCCAAATGCTGCAAGGAATTCGTCCCTTGGAACAACGCCGGCTGGTGGACATCGGCCACCGAGTGAGGGTGTATCTGCCCTATGGCCACGATTGGTACCGGTATTGCACTCGCCGGATTGTTGAGCGACCGAGCAATATGTGGCTGTTCGGAAGGTCACTGGTGGAGAGGCGTTAAGGATGGGGAATGGCACGAGCAGCGTCCCCCCTCGTCGGATGTTGCACCATACTCCTCGGCGGGGCATGGCGGGGGAGCGCTCGGGGGATCGACGCCTGCTGTGGGAGACGATATTCGTCCTGGCCGTGAGTCTGGGGCAGTCCGCGTGGTACTCGATTCTGCGGATGATCGAGAGGCTCACCCGTGGTGTCCCCATGGATCAGCAGACCTCGAAGCTCAACTCCTCAGTGACGCCTGGGCGCCCCTGGCTTGATCTGCTCTATCAGCTCTCCGACATCGTCTTTGGTGTCGCACCGGCCCTGTTGGCGGTGCTCCTGCTCGCTCAGGTGAAACCGCCTCGCGACGGTGTCCGTCAGACCCTCGGCCTGCACGGGCCGGGGTGGGGACGCGACGTCGGTGCTGGCGCCATCCTGGCAGCCATCATCGGTATTCCCGGGCTGGGTTTTTACCTTGCTGCTCGCGCATGGGGTCTCAACACGACCGTTCAGGCCTCCCAGTTGCAGCACGTCTGGTGGACGGTTCCCGTGCTCATCGGGCTGGCTGTCATGAACGCGGTCCTGGAAGAGACCGTCATGGTTGGCTACCTCTTCACCCGGTGGCGTCAGATTGGCTGGTCGACGGCGACGGTCATCGTCACCTCGGCGGTCATTCGCGGCACCTACCACCTCTACCAGGGCTGGGGCGGGTTCGTCGGCAACATCGTCATGGGTCTGTTCCTGGGGTGGGTGTTCTCCAAGAGGAGTCGACTCCTGCCCCTGGTCGTGGCTCACAGCCTGCTCGACATCGTCTCCTTCATCGGGTACGCCTATCTGGCTGGTCACGTCAGCTGGTTGTGAGCCGTTCGGACGCTCAGCGGACCTGAGGTGGCATGCCCCTACCATGGAAGGCATGAAGCTTGGAGTCTTCGGAGCCACTGGACAGGTCGGCCGGGTCATGCGCACCTTGCTGGCGGAACGTCATTTCCCCGCTGACGAGGTGAGGTTCTTCGCCTCTTCCCGGTCAGCCGGTCAGAAGTTGCCGTGGGGGGATGGCGAAGTTGTCGTCGAGGACACCGCCACGGCCGATTTCGCAGGCCTTGACATCGCGATCTTCTCGGCAGGTGGGGGCACGTCTCGCGAGTTCGCCCCCCAGGTGGCTGCGGCCGGCGCCGTCGTCATCGACAACTCCTCAGCCTGGCGACGCGACCCTGACGTCCCGCTGGTTGTCAGTGAGGTCAACCCCGAGGACATCGCCAAGCGTCCCAAGGGAATCATCGCCAACCCGAATTGCACGACGATGGCTGCCATGCCGGTACTCAAGCCGCTGCACGATGCGGCCGGCCTGACCCGCCTCGCCGTCGCCACGTACCAGGCCGTCTCCGGGTCGGGACTTGCAGGGGTGCGTGCCCTGACCGAGCAGACCGCAGCCATCGATGATCCCTCCGCCCTGTCCCTGGACGGCCGGGGAGTACCGGTCGGTGATCTGGGGCCCTATGTTGCCCCGATCGCCTTCAATGCCGTCCCGGTTGCGGGCAATGTCGTTGACGATGGCACCGGGGAGACCGACGAGGAACAGAAGTTGCGCAACGAGTCGCGCAAGATCCTCCACATCCCGGATCTGCTGGTCGCGGGGACGTGTGTTCGGGTGCCGGTCTACAGCGGCCACGGACTCGTCGTACACGCGGAGTTCCGTGACGACCTGAGCCCGCAGAAGGCCACACAGCTGTTGACGACGGCTCCTGGGGTCAAGGTCGTTGACGTCCCGGATCCTCGCTCGGCTGCCGGAACCGATCCGTGTCTGGTCGGGCGTATCCGTGCTGATCAGTCCGCGCCGGCTGGCAAGGGTTTGGTGTTCTTCTGCACCGCGGACAACCTGCGCAAGGGCGCTGCCCTCAACGCCGTGCAGTTGGCTGAGCTGGTGGCCGCCGAATGAGGGGGAAGATTGCGGTCCTGGGCTGCGGGACGATGGCTGGAGCCCTCATCGGTGGGCTCATCGACGCTGGGACGATCACGGCTGACGATGTCGTGGCGACGGCGCGATCGCAGTCCCATCGTGACGAGGTCGCCACGACTCTGGGTGTGAAAACCACGCCGGACAATGCCGAGGCCGCCCGCGACGCCGACCTCGTCATCCTCGGGGTCAAGCCCTATGCGACCGTCGAAGTGCTTCAGGAGGTCTCGGAGGTCCTCAAAAAGGACGCGACCGTCGTCTCCATCGCCGCCGGGGTCACCACCGCGACATTGCTGGGGGCCTGGCAGGGCAAGGTCGTCCGCGTCATGCCGAACACCCCCGTCCGAGTGGGTGAGGGTGCCTTCATCGTCAGCCCTGCACCGGGTGCGCAGAAGGCCGGCGAGAAGGTCGTCGAGATGCTGGAGACGGTCGGTACGGTCGTCGAGGTGCCCGAAAAACTCCACGACGCCGCCACGGCCGTGTCGGGTTCCGGCCCGGCCTACATCTTCCTGGTGGCCGAGGCGATGATTGACGCCGCCGTCGCCATGGGATTGTCGCGCGATGATGCAAGCCAGTTGACCGTGGCCACTCTGGCCGGATCAGCTGAACTGTTGGCCACGGGTGAGCATCCGGCAGTGCTGCGATCCCAGGTGACGAGTCCCGGTGGGACTACCGCAGCGGCTCTGGCCGAGTTGGAGGCCGGGGGAGTTCGATCCGCCTTCGCCGATGCGATGACGGCATGCCGAGACCGCGCGGCTGGCCTGTCCTGACCGGTCAATGAGCCGTTTTTTGGCTCGATGGCGGATCACAGCGTACAGTAACCCCTTGTCCGCCTTGTCGGTGGGCCACGAACTTCGTACCCGACCGGGTGCATCACACTTTTCAGTTCCAACGAAAGAGGTTGACCGTGGGATCCGTGATCAAGAAGCGTCGCAAGCGCATGGCGAAGAAGAAGCACCGTAAGCTGCTCAAGAAGACGCGTATTCAGCGTCGTCGCGCCGGCAAGTGACGCTTTGGGCGGTTGTGCATGTGGCGACGACATCGGCATGACACGACTGCCCCTCGCGGTGGTGAATCACGGCCCCTCGACCCGCCGGTCGAGGGGCGCGTCGTCATTGTCACCCGCCAGGGCTGTCATCTGTGCGATGAGGTTGTCGACCTAGTGGCACACATGAGACAGCATCACCGCGATCTCGTGCCCGAACCGACGATCGTCGACGTCGACACCGACGAGGACCTGAGCTCCCGCTGGAGCGATCACGTCCCGGTGACCTTCGTCGACGGCACCCTCATCGCCTACTGGACCCTCGACGCCGACACCTTGATGTCGGCCCTGCGTGATGGCCCCAGCCTCCCCGAGGTGCTGCCCTGACAGCCCGAATGCCCAGTGGACGAGCAGGTTTGCGCCTTTCCTCACAGACCAGCACTATTGACCTCAATGCCCATTGTTGGAGCACACCGCCCGGCATGACGGCAGACACCGGAAGGATTCCAGATGACTGACGAGGCTCACCAGCTGACGCCGCCAGCCGGTGATCTGGGCACCGCGTCGGCCCAGGCCAGAGTGCGGTTCGTGGGCACTGGCCCGGGAGATCCGAATCTGTTGACCCTGGGAGCCGTCGACGCCATCAATCGCGCCCAGGTCATCGTCATCTCATGCCCCGGGCACCGCATTCTGCTCGGCAGTGACTTCCTTGAGCTTCGCCCCGACGTCAGGATCGTTTCGTCCTCCAGTGCCGACGACGAGGCGGATATCCTGCCCAGCCAGCCTGGAACGGGTGCGCCCACCCCGGTCGAGGTCGATGAGCACTGTGCTGACGTCACCGCCACCATCATCGATGCAGCCTCCCAAGGAATTGAGGTCGTGCGCCTGGTCAGCGGGGACCCCTTCCTCGATGGCGACATCGGCGCCGAGGCTGCCGCTGTGGCCCGCGCTGACCATGACGTCGACGTCGTCCCCGGTGTCACCGGCATGACGGCAGTCCCGGAGTACGCCGGACTGACCCTCCACGGCCATGACGTCCAGCTCGTCGGTGATGCCGCCTGTCAGCGCGACATCGCGGGCGAGGGGTCAGCCTGGTCGGCCAACGGACTCATCGTCGTCAACACCCCGGCTGGACGAATCAAGGAGGTCGTCAGGCACGCGGTGGCCTCTGGCCGAGGTGAGGACGAGCCGGCAGCCCTCATCTGCCACGGCGCGACGACCCAGCAGACCACCCACACCACCACCCTCGGCGCGCTGCCGCAGACCGCCAAGACCGCGCGTCTGGCCGATGCCGAGTCAATTCACATCGCCATCGGTAAGGTCGCCGAAGCTCCCGAGCGCGAACAGCTCGACTGGTACGAGTCCAAGCCGCTGTTCGGCTGGAACATCCTCATTCCGCGCACCCGCGATCATTCCGCGACCCTGCCCTCTCGCCTGCAGAGCTACGGCGCTCACTCCCTCGACGTCCCGACGATCTCGATGGAGCTCCCGCGCACCCCGCAGCAGATGGACAAGGCCATTCGCGGTCTCGTCGAGGGACGCTACGAGTGGGTCGTCTTCACCTCCGCCAATGCCGTGCGGGCCGTCTCCGAGAAGCTGGAGCAGATCGGTCTGGATGCTCGTGCCTACTCAGGACTGCGTATTGCAGCGATCTTCGAGTCGACGATCAATGCCCTGGCTGAGTGCGGAGTGCGACCCGATCTGGCGCCGTCGGGGGAGCAGTCCACCAAAGCCCTGGCCGCAGTGTTCCCGGCCTTCGACGAGGCCCTTGACCCCATCAACCGGGTCTTTGTCCCGCGTGCCGACATTGCCACGGAGTCCCTGTCGGCTGACCTGTCCGAACTGGGCTGGGATGTCGAGGACGTCGTCGGATATCGCACGGTGCGTGCCGCCCCGCCGCCAGCCGAAACTCGCGAGGCCATCAAGACCGGCAAGTTCGACGCCGTCGTCTTCACCTCCTCGACGACCGTGCGCAACCTCGTCGGTATTGCCGGCAAACCGCACAAGCACACCGTCGTCGCTGCCGTGGGTGCGCGCACTGCCGAGACCTGCCGCGAGCATGGTCTGACCGTCGACGTCATCGCCCCTGAGCCTACTGCGTTGAGCCTTGCCGACGCCCTCGCCGATTTCGCCGCGAAGCGTCGTGACGAGATGGTCGCCAAGGGTCTGCCGGTTGTTCGGCCTTCCCAGCGCAAGCGCCGGGGCCGTCACCCATCACGCTGACCCTTTCCCATGACGTAGGGTCATGGGCAGGGGGCTCTGCGGCCCGAGAGGTATGAGAAGGGGAGACGATGGGCGCCACGACGACTGTCCACCTGCTGCGCCACGGTGAAGTCGACAACCCGACCGGGGTCTTGTACGGGCGTATGCCCGGATACCACCTGTCATTGTTGGGACGACGGATGGCTGCTCGCGCTGCCGAGCACTTCGCAGGTGTTGAGCTGTCGGCACTGGTGAGTTCCCCGCTGGAACGCGCCCAGGAGACGATGGCCCCCATCGCCGCCTTGCACCCGAAGCTCCAGGTGCGCATCGACCCCGACGTCATCGAGGCGGACAATGTTTTCGAGGGCCAGGTCTTCGGCAAGGGGAACAAGGCCCTGCGCAACCCCCGGAACTGGCGTCATCTGTCCAATCCGTTCACCCCGAGCTGGGGAGAGCCCTATGTCGACATCGCCGAGAGGATGACCCGCGCGATCATGCGTGTGGCGCAGGAGGTTCCTGAGGGTGGCCAGGCCCTCGTCGTGTCTCACCAGCTTCCGATCTGGATAGCACGGTGCGCGGCCGAGGGGCGACGTCTTCCCCATGATCCGCGTTCGCGTCAGTGCACGCTCGCCTCGGTGACGAGTTTTGGAGTGCTCGACGGGCGCATCGTGCGCGTCGATTATTGCGAGCCCGCTCGCGACCTCATCCCTGCCAAGGATCGTCGGGCCAACATCTCGGCAGGCGGTGCACCACAGTGAGGACTCGATTCATCGCCGTCCTTGCTGCGGCAACCGTCATGGCCACGGGGGTTTCGGCCTGCTCGTCGACCTCGGCCAGCGACGACAAGGGATTCGCGGCCGGGGACGGCTCCTGGTCGAAGGTTCCGGCCGACAAGCGCGAGACTGCCCCCGTCCTGACGGGGAAAGACCTTGACGGCAAGCAGATCAGCTCCGCCGATGCCAAGGGCAAGGTCATCGTGTTCAATGTCTGGGGCTCGTGGTGTGCTCCCTGTCGTCACGAGGCCCCCGCCCTGACCAAGGCGGCCGATCGCACCAAGGACGTCGCCGTGTTCTACGGGATCAACACCCGAGATCTGGACCCAGGCCCGGCGCAGGCCTTCTCCCGCGCTTTCGACGTGACCTACCCGAGCTTCTACGACCCGGACGGGACGATGCTTCTCACGTTCAGTGAGTTGCCTCCCAAGGCCATCCCCTCCACCCTGGTCATCGACCGCAAGGGTCGCTCCGCCGCTCGCTTCCTGGGCGAGGTGAGCACCGCCACCCTTGTCCAGGCGATCAATGACGTTGCCAAGGAGGGCCAGTGAGGCCCCTTGACCTGGGAACCTGGGCGGCAGAAGTATTGACGGGAGCGATGGCCGGAGCGATCCCGGTGGCGGTCCTCGCTGGTTTACTGTCCTTCTTCTCGCCGTGCGTCCTGCCCCTCGTTCCGGGCTACCTCAGCTATGCGACGGGTTTGGGTGCAGCCGACGTCATCGAGGGACGACGCCGGGCCCGCACCGTGGTGGGCACGATCCTGTTCGTCGTTGGTTTCACCGTCGTCTTCGTCGCGACCGGAACTGTCATCGGCAGCCTCGGTCGAGCCCTCATGGTCCATCATCGCGCCATCGAGATCATCGTCGGAGCCCTGACGATCCTGCTCGGCGCGATGTTTGCCGGCCTCGTTCCACTGGGGCGACGCGAACTGCGGATCCATCGTCTCCCTCGGGCCGGGTTGGCAGCCGCGCCGATCCTGGGAATCGTCTTCGGACTGGGGTGGACCCCGTGCATTGGGCCGGCCCTCTCGGTGGTCTACGGGATGTCACTGACTCAAGGATCAGCGACGCGGGGCGCAGTGCTGGCCACCTGCTACTCGCTGGGTCTGGGTCTGCCGTTCATCGCCGCCGCTGGGGCCTTGGTGTGGATCGGTCGCACGATTGACGCGGTGCGTGCCCACCAACAGGCTGTTCAGCGGGTGGGGGGAGCGCTCCTGATGGCCATTGGCGTGCTGTTGGTCACGGGATGGTGGGAGTCGATGATGGCGGTGCTGCGAACCTGGGCGGCTCAATTCGGGTCCGTGATCTGATGGGTGATTCGGTGAAGGATGCGAAAGTGACCGGCTCGAAGACCGCAACCTCTCCCCGTGGTGGTGGCGGACTGGGGCTGCGTGCCTCCCTGCGGTGGGTGTGGGGTCAATTGACGAGCATGAGGACGGCCCTCATTCTGCTCTTCTTGTTGGCGTTGGCAGCGATCCCGGGCTCGATGGTGCCCCAGAGCGCCAGCAGCGCGATCCAGGTTTCTGATTTCGCCGCCAATCACCCCACCTTGGACCGCATCTATCGACCGCTGGGGATGTACCACGTCTACACATCGGTGTGGTTCTCGGCGATCTACCTGCTGCTGTTCATCAGCCTCATCGGCTGCATCATTCCGCGCATCACCAGCCATGTGAAGTCGCTGCGCCGGCAGCCTCCGCGTGTGCCCGCCAGGCTCGACCGGCTGGCTGCCTACGCCTCGACGATCACCTCTGATTCCGCCGAGGAGGTCGGCGAGCGAGCCCAGCGGTGGTTGAAGTCCCGGCGGTTTCGGTTCATCGTTGACGACGACGGGTCCATTCGTGCCGAGGCAGGACGCCACCGCGAGACGGGCAACCTCATCTTCCACGTCTTCCTGGTCTTCCTGCTCATAGGTGTGGGGTGGAACACCTTGTGGGGGTTCAAGGGAACCTCGGTCGTCGTGGCGGGTCAAGGGTTTTCCAACAACATCACCCAGTACGACGACTTCAAGGCCGGGGCGATGGTCGACACGGACAACTTGGCCCCGTTCTCCCTGAAATTGCGCAGTTTCACGGCCTCCTTCGAGACGGGGACGGTCCAGCGCGGTGCTGCCCGCAGCTTCGATGCCACCGTCGACTTCACCGTGGATGGCAAGACTCAGACTCGCGACTTGCAGGTCAACCATCCGCTGTGGATCGGCTCGACCAAGGTTCACCTGCTGGGGCACGGGTACGCCGCAGACGTCAGCGTCCGTGACGGGAACGGCAAGGTGGCCTATTCCGGCCCGGTGGTCTTCCTGCCCCAGGACGGCAACTTCACCTCCGTCGGCGTCATCAAAGCTCCCGACGCCCGCCCGAGCCGTCTGGCCTTCCAGGGATTCTTCCTGCCAACCGGAGCGATCACGGCTGGTGGCCCGACCTCCCTGTTCCCCGACGCCTTGAATCCGCAGTTGTATCTGACCGCGTGGTACGGCAAGCCAGCCGTCGAGACGGGGGTTCCGTCGAACATTTACACCCTTGACACCACCGGAATGACGCAGTTGATCAGTGGCAAGGACAAGACCCGCTTCGTGCTGTCGCCGGGGCAGGAATACACCCTGCCGGAGGGTAAGGGGACGATCCAGTTCAACGGCTGGCAGCGCTGGGCTAAGATCCAGGTGTCCCAGACCCCCGGTCTTCCGCTGGCTTTCCTGTCCGTGTTGCTGGCAGTGGCGGGCCTGTGCCTGAGCTTGTTCTCGCGGTCGCGACGGGTGTGGGTGAGAACCATTCCCGACGACGATGGCCTGAAGGTGGAGATCGGCGGTTTGGACCGCAACAGTTCCCGATCCGGCGCGGTGGACGATGTCAACTCGCTGTTGGCTGCGATAGGCGGTTCACGCATGTCTGGCGATATCAAGGAGGACCAGTCGTGAGTGTGGAGAATCTGTCGGCCGTCGGTATCGTCACCGCGGCGGTGCTCTACATGCTTGCCTTTCTCGCCCACGTCGTGGAATGGGCCAGCGTGCGTGGAGCCGAGGAGCCCAGCGACAAGGCGCGGCTGCGATCCGAGACGTGGGGTCGGATGGGTCTCAACGTCACCATTCTGGGTGCCGTCTGCGCGGCCATCGGCGTCGTCTGCCGTGGTATTGCTGCTCGCCGGTTGCCCTGGGGCAACATGTACGAGTTCGTCACCTCGGCCCTGCTCTTCGTCGTCATCGCCTACCTCGTGCTCGTCGCCGTCCGCCATGTCAGATGGATGGGCATCGGAGTCACCCTGTTGCTCGCTGTTGGTAACGGCCTGGCGGCGACCGTGTTCTACGTGGCCGTCGCACCGCTGGTGCCGGCCCTGCACTCGGTGTGGTTCATCATTCACATCGTCGCGGCCTGTATTGCTGCAGCGGCCCTCAACGTCGGCGCCATCGCCTCGATCATGTACCTCGTGTCCATGAACGCCCAGGCCAAGGCCGAGAAAACTGGACGTAAGGTCACGGGATTGCTCGCAAAGCTGCCCTCCTTGGAGGCCATGGACACCCTGGCCTACCGCGCCCATGCCGTCGGCTTCCCGATCTGGACCTTCACCATCGCTGCCGGATCCGTCTGGGCCGACTACGCCTGGGGACGCTTCTGGGGGTGGGACCCCAAGGAGACCTGGTCCCTGGTGACGTGGGTGGTCTACGCGGCCTACCTGCACGCCCGTTCCACCGCCGGTTGGCGCGGACGCCCGGCTGCCATCATCGCGATCATCGGGGTGGCCTGTTTCTGGTTCAACTTCATCGGCGTCAACCTGATCTTCAACGGCTTGCATTCCTACGCGGGCATCTGACATGAAGGGCTCATTCTCCGAATCGCGTGACGATTGGCTTCCGCAGCTCTACCAAGACCAGTGGGACGCCTTCGTCAAGCTGGCCACCCTGTTGCTGGCAGATCAACAGGTGGCCGAGGATGCGGTCATCGCGGCCTTCGTCACCAGTTACCGGCGAGACCCACGGCTGCACTCGTATCAGCATGCCGTGTCGTATCTGCGTACCGCCGTCGTCAACAAGGCCAGGGGGCGGCAGTCAGCACAGCGCGACACAACCGTCCCCCAGACCCCCGAGGAGTTGGCGTACTGGTGTCTGCGCGGGCTGCCGGCCCGACAACGCGAGGTGTTGATTCTCAAACTGGCGACGGCAGATCTGTCGGACGACGAGATCGCCGAGACCTTGGGCATGAGTGTCAACGGTGTGCGCAACAATGAGGCGAAGGGGTTGACCACCATTGGTGAGACCCTGCGTCCTGGCACCCACACGAACCCCGGCCATGCCGATCCTCGGGTCGAGGCGGTCGTGCGTTCGGGGCTGGAAACCATCATGGAGTCGATTCATCCGACTTCCCGCTACGACGCCATCACCTCTCAGATCTCTCGGAAACCGGGTCGTGGCCGTCCGGCCAACTGGATGGTCGTCCTGGCCTGTCTGGTAGCACTGGGACTGGGCATCATGTTGCCCGTGTTGAGTTCGGACAGTATCTCGGCAACCAGTGACGAGGACGTGCAACCGGCGGTCGAGACCCCGCAGGCCAGCAATCAGTCCCTGTCGACCGTTCAAACCGGGCTGAATGTGTTCTACCTGGGCCGTGACGATGGGCTCATCCACCGTGAGCTGCGTGACCTGCCGACCCTCGGTGACCGATTGGGGACAGCCGTTGGAGCAGTTCTCAACGTCGCGCCCCTCGATCCGAATTACACCTCCGGCTGGGCGGCTGGCCAGGTGAACCGGGCATCGGTGGAGGGCAAACGCATCACCCTCGACTTGTCGGCATCCGCTTTCAGCCAGTTCAAGAATGGCGAGCAGGTGCAACGGGCGATCCAGCAGCTCGTCGTCACCGCGACGGCGGCGGTGGGTGACCGAACCGGTGACAAGTCGGTGCGCATCCTCGTCGACGGTTCGCCCAATCTGCCGATCATCGGCAAACCTGTCACGGATTTCGTCGACGAGGGTCTTGCCCAGTGCGCGCGGGTGTGGGTCGATACGCCGCAGGCCGGTGCCACGGTGTCTTCCGGCAAGATCACCATCAGTGGCCTGGCTCAACCGACGGTTTCTATCATGACGTACGAAGTAAAATCCCCGCGTGGCAAGCAGATGGTCAGTAGCGGACAGGTCAATATCTCCGCCACCAACGGTGACAAGTGGCGCCCGTGGAACGCCACCGTCACCATGCCCAAGGGCGAATATGACGTGGTGATCCGGGAGGGGAACCGGATTGCTGACGAGAAGGTTGTGACGGCGAAGTAGTCGTCGGCCACGTGGCCGTCAAACCTTGAGGTACTTCTCTGCCTCGTTCATCACCAGACGCGGTGGCAGGTGCGGAGCCAGCCGTGCGACGGTGCGGTTGATGAATCCGTCGATGGCGTAAGGACGATGATGGGCCAGGGCGTCGAAGGCAGTGCGCACCACGTCGTCGGGCTGACGACGCATTCCAGCTCCCATCTTCGGCACACCGGCGACGTCGAAGAATCCGGTCTCTGTCGGGCCCGGGCAGATCGCCGTGACACGCACCCCGGTGCCGTTCGTCTCGGACCACAGCGCCCTCGTGAAGGACAGCACGAAGGACTTGGACGCGCCATAGGTGGCGAACTGGGGGATGGGTTGGAAGGCGGCTGTGGAGGCGACATTGATGATCGACCCCTGCTTGGCCGCAATCATGCCCGGTAGTAGCAGCCCACACAGGTGGACGACAGCCTCACAGTTGACCTGTACCTGAGAGGTCTGATGCACCGGATCGGTCTCGGCCACCCGGCCGACGGCACCGAACCCAGCATTGTTGATGAGGGTGTCGATGACGATGCCGCGGGCAGCGATGTCCTCCACCAAGGCCAACCGCTCGGATGCCGAGGCGATGTCGCATGGGTGGACGATGGTGCGGATCCCAAACCGGGTGGTGAGGGTGGCGGCAAGCTCGTCGAGGACGTCTTGACGGCGTCCCGTCAGGACGAGGTTGACCCCGCAGCTGGCCAGGTGACGGCTGAAAGCCTGTCCCAGACCGCCACTGGCCCCGCTCACCAGTGCCCATGGGCGTTCGTCGCGAGTCGCATCCTTGTCTGTCATGTCCCAAGTGTTCCACGCACATCCCAACGCTCCACGACGAACGCATGAAACGCTGGCGAGACGGTGCTCACGGGTGCAGGTGGGCCATGAATGGCATGACCGGGGCGAGGAGACCGGTGCTCATCCAGAACATGCCGAAAGCCATGGCGAAATCAGCCAGACCCGAGAGACGAATGGCCCGTGGCTCGGTGGCCACCACGTGACAGGTCGGGACCTTGCGGGGGTTCTCCGCCTTGCCGGTGATGGCTCGGAGCAGGCCAGCGATGGCCAGGGCCAGCAGAGCGACGACGAGGGGGATCCCGACGACGGCGAAGTTATGCATCGCGGCGTTCATGGCTGTCTGCGCTGGGTGGCCCATGTGGGCATGGTCCATGCCGTGATCCATGTCGGTGTGGTTCATGGTCCCCATGCCAGTGTGGTTGGAAGCCGTCATGGACATGGTGCGCATGGCGGCGAGGTGCCAGACCATCGCGGCGAACATGGCAGCGTGACCCCACGACGACCACGAGGACCGCCAGGCGGCCATGAACACCATCCATGCCGTGCAGATGGCGAAGATGATGATCGGGGTCGTTGGTCCGCCAATGGCCACAACGAGGGGTTGCCACCATGACATGGGCACCATGAGGATCATGGTCGCCGCCATGACGACGTGGACCCAGGTGGAGATCTTCGTGACGACGGTCGGTGCCTTGACGGCGTCGCGCACGGACCACACGAGTGACCATGAAAAGAGGATGAGAAGCCCGACGAAGGTGACGGGGGCCGAGGTCAGGGTGAACATTCCGCTCCTGGGTTAGGATCCAGCCCTGCGCCGAATCACGCGATTCGTAAGGCTACCCTCTGCGACGTCGCCAGCGGGGTGGCGCGATGGGTCACTGCTCAGGATGGCACACTGGGGGCATGGAGCACTACGACATCGTTGTCATCGGTTCGGGCTCGGGAAACACAATTCTGGATGAGGAATTTGCCGAGCGACGCGCCGCCATCATCGACTCGGGCATCTTCGGAGGCACCTGCCTCAACGTTGGCTGCATACCGACAAAGATGTTTGTGCTCCCGGCTGATCTTGCGACCTCACCGTCGGAGGCTGCCAAGCTGGGGGTCAATCTGCAGTTCCGTGGGGCATCCTTTCCCTCCATCCGTGACCGAATCTTCGGACGCATCGATCCCATTTCGCGCGGTGGGCTCGAATACCGTCAGGGTTTGGACAACATTGACGTCTACACCGACGAGGCGAGGTTCGTCGATCCTCACACCCTCGAGGTCGGGGGCACTCGTATTACGGCTGACCAGATCGTCCTGGCAGCCGGATCGCGGCCCCGAGTCCCCGACATTCTCGGCCTCGACGACCCGAGCCTGGCGGGATCGATTCACACCTCCGACACCATCATGCGGTTGGAGGAGTTGCCCCAGCGCCTGGTGATCCTCGGTGGTGGATTCATTGCTGCTGAGTTCGCCCACATCTTCTCCGCGCTGGGGTCCAGCGTCACGGTCATCAACCGGTCCGGGCGGATGCTGCGGCATGAGGACCGGGAGATTTCTCGGCGGTTCACCGAACAGATTGGCCACTGTGTGAGGCTGCGGATGTCTGAGGATGTACTGGGTATCGATCGTGATCCGGGCGGTCACCTCGTGGTCCTGACGGTCGACGGTGACGGGGTCGACTACGACTATCCCGCTGATGTCGTCCTCAATGCCATGGGTCGGGTGCCCAATGGTGATCGTCTCAACCTGACCGCTGCCGGGGTCGACGTCGACGAGGACGGATTCGTTGTCGTCGATGAGCACCAGCGGACCAGCGTCGAGCACATCTGGGCCCTTGGCGACGTCTGCTCTCACTGGGAGCTCAAGCATGTGGCCAACCATGAGGCCCGGGTGGTGCGTCACAACCTGCTACACCCTGACGACCTGGCCAGTTCTGATCACCGGTTCGTGCCTCATGCGGTGTTCTCGAATCCTCAGGTCGCCTCGGTGGGTGCGACCGAGCAAGAATTGTTGCAGTCCGACACCCCCTACGCCGCATACCTTCAGGAGTACGCGGGCGTCGCCTACGGCTGGGCGATGGAGGACGAGGGGCACTGCGTCAAACTGCTGGGAGACCCACGGACGAGGACGCTGCTGGGCGCCCACATCATCGGGCCGCAGGCATCGACGCTCATCCAGACCTGCATTCAGGGGATGAGCGCCGGCCAGACGGTCGGTGAGATGGCACGGGGACAGTACTGGATACACCCCGCCCTGCCCGAGGTCGTGGAAAACGCCCTCCTCGGCCTCGACAAGAAGTTTGACGACGCCGAGTGATTCCCGAGCCGAACGGTAGCGGCGAGTCCTGGCCTACCCCGGGGTTCTGACGACGATGACGCGGTCGCCCGTGCCCGTCACATCGGCATCTTGCCCATGACGATCCGGTCGTCGAACCACTGCCAGATCTGAGCGGTCTCGGTGAACCCGGCTGCACGCATCGACGCGAGATGGAACTCGGTGTTGACCTTCGGCGTGACGGCCTTGTCAGACCAGCGTCGTCGGTATTCCTCGGCCTCCGCATCCCATCCCGGCATGGCCAGGGCCGCGTCCCACCACTCCTGCCAGGACATCGCCCCGTCGTTTCGCATCTGCGCTGCGACGCGATCCCGTTCCGCTGGTGCCAATTCGGCCAAGAACGGCTCAGTGGCCTTGTCGAAGAACAGGTGGTCGGCATTGAGCAGGATCCCGCCGGGAGCCAGCACGGAGGCAATCTCTCTGTGCACTCTGGTCAGTTCATCGGGTGTGAACCAGTGCAGGGCCGTCGCGCTGATGGCGGCGTCGAAGGGGTCCTCGGCCCACCGGGCCGCCCATCCGGGCTCCCGCAGGTCAACATCGACGATCTCAACCCGGTCTGGGTGCGGCGTCGTCTCCCGGAACAACCGCATGAGCACGGGGTCGCGATCAACTCCGACGCACCTGGCGTCCCCAAATCGCTGCGTGACTGCGTTGGACAAGGATCCTGGGCCACAGCACACGTCGAGGACGCGCAACGGATGATCGAGTTTCGTGGCCAATCCGGCCAGGACGTCCATCATGCAGCGGGTACGAGCCTCGCGGAACTCAACGTAGACCCTCTGCTGGGCGTCCCAGGCCTGGAGAAGCTGGTGGGGTGTCAGTGAGGTCACTTTTTCTCCACGAGCTCGTGCAGCTTCTTGGCACCTGTGATGGACGAGGGGGACGGCGGGTCAGTCAGAGAGAACGGCAGCACGACAACACGGCCATTCTTGACGGCGTCGAGCTCCTTGGCACCCTTGAATCCCAGGAAGGTTGGCTCGACCTTCGAGGCATCTCCGTCACCAGCGAGCAGCACGATCCACTTCGGGTTCTTGTGCAACACGTCCTCCATGGAGGCGTCGAAAACCCGCGTGGAATTGTCACTGTAGAGGTTCTTCAAGCCGTTCGCTTCCAGGATGGGCTGCACCATGCTGGACGAACCGTAGGTGTAGAACTCGGTGCTACCCGGTGTGATGTAGAGGGCGGCCGCACCGTCCTTGGCTCCCGACCCGGCCTGGGACTCGATCTTCTTGATGTCGCCGTCGAGGTTCTTGTTGACCTCCTTGGCCTTGTCCGAGACGTTGAAGATGTTCGCGATTTTCGTCACCTCCTGGGTCACCAGGGAGAAGGTGGCCGGCGATGCGGGGGCCTTGTCAGTGCACAAGGCGTCAGGGCTGTACATCTTGACGCCGGCCTTGCGCAGAGCTGCCCTGTCGACACCGGTGTCATAGCCAATGACCAGATCCGCGCGCTGGTCGAGGATCGTCTCAGTGGACACCTTGGCGCCGCCGGTGTCGAGCTCCTGGGAAGCGATCTGCGGAATGGCCTTGATCTTGGCCAAGGAGTCGGCGTCGAAGGCACTATCCTTGATCTGTCCAGCGCGACCAATGACGTGGTCAAGCACGCCGAGGGCTGCCATAGTCGAGGCGTCGGTGTCTCCCAACATGATGACCCGCTTGGGGACGTCGGTGAAGGTCAGTTTCTCGTTGCAGCTCATGACTGTCCTGGCCGGTGCGGAGGAGGACGAGGCCGACGGAGAGGGTTTCTGGGTCGAGGACCCAGCGCAGGCGCTCATGGACAGGCCGCACAGTCCTACAAGGGTTGCCGCTAGTGCGCGAGTTGCGCGGCGGGTTCGAAGCGTGGACATGGTGTTCTCCTTCATCGTGGTGGATTGAACAAAAGATGGATGTGGCCGTTGTGGGAAATGCGGTCCACGTCAACCCGGTATATCCGTGACAGCAGATCGGGTTGGAGGACCTCCTCGCAAGGGCCTGACGCGACGAGGCGGCCTTCATCGAGCAAGATCAACTGGTCGCAGGCCCGAGCAGCCAGATTGAGGTCATGGAGCACGATGACGGTGGTGGCGTCAATGGTTTTGACCAAGTCGAGTAGGGCGAATTGATGGCCGATGTCGAGGTGATTGGTGGGCTCGTCAAGGAGCAGATGTCCGGCCTGTTGGGCGATGGCTCGGGCAACGAGAACCCGCTGGCGTTCTCCTCCTGACAACTGGGTGACGAGTCGCTCGGCAAGGTTCGTCAAGTCGGTTCTGGTCAGGGCATCCTCGACGATCTCGCGATCGGCTGCGTCCCCATAACCCATGAGGGATCTGTGGGGGAGTCGTCCCAGGGCGACGGTGTCTCGTACGGTCAGTGGCAGGGCTTGATCGGGGATCTGCGAGACGACGGCGATCTCGCGGGCGATCTCGCGGCGGCTCATGGCTGACAGGTCATGGTCGCTGACGGTGACGTGCCCAGAGGCAATCGTGACGTTGTGGTACAGGGCAGACAACAAGGTCGACTTTCCTGCGCCATTGGGGCCGACGACCCCGATCGTCACGCCTTGGTCCGCGGAAAGATCGACGCCATCGAGGACAACCCGTTGTCCACGGCGAATGACCAGGTCAGATGCGGTGATCATGCCAGGGCCTCCCGTCTGACCAACACGAGGAGGAACGGCGCACCGAGCAGGCCCGTGATGACTCCGATGGGCAGCTCGGCGGGGCTGAACACGGTGCGCGAGAAGGTGTCAGCCCACACCAGGAAGACCGCCCCAGCCATCGCTGAGGAGGCCACCAGGTGGCGGTGGCCGTGCCCGATGAAGGACCGCATGAGGTGGGGGATGACCAGCCCGACGAAGCCAATACCTCCGCTGATCGCCACCGCGACGGCCACCCCGGCCGATACGGGGATCAGAAGCAGGATACGGGTCACCGCGGGGTCGATTCCCACGGCGGTGGCAGTGGAATCCCCGGACGCCAAGGCGTCAAGCCAGGGGGCGCAGGCCCACAGCAGCCCTGCGAGCACAACTGCCACGACGATCATCGTCCACCCTTGCGCCCAGCTGGCTCGAGACAGGTCGCCGAGGGTCCAGAACATCACGGCGCGGGCGGTCTCGGCCGAGTCGGAGGAGAAGATGATGAAGTTGGTGACGGCTTGGAAGATGAATCCCACTGCGAGGCCGGCGAGGACGAGGCGCAGGGTCGACGAGTTACGACCGCCTCCCATGAACAACACGATCGCGGTGGACAGGAGTGCTCCCACAAAAGCCATCCCGGCTACTGCGAATGAGGAGGTGACCCCGATGATGATGATCGCTGCGGCGGCTCCCGATGAGGCTCCCGCACTGACGCCCAGGACGTAGGGTTCCGCGAGGGGGTTACGAACCACGGCCTGCAGGGCGACTCCGGCGACACCGAGGGTGGCGCCGACTCCCAGCCCAGTGACGATGCGAGGCATCCGGTTCTGCCACACGATCGCGTCAGTAATGCCATCCCATGTCAGGTGAACCGGAATGCCGCAGTGATCGGCCAAGACTCCCAGGACCTGATCGATGGGTACCGGCGCGGCACCAAAGGCGATCGAGAGCACCGGGGTGAGCACGAGGAGAGCTACGAGCAGGGCAAAACGCGCCGGGGTATGGCGGTGAAGTCGAGCCAAGGACAAGCCGTTCTCGTCAGGGCCGAATCGCGCGGCCGTCGGGTAGATGCGGGCCGGGAGGTTTTCGGACTTGGCCTCGACCGAACGGGCGCCTTCCCGGTTTCCCAGTGGCTTGTCTGCCCGCCCGTCCGCCTTACCGCTGCGCGTCAGTCCCCGATTTGCACGAGGTTCCCTACGCCGGACGCGGTTAGCTTAGCATTGGCTGACGCGAGATATTCGGCTGACCTCACATTCTTACTTCGGCCGCCTTCAGCACCCTCATGAGAGCGATGTGGCAGCCTCGGCCCTTTCCTGAGCATCGTCAGCGGGGAGAAGACGACGAAGCCCCAGGGCGTCGTGCCTGGGGCTTCGAGATTGAAGGGCGGATCGACTCAGCCGAAACGACCGGAGATGTAATCCTCGGTGGCCTTCTCCTTGGGGTTGGAGAAGATCTTGTCGGTGCTGTCGATCTCGACCAAGCGGCCAGGCTCGCCCTGGGCCTTCAGGTTGAAGAAGGCGGTCTGGTCGGAGACACGAGCGGCCTGCTGCATGTTGTGGGTCACGATGACCACGGTGAAGCGCTCCTTGAGCTCACCGATGAGGTCCTCGATGGCCAGGGTCGAGATCGGGTCCAAGGCCGAGCAGGGCTCGTCCATGAGAATGACCTCGGGCTCGACGGCGATAGCGCGAGCAATGCACAAACGCTGCTGCTGGCCACCGGACAGGGAGGCACCGGAGCGTTCCAGACGATCCTTGACCTCATCCCACAGGTTCGCACCGCGCAGTGACTTCTCGCAGGCCTCGTCGAGCAGTTTGTTGTCGCGCACGCCATTGAGTTTCAGACCGGCCACGACGTTGTCACGAATCGACATCGCCGGGAACGGGTTTGCGCGCTGGAACACCATGCCGATGTTGCGTCGCACGGCCACCGGGTCAACTCCCTTGCCGTAAAGGTCGACGCCGTCGAGCTCCACCTTGCCGGTGCAGTAGGCGCCGGGGATGACCTCGTGCATACGGTTGAGGGTGCGCAGCACCGTCGACTTGCCACAGCCGGATGGGCCGATGAAGGCCGTCACGGTACGGGGCTCGACGGTCAGGTTCACCGACTCAACGGCGTGGAAGGAGCCGTAGTAGATGTTGAGGTCCTTGACCTCGATCCGCTTTGCCATATTCAGCTCTCTTTCGTGTCACTTGCCCATGCGACGCATGTAGCGGCGGGAGACGCCACGGGCAATGAGGTTGAGTCCCATGACAAGGATGATGAGGGTGATCGCAGCGCCCCAGACCATCGGGGTGTCCACGCCGCCCTGGATGTAGGCGTTCGTGATGACGGTCGGCAAGGTCGCGAAGTTCGGGGTCGACGGGTTGAAGGTCAACTCGGTGTTGAACTGCAACAACACGATCAGCGGTGCCGTCTCACCCATGACTCGGGCCAGGCCGAGCACGATACCGGTGAGAATGCCGGTCATCGAGGTAGGCAGGACGACCCTCACGATCGTCTTCCACTTGGAGACTCCCAGGGCGAAGGAGGCTTCGCGCAGTGAGTCTGGCACCAGCTTGAGCATCTCCTCGGTGGATCGCAGCACCGTCGGCACCATGAGGATCATGAGGGCCAAGGATGCGGCCCAGGCCGACTGGGTCCCGCCGAGAGTGGTGACGACCACGGCGAAGATGAACAGGGCGGCAACGATCGAGGGCACACCGGTCAACACGTCGACGGCAAAGCTGACGACTTTGGCGATTTTCGTGCCTCGCGCGTACTCGACCAAGAAGATGGCGGTCAGCAGAGCGATCGGCACGGAGATGATCGAGGTGATGAGACCGATCTCGATGGTTCCGACGATGGCGTGGATGGCTCCCTGCTCGACGAGTTCCCAGGACGGGTCCATCGAGTGGCTCCACCACGAGGCATGGAACAGTGACCCAATACCGCGTCGGATGGCCGCGAATAGCAGCCAGACCAGCGGGATGACGGCCAGCAAGGTGGCGACGATCATGAAGACCGAGGCGCAACCGCTCTTCGTGGTCCGTTTGCCGGACGGACGGGAGAGGTCCAGCTTGCCGGCCTCCGGAGCGTTCTCGGCGTGTGCAGGAATGTGTTCGGGGGTGGTGGCGCTCATCGCTTGACTCCCTTCGCCGCGATCATGCGGGCAGCCGCGTTGACCACGAAGGTAATGACGAACAGGGCCAGGGCCGACGCCACCAAGGCGCCCAGCGAGGTGGGATCGCTGATGGCCTCGGAGAAGTTACCGGCGATCTTCGAGGCGAAGGTCTCGCCGCCGACGAAGATCGACAGATTGAGCTTCTGTTTGAGAGCCATGGGGCTGATCGTCTGCAAGATCAGGGTGACGGCCAGTGTCTCGCCCAGAGCACGTCCCAGACCGAGCATGGCTCCCGAGATGATTCCGGAGCGGGAGTGGGGGAGCACCGCGAGCTTGATGACTTCCCAGCGCGTCGATCCCAGAGCCAGCGCAGCCTCAACCTGGTCGTGCGGGGTCTGAGCCATGACATCGCGGCTGACGGCGGTGATGATCGGCAGAATCATGATGGCCAGAACGAGGCTGGCGAGGTAGACCGTGCCGGTGGCGGAGGACCAGGACTCGTCCTCAGCGAAGATCGGGATCCAACCGAGCACCGAGATGATGGCGGTACGCAAGCCGTTGACGATGCTTGAGGATCCGAAGACGATACCGCCCCACAGACCGAAGACGATCGAGGGCACAGCGGCCAGCAGGTCGACGACGAACGCGACGGGGCTGGCGAGCTTCTTGGGTGCCAGTTGGGTGATGAAGAGGGCGATGCCCACGGAGAGAGGAACCGCGATGAGTAGGGCAAGCAGGGACGAGATGACCGTCGTCCACAGCAGGGCCTGAATACCGAAGGCCGGTGGATTCTGGTCGGTCGTCCAGGCGCGAGAGGTGAAGAAGTTGTCGGTGTTTGCCGACAGGGTCGGTGCCGCCGTCTTGATGAGGAAGATGAACATCAGGATGACGATGATGGCCAGCGCAATGGCGATGACCGACGAGGTGCCGGCGAAAATCCTGTCCCCGACTCTGGACACCGGCTTCATACGGGACGCGGCTGTTGGTTTCCGCTGCGCCGTCGATGTGGTTTCAGCCATGGGCTTCCTTCGTCGCGTTCATGGTTGTTGTCGTAGGTGGGGCGGGAGGACGTGTGCGTCCTCCCGCCCCAGAGTACCGGGATCAGATGACCCGGGCGAAGTTGATCAGGAGAGGGCCTGAGCAGAGGCCAGAACCTTGGAAGCGACGTCCGAAGGCAGCGGAGCGTAACCAGCGTCCTGGATCTTCTTCTGCTCCTGCTCGGAGGCGTAGAAGGAGAGGAAGTCCTTCAGGAGGGCAGTCTTACCGGCATCCTCGCCCTTCGAGCAAGCGATCTCGTAGGTCACGAGGACGGCGGGGTACACGCCAGCCGGGGTGTCCTTGTACTGCAGCTCGAGCTGCAGGTCGTTGCCCTGGCCCACAACCTTGGCGGCAGAGACAGCCTTACCAGCGGACTCACCGGTCAGCTTGACCGGACCGTTGCCGTTGTCGATGGCAGCCATGTCGAGGTTGTTCTTGGTGGCGTAGGACCACTCGTCGTAAGAGATCGAGTTCTTGGTGTCCTTGACGGCCTGGGCGATACCAGCCGACTTGTCAGCACCCTTGCCAGCACCCTTCCAGGTCTTGGAGTGCTTCTCGGTCCAGATGTCGCCAGCAGCCTTGTTGAGGAACTGGGTGAAGTTGTCGGTGGTGCCCGACTCGTCCTTGCGGTAGAAGACCTCGATCTGAGCGGACGGCAGCTTGGCGGAGGGGTTCTCCTTCTTGATGGCCTCGTCGTCCCACTTCTTGATGGCGCCGGAGAAGATCTTGGCGAGGGTCGGGGTCGAGAGGGTCAGGTCCTTGACGCCCTCAACGTTGTAGACGACGGCGATCGGGCCGGCAGCCATCGGCATGTGCCACGGCTCAGCGTTGCAGCGCTGCTTGGCCTTGTCGGGCTCGCCCTTGTCCTTGTTGAGGACGGAGTCGGAACCAGCCCAGTCGGTCTGCTTGCCGATGAAGGACTTCACACCAGCGCCGGAGCCGGTGGGGGAGTAGTTGATGGTGGCCGAGGAGCAGGCAGCCTTGTAGTCAGAGATGACCTGGTTGATGGCGTTGAGCTGAGCCGAGGAGCCAGCGCCGGAGATGCTGCCACCGGGGCAGGCCGGCTTGAACGAAGCGGCGTCAGCTGCGGAGTCGCTGGACTCAGAGGCCTCGCTGGTCGCCGAAGAAGCGTCGGAAGCAGCGGCCGAAGTGGCCTCGGACGACGAGGGGGAGGGGCTGGCCTCCTTGTCGCCGTCGGCGCCACAAGCGGTGAGGGAGATGGCGCTAATAGCAGCCAGAGCAGTGATCTTGGCGAGACGGTTCGTCACGGCACATCCTTTTCGAGTGATCTCCTGGAGCCGCCGGTGCGGTCCTTGGTACAGGGATGACGCTAGGGCTCGAAAATGTCTCAAGAACCGCGTGAAGGTTAACGGAAGGTGAATACCGGCGGCATCCTGATTGAAGAACCGCGCCCAGACGGCCCGAATGTCCACGCTGCTGTCAGTACTGTGAGGCGTACCACTCTTCGCGGATGGCGTGGCCCGCCTCATCCAGGTGAACGACGAGACATTCCGCAGTTGACATTGGGTGATTCGCCCCGCCGAGAGCCTGCCGCATGGTTGGCAGGACAGGCCTGTGACCGCACACCGCGATAGGCCGTGAGAGGTCCGACATGGCACGATGGGCGATTGTCCTCATGGCGGACACCGTCCCTGCGGGATCGGCGTCGTGAGCCTCTTCGCTGAGTGCGTCCATCGCGGCGATGTCGGCCCCGATACTCTTGGCATACGGTTCGAAGGTCTGCATGCACCGCGCAGATGGCGAGCTGGCAAGGCGAGATACCCCATATGCGCCAAGTAGGGCAATCAAGGCCTTGGCCTGACGACGACCCCGCTTTTCCAGGGGACGATCGGCGTCCCTGGTTTTCTGAGAACTCCATTCCTTGCGCGAGACGGCCTTGCCGTGACGTACCAGGACGACGGTCGACGTCGTCGGTAGGGCGAGAGCCTCCTCAAGGACCTGGACGTCAGTGGCATAGCTGAGCTGCTTCAGAGCCTGTTGCGTGGGCATCCACAACGCACCGTCAATTTCTTCTGGGCTGGCGGTCGCCTCGTCGATTGATCCGCCGACGACGACTCCCAGCCACCATGACACCACCTTTGCGCGCGACTTCGGCTTGCCGCTGGCGGTGGTGTACGTGACGGTGTATTCGGTGGGCTGCAGGGGCATCGACAATCGAATGGCGATTCCGGTTTCCTCAGCCACCTCGCGCACGGCGGTGATGGGGAGGTCCTCTCCCCGCTCGACCTTTCCCTTGGGCAAGGAGAGATCGTCATAGCTGGGGCGATGGATGACGAGCACCTCGCGGGCGCCCTCGGTGCCATCAATGGTGCGCAGCACGACGGCGCCAGCGGCCTGGATGGGGCCGTGGTGTCCTCCCATCTCGGTTCATCGCCTCCTGTCGCGGGTCCGTCGGATGAGTTCCTCCTGAAGGCCGGTCAGGACTTTGCCGTCAGGGCCGCGGGAGACCTCGGTCCAGGTGCGGTCGTGCAGATGCCAGGACACGGTCCCCGGATCGAAGGCCATCTCGAACATCTCCTCGACCTCGGCCACGTGGTGCTTGTTCGACAGCCCGACTAGGGCCTCCACACGTCGGTCGAGGTTGCGGTGCATGAGGTCGGCCGATCCGATGGCGACCAGCGGACGACCGCCATTGGCGAACCAGAAGATGCGAGAGTGCTCGAGGAATCGTCCCAACACCGAGATGACTCGGATGTTCTCACTCAGACCGGGCACCCCGGGGCGGATCGCGCAGATGCCGCGCACCCACAGGTCCACCGGAACCCCGGCTCGAGAGGCTCGGTAGAGGGCGTCAATGACGCGCTCGTCGACGATCGAGTTGACCTTGATCTTCACACCGGCCGGCAGACCAGCCTTCTTGTTCTCGATCTCGTGCTCGATGGCGTCGACGATGCCGGTGCGAATACCCTCGGGGGCCACGAGCAGGCGGCGGTACTGCTTCTCGGCGGTCATCCCGGACAGGTGGTTGAACAGCCGTGCGACGTCCTCGGTGATGATCGGATTGGACGTCAGCAGTCCCATGTCCTCGTACTGACGAGCGGTCTTGGGGTTGTAGTTGCCAGTGCCGATGTGGGCGTAGCGACGCAGCCCCTCGCCCTCGTCACGGATGGCCAGGGCCAGCTTGCAGTGGGTCTTGAGTCCGACCATGCCGTAGACGACGTGGACTCCGGCGCGTTCCAGCACCCGTGCCCAGGCGATATTGGCCTGCTCGTCGAATCTGGCCTTGATCTCCACGACGGCCAACACCTGCTTGCCTGCCTCAGCGGCGTCAACGAGGGCGTCGATGATGGGGGAGTCGCCAGAGGTCCGGTACAGAGTCTGCTTGATTGCCAACACCTGGGGATCGTGGGCCGCCTGCTCGACGAACCTCTGCACACTGGTGGCGAAGGAATCGTACGGGTGGTGCACCAGGACGTCACGACGACGAATGGCCGCAAACATGTCTGCCGGACGAGCCGTCTCGACCTCGGCCAGGTGCGGGTGGGTGATGGGCAGGAAGTTCGGGTAGGACAGGTCGTCACGGTCGACGTCAGCCAGGGAGAACAGACCCGTGAGGTCCAGAGGAGCAGGAAGGTGGAAGACCTCCTTGTCCTTGATGTCGAGCTCACGGGTGAGCAGGGTGAGCATCTCTTCGGTGATGTCGTCCTGCACCTCAAGGCGCACCGGGGGGCGTCCCACATTGCGGCGCAGCAATTCCTTCTCCAACGCGAAGAGCAGGTTCTCCGCGTCGTCCTCCTCGACCTCGAGATCCTCGTTTCGGGTGACGCGGAAGGTGGTGTGCTGCAGCACATGCATGCCGGTGAACAGTTGGTCCAGGTGTCTGCTGATGATCTCCTCCAGGGGGAGGAATCGTCCGTGGCCGAGGTTGACCAGACGTGGCAGCACCGACGGCACCTTGACCCGGGCGAATTGTTCGGCGCCGGTGATGGGGTTGGCCAGCATGACGGCCAGGTTGATCGACAGGCCGCGAATATAGGGGAAGGGGTGTGAGGGGTCGACGGCCAACGGGGTGAGGATGGGGAAGATCCGCTCCGAGAAGAGGGTGCGCATCCGGCCCTTTTCGTCGTCGGTCAACTCCGACCAGCGCAGAATCTCAATGCCTTCGGCGGCCAGGCCGGGGCGGACCTCCTCGGCGAAGACGCGGGACTGCTCGGCGACGAGGTCATGGGTCCGGGCGAGGATCGCGTCATGAAGCTCGCGTGGCAGCAGACCGGCAACCGATGGGACGGCGACCCCGGCGTCGATACGGCGCTTGAGGCCAGCGACGCGCACCATGAAGAACTCGTCGAGGTTGGACGAGAAGATGGCCAGGAATTTCGCCCGTTCCAACAGCGGAATACGCTCGGCATCCCGGGCAAGATCCAGCACCCGCTCATTGAAGGCGAGCCACGACAGCTCCCGATCACTGTAGCGATCCTCCGGCAGCTCGTCGGGGGAGCTCGGGGGGACCCCGGGGTTGGACTTCTTGGCCATGGACACACTCCTTCAGTCCGCCCGCGTCATGGTGGGCGTAGCAGGAGACAATCTATCGGACGACAGGTGTCCACAATGGGCCTAACTCGACGTCAGCTCGCAGAATGTGAACGAACTCAGCGTTCTGCCTGCAACCGGTAGCCGACCGATCTCACCGTCTGGATGTGTCCCTCATACTCCGGGCCAACCTTGGCTCGCAGGCGACGGATGTGGACGTCAACGGTTCGGCTGCCGCCGTAGTAGTCGTATCCCCACACATCTGTCAGCAGGATGCCGCGACTGAGCACTCGACCGGGGTGAGCGACGAGGTACTTCAACAGCTCGAACTCGGTGTAGGTGAGGTCAAGGTCCTTGCCCCCGACGGTGGCGGTGTAACCATCTTCGTCAACGGTGAATGGCCCCGCGACAAGCTCATTGGCCACCTGGGCGGTGAACAGACATCGCAGCCGGGTCTCCGCCTCGAGCGGGGTGGCCGAGTCACAGAGGAAATCATCGTGGCCCCAGTCCGGACTGATGACCGACAGCGTCTCCTGGCCAGCCAGCACCAGGACCGGGACTCGTCTGTCCAGACATGACAGCTGTAGGCACGCCTCCCGAGCCTTGGCAGGTTCGTCACGGCAGTCGACCAGGACGACGTCGGCCCCGTCGAGGTGAGACAGACATTCCTGCAGACCCTCGTAGCGGGTGATGGTGTGAGGAAGCAGCTCGAGGGCCTGGGGAAGCGGGGCGTCCACGGGGCCCAGCAAGGACAGTCGTGCCATCCGGATGCCCTCCATGTCGTCGAAATACCACAGCCGTGACGCGCCCCATCATCCTACGGTCATCTGGGCCGTCTCATGATGCCAGCACTATCATGGCTGAAGTGACGAGGATGCCTGACGAGTGGTTCCGTCCGGACGAGGAGGAGCCCGGACCCGATGAGCCTCGCCATGCAGACGAGTCCGAGTCGTCAGATTCAACCCCTCGGCGCGCTGATCGGCCGGACAATCCCCTCACCACGACAAGCGGATCGATTCGCGTCGTCAACGATGACACCGGGCCTAGCGTCGTCGTCGGACATGCTCGCGAACCCGGTGTGATCGCTGTTGCCCGACGTCACCGATTCCCCGTGTGGATACTGATGGTGGCGGCAGCCCTCGTCGTCGGTCTGGTACTTGGCACCTTCATCACCGGGTCCCGCGATGACACCGGTGCCGTGAACGCGGCTGTGCCCCCCGCCTCACCTGCCTCGAGTGTCTCGGCTGCGATGCCCTACCACGGGCCGGGCAAGCCGATTCGCGGTCTCAAGGCGACAGCCTCGTGCGTTGCAGACCCGGCCGTCGACTCTGAGCACCATGTCGTGCATTACGACCCCAGGCTCTTGGTCGATGACAAACCCGATACCGCCTGGAGGTGCAACGGATCCGGGGAAGGTCAACAGATCACCCTCACCCTGCCGCAGTCGTCCCGGATTGTCGGAGTGGGAATGATCAACGGCTACGCCAAAGTCTATGGCGACGTCGATCTCTATCCCCAGTACCGGCGAGTGCGGACAGTGCGTTGGACGCTGCCAGACGGCACGTGGTTCAACCAGGACTTCACCGATGACGACGAGTCGATTCAGAAGGTCATGATCTCCCCCCATGCCGTCCGCGGAGACATCACGGTGACCATTGTTGCCACGACTGAGCACGGGCTGCTCGGGGAGCCAACTCGCGACGCCGTCCTCATCTCGACCATCCAGGTCTACGAGGAAGACTGACGGGCGGGATCAGCGCCAATCGTCGGTGTCGATGAGGATCGTCATCGGTCCGTCATTGACCAGGCTGACCTTCATGTCGGCGCCGAAAACACCGGTCTCCACGTGCGCTCCCAGTCCGCGCAGGTGAGACACGAAGTGGTCGACCAGAGGCTGGGAGACCGGTCCGGGGGCGGCCGCGCTCCACGACGGGCGGCGACCCTTTCGAGTGCTGGCATACAGGGTGAACTGGCTGACGACGAGGATCGGGGCATCGATGTCGCTGGCGGACTTCTCGTCGTCAAGGATGCGCAGACCCCAGATCTTCTCGGCGAGTTTCTCGGCGTCGGCAGCGGTGTCCGTGCCGGTCACCCCCACCAGCACGACGAGCCCCGGGCTACCCAGAGCTCCGACCGTCTGGCCGTCGATGGCGACCTGCGCACTGCTTGCTCGTTGAATGACGACTCGCACGGAAATCGAGTCTACGCAGCCAATCTCGTAGAATCAGGGTGTGGCTGTGGCTGATCTCGTGGTTCTGGTGACCGTCGCCGTGATAGGCGCCGTGTTGCCGCTCGTTGCTGTGACGCGGGTTCTCATCTCAGCCTGGCGCGGCTGAACCCGCCCTCTCAGTACTTGACGAAACTCCTACTCGACACGAGGACTCATGCCCTTCCACATTCCTGACAACCTGAATCGTGATCTCATGCCCCTGGCCTGGATGATTGGCCACTGGGAAGGAGAAGGACACGGTAATACCCCCGAGGACGGTGAGTTCAGCTTCGGGTGCCAGGTCGACTTCACCGACAACGGCGGGGACTACCTGCACTACATCTGCCAAACCTTCACCATGAACCCTGACGGCACGCCGGCTGCGCCACTGCGTATGGAGACCGGGTTCTGGCGTCCCAACGTCGAGACCCGCAAGATTGACGTCCTCATGGCTGCTCCGGAAGGTTGGGCGGAAGTCTGGACCGGAAATATCGATGGAGCCAAGATTGAACTCGTGACGGATGCCGTCGCCCGTACCGAGGACGCCCTCGTGCCCTACACCGGTGGTCAACGTCTCTACGGCCAGGTTGAGGGTGACCTGCTGTGGACCTTCGATCGTGCGACCACCCAGGCCCCGTTGCAGCCTTACATGTGGGCTCGCCTCAAGAGGGCTTGAGATGGCCGATCCAGTGCTGCTGGTCGACGGGCCTGACGCCGGTCTGGTCTCTCATGTGGCCAATCCCCTGGCCGAGCAGCGGCTCATGATGGACGGCGGCGGGTGGTTGGAGTTGTCCAACCGTGAGGTCTTCACGGTGACCGGCGCTGACCGGCTGTCGTGGTTGCATTCCCTGACCTCCCAATACCTCGACGGTCTGGAGGCCGGACGTACGACGACGAGCCTGGTGCTCTCACCGACTGGGCACGTCGAGCACGTCATGCACGCAGTCGACGACGGGCAGACCTTCTGGGGCTGGACCGAGCCCGGCAGGGGAGCGGACTTGGTTGCCTGGCTGGATTCGATGCGCTTCATGATGCGGGTCGAGGTGGCATCGCGACCAGACATGACCGTTCGCTGGCTCGGGTCAAAGGTTGCGACGCCGACAAATGCCATTGTTGTCGACTCCCAGGTGGCCGGCGGGCATGAGGTCATCGTCTCCGCCGACGCCGCTGAGCCGGTGGACACTGGACAGGTCGGTGTGCTGGCGTGGGAGGCGCTGCGTATCGCCGCTGGGATTCCTCGTATCGGCATCGACACCGACGATCGCACCATCCCCAACGAGATCGGCCTGTACGGAACCCACCTAGACAAGGGGTGTTACCGAGGTCAAGAGACCGTGGCCCGGGTGTACAACCTGGGCCGACCGCCACGTCGACTGACATTGCTACAGCTTGACGGTTCCCGGACTGAGCTTCCGGTTGTCGGCTCCGAGGTCCGCGCTGGTGGACGTCGTGTCGGCATCATGGGATCGTCTGCTACACATCATGTCGACGGCCCGATTGGCCTTGCCCTGGTGCGTCGTGGTGTCGACGTCAACCTGGACTTGGAGGTTGACGGGATTGCTGCTGGTCAGGAACCGCTCGTCGACCCAGAGGTTGGCTTGCATGTTCGCCCGGTAGTGTGAGCCTGTGCTCCTGTCGTCAGCAGGGCCGAGGAGGAAAATACGTGAAGAAGGATTATTTCAACCGCACGCAGAAATTGGTGACGGTCGTTATTGACGTCGTCGTCTTCGTGGCTGGAATTTTCCTGTCATTCTGGATGCGTTTTGGGATGGTCATCCCGCAGCGAAACCTGGACGACGGAAAAGCCGCGCTCATGGCGTCGGTGATCGCGTTCCTCATTATCAATGTGTTGTCGGGTGTCTACGTTTTGTACAACAAGACACTCCTGGACATTGGGATTATCACGGTCGTCGACCAGGTCATGGTGACGATCGTCATCATGGCGCTGACCTTCTTTGGTCGCTGGTTTGCCTTCCCGCGCTCAGTCCTCCTCATCAACCTGCTGGTTGGCATAGTTCTGCTGTTCATCTGGCGCAGCATTGAGTTTGTTGCCTATCGCCGCTTGCGAGGGGCCAAACGAGTGATGCTGCTCGGCCCCCCGGAGACCCTCAACCGCGCCGTCATGAATTACATGGCCAACAAGGCAACCCGTCATCGCCTCACCCATGTGGTCCATGGTCACTACCTGGAGCAGATTCGCGCCCATATTGACGAATTCGACACAGCCCATGTCTCTGACGATCTTCCGGCACCGGAGCGAGTCGCTATTTATGACCTGCTGCTGAGTGAGGACAAAGAGATCTTCATGTCGACCTCGTTTGAGCACATGATGCTCATCAATCCGACAATCATGTCGATTGAGGACGAGACGATCATTGCTGCCAGCCCATTCAGCATTCCGGCGGAAATGGACATCGTCAAGAGGTTCTTTGACATCGTGCTGTCCCTGATAGCCCTGGTTCTCCTCTCGCCCATCATGCTCATCACCGCGATCCTGGTGAAGGCCAGCTCTCCCGGCCCGGTGTTCTACCGTCAGACCCGTATCACCAAGGACGGCAAGGAGTTCAAGATCCTCAAGTTCCGCTCCATGGGAGTGACAGCCGAGAAGGAATCCGGGCCGATGCTGGCGACCTCCAATGACCCGCGCGTCACCCCGGTCGGCAAATATTTGCGGAGCTTGCGTATCGACGAGATCCCCCAGCTCATCAACGTGCTCATCGGTGATATGTCGATCGTGGGGCCACGCCCGGAGCGCCCCTTCTTCGTCGATCAGTTTCAGGAGCAGAACGCCCACTACAAGCTGCGTCACAACGTGCGTGCCGGCATCACGGGCTACGCACAGGTCTACGGCAAGTACGCCTCTGACTTTGCCGCCAAGCTCAACTTCGACCTCATCTACATCAAGCAGTACTCGCTCATCCTCGACGTCAAGATCATGATCCAGACGATCAAGATCCTCTTCGACAAGGTGTCCTCACGAGGGGTCGACGAGACGGCTGAGCCGGATGAGAACATCGAGTTGCCCCCCGAGGTTCAGCAGTTGGACTGACGGGTGGGCAACCCGCTACCTCACGACTGGCGGGCGACCTTGTACTGGGCCGCCTGGGCACGGGGTCGAACAATCATGCGGTCGATGTTGACATGGGCGGGAAGCCCGGAAATCCACCGCACGCACTCGGCAACGTCCTCGGCCACCAGGGGAGAGTCGACGCCGTGGTACACCTTGTCGGCCTTGGCCTGGTCGCCGTGGAAACGGACGAGGGAGAACTCCTCGGTGTGGACCATGCCGGGGCTCACCTCGCACACTCGCACCGGATGCCCACACAGCTCCAGGCGCAGGGCCTCGACGATGGCGCGCTCACCGGACTTCGCCGCACAGTATCCGGCGCCGCCCTCGTAGCCCCATTCGGCGGCGGTGGAGGTGATCGTGACGATGGTTCCTTCCGCGGCCTCAAGAGCCGGCAGGAGGGCCTTCGTGACTCGTCCCATGCCGAGCACGTTGGTCTGGTACATCGTCGTCCACGCGTCGAGGTCGGCCTCGCTGACCGGCTCCTGACCGACGGCCCCGCCGGCATTGTTGACGAGAAGGTCAAGCGTGCCGTCAACGGTCTCGACAAGGTTGGCGACCGACTCGTCGCTGGTGACATCGCAGACCACTGCGCGTCCGCCGATCTGGGCGGCGAGGGACTCGATGCGCTCAGAGCGGCGAGCCGCACAGATGACACGCCAGCCGTCCTTGGCCAGGGCGCGTGCCGTGGCAGCGCCGATTCCCGAACTCGCTCCTGTGACGATTGCAGTCTTTGCCATGGCCCCATTGTGCTGCAGGTCATGAGCGTGCGAAAACCCCCTATCCTTCGGGACAGGATCCGTCGGGGTAGGGGGCTTTCACGAAACGGGTAATGTCAGCTGACGAGGACCTCGACGCTCGGGTCTGCCAGATCCAGAGCAGCCTTGCGGGCTTCTTCAGGGCTGGAGCAGGCCAGCGCGGCCTGAGCGATCTGACGGCACTGATCCAGGCTGTGTCGAGACAGGGCGGCCTTGACGGCGGTGATCTTGCCGGCAGCCATCGACAGCGAACGCACCCCGACGCCGACGAGGACCAAGGCCAGCAGAGGATCGCCGGCAGCCTCGCCGCACACTCCGATGAGACGTTCCCCGGCGCCGTCGCAGGTGGTCTTGACCAACTCGATGACGGCAGGCTGCCACGGCGTCAACAGCTCAGCCAGCTCGCCCTGCAGGCGGTCGGCAGCCATCGTGTACTGGGTGAGGTCGTTGGTGCCGATGGATGCGAAGTCCACCGGCTCCAGTACCTGGGCTGAACGCAGGGCCGTCGAGGGCACCTCGACCATGATGCCCACCGTCTTGATCCCGGCGGCGCGGGCACGCGAGGAGAACCACTCGGCCTCAGCCTTCGTGGCGACCATCGGAGCCATGACGTAGGGGTCACGACCGGTCTGCTCGGCGGCCTTGGCAAGGGCCTCGAGCTGGGCGTCAATGAGGTCGGTGCGCACCTGGGACAGGCGCAGTCCGCGTCGTCCCAGAGCCGGATTCTCCTCCGGGCCGAGGTCGGCGAAGGCCAGTGGCTTGTCGGCGCCGGCGTCGAGGGTGCGGAAGACCACTTTGGCTGTCTCGTCGAAGGTCTTGAGCACGGTGGCGTAGGCCTCCGTCTGCTCCTCGACGCTCGGGGCGTCCTGGCGATCCAGGAAGAGGAACTCGGTGCGGAACAGGCCGACTCCCTCGGCCCCCTTCTTCCTCGCAGTAGGGGCGTCGGAAGGGTTGCCGATGTTGGCCAGGACCAGGATGCGCTGTCCATCAGACAGCGTGGCGTCGCCCTCAGGAGCCGAGGCCAGCACCTCGGCGCGACGATTGGCGCGCTCGGTGAGCTCGCCAACGGCGGCCTCATCAGGCTCGACGAGAACCGTTCCGGTGACACCGTCGAGGGCCAGCGGTGTGCCGTCCTCGATGTCGCGGGCCTCGCTGCATCGGACCACAGCCGGGATACCGATCTGGGAGGCAAGGATCGCGGTGTGGCTCGTCGGTCCGCCAGCAGCGGTGATGAGGCCGCGGACCAGCTCGGGATTGAGAGTCGCGGTGTCGGCCGGGGCCAGGTCCTCAGCGACAAGGATCACGGGCGAGTCGAAGGCCGGAACGCCAGGCTCAGGCAGACCTTGCATGACCGCAACGGCGCGGTCGCGGACGTTGCGCAGATCGGTGACTCGCTCAGCGAGGTAACCGCCAGCAGCACTCAACTGGGCGCAGAAGTCGTCGAAGGCCGCCCACAGAGCATGGGCAGGTCCGTGGCCGTCAGCCAGGTGGGACTGGATGCTGGTGAGCAGTCCCGGGTCGCGGGCCATCATCGCGGTGGCCTGCAGCACGGCCAGTGCCGACGGATCGGCGTGGAGGGAGCGCTCGTCGAGTCGATCGGCGACCTTGTTCAGCGCCGACTCGATCCGGGCCATGTCGGCCTCGGTGCCCTGGCTGGGATCGGAGGCGGGCAGTCCGGGGGCGGGGGAGACGAGAAGGGCATGTGCCTGTCCCACTCCGGCCGATACCCCGAGCCCCGAGAGGGTCCGCATAGGTATCAGGCCTCCGGGTCCGTCTGCAGGTTGGCGACGAGGGCGTCGAGCACCTCATCGGCATTGTCGCCCTCGGCGGTCAGCTCGACGGTCTCGCCGTGCTTGGCTCCCAGACCCATCACGGACAGGATCGAGCGAGCATCGACCGGCTTCTCGCCAGGTCGGCCGATCGTGACGGCCAGGCCGGACTTCGAAGCGGCCTGGACGAACATGGCGGCGGGACGGGCGTGCAGGCCGCTCTCGGCTGCAATCGTGGTGGTACGACTCGGCATGGTGTGCCTCCTTGGTGGGGTGAAAATGTCAGGGTCGACGATAGCCGACGACAGGAAAACGCGAACTGGTGGGTCGGTGCCGATAGAGTGCAGATCATGGTTGATGAGCACAGCTTGCCTGTCGTCGCGGTTGTTGTTGCAGCCGGTCTGGGGACACGGTTCGGTGGACCCGTTCCGAAGCAGATCACCTCACTGACTGGAAAAGCCGTTGTCGCGGTCGCGGTGGAATCCCTGGCCGCAGGCGGTTGCGATGAGGCCGTCGTGGTGATGAAGGAAGGTATGCACAACCATTTGCAACTGGCCCTGGCGGCATCTCCCATTCCGGTTCATTTCGTGACGGGAGGGGACACTCGTCAGGATTCGGTGCGCCGTGGGCTGCGATACATCGCTGAGGATGAGCGTCTCAGCCAGGCCACCACCGTTCTCATTCACGACGCCGTCCGACCGTTGGTGCCGGCCTACATCGTCGAGGACGTCATTGCTGCCGTTGAGGCCGGTGCCGTCGCAGTGACCCCAGTCATCGAGGTCACCGACACCATCCGCCAGATTGACGGTGAGGGGTCGCGCGTCATCGACCGTTCTACTCTCCGCGCAGTCCAGACCCCGCAGGGATTTGATCGTGCCGTCATCACGCAATGCCATGACCAGTTGCTGCGCGATGGTGGAACGGTCACCGATGACATTTCGTGTTGTGAGCGTTATGGCCATCACGCCACCTTGGTGGAGGGCTCCCGAATGGCGCTCAAGATCACCGAACCGATCGATCTCGACATCGCCGAGGTCTTGGCCAAGGCTGCGGCCGGGGCCGGTCACCACTCCGGCCGCCGAGTCGGGCGGATGTTGCGGGCCGTCTCCCCGAGCAACGTCGTCGACAAGCTGAGTAAGGGGGGCAAGGACTGATGGATATTCGGACCGGTATCGGGACCGACGTCCATCAGCTGTGTGAGGGTGTGCCGATGTACATGGCTGGCCTGCACTTTCCTGACGAGACAGTTGGCCTGGCTGGCCACTCCGACGGTGACGTCGCTTGCCACGCGATGTGTGATGCCTTGCTGTCGGCCACCGGGCTGGGAGATGTTGGCGCTGTCTTCGGAACCTCGGACCCACAGTGGGCCGGAGCTGCCGGAGTGGCCCTGCTGGGCCATGTCGTTGAACTCGTCACCGCCGACGGATGGACGATTCAGAACGTCGCGGTGCAGATCGTGGGGCAGCGTCCGCGCATGGCAGCCCGGCGGGCTGAGGCACAAGCGGTGCTGACGGCAACGGTGGGAGCCCCGGTGTCAGTGTCCGCGACGACGACCGATCACCTTGGATTTACCGGCCGCGGTGAAGGAGTAGCGGCGATAGCGACAGCCCTCGTCACTCGGCAGGCTCGATTGCCAGGATCGCTCCCTGATCGGGCACCTGCGGTTTAGGGCCAGACACCTTGATGGCTCCGGCGAGCAGCGACTGGTCGGGGGAGTTGAAGTACAACACGACGTGGCCGAGGTCACCGAGATTTGACGTGGCGACCTCGCCGACCTCATCGATGGTGTAGCGGGTGCCGGCAAGATTGAGGACGTCGCCGGGAACGATCTGGCGCTTGGGCGACATGGGGGAACGCCCGTCCCGGTTGTGGACCACGCAGATGTCGGACAGGGCGTCGGGTACCGGCTCCCCGAACAGGACGATGACGCCAGTGTCCAGCATGTCCTGAGTTTCCTTGCCGGAGCGCAGCACGACGGCATTCCACAGTGTGCCGGACGTAGTCGCCATGGCGGACCCCCTTGAGATGGACGCTGTGCCTTCGACGGCACGGTACCATCCCTGCCAGCCTCTCGAGAGCCTGCGATCGCCGGGGGACCCACCCCCGTCGAAGGCCGGGGACGGGATGTGTTTACCATCGTGGAAGAACCCCTTGGTGGACCACATCCGGGGGCAACGAGGTTTCCCAGAGAAGGGGTGGTCACCATGATCGAGAAGAAGATTCTCGTTTGCTGTGGTACCGGTATCGCGACATCGGTGCAAGTCGCCAACAAGATTCAGCGGCTGCTGCGTGAGCGTGGCGTCAACGCCACGATGCAACATTGCCGTGTGGCGGAGGTGCCGCGGGTCGTCGAGGAGTTCAATCCTGACGCGATCGTCTCGACGACGGCAGTGAAGCAGCCCAATGAGAACGTCAAGATGTTCCGCGGTGTTGCATTCCTGACCGGTGTTGACGAAGGTCGGCTGGCTGACGAGATCGCAGATGCGCTGAAGTCATGACAATCCTGCGACGACACCGCAGGATGTGAGAAACGGGGGTTCACCGCATGCGGTGAACCCCCGTGTCATGTATCAAGGTGAACTCAGGATGCGAGAACCTCGTCGAGCATTTCCTCAGCCTTGTCGTCCTCCACCTTCTTGGCGAGGGCGAGTTCGGAGACGAGGATCTGGCGGGCCTTCGAGAGCATCCGCTTCTCGCCAGCCGACAGACCGCGGTCGCGCTCGCGGCGCCACAGGTCACGAACAACCTCGGCGACCTTGAGGACGTTGCCGGAGTGGAGCTTCTCGAGGTTGGCCTTGTAACGACGAGACCAGTTGGAGGGCTCCTCGACATTGGTCTTACGGAGAACCTCGAAAACGTTCTTGAGTCCCTCGTCGTCGACGACGTCGCGGACCCCGACAAGATCAAGATTGCTGGCTGGAACTCGTACAACCAAATCGTTCTGTCCAAGAATTCTCAGAACGAGGTAGAGCTTTTCCTCGCCTTTAATAGTGCGAGTCTCGATGTCCTCGATCACAGCAGCGCCGTGATTCGGGTAGACAACGGTTTCACCAACGTTGAAAGTCATGTGTGCTGCCCCTTTCAATCGTTAATTATATCACATAATATTCATCGAAGCCAATGATTATTTCACGGGGGCATTTGAAAGGGCGTCGTGGTTCACCGCCACGCCGGCCACGCCAGGGGCCAGGGTGTCGTCAAGTGTCTCGATTGGTCAGGGGCGCCCCAGGCGGCGCCACTTCAGCTAAACTCAGCAGCGATCATGCATCCCGGAAGAGGAGATTCCACGATGATCTATCGTCTCCGGACGACTGCTGCCCTCGCTGCCGTGGCGGTTCTTGGTTTGACGGCGTGTGGCGCTGATCCCAAGGTCCTCACCAGTTACACCCCTGCGGCCGGTGTCAGCGGCGAGTCCGACACCGTCAAGGTGCAGAACCTGGTGCTCATCAATGGTGACGGTCAGGCTCGTGTCTCCGCCGCCGTCGTGTCCAACAAGAACGACAAGGTCGTCGGCATCGCTGGTCAGCCGCTGTCACCGAACAATTCCCTGTCCGGAAAGCCCTTCACCGTGACCCCGGTCGACGTCGATCTTCCGGCTCGGACCGCGGTGAACCTCACCGAGACCGATCTCGAGGCTCCCGTCGAGGGGCTGTCGGATGGTTTGTTGGCCAAGGTGACGATCACGTTCGCCAACTCTGCGCCCATCACCCTGGATGCACCCGTCGTGCCGTCCAGCCACCCGGATTTCGAGAAGTACGCTCCCTCTCAGTCCCCGTCGGCTCAGTCCTGACGAGTTTTCGACCGGCGGTTTTTTGACTGACGAGTCTTCTGGCCACGCAATTCGGCCCCCGGTCAACACCGGGGGCCGAATCGTCATGTCGTGGACAGCGTGTCAGGCCTGGAACTTGTAGCCCAGGCCCCGCACAGTGATGATCCGGACCGGATGCGAAGGGTCCTCCTCGATCTTCGCGCGCAATCTCTTGACGTGGACGTCGAGGGTCTTGGTGTCACCGACGTAGTCGACTCCCCAGACGCGGTCGATGAGGGATGTTCTGGTCATGACCCGTCCGGCATTGCGCAGCAACACCTCGAGCAGGTCGAACTCCTTGAGGGCCAGGCGGACGGTCTTGCCGTCGACGCTGACCTCATGGCGCTCGACGTCCATTCGCACCCCGTTCTCCTCGAGGACGTCGGGGGAGGTCTCGATCTCGGGGCCACCTCGACGGGTCACGGCACGGATGCGTGCCACCAGCTCACGGTGACTGAATGGCTTGGTGACGTAGTCGTCAGCTCCTAACTCGAGGCCGACGACCTTGTCGATCTCGGAATCCCTGGCCGTCACCATGATGATTCCGACATTGCCACGCTGGCGCAGTTGGCGGCAGACCTCGGTTCCCGGCATTCCCGGCATCATGAGGTCGAGCAGAACAATGTCTGCTCCATTGCGGTCGTAGTTCTCCAGCCCGTCGGAGCCGTTGGCTGCGGTGTCGACCTCGAATCCCTCCTTGCTGAGCATGAAGGCGGTCGCCTCGCGATAGGACTCCTCGTCCTCGATGATGAGTACGCGGGTCATGACTCCTCCTGATCGGATTCGTTGTAGTGGTCTGCGTCAAGGGTGGGAAGCCGAAGGGTGAATGTGGATCCTTGGCCCAGCTTGCTCCACACGTTGACCGACCCTCCGTGCGCCTGGCAGGTGTGCTTGACCAGCGACAACCCCAGACCCGTTCCACCATTGTCCCGAGACCGGGAGTAGTCAACCCGGTAGAACCGTTCGAAGATGCGTTCCTGGTCGGCCTCGCTGATGCCGATTCCGTTGTCGGCTACCGCGATCTCGATGACGTCGGTGTCGACGTCGCGGAATCGCTTCGCCGAGACTGCCACTCGTGCCTTCGGCTCGGAGTACACGATGGCGTTCTGGACGAGGTTGGCGACGGCCTCGGTGAGCTGACTCTGGTCTCCGAGAACCCACAGATCGTCGTCACACCGGGCTACCAAGGAGACCTCGCGGGTGGTCGCAAGCTCCCGATGGCGAGAGACGGCCTCGTCGATGATGTCAGCGACGGACACCGGCTCGGCGCGCAGCAGGGGCTCGTCGGCCTGCAATCGGGACAGGTCGATGATCTGCGTCACGAGGGAGGACAGCCGTGCAGACTCGGCGGTCAACCGCTGCGAGAAGTGTCGGACGGCTTCTGGGTCATCGGCGGCGCCTTCGATGGCCTCGGCGAGGATGGAGACGGCGCCGATGGGGGTCTTCAATTCATGGGAGACGTTGGCGACGAAGTCCCTACGGGTCTCGGCAAGCCTGATGTGTCGTGAGTTGTCCGTCGCAGAGATGATCGTGTTGCCACGGCTGTCAAGAGGTCCGACGCGCACGGTGAGGATGAGGTTGGCACCGGTGGACGCCCGCTTCAACTCCATCGAGTCGACGATGTCGCGGTCCTCTCGTCGGGCGGTGCGGACGGCATTGAGGAGGGCCTCGTCGGCGATACGTGAGCCGCGCACGAGTTCCATCGACCGTGCACCCACCGTGGTGTGGAGCACTTCGTCATGGGGGCCGACGATGACGGCGGCTTCAGTGGCCAGGTCGAGAGCCCGGGCCAGGGTTGGATCGACATCAAGGGCTGCAATGTCAGTGGCAAGGGTGTCGACGGGGTGACGAGATGATTGCACCGCGCGGGTGATGAGGGCCGTCAGCCCGGCGCCGACAACGGCACCAATGATCGCGGCCAGAATCATGCTCACGGTTCGCATAATAGAGGGCAGGCCGTCATCGTTGTCACCCGCGTGTCATGAAGGGGCATCGACGTTACTGGTCGTTCACCCAAGGTTCACGACAGGTCCACGCGGGGGAAATGTCGCGATGGACAGGGTGGATAGGCTTGTGGAGACACCACTACGGAAGGACACGGCATGCGTGAGAGCTACCACGACGAGCTCAATGCCACCAGCGGTAGGATTCTGGCGATGGCCGAGTTGGTTCGGGCTGCCGTCAAGGACGCCACTGCGGCTCTCATCGGTGCGGATCTGAACACCGCCGAGCGCGTCATCTCCGATGATTCCAAGGTTGACGCCCTGAACGAGGAGATCGAGCGTCGTTGCTTTGACCTGCTCGCCCGTCAGGCCCCGGTTGCCGGCGAGCTGCGCACTGTTGTCGCAGTGCTGAGGATGTGTTACGAGCTGGCTCGTATGGGTGACCTCGCTGCCCACGTCGCCAAGATTGCCCGTCTGCGCTTCCCCGAGGTCGCTGTGCCGCCGGTCGTTGCCGATGAGTTCGTCGAGATGTCGAAGATCGCCGACTCCATGATCGCCACGTCTGAGAAGACCCTCGCTGATCGTGACGCGGAGGCTGCCCAGCGTCTGGCTTCGGAGGATTCCAAGATCGATGAGCTGCGACGTGATCAGTTCCGTCTGCTGCTGAGCGACGACTGGACCTACGGTGTCGAGAGCGCTGTTGACACGGCCCTGCTCGGTCGTTACTACGAGCGCATCGCCGACCATGCTGTTGCCGTCGGTTCTCGCGTCATCTACATCGTCACGGGAGTGGCCCCGGCCGGCGAGGACTGGCCGACCGTTTACTGATTGCATCGATTGATCGCACCGCAACCCCCAAATCGTCGCTGTCGTGCGGCGACACGGGGGTTGTCGTGTCGCCCATGTGAGATACCTTGGGCTACGTACAATCAAGATGCCCAACCTGCCGTGGTAGACGGCTGGTAGTTGTCAGCGAGGTCTCGTCACATGGCTTTTGCCTTCCGTAGAACAACGATAGCTGGTGCTGTCGTTGCCGTCACGACCGTTTCCATGGCCATCGCCGGGTGCGCCAAGACTGATCCGGAACTTGCCAGTTCCCCGGTGGCGTCGCCTTCCAATTCCTCCCAGGCCGCATCGAAGGCCCCCGTGTCCAAGACTCCTGGAGCCACTCCGAGCGTCTCGAATGGCTCCAGCAGTGCTAGCAGCCCCAGCAATGCGGGTGCTCCGGCGGACATGCCAAGTGGCCCGGTGCCCGCCGGTAAGTATGGTGTCGGTGCCGCTGTGACGAAGCCGGAGTGTGAAGAGCCGCCGTCGGATTACTCGTCCTTCGAGGCCCCAGGTAACGTCGTCGAGGACATTGACGGACTGAAGCCCGGAACGAACCATGGCCCGTCTTCCGACAAGTACGCCTACCCGGCTTCAGTGGTGAACGAGTGGTTGACGAAGCCTTCCACCCAGCCCAAGGACAAGAAGATCGTCTTCGTCACCTTCGACGATGGCCCGACGACCAAGTTCACCGGTGAGCAGCTTGACAACCTCGAGAAGGCTGGAGCCCGCGCCACGTTCTTCATGATCGCGCCCCAGCTGCGTGACGTGGACAAGGCCATGCTCAGCCGTTCTCTCAAGATGGGCAACGCGCTGGCCGTGCATTCCTACTCGCACGACTACAAGTACCTCTATCCCGACGGTGTTGCCGACGCCAAGCACGTTGGCTGTGACTGGGATTGGGCCACCGCCCAGTCGCGGGCGATCCTGGGATCGAACTATTACTCCTCGGCCTTCCGCTACCCGGGCGGTCATATGTCGTGGAAGAAGTTGTCCCCGGCAGACGAAGCCCTGGCCAAGCGTGGTGCGGCGTGGATCGACTGGAACGCCATGAGCGGCGATGCGGACGTCGAGCGTCCCGAGACCGTCGACGGTTACTGGAAATGGTCAAGAAGACCATCAAGCAGTCTGGTGATCCGAATGTCGTCGTCATTCTCAACCATGACACCTTCGGCAAGCAGATGACAGCTGAGGCCATGCCGTCAATCCTCACGTGGCTCAAGAGCGAGGGCTACGAGTTCGGAGTCATCGCCTGACCCAACCCGTCTGACGACACAGAGGCGTCCCGGAGATGATCTCCGGGACGCCTCTTCTCGTGGTTTCAGGCTGAAGCAGCCGTCACGAACTCACTTGTTTCCCTGGTTGGCGACGGCCTTGGCGCCGGCGGCAGCGGCCTCCGGGTCGAGGTAACGGCCACCCTTGGTGACGGGCTTGAGGTCGTCATCCAGCTCGTAGAGCAGCGGGATACCGGTCGGGATGTTGAGCCCGGCGATGTCCTCGTCGCTGATCTCGTCGAGGTGCTTGACGAGGGCGCGCAGCGAGTTGCCGTGCGCAGCCACCAGCACCGTCTTGCCGGCCTTGAGGTCAGCGGCGATGTCAGACGTGAAGTACGGAACCATGCGGGCCACGACGTCCTTGAGGCACTCGGCGACCGGACGCTCAGACTCCGGGATGTCGGCGTAGCGCGGATCGTTGAACTGGCTGAACTCGCCGTCGTGCTCGAGGTCTGGCGGCGGCACGTCGTAGGAACGACGCCACGCCATGAACTGTTCGTTGCCGTACTTCTCCTTGGTCTCGGCCTTGTTCAGACCCTGCAGGGCGCCGTAGTGACGCTCGTTGAGGCGCCAGGAGCGACGCACCGGGATCCAGTGACGATCGCAGCCGTCCAGAGCCAGGTAGGCGGTGTGGATGGCGCGACGCAGCAGGGAGGTGTGAACGACGTCGGGGAGGAGGTTCTCCTCCTTGAGCAGGTCAGCGGCGTGGCGGGCCTCGCCCTCGCCCTTCTCATTGAGATCGACGTCCACCCAACCGGTGAAGAGGTTCTTGGAGTTCCACTCGCTCTCGCCGTGGCGGAGCAGGATGAGCTTTGCAGTCATGCTTCCACCATAGTGGGCTTAGGTGACGAGCTGTCAGGGGGCCTGTGCCCTGGTCACGGAATCAGTGCGGACATCACTCCTGTGCAGCGCCGTCAATCCGCCCCGTCGGCAGAACATCTGAGACCCTGTGAGCGACCTCTTCCGGGGCGCCGTGAAGCAAGGCCTGATAGGACGACTCGTCCTGGACGAGGGAGATGACTGCGCTGAGCATCTCGACCTGGTTGGCGGGATCGGTGACCAGAGGCCAGATGCTGAGGCGGACGTCGAGGCTGCGCTCGGGATCGTCCATGGCATGAAAAACTGTCGTTTCGCTGTTGCGGCAGACCAACACGGCTGGCGAGATGACGTGCTCGGGATCGACATGGGGAATGGCGATGGACACGTAACTGAAGTCCAGCCCGGTGGGGAACGTCTCTTCCCGGGCGCGGGCGGCCGCGAGGAAGCTGGGCTTCACCATGGCGTCAGAGAGGAGACGGTCATTGACCTGGGTGAAGAGGTCATCCCGGGTGGTGGCCGTCACGTCGGCCACGATGAGACGGGGCGCTTGCATGGGATGTCGGGACGGAGAGGGAAGTCTCACGCCTTGAGGTCGTCAGCGATCTGATCGGCGAGCTCGTCGGCGCCCACGCCGGTCAGCAGCGGGGTGCCCCGATAGATCGTGATCTGTGAGCCGGGGAGGCTGACAGCGGTGGTGACGACGATGGCGTCGGGTTGGAAGGATTCCACCTGGTCAGCGACGGCGGCAGTCTTGCATTCCTTCATCGTCGCGGAGACCCCACGATCACGAAGCATCTGCTGGAGCTTGTTGGCCACCTGGACGGACGTGGCGATGCCAGTTCCGCAGCAGACCAAAATCTTCTTGTTGACCATCGATACTTCTCCTCGCGTAGATGACGAGCCCACCTCGTCAGTCGGTCTGGGATGTGGCGACGAAGGGGCCACGGTGCCCCCCATAACCACCTGTGATGCATCCATGATCGTCCACGTCGAGGGCCACAGCCAGCGGCAGCGGGAAAAGTCACACCACTTTGCGACGAACGTGCACCCGTCTGTGGTGCGGGATGGGAATGTGATGTCTTCAAAGACTGATTTCCCCGGCGATGTCGGTCTCGATCCATCGTCCCAACTCCTCGCCGTGCAGCCCCTGGGAGAGCAGGAAAACGAGCTTGGCGTAGAGCGCCTCGAGGGTCATGTCATGGGCGCTGATGGCTCCTCCCTCGGTCAGGGCATGGCTGGACTGGTATCGGCCCAGCAGGACATCGGCCTGCATGCATTGGGAGGCGACGACGACGGGGGTGCCGGCGTTGATGACGTCGAGGATGACGTCGACCAGGCCAGGTTCATCGTTGGGAATGTTCCCGACTCCGAAGGCCCGCAGGATGACTGCCTCGGGCAAGGGGTCAAGGACAGCGCCCAGCCGTGCGGCGCTGATGCCGGGGGACAGGTCGACGACGAGGACGTCATGACGTCGGTAGGGTTTCGGATCCATCCATCCGCAACCAGTGGAGGCGTTCTCGACCCACTGCCACGGTGCACCGGTGCGAGCCAGCTGGGGCACTGCGGGGGAGTCGAACCCGTTGTAGGCCCACGAGGACAGCTTGGTGACGCGGTTCCCGCGCAGCAGTTTGTGGCCGAAGAACACCGCGACGCCGTCGAGACGGCCGCTGGTGACAGCGCGTAGGGAGCCAGTGACATTGGGGGCGGCGTCGGTTCCGACGACCCCGAGCGAGTACTGCGCGCCAGTGACGACGACAGGCTTGCCGAAACTGGTGAGGGCGTAGGACAGGGCGGCCGAGGTGTAGGCCAGGGTGTCGGTTCCGTGCAGGACGACGAAGGCGTCGGCCTCCTCCCGGTGCGCCCACAGATCGTCAACGATCCGACGCCAGTCATCTGGGGTGGCATTGGCGGAGTCGATGAGGCGCTCGAAACTCAGGGTCTCAAATGTGCCTGCCAGTTCAGTGCCTGAGAGCAGCTGATCGAGCCATCCAGTCAGGTCGGCCCCAGGTGCCAGTCCGTCGGAAGTGGGGACCATGCCGAGGGTTCCCCCGGTGTAGAGGATGTGGGTACGCATGATTCAATCCGCTAGGGAGTCCTTGTCAGCGTTGTCAGACAGAACATTGTCTCGCACGCAATACCAGCCTACGACCATCGCTATCGCCACGAGGGCGAATAGGAGAAGAGTCCAGCGGCCTGATTCCGTCGCGACATTCGACAAGACGACGATGATGAGGAAGGCCAGACAGACGTAATTCGTATATGGTGCCCCCGGCATGCGGTACTCGGGTCGCGTCACTTCTCCTCTCTTGACCTGACGCAGGAAACGGGTATGGGTGAGAAGTACCATGCACCAGGTTCCGGCGATACCGATGCCGGCCAAGTTGATGACGATGTCGAATGCGCTTCCGGGTAGGAATGCGTTGAGGGCCACCCCAAGAAGGCCTAGCGACGTCGTAATGACGATCGCGCCAGCAGGAACGTGATGTCGGTTGAGCTTTGCGGCGACCTTTGGAGCCTCGCCAGCCATCGCCAGGGACCGCAAGGTGCGTCCGGTGGAGTAGAGGCCTGCATTGAGTGAGCTCAGAGCCGCAGTGAGCACGATGATCTGAATGACGTCCCCGGCGTGGGGAATGCCGATCCTTGTGAAGAAGGTCACGAACGGCGACTCACCGTCTGAGTAGGCGGTGTAGGGCAGAACGAGGGTCATGAGGACAACAGACCCAACGTAGAAGACGAATATTCGCAAGATCATCGAGTTGATGGCCTTGGGCAAGATTTTGGCAGCGTCCTTGGCCTCCCCAGCGGCGACACCAACCATCTCTGTGCCGCCGAAGGCAAAGATGACGCCGAGGGTCAGGGCAACGACCGGCATGAAGCCTTTGGGGAAGAACCCGCCATGAGCGGACATGTTGTGGAATCCCGCAGTGTCGTGGCCTACCGGCGCTCCGGTGACGACGGCCCAGATGGCCGCGATCATGAACGCAACGATGGCCGCCACCTTGATCGCTGCGAACCAGAACTCTGCCTCGCCGAAAACCTTGACGCTGAGCATGTTCAGGGTAAACACCGCAGCAAGCGCGATAAGGGCGAGGACCCACTGTGGAACAGGCTGGAATGCTCTCCAGTAGTGCAGGTACAAGGCCACGGCCGTGATATCCGCCATGACGGTGACCGCCCAGTCGAGGAAGAAGAACCATCCGGTGACGTAGGCGCCCCTCTCGCCCATGAATTCGCGGGCGTAGGACACGAAAGCGCCCGAAGATGGCCTTCGAATGGCCATCTCTCCCAAGGCGCGAACCATGAGGAAAGCGAAGATGCCGCACACCGCGTAACTGAGAGCCAGTCCAGGACCGCCCTGGGCCAGGCGTCCACCTGTTCCCAGGAACAGTCCAGTGCCGATGGAACCTCCGATGGCGATCATCTGCAGGTGCCTGTTCTTCAGGGCCTTGTCGTAGCCAGCATCACCCTTGTCGGTGGTGGTGTTGGTTGGCGTATCGACGCGATCACCTTCCTGCATCGCAAACCTCCTTGTATCAGGGCCGTCCAGCCCAGCACGGGAATGCTAGCGCCCTGGCCGGGTCACACTGCGAGGCAGGCCACAAGATCGATGTGGCCTGCCCTGCTGTGGCGCTCGAGGTTCTGTCAAGAATTACAGAGGGTGGACGTCACAACCCTCAGGCCAAATCCAACCCTGGGTAGAGCGGGAACTTTCCGAGCAACTCGTCAGCGGCATCATGGACCTTCTGGGCCACGCCGTCGGCAATCTGGTACTTGGCCTTGCCCGGCTTGCCGGTGGAAGCCGTGACCGGGGTGGTGGCCTGCAAGGCGGTGACGATGAGTTCAGCGACACGATCGAACTCATCGGCCCCGAATCCACGCGAGGTCAATGCCGGGGTGCCGATACGCACGCCCGAGGTGTACCACGCCCCATTCGGGTCGGCCGGGATGGAATTACGGTTGGTCACCACTCCCGAATCCAGCAGAGCAGCCTCGGCCTGGCGGCCAGTCAGCCCGAAACTCGTGGTGACGTCGAGAAGGTTGATGTGGTTGTCGGTGCCATCGGTCACGAGCTTGACGCCACGCTTCATGAGTCCCTCGGCCAGAGCCTTGGAGTTGTCGGCGACGCGCTGGGCGTAGTCGCGGAAAGCCTGGGTGCGGGCCTCGGCCAGGGCCACAGCCTTGGCGGCCATGACGTGGGACAGCGGACCACCAAGGACCATGGGGCAGCCACGATCAACGTCGTCGGCGTACTCCTTGGTCGTCAGGACCATGCCGCCGCGCGGACCACGCAGGGACTTGTGGGTCGTCGTCGTCACCACCTGGGCGTGGGGGATGGGGTCCTCGTCCCCGGTGAAGACCTTGCCAGCCACCAGGCCAGCGAAGTGAGCCATGTCAACCATGAGCACGGCACCGACCTCGTCGGCGATCTCGCGCATCTTCGCGAAGTTCACCCGGCGCGGGTAGGCCGAGTATCCGGCGACGATGACGAGAGGCTTGAACTCGCGGGCCAGCTCGGCGACCTTGTCGTAATCGAGCAGGCCAGTCTGCGGGTCAGTGCCGTAGGAGCGCTGGTCGAACATCTTGCCGGAGATGTTCGGACGGAAACCGTGGGTGAGGTGGCCGCCGGTGTCCAGGCTCATGCCGATGGCGCGCTGGTCGTTGAAGCGGTGACGCAGGGTGTCCCAATCGGCCTGGGTGAGGTCGTTGACGGTGCGAGCTCCGAACTCCTCGAGGGCCGGGGTCTCGACGTGATGGGCGAGGATCGTCCAGTAGGCGGTGAGGTTGGCGTCAATACCGGAGTGCGGCTGCACATAAGCGTGCTCGGCGCCGAACAGGGCGCAGGCGTGCTCGGCAGCGATCGTCTCGACGGTGTCGACGTTCTGGCAACCGGCATAGAACCGGTGACCGGCGGTGCCCTCGGCGTACTTGTCGGAGAACCACGTACCCATCGTTGCCAGAACTGGCAAGGATGCGTAGTTCTCCGAGGCGATGAGCTTGAGGGAATGACGCTGGTCGGTCAGCTCGGCTCGGGTGGCTTCCGCAATTCGGGGCTCAACCTGTGCGATCGCGTCGAGCATGGTGCGGTAGGCCGGGGCCACCTTCTCGGCGATGTCGCGGGCTGTGGGATCGACGGCACTGGGCTCACTCACGGATAGCTCCTGTCATGACGGGATGGTGAGCACGAATCTACCCGTCCTCGGACCTCCTTGTTGCCAGGGGCCACGAGGACGGCGGTCCTCAGCCCTCCGACGCACTGCCGCGCACCCTCGACGCCTCATACAGCGCGATCGACGCGGCCACTGAGGCGTTGAGGGACTCGACGTCGCTACTGATGGGGATTGAGGCCAGCACGTCACAGGATTGCCGGGTGAGACGGGCCAAGCCCTCTCCCTCAGAACCGACGACGAGCACCAGCGGACCATCCAGACCGGGAGCCGCGGTGATGTCGGAGTCAGCCTCACCAGCCAGACCGACGATCATCCATCCGGCCTCGGCGAACTTGCCGAGGGCCTGGTTGAGGTTCGACGCCATCGCCACCGGGATTCGCGCAGCAGCACCAGCGGATGTCTTCCATGCCGCCGCCGTCATCGAGGCCGAGCGACGCGACGGGATGAGCACCCCCTGAGCGCCGAAAGCGGCTGCCGAGCGGATGATCGCTCCCAGATTCCGCGGGTCGGTGACCTTGTCCAAGGCGACGACGAGTCCGCCGCGGTAGGCCTGGGTGCCGGCGTCAATGAGGTCGTCGACGCTGGCGTACTCGTACTCGGGAAGGCGCAGGGCCACGCCCTGATGGTTGGACCCGCCCGTCATACGGTCGAGTTCGCCACGGGTGGCCTGCATCAGCGCGATGCCATGGTCAGCGGCGAAGGAGAGGATCTCTCGCAGCCGAGAGTCATGCTCGGCTCCCTCGGCGACGTAGGCGGTGCGCACCGGAAGACCGGCGTGCAGGGCCTCCAGTACCGGATTTCGGCCGATGACCCACTCCGGGCCGGCACCCTTGGCCGCCTTTTCCGCGGGCTTGCGGTTACCGCCCCGGGCCAGCTTCTCCTGCTTGGCCTTGTATGCCTTGTGATAGGTGCGATCCTCCGCCTTGGGGGTGGGGCCACGTCCCTTGAGACCTTTGCGGACTCGGCCACCGGACCCGGCTGCCGAACTCTTGCCCTTGTGACCTGCGCCGCGGCGCTGGGAGTTTCCTGCCATCTCAGTCTCCGTGTCAGCTCAGCGACCAGTGGGCGCCGGTTGGGGTGTCCTCGATCGTCAGTCCGAGGTTGGTCAAGGTGTCGCGAATCGCGTCAGCAGTCGCCCAGTCCTTGCGGGCACGGGCCTCGGCACGCTGATCGAGCATGGCCTGCACCAGCCCGTCAACGACCGGCTCGAGACGCGTGTCGCTGTCGGCGGCGTCTGCCCATTCCGGTGCCTGGGGATCGAGCCCGAACACCGCGAGCATGGCTCGCACCCGGGCCATGTGCTCACGGGTGGCGTCAACATCGTGGGCCGAGATGGACTTGTTGCCCTCGGTGATCTCGCTGAAGAGAGCGGCAACTGCCTGCGGGGTTCCCAAGTCGTCGTCCATGGCTGTGACGAAGGCTTCCGGCAGATTCTGCGACGCCGCGACCTCGCCGCCGACGAGTTCACCAGCGCGCTCCAGGAAGGAATCGATGCGCTCGATGGCCTTGGTGGCCTCGTCGAGGGATCCCTTGGTCTGTTCGTCGGAGGGGCTGAACTCGATCATGGAACGGTAATGTGGGGCGAGCAGGAAGTACCTGACGGCTCGTGGGCTGTAGGTTTTCGTGACCTCGGTCACCTGGGCGGTATTACCCAGCGACTTGCTCATCTTCTCCCCGGACATCGTCACCCATGCGTTGTGCATCCAGTAATGGGCAAACGGACGGCCAGCGGCTGCTGACTGGGCCAACTCGTTCTCGTGGTGAGGGAAGCGCAGATCGATGCCGCCGCCATGAATGTCGAAGGCATCACCCAGGTACTTCCCGGACATGGCCGAGCACTCCAAGTGCCAACCGGGACGACCACGCCCCCAGGGGGAGGGCCAGGACGCCGTCTCCGGCTCATCCTCCTTGCGTCCCTTCCATAGGGCGAAGTCGCGCGGGTCACGCTTGCCGCGCGGGTCTGCGTCCTCGGCTGGGGCCATCTCGTCGACGCGCATCCCGGACAACTCCCCGTATCGGGGCCAGGACTGGACATCGAAGTAGACGTCTCCAGAACCGTCAGGAGCGGGGTAGGCGTGGCCCTTGGCGATGAGGGTCTCGATGAGCTCGATCATCTCCGGGATGTGGCCGGTCGCGCGCGGCTCGTAGGTGGGCGGACGGCATCCCAGCGCTTTGTATGCCGCGTGCAACTCGTTCTCGTAGCGGTAGGCGTGGGCCCACCACGGCACCCCGGCAGCAGCGGACTTGGCGAGGATCTTGTCGTCGATGTCGGTGACGTTGGCGACGACGCTCACCTGGTATCCGGAAAACTCCAGCCAGCGCCGCAGCACGTCGAAGACGACCTCCTTGCGGATGTGACCCAGGTGTGGGCTGGACTGCACCGTCATCCCACAGTGGTAGATAGACACCTGACCCTCACGCAAGGGCTCGAAGGTCTCGACGCTGTGGGTAGCGGTGTTGTAGAGCTTGAACGTCACGCCTCAAGGCTACCGGGGGACCCCGACACATCGCCTACCATGGCCGCATGGCCGAGATTCGCAAGCACAAGCCGTCGTCGAGCCCCATCTCCCGGGCCCTGGAGGCCGCGATGGGTGAATCCATCAAACCGGTCGTCCCCGGATCGCGTCCTGACAAGGACACTGAGGAGCCCAAGGAGAAGCCCGAGGCTGGCCCCTCGGCAGCATCCGCTCCCACCCAGTGGGGCTCGTTCACGGTGACGATGCCGCCGAAATCCTCACAGTGACGAGGACGTCCTAACCCTTCATGCGAGCGCGCAGGGCGTCAATATCCAGACGAGAGGCCGATTCCACGTCAATGGCGTCGGCATTGGCCTCCCACGGGTCGTAGGGGGCATCCTCCTCCTCGTCCTCGACATATCCGAGGGACGGGTCGTACACATTGACCAGCTCGTGACCGTTTCTGGGCTGTGATCCGTCGACGGACACGATCGACTCCGCGCTTATGGCCTCGTCAGGAAGCTGGGTGAGGATGTCGCGAACATATCCCTGGGCCGCCTCGATATGGGGGACCTCGCGTTGCTGGCGCTGGGACTCATACCAGCGATAGTCGAGCACCTCGTGATAGAACTGCGCGAGCTCGCGTTTGCGCGACAGTTCCGGGGGAATCTGCTCGACGACGGGCTCGAAGCACTCGGTGAGCCAGCGGTGGGCCGCCACCGCCTCGTCAACTCCATGCAGGCCGTTGCGGGCTCGGAAGGTGTCGAGGTCGTTGAGGAGGCGTCGTGCCTGAAATTCCTCGGTGTCCAGACCAGTGAGGCGCAGTAGACGCCGCTGGTGGTGCCCGGCGTCGACGACCTTGGGCTGGATGCGCAGCCGCTGTCCGTCCGAGGAGGTCTGAATGTCCAACTCGGCGACGTCGAAACCGAGGGCATTGAGACGACGCACCCTCGACTCCACCTGAGAATAGTCACCGCCAGCGAACTCCTCGGCTGCGGTGAGTTCATCCCACAGGTCGTGGTAACGGTCCTCGATCGTGGTCACCAGGCCCAGCGGATCAAGGGCGTCGTCGAGCATGTCGCCTTCTTCCAGGTCGAGGAACTCGCCGTAGAGGTTGGTGCGGGCGATCTGCAGATCGTGTTCCCGCTGGCCAGTGGTGAGATGGTCATGAAGCTCACCGGTCTCGGCGTCGACCAGATAGGCCGCGAAGGCCTCGGCGTCGCGTCGGAACAACACGTTCGACAGCGAGATGTCGCCCCAGAGGAATCCCACCAGGTGCAGCCGGACCAACAGCACGACGAGGGCGTCGAGCAGCCGCATGACGGTTTCCTGACGCACACCGGAATGGAAGAGGGACCGGTAGGGCAGCGAGAACCGCAGGTGTCGGGTGAGGATGATCGGTTCGAGGGGCTGCCCGTCGGCGGAGTAACGGTCAGTGATGACGCCAATGGGTTCGACGGACGGGGTGTCGAGACGTGTGAGGTCGTGCAGTAATCGGTACTCGTGGATCGCCAGGTGCTCGACGACCTCCTTGGCGGCGTAGACACCGTCGCCAACGGTGATGAATCGCACCACGTGACGGGAGATGCCTCGGGGCAGCGCGACCAGGAGGTCCTGGGGCCACTGGTCCAGCGGTGTGCTCCACGGCAACGGAAGCAGGCGGGAGTCGGGCTTCGCGCTGAGGAAACGTGTCACGGCAGACAGTTTGCCACCTGGCGACGTGCTGATGGGCTTGGGGCGCAGTCAGCAGGCCATCGAGCACGTCAGCGAACCATGCGGCAGACATGCTTGTGACCACTGGCGAGGGAACCGTCGATGGCGGCCGGGAAGTTTTTTCGCCCAATTTTCGGATTCGTCGTGACGATTCGGCTCGCAGAACATCTGAACATGTGACAGTCCTCACAGATCGAATGGAGATGAGCCGACATGGCTGACACCAAGAACACTTCCGCCAAGACCGACGACACCAAGACCGAGAATCTTCCCGACACCACCAAGGAGACCCTCGCTCCGTCGCCCCTGCACACCGAACACGGCTCGACCCTCATTGCCGAGCAGGTTGTCCAGAAGATCGCCGGCATCGCTTGCCGCGAGGTTCCTGGCGTTTACGCCATGGGCTCCACCGGACGTCGCATGCTGAGCTCCATCACTGATCGCATTCCGGGCTCCACCACCAACGTCTCCAACGGCGTCCAGGTTGAGAAGGGCGAGCGTCAGTGCGCCATCGATCTCTCCGTGGTCATCGAGTACGGCTACTCGGTCGTCGAGGTCGCCAACAAGCTCCGCGAGACCATCATCGACGCTGTCGAGTACGGCACCGGCCTTGAGGTCGTCGAGGTCAACGTCCAGGTCACCGATGTGCACATCCAGGGTGACGACGAGGGCGACGACCAGCCGGTCCAGGCGCCTGTGCAGCGCAAGAACGCTGAGCTTTCCTGAAACGCCGGGCTTCCCTGAAAGGTCACAGTATGAATGCATCGCGTATCGGAGCGCTCGTCGGTCTGTTGCTCGGCGTCATCGCAGTCTGTGTTGGTGTCTGGCAGGCCATCATCGTGCTGGTGCTGGGTCTGCTCGGCCTGATCGTGGGGCGGATCATTGACGGCCAGCTCGACGTGCACGACATCTTCGGCAAGCCAAGTCAGCGGAACCGTTGATGTCTGCCGGCACCACACGCGTACGTTCGGTGTCGTCGCTGGCGGTCCACAACCGTGAGAAGGCCAGCCGTGGAACCTTGACGGTGACCACGGCGGTTGTTGAGAAGGTGGCCGCCCATGTGGCGGCCCAGAGCGAGGGTTTTGGGGCTCCCACCTCGTCGTTCTTCGGATCGGGGTCGCGCGCCGACTTCGATCGAGGCCCGAAGGTCAGAGCGGTTCTCGTCGGCAGTACTGCAGATCTCGAGGTGGAGGTTGCCATTGGCTACCCTGCCCCCGTCCAGGCTCAGTGCGACGATCTGAGAGCTCGTTTGACCGAGCAGGTCCCGAAATTGTCTGGGGTCCAGATCGGCACCATCGACATTCTGGTGAGTCGAGTCGTCAACCAGACATCGACGACGAAGGAGTTGAACTGACATGAGTCATCGATACATGTCTCCGCCACTCGTTCGTCGTCCCTCGCGGACGGCCCCGGTGACGATCCTTGGTGTCCTGCTCGTGGCGGGTGGGGTGGTGGCCATCATTGCTGCCATTTACCGTCTCCAGAACGGATCCTTGCCTCAGTGGTTGGCGTGGGGTCGCGGCCACATGACCACCGCCTCGTGGCTCAGCAACATCGCCCTGACGGTTGCCATCGTCATCGGCGTCATCGCCCTGTTGTTGGTGATTTGGGCATTCAAGCCGGGACGCACCTCCGGTGTCTTTCTCAAGCCGGCTGAAGGTGCCCCGGACAATCGCGAGATCGTCATGGACAACTCCGACTTGACGGGCTGGGTGTCCCGCTGGATCAACGAGGAGGACGGGGTCGCATCCTCGTCGGTGAAGCGGCGTGGCAACACTCTCAAGATCAACGTCAAGACCGACGTCAATGATCCTGAGGTGATGCGGGACCAGCTCACCAGACGGGTTGCGGACCGTGTCGAGTCGCTGGGCTTGGAACAGTCCCCGAACCTGAAAGTGAGGTTGCGATGAGGGGGCGCGCAAACAGAACACGACTTGCCGTCGTCGGGATCATCTTGTTGCTGGTGGTCGCGTGGTTCATGCTGGTGCGGTTCGGCGTCGTCTCCTCGTGGGGATGGTGGCAGCCCAGCCTTGACTCGCCCATGGTTGATGTGCCGAAGGCATGGCGCACGGACTACGCGTCCTGGGCCCTGCTCATCGTGGGCGTCCTGGCTGTGGTGATTGGTTTGATGTGGCTGCTTCGGCAGTTCTCGTCAAGCAATCGTGCTCACAGCTACGGCATCAGCCACGAGTCGGACCATGGATCCACCGTGCTGTCCACCGACGCCCTGGGGCGAGCTGTCGAGGAGCAGATCGAGGAGTTTGCCGGGGTCAGCAGCGCCAGCGTCAGGTTCTTCGGGGCCCGTGTCGCTCCCGAGATGATGGTTCAGATCGACATTGATGATCGTGCTGACGTGCGAGAGCTCGTCACGCGGTTGGAATCTGAGGTGGCTCGCGATGTCGAGACCGCCCTGGATGCCAAGCTGGTGCGTTTCGCAACGAAGTTGCGGACGGGGGCACATGTCGCCGGAATGGGCGTGAGCCGCGTCGGCGTGACCGACGTGCCCAATGTCGACGAATCCGAGGACAGTCTTCCCGACAATCCGATGCCCAGGCCGACCTTCCTCGACGAGAAGTCCGAACGGGCCAAGCCGCGCAGTCGTGACGGACAGGTGCTCGCGTGATCTGTGCGCCAGCGGTCGAGGACACGGTTGTTGTCCTCGACCGCTGCTAGCGTCGAGGTCATGGTCAGCACAGTCGAAGGTGACGGCGGCGACGAGATCTGTCTTGCGGACATCAGTGCTGCTCAGGACGGAGATGCTGCGGCATACGCGCGCCTTGTCGAGTCATGGGGCGGGCCGCTGTTGAGGTTTTGTCACCACCACTTGCCGGCCACGATGGACGCCGAGGATGTCGTCCAGGATGTTCTGTTGACGGCGTGGCAGAAGTTGCCCGATCTCGACGATCGATCCCGGTTCAGGGCGTGGATGTATACCATTGCTCGAAACCGTTGCCGAGAGGTCATTCGGACCGCCGGGCGACGCGCGACCGATCCGGTAGCTCCTGACGACGTTCCGGTGAGGATCGATACCCGTCAGGATCCGGCGAGGGCACATGCCAGGGACGCCGCGATGACGGCGTTGAGGAAGTGTGTCGACCGGCTGCCTGGCAACCAGAGGCGTATCTGGGTGATGGCCCACCTTGACGGCCTCGGATACGCCGAAATCGCTGACATTGAGGAATTACCGGTGTCCACCGTCCGTGGCCGTTTGGCCCGGGCGAGAGCCACCATTGCAGAGGAGATGGAACCATGGAGGTGAGTCTCGTGTGTGGCGCGGACATGAACCGCGTCTGGGACAATGCACTGGAGCCTCCCACCGAGCACGAGGTTGAGTGCCCGGCCTGTCAGGCGGTGCGCACCGAGGCTCTTCGTGCCGGTCAATTGCGTGACGACACGGTTGCCGAGGACGCCCAGACCAGGGTTGTCGTCGATCCGCTGAAATTGTCGTCGGTGTGGAGGTCCTACAGCGCTGACCTCTCACCGCGTCACTGCATCGTCAGCGATGATGGTGGCGACGTCGAGGTCAGGGAGACCGTGTTGGCCACGATCGTGCGCGAGACCCTGGCTGACCATGAGGATGGCAGGCTGGGGCGGGTCCGCTTCTCGATACCCCAAGCGCCGTTGAGATTGCGTATTGATCTGGAGGTTGCGCACGGCGTTCGGATCCCCGAATGTGCCGATCGGGTACGTCAGCGAGTCTCCTCGGAAATGTATCGACAACTGGGCGGGCGCCCGGAAGCCATTGACATCGCAGTGGAGGACATCCATGCCTGAGCCCGAAAACGACGTTGTCGTCTCCGGAACTGTCCTGACCGGCGACGACACCACCGATGATCTGGAAGGGGTCATCGTCACGACCGTCCTCAACACCCCGGGAGTGACTCGACTCGTTCGGCCGTGGTGGCGGCGGGTCGGCATGTCTGATGACCGCAGCGCAGTGCGGATCAGCGAAGAGGACGGACGTACCGACGTGGGAATTGAGGTCACTGTGGATCTGACGGTGCCCATCGTGCGGCTCACCCAGGACCTTCGTCACCGGGTTGCCACGGCCATGACCCAGGCCGGACGCACTCCGGGGAAGGTGGATGTCATCGTCTCCAGGGTTGAGCGCAGCGGTGGGTGACGGCGAGGGGCTGCGATTCTTGGGAATGGCTCCATGAGGCGGGGAAGTAGCCGCGTAGGTGACCATTCCAGGGAATCAGAGTTGGTCCCGTGGCTGTTTCGTGCTGAGGTATTTTCCGAGTCTCATGCTTGGAAATCCGGTGCGATTGCCTCCATCTGTTCGAGCACCAGTTTCACCGCTTCGGGCTGTTTGCTGGGCGGATACTTGTGCCGGCGCAAAAGGCGTTTCACCGAGCTGCGGAGCTTGGCCTGTACGTCGTCGCGCCTGGTCCAGTCGGTGCGGGAGTCCTTGCGCACGATGGCGAGCAGATCGCGGGCCATGGCTGCCAGCACATCGTCGCCCATGGTCTCCAACGCTCCCGGGTCATTGGCGAGCGCGTCGTAGAAGGCGATCTCCTCGTGGTTGAGCGGCGGGTCGAACTTCGCGCCGCGAGCGTTCTCCTCGCTGATGCTCTTGGCTAGCTCGGCAAGTTCGCTGATCACCTGGGCGGAGGTTAGTTGCTGATTGGTGTAGCGCAGCATCAGTTCGTTGATGCGCTCGCTGAAGTCGCGGTTGCGCACTAGGTTCTTGCGGGTGGCCTTGTCGGCTTCCGCAACGAGCAGATCGCGCAGGGCCTCGATGGCCAGGTGCGGGTTGGTGGCATCCTTGAACTGCTGCACCATTGCCGGCGTGAGGTTCTGCAGGCTGGGCTTGGGGATGCCTGCGGCCTCATAGATGTCGGTGATGCCGCTGCTGACAGTGGCGTCGGCGACCAGACCGCGCAGCAGTCGCAGGACTTCGTCGGGGACGGGCTGGCCGTTGGCCTCGCGTTCCTTGGCGTCATACTTGGCCATCCAGACCCGCACCTCCTCGTAGAAATTGACGTGGATGCGCTTGTCGTCGAGGGTCTGGCTGCCCGCGGACAGCGCCCACATGCGGGCGAGCCTGGCCGACAGTTTGCGGTAACGATCGGCCAGGGTCTCCTCGCCGTCGTCGACGCGGTTACCCGGTGTGCTGGGCGAGCGGAGGTATTCCACCGCGCCGGCTACGGCGTCGCGTCGGGCGCTTTTGGTTCCGGAGCGGAGCACGCCCATCCAGTCGTAGCCGGACAGTAGCCGGTCAAGGGCATTGAGGAGGTCGCGGGTGGCCCCGGCGGCCTCGTCGACGTCACGACCGACGGGGCGGGTGGTCTTGTCGGTCTCGGTGTACTCGTCGAGTGCCTCGCGCAGGTTCTCGGCCAGGGGTGCGTAACCGACGAGCAGGCCGTCTTGTTTGCCGCGGAAGGTGCGGTTGACCCGGGCGAGGGTCTGCATGAGCAGGGCACCCTTGAGCGGCCGGTCGAGGTAAAGGGTGTGCAGGGGCGGGGCGTCGAAGCCGGTAAGCATCATGTCCTTGACGATCACCAGCTCGATCTCATCATTGACGTCGGTGAGGCGTTTCTTAATGACCTGGTTTTCGGAGTCGCGGCGCACGTGGTTGCGGATCGGCTCCGTGTCGGTGGCATTGCCGGAATAGACGACCTTGATGCGCCCCTTGGTGATGTCGTCGTTGTGCCACTCGGGTCGCAGCCGAGTGATCTCGGTGTAGAGGTTTGCGCAAATCTCGCGGGTTGCGCCGACGATCATCGCCTTGCCGTGCGGGGTGGTCGCGGAGTCTCCGTCGCGTAGGGCAGGCTCGACGGTGGCGCGTCGGGCTTCCCAGTGTGCGACGATGTCGGCGGCCAAGGCGTGCAGGCGCTCGGGGGCGCCGTAGATGGCGTTGATGACCAGCACGGATTTCTCGATGCGGCTGCGTTCGGCGTCGTCGAGGCCTTCGGTGGTCTCGTCGGCGATGCGGTCGAGGTCCTCGGAGGTCATGTTGGGGGTGAGTCCGACGTTGATTAACCGTTGCTCGAAGTAGACGGGCACGGTGGCACCGTCGTCGACGGCTCGGCTGAGGTCGTAGACGTCAATGTATTCGCCGAAGACCGCGCGGGTGTCATGGTCGGCGGTGCTTATGGGGGTGCCGGTGAAGGCAATCAGGGTGGCGTTGGGTAGGGCGTCCTTGAGGTGTCGGGCGTAGCCGTCGAGGTCGTCGTAGTGGCTGCGGTGGGCCTCGTCGACCATGACGATGACATTGCGCCGGTCGGTGAGCATGGGGTGGTCGAGGCCGGAGTCACGTTCGGCTGCGGAGCGGCCGAACTTTTGCAGGGTGGTGAAGTAGATGCCGCCAGAAGCGGTGTTGGCGAGCCGTTCGCGCAGCTCGGACCGGCGGGTGACCTGCACGGGCGTCTCGGGTAACAGGGTGGAGCGACGGAAGCCGGCGAACAGCTGTCCGTCGAGCTCAGTGCGATCGGTGATGACGACGATCGTGGGGTTGAGTAGCTCGGGGTGGGTCATCACCAGGTTGGCGTAGAGCTCCATTTCCATGCTCTTGCCGGACCCCTGGGTGTGCCAGACGACGCCGGCCTTGCCGGTGGAGTCGATGGCCTTGAGGGTGGAGTCGACGGCCTTGCGCACGGCGAAGTACTGGTGGGGTTTGGCAATGCGCTTCGTGACGTGGCCGGAGTCCTCGTCGAATGCGGTGAAGTTGAGGACCATGTCGAGGAATCGGCGCAGGTCGAACAAGCCGTAGGTGAGGGTCTCCAGCTCGGGGGTGTTAGGGCCGGTCTCGACGGGGGTGCCGAAGTCGTCCACCTTCCACGGCGAGTAGTGGTTCAGCGGGGTGAACGGCGTGCCGTACTGAGCGCTGATCCCGTCGCTGATGACGGTGGTGACCACGCTGCGGAAGGCGGTGCCGAATTCTGCCAGGTAGGTTCCGATCTGGGCGTGGGCCTTGGCGATGGTGGCATTGGCTGCGCCGGCCTGCTTGAGCTCGACGATGGCCAGCGGCAGACCGTTGACGTAGAGGACGACGTCGAAGCGACGGCTGTTTTGGCCGTGCACGATGCGGACTTGTTGTACCGCATGGAAGGTGTTCTCGTCGGGGTTGGGGCTGACCAGGCGCAGGGTGGGGGTCTGTTCGGCACCCGAGGAGTCGACATAGGCGAGCCCGTGGAAGCCGTGCGCGAGCAGGGCGTGGAAGGCCTTGTTCTCGGCCAGTGCATCTTGGCTCTTCGGGGTAAGCATCTCGGCCTGCGCCTGGGCGAGGAAGGTGTCAGGTACCCCCGGGTTGAGGCGGCGCAGGGCGTGCAGGAAGACGTCGCCCAGCACCAGGTCGTCGAGGCCGTTACGCTGGGACTCGACGGCGGAACCGGTGGTCGGCTCCCAGCCGAGCTCACCGAGCCAGTCAAGCATGGTGGTCTCCCACTCGGATTCCAGGATCATGGGTTGTGCCTTTCATGTGCGGGGGTGGTGCGGGAATGACGCCGGCGTGTGGCCAGATCGATGATGTCGGCTCCGGAATCGGCGGGATTGGTAGGCGGGTCCAAACGGGCCCAGTGACGGACTAGGTGTGGAGGCAGGCCTGTGTAGGTGCCCAGTCCCGGGCCGCCGGTGGGGGTGGCGCGTTCCAGGGCCTGTTTGAGTAGTAGGGGGCGTTCGTCGGCTACGGGGACGGGTTCGATGTCTGGATCCCGCCATCCCAGGGAGGAGAGCTGGATCTGGAGGCTTCGCGCGCGGTTACTGCTGATAATCCCGAGGTTTCGGCAGCGCATGATGATTGCACCGACGCTGACTCCGTAATCGGCCTTGACCGGGAGGTATCCGCGCAGCGTGGTCTGCTCTGTGATGCGGGCAATAACCTGCTGTTTGGGGAGTAGGAACGCTCCGGCGAAGTGGTGGGCGCGTAGTTCGCGGTGGTCTTTGGTACTGGTGATCGGACTGGGCAGGTCCTGGTCCCAGATATGGTGGGCAGCCTCGTGGGCGAGCGTGAAGCGGGCGACGGCGCCGGGCAGGTTGCTGACCAGGGCGACGAGCGGCCGCTGGTCGTGGCGGGTTGGCAGGCTGATGCCGGACAGGTCGAGGGTTCGTTCGGTGTTTGGGTCGAGGCCGTTGATGACGGCGATGCCCTGGCGTTCGAGGGCTCGTGTGACATTGGGAACAGGGGCGTCGTCGGCAATACCAGCGGCACGTCGTACTTCGAGGGCGACTTGTTCGACGTCGTCGAGGAGATCTTTGTCGTCGGTGAAGACAAAGGGCTTGTAGCCGGTCTGAGTTGAAGCCTGGGTGAAGACCCGGGCTGCTTCGCGGGCAAGGCGGGTGATGCGCTTCTGGTCGAGTGCGGAGGCGCGGGCTTTTTTGCGGAAAGTGGGCACGGCCGCCTCGTGTGCGGGGTCGTTCTGGGTGAAGAAGGCGAGTGGGACGCCGTGCTTCTCGGCCATGGCGGCAGCGAGGTCGAGCGGGAAGCGTTGAATGCCGCTCTCGATCTTGGACAGCTGTGCCGGGGTGGCGCCGACGCTCTCGGCGAGCCGCGTGCGCGACATGCCGAGTAGCTCGGCGAGCGCCCGGATGCGCTGGCCGACGAGATCTTGGTCGGTCACTGTCCTGCGAGCCCTTCGGTGTCGTTTTCGTCGGGGATGTCGAAAATGAAAAGGTCGCTGTCCTCGTCCGAGCCAACGAAGCGAAGACCCTCCTCATTGACGAGGCCGCCGCGGGGGATGACAAGGTCGAGGTCACACGGGGTGGCCTTGCCGAATGCGCCGGGGGCGCGGGTGTGGACGATTCGCAGGTCGTATCCGCTCTCCCGGTCTGACGGGTCCCTCCAGGCCCAGATCAGCAGGAAGGTCTCGCCGTGCAGGTCGTCGGTGCGCTTGGCGAGCGTGCCGGCATCGCCGAGCGAAGGTATGGCGGTCTGCAGGCTGGTGTCGAGCGGTTCATTGCTCCACGCCTCGCGACGGGCAGGGTTGTATCCGGCATGCGGTACGTGGTCGGGCTGGGTGTAGGGCGCCTTGAGAAAGCGCACGGTCATCCCAGTCTCGCTGTCAACGAGCAGCAGCTGGCCCATCTTTCGTGGGTCGCCCTCGACCCGCCAGCCGCCGGGAAGAGGCTCTGCTTCGAGAGAGAGGCGGACGTCCTGGCGGATGTTGAGCGGCCGGATGTACGGAAAGCGATCCTGCTCGAAACCCTGGGCGCGGGTCTCGGCCTGGATGATGGCACTGGCCATGGCCTCGTCGATCCGCGGGGCGATGAGTTGGACGCGGTTCAGTACGAGGTTGGTTACGGGGCTCATGGGCAACTCCAATCAGAGGATACGAAGAAATTTTTGCATACAAATGAAAGGAGGGCTAGAGAGCCTCGCTGACTGTCGTCTCAGCATCCTTAACGCGCAGCGTTCCGTCCATGAGAGCGGGTAGCAGGGTGTCGCGTAGAGCGGCGAGGGTGGAAGACTCACGGAGTGCGGAACTTGATGTCGCATGCAGAGGCCCGGCGAGCGAGTCGAAATGTTGCAACGCCGCGTTTTCGGGTAACGCGAAACTCATCTTCCGGAAAGCCTTCCTTGGCAATTCGAGGAAGGTAGCGCCGTTGGCCATAGCGACGAATTCAGGCACCCTCTGTTGCATCTCGGCGAGTAGCCACCAGCGTAAGGTCGGATCGTGCGGCTGGACGACGATGAAACCCTGGTTCACCGCAGTGGGAACTTGCGCGATGGCAAAGGCCCCGATGGTTGCCCGTGAGGTCATGAGGATGGATCCAACGGGATAGAGCGGAGAAGAGCACGCAGTCAGTCCCGCCTTCGTGATCTTGCGCGGTGTGTCCTCGAGATACGGTGCCGGAAGAGCCGTGATGTCGCTAGGGGCTGCCCACGGAATGTCACCCTCCCAGTAGGCATCCACCTTCGTGCTGGGGGTGGCGCCACCACCGATCTCAGCGACATCGGTGAAGGCGGTACGTGTACAGACTCCGCCCGATTTGATGTGGCGGTGGTGGGCTCCAACCAACTCAAGCGAGGTCGCGACAAGGGCGCGGTTGGCGGCGATCTTGTCGTCCAAGGCGCCCAGGACTTCCGCGATTGCCTGTTGCTTTGGAAGCGGCGGAAGAACCAGTGGAACTTCACGAAGAATCTGGGTATTCAGGTTCAGCATCGTCGCGCCCACAGCATGACCGCGGACCCACTTGCGAACTTCGTCGGTCTGCAAAAGATAAGCGAGGAACGTGGAGTCTGCGAAGTGTGACTTTGGCACGCGAACTAGCAGGGAACCAGTTCCGCACATGGCTGGTAGATCGGTTTCCAAGACCAAGGCGCACTTCTCCACGTCGCCGCGCCGCGAATACACGATGTCTCCAGCTTGGAGCGTGTGGCGACTGAGGCCTGATGCTCTGCGCGTAGTCACATGGGCGATTGAGGAGTGATCGAGTCTGCCGTTGCGGATATCTTGAGGCATAACGACGGCGACACCGGAATTTGAATAATCGTGCGCGTGAAGTTGGCTACCAAACGGGCCCGTTTGAACAATTCCGCCCGCTTCATCGACCAATTCGCCTAGCGTGGTGGTTCGCATCACAGCCTCCCCAGTTGCTCACGCACAACCGCTTGCAAGCGGTCGGACTCGGCGAACTGTTCCCGGAGTTGCGTAGTGAGGCGGGCGATCTTCTCGTCGAGCGGCTCGTCGTCAGCCTCGGCCTCGGCCATGCCGACATAACGACCCGGGGTCAGCGCGTAGCCGGCCTCCTTGATCTCGGCGAGGCTCACCGAGCGGCAGAAGCCCGGGATGTCGCGGTAGGCTCCGTCCGGGAAAGTGGTCTCGACAGGCTCAGTACCTGTTCCCGTCCCCTCGGCGGACTCAGGAGCCGGGGAGGAAGACTCGGTCGCCGTGGCGTCCTTGGTGCCCAGATCGAGCACTTCCATGCCGCGCCACAGGTGGTAGGCGTCGGCGATCTGCTTGATGTCGGCGTCGCTGAAGGCGCGCTCGGCGCGGGTAACCATGTGGCCTAAGTTGCGCGCATCGATAAACAGCACCTCGCCGCGGCGGTCCACGGAACCTCCCCGACCGGCCGACTTGTCCTTGGCAAAGAACCAGATGCACACCGGAATCCCGGTGGAGCGAAACAGCTTCTCGGGCAACGCCACCATGCAGCTCACCAGGTCGTTTTCCACCAGCTGGGCGCGGATCTCACCTTCGCCGCCCGACTTCGATGTCATCGACCCATTGGCCATCACCACGCCCGCCGTGCCAGTGGGCTTCAACTTCGAGATGATGTGCTGAAGCCAGGCGTAGTTCGCGTTCTTAGCCGGTGGTACGCCGTAGGTCCAGCGGCTGTCCGACTCCACCCGGTTCCAGTCCTTGATGTTGAACGGCGGGTTGGCCATCACGTAGTCCATCTGCACGCCCTGGTGCAGGTCCAGCGAGAAGGTATCGCCCCAGCGCGGCCCCAAGTTGCCGTTCAGGCCGTGAATGGCGAGGTTCATCTTCGCCATCCGCCAGGTGCTCTCCACGTTCTCCTGCCCGTAGACCGACAGCTTCATCGGGTCGTCATCGTGCGCGGCCAGGAACTTCTCCGCCTGCACGAACATGCCGCCCGAACCACAGCACGGGTCGTAGACCCGGCCTTCGCGGGGCTGCAACACCTCGACGATGGTGCGCACCACGCTGGCCGGTGTGTAGAACTCGCCACCCCGGCGTCCCTCCGATAAGGCGAACTTCGCCAGAAAATACTCGTACACCTCGCCCAGCAGGTCACGCGCCCGGCTAGCACCCTGTCCGCTGAACCGCAGCGAGTTCAGCAGGTCCAGCAGTTCTGCCAGCCGACGGTGGTCGACGCTGGAGTTGTTGAAGACGCGCGGCAGCGTGCCCGCCAACGACGGATTGTCTGACATCAACAGGTCCATCGCCTCGTTGAGACGCTGGCCGATCGTCTTGGCGTCGTTCACCTTCGCCATCTGCACCAGATGGGGCCAGCGGGCATCCTCGTCCACCCAGAAGACGTTCGAGGCGGTGTACTCGTCACGGTCCTCCAGAGTCTCGGCGATCGCCTCGGCGTCATAGCCTTCCTCGGTCAGCTCGGCGGTCAGCGCGCTAGCCCGCGCCGTGAACGCATCCGAGACGTACTTGAGGAAGACCAGCCCCAGCACCACGTCCTTGTACTGAGAAGCATCCATCGAGCCGCGCAGCTTGTCGGCAGCCTTCCACAGGGTGTCCTTCAGCTCCTTGTCGGTGCTGGGTAACAGTGCGTCCTGTTTCTTCCTGGGTGCCATCACTGGCCCTCCTTCTTCTCGGTCGTGGTGAGCGTCACTGCGCCACAGGGCACGCAACGCATCACCACGCGGCGGAGCTCGTCCACCACATTCTGTCGGTCCTGCAACTGGCGCTCGCACCGCTCCAGCAAAGCCAGCGTGTCGTCGGTAGCCCTGCGGTCCCGGGCTATGGGGACCTGCCAAGTACGCCACGCACCGCACCCGGCAGGAAGCTCATTGATGACGGCCGCGACGGACCGCGGTGAGATGGGCGCACGGGAATCGAGACGGAGTACCCGCGCTGGATAAGCGACGACTGCGCTACCTTCGTCGTCCACCTGGGCGACCGGCTTCCCGGTCGAGCAGAAGACCACGTCGCCAGGCTGGGTCACCTTCGCCTCGGGAGCCTGCCGGGTCAGCTGCAGCATGTCGACGGGTTGCGGTGCGCGGCGGGCTAACCCGGCAGCGGTCCACAGCCTGGACGACCCCTCGGGGAGCGCCTCGACGTTGAGTCGTGTACCGGACACCACCTTCGCCAGCCGCTGCTGGGCCAGCTCACCCAGCACCGCCACCGACGGTGTGCGGCCGGTGGCCACCCGCGCCGTGATGCCCTTCATCGGACTCGGCTCGGAAACCGTGAGCCTGGTGAGCAATTGCTGGATTTTGGCCGCGTCATCACCGGGTGCACTGGGCAGCCCCACCGGCACGGTCTGGCCCAGCGTTACCAGCGACCTGGAGCGCGTTAGGAGGGAGGGGAGTGCCACCGGGTGCAGCAACTCGATGCAGCGGCGACTATCTTGCTGGGCCACAGCCACCAGATCATCCAATAGCCGCTGGCGTAAGGCGCTGTTCAACGGGGTGCCACTGAGGTCACCGACGAAGGGGCGGGCATCCGCCGTTCCATCCATCAGCCACAACGCCAGATGCCCCCGCGCCCCATCGGCCAAGAGACCCTGGGGGAGTCGCACCACAGCGCGCACCAAGTGGTCACGCAGGACAGCGTCGCGACGCCTCGTGGAGCTGCCCAGCGGGTCGACGAGGATCTGGGCTGGACCAATCACGAGGGCCCGTGTGCCCGGCGCGAGTTGGAGCGAGAGCTGGTCGAGGTCATCTAGTGCTGCGTGCACGTCGGACTCCAAGCGGGCGAGGATGACGCTGCCTTCGGCTAGCTGCCAGTCGTCGTCGAACGAGGGTGTGCGCGCGACGAGGTGGCGCACCGCCAGACGCTGTCGCGCCATCCGATGACCGGCACCCTCGCCGGGCAGGACTAGCCCGACATCCTGGAGGTCCTCGTCGCGCATCAGGTTCACCAGCACGTCGTTGGCGGTCCCGTTAACGTCCACGAGCTCCCCGCCCGAGGACAGCAAGGCCTTGGCGGCTGTGCTAACCAGGGCGACGAAGTCTTCGGCGAGGCGGGGTGTGTTCGCGGTCCGACGCGTCACCTCCTGCACCAGCCGGTCGTGGGCGTCGGAGGTTGTCCAGGCTGCCTCGACTAGCGCGTCAGCCTCATGAGAGAGCCTCTCGACGTCGAGCGCCTCGACCTCCGACCAGAGCCAGTCATCGTCGGGGTCGGCCTCCTCGACGGCATCGAGGAGATCCTCGGTGTCCATGCTCACCAACGGGCAGTCGACGATGCTCCGCGCAGCCACCATCGCGGTCAGGGCTTGCATTTCCTTCGTGCCACGGCCCGCGTTGAAGGTGGTTTCGAGGGCGAGGTCGAGTCGGGGCTGGGGATTGTTGCCCCGGCCGGTCCGCTCCAGCCAGTCGAGCACCTCGTCGGCTGCATAGCGGCCCGTGGGGGACGGGGAAGGAAACGGGGCGCCGGCGACAGGGCGCTTGAGCCACATCGTCGCCACGGCGCGCTTGACGTGGCACAGCCGGGCGATCTGCCCCAGAGACAGCGTCTGCTGAGTTGTCATGGTTCCTCCTTCCGCTGCAAGCAGCTTACTGGAGTAGACGCCTTTGATATATGAAGTAGCTGATAAGGAGACTTATCAGAGTGATGTAAATTGAAATAAGCGCAGGCTACATCGACGTTCGGACATAGCCGCAGCAGCTCGCTGAGGGGCCGTGTCACACAAGCAGAGATGAAAGAGTTCGCTGCGTTCGACGGCGAGAATCAGGGCACGCCCCCCATGGCCACACAGAACACGACGAGGCCCTCGGAAGAACCGGGGGCCTCGTCGTGTCTGCGGAAACCGAGGCTCAGGAGATGCGCTCGGTGGTCTCCTGGCTGAAGACGTGCACGGCAGCCGGATCGATACCCAGGCGCACCTGCTCGCCGCGCTGCGGAGGACGACGCGAGGAGATACGAGCGACGACCTGGTGGGCCTCGCCATCCTCGATCGAGGCTTCCTTGCCGGAACCGACGAGGGAGCCGTAGAGGTAGGCGTCAGCGCCGAGTTCCTCGACGACGGCAACGTCGAGTCCGACGCCCTCGCTGGCGAGGGTGAAGGACTCCGGGCGGATACCGAGGGTGAGCTTGGTCTCGTTCGGGGCCTTGGCGAGAACCTCGCGGGCAACCGGGATGACATAGTCACCGAGCTTGACGCCGCCGTCGACGACCTCGCCCTCGACAAGGTTCATGGCGGGAGAGCCGATGAACCCGGCGACGAAGAGGTTCTTCGGGGCGTCATAGAGGGCCAGCGGCGAGTCGACCTGCTGCAGGATGCCATCCTTCATGACGGCAACGCGGTCGCCCATGGTCATGGCCTCGACCTGGTCGTGGGTCACGTAGACGGTGGTGACACCGAGGCGCTGCTGCAGGGCAGCGATCTGGGTACGGGTCTGGACGCGCAGCTTGGCGTCGAGGTTCGACAGCGGCTCGTCCATGAGGAAGACCTGCGGGTTACGGACGATGGCGCGGCCCATGGCGACGCGCTGACGCTGACCACCGGAGAGTGCCTTCGGCTTGCGGTTGAGGAAGTCTTCGAGGCCCAGGAGCTTGGCGGCTTCGAGAACGCGCTGCTGACGCTCAGCCTTCGGCACGTTCTGCATCTTGAGGGCAAAGCCCATGTTGTCGGCCACGGTCATGTGGGGGTACAGGGCGTAGTTCTGGAAGACCATGGCGATGTCACGGTCCTTCGGGGGCAGGTCGGTGACGTCGCGGTCACCGATCCAGATGGAGCCGGCGTTGACCTCTTCGAGGCCGGCCAGCATTCGCAGGGAGGTCGACTTACCGCAGCCAGACGGTCCGACGAGGACCATGAACTCGCCATCGCCGATGTCGAGGTTGAGTTTGCTGACGGCTGCGCGATCGGTGCCCGGGTAAACCCGAGTCGCCTCCTTGTACTGCACGGTTGCCATGACCGTTGTTCCTTTCCACGGGCAGGTACGTGCCCGACGATCCGTTGTGGAAATCCGGCGAGCTGAGGTTGCCGCCGGGATCCCCGCGAGTGTTGCGAGGACCTGGTGTCGATCATAAGGGACATTGCCCGCGATGGTGGCAAGAGGCTGGCCGAAAGGAGTGTTTTGCCTTGTCGGCTGGTGCACCTCGGGGCTGAGCCGTGGGCCACCCTGCGTGTGGGTCCGGCCCACGGCCCGGTGGGCTGGGCCTCATCGCACCGGGCTACGAGCTGGGGGTCAGGGCTGCTCCCACAGCGGGCCCCTGCACTTGAGCCCCGCAATGATCGTGGCGTCGTACCACCAGCACATCACTGCCAAGAGGATGACTTCGATAATCAAGATGATCATTATTTTCTTTGACATTTCACAGCCTCACTGGAGCCGTTGTCCAAGCATGAGCCAATTCCATTGACTTGGCCCCAGAGGGACAATACAAACAATACCATGACGACCGTTCCCAGAACCCATGCGAGAATGGTCCAGTTCTTTTCATTCTTCATTCGAGCACCAACTTGGCTTCATATGGTGATGTCATGGAGTGCCGGCCTTCGGTTGTAGCTCTCACTACAGCCGCAACCGTCGTTTTTCCTGTGTTGGGCATCGTGTCCTTCCTCTGCACCAGAGCACGACATCAGGTTGAGCAGGCAGATCGTCCTTGCTCAATCTGGTCGCTGGGTGATGCCATCACGCTACTGCGGTGCCCCAGCTATTGATACGGTGCATCGCGTTTTCTTAGGCGGTTTTCAGTTCTCTTGGACAATTTTAGGGATGTGCGTCAAGAATTGATGTGCGCAGTCGTCAGCACTCGACGATATTGACCGCGAGGCCACCCCGTGCCGTCTCCTTGTATTTCACCTTCATGTCGCGCCCGGTCTCCATCATCGTCTTCATGACCTGATCCAGGCTGACGATCTGGGAGCCGTCACCTGCCATGGCCAGACGGGCGGCCGTCACGGCCTTGATAGCACCCAGGGCATTGCGCTCGATACACGGAATCTGAACCAAGCCACCGACGGGATCACAGGTGAGACCAAGGTGGTGCTCGAGACCGATCTCGGCGGCGTTGCAGACCTGGGCAGGCGTCCCGCCCATGACCTGAGCCAGACCGGCCGCCGCCATGGAACATGCCACGCCAACCTCGCCCTGGCAGCCCACTTCAGCTCCCGAGATGGACGCCGACTGCTGGTAGATCTCGCCGATGGCCCCGGCAGCCAGCAGGAAGTCGACGATGAGGTCGTCGTCACCGGTGTTGACGCCGGGAGTACCCGAGTCAATGTCGGAACCGGGGGAGAGGAACTTCACCGCAAAGTGCAGACAGGACGGGATGATGCCGGCTGCGCCATTGGTGGGAGCGGTGACGATACGACCACCCGCGGCGTTTTCCTCATTGACCGCCAAGGCCCACACCGTCAGCCAGTCGACTGATCCGAAGGGTTCCGGCTCGCCAGGGGTGATCTGCTCGCGAGTCACAAGGTCGCGATGCATCTTCATGGCGCGGCGACGCACGTGCAGCCCGCCCGGAAGCACACCAGCGCGAGAACAACCGCGTTCGACGCATTCGTGCATGACGGTCCAGATGTCCAGCAGCTCGCTACGCACATGTTCCTCGTCGCGAATGGTCATCTCATTGGCCATGGCGACCTCGGGGATGCTCATCCGGTAGTCAGAGCACTGCTCCAGCAGCTGCTTGCCGGTTTTGAAGGGGTAGGGGACCGGGGCCGAGTCGCGGACGATGGCGGGGTGCTCGTCCTCGCCGTGCTCAACGACGAAGCCGCCGCCGATGGAGTAGAAGGTGCGCTCGGCGACAACCTCCTGGCCGGACCATGCCGTGAACGTCATGCCATTGGGATGGAAGGGCAGGGAACGGTTGCGATACAGGATGAGGTCCGCCGTGACGTCGAAGGGGATCTCCCGGCCGCCGTGGACGGCGTCAAGGGTGATGCGTCCGTCATTGGTGATGGCGGCGGCCCGACTGGGAGTCTCGTCCGTGTCGACGGTGGCGGGGTCTTCTCCCTCCAGGCCCAGCAGTACGGCTGCCTCCGATCCGTGCCCGTGTCCGGTTGCACCCAGGGAGCCGAAAAGTTCGGCGCGTACTCGGGTGACGTGAGGCCACGCCGGTGACTGAGCCAGATCCGTCACGAAGACCCGGGCGGCTCGCATGGGGCCGACGGTATGTGAGCTGGACGGACCGATGCCGACCTTGAAGATGTCGAAAACACTGACTGCCACGACATCAATGGTGCCAAAGACTCAGGGGCGGCATCAGCAAGTTTCGCCGAACCCCTTGATTTATTCGTCAGGGTGGTCCAAGCTACTGCTCAAGCACAAAGTGAAACCATCTTTTGAAAGATGCCGTTACAAGGACCGTGAAGGCGTCTCGAGACGGGAGTGTTGACAGTGGCGAAGCGTGATCGACGCAGTGAGCGAGCTGACGACGTCCTGGTCGAGTTGCGTAGCGGCGATGCGATGAGCGCTGCTGATCTCGTGGAGGCGACGGGGTTGTCCCGCCCGACCGTCATCTCGATCCTCAACGACCTGGAGTCGTCCGGGTGGGTGAACCATGGCGCCGTCGACTCCGGTGGTGTGGGGCGGCCTGCCACCACGTGGACCCTGGGCGACAACGTCGGAATTGTCATCGGGGCCGACATCCTCGTCGATTCCATGCTGCTGGTGGCAGTCACCTTTGGCGGAACCATCCTGGCCGCGCGCAGTTCACGGCTCGGCCAGCACCAATCTGACGCTCGTCTTGAGGCCGTCGTCAGCGCCGTAGAGTCGCTACGGGACTCCTACCAGGACAAGGGGCCCCTATTACACCTGGCGGTCTCCACCACCGGAATTGTCGACGGTGATGGGCGCGTCGTCCGAAGTGACCTGGTACCTCAGTGGACCGGGATGGACCTGGGGCAGCGGCTCTCTCGGCGTCTGGACGTCACCGTCAGCGTCGACAACGACATCAACATGGCCGCCTATGGCGAGTTCTGTCAGCGTCGCCAACGTGGGCGCCTTGACGCCGACGCCGACATGCTCCTGGTGAGGATGACCCGCGGTCTGCACACCGGTCTGGTGCTCAACGGACAGCTCCATCGCGGACGGGCGTGGAATGCCGGTGAAATCAGCGATGTGCTCGATCTGCGCTTGGAAGGTGACGAGACTCCCGGCGACGACTGGATTGATCGGGCAGCCCTGACAACTGGGTCCGTGGCGGCGGTCATAGATCCAGACCTCATTGTCATGTCCGGGCCTACGGATGCGTCGGTCTCAGTGATTCGCCGAATCATCGCGCGACTTGTGTCCAGGCGTCCCCGTGATGCCGAATCGATGACCGCTGAGGTCGAAGAGCTGGGCCGGGCCGCATCCGTCGTGGGGGCACTCAACACCGCACTGGAAATGGTGACGAGGACGGCTGTCGGGGTCGAGCATCCACATCCGGTGACCCTGCAGGGCATGGACAAGATTATTTCCGAGGTTGAGAGAGGACAGCACAGCGTCATGAAGACAACTCATCGAGAAGGACACACAGGTGATGGCATGAGGGTGGGCATCGTCGGCGTCGGCGCGCGCTCCCGACTGGCTCTCAACGCCGAGCTGGAGGGCAACGATGGCGTCGTCACAGCTGTCTGCGAGCCTCACCATCTAGCCCGCAAGCGAGTGGCCGACCGGCTCGGGAAGGATCCCGACTCCATCACGATCACTTCTGATGTCGCCGGACTTATCGCCTCGGGAATTGACGTCGCCTTCGTCACCTCCCCTGACGACACCCACGCCGAGGTCACCTGCCAGCTGTTGGAGGCCGGGATCCCGGTGTACCTCGAGAAGCCCCTGGCCATCACGATGGATTTGGCGACGAAGGTCCTCACCACCGCCTACCAGACCGGCACGAAACTGTACGTCGGTCACAACATGCGTCACATGAATGTCGTGCGGTCGATGCGTGACCTCATCCGGACCGGCCGGATCGGTGAGGTCAAGGCCATCTGGTGTCGTCACTTCGTTGGGTCGGGCGGTGACTTCTACTTCAAGGACTGGCATGCCACCCGAGAGCACGGCACGGGCCTGCTGCTGCAGAAAGCCGCACACGACATCGACGTCATGCACTGGTTCGCTGATTCCCACACCACTGACGTCGTCGGTATGGGTGGGCTGACCCTCTACGATCAGATCACTGACCGTCGTGACAATTCCGATCAGCTCATGGGGGATTGGTACTCGCTGGACAACTGGCCACCGTTGACCCAGAAAAATCTCAACCCGGTCATTGATGTTGAAGACATCTCGATGATGCTCATGCGGATGGAATCGGGGATTTTCGCATCGTATCAGCAGTGCCATTACACGCCTGATTACTGGCGTAACTACACGGTCATCGGGACTGAGGGGCGGATTGAGAACTTCGGTGACGGTGAGGGAGGCGTCATCCGACTGTGGAACAAGCGAACCCACTACAACGCCGACGGTGACGAGACATACCCGATTATTGGGGATGCCAATGGGCATGGTGATGCTGACGTGTTGACGGTCACCGAGTTCCTGAACTTTGTGAGGAACGGAACCCCAACGGATACCTCGCCACTGGGGGCCTGGTATGCCGTCGCTGCGGGTATTGAGGCCACCGAGTCGCTGCGTCAGGGCTCGGCACCGCGTCAGGTGCCAACTCTGGATGGCCAGATCATCCAGTATTTCAACAATAACCAGATCAAGTGATCGAGGGGCTTGCCAGCTCTGGTCTGAAGGGTTGAGCCGGTAGTTGCCCACCCGGCGTGCAGCCCGGTTCAGGTAGTGGCACAGTGGTGTCGTCGCGACGATGTGGTTGAGGGGGTCATGCCCCGGAAAGAGGAGGGGCCATGAAGGCCTTGGCGAAGACCCGGCCGGAGCCGGGGCTTGAACTCATTGACATTCCCGACCCGACCCCGGGACCGAACGATGTCGTCGTCAAGGTGTTGCGCAGTGGGATCTGCGGCACCGACGTTCACATCGACAAATGGGACGGGTGGGCCTCCAAGACGGTGCACACCCCGCTGGTCCTCGGGCACGAGTTCTGCGGCGAGATCGTCGAGCTCGGGTCCGAGGTCAATGACCTGGAGGTCGGCCAGTTCGTCTCGGGTGAGGGCCACTATGTCTGCGGACGCTGCCGTGCCTGCCTGGCTGGCAAACGTCACCTGTGCCGCAACACCCAAGGCATCGGATACGCCGTCGACGGGGCCTATTGCCAGTATTTCGTCATGCCGGCCAGCAATATCTGGGTCCACCACATCCCGAATCTCGACCCGGATGTCGCGGCGATCTTCGACCCCTTCGGCAATGCCGTTCACACGGCGTTGCAGTTCCCCTGCCTGGCCGAGGACGTCCTCGTCTCGGGGGCCGGACCGATTGGGATCATGGCGGCCCTCGTCGCCCAGTTCCAGGGGGCGCGCAACGTCGTCGTCACCGATCTGTCCGACGAGAGGCTTGAACTGGCCCACAAGCTCGGCCTGCACAACACCGTCAATGTCTCACGCGAAGGCCTCGAGACGGTGTGGGACCGCTTCGACATGAAGGAGGGTTTCGACATCGGCTTGGAGATGTCTGGATCGGGTGCCGCCCTGACGTCCATGATCGCCAATATGACCCACGGTGGACGGATCGCGCTGCTGGGAACCCCGAGCAAGGACATCACCCTCGACATGTCCAAGATCATCTTCAACATGATCACAATTCAGGGAGTGACCGGCCGTCAGATATTCGAAACCTGGTACGCCATGGCATCCCTGATCCGTTCCGGTCTTGACATTTCCGGAATCATCACCGATCGATACCCAATCACCGAATTCCGTGAAGCCTTTGATGTTGCAGGCTCGGGTCATGGCGGCAAGGTCGTCATGAACTGGGAATGCCTCGACTGACAAGCGATGTATTAGGAGGACAACGATGTACGGATCCATGAAGGACGAACTCAACGCCAAGATCGCAGCCCTCAAGGAGGAAGGACTGTACAAAGCTGAGGCCCCGCTTACCAGCCCCCAGGCCGGAAAGATCACCGTCGACGACGGACGCGAGGTCATCAACCTGTGCGCCAACAACTACCTCGGGCTGGCTGACTCCCCGGTGCTCATCGAGGCTGCCAAGAAGGCCCTCGACGAGTGGGGCTTCGGCATGGCCTCGGTGCGATTCATCTGCGGTACCCAGACCCTGCACCAGAAACTGGAGCAGGCCATCACCGAGTTCCTGCACCCCGATGACCCCGAGAACTGGGACACCATCTTGTACTCGTCCTGCTTCGACGCCAACGGTGGCCTCTTCGAGGTGCTGCTCGGACCTGACGACGCCATCATTTCCGACGAGCTCAACCATGCCTCGATCATCGACGGCGTTCGGCTGTGCAAGGCCCAGCGATTCCGCTACTACAACCAGGACATGGCCGACCTGGAAGCCCAGCTCAAGGACGCCCAGGCCAAGGGCTGCAAACACATCATGGTCGCCACCGACGGCGTCTTCTCCATGGACGGATTCGTCGCCCCGTTGCCGCAGATCTGTGATCTTGCCGAGAAGTATGGTGCGATGGTCATGGTCGATGACTCCCACGCCGTCGGATTCGTGGGCAAGACCGGAGCGGGAACTCCCGAGCACTGGGGAGTGCGCGACCGCATCGACGTCGTGACCGGCACCCTTGGTAAGGCACTGGGCGGAGCCTCGGGTGGCTACACCTGCTCCCATCGTGAAGTCGTCGAGATGTTGCGTCAGAACTCGCGTCCGTACCTGTTCTCCAACTCGCTGGCCCCCTCGATTGCCGGCGCAGCCCTGGCGACCCTCGAACTGCTCAAGTCGAGCTCGGACCTGCTGGATCGCCTCCGTGACAACACCGCCTACTTCCGCGCAGAGATGACCAAACGGGGATTCGACATCCCGGAGTCGGAGCACCCGATCTGCCCGGTCATGATCGGTGACGCCGTCAAGGCCGCCAAGATGGCCGATGCGATGCTCGCCAAGGGTATCTACGTGCGCGCCTTCAGCTACCCCGTGGTGCCGCGCGGCAAGGCTCGCATCCGTACCCAGATGTCCGCCGGGCTGAGCCGGGAACAGCTCGACGAGGCCATCAAGGCTTTCGAGGAGGCTCGCGAGGAGATCGGGTGAGGACACTCCGGGGGAGGGGCTGGTGGTCAGGCCAGCCCCTTCGCGCCCAGCCAGTCCTTGGCAATGGTTGAGGCCGAGGCCTTCTCGCCGCCTTGAGCTCGCCGGTTCATGGCGATGAGATCGTCGGTGGTCAGGGCATGTGACACCTTGGCCAGCTGATCGCGATGCTTGTCGGCAACCTTCGTGGTCATGAGAGGGACGACATTCTGGGCCACGATGAGGTGCTTGGGGTCCTCCAGAACGACGAGGTTCTGCTCCTTGATCGCGGGAGTCGTCGTGTAGAGATCCACGAGGTCGACCGCCCCTGACGTCAACGCCTTGACGGTGAGCGGACCGGAGGAGTCCGACAGGGCGGTGAACGCGATCTTGGATGCCGGAACCCCGTACACCTTCGTCAACCCTTTGGGCCCGTAGGGACGTTCCTTGAGTTCAGGATTTCCGCCCACCTTGAGAGAGTCCAGCTTGGCCAGATCAGCCAGGGACGTGACGTCGTGGGCCTTGGAGAACTCGGAGGTGACGCACCACGAATCGGCGTCCTGGGCGGCTGACGGTTCACCCACCGACATGCCGGACGGCACGACCTTGCGCAAAGCGTCCATGACCGACGTCTCGTCAGTAGCCGTCGAGGACCCCCGGAAGAACTGCAGCAGGTTCCCGGAGTATTCCGGGACGAGGTCGACCGAGCCGTCCTTGAGCGCCTTGACGTAGACGTCGCGGGCACCGATCTGCATCTGGCGCTTAACGGTGACGCCGGCCTTCTCGAGGATCTGGGCGTAGAGCTCAGCGATGATCTCGGACTCGGTGAAATTCGCCGAACCGACCGTCACGCTCGACCCACCAGAGCCCGAGCCATTCGAGTCAAGAGGGTCATGGGAAGAACAGGCCGCCAGGCCTGTCAACATGGCGGCTCCGAGCAGCGTTCGGCGAGTCATCGTGGTCATGGGTACTCCCTTCGATGGGTGATCACTGTGGGGTGAGGGCCAGGGCATGTCGCAGACCCGGACCGGTGAGTAGGCGTGTTGTCAGAGCGAGTAGACCGTCGACGACGAGGGCCACCACGATGATGACGATGGACCCGGCGAGCATTTGCGGGTAATCGGAGACAGCCAGACCGTCAAGGATGAAACGCCCCAGGCCGCCCATGCCCAGGTATGAGCAGATGGTTGTCGTTGCGATCACCTGCAGGGTGGCTGACCTCAATCCGCCCAGCAGGAGGGGAGCAGCCAGCGGCAACTCGACGCGGAGCAACACCTGCATCTCCGTCATGCCGCAGGCTCGGGCTCCGTCGGTCACCTCCTCGTCGACGGCTTCAATCCCGGAGTAGGTGCCGGCCAACAGTGGCGGAATAGCCAGAATGGCCAGCACGATGGTGGCCGGGACGACCGGATGCGTGATGCCCATCGTCGTCGAGACGGCCAGCAGGGTGAGCAGCCCGAGGGAGGGCAGTGCGCGCAGAGCCCCCGAGCAGGCCACAGCGATGGTCCTTCCGCGGCCTGTGTGGCCAATCGCCAGACCAGAGGGGATCGCGATGACCGCGGCGAGGAGGATGGCCAGCAGGGTGTACCAGAGATGCTCGCCGATACGGACCCCGACGGCTCCGGGGCCGCTCCAGTGCGACGAGGTCGCCAACCACGTGAATGCAGCTGTGATCTGGTTCATGACATCTCATCCCCGCGACGCTGCCAGGGCGTCAGCAGGCCGCCGACGGCGACGATGACGAGATCGAAGATCAGCGCCAGGGCGAGGGTCCCGACGATCCCGACCCAGATCTCAGTCGGGAAGGAACGCTGGTAACCGTCGGTGAAGAAATAGCCCAGCGACGGGACGCCGATGAGGGCACCGACGCTGACCAGCGACAACGTGGATGCCGAGACCACCCGCAACCCTGCGGTGAGGGTGGGCGCCGCCAGCGGCAGGGCCACCCGCCAGAACACCTGGGCATTGGAGTGTCCCATGGCAACGGCATCACGACGGACCGCCCGGCCCACCGAGTCGAAGGCGTCGGTGGCTGTTCGTACCAGCAAAGCGATGCCATAGAGGCTGAGGGCGACGACGACATTGACCGGGTCGAGGATCTTCGTGCCGAGGATGAGCGGTAATAAGACCAACAGCGGCAGGGATGGCAGGGCATACAGAATCGAGGCGCCGGGTATCAAAATCCGCCGTGCAGTCGACGAGCGATGCGCCCACCATCCCAGCGGAACTGACAGCACGAGGCTCACCACCACGGGAATGATGCCCAGCACGGCATGGTGGCCCATCAAATACCAGATGTGGTCCCAGTTCTGGCTGACCCACCGGGTGTTCACGACATTTCCTCGGGCACCTTGATGCCGGTTTCGATGAGGCGACCCACGAGTCGACCTCCGGCGTCAACGACAGTGGGATACTCATCGTGCTGTTCGACATGGAGACTGCGACGATCACCGCCGATGAAGGAGGAGACGAAATCGTCGACGGGGTGAAGCAGGATCTCGTCGGGGCGGCCGCGCTGGGCGACCTGAGCGCCGTGTCTCAACACGAGGACCTCGTCGCCGAGCAGGAAGGCCTCATCGACGTCGTGGGTGACGAAGACGATCGTCTTGGCGAGATCGTGCTGAATCTGCAGAAGGCCCTGCTGCAACTCAGCACGCACCACCGGATCGACGGCGCCGAAAGGCTCGTCCATGAGGAGGATGTTGGGATTGGCGGCCAGGGCTCGGGCCACACCGACTCGTTGGCGCTGCCCACCCGACAACTGGGCGGGGTAGCGGCGTGCCAGCGAGGAATCCAGGCCGACCCTTTCCAGCAGGTCCAAGGCCTGAGACCGGGCGACACTCCGCGACGTTCCAGACAACAGCGGCACTGTGGCGATGTTGTCGACCACGGTGTGGTGGGGGAGCAATCCGCCCGATTGCATGACGTAGCCGATCTGACGACGTAGCTTGACCGGATCGAGGGTCGCGACGTCGGTGTCGTCGATGAGTATGCGTCCTTCGGACGGATCGACCATCCGGTTGACCATCCGCAACAAAGTGGTCTTGCCGCATCCCGACGACCCGAGCAGCACGACCAGGTGGTGAGACTGCACTTCCAGGTCGAAATCCTTGACGGCGACTGTGCCGTCGTCGAAACGCTTGCTGACGTGGTCGAAACGGATCATGCGGTCCTTCCCCGCCCGGCCGGTCGCGTGTGCTGTGGTGACGCCGGTAGGAAAACGACGTTACCGCCCGGACGAGGCCGGGGCTAGGGTGTTCTCCTCTCGGCAGACATCGCAGGTGCCGGGTTGTCACCGGCTCTGGGTATTGTCGACGGCGTGCCAGACGAGATGAGTACTGCCGCTGCGGGGGAGAAGGATTCCTTCGCCGTCGCCGCCACCGCCCTTGCGGTGGCCGAGGCCGACCTGGAAAAGGCCGTCGGCGACGACTCCGCCGAAGAGGAGGAGTGGTGGAAGGCCGACGGGATGCCGTGGAACCACAAGCCAGGCCGCTCCGACTACTGGTGCATGGGCTGGATCGGCTTCCTCGGCATCTTCTCGTTGGCCATGCTCCCGCTGCGCGGTTGGCTACTCGGACTTGACCCGCCGATCCTCATGGGGATCACCGGGTCCCGAACCGGTGCGGCCGCGACCGGGGCTCTGGCATCGGTCAATGAGGCCCCGCACTGGTTGTGGTGGCTGTTGCTGGGTTCGATCATGTCGATCAAACTCGACTGGGTGTATTGGTGGGCCGGCAAGTTGTGGGGCCGCGGGATGATCGGGGTCTGGGCCGGACGATCAGAGCGCTCTCGACGTCGTTACGAGCAGGCTGAGGAGTGGGCTCGCAAACTCGGCTGGCTGGGAGTTCTCGTTGCCTACGTCCCCATCCCGTTGCCCATCATGCCGGTGGTCTTCGTCCTGACGGGTGCCTCTGCGATGAAGGTGAAGTGGTTCGTCGCGCTGGACTTCGTCGCCGCGACCGTCTGGAACCTCGGTTACCTAGCCCTGGGCTGGGGAGTGGGTGACCCCATCGTCGACGCACTGAAGTATTACGCGAAGATTGCGAACTGGGTGGCCATTGCCCTGCTCGTCGTCATCCTCGCCCCGATCTTCCTCAAGACCAAGAAGAAGGCCCAGTGACCGAGGGGTCAGCTGAGGCTTCGAGAGCTGATCTTCACGGAGCCGACGCGCTGGACCGGGAGCAAACAGCACCGTCAGTTCAGGAAGAGCGCCCGCAGTCTTGAGGCCGTCAACCAGGTGCCCAGTACCGTCATTGCGACGAAGTAGATCGCGTGCGCACCCGTGACGGTCGTGACATGGCCCACTGACAACTGTCTCATCATTTCAACGCCATGCCACAAGGGCATGACCTCGATGATCCATTGCACGGCCTTTGGATACACGGTGATCGGATAGAAGGTGGCTGACAGCAGGAACATCGGCAGCATGATGAAGTTGATCAGGTCCATCTGTTGGAAGGTCTTGAGGAAGCTCGTCACCCCCATCCCGAAGGATGCGAACCCGAGGGCGATGAGGAGCGCCGATGGCACCATCAAGACGGCCCACCAGCTCGTCGCCAGGCCCATCGCGACCAGGAACACCATGAAGGAGAGCGCGTAGAGCATTCCACGCAGCAAAGCCATGAAGATCTCGCCCAGAGCCACGTCCAACGGCCCCAGGGAGGTCTGCAGCATCGTTTGGTAGAGCTTGGAGTAATTGACCTTGAAGAAGACTCCCCACGTGGAGTCGTAAACCGCCCCGTTCATCGCTGCAGTGGCCAGTAGGGCGGGAGCTATGTAGGCGGCGTAGGAGATGGGTTGCCCACCCGGGCCGGTGACCGAGCCCATCAGCTCGCCCATGCCGACCCCCATCGCCAGTAGGTAGAAGATCGGTTCCACGATCCCGGAGAAGACGATTCCGAAGCTCTGTTTACGGGTCATGATCAGGCCGCGAGCCACGACGGCTCGGATGTTGCCTGAGTAGAGTCCGGAGACCTTCATCAGCCCACCAACCTTCGGGTGTAGATCCGCCGTGACGCCATGAGGCCGCCGACTGACAGGATTGCCAAGAAGACGACGTGGACACACACCAGCCAGATCGGTTCGCCATGGGTGTAGCTGACGTCTCGGGCCAGTTCTGTCCCGTGCCAGATGGGGGATATCCATCCGATCCAGCGCAAGGACATCGGTAGGACGTCAAGAGGGAAGTAGGTGCCGGCGAACAGGGTCATCGGGAGGACGACGAACCTTTCGACTAACGAGAAACTGGCACCTTCGTCGTCACGGGTGGCAGAGAAGGCCTGGAGAGGCGCTCCCAGAGCGGATGCCGTCAGCACGGTGATGGGTACGCCGACCAGCGACCTCGCTGTGTGGGGGAAAGCGCCGAATGCAAGGCCGGCAGCCCAGAAGAACAGTGACTGCAACAGCATCCGGATCATCACTCCGATGTGCTGGCCGAGGGCAACCTGACCAGGGGTGACGGGGGTCGCCACCGGGCCGTGGTATAGCCGCTGCCAGGTGAACCCGTCCATGATGGGGTAGGTGAGTTCGCTCAGCACTCCGATGGCGACGGTCGTGACCATCAATGCCGGTGTCACGAAGTGCAGGTACGGCACCCCGCCGACAGTCTTGTGATTGGCGTCAACGAGGGAACCTAGTCCCAACCCCATCGCGAACAAGTAGAGCAGCGGAGTACCGATGGCCGACACGATGATCGACCAGACGTAGGACTTTGCTTGTGCGAAATACCAGCGGCACACGGGCCAGAATCCCCACCGTTGAGTGCGACGAGCCATCTCGTTGGGAGTGATGGGGGTGCCTCGGTTGACGAGAAGTGGTTCCTGGTGGGTGGTCGTCATTCGATGAGAGACCGTCCCGTGAGGGTGAGGAAGACATCTTCCAGACTGGTGCGTCGTACCAGGGATGTGCGTGGGTTGAGCCCCTCGTCGACGATCTGGGTCAGCGCCGCGTCACCGTCCTCGGCATAGACGAGGATCCGGTCGGGAAGGACCTCTTGCCTAACACCGATGTGGCTCAGCTGCTCGAGAATCTCGGTATTGCGCCCGGACCCGAACCTCACCTCGAGGACCTCGCGGGAGCAGTATTGGTTGATGAGGTCAGCAGGGGTCCCGTGGGCCATGATGCGCCCGTGATCGACGACAATGAGACGGTCGCACAGCTGCTCGGCCTCATCCATGAAGTGGGTCGTGACGACGAGAGTGACTCCCTCTTCCTTGAGCCGGAACAGGCGATCCCAGAGGATGTGTCGGGCCTGCGGATCCAACCCGGTGGTTGGTTCGTCGAGAAGAAGAACCGATGGTTCGTTGATCAATCCCCGCGCGATCGTCAGACGCCGTTTCATACCGCCTGACAAGGTCTTGACCTTGTTGTTCGCCTTTTCGGTCAATTCGACGAACTCCAGCAGGTCGACTGCCTTGCGCTTGAGCCAGGAGGTCTTCAACCCGAAGTAGCGTCCGTAGACGATGAGATTGTCAGTGACGGTGAGATCCTCGTCGAGGTTGTCCTGCTGGGCGACAACCCCGAGATGGGCTCGAACGTGGGGCCCTTCGGCCTGGGGATCGAGTCCCATGACCGTCAGCTTTCCGCTGGTGCGTCCGAGAGTTCCCCCGATCATCCGCATCGTGGTGGACTTTCCGGCGCCATTGGGGCCGAGCAGGCCGAAGGACTCCCCGCTGGCGACCTCGAAGTCGATGCCGTCGACGGCTGTGAAATCACCGTAAGTCTTGCGCAAGCCTTCGGCGACGATGACGGGTTGGGTCACAGGCTGCTCCTTATCGCTGGTTCTCGAGGGCGGCCCGGTAGCCAGCCTCAGCCTCATCATTGAAGGCCACGAGGTAGATCGTGTCCACCTTGGTGTCGGCTTGCCGACAGGTTTCCACGGCAATCCGGGTGGCCTCGTCCATGGGGTAGCCGTAGACCCCGGCAGAGATGGTCGGGAATGCGACGCTTCTGGCACCGATCTCGTCAGCCACCTGCAGGCTGGTGCGGTAGCAGGAGGCGAGCTGATCGGACTTGTCGATGGTCTTGGCCCAGACCGGTCCCACGGTGTGGATGACCCACCGTGCGGGCATGTTCCCGGCTGTGGTGGCCACCGAGTCTCCCGTGGGCAGGCCGTCCGGAAGGGTCGTCTCACGCAGCTTGCGGCAGGCCGTCGATAGTTCTGGGCCGGCGGCTCGATGAATGGCCCCGTCCACACCTCCGCCGCCAGCCAGTTGCCGATTCGCGGCATTGACGACGGCGTCGACGTCGAGGGTGGTGATATCAGAACGCACTATCCGGATCGTGGCCATGCCGCCAATTCTGCCGGACACTCGACGGTCCTGACCAGGGTCAGTGTCGGGGCAGGGAGGCGACGAGGCTTGTGAGATCCACATCGCGAGTGATGACGATTCCGTTGGTCAGGGAGAGGGAGTAGTCGCAGTCGCGGTGGGTGCCGCCAGACAGTGCCGACAGCATGACGCGCAGGGTGTCCCCGTGGCTGACCATGACGAGCGCCTCGGGGGGATTCCGGGCGAGCTCGTCCAGCAGATCGCGACAGCGCCGCCAGACATCGAGGAGGGACTCCCCGCCACCCCAGCCGATCTCTGCGATGTCGGCACCTTCAGGAACGGGCATCTCGTGCAGCTCGCTGGACAGTTTTCCTTCCATGTCACCCAGGTACTGTTCCCGCAACCGGGCGTCAGGCTTCGGGGTCGAGGCAATCTCCCGACCCACACGCTGAGCGGTTTGCATGGCCCGCGTCTGGTCCGAACTCAGCAAGAGGGTGTGACGAGGAACCAGCTCGGCGACCCTGCGTCCGGCCTCACTGGCCTGACGATGACCTCGCCTGGTCAGGGGGACGTCCATCGTCTGCCCCTGAATGCGGTGCTCCAGGTTCCAGGTGGACTGACCGTGGCGCACCAGGACGATTCGAGTCATTACGGCAGCCTAACGCCTATGACACATGTCATGGTGAAGTCATGACGCCGGACCATGGGCGCAGGCCCGCCTGATGGGATGTTATGAAGGTATGAACGAGACAGCGGTGGTCGTTGAGGACCTCGTCAAGACCTTCCCCACCGGGGGAGAGCCTCTGAGGGCAGTCGACCACATCAATTTCACGATTCAGCAAGGTGAGGTTGTCGCCTTCCTCGGTCCCAACGGTGCTGGAAAGACGACGACCATCGACATGCTGCTGGGAATCACCGCCCCGACCTCCGGTCGCGTCGAGTTGATGGGACTAGACGCCGAGAAGGGGGCCCGCTCCGGCCGGGTCTCGGCGGTACAACAGACCCGTGGTTTGCTCGACGACTTCACTGTGCACGAGACGATGCGGGTCGTCGGTTCGACCTTCAAGCTCCCGCGCTCCCGAATCGACGAGCAGATGCGAGTCTGGGGGCTGGAGGATTACGCCTCCCGGAAAGTGAGGAAGTGTTCCGGCGGTCAGCAACAGCGATTGCGCTTCGCCCTGGCGATGCTGCCCGATCCGGATCTTCTGTTGCTCGATGAGCCCACAATGGGTCTCGACGTGGACGGAAGGCGTCACTTCTGGTCACAGATGCACCAGGCCGCCGACGAGGGGCGCACCATCATCTTCGCCACCCACTACCTCGGTGAGGCCGAGGAGTTTGCTGACCGGGTCATCCTCATCAATCACGGCAAGATCATCGCTGACGGGCCGATCGCCGAGGTCCGTGCCTCGGTTTCGGGGTCTACGGTCACTGCTGTGTGGCCCGGCGTCGACGCTGCCATCCTCGACCGTCTGCCTCACGTCAATCACTACGACGTCAAGTCCGACACCATCGCCTTCACCACCGACGAATCCGACGACCTGGTGCGCCATTTGCTCAACCACACCGAGGCCCACGACGTGCTGGTTGCTCGCACCACCTTGGAGGACGCATTTCTCTCGCTTACCAGTGAGAGCAACGACCAGACAGAGGATGCATCATGAATGCCACCTACGCCCTTCTCGACATTCGCCGAATGGTTCGCACCCCGGCGATCGTCATCTTTGCTTTTGTCATGCCGGTTGCGATGTATGTGCTCTTCGGTGCGATCCAGAACTATGGGAACCTCCCGGTGCCCCACGGAAACGTCAAGGCCACGGTGATGGCATCGTTGGCCCTCTATGGCGCAGCCACCGCTGCCTCAGGTCTGGGGGCCTCGTCGGCTCTGGAACAAGACGCCGGGTGGGGACGTCAGTTGGCGACCACGCCGATGACCCAAGGGAAGTATCTCCTGACTAAGGTCGTCGCGATCCAGATCGTCGCTGCCGTTCCGGTAGCCCTTGTGCTGCTCGTCGGTGCCCTGTCGGGGGCGCGTATCGACGGTATCGGCTGGCTGTGGACCTTCCTGCTGGCATGGGTGTGCTGCATTCCCTACACCGTCTTCGGTCTGGCAATTGCCATGTTCATCCGCAACGAGAACGCCGCAACTCTGGTGTCCTTCTTCGTGCTGGCGTTCGCCTTTCTCGGCAACGTCTTTATGCCCCTGGGCGGGTTCATGCTTAAGCTTTCCCGCTTCACTCCGCTGTGGGGGGTCAATCTGCTGCCACGTTGGCCGATCATGGGAGGATACGAGATGACGATCCATGAGCCGGTCGAGGTCAACCTCTCCTATGCCATCATGAGCGCAGTGGTGTGGGCTGGTGTCTTCGCCGTGCTGGCATGGCTGGCCTCCCGGCGTCACCAGGACCGCTGAGAGACCTCAGGTAAGAGGAGAAACAGTCCGAATGCGCAAACGGTCCAGACGCTCGCTGTCGAAACGGGGCGCGCGCAGGACTCAGACCCTGTACGCCGGGATCTGGACGGTCTTCCTCGTCTATCCGATCGAGCACATCGCTGGCAACCCCGAGCTCGTGACCTCCCAGCGGGTTCTCGGGTTGGTGTCCATCGGGCTGTTCGTGCTCATCTACCTGGTCGGATTCTGGTTGGGCATCGACACCTTGGACACTTGGTTCTCGCGGCGCTGGATGCCGCGGTGGCCCTGGGCGTTTCTTGCCGTGTTGTGCGTGCTCAATGCGGGGGTGGCAGTCGTCGATCCGACAGCGGCCATGGAAATGTTCGCCTATCCGCTGGCCTTCACCCTCTTCCTGATGCCGGCATCGGCAGTCCTGACGGTTCTCGTGCTCGAGGTCGCCGCAATCCTGGTCGCCCGGATCGTCAACGACCAGCAACAGGGGTGGCTCATGGCAGTGCCGTCGATGGCCATGATTCTGGCGGCTGGATTCATCAGTCGGGTGTGGGACAACAACCGGCTCGAGCAGGACAAGCAGCACAAGATCGAGGCCACCTATGCCGAGCGGGAGAGGATCGCCTCGGACGTCCACGACCTGCTCGGCCAGAGCCTCACGGTGATGTCGATGAAGGCTGAACTCATCGGCAGGCTCATCGACATCGACCCTGAGGCTGCCAAGGACCAGGCCGAGGACTTGCACACGCTGAGTCGGGAGGCCTTGGGGCAGGTTCGAGGCTTGGTCAGTGACCTCAACGAGGCAGATCTGGACTCTCAGCTCGCCACCGCCGCGACGGCCCTGGCGACAGCCGATATCTCTCTGAGGATCCGTGACGAGCGGACTGGCGAGTCTGAGCACGATGCTGTGCGAGGATGGGTGCTGCGGGAGGCCGTCACCAATGTCGTCCGCCATTCGCAGGCCAAGCACTGTTGGATCGAGCTGTCCGACGATGTGATGTGTATCACCGATGATGGCATCGGGGTCGGTGACGCCAAGGAAGGTTCCGGTCGGGCCGGAATGAGACGTCGGGTTGAGAGTATCGGTGGACGGCTGGACATCGGGCCGGGGGACAATGGCCGGGGTACCAAGGTGGTGGTGTCATGACAACCTGTGATGAGCCGATCAAGCTCGTTCTCGCCGACGATCAGACCTTGGTGCTCGGTGCCCTCGTCGCCCTGCTCTCCCTGGAACCCGACATCGAGGTGGTCGGGCAGTGCAGTCGCGGAGATGAGGTCGTATCGACGGTCGAGGAGCTTTGTCCCGACGTGCTGCTCCTCGACATCGAGATGCCCGGTATGGATGGCATCGAGGTGGCCGGCCGTTTGGCTGAGGCTGACGTCAAGATTCTCATCGTCACCACGTTCCGACGCCCGGGATATCTGCGACGGGCCATGGATGCCGGGGTGGCCGGATTCCTCGTCAAGGACACCCCCGCTTCTGAATTGGCCCAGGCGGTGCGCAAGGTGCATCAAGGCGGTCGCGTCATCGATCCCGCCTTGGCTGCGGAATCTCTGCTCGACGGATACAACCCGTTGACGCAAAGGGAGCAGATGGTACTGCGGGAGGCGGAGTCGGGAGAGCCGATCGCCGTCATCGCCAAGAGGCTTTCCCTGTCCGCCGGGACGGTGCGCAACCACGTCTCCTCAGCGATCGCCAAGACCAACAGCGTCAACCGAGCCCAGGCAGTTGCCGAAGCCAGAAGACGCGGCTGGTTGTGAAGGGCCGTGTCCTCGCTAGGGTGTGGGCATGCTGAGTCATCGTGACCGTCGTCGTGGCCTCGGGCTGGCTGCCCGCGCAGTAGGACTGGCAGTCGGCGTCGCTGCCGATCGACTGTTCGGGGATCCGCAGGATCACCACCCGGTGGCTGTCTTCGGCAATGCCGCTGCTGGCCTGGAGAAGCGCGACTGGGCCGATTCGGTGGCCCGCGGTGGGGTGCACGTTGCTGCCTGCCTCGTACCGCTGGCCGTGCTGGGAGCTGGCGTCGAGAAGGCCACCGCGAAGCACCCAGTGATGCGCATGATCGCCACGGCTGCGACGACCTGGGCGGTGGTGGGATCGACATCTCTGGCTCGTGAAGGCCACACCATGGCCGATCGCTTGCGCAATGGCGACCTGTCTGGGGCCAGGCGGCAGCTGTCCCACCTGTGTTCCCGGGACGCCGATCAGCTCGACGAGCCAGAGTTGGCCCGGGCGACCGTGGAATCCATGGCGGAGAACACCGCAGACGCCGCCGTCGCCTCGCTGTGGTGGGGAGCGGTGGCAGGAGTGCCAGGAATGCTTGTCCATCGGGGCGCGAACACCCTCGACGCCATGATCGGCCACCACAACGAGCGTTACGAGAACTTCGGGAAGGTGGCTGCTCACCTCGACGACCTTCTTGATCTGCCCGCGTCCCGGCTGACCGGTCTGTTCTGCTGCCTGCTGGCTCCCACAGTCGGAGGGGATCGGCGTTGCGCCTTTGAGGTCATGATGCGTGATCATGCCCATCACCCCAGCCCCAACGGGGGATGGTGCGAGTCGGCCTGGGCCGGTGCCCTCGGGGTGCAGTTGGGCGGACGCAATGTCTACTACGGAAACCGTCACGAGGATCGCCCCCTGCTGGGAGACGGCCCTCGGCCTGACGGTGCCAAGGTTGCTGACGCCGCCAACCTCGTCACCAAGGTCACCGATGTGGCGACAGCAGTCGCCTGCCTTGGCGTCGCGACCCTGGCTCACCTCAAGTTCTACGGGGGCATCCTGCCGCGCCGTTGTGACTCGTCGAGGAAGGAGAAGTGATGGGTGGAATCCTTGTTGCCGGAACCTCTTCTGACGCAGGCAAGTCCCTGGTCGTCACGGCTTTGTGTCGGGCAGCGCGGCGTCGCGGGATCGACGTCGTGCCCTACAAGGCCCAGAACATGAGCAACAACTCGATGGTGTGCTCCGACGGATCTGAGATTGGGCGCGCCCAGTTCCTGCAGGCCACTGCAGCCAAGGTGATTCCCGAGTCGGCGATGAATCCGGTGCTGCTCAAACCCGGTACCGACCGCCGTTCCTTCATCGTCTTGCGCGGCAAGCCGGCAGGGGTGCTTGAAGCAGGCCAGTACGCCACCGGGCGGCGTCACCTGGCCGAGGCTGCCTGGGCCGCCTACGACGAGCTCGCGGCCGCCCACGACATGGTCCTGTGCGAGGGGGCCGGGTCTCCCGCTGAGATCAACCTGCGTGCTGGTGATTACACGAACATGGGTCTGGCAAGGCAGAAGAACCTGCCGGTGGTGCTGGTCGGCGACATCGACCGAGGCGGGGTGCTTGCCAGCCTCTTCGGCACCTGGGCTCTCCTCGACGACGAGGACCGGGGCCTACTGGCCGGATACATCATCAACAAGTTCCGGGGTGACGAGTCGGTACTGGCTCCCGGCCTTGCCGAGATCACCCGGCGCACCGGGATGCCAAGCTTCGGGGTACTGCCCTGGGTTCCGGGGGTGTGGCTCGACGGTGAGGATGCCCTCGAGGTGGGGCGTTGGCGTCATGACGGCGATTCGGACTGCCCGGAGGACCTGCGGGTTGCCGTCGTCCGGTTGCCGAGGATTTCCAACGCCACCGACGTTGACGCGATGGCCGCAGAGGCCGGGGTCGACGTCCAGGTGACGACGAACCCGAACACCTGTGAGCGTGCTGATGTCCTCGTCCTGCCTGGGTCCCGTTCCACGGTACGTGACCTTGAGTGGCTGAGATCGACCGGAATCGCGGATGTTGTCGTCCGCCGCGCTAGCCAGGGGCGTACCGTGCTGGGGATCTGTGGCGGTTACCAGATGTTGACCCGTCTCATCATCGACCCGGACGGCCAGGAATCGCAGACCGAGCGTACCGAGGGTTTGGGGCTGTTGCCGGTCGAGGTGACCTTCGGGGCGCGGAAGACCTTAGCCACCCCGAGCGGGTCGTGGCGGGGAATCGACGTCGGCGGTTACGAGATTCATCACGGCCGCATGGACGTCGACCTGTCGGCGGGGGAGCCCTTCCTCGACGGAGTCCGGGTCGGAAGTGTCTGGGGGACGATGTGGCATGGCGCTTTCGAGTGTGACGAGTTCCGACGCGCCTGGCTTGCTGAGGCCGCCGATCGTGCCGGATCGGCATGGCGACCCGTTGAAGGCGCCATCGGCTACGGGCAGCGCCGTGAGCAAATGATCGACGTCCTGGCTGATGCTGTCGAGGAGCATCTGGATCTCGACCGTCTGTTCCGCCTGGCCGATGGGTGCTGACCCTGATCCTGTCGTGGTGGGATGCCACGATGTGGGAGGATCGATGCAACGACCGATCTCGAGGAAGCCGGTGTGAGTCCGGCGCGGTCCCGCCACTGTGACCATCGCCGCGGCGATGGCAGCCAGACACTCGAACGGGTCGTTGCGCACGTCGTCGGGCGAGGACACCTGAGGAGGCCGTCATGACCCATGCCCCTGTACACCCTGACCACAAGTCGGGACGAACCCTCATCGGGGTGGGAGTGGGGCCGGGTGACCCAGAATTGGTCACCCTGAAAACTGTGCGCATCTTGCGCGAGGCCGACGCCATCCTCGTGCCCTACACCGAGGCCACCACCGACGGCCCAGGTCGTGCCGAGACCATCATCACCGCCGTCGTCCCCGAGATCGCCGAGCGCATCAAGCGGATCCCGTTCTCCATGAGAGAGCGCTCCGGTGTCGGCGAGCAGCGCAAGGCGTCCTGGCAGGTCTCCGCGGACGCTGCGATCGCTGCCTTCGACGAAGGAGCCCGTACTGTCGCCTTGGCCACCGTCGGCGATCCGACGGTGTTCTCCACCTTCACCTACCTGCGTGCCAACGTTGAACAGCGTCTTCCCGACGTCACCGTCGAGCTGAGCCCCGGCATCACCGCCATGCAGGCCTTGTCGGCGGCGTCGGGGCGTCCGCTGGTGGAGGGCAAGGAGATTCTGGCCCTCGTCCCGGCCACCGTCGGTATGGAGAAACTCGGTCAGGTTCTCGATCTGGTCGACTCGGTCGCGGTTTACAAGGGAGGACGCAAACTTCCCGAGGTCGTCGAGCAGTTGCGCAAGCGGGATCGTCAGGCTGTCATCGGTACCGACGTCACCCTGGAGTCCGAGCAGATCATGACCCTCGACGAGGTTACTGACGCCCAGACTTTGCCCTATTTCTCCACCGTCCTCACCACCCCAGAGCGCACCACCACGGGAGGAAAACTGTGAGCCAACCTCAGGCTGCTCGCCCCACCCAGCACGTTTCCGAGAAGGCCCTGGAGGATCTGGACCACAACGCCATCGAGCCGCCCCCGGTGCCCCGGCGTGACATCCCCGAGGGCGCAGGAAAAGTCGTGTTCGTCGGTGCCGGTCCGGGAGCCCCCGATCTGGTGAGCGTGCGCGGAGCTCGCGTCATCGAGACCGCGGACATCATCATCTGGGCTTCCAGCCTCGTTCACCCCGACATGGTCGCCCGTCACAAGGAGGGAGCCGAACTCATCGACTCCGCCTCCATCCCACTGGAGGATCTGGAACCTCTTTACACCCGTGCCCGTGACGAGGGTCTGGTGGTGGCGAGGGTCCACACCGGCGACCCGTCCATCTACGGGGCCACTGCCGAGCAGCGCGACCTGTGTCGTCGGATCGGCATCGAGTTCGAGACCATTCCCGGCATTTCTGCCTTCTCGGCGGCCGCCGCCAGAATGGACGTCGAGATCACCGTCCCGGAGGTGTCCCAGTCCCTCATCCTCACCAGGCTGGAGGGAGGTCGTACGCCCATGCCCGACGGGGAAACCGTCGCCTCCTTCGCTCGCCACGGCGCGACGATGGCGATCTATCTGTCGGCCGCCCGTCACAAGGCTCTGCAGGAGGCCCTGCTGGAGGGTGGCTATCTGCCTGAGACTCCCTGCATTATTGGTTACGCGGTGAGCTGGCCCGAGGAGATGATGTTCCGCTGCGACCTGGCCCACCTGTCGGAGACGATGCGCAACCACAAGCTGTGGAAGCACGCCGTCGTCCTCGTCGGGCCGGCTCTGGCGGAGGGGCCGATCAAGACTCGCAGCCATCTCTACCACCCCGGTTTCCGGCACGAATACCGCGCAGCTGAGGCTCAGGCCCACGCTGATCTCAAGGCCCATGGCACTCGCGGTGTCTATGACCAGAACCCCACGAACTCCGACACGAAGGGCAATTCATGATTCGCGTCCACGGATATCTCGGCACCATCTCCGACACCTTGCGTGCCGACGTCGCCGATGCTGACCTCGTCGTTGGGGGTCAGCGTCACCTCGATGCCCTCGACGTTGCCGAGGACAAGCGTCAGAAGCTCGGTCTCATTGGCCCGGCTGTCGAGAGGATTCAGTCCTTACCCGAGGAAGCCAAGGTCGTCGTCATCGCTTCTGGCGACCCGCTGTTTTTCGGCGTGGTGCGTCGCATCCGCCAGGCCGGTCTGGCGGTCGAGGTCGTCACGGCCCCGACCTCCTTGCAGGCTGCCTTCGCCGCCGTCGCCCTGCCCTGGGACGACGCCCAACTCGTCTCGGCCCACTCCAAGGACATCGAGACCGCCATTCGACTTGCCAAGATCCACCCCAAGGTGGGCGTGCTGACGGCCCCGAACCGCGGTCTGGCAGAACTGGTCGACGGGCTCGCCGGTCGCGGTAAGACCTTCGTTCTTGCCGAGAAGATCGGGGAGGAGGACCAGCGGGTGCGCATCCTCGACGAGGACGCCTCGCGGGCCGTCATTGCCGACGAGGACATCCTCAGCCCCAACGTCGTGCTGGTCCTTGAGCACCACCCCGACTCCCCGGAGGCTTTGGGGGTCAACCCGGAACTGGCCGGTGACGTCAACGTCAATGGTCCCGATGATCCCCAGCCCGGCTCCCGCACCAACCCGGACGGCTCGGACCGCGACCCGATCATCGGACAGGTCATCAATTCCGACGCCGCTGCTGCCCATGCCGAGGCCATCGATCAGGCCCTCAAACGTGAGACCAAGAAGTACGTCGGACCCTCGCGCACCGGGCTGGCTGCGGCGTGGGGCGAGTGCGACCTCATCATCTCCCACCTGGCCTTGGGCGCCACGACACGGATCATTGCCCCGCTGCTGGAGTCCAAGAAGACCGACCCAGGGGTGGTTGTCGTCGACGAGGCTGGGCGTTTCGCCATTCCGTTGGTCGGTGGCCACGTCGGTGGGGCCAATGAACTGTCGCGCACCATCGCTGAGGCTCTCGGTGGTACCGCTGTCGTCTCCACGGCCACCGACTCCCTTGGTGTTCCGGCCCTTGACCAGCTCGGCTGGGCCTACGAGGGGGACGTTGCTGGTGTGACCGGCTCGATCATTGCGGGGCGCCCGGTGTTGGTCATCCGCGAGCAGCCCTGGCCGCTGCCCCCGCTTCCCGAGAATGTCACCGGGGACGCGCAGTCCCCGGCCGCTCGGATCATCGTCTCCGAGCGGGTCGTCGAACGTGTCCTCGCCGATCACGGCGACGACGTGCCCACCGTTGTCCTGCATCCGAACTGCCTGGTCGTCGGGATGGGATGCAACAAGGGCACCGAGGTCGAGCCGCTGCGAGAGCTTCTTGAGAAGACCCTTGCTGACAACGGCCTGACTCTCGGATCGGTCACCCGTCTGGTCTCCCACGAGGTCAAGGCCGGTGAACTTGGCCTGGTGAAGCTGGCCAACCAACTCGGTGTCGAGTACCGCACCGAGTCGGCCGAGGCGCTGGCTGCCCAGGAAGTCCCGACTCCCTCCGATGTCGTGGCTCGCGAGGTCGGCACCCCGAGCGTGTCCGAGGCCGCGGTGCTGTGTCAGGGAGCCGAACTGCTGGTCCACAAGACCAAGACCTCGGAGGCCACCTGTGCTGTGGGTCGTATCCCTGCCCGTGGTCATCTCTCGGTCGTCGGCCTTGGGCCGGGCTCGCGAGATCTTCTGGCCCCGCGTGCCGTCGAGGCCATCCGCAATGCCACCTTCGTCGCCGGATACGCCCCCTACGTTCGTCAGATCCGCGATCTGGTGCGTCCGGGGGCCACGATCCTGGCCACCAAGATGGGCACTGAGGAGGAGCGCACCCAGGCTGCCATCGACGCCGCCCGTGATGGCCGTAACGTGGCTTTCGTGTGCGGAGGCGACCCGGCTATCTATGCGATGGCCTCTCCGACCCTGGAGATGGGAACCGACGGCATCGACGTCGAGATCGTTCCCGGCATCACTGCCGAGCTCGCCATCTCGGCGATCCTGGGCGCCCCGCTGGGCCATGATCACGCCACGATCAGCCTGTCGGACCTGCACACCGACTGGGATCTCATCCTCAAGAGGGTGAGGGCGGCCGCCGAGGGAGACCTCGTCACCACCTTCTACAACCCGCGTTCGCGCACCCGTACCCACCAGCTCCCCGACGCTCTGGCGATCATGGCCGAGCACCGTCCGCCATCCACCCCGGTGGCGATCGTCTCTCACGCCGAACGCCGGCAACAGGAGGTGATCATGTCCACCCTCGAGGAGTTCAAGCCTGAGTGGGTCGGCATGACGACCCTTGTCGTCGTGGGTTCGACGACGACCAAGTATGTGAGCTCCGGGGACGGGCGACGACTCATGGTCACCCCGCGTGACTACCACTGGATGGACGGTCGCGTCTCCGGGGAGGTTCGCAAGAACTACACGCACAAGGACCTGCCCAAGGCCGACGAGGAAACCTACCTCTCCAAACCCCCGGTCCATTCGACCCGCATGCCGGGGTCCGGCAAGAACATCGAGACGAAGGAGTCATCATGACCGATCCACTCGCCAGCGGGACCCCGCTGGTCATCGCCGCCCATGGCACCCGTGACGAATCCGGCGTGGCCGAATGTCGCGCCCTGGCCGAGCGTATCGCCGGCAAGCTACCCGGTATCCCGGTCGAGCTGGGGTTCGTCGAGCTTGCCGAGCCCGGCATCCCGGAGGCCGTCCGTGCCGCCGTCGCCCAAGCTCCACAGGTACCTGAGGGTGCTGACGGTGACGATGAGCCAGCTGCCGTCGTCGTCCCGTTGATGTTCAACACGGGTGGTCACGTCCGTGACGACATTCCAGAGGCCATCGACGAGGGCCGTGGGGACGCCCGAGTCATGTACTCCGCCCCGCTGCTGCCCGACGTGCGGATGCGCTCAGCCCTCAACCGGCGTCTCGCTGAGACCCTTGCGGGCGGTGAGGGACGCGAGGAATGGCGATCCCGCGACACCGCAGTGGTGCTGGTGGGACGCGGAGCCCTCGTCCCCGACGCCAACGCATCCCACTACACCCTGACGAGGATGTTCTGGGAGGAGAACGACCTCGATCGAGTCGAGCCTGCCTTCATCCAGGTGACCCGTCCGTCGGTCCCCGAGGCCCTCTCCGCCTTGGCTGCCCAGGGCGCCGACCAGATCGTCGTCCAGGGCAACTTCCTCTTCCCCGGTCTGCTGCACGTGTGGATGACCGAGCAGGTTGAGGCCTGGCAGGACAGCCACCCCGGAGTCGAGATCCGCATCGCCCCGGTCATCGGTGACTGTGACGAGGTCGCCGATGTCGTCGTCGATCGCTATCGTGAACCCCTCGACGAGGTTGGGCTGGGAGAGGGAGCCCCGGTCTACATGACGGGTCTGCGTCTACAGGGCCGCAAGGTGCTGGTTGTCGGTGCCGGGCATGTCGCCGAGCGTCGCGTCGTGAGGCTGCTCGAGGCCGGGGCCGAGGTCCACGTCGTCGCTCCGAACTCCGGCATCCAGCTCACCCGGATGTCGCGCAAGGGTTTGGTGCACCTGGAGCGTCGTGCCTTCAAGGTCGACGACCTCGACGGCGCATGGTTCGTCCAGGCTCTCACCAATGATCCCGAGGTCAACGCTGTGGTGGCCGAGGAGGCTGACAAGCGCGGCATCTTCTGTGTGCGCGGTGACAAAGGACGGAAGGGTTCGGCCTTCACCCCGGCCACACAGAGGGCTGGCGGCATGACGGTCAGCGTCGTCGGCGACCGCACCCCGCGTCGCTCGGCCAAGCTGCGAGACGAGGTACTGCGGGCCCTGCAGGGCTGACTCATGACGAGGACGATTTCCCGACGATGACGATTTGGGGCTTTCCCGCCTATCATCGTCGGGTGATCTCCCACGACCTGCATGCCCTGGGCTTCGATGCCCCCGACCTCGATGTCCTCGTCAATTCCGCGGCCGAGGCTGGAGCCGTCGGAGTGGAGGACGTCGGTGGGTTTGACCTGCTGGCCGCTTACACCGATCCGTCCGGAGCGCGGCTGGCCCTCATGAAGCAGAAGGGTCACGACGAGATCGAGACGATGGCCTCCCTCGTCGCCCCGACGACTCACCCTGCCGATCTGGTGCGGTTCAGCCCGACGGTGGCACTGGTTGACGTCTATTCCCCCGCCAGCCTGGCGTCCATGCTCACCGGGGAGTCGGTGCTCAAGTTGCCGGCCACGAACCGCAAACACCTGGCGCGTTTCCTGGCCAATGTGGACGACCCGGTTGAGGTGCCGTTGTGCCCCGAACCTGGTGACGACACCCCGCGTTTCGTCGAGCACCTGCGGGTGGGAGCTGTCGCCAACCAGATGCTGCGGGTCTTCGAGTCCGAGGAGGAGTACGGTCGCTCCCACGAGGGGTCCCTGGGTGGTTCCGGGGATTTGCAATTCGCGGCCGGAACCCTGCTCAGCCCGTGGCTCATGGAGATCAACGCCGGCCGTGCCACTCGGGGGCAGGCCAGTGCCGTCGCCGAGATGACGATGGTGTGCAAGCGGGTCGAGAAACGCACCAATGCGCTCACCGGTGTCGACTGGTATCGGATCGTCGGTGACACCTCGATTCCGATGACCCTGGCCGCCCCGACGAACCTGCCGCGGGTTCCCCATGAGGGATCGGTCATCTCCGGTCAGGTCGTCCCGGTGGTGTCCTTGGGCACATGGGAGGGTGACGCCCTCTGGGGGTGAGGTCCTGCCGGGGCCGATGACCTGCTGTGCCCGGCGGCTGTCAGGGGACGGTGGCCGTCAGCGTCCGACGACCGTCAGCGGTGAGTGTTCGTCAGCTCGTCGGTGGAGGCAATGGCGTTGACGGCTGCCACTGCGATTGCCGAGCCGCCGCGTCGTCCCAGCAAGGTGAGGTACTCCAGGCCCAGCGTGGAATCGACGAGGGCCTGTTTGGACTCGGCTGCGCCGACGAATCCAACGGGGATGCCGACGACAGCAGCCGGACGAGCCCCGGTCTCCTCGCACACCTCGAGCACGCGGAACAAGGCAGTGGGGGCGTTGCCGATGGCGACGATGGCCCCGTCGAGTTTGCCTTCCTCAGCCCACAGATCCACTGCCGCGCAGGTCTTCGTCATGTTCTTGGCCTTGGCGATGTTGGCCAGGCGGGGATCCTTGATGTAACAGATCGTCTCGTTGTCGCGGGGGAGACGGGATCGGATGATTCCGGTGGCCGTCATGGAGGAATCACACAGAATCGGTGCCCCCGCGTGCAGGGCCTGACGAGCCGCCGTCACCACGCCGGGGGTGAAGGCGATGTCGTCAGCGATCGCAGGGTCGGCGGCAGCGTGGATCATCCGAACGACGACTCCCTCGACGTCGGCTGGGAAGCGATCCAGATTCGCCTCGGAGCGAATGATGCGGAAGGACTCGCGGTAAATGTCGGATCCGTTATTGACATACTCGTGGGCCACAGCTGTGCTCCTGACGATGACTTGGGGTAATGACGACTCATCGGGATGCTAACACTACGCACGCCGCTGACAGAGCCCGTGACGATGGTTAGCCAAACCTTCGATGCAACCCCGAAACGGCTGTGTTTCACTGGCTGCTGGAAAACTCAACAACGCCCTGATGGCGTGGTTGAAGCCGGGAAATGCCGGCACGGACGCGCCACTGTGAACGACCCTTTGCGGATCGAAAGTCAGATCTACTACGCACATCAGGCCTTTCCAGGACGGGACGCGATTCCCGAGAAAGGAGATGACGCCTCATGCATATCGCTGAGGGGATTCTCTCGCCAGCCCAGTGCGCAGTGTGGTACGCAGCTGCTGCGCCATTCGTGATTCACGGCGGCTACCGAGTCGTCAAGGAGGTCAAGGAGCACCCGGAGAACAAGCTCCTGCTCGCCACTGCCGGCGCCTTCACCTTCGTTCTCTCCGCCATCAAGCTGCCCAGCGTTACCGGCTCGTCCTCCCACCCGACGGGAACTGGCGTCGGTGCAGCTCTGTTCAAACCACCAGTCATGGCCTTCCTGGGGATGATCGTGTTGATCTTCCAGGCCCTGCTGCTGGCTCACGGCGGCATGTCGACTCTGGGTGCCAACACGTTCTCGATGGCCATCGTCGGACCCTGGGCCGGCTACGGCTGTTACAAACTCACCAAGAAATGTCATGGCCCGGATGCTTTGGCCATTTTCCTGTGCATGGTCTTCTCCGATTTCGTCACCTATGTCGTGACCAGCTTCCAGCTCGCCTTTGCTTTCCCGGATCCGACCGGTGGTTTCTGGGGAGCCGTCGGCAAGTTCCTGACCATTTTCGCCTGGACCCAGATCCCGCTGGCTCTCGCTGAGGGGCTGCTCGGAATCCTGCTGTTCCGATTCCTTGCCAAGGTCGCCGCCCCGCAGCTCCAGCAGCTCGGTGTCCTCGCTGGCAGCCCGGAGGTGGCCCATGCCTGAGAACACCGTTACCAAGACCCGCCAGGACACTTCGCTGACCGGCAAGAGCCCATGGGTGACCCCGGTCATCATCGTCCTTCTGATTGCCCTGTTCGTCACCAGCATGATCCTCGGTGCCAAGAAGACCACCGATGACGGCGAGGGATTCGGGGGAACCGATGACGCTGCCGCCACCGCAGCCGAGGAGGCCGGCGCCGAGGAGTGGATCAAGCCAGTCTTCGAGCCGAACTCCGGTGAGGTCGAGTCTGGTCTGTTCGCCATGCAGGCAGCTCTGGGTGCCGGTGTTGCTGGCTACGCCCTGGGTCGTATGGCCGGAAGGAAGAAAGGCCGTGAGGAGGCCGAGAACGCCTCCGACCTGCACAGTGTCGACGACGTGCCCGAGGCCGCCGTCACCTCGTCGGAAGCCGCTGCCTCCGCCAAGTCATGACGATCACCTCTCTCGACGACGCCGCCTGGGACTCTCCCTGGCGGCGTCGTCCGGTCGGTGAGAAGGTCGCTTTGTCGACGGCCCTCCTCCTCACCTCTCTGTGCACCCCGCCAATGGAGGCCTCGTCGTGGGTGAGCCCGGTGGTGGGTTCTGGCATCTGGCCCGGGTCGCTGCTGGCTGGGATCGTCAGCCTGATCGTCATCCTTGGCCCGGCACGCATCCGGAGGAGAGTGCTGTGGCAAGCCATGGCTGCTCCGATCGTCTTCCTCGTCATCGGGGCGATTTCGGTCCTCATCAGCGTGGGTTCCAGCCCGGAGGGAACAGTCTGGTGGCACGCCGGGGTGTTCAGCATCGGTCCGGTCTCCACCGCCCAGGCGATGTCCTTGATGGAACACGGTATCTGCGGCACCCTCACCGTCATGGTGCTGGCCGTCACCACCCCCATGGTCGATCTGCTCACCTGGCTGCGGAAGTTCCACATTCCCGATCCGCTACTCGAGATCGCATCCCTGACCTACCGGCTCATCTTCGTGCTGCTCGACACCATGGTCAGCGCCAGTGAAGCTCAGCGTGCCCGCCTTGGTAACACCCCGGCAGGCAGATTCGGCGGGTTCAACCGGCGCATGAACAACACGGCTGCTTTGCTGGGTTCGGTGGGCATTCGCGCCTGGACACGGGCCAATCGCCTCAACGACGGCCTGGTCAATCGAGGATTTGAGTCTGCCTTGGTGACCCTGCCCGTCACACGCGTCGGATCGGCGCGGTTCAAGATCATTGTTGTTCTCGTCATCGCTGGCCTCTGGGCGATCAGTTGGACGACGACCGGAAGGATGCTCAGATGAGTGACGAGGTCCTGCTGTCGACCGAGCACCTGTACGCCACCCACCCTGGCCGGCCCATGGTGCTCACTGACGTCAACGTCTCCTTCCACGCCGGAGTTCGCGTGGCAATCCTGGGAGCGAACGGGTCAGGCAAGACGACGCTGATGCGCTGCCTGTCGGGCTCCCTCAAACCCATCAAGGGCAAGATCAAGAGGGGTGACACGGTGCTCGGGCACGGGCGCCGCCAGCTTCGTGAGCACCGCCGGGCGGTCCAGCTGGTCCTCCAGGACCCCGACGACCAGCTGTTCAGCGCTGACGTGAGTCAGGACGTCTCCTTCGGCCCGATGAACATGGGGCTAGACGTGGACGAGGTGCGCGAACGCGTCACTGAGGCCCTGCAACTGCTCGGGGCCAGCCATCTTGCCGAACGTGCCACACACCAGCTCTCCTACGGCGAGCGCAAGAGGATCGCCGTCGCCGGTGCCGTCGCCATGCGCCCGGATCTCCTTCTCCTTGACGAGCCCACAGCCGGACTCGACCCGGTCGGAGTCACCAGGATGCTGGCGGCCCTGGACCGGCTGCGAGACCACGGCACGACGGTGGCGATGGCCACCCACGACGTCGACCTGGCACTGGCTTGGGCTGACGAGGCCCTCATCGTCGTTGACGGGGGAGTACGGCAGGGGCCGATCGACGAATTGCTCGCAGACGTGCCCGTCGTGGAGAGGGCTCATCTGCACCTGCCGTGGACCCTCGAGTTGGCCCGGCGTCTTGGCATGGATGAACGTCCCCGGACGATGAACGAGGTCGTCGAGTTGTTGTCACACCGGTCTGCGAGCACTCCGCGCTGACGCCGTCACTCAGCGCGCTGCCAGGTCCACGCCACGACGGTGCGGGCGGGTTTCCAGCCTCGCAGCCGACCGATGCTGTCGGCGGTCTCGACGCTAAACCTCATGAGGTCACCGCCCAGATCCCGGTGCAAGGCTTCCACGAGCATCTCGGCCTCCATTGTCACCCCATGGACGACGAGTCGTCCCCCGATGGGCAGACGGGCCCGACACTGGTTGACGAGGGTCTCCGTCGCGCCGCCGCCGATGAAGATGGCGTCCGGGTCGGGCAGTCCCTCCGGGAGACCTCGGGTCAGGTCGGCGTCGATGACCTCGAACTGGCCCGGCAGCGTGAGCTCTGCGGCATTCGTGCGGGCATTGGCGGCCCGTTCTGCCTTGCGCTCCACCCCGACGGCTCGACAGGTCGGATCAGTGCGGCACCATTCCACCGCGATTGATCCGGCTCCGGTGCCCAGGTCCCACAGCAGTTGGTCCGGCATGGGGCGCAGGGCTGCCAGGGCGACGGCCCTCACCGGGTGTTTGGTGATGAGCCCGTCATGGGCGAAGTGCTTCTCGTCGAGGCCAGGCGTGCGTCCGAGGAGGGTGGCGTCAGGATCATGGGTCATGTGGGAAGCCTAGGTGGTGGTGGGGACACCAAGGGGTGTAGGGAGCACCCGAACCTTGACGACTGACCCGATGGCGCGGTGAGGGCTGCCACCCAGATGTGACAGAATCGACGCAGACTCGCAGGGAGGAATTCGGTGTGAATCCGAAGCGGTCCCGCCACTGTGAGCGCCTCAGCGCAAGCCAGGTCGATCCGGCGGGTCAGGTCACGGAAAAGCCGTGGCCTGACGGGCGCGGACCCGCAAGGAGGTCGTTCATGCCGCAGGCGCGCAGTGGTGCCACACCAGACGACGGGCTGTCCACCAGACAGCGACGGTTGCGGCCGATCTTGGCGGTCAATACCGGTGAGGGCAAAGGCAAGACCACAGCGGCCATGGGTACCGCCCTGCGCGCCTGGAACCAGGGATGGCGAGTCGGCGTGTTTCAGTTCGTGAAATCTGGACGGTGGCATGTCGGTGAGCAGGACGCCCTGCAGGCTCTCGGGAAACTGCACGAGGAGACCGGCGTTGGTGGGCCTGTGGTGTGGGAGGTCATGGGGACCGGATGGTCCTGGGCACGATCCTTCGACGCCGCAGAGAATCCTGAGGCTGCTGCTCGCGAGGGATGGCGGCACGTCTGCGAACTGCTGGCGAACCAGGCCATGGACTTCTACCTTCTTGACGAGTTCACCTATCCGCTCCACTGGGGATGGCTCGACGTCGAGGAGGTCGTCGACACCCTCGTCAATCGCCCTGGAACCCAGCACGTCGTCATCACGGGTCGTCACGCCCCGGCTGCGCTCGTCGAGGCCGCTGACCTCGTCACCGAGATGACCAAGATCACCCACCCCTTCGACGCCGGACAGCGCGGCCAGGCAGGAATCGAGTGGTGATGCATCTTCCCCGAATCCTCATTGCCGCCCCGGCCTCGGGAGGTGGCAAGACGACCGTGGCGACCGGTCTCATGGCAGCCCTGCGTGCCAGTGGCCGTACGGTGGCGCCGTTCAAGGTCGGCCCGGACTACATCGATCCGGGTTACCACTCGATGGCCAGCGGTCGTCCGGGTCGCAACCTGGACTCGGTGATGTGCGGTGAGGAGCTCATGGCTCCGCTGCTGGCCCACGGTTTCCTCACCCCCGACCCGGCCGACGTCGCGGTCATCGAGGGGGTGATGGGGCTGTTCGACGGCCAGCTCGGCACTGGGCGCGGGTCCAGCGCCGAGATCGCCACGACGACTCGGACCCCGGTGGTCGTCGTCGTCGACACCGCCCACGCCTCCCTCACCCACGCCGCGGTGGTGGCAGGTCTGGCGACCTTTGACCCGAGTGTCACCATCGCCGGTGCGATCCTCAACCGGGTCGCCTCGCCCCGCCACGGTGCCGAGATCGTCCGTGGCCTCGACCGTCTCGGCATCCCGGTGCTGGGACAGATTCCGCGCACCGAGTCGATCTTCGTGCCGTCACGCCACCTGGGCCTGGTCCCGGCGGGGGAGTGGGAGGATTCAGCTGCCAAGGTGGCGAGCCTGGGAGATCTCATCGCCGAGCACGTCGACCTTGACGCCGTCATGGAGTTGGCCAGGTCGGCCCCCGACCTCGACGCTGAGCCGTGGAATCCGAGAACCGCACTGGAATCAGCCGGTTGGCAAGCCCAGTCCTTCGACGAGCCCCCGATGGTCGGCATCTTCGCCGGGCGGGCCTTCACCTTCCGGTACCCCGAGACCACCGAGATGCTGCAGGCCGCCGGGTTCCGCGTCGTTGACGTCGACCCCCTCACAGATCGACGTCTCCCCGACGGGATCCGAGGGCTCTACCTGGGTGGTGGATTCCCGCAGATGCACGCCACGGATCTTGAGGACAACACCGAGCTGGCAGCAGATGTCCGCGCCCACGCTGCGGCCGGCATGCCGATCGTTGCGGAGTGCGCCGGGCTGCTGTACCTCTGCCGCCACCTCGATGGGCACGACATGTCCGGGGTGTTGCCGATGGATGCGGCCATGGCGAAGAGGTTGACGATGGGCTATCGCGTGGCCACCCGTGACTCCATCAGTGTCGTCGGCCATGAATTCCACCGCACCATGACGACCCCACTCGCTGACATCGACCCTGCCTGGCACATCGCCATGCCCGACGGCTCAGATCGCGCCGAGGGAGCTCTGGCGGACCCTGCCGGGCTGGGACGTCCCACCGTTCAGGCCTCGTATCTGCACCTGCACTGGGCAGGCCAGCCCTCCCAGGCGGTGTGGTTTGCCCGTGAGGTTGCCAGGCGCCACGAGGCCGCAGACGACCACGCGAGCGAGCCCGACTTGAATCACCACGGGGACAGCGACATCGCCGAGGGATTGGTCGATCTGGCCGTCAACGTGCGGGTTCCCGAGCCGCCGCAGTGGCTTCGTGAGGCCATCACTTCCACCGAGCACGACTGGGCGCGCTATCCGGACGCCACCCCGGCCCGCAACGCCCTGGCTGCCATGTACGACGTGAGGCCAGACAGCGTCCTGCCGACAGCCGGAGCCGCCGAGGCCTTTCCGCTCATCGCGACCACGCAGCCGCGTCACGCCGTCGTCGTCCATCCCCAATTCACCGAGCCCGAGGCTGCGTTGAGGGCGGCGGGGATTGACGTCGACCGGGTCATCCTCAAGGCATCCGACGGGTTCGCACTGGATCCGGGCCTTGTCCCCGAGGACGCCGATCTGGTCATCGTCGGGAATCCCACAAACCCCACGGGACGGCTGCATCCGGCCGCCGACCTGCTGGCCCTGCGTCGTCCTGGCCGGATCCTCGTCGTCGACGAGGCATTCATGGACGCCACCGACGAATCCCAGTCCCTCATCGGCAGTGACATGGACGACCTGCTGGTGCTGCGGTCCTTGACGAAGACCTATGGCCTGGCCGGCATCCGTGCCGGATACCTCGTCGGGGATCGGCGACTCGTCTCGCGGCTGGCAGCCCGTCAGACCCCGTGGTCGGTCTCGACGCCGGCCATCGCAGCCATGGTCGCCTGCACCGGACAGCAGGCCGCCCGTTTTCGCGACCAGTTGCGCGACGAGCTCCCGGCGGCCCGCGCTGATCTCGTCGGGCGCCTGCGGGAACTGGGCTTGCACGTCGTGGAGTCCGAGGCTCCCTTCGTCCTGGTCGACACCTCGTCGATCAGTGGCGATTCGGTACGCCAACCCCTGGCCGATCGTGGATTCGCCGTGCGACGCGGGGAGACCTTCCCCGGTCTGGGACCCACCTGGATCAGACTCGCCGTCCGCGACCCGGAAACCCACGCCGCGTTGTCTCAAGCCATCTGTGATCTGGTCGCACGTCCCCCCAAGGAGAACTGATGTCCTACTCGCCAGAACTTGTTCCCGGCACCGTCACCCTCGTCGGAGGTGGCCCCGGTGATCCCGGACTGCTGACCATCGCAGGACTGGAAGCGGTGCGCCAGGCCGACGTCATCCTCTACGACCGACTCGCCCCGGCCGACGTCATGGACGAGAACCCCGACGCCGAGAAGATCCCGGTGGGCAAGGTGCCGCGCGGGCCCTACGTCCCCCAGGAGCGCACCAACGAGCTGCTTGTCGAGCATGCCAAGGCCGGGCGCAAGGTGGTGCGCCTCAAGGGCGGCGATTCCTTCGTTTTCGGTCGTGGCGGCGAGGAGTGGCAGGCCTGTGCCGCCGCCGGGGTCCCGGTGCGCGTCATCCCCGGCGTCACCTCCTGCGTGGCCGGTCCCGAACTCATGGGAGTCCCACTGACCCACCGTCACATGGTTCAGGGGTTCACCGTCGTGTCGGGGCACGTCGCCCCCGGTGACACCCGTTCCGAGCTCGACTGGGCCCAGATCGCCAAGACCGGCACCACTCTGGTCATCCTCATGGGCGTGGCTCACATCGGTGACATCGCCGCGCGCCTCATGGATGGCGGATTGTCCGGTGACACCCCGGTCGCCGTCGTCGCGGACGCATCCCTGTTCACCCAGCGATCCTTGACGACGACCTTGGAGAAGGCTGCCGAGGACATGGCCGAGGCGGGGATCAAGCCGCCGGCCATCACCGTGGTCGGTGACGTCGCTGGACTCGACCTTGACCAGACCCGAGTCCACGAACCGTCAGATCACTGAGGTTTTTTGACGGTCGCGAGGTGGTCGTCAATCCACTGCACCGCCTCGTCGACCTCGCCCAGCTCGTCTCCCCAGCCGGGGGCCGGGCCGCGTGACACCATGACGACGTGGATGCCGGTTTCGGCTGCCAGGCGAAGCTTCGGGTCCAGGTCAGTGCCCCCGGAGTCCTTCGAGACGAGGGTCGCCGCCCCGCCGGAGAAGATCTCGCGCTCCCGGTCCATGGTGAAGGGGCCGCGCTCCTGCAGCACCGTCCAGCCTTCGGGAAGTTCCTCGTCGGGGGCGTCCACGCAGCGCACGATGACCCGGCGCGGGCCGAGTCGCAGGTAGTGGCTGACGGGTTGGCGTCCCACCGTCAGCAGGACGACGTCAGGCAGGTCCGCCAGGGCCCGTGCGGCGTCGTCGTGGTCGTCCACCCAGGTCCAGGTCGCTGCCTCGGGCTGGGTGCGCCAGCTGGGCGGGGCCAACCGGGCCAGCGGCACATTGAGATCGCGGCAGGCTTGGGCGGCGTGGCCGTGCATGGTCGCGGCGAAGGGATGGGAGGCGTCCACCATGACCTTGACCTCGTGGGCCGTGAGGAAGTCCTTGAGTCCCTCGATCCCCCCGAACCCGCCCAGTCTCGTCGGACCGGGAACCGGCCGTGGGGATTTGGTGCGTCCCGCCAGGGAGGTGCACAGGTCAACCCCGTCGTCGACCAGTCGAGTGGCCAGCTGCCGGGCCTTCGTCGTGCCGCCAAGAATGAGGACGTCCATGACTCCATCAAACCAGCCTGTGGGACAATGATCAGTGATCGCGGTGGAACACCGGTGAGAATCCGGGACGGTCCCGCCACTGTGACGCCGTCGAGGCGAAGTCAGACCAGAACCGCGTACACCTGCCTCGACCGGGGTAGGACGACTGTGACGCGCGTGCGTGGCGTCCAGGCTGCGAGGACACAGACCTGGAGGGACGCGGCGGCGTCCCCGACGATGGAGCATGATGGTCTGCCTGCCTGAATCCCTGTCCGCTGAGAGTCTGCTCTCCCGCACGGTACGCGGCATTCGAGGAGCTGACGCCACAGCACGTGAATCTGCTCGGGCTCGTCAGCAGGTGCTCACCAAGCCGGAGGGTTCGCTGGGGTTGTTGGAGGATCTGTCCATCCGTCTGGCGGGGATGTATGGACAGGTTCCGGTCCCGGTTCCGAGCCACCCGGTTGTCGGGCTGTTCGCTGGTGACCACGGGGTGTGGGCTCAGGGGGTCTCCCCTGATCCCCAGGAGATCACCACCCAGCAGATGGTCAACATGGCGGCTGGCGGGGCGGCGATCAGCGTGATGTCGAGGAACCTGGGTGCCCAGCTGTGGATTACTGACGTCGGTGCCCGCCATGAGGTTGACGCGCCCATTCGTCAGCGGTGTGTGCGCCGAGGCACGGACGACATCTCCCAAGGCCCGGCGATGAGTCTTGACGAGGCCCTCCGGGCCCTCGAAGTTGGTATCGAGACCGGTTTGGAAGCTGTCGAGCAGGGAGCAGACATCCTCGTCACTGGCGAGATGGGGATTGCCAATACGACGCCGGCGGCGGCCCTCATCAGCGTCTTCACGCGGCGTCCTCCTGCTGAGGTGACGGGAAGGGGTGCTGGGTCGGACGATCGTCGGCATCAGCACAAGATCGGTGTGGTCTCCCGTGCCATCCAGGTCAACCGCCCGGAGGCTGACCGCCCGGTCGAGGCGTTGGCGAAGGTGGGAGGTTTCGAGCATGCGGCCATGGCTGGTTTCATCCTTGCCGCGGCCTCCTCACGCATCCCCGTGCTCATTGACGGCGTGATCGCTTGTTCTGCCGCTCTGACGGCCACCGCAATCTGCCCGCAAACCCGCGACTTCATCATCATGAGTCACGCCGGTGCCGAGCCGGGAATCGCGGCGTCGACCTCCGCTTTGGACCTGCCCGCCTTGTTGGACCTCGGTATGAGGTTGGGGGAGGGGTCGGGAGCCATCCTGGCTCTGCCGATCGTGCAGGCCAGCGCCCACATCCTCAATGAGATGGCCACTTTCGAGGACGCTGACGTCACCGACATCAAGGTGACCGGGGAGACGGACATTCCCGACGCCATCGACGTAGATGCCACCGAAGAAGACGCCAGCGAAGGAAAGGTTCCTTGCCGGGCGCTCGTTCTGGGGGGTGCGAGGTCGGGGAAGTCGACCTTCGCTGAGTCGAGACTGCCTCGCGACTCCCGTGCCACCTATGTCGCGACCTCCCAGCGCAACCCCGACGACGCCGAGTGGGAGGAGCGGATTCGCCTGCACCAATCCCGGCGACCGGCGACCTGGCAGACCGTCGAAACCACAGATATCGCTGCAGTGTTGCTGGCCGACGACGACTCCCCGGTGCTGGTGGACTGCCTCGGGGTGTGGATCACCCGGATTCTCGACGAGGTGGGGGCCTGGAGTGCCGATCCTGGCGACCAGACCTGGCAGACGTCCGTGAGAAACCGCGTCGACGACCTGACCGACGCCATCCGCCGGACTCGTCGCGACGTCACCTTCGTCTCGAATGAGGTAGGGATGGGGGTCGTGCCCGACACCGCGGCCGGACGGCTCTTCCGAGACGAGTTGGGGCGACTCAATGCCGCTGTCGCGGATGCCTGTGACGAGGTGTGGATGTGCGTGGCCGGCATCCCGAAGAGGTGGGCATGAGCGAACAGCCACATCCTGACCTGAGCAAACTGGGTCCGCTGCGCGGGATAGTCGAGGCCCTGTCCCTCTTCACGATCTTGCCGGGGCCGTACCTGACCGACATCGACCGTCGGCTGGCTCGTCGAGCCATCACGGCTTTCCCGTGGTTGGGTCTGTGCCTGGGAGTGGTGGCCGGCGGGATCGTGGCTCTCGTGCTCGGGCTGGGTGCCGGGTCGTGGCTGGCTGGGGTGCTTGCGCTGTGCTGGCTGGCAGGAGCGACCGGAGGGTTCCATCTCGACGGGGTTGCCGATACTGCCGACGGTCTGGGGTCGCGTGCAGCGCCGGACAAGGCCCTTGAGATCATGAAGAGGTCTGATATCGGACCGATGGGCGTTATCAGCATCCTTCTGGTGCTGCTCGTTGATGCTGCCGCTGTGGTGAGCCTGGCCGGGACGACCGGTTCGGGAGCATGGTGGCGCGTGGCGGTGCTGGTTGCTCTAGGCCCGGCCATGGGACGAGCCGCCATTCTTTTCGCGACGATGGCCGGGGTGCCCTGCGCGCGCCCGGGAGGATTCGGATCCCTCGTCGCCGGGGTGACGACTCCCACATCAGCCTCGATCAATCTGACCGCGCTGGGGTGCGTGTGCGCCTTGGCCGGATGGGTCGCTGGAGGCTGGGTGTGGTGCCTGGTGGTTTTCGGTTGCGCCGCGGCGAGCCTGCTCACTGCGCGGGGATGGATTCATCATCTCGTGCGACGCTTGTCCGGCATGACCGGTGACACCTTCGGAAGTATCAATGAGGTGACGCAGATGACGTTCTGGGTTTTGACGGCGCTGATTGTGGCGGCGGTGTCATGATTGACGATCTTGGTGCCCAGGTGCCGGTGAGTGGGCCGGTGCGGCGAGTCGTGAGCTTGGTGCCCTCGATTACCGAGGCCATCGCGATGACATGTCCGGACGTCCTCGTGGGGTGTACTGATTACTGCATCCGTCCGGCCAATCTGGAACAGGTCGTGGGGCATGAGGTGGCCCGGGTCAGGGGCACGAAGAATCCACATCGCGCGGCTATCGTCGACCTACGCCCTGACCTCGTCGTCGCCAATCAGGAGGAGAACCGCGAATACGACGTCGCCTTGTTACGCGAGGCAGGGGTCCCTGTGTGGGTGACGCGGATCGACACGGTTTCCGAGGCTCTCACCAGCCTGACGAGGCTCTTCAGCGAAGGGTTTTGCGTCGAGAAACCGGAATGGCTGTGTGACGCCGCGGCGGAATGGGAGGAGCCGTGGAGTGGCGAGAGCCGAACCGCCATCGTCGCAGTGTGGCGGGACCCGTGGATCTGCGTAGGACAAGACACCTATATTGCCGATGTGTTGAGGAAGGTCGGGGTGACGTTGGTCAGCCTGCCGGGGGAGTCGCGCTACCCTCACGTCGACCTGGACGATCTCATCTCGGCCCGCCCGGACCGCGTCATTCTGCCTGACGAGCCCTACCAATTCGGGATCGACGATGTGTCGGCTTTCCCCGACCTCGACGTCCGTCTCGTCGACGGTCAGAGGCTGGCCTGGTACGGTCCGTCTATGGTCGGGGCCCGTCGCTACCTGTCCGAGGTGTTGTCCTGACGACACCGACGGCATCCGAAGCCAGCTAGGCCATCCTGACGACATGTGCCACAATGTCCCACGTCGCCAGGAGGCGGCAGGCCTCTGTAGCTCAGTTGGTAGAGCGCCGCTCTTGTAAAGCGATGGTCGCGGGTTCGAATCCTGTCAGAGGCTCCACCTGTCTCTCAGGCCATCACCTGCTCCCATTCATCGCGGCGGTCCAGCATTGTGCGGGCGGCGTCTTGGGCAGCCTTGATGGAATGGTTGGCTCCCCATCCGCACTGCACCTCGTTGGCGGCGGGGGTGGCGTCGAGCTCGAGGATGTCGCGCAGGGTCGTCTCGACGAGCTCGCAGATGGCCGGGACGTCCGGTTCGCCGACCATGATGAGGTAGAACCCGGTCTGGCATCCCATCGGCCCGAAGTCGATGACGGACTCCGAATGGTTACGCACGCACTCGGCGAAGGAGTGCTCGATGGAGTGGACCGCAGGCATCTCCAGATGATCCTTGTTGGGCTGGCAGAACCTCACGTCGTACTTGGTGAGGGTGTCGCCGGCAGGAAGGTGCTTGACGTCCGCCACGCGCACGAACGGTGCCGCCACCTTGGTGTGGTCCAGGTTGAAACTCTCGACGTTCATCTTGTGTGCCATGGGTCCATCCTCTCTCAACCGCCTGATTTCCACACGGGGAGTCATTGCGTGAGTCAGTATCACAGCCCAGCAGCGGCGAGGAATCCGTCGCAGTCCCCATCGACTTGCACTTGCTCTCCAGCGGGGATCCAGACAGCCTGGCCATGCACGATTTCCTCAGTGCCCTGCGAACTTGAGCACACCGCATAGCCACCGGTGATGAGCAGGATACGCGCCAAGTCACTGGCCGGCAGGATGGTGGGGCGGGTGGCGTCGAGGTCGAGTTCCCACAGCCGGAACTGGTCATGGCTGCTGGGGAAGACCCGCAGACCGGGGTCGACGTCCTCGGCAGTCATGATGCGCGGTTCCTGGGTCTGGAAGTCGACAATCTCGATCAGAGAGTCGACGTCAATGTGTTTGTCAGTGAGCCCGCCGCGCACGACGTTGTTGGAATCGGCCATGATCTCGATTCCGGTCCCTGACAAGTAGGAATGCATGAGGCCGGGAGGAACGGCCAGCGCTTGCCCGGGCTTGAGGTGGACGCGGTTGAGTATGAGTGCGGCAAGGATTGATGGATCTCCGGGGAAATACTCGTCAAGCTCCACGGCAGTGCGCGCGAACTCACCCAGTGCGGTGTCCTCGCCAACATGGTTGACGGCCCCTGACACCACTTCGACGACGATCTGACGACGCATGTCGTCGCCGGCGAGGCAGTCGAGGAAGGTCTCAGCCAGAGCCGCCGGACCGGAACGCTCCGTCAGGGATCCCAACACGGGGTCGATCGGGGTACGAACGTCGAGACCATCGAAGAGTTGACGGGTCTCGTGCGGGTCCCGGAATCCACACAGTCCTTCGAAGTCACTCATGGCGACCAGGATTTCGGGCTTGGGCCAGTCATCGACGAAGGTGCGCTGGGGGTCGTTGACGTCAATACCAGCCTCGTTCTCGCGGATGAACCCACTCCTGGCCATGTGGGCGTCAGGATGGGCCTGGAGGCTCAGGGGGTGGCGAGCCGCGAGGATCTTGAGGAGGAAGGGCAGCTTCGTGCCGAAGACGTCACGACTGCGTTGACCCAGCTCGTCGGGGTGAGCGTCGAGGTAGTCGTTGAGAGGAGTGCCGTCAAGGGTTGATGGCGAGGAGTCGTGGGCCCCAAGCCAGTATTCGGCCCAGGGTTCGCCGTCGGGTTCTTGCCCCAAGATGTCGGGGATCGCGTCATAGGAGCCCCAGGAGTACGTCCGGACCGTACCGGTCAGGCGTTTCATAGTGTGCCTCTCGTCAATGGTGTCGCATCGTTGACGACGCCGCGTGTGTCATCCGAGCAACTGTGCGCTGCGAGACCGGCGCTGCTGACTGCGGACTCGTTGCAGCCGTCCGACCAGGGACGGCGCATAACGTGCGGCCGACTCATCGTCGATGAGTTCGTTGAGTCGCAAGTGGTAGCGGGGGGACGACATGCCGAGCTTCTCGCGTATGACGGTCTCCTTGTCAAGGCTTGGATTCCCGGCCTGCCAAGATTCCTCGAGGTCCAGGATCGCGCGATCCGATGCACTGAGTTCGTTGAACGCCACGTCGTCGGGAGTGGAGGAATCTGACACGATTCCAGTTTAGGGTCCGGCGCGCGATCGTCGAGCAGCAACGCGGCGCAACCTGCCTGACGCCAACCCTGGGGCAGCGCAATCAGCCACTTTCTGTTCATCAACCCTTTGCACTCGCGGGGTGCGAGTGCTAAACATGTCATTGGCACTCGGCAAGCGAGAGTGCTACCGCCCGAATCGGTGTTGCGAGCGCCGGTGCGAGTGGTTGTCCCGGTGATGAGATCACCAGATCGTCCGTCGCGGGCATCACGGGGAAACACAACGCGGGGTCGCTCCCGCCACACCATCTGACGTCCACGGGCTGCCAAGCCCACCGGAGCGGAGGAATCCCCCAAACATGGCAAAGCTCATCGAATTCAACATCGAGGCCCGCCGCGGTCTTGAGGCGGGTATGAACACCCTCGCCGACGCGGTCAAGGTCACTCTCGGCCCCAAGGGCCGCAACGTCGTCCTGGAGAAGTCCTGGGGCGCCCCGACGATCACCAATGACGGTGTCTCCATCGCCAAGGAGATCGAGCTCGACGATCCCTACGAGAAGATCGGCGCTGAGCTCGTCAAGGAGGTCGCCAAGAAGACTGACGACGTCGCTGGCGACGGAACCACCACGGCCACCGTCCTGGCCCAGGCCATGGTCCGTGAGGGCCTGCGCAATGTCACTGCTGGCGCCAACCCGATGGGCCTGAAGAAGGGCATCGAGACCGCCGTCGAGGCCATCAGCGCTCGTCTGTCCGAGATGGCCATCGACATCGAGACCAAGGACCAGATCGCCTCCACCGCCTCCATCTCGGCTGCCGATCCCACCGTCGGTGAGATCATCGCCGAGGCCATGGACAAGGTCGGCAAGGAAGGCGTCATCACTGTCGAGGAGTCCAACACCTTCGGCCTGGAGCTTGAGCTCACCGAGGGCATGCGCTTCGACAAGGGCTACATCTCGCCCTACTTCGTCACTGACACCGAGCGCATGGAGGCTGTCCTCGAGGATCCCTACATCCTCATCGTCAACTCCAAGATCTCCTCGCTGAAGGACCTCCTGCCGGTCCTCGAGAAGGTCATGCAGTCCGGCAAGCCGCTCTTCGTCATTGCCGAGGACGTTGAGGGAGAGGCCCTGGCTGGCCTCATCGTCAACAAGATCCGTGGCACCTTCAAGTCCGTCGCCGTCAAGGCCCCGGGCTTCGGTGACCGTCGTAAGGCCATGCTCAACGACATCGCCATCCTCACCGGCGGCCAGGTCATCTCCGAGGAGGTCGGTCTGTCCCTCGACGCCGTCACCCTCGACCTGCTGGGCCACGCCCGCCAGGTTGTCGTCACCAAGGACGAGGCCACCATCGTCGACGGTGCCGGGGACTCCGAGCAGATCGCCGGACGCGTGAGCCAGATCCGCAAGGAGATCGAGAACTCCGACTCCGACTACGACCGCGAGAAGCTGCAGGAGCGCCTCGCCAAGCTCGCCGGCGGCGTCGCCGTCATCAAGGTGGGTGCTGCCACCGAGGTCGAGCTCAAGGAGCGCAAGCACCGCATCGAGGACGCCGTGCGCAACGCCAAGGCAGCTGTCGAGGAGGGCATCATCCCCGGTGGTGGTGTCGCCCCCATCCAGGCTTCCAAGGCCGCCACGATCGAGGGGCTGGAGGGCGACGAGCTCACCGGCGCACAGATCGTTCTGGCTGCTTGCTCCGCCCCGCTCAAGCAGATCGCTGTCAACGCGGGTCTTGAGGGTGGAGTCGTGGCTGAGAAGGTCGCTGGTCTGCCTGCAGGACAGGGCCTCAACGCTGCCACGGGCGAGTACGTCGACATGGTCGACGCCGGCATCATCGATCCGGCCAAGGTGACTCGTTCTGCCCTGCAGAACGCAGCCTCCATTGCGGCTTTGTTCCTCACCACCGAGGCTGTCATCGCTGACAAGCCCGAGCCTGTCAAGGCTCCTGCTGGCGGCGGCGACATGGACGGCATGGGTGGCATGGGCGGAATGATGTGATCCAGCTCATCTGATCCACGATGGGGCGGCTCCGTTTTGGAGCCGCCCCATCGTGTTGATGTTCGTGAATTGGTATCTGGAGGGGTGATACGCGCGGACCATTCGGCGGGACGGTGATGACTCGCGTACGAGATGGACGGTGGAGACGGAAACTGGTGTTCTCGTCAGACCAGGCTGGTGATGTCACCGGTGCCGATGTATGTGATCTAGAGGAGTGACAAACTCCTTGCCCAGGAGTACTGGCGCCAATCGTCACCACGAGCCGGCGTGGGGCCATGCATCCGCAAGACCCGACCGCAGCAAACGCCACGGTCGGGTCACATGTCGATCAGGCAATTTCGAGGGGATCAGATGGCTGGGGTGACGATGTCACGCACCAATGCGTCGAGATCGGCATCGGCCTGGAGGAACTGGCGCAGAGTTTTGCGAGTGGCTCCGAAACTGTCGAATTCCTGGATGGTCAATCCATCCGGATCGTAGGCGCGCATGAACTCCGGGATTGCCTTGAGGGCAGTGAGGTGCTCTGCGGCGACGGGTTCGTCCATGCGTGGGACGGTCTGGTAGCCGGAGTCGTTGATGCGTTTCTGCCACTTGAATGGCGGTGAGACTACGAGGTCACCACCAATGAGTTCCGACCACTGGAGGACGTTCCGGAAGGCTGCGCACAGCACTCGGGAGTGGAAGCCGCGCTCGACGAAGATGTGGTAAGCGCGCTTGATTGCGGCGATGCCGGCCCACTCCAAGTGACCAGGATCGATGAACAGCCTGTCACGCTCGGCCACGATCTTGAGCCAGTCGTCAAGGCGACCGGCCATGATCGTCACCACGGGTCCCATTTCGTCAATGGGTTTGCCCTCGGCTACACGACGCTGGAGCCCTCGTTCGATGGCTTCGGCGGACCTTACTGCCTGGGCCACGGTGAAGGACACCGTCACGTTGACCGAAACGCCGCGGTAGGTGGCCTCCTCGATGGCCTCGATGCCCACTGAGGTGCAGGGAATCTTTACGATGATGTTTGGGGCCAGGTTGCTGAACTCCTCAGCTTGGTCTGCCAGAGCCTTGGCATCGCGGTGCAGTCGCGGATCGGTTTGGATGGAGAGGCGGCCGTTTCGGCCCTTGTGCTCGACGAAGATCGGTTCAAGAAGCTTTGCTGCCTCAACCGACATGTCTTTGATGGCCTGCCACCCGATCTGGGATTCTCCCCACGTGGGATTGCTCTCGGCGATAGCGCGAATGCGGTCTTCCCAGATGTCTGGGTGTTTCTTGATCGTCGTGTAACCGATGACCGGGTTGCATGTGGCACCAACACCGCCGAACGCGATGGACTGACGAAGTTCGTCCAGATCGGCCGAGTCGTTCCACAGCGCCGTCGGGGTCGTGCGGCAAGCGTCGAGGAGTGGACCTGGGGTGTACTCGATGTTCATGACAACTCCTGTGCGAGGTCTTTACCGGCGCAGCGTCGTCGCCGGTATGACCTCTAGCCAACACCTCACTATTTGTCCTGTCAAATACGCTCGCCGTGGAGTCAGGCGTACACCGTGTTTTCGTAGGCGTAGATGGAGGCGCGGTATACGTGCTGTCCGAACTCGATGACACGGTTGGACTCGTCGCATGCTGTGCGTTGCATCGTGAGTAGGGCGGCGCCGGGCGGTTCATTGAGTAGACGTGCTTCGTCGGGGAGGGCCAGGCGTGCGCTGAATCGCTGATGGCCGACCGCGATGATGATGTCCCTACTGCGCAAGTAGTCATAGAAGCCAGTGGTCGTGAGCTCCTCTGCACTGGGTGCGAGGTCTAGCGGCACCCAGTTCGTCAGGATCGCCAGTGGTTCGTCTTGGGACATCCGTAGTCGGCGGAAATGAGCTACTTCGGAGTTGGCGGGCAGACCAAGGGCGGCGGCGACAGCTGGCGGGGCTACCTCCACTTTCCAGTCGAGCACGCTGGTGCGTGGCCGCTGTCCAGATGCCTGCAAATCGTCGTACAGGCTTGTGAGGTTCATGGAACGATGTACCCGGGTAGGCGTTACCTGGGTGCCAACTCCGCGTCGACGGATGACGAGTCCACGCTGGGTGAGGGTCTCGAAGGCGCGACGCGCGGTGGGACGCGACACATGCAGACGTGCCGCCATCGAGATCTCGTCCTCGATGCGTGTGCCGGGCGCAAGCTCTCCGGATTCGATGAGCTGTGCCAGTGGCTCGGCGATTTGGGTGTGGAGCGGTTCTGGGCGCGACCGGTCGATGGTGATGTCAGCGATGTAGGGGTCGTTGTCCACTGCCGTTCCTCGTCTGTGTGCGATTACTGACGCACAGTCTATTTGGTGGCCAGTGCGGCGGGTGGGCTGATGGAGTGGGTTGCCTCGAGGCGAGCGCGGGTTGCGGGTGCGTCTCTCGTGGCTGGCAACTGACAGCCTCGTCAATTGTATTGACAAATTCTTCCCGGTTGGTAGCATTCGAAGGGTCAAGCATCCTCGATGAAGTGGAGTTGTCATGGTTTCCAACCGCCGTCGTGACCTTGATGTACTCACGTTGGGACGAATCGGTGTAGACATCTATCCGCTGCAATATGGCGTGGGGTTGGAAGACGTCACGTCATTCGGGAAGTTTCTTGGTGGCAGCCCCACCAATGTGGCCGTTGCCGCTGCCAGGCTCCGGCACTCTGCCGCAGTTGTCACCGCAGTCGGTGACGATCCCTTCGGGCGGTTCTGCCGTCGTGAGATGGCCAGACTGGGTGTGTACGACGACTATGTGCTCGTCAACTCCGAGTTGCCCACTCCGGTGACATTTTGCGAGATCTTTCCCCCTGATGATTTCCCGCTGTACTTTTACCGGTATCCCACGGCTCCAGACCTGAAGATCACCCCCGATGACGTACCAGAAGATGCCGTGAGGAACGCCAAGATACTGTGGCTGTCGGTGACTGGCCTGTGTCAACAACCCTCATACGATGCACATCGTCGAGCTCTCGAAGTGCGCAGCAGGGCTGAGTATACCGTTCTCGATCTCGATTACCGGCCGATGTTCTGGGGCTCTGTTGAGAAGGCACGCGAGGCCATCTCAGCGGTATTGCCTCACGTGACGGTGGCGATCGGAAACCGCGAGGAGTGTGAGGTGGCCGTTGGTGAGACGGACCCCGACAGAGCCGCCCTTGCGCTACTTGATGCGGGAGTCGAGCTTGCCGTTGTGAAGCAGGGGCCCAAAGGTACGTTGGCCAGGACTCGTGAGGAACGTGTCGAAGTCGCTCCCACTCCCATCAATGTCACCAATGGCCTCGGAGCCGGGGACTCGTTCGGCGGCAGCCTCTGCCACGGACTCCTCGAGGGATGGAGCCTTGCTGAGACGATTCAGGCGGCCTCCGCAGCAGGCGCCCTCGTTGCGACACGGTTGGAATGCTCCACCGCGATGCCGTCAGAGCCTGAACTGTTCGCGATGATGGCGAAGCATCCAGACGTTGCTGTCAAAGAGGAGCGCATACCATGACGAACACACCGCTCATCGACACATTGCTGGACCGGCGACTCACCGATCCGGTGAGGTTCGCCGACTGCGTCAGGCAACGCCGTCCAGCGACGTGGCGTCGCGCTGAACCCCTCATGGTCGTCGCGGCCGATCATCCCGCCCGCGGGGCACTCGCAGCCGGAGGACGCGACGATGCCATGGCTGACCGGGAACAACTCCTCGAGCGCTGTGTGACCGCACTGGGGCGGCCCGGGGTCAATGGGTTCCTGGGAACTGCAGACATGGTTGCTGACCTCGCCAATCTCGGTGCTCTGGATGGCAAGGTCGTGTTTGGTTCGATGAACAGAGGAGGGTTCGCGGGCGCATCCTTCGAACTCGATGACCGGATGACGGGCTATGACCTGCAAGGAATTCTCGACGAGGATCTGGCTGGCGGCAAGATGCTGTTGAGGTTTGACTTGTCCGATCCTGGAACGGCCACCACGACGCAGGCCTGCGCCGAGGTTGTCACGTCTTTGGCCAGGGCACGACGGATTGCCATGGTGGAACCGTTCATCTCGCATCGCGCTGGTGATGGCAGAGTTGTCAATGACCTGTCCGCCGACGCGGTCGTCAAATCGGTGGCCATGGCCTCAGCTCTGGGAGCCGACACCTCGTGGACCTGGCTTAAATTGCCTGCGGTTGACGATATGGAACGGGTGGCACGAGCGACCTCGTTGCCCATTCTCCTCCTGGGAGGAGAGGTGAGTGCAGACCCTGACGAGACTCGGCGTCGCTGGGCCAGGGCTCTTGGTCCACGAAACGTTCGCGGGCTCGTCTTGGGGCGGTCCGTCCTCTATCCACCGGACTCAGACGTGGCAGCTGCCATTGACAACGCTGTTCAATTGTTGGGAGCACAAGCATGACGGAATTGGTTCTTCGAGCTGGAAGCACTGCTTCAGGCTGTCGCGACGTCGTCGTCGACCCTGGGCGGGCTGGCTGGACATACTCCGGCCTGACTATTGCCACACTGGCGAAAGGCGAGACCCTTGAGTTCGACACAGAGGGTCATGAGTACCTCGTCCTGCCGTTGGAGGGATCATTCACTGTGCAGAGCGAGGGATTTCGAGCTGACCTCGCTGGACGCGCCACCATTTGGGGCCAAGTCACCGACTATGCCTTCGTGCCTCGCCGTAGCGTGATTACTGTCACTGCCGTCAGCGGCGGACGGGTAGCCCTACCGAACGCCCTTGCCAGTGAAGACCTCGAGCCCCGATATTGTCCATCGGAGGAGGTGCGTGTCGAACTGCGCGGAGCGGGAAACTGCTCCCGTCAGGTCGTGAACTACGCGATTGCCAACCCCTTGCACACCTCCCGACTACTGGCATGCGAAGTTCTCACCCCCGGCGGCAACTGGTCGTCGTACCCGCCGCACAAGCACGACGAGGAATCAGAGTCCGAGCATGAGCTCGAGGAGATTTACTACTTCGAGATTCGTGGTGACGAGCACGGTCCAGGCATGGCTTTCCATGGGACCTACGGAACTGCGGATCGGCCGATCCATGTCGCGGAGATGGTGGCCAGTGGAGATGTGGCGCTGGTCCCGCACGGTTGGCACGGTCCGTGTGCAGCCGCTCCCGGGTATGACCTCTACTACCTCAACGTCATGGCAGGGCCCGGTGCCGCTGAGTGGAAATCGGTTGACGATCCGCACTACGGCTGGATTCGCCAGACATGGCAAGACCAAGACATCGACCCCCGTCTGCCGTTGGCAGTGGACGACTCAAAGGAGTGATCATGACTGAGCAGACTGTGAGGCTCAGCGTCGGGCAGGCCATCGTACGCTATCTGACCCATCAGTACACCGAGAGAGACGGGGTTGAGCGTCGCTTCATTCCTGGAATCTTCGGGATTTTCGGCCATGGCAATGTCACCGGTCTGGGCCAGGCGCTGTTGCAGAACGAGGTAGCTCCTGACGATGAGGAAGGTCGCCTCGAATATTGGATGGGCCGGAACGAGCAGGGTATGGTCCATGCCTGTGCCGCGTATGCACGAGCCACCAACCGGTTGCAGGCGCTGGCTGCCACGGCGTCTGTCGGCCCGGGCTCACTGAACATGGTTACTGGCGCGGCCCTGGCCACCACGAACCGGGTCCCGGTGTTGCTCTTCCCGTCCGATATTTTCGCCAATCGGGCGCCGGACCCCGTCCTCCAACAGCTGGAAGACCCGACAAACCCCGATGTGTCGTGTAATGACGCCTTCCGCGCCGTCTCAAAGTTCTGGGATCGGGTGAATCGTCCAGAACAGCTCATGGTTTCGCTACCTCGTGCGATGCGCGTTCTCACCGACCCCGTGGACACCGGCGCTGCCGTCGTCTGTCTGCCAGAGGACGTGCAGACGGAGGTTTACGACTGGCCAGTGTCATTCTTTGCCAAGAAGGTGTGGCATGTTGACCGCCGTCGACCCGATCACGGTGCCCTGGCGCGTGCAGCGGAGGCCATCCGCGCCGCGCGTCGTCCACTCATCATCTCCGGCGGGGGCACGATCTACTCAGAAGCCAGCCAGCAATTGCGGGACCTCGCATCTGCTACCGGTATCCCAGTTGCTGACACTCAGGCCGGCAAGGGTGCCATCAATTGGGATCATCCCTGTGCCGTCGGTGGTGTTGGTGCAACTGGCTCCGATTCAGCAAATGCGCTGGCGGCTCGCGCTGACGTCATCATCGGCATCGGCACTCGGTACTCCGATTTCACAACCGCCTCGCAGACGGCTTTCAAGAATCCAGACGTGACATTCGTCAACGTCAATGTGGGATCCTTCGATGCTGCCAAGCAAGGTGCGCAGATGGTGGTGGCCGATGCGCGTGAGGCGCTCACGGAGTTGTCAGAGGCTCTTGACGGCTATCGCGTTCCTCAGGAATGGAGTGACTACGCCAGTACACAGGCCAAGGCTTGGGCAGAGGTGACCGACCGTTGCTACCACCTGGGCCACGGTCCGCTCCCGGCACAGACCGAGGTGTTCGGGGCGCTCAACGAGCTCATGGGCGACGATGATGTGGTCGTCAATGCTGCTGGGTCGATGCCTGGTGACTTGCAATGCTTGTGGCGTGCGAGCACTCCCGTGCAATACCACGTCGAGTACGCGTTCTCATGCATGGGCTACGAAATCCCGGCATCACTGGGCGTGAAGATGGCATTGCCAGATTCTGAGGTCGTTGCGATCGTCGGTGATGGGACCTATCAGATGCTGCCAATGGAGTTGGCAACGATTGTCCAGGAGGGCGCGAAGGTCATCATCGTGTTGCTTCAGAACTACGGGTTTGCCTCCATCGGGGCGCTCTCGGAGTCTCACGGATCCCAACGGTTCGGGACGAAATTCCGCCAGCATGATGACGGTCAGGGGCATGTGATGGGAGACGACACCTTGCTGCCCCTTGATATTGCTGCCAATGCCCGGTCGTGGGGAATTGACGTCCTGGAGGTTCACACCATCGAGGAGTTCAAGGAGGCCTACCGCGAAGCGGAGGCGTCTGATCGAGCCACGATGATCCACATCGAGACTGACCTGTATGGTCCTAATCCGCCTGCATCGGGATGGTGGGACGTACCGGTCACGTCGCAGTCGCGCTTGGAGTCGACGCAGAAAGCCTATGCCGAGTACACCGAACACGTTGCCGCACAACGTAGGTTCTTCTGAAGCAGCCCGTGCTAGGTGACCGGGCGGTGGTCCGATGAGTTTAAAGGATCACGAGGGATTCCAGCCGAGCTGGAATCCCTCGTGAGTCCGTTGTCGATGTTGTGTCGCCGTCCGCACCACGTGATCATGATGACGACGAGCTGAATGTGCTCAGGCGTTGCCGAAGAGATGCACCATGCTCAGTACGATCGTCAAGGCGACGGTCACGAGACCAGAGATGATGGTGAGGAATGGGGCGTCACTGATGATGCCCGCGATGGCCAGGGCGAAGAGAACCAGTGCTGCCGGAACAACGCGAAGCAGGCTGGCTGCCTGGCTGCGCATGATCGACCGCATGCCGGTGGGGGTGCGCGGAATGATTCCAGAGTTAACGTAGCTGACAGACATAGGTGGTGTCTTAACTCCCTCTCGGGTGCCGAGACATGACCTTACGGCCGTGCTCGGCACGACCGTGTGCTGACTCGAGGTTCCTCGAGCGGTTGAGAACTGACTCAACGTGAAGAATGTTAGCACAATTGCCTGTGGCTCTGCCATGACCTCGGGGCTGACGCGGCTTGTACGTCCCAACAACTACGTTTGTTAGTACAAATGACGGCGTGTGGGCTACCATGAGACGCGTGGGGCTCGAGTAGGTTGGCCCCGCTGTTCATCGACAACGAAGGAGTTCTCGAGCATGAAGACCATCAGGCATTGGGTCGGCGGTGAGTACTACGAGGGATCCCCACTGGGCGTGATTCCGGTTGAGAACCCCGCAACTGGTGAGGTTACGGCGGAGCTGTTGCAGGCGTCCAAGGAAGACTTGGATCACACCGTTGAGGTGGCGCGTGATGCGCAGAAGGAGTGGGCGAGCTACTCGTTGTCCAAACGGGTGGCGATCATGTTCAAGATGCGCCAGCTCGTGCTCGACCATCAGGACGAGATGGCGCGGCTCATCGTCGAGGAGCACGGCAAGAATTACTCTGACGCGATTGGCGAAATCCAGCGTGGCCGGGAGACCCTTGACTTCGCGACGGCGATCAACGTCGCGCTCAAGGGCGAATACTCTCATGACGTGTCCACCGGGGTCGACATCCACACCACCCGTCAGCCGGTTGGTGTCGTCGCCGGAATCTGCCCGTTCAACTTCCCGGCCATGGTCCCGATGTGGATGCACCCGTTGGCCATTGCCACTGGGAATGCCTTTATCCTCAAGCCGGCATCCCCCACGCCGTCTGCTTCGCTTCTCACTGCGGAGTTGTACAAGGAAGCCGGACTTCCCGACGGTGTGTTCAATGTGCTTTCGGGTGATCGCCGCAGCGTTCAGGACATCTTGGTTCACCCAGGCATCGACGCGATTTCCTTCGTTGGCTCGACGCCGGTCGCCCACATCGTCCAGGACACTGGCGTAAGTCACGGCAAGCGAGTTCAGGCTCTCGGTGGTGCGAACAACCACGCCATCGTCATGCCCGACAGTGATCTTGACTTCGCTGCCCAACACATCTGCGCATCTGCCTTCGGGGCTGCCGGCGAGCGTTGCATGGCTCTTCCCGTGGTTGTCGCTGTCGGTGGTTGTGGCCCGGAGCTGGCCGAGAAGGTCAAGAAACATGCCGAGGCCATCAAGGTTGGTGAGGGCATGGGCGAGGGAGTCGAGATGGGGCCCGTCATCTCCGCCAAGGCCAAGGACCGTATCGTCGGCCTCATTGATGACGCGCAGGAGCGAGGCTCAACGGTTATTCTTGACGGCCGCGGCCTTGTCGTTCCCGGTTACGAGAACGGGCACTTCCTGGGACCGACGATTCTTGACGACGTCCCCCTGGATGCTCCGGTCTACACCGAGGAGGTTTTCGGCCCTGTCCTTGCCATTGTCCACGCCGACACCTACGACGAGGCGCTGAAGATCGTCAACGCTCAGCCTTTCGGTAACGGCTCTGCGATCTTTACCAATGATGGTGGTGTGGCCCGCCGCTTTACCCTCGACGTGGAAGCGGGCATGGTGGGTGTCAATGTGCCGATCCCAACTCCCGTCGCGTTCTACTCGTTCGGTGGTTGGAAGGAATCGTTGCTGGGCGATACCCACATCCATGGCCCGGAAGGCGTCACCTTCTACACCCGTGCCAAGGCCATTACTGAGCGTTGGCCAACTGAGAAGACCTACGCAGCGACGATGTCATTCCAGCGCGAGGAATGACCCTGCGTGTCTGACTGAGGCGGTCGGGTGTGGATCCTCGACCGCCTCAACATTTCTGGGCTGGTGAGATCATCGACATGGGGCGGCCGGAGGCTTTGGATCGTACCTTGCATTGCTGGCAAGGGGTGCTCTCAGTGGTGCTGGGATGGTTAAGTCAATCCATCTGGCATGAAAATGGATGGCGTAGACGCTGGACTCCAGCTCTCGATCTGCTATCCTTTTGACAGGACAAACACACGAAGCTGTGTGAGGGTCTGTCGGCTACGGGAGCCGACGAAGATTCGTGAAGGTCGTGATCGATATGGGTCGAACCATCGGTGTGGGTGTGGTTTCTCTGGGATGGATGGGGAGACTTCATACCCGCGCATATAAGGCGCTTGCTGAAAAATTTCCAGAGATTCCAGCGGATATTCGATTGGTATCGTGCTGTGATCTGGTTGAGGAAAATCGAAAACTGGCTGTAGAAAGGTTGGGATTCTATACTGCAGTTGAGGATTATCGTGACCTTATCTGTAATCCTGATGTAGACGTTGTTTCTATATGTGCTCCAAATTTCTTGCACCGTGATATTTCTCTTGCTGCGGCTGAGGCGGGAAAACCGTTCTGGATTGAAAAACCGATGGGGATCAATGCTGAACAGTCTCGTGAAATAGCGGAGGCGGCGGAGGCTCGTGGTCTCGTCACCTCAGTTGGGTTTAACTACCGGCACACTCCTGCCATTGAGTTCGCGCGTCAGCTGATCTCTGATGGACGCTTGGGTGTGGTGACTAATGTCCGAGTGTGGCTCCTTGCGGACTATGCGTCTGATCCACACGGTCCGCTGACGTGGCGGTATGACCCGGAGCGCGCTGGTGCCGGCGTAGTGCTCGATCTGATGGGTCACGGAGAAGATCTTGTTCAGTATCTGTTGAAGAGACGATTTACCGAAGTTTCGGCTGCGTCTGAGACGTTCATCCGCCAGCGGCCTAAGCCACTAAAAGGGGGTATCGGGCATGCAGGTTGGATTGTCTCTGACGAGCTCGGGTTGGTAGAAAATGAGGATTACTGCGCCGTCCTGGCGCGTATAGAAAATGGTGTTATGTGCACCTTGGAGTCCAGTCGGGTCAGTGTCGGGCCACGTGCAGAATACATCGTCGAGATCTATGGAACTGATGGATCTATAAGATGGAACTTTGAGGATCTCAACCATTTGCAAGTATGTCTAGGAAGGAATAATGGCGCCTTGCAGGGGTATATCAACTGCATGGCTGGACCTGAGTTTCCGGAGTTTGCGCGGTTTCAACCAGGAGCCGGAACATCTATGGGATTCGACGATATGAAGGTCGTTGAAGCCGCGAAGTTCGTTCAAGGGGTTTTGGACGGACAGCAATATGGTCCATCCGTCGCCGACGGCTGGGCCTCGGCAGAGATCAACGACGCGATCGTTGCCTCCTGTGGGGACCGTACTTGGCATGATGTCATGCCGGTATCGGGGAGAACCACATTCGATAAGTGACCGCGCCATCGCGTGTCTTTGAACAGGCCCGGCAGCATACAGGCCGCAGGTGGAGAATTTACCACCGAGTGGGTTGAGGCTGCCCCTGAATGAAAGGGTGACATGAGTACACCTTCACACATTAAAGAAGACATCAGCCGAATGGTTGATGAGACTCCTCCGTCCGGCAAGCACCGGGGCATCGGTGCTCTTGCTGCCGTGGCAACCTTGGGATCCTTGCTTTTTGGATATGACACAGGTGTTATTTCCGGAGCGCTTCCCTATCTGTATATGCCTCACCTGGCTGGTGGGCTCGGCCTAACTCCGGTTCAGGAGGGTGCAATCGGCGGCACGCTCCTCATTGGGGCCGCAATTGGTGCCGTGACTGGTGGCATCATGTCTGATCGGTGGGGACGTCGTCACAATATTACGATCCTCGCGATGATCTTCTTGCTGGGGGCACTGGGGACAACATTCTCCCCGAATGTCGTCGTGATGTACATGTTCCGCTTTGTGCTTGGGTTCGCCGTCGGTGCCGCATCGGCCACGGTCCCGGTGTATCTCGCCGAAAACGCCCCCAAACGCATTCGAGGGTCAATTGTTGCCATTGATCAGCTCATGATCGTCACTGGTCAGCTCTTGGCATTCTCCATGAACGCCATCATCAACGCTGCCCATGGTGGGCCACAGCTGGTCATCAAGGCCAACAACAACCCCGACAGCCTCGGCATCACGAAGGGCACCTATTCGTGGGATCAAATCCTGGCTTTACAGGCATCGAAGGGTGGCCCCCTGGAGGCGGATCAATACCGCACATTTGTAGAGAATCTCGTCATTCAGTCCGGCAACGGCGCGGCTTGGCGTTGGATGTTGGTGCTGTGTTCAATTCCAGCCATTGCGTTGTGGATTGGTATCCGCTTGATGCCTGAGTCGGCTCGTTGGTACTTGGCAAAAGGCCGAGTGGCCGACGCTATTGGGGCGCTCAAGCGGGTTCGTGACCCGGAGAAGGATGGCCCCCTGGACGCTGAGGTTGAGGAGATGCTCATCTCGCAGCAACGCGAGTTGGAGAATAAGTACCAGGGCAATGCGTTTGCCCACGTGTGGCGAACACCGTGGCTTCGCAAACTCATGCTAGTGGGAATATTCCTGGCCATCGTCAACCAGACCACGGGTGTTAATACCGTCATGTATTACGCGCCGAAGGTGCTGGAATATGCGGGTATGACAACCTCGGCATCGATCACCGCGCAGGTGGCCAATGGCATCATGTCCGTCATCGGTTCACTTGCCGGTCTGTGGCTGATCCTCAAGTTCAGTCGACGCAGTTTGCTCATCTTTGACGTTTCTGCTGTAGGTGTCACTCTGCTTGTTATCGCCGCAACCTTCCAGTTCACGATCTCCCCACATATTGTCAATAAGACCACGCCGCCGACTTGGGCGCCATACCTGATTCTTGGTCTCATGGCGGTGTTTATGCTCATCGTGCAATCGACTAATGGTACGGTGGTCTGGACGATGCTTGGTGAGATGTTCCCGTCGAATGTTCGCGGTATCATGAACGGTACGGCTATCTTCTTCATGTGGGTGGTCAATGCTCTTATAACGTTTACCTTCCCGTCCATGATGGCCAACTTGGGAGGTGGGCTCACGTACACTATTTACGGCATTATGAACATCGTCATTGCCGTGATTCTGTTCAAGATCATGCCGGAAACTCAGAACAAGTCTTTGGAACAAATCGAGACGTACATGGAAGAGCGCTATTCCTGAGCCTCTTTCCGGGGTGCTGAGTGGGGTGTGTGGCTCGTACGGTCATGCACCCCACTTGGCTATACCGTGAGCGGGGTCGTCGTCGCACTGTCGCTATGGACTGTGGGCGACGGAATGACTTCATTGTTGAGGTGGCGACGGCCCCGGAGCTCGTTGTGTGCGATCTTGTGCGACTTGCGAGCGTCTGATGTAATGACATTGAATGTATGGACAAAGGAGTAAAGGTTATGGATTCCTTGCCAACAACGATGCGTGCCGCCGTCCTACGAAAGCCCGGTGAGCCGCTCGTCATCGAAACCCTCAACGTTCCCAGGCCACGTCATGGCGAGGTCCTCCTCAAGGTCATCGCCTGCGGCCTGTGTCACTCCGACTTGCACGTCCTGGGCGGGGCGATCAGCTTTCCTGTCCCGGCGGTTCTCGGCCATGAGGTCAGTGGCGTCATCGTTGAACTTGGTGATGGTCTGGATCATTCCGGCCTCGAAATTGGACAGCGGGTCTCGGGCGGATTTCTCATGCCTTGCGGTGAGTGTGAAGCTTGTCGTCAGGGGCGAGACGACCTGTGCGGGCCGTTCTTCGAGATGAACCGGCTGAAGGGGACTCTCTACGATGGACAAACGCGACTGTTTTCTCCGGACGGCGAACCGGTTGCGATGTACTCGATGGGTGCTCTCGCACAGTACTGCGTCGTCCCTGCGACGGCTGTTGTGCCGCTGCCAGCAGGGCTTGATCCGCTCAACTCCGCCATCCTTGGGTGCGCGGCGATGACCGCCTATGGAGCGGTCCGTCGCGGCGCAGACTTGAGGTATGGCGAGTCTGTGGCAGTTGTTGCCACAGGGGGAGTGGGGTCGAATATCTTGCAAGTTGCCAGCGCGATGGGGGCTGATCCCATCATCGCCATTGATGTCAAGGACGAGAAACTGGCGGAAGCCAGGAGCCTTGGCGCCACCCATACCGTCAACTCTGTCAAGGAAGACGCCAGGCGGAGAGTCCTCGAGATCACGGGCGGGCGAGGTGTCCAGATTGCCTTCGAGGCATTGGGCATACCTGCCACGTGGACGACGGCTCTGGATGTCCTGGCTGATGGTGGACGCATGGTTCCTGTGGGGCTGGGAGCGGGAGTGCAGACTGCCGGTGTGGAGATCAACAGGACGGTCCGGCGTGGCCAGTCGATCTTGGGATCCTACGGTGCGCGCACGCGAGTCGACTTGCCTGCCGTCGTTGCCATGGCTGCTCGCGGCATCATTGATGTCGACAAGGTTGTCAACAAGGTGTTCAGTCTCGATGAGGTCAACGAGGGCTACGCCATGCTTCGAGATGGTGCGATGGTCGGTCGTGGCGTGATCGACATGTCCTTGTGACGGCCGATATTGGGTCCGGGGCCGAGTGCGGCCCCGGACCCTTTGCCGCTATCGGTGAGGCTGGTCCATCAACGGGGCTTGGCCCGTCCTCTGGCGAGAACGGGCCAAGCGCCATGATGCAACCGATTTGAGGCGACGTTGCAGGGTATGTGTTGGTTTATCGTCCCAGTGACGCCAAGGCCTCGTAGGACTTCTTCGCGTTGATGATGGGGCCGCTGCCCGCCGGTGGCTCCTCGTTGATCATGATGTCCTGCTCCAGGACGTAGTAGCCGTCAAATCCGGCCTCGTCGAGGAGTTTCACGATGGCGGCGAAATCGATGTCTCCCTCTCCGATGGGCGCGAACATCCCTGAGCGGATGCCTTCTGACCAGGTGATCTCGCCTGGTAGAAGCTTGTCAGTCATGTCCTTGTGAACGTCCTTGGCGTGGATGATGTCGACACGGTTGGCATACTCGCGCACCAACTCGACGACGTCCGTACCACCGCACGCCAGGTGGCCTGTGTCCAGGCACAGCCCAATCGAGGAGTTGTCGAGCACTCGAATCACTTCGTCACGGTTCTGGACCATCGTTCCCCAATGGGGGTGCAGGCAGGCCGTGACGTTGCGACTGGCGCAGACTTCTCGGATACGGTCAAGGTTGGTGAACAGAGTGTTCCAACCTGCCTCGTCGAGGACTGGGCGGTTGTCGTATCCCTCGCGTCCGGAGTCCGCGGCGAGGATCAGATAGTCACCTCCAGCGGCTTCGAAAGCGTCAAGCTCTTTGTTCACCATGGGAATCGGATCGAAGTCTGGATCGTGCATGACGGACAGGAAGAACGCGCCCACGGGCTTGAGGCCGTACTTTTTCACCTCCGCGGCGCGGGCTTCGGCCTCAATAGGCAGCCAACCTTGGGGGCCAAACTCGGTAGCTGTGAGGCCAATCTGCTTCATCTCAGTCAGGACGCGCTCTGGAGTCATCTGGTAACCCCAGTTCGGAACCTCGCACACGCCCCAGCTGATGGGCGCTCCGGCAATCTTCATCGATGTGCTCCTCGTGTCTCGCGGGCCTGAGCTCCTATGCTTCAGGCTCCTTGTCGTAGTATATGTCCTGTCAATAGAGAGGGCAATAGTTGCCCAAGTTCGGAGAATCTCCGGCAAGGACGCTACTTTGTGCTAACATAATGGAAACTCGCCGTCACCGGTGGGTGCTCAGCTTTGTCGAACACGGGAGTTCACAGCATGATCAACATTGCCATCATCGGAGCCGGACGCATCGGCCACGTACACGCTCGAGCTATTGGGGCCCGTGACGATGTCACGTTGGCGCTCATCTGTGATCCATTCGAACAGAATGCGCGTGCTCTCGCCGAAAAATACGGTGTGAGGTACTGCTTGGATCCAGATGACGTTTTCGACGATCCCACTATCGACGCCGTCGTCATTGGATCTCCAACGCAGTTTCACGTTGACCACATACTCAAGGCGGTCAACAGCGGTAAACGAGTGATGTGTGAGAAGCCGATTGCACTTGACATCGAGTCCGCCAAGAGGTGCATTGACGAGCTCGGTGATCGCGCTGATCAGGTGATGATGGGCTTCAACCGTCGCTTTGATCCTACTTTCAGTGCCTTGAAGAGGCGTCTCGATGATGGCGAGATTGGTGCTCTGCAACAATTCATCGTCGTATCCCGAGACCCAGCGGCTCCGCCCGCTTCCTACATTGCGGGTTCTGGCGGCATCTTCAAGGACATGACGATCCACGACTTCGACATGGTGAGACACTTCCTCGGCGACATCGCTGAGGTCAATGCCGTGGGCACCAATGTCTGTCCAGAGATTGCGGAGCAGGGAGATCTCGATCAGGTGATCGTCACTCTGAAGTCTCGTGACGGCAAGCTCGCCACGATCGTCAACTCGCGGACGTGCGCGTTTGGATATGACCAGCGCATTGAGGCTTTCGGCGCTGCCGGCATGCTCAGTGCCGACAACCTGACCGCGACCGCAGTGCGCAAGGCCACCAGCACCCAAACTGAGGCGAAGACCGCGGTTTTGGACTTCTTCCTCGAGCGTTACGAGGATGCCTACCGTATTGAGTTGGAGACGTTCCTGGACTCAATCGCCGTCGGCGGTGTGGTCTCTCCGTCGGTACGTGATGGCTACGAGGCCTTGGTCCTGGCCGATGCGGCATCGCGTAGCGCCAAGGAGCATCGCGTCGTCACGCTCTGACGCCTATCGGTACAATCCCTGGGTGAGCATTGACGACCAACATTCTGCGGATCCAGTGCCGTCAACAGAGGGCACCGGATCCGCGGGAGTGCCGTCAACACAGGGCGCAGACGCCCCGAAGGCATCTCGTGCTCGCGAGCGTCCCGTCGATGAGTTTCTGGCCGGAGCTGGAACTCTTCACCCATTGCTGTCCCTGCTGGCCGCAATGGCCATCTTCGGGGTGGGACAAGGTGTTTTCGCGTTTGTGCTCACGGCGTTGGTGGGGGGCCATCCCGATGCCCAGACCTCGACGATCCTGCTTCTGGCGTCATTCGCGGGGGTCTGGTTGGTGCTGTGGTTGTGGATGAGGTTCGTCGAGCAGCGGCCGATGGCGTGCCTGGGTTTGCGCGGGCCCGCTCGCGACGTCGGGATCGGCGTGGCGATCGCGGTTGCGATCTTGGCGGTTGACGTTGTCGTCATGACGGGCCTCGGTCAGGTTCGGATGGCGTGGGCCCGTCCCGATGCCACGGCAGCGGTGCTCACCGTCGCCTCGCTCGCGTTGTTCTTGGTCCAGGGATGTGCCGAGGAGGTCGTGCTGCGTGGCTACCTCATGCAGTCGCTGGCAGCGAGGTGGGGGATTCCTGCCGGTCTGGCCATCCAAGCTGTCGTCTTTGCTGCCCTCCATGGCGCAAACCCAGGGATGACGTGGATCGCACTGGTCAACGTTGCGGGATATGGCCTCATGTTGGGTCTATTGGTGATCTGGCGAGGAAATCTGATCGCCGCGATGGGGTTTCACACTGTCTGGAACTGGTTGCAGGGAGTGGTGTTGGGATTCGACGTCTCCGGACTGGGATTCAGATACACCCTGATGACTGTTGATCCCACGGACGGATCCCGCTCCTGGATCACCGGAGGAACCTTCGGGGCAGAGGGATCCATCATCAGCACCCTCGCCCTCGTCATCCTCGTGACCGGCCTGATCGTGACGATTCGACGAGACTGGCGCAAGAATTAGAACATGGCATTGCTCGAGGTCATCTGTCTGCACGAGAACGACGCCAAGCGGGCAGCACAGGGAGGGGCCGATCGCATCGAATTGGTCGGCACCATGGACGACGACGGTCTTGCGCCCAGCCCGGAATTGCTGGCACGCACTCTCAGCGTCGTCGACATCCCGGTGCGTCCCATGATGCGCCTGGACAGTGGATTTCGTGCCGGTCCGCGCAGGCGTGACGAAATGGTCCACCTGCTGAGCACCTATCGCGATCTTGGCGCTGACGGTCCGGTGCTGGGATTTCTCGACGAAGCCACCGGGGTCGACATCGAGACCGTCACCGAGCTCACCGAGGGCTGGTCAGGCTGGACCTTTCACCGAGCCATCGACAACAGCCTGGAGCCCGACAAGGCATGGGTGCAACTGCTGACTCTGCCGAGGCTGGATCAGGTCCTCACTGCCGGATCACCGCGAGGCATCGAGCACGGTCTCGACGACCTCATCTCCCGAGCCGAGGCCAACCCTCGAGTGGCCGAGCTCATCATGGCCGGCGGTGGCCTGCGTCCCGAGCACGTCCCGTGGCTGTATCGGGCCGGTGTGCGTGCCTTCCACATTGGCAGCCCGGCCCGACCTCAGGGGTCCTGGAAGGCGTGGGTGGACGCCGATTTGGTGCGCTCCTGGCGCGACCTGCTTGATCGCCTCGCCGGCTGAGACAAAGCGGAGGAGTTGGGGGTTTCAGAGCGCGCAAAGCCCCATGTCCTGGGTGCCTGGGCACGGAAGGGGAATTCACCGTGGTCGTTCTCGGCGCCCTGGGATGCTGGGGTGGTGGCCTACGAAGACTGTGTTGATGGTGATTACGAAGGAGCCGTCGCGCTGTCTGGCTGGTGGCGCGCAATGATCCGTGCCATCCCCTCAATAGTTTCGATGAGGGTCTCCATGGAGGCGTCGGTCGAATGGGTCAGCCCCACCGCGGTGTATCCCTTTGTTCCGGTGGAAGCCACGGAATTGACGTGCCAGCCATCCTCGCGTGGCAGCCAACCATTCTTGACGTGGGGCGATCGCATTCCAGCCGTCATGCCCCAGTCCTGATCTTTTTCGACGTTGGACATGAGTTTTTGGGCATAGGTCCGCATGGACTCAGGGATGATCTTGTTGGGGCAGAAGATGTGGTCTGCGAGGACAACTTGGTCTGCGGCCGTCGTCGAGGTCAATCCCCAGCGACCTTCGGGATCGAAGGTGGTGTGAGTGGCTCCCATGCGGTGCATCGCCTTGCGGACCCCGTCGGCCTCACCGGCTTTGCTCCACAAAGCGGTCGCGGCGTCATTGCTGGATTCCTCGATCATCGGTGCCAGAAGGTCCTTTTCGGAGTCAGACAGCTGACGATTCTCACCCGCTGCCTGGATCATGACCGTCTCCATGATTGCGAGCTTGATGATCGACGCCGTGATGTAATGCGTGGCTCCGTGGTTGAGGACATGAATCTCGCGGTTCCCATGCACCCTCATGGCCACCGACTGCTCGCCATCGCGAGAGTCGAGGTACTTCTTGAGTTCATCCTCGTAGGGGAACGCGACATAGGGTCCAGGATCAGCCGGATTAGTCACTTTCGTCGGGGTATGCCGGGGACGCTGCTGGTGCGTCGAGTGAGTCGGGTCAGTCGATTGCGTCGGGGGAGTCGGGGGAGTCGGGTGAGTCGGGGGAGTCGGGTGGCTCTGTCTGTTCGTAGCCTGGATTACCGGTAGGCCGATGGCCGCACCAGTCGCAGCAATCAAGCCGCCCAGCGCGACACGCCTGGAGATCGGTGCTTTCCCAGACAAATTCGTTCTCCTATTCCAACACCCGTTACGTTCACGTCCATTCTCATGCTGTCGAGTCCAAGGCGTCCAAGTCATCGGCGTCAACGATGCGGTATGAGTACCCCTGTTCGGCAAGGAAGCGCTGACGATGACTGGCGAACTCGGCATCGACGGTATCCCGCGAGACTACCGCGTAGAACCGGGCGACGATCCCGTCCTTGGGCCGAAGCAGACGTCCCAGACGCTGGGCTTCCTCCTGACGAGACCCGAAGGCTCCCGAGACCTGGATGGCGACCTCGGCGCTTGGCAGGTCAATGGAGAAATTGGCGACCTTGGAGACCACGAGCAGGTCGATCTTCCCCTCCCGGAAATCCTGGTAGATCTCTTGACGCCGGGTAGGTGTCGTCGCACCGGTGATGATCGGGCACTCCAATTCGTCGGCCAACTCTTCCAACTGGTCGACGTACTGGCCGATGACCAGGGTCGGTTGGCCCCGATGGCGGGCTACTAGGTCCGCAACCACCCGGTTCTTGATGGGCAGGGTCGCGGCCATCCGGTAACGAACGTCAGGTTCAGCCATGGCGCAGGCCATTCGGTCAGATTCAGGCAAACTCACCCGCACCTCGACGCAATCGGCAGGAGCGATCCACCCCTGGGCTTCGATTTCTTTCCAGGGGGCGTCGTAGCGCTTGGGGCCGATGAGGGTGAACACATCATCCTCGTGCCCATCCTCGCGTACCAGGGTGGCCGTCAAGCCGAGACGACGACGCGCCTGCAAGTCGGCCGTCATGCGGAAGACCGGGGCGGGTAGCAGGTGAACCTCGTCATAAATCACCAAACCCCAGTCGCGGGCCTCGAAAAGCTCCAGATGCGGATGTACGCCATGACGTTTGGTGGTGATGACCTGATACGTGGCGATCGTCACGGGGCGGACCTGTTTGCGCGACCCGGAATACTCCCCGATCTCGTCAGGGGTGAGCGAGGTGCGGCGGACGAGCTCCTCTTTCCATTGCCGGGCGGAGACCGTGTTGGTGACGAGGATGAGCGTCGTGGATCGAGCCAAGCTCATGGCTGTCGCCCCGACGACGGTCTTGCCGGCTCCGCAGGGCAGCACGACAACCCCGGACCCGCCGTCCCAGAACGACTCTGCCGCCACCCGCTGGTACGGCCGCAGGCCCCACCCATCCTCGGTCAGATCGATGTCGTGGTGCTCGCCGTCGACGTATCCGGCGAGGTCCTCCGCCGGCCAGCCGAGTTTCAGCAGGGTCTGTTTCAGGACGCCGCGCTGTGACGGGTGGACCACCGCCGTCTCGTCGTCGATCTGGTCACCGACGAGACCACGCACTGACGTGGATCGCAGTACCTCGGTGAGTACGGCCTTGTCGGTCGACACCAGGACGAGCCCATGGGTGGGGTGTTTCTCGATGCGCAACCGGCCATAGCGTGACATCGTCTCGGTGACGTCGATGAGGAGCCCGGAGGCCACCGGGTAGCGGGAGTACCGCATGAGAGTGTCGACGACCTGTTCGGCGTCGTGACCAGCGGCCATGGCATTCCACAAACCCAGTGGGGTCAGTCGGTAGGTGTGGATGTGTTCGGGAGCCCGTTCCAGTTCCGCAAAAGGGGAGATGGCATGACGACACTCGTCCGCCAGAGGATGATCGACCTCCAGCAGGAGGGTGCGATCGGACTGGACAATGAGGGGGCCCGGTACAGAAGTCATCGCTTCCAGTATCGCCCCTGACCCCAGATTTGTTCCCTCCCACAGGGGTTGATGAGACGTCGTCAGGCTGGTTGGCAGGCAGTGATCCGAGATACCGGGACGATCGCCACCCCGCCACCACCACGGATGACGCAGCGCACCGCCCCTGCCGCGACCGCCATGATTCTCACCGTCTGCCGTACCGTCGTGCCATCGTCGATGACTCGCTCGATCTGCATCCACGCACCCTCGTGTTGAGCTTGATGTAGCTGGGACAGGAGCTGACGGCGATCCGAGAACCCGCGGCCCTGGTTGTTGAGCAACGAGGCGGCAAGGCCCTCCGGATCGGCCTGCGGAACTGCAGACGACGGGGCGTCGACCTTGGCACGTGGTGGAGGCGGGGCCGAGAAGACGTCGCCGTGGGAATCGCGTGCCACCGGGGACATTCCCAATTGGCGCAGCCCGGCGAGCACCTGATCGGGTTCTGCCTGGGCCACCAGCACCTGCGGACCAACGCGACGCAGCCCCAGATCGGTTGCCAGAGCACTACGCAGAATGGACTCGACACCAGCGGGGTCGTCAACCTCCACCAAGGCGCCAACAGCGGCCACCGACACCCGGCCGTAGTCACGCACCACGTCGTCGAGGAGGACCAGCAGCCCTTGTGGAACATCGCTGAGGGAGTGGTCCGACCACCACTGGCGCACCCGTTGCCCAGTCCACCCGGCATCGAGGGCTCGACGCAGACTGGTCCGGCTGAATCGGCGCACACCGGCGATCCCGGTGGACTCCCGATCGGCCAGTAGGGCGAGGTCGGCGGCGGTGTCGGGGGTCAGCGGGCCGGGGGCAATGACGCTGAGATCGGACTGCAGGATCACCCCGTCAGTGCGTTCTGGCATGTCAGCGCAGGTGAGGGCATCGACGAGATCGGTGCGCGCTCCCACAGCGATCATCCCCAGCACTTGACACTCGTCGAGAACAGCCTCAACCAAGGAATCCTCGACGGTGGTGCCTGGTTGACGCCACCGGATGCGGTCGGCGACCAGACCAGCCTCAATGGGGGTGCCAGGTTCAGCGGTGCTCAATTCCTCATGGACCAGACGCCGCCACGCCTGTGCGGTAGCTGGCGACGAGGCGGTCAAGGTGTTGTCGAGAGTGCCGGGAAACTGCGGGATGCGTCGCCAGGCATCGCGCAGGCTGACCCACTGACCCCACAGGGAATCAGTGCGCCAGCGGTCCGCAACCAGAGTCGGCAGCCAGCTGCGCCCATCGGCCGCGATGAACCCTCCAGTGGCGGCCAGGGCCAGGTGCACCCAGCCGTCGTCGCCTGGAGCCACCCGAGACAGCACGGTGCGGGCGTCTCTCTTGGCCATGCCGCCATTGGCCAGCACGGTGCAGTCGTGACGTTCCACCCCTTCCAAGAGTGCGGACATTGCGCTCACAGCCTCCAGAGCTGTCCCCAAGCCGGCGCGGTTGACCAGGCTGGTTTGACGCGGCTGAGGCCATGCCGGTGGGGTGGGGCTGGGCTGTTCGGCGAAGAGACGATTCCCGCGCAGCAGCAGGGCCACCTCGCGGGGCAGGATGACGGTCTCATCGTCGAGGGGACGCAGCAGGTGGTGAGCCAGCGCCATGTCGACGGGGGTCGTCGCCGTCTCGGGTGTGACCGTGCGACGAGCGTTGGGGACATGGCCGGTGGGCGACCACGCCAGACGCTCCAACACGGTGCGTGCCTGGGGTCCGGCGGCAGCCAGACTTGCGGCCACGTCCTCACAGTCCATGGGCACCATCGACACCGGTGCCAGACTGGCCGGGTATTCAGACAGGTGGGCGGTGACGACGTGACTGACATGCAGGTGGCCGGAATCTTCCAGGACCAGCATCATGTCGAGCAGATCGGACAAGCCGTCGGCGACGTCTGCACGGATCGTGTCGGGATCGGTCGGCCATCCCTGGCAGATGGCCTCGACCAGCTCAGCCAGTGTGAGGTCTCCCAGTGCGGCGAGCGCCGTCAACAGGCTCAGTCGCCACCGGTCCAGGCTGGAAATGGCCGCATTGATCGACGCATGGGTGCCGGCCCGTGAAGAGACCTCAGCCAGGTCGCGTGGGGTGGGATTGGCCAGGTCGGGACGCAGGGTCAACAGCCGGGAGAGTCCCTGGGCGTCCAGACCTCGAATCGTGGAGGCAAGGGTCGTCGGTTCATCGACCGTACTCATCGACGTGACCTCGGATCCGGAGGGGTCAGGCGACGATCAATGAGGATGAATCCGAGTGCGAGCATCACGATGCAGCCCAGGCGAGACATCCATGCGAACTGGGCCAGCACGGTTCGTACCGGAGACTCGGTGGCTCCTCCGATGATGACGACGACCGTCACGGCGGTGAGGGCTTTGTTGAGACGCCCGGCGGCGAAAGGATGACGCCATGCCAGCAACCAGGCGAGAATCAGCGCCGGTATCGACAGCGGGGACCACACGCATCCCAGTGCCAAGACGACGATCCACGGCCAGCCCAGCGCCCGACACAGATCGAGGAAGGATCGGCTGCCAGCGGTGGCAGGCATGCGCGGATCAAGGCGCCGGGGCATCCGGATGGGTTTGATACGCGGCGGTGGAACCGTTGAGATGGGGGCTCCCGCCGGAGCGGCCCAGGTTGAGGAGCCACTGGCCAACCTGGTGGTGCGGATGGGCATGTACGGGTCACGACGCTCGGCACGAGGACCGGTCAGTCCTGCCTGGGTGGAGAACGGGTCGTGGGGTTCGCGGCTGCTGCGACGGCGCGGTGCCAACTCGGCCAGTGGACGGTCATCCCCGCCGTAATAGTTGCGAGGGCCGATGGATGGCATCCCGGCGGCCGGGTTGACGGGAAGGGTCACCGTCTCGAGAGGAGCGACCCGAGGAGCTTGGAAGGCACTGGGGGCAGGACGGGAGCCGACGGCATCGATGGGTGCTCTCCTGACAGTGCTGTGCGCCATGGCTCCATGGTAGGGGGTGAGGCCGGTCACGCGGTGCGCTCAGTGTGTGCGGGTCAACGCTCACCGGTCATGATTGCCATCGCTCAAGCGCGCTCACGAGGGCCTAGTCTCACCATGGACACGACGTGATGCGCGGTGTGGACGCGCATATGAGGGAGGGGTCGACATGGAGGTCATCATCTGCTCCGACGAGCAGGCTGTCGGGCGAATTGCCGCCGAGCGTATAGCCAAGGTTCTGGCCCGGGCCAAGAATCCGGTGTTGGGGGTGGCGACAGGATCAACCCCATTGACGACGTATTCCTCGCTGGCTGCTCTCGCTCAGGAAGGCAAGGCTGATTTCACCGGTCTGCGCGCCTTCGCCCTGGACGAGTACGTCGGTCTTCCCGCCGACGACGAGCGCTCCTACGCGGCCACCATTCGCCACACCGTCACCGAGCAGCTCGGGCTGGACCCCGCTGACGTGCACACCCCGGATGGCATGGCCGACGACCTCGACGCAGCCTGCGCCGATTACGAGGCGGCCATCAAGGGGGCCGACGGGGTCGATGTCCAGATTCTCGGCATTGGGGCCAACGGCCACATCGGGTTCAACGAGCCGACCAGCTCGCTGTCGTCGCGGACTCGCGTCAAGACCCTCGCCGAGCGGACCAAGGCTGACAATGCTCGCTTCTTCGAGGAGGGCGAGAAGGTTCCCAGCCACTGTGTCACCCAGGGGCTCGGGACGATCATGGATGCCCGCAACATCGTTCTGCTGGCCATCGGGGCCAACAAGGCTGACGCCCTCGCGGGAGCTGTCGAGGGCCCGGTCTCGGCCATGTGCCCGGCCTCGGTGTTGCAGTTCCACCCCCATGTTCTCGTCATAGCCGACGAGGCCGCCGCATCCAAGCTGACGATGGCTGACTACTTCCGGTGGACTGACGGCCAGCGGGGTGATCTCTCCGGCACCATGTGAGACCGGTTGATGTGACTCTTCCAGCTCGTTGGGCATCTTCCTGACAGGCTGTGGCAAGATCGCCAGTGGTGGACCGTCGACAAGGCTGTAGCCTTGTATGGCGGTCCATCGACCGTCATGAGCAGAAGGAGTGAGCCAGAGATGCCAACCGGAAAGGTGCGTTTCTACGACGCCACCAAGGGGTTCGGTTTCCTGACGAAGGACGGCGGCGGCGACGTGTACGTCAACGCCTCCGCCTTGCCCGCAGGGGTGGATGCCCTGAAACCCGGTCAGAAGGTTGACTTCGGGGTTGTTGAGGGACGTCGCGGAGAGCAGGCCCTGTCCCTGCAGATCATCGAGACCCCGGCCTCGTTGTCCAAGGCGAGCCGCAAGAAGCCGCAGGAGCTGGCGGTGATCTGCGAGGACCTCATCAAGATGCTAGACAAGATGGGCAATGGCTACCGGCACGGACGTCATCCCGATCCGCGCACCGCCGGCGCGGTGGCCAAGATGCTTCGTGCTGTTGCCGATGAGTTGGAGCTGTGATGACACAGGTGACGTCGAAACCGCGCTCTGCGACCCGGGCCGTCAAGCCTGACGCGACCATCGCGAAAGCTGTTGACCAGGCACGGGAAGCGGCCGAACACCGCGCGGGTGACTTCGGGGTGGGTGAGCACGTCGGGACGGTCGTCGAGGCTGAGCGCGTCCTGACCCACCTCTTCGAGTGCCCGCATCCGGGGTATCGGGGCTGGCGGTGGGCCGTGACGATGTCGCGTGCCCTGCGCGGACGCAACGTCACCGTCAACGAGGTCGTCCTGGTCCCCGGCGACGACTCGCTGCTGGCCCCCGAGTGGGTGCCGTGGCGGGACCGTGTGCGCGCCGGGGACATCACCGCCGGTACCCTCATGCCCACTGCCGACAATGATCCGCGTCTGGAGCCTGGTTATACCGGTGGCGAGCTTGCCACTGACCAGGACCCGGCTGAGTGGGCTGCCACCCGCGCTGTGGCCTCCGAGTTGGGGCTTGGCCGTGAGCGTGTGCTGTCGCGGGAGGGTCGTGACTCCACCGCTGAGCGTTGGCTGGCCGGTGAGGGTGGCCCTGACAACGCCATGAGTCGGCATGCCCCTGCCCGCTGCGCCACCTGTGGCTACTTCGTGCGTATCCAGCACTCCCTGGGGCGGGTTTTCGGAGTGTGCTCCAACGAGTTCTCGACCTCCGACGGCTCAGTGGTTCACGTCGACCACGGCTGTGGCGGCCACTCCGACGTCGTCGAGAAGCATCGCGGGATTGAACTGCCCGAGCCAGTCTTCGACACCATCTCGATTGACGACTCGTTGTTCGACTGAGGTGCGTGGGATTCAGCGGGCTGATCGTCGCCAGCAGTATGCCGTGCCGACGATCCCCAGCCCGGTGCCCGTCAGGCAGATCCACAGCCAGTCGCGGTAGCCGGCGTCGGTGAGACGGTCGAGCATGATCCAGCAGATGATGGACGCCACCGCGAAGGCGATGGTGCCCACAATGCCGACCGTCACCCCGTTCTCGTCAACGGGGGCAACATTGGCCTGGGTCAGCAGGTGTTCACGCTGGTTCGCCACGGTGCCATCCTAATGCCCCCGCACTGTGACCCAGACACGTCATCCCTAGAATGCCCCCGTGTCTAGCATCACCACATCAGCAAGAATCGATCAGTGGTTCCATCTCACGCAACGAGGATCGACGAGATCACGTGAGGTTCGCGGCGGCATCGTCACCTTCTTCACGATGGCTTACATTCTGGCCCTGAACCCTCTCATCATCGGGACCGCGGCGGACAAGAACGGCAAGCTCCTCAGCGGTGCTCCGAAGTTCCTCGATGCGGCCGGCACCACCCTCAACACTGCCGCCATCGACGACAACAAGATGATGGTCATGGCCGTCACTGCCTTCGTGGCGGCGATCATGACGATCGCCATGGGCATCTGGGGCCGATTCCCGATGGGTATTGCGACCGGTCTTGGTATCAACTCCCTGCTGGCCTACGTCATCGCCCCGACGATGACCTGGCCCCAGGCCATGGGTCTGGTGGTGTGGGAGGGTGTCCTCATCCTCATCTTCGTCCTCACGGGCGTGCGAGAAATGATCTTTCGGGCCGTCCCGAACTCGCTACGCTCGGCGATCAGCGTCGGAATTGGCCTGTTCATCGCCTTCGTTGGTTTCGTGGACTCTGGCGTCATTCGCCGCGGTGCTGGTACTCCCGTCACCTTGGGTGTGGGTGGCAGCCTGGAGGGTTGGCCGATCTTCCTGGGTCTGGTCGGATTCCTGCTTCTCGTCGTGCTGCACCAGCGTCACGTCAAGGGATCCATGCTCATCGCCATCCTCGGTACCTCCCTGTTGGGCGTCATCATCGAGGCGATCGCTCACCTGGGGCCGCAGAGCGAACAGAACCCCACCGGCTGGGCCCTCAACGTTCCGAGGCTGCCCGGAGCAGCTGACTTCCGTCTGCCAAATCTGGGCCTGCTGGGTCACGTCGATCTGTTCGGCGGCTTCCTGGTTGACGGCCACTTCCGCATCGGAGTGTTCCTGGGAACCCTGCTGGTCGTCTTCTCCCTCATGCTGGCCGACTTCTTCGACACCATGGGAACCGTCGTCGCCATCGGTGACCAGGCCGGCATCCTCGATGAGACCGGCAACCCCGAGCACCTCAAGGGGATCCTCGTCGTCGATGCCTTGGCCGCCGTCGCCGGTGGTCTTGGTTCGGCCTCCTCGGCTACCGGTTACGTCGAATCGGCTGCCGGCGTGGGGGAGGGGGCCCGAACGGGTATCGCCTCCATCGTCACCGGCATCGGATTCCTGCTGGCGATGTTCCTGTCCCCGATCGTCTCGATCATTCCGTCGGAGGCGGCCGCACCCGTGTTGGTCTTCGTCGGATTCCTCATGATGGCCCAGGTCACCCACATTGACTGGAAACACGCCGAGGAAGGTTTGCCAGCCTTCCTGGGCATGGTGCTCATGCCGTTCGCCTACTCGATCACCACGGGTATCGGCGCTGGCCTCATCATGTTCTGCATCACCAAGACCATCGCTGGCAAGGCACGCAAGATCCATCCCCTGTTGTGGGTGGTTGCAGCCCTCTTCGTGATCTACTTCGCCCAGTCCCTGCTCATGAGACTGTTTGGCCAGATGTGATGCTGGTGGGCCGGACCCCATCGACGGTGTCAGGTTGCCAGACCACCAAGAGGTCTGGCGCCGGGCGGCCCAGGTCGACGGCGAGGTCCATCCACCCCGGATATGAGTTGAGGAAGTCCAGGATGGCGTCAGCTTCGCCTCGCCGCTGCGCCGGTATCTTGTCGACGACCTCAGCCAGCCCGAGCCGAGTTGCCAATACCTGCCCGGTGCGCGCATAGCCGGTCTTCATTCCTGGTGCCGGCCGCAGCGGAATCTGCGGGTCATTGACCATGAGCCGGTTGATGGCACAAGTGCTGGGTAATCCGGCAGCGGCCAGGTCGAAGTCGAGCTCATCGAGGCGGGCCACCGACATCGGGATCTCGGTCCATCCCCATGACAGGTGGGTCAGCCACTCATTGACCAGTCGCCAGCACCGTCTCAGACGATCAGGCTCAATGTAGCGGCCACGAACCAAGTCCTCGACGTCATTGGGAGTCGGCCATCCCGCCGGCAGTACCGGGCCCTCGACGTGGGGCTTGTAGAGCGGATGGAAAGGGTTGCGCCAACCTGAGCGACGATGGTGATGGACGGGCACGCTGAAGGTGGCCTCGGTCCACTTGCGCAGCTTCTTGGCGAGGCCCTCGTCAGCCCCAAACATGTCGCGAACTTCGTCGATCGCGATGGCGTTGAGTCTCAACCCACCCATGGCAACAGGGTATTCGTCTTGGGGTCGGCATAAGGTGTAATCCATGAATCCGCGCTCGAGGCAACACATCGTCAGCGGGGTTCTCATCATTCTCGTACTGCTTGTCGTGGTGGGATCCCTGCTGTGACAGGTCGACCCGGCATGGCAGGATGTCTCTTCGTGACCCGACGATCCCGAGCCCGACATTTCCGCTGCGCGAGTGCGCTGGTGGCCCTGGGGTGTGCCTGGGGGCTGTCGGCTGGCCCGGCTGCTGCCGTTGATCTCACCGTGTCGACCGGTGAGAAGCTTGGCAACCCGGTTGGCATGGCTGCCGATCTCGACCATGACTGGTACTGGGTCACCGATGGTTCGCAGTCGACGGTCCACTCCCTGCTCGCTCTCGACAAGACCGGTAAGGAAGTCCACCGGGTGACGTGGGAGCCAGCCTTCCACGACGTGCAGGCGATGTCATGGGCCAACGGGGCGCTCTATGTTGCTGACATCGGTGACAAGGACGCCAAGCGTCGCGGCGTCCGAGTGATGTCTCCCACCTCGCCGGCTGCCGATCAGTCCACCTATCACGAGTGGATGTTCACCTACCCTGACGGCGCTCACGATGCCAAGGCCTTGGCAGTCAGTCCTAAGGGATCCTTTTACATCATCACTGGCGGTCCCGCTCCGGCGATCTACCGTGGCGGCCCGCAAGCCAGCCGCACGGAGTCCAACCCACTGGAGAAGGTGGCCAACGCTCCCGCTGGGGTCAAGGACGCCACCTTCCTGCCAGACGGATCACGGCTGGCGATGCTGACCGACCACGAGGTTCGCGTCGTTGATGCCTACTCCTGGAAGACGCTGGCCAACGCGTCCTTCTCGGGTGGGCAGGCCATCACCACCGACACCACCCAGAAGACCCTGGAAATCGCGACCTCCGGCACCGCGGTGAAAGGACTTGACTTTCCGACGACGCTGACCTCGGTGTCGCCGACCCCCTCGTCGACTCCCACCCCCCGGGCAGGGGCGACCCAGGCCAGTGGGAAGCCCACCTCCAAGGCACGCTCGGGCACCCTCACCGCGGTGTTGGGGGCGTTCGCGGTGGCGCTGTGTGCCGGGGTCGTGACCTTCTTCCACGGCCGCTCCCAGGACACCACGTGGCGGCACCGTTAATCGCGGTGCTCCAGTAGCCAATCCAGGCAGGCCGTCAAGGCCTCGACGTCGCTTGGTTCGATCGAGCTGAAGGTGGCCACCCGGATCTGATTGCGGCCCAGCTTGCGATAGGGCTCGATGTCGAGGATCCCGTTCTCGCGGGCGCGGGCACACAGGTGGGCCGCGTCGACGGACTCGTCGATGTCAATCGTCACCACGACAGGGCTGCGCAGCCCCGGGTCGGTGACGAATGGGGTCGTCAGCGGGTTGTCCTCGGCCCAGCGGTAGAGGATGCCCGAGGTTGACGCGGTGCGCGATGCCGCCCACGCCATGCCGCCGTTGTCCAGCAGCCAACGGCACTGGGCCTCCACCATGACCAGTGTGGCCAGTGCCGGAGTGTTGAGGGTCTGGTCGGCCCGGGAGTTCGTCACTGCGACGCTGAGATCGAGCATCTGTGGTACCCAGCGAGGTGAGGCAGTCAATTGTTGCGAGCGTTCGATCGCTGCTGGTGACAATATCGCAAGCCATAATCCGCCGTCTGAGGCCAGGTTCTTCTGAGCCGAGAAGTAGTAGGCGTCGGTCTGCGCCACGTCTGCGGCGAGTCCACCGGCGGCCGATGTGGCGTCGACGATGACCAGGGAATCCTCCGCGATGTCATCTGGACGACTCACCGGTGCGACGACTCCGGTGGAGGTCTCGTTGTGGGCCCACGCATAGGCGTCAACCTCTCCGACGGCTCGTGGCAGGGCGAGGTCGCCGGGTGGGGCCTGGAAAACTGCCGGGTCAGCGAGGAAGGGTGCCCCCTGCAGAGCTGTGGAGAATTTCTTCGTGAACTCGCCATACACGCCTGTGGCAGCGCGTTTTTCCACCAGACAGACGGTCGCCATGTCCCAGAAGAGGGTGGCTCCGCCGTTGCCAAGGGCAACCTCATACCCGGCCGGAAGATCGTAGAGAGCGCCGAGCTCCTCGCGGATGGCGGCGACCACATGACGAACAGGTGGTTGGCGATGAGAGGTGCCCATCACCGATCCCGGTTCAGCCAGACGGGCCACCACCTCCCGCCGGATCCGGGACGGGCCACACCCGAAACGGGGGTCGGAGGGGAGGAGGTCACGGGGGATCTTGGGCTGGGCCATGGTCCGATACTGGCAGATCTTGGTGCAGACGGATCTGGAGTTCACGTCGTGACGATGTGGCAGTATGTGGAAAAAGCCGCTGCCAAGGAGGCATCGATGATCAGCCGTATCGCTTCGCACCACGTCGTCGCCCGGGACGGAAGTGACTCACCGGCAACGATCACCGTCGAAGCCGGACGCATCACCAAGGTCAGTGAGGGCATCGATGCTCAGGCCGAGCTCGTCGACGAGTGGATCCTGCCTGGATACGTCGACACCCACTGTCACGGCGGCGCCGGTGCCGACTTTACCGACCCCGACCACTCCGCCGCCCTGCGAGCCGTCGCCCACCACCGTAGCCAGGGCTCGACGACCCTCTTCGCATCCACGGTGACCGCCGCCATTGACGACGTCGTCGACCAGATCGGACGACTCCGTCAGCTCGTCGACGCCGACGAGATCGCCGGCATCCACCTCGAGGGCCCCTTCCTCGCCGAGTCGCGCAAGGGTGCTCACGCCGTCGAGTTGTTGTGCGATCCCGATCCGGTGTCGGTGGATCGGCTCATCCAGGCGGGTGGGCCGGCTCTCAAGATGGTGACGATTGCTCCCGAACGTGAGCACGGTCTGGAGGCCGTCGCGACCTTCAGCAAAGCGGGAGTACACGCGGCCATCGGTCACACCGAGTGCGACAACACCACGGCCAGCGCTGCCGTCGATGCCGGATCCGACGTCATCACCCACCTGTTCAATGCGATGCCGTCCATCCATCACCGCAATCCCGGCCCGGTCCCGCCGATGCTCACCGACCCACGTGTGGTCTGTGAGCTCATTTGTGACGGCGTGCACCTGGCCCCAGACGTCATCCGGATGGCCATCGCGGCTGCTGGGCCGCAGCGCATCGCCCTGGTCACCGACGCCATGAGCGCCACAGGCCAGCCCGACGGCGATTACATTCTGGGCAGCTTGCCGGTGAAGGTCGTTGACGGCCGCGCACGGCTGCTGAGCGCTGACGGTTCTCTGGGAGCGATCGCAGGATCGACGTTGACGATGGGTCGCGCTGTCGAGTTCGTCACCTCGGTCGTGGGGCTGCCGCTGGGTCAGGTTGCCGTCATGGCGGCCACCACACCGGCCAAGCTTCACGGGTTGGACGAGGTTGGCGTCCTGGAAGAGGGGCACTGGGCTGACATGTGTCTCACTGACCAGAAGGGTCATCTGGTCCGCGTCATTCGTCGCGGCGAGTCTGTCTGACGACCAGACAGGTATTTGCGCACTAAACTTTCCTGACGTGGGCGCTCGGACGTGAGCAATGACGCCCCGACCGTTTTGTCAGACAGCCTGTCCGGTGGGCAGGTGGCCAGCGACGCCCCGCGGCTGTGAGGGCGGGAAAGGTGCACCGTGAGCAGTGAACTCGTTGATACCACGGAGATGTATCTGAGGACTCTCTACGAGCTGCTTGAGGAAGGTGTCGAACTGCGCCGGGCCCGTATCGTCGAGCGACTGCACCAGTCGGGTCCCACCGTCTCCCAGACGGTGGCTCGTATGGAGCGTGACGGTCTCGTGGTCGTCGAGTCCGACCGCTCGATCTCGTTGACTCAGGAAGGTCACGACGTGGCCGAGTCCGTGATGCGCAAGCATCGTCTGGCCGAGTGCCTGCTCACCGAGGTCATCGGTCTTCGCCCCGACATGGTCCATGACGAGGCGTGCCGCTGGGAGCACGTCATTTCTGGTGAGGTTGAGAAGCGCCTCACCGAGATCTTGGACAGCCCTGATGTCTCCCCGTTCGGTTGCCCCCTTCCTCCCGAGCCGGCCGGACGTCGTCCCGACGATTCCGCCCGTTTCCGCAACGACTCCAAGCCTCTCGCTGAGATCATCGCCGAGGTTGGCTGCCCGGTCAGCGTCACCGTCACCCGGTTGTCGGAGTTCTTCCAGGCCACGGAAGGTAATCTCACCGACATCTACGCCGCCGGCTTGTTGCCGGGCAAGAGCATCGAGGTCGAGGATGATGCTGACGGTATCCGTCTGACCGGTCCTCAGGGTACGGTCGTCGTCGATCCGGAGGTTCTTTCTGGCCTGTTCGTCGTCCTGAACTCCTGAGCCGCGCTCATGATGCCTCGATGAGTGTGTCCCAAACCTTGCAGCCCAGTCACGTCCCCGATCTGAACCAGATCGCCGCACTGTGTGAGACGGGCTGGTATGACACCGCCGATTCCATGTTGCGCATGGCGCGGGCGTCTGAATCCGATGATCCCCATCTTGTCCGGGCCGCCGCCGTGACGGCTGTGGCCCGCAGGGTGCTGGCCCTGGACGCCGAGGATTTCGAGGAGATCGGGGAGCGCCTGCCTGCCCATCTGCGTTCCCGGCTCACCGACGCGGGTTTCCCGCATCATCCCCGGGCCTCGCAGCGGGGGGCCTTGGGAGACCTGGTGCCTCTCTACGAACTCATGCTTGAGGTCCTCGACATCCGCATGCACCGTGAGGAACCCCAGCAGGTCGTCGTGACCTGTCACATCCTGGGGGAGTACCTGGGTCAGCTGGCCTGGCAGTCGGTGTTAGGGGATGGCGGAGACCCACTCACCCTGCCCAACAAGGTGGGGCAGAAGTGGGGAGGCGACGGGCACGATTGCGCCCACACCTCCGCGATGAACGCGACCGCTCGCCGTAGCCTCCACGCTGCTCTGGGAGACCAGGAGGGCTACACCTCGTACCTGGACAAATTCCATTCCAGGTTGGGTGAAGCCCTCGGGGTGTGCGCGATGAATCACGCCACCAGTGATGCGGGGCAGCGTCCTGACGTCGGTATCACCTGTCCGCACCCGTGCCAGTGGGTGCTGGCCGGCACGCTCGAGGAACGTCGAGCCTTGGACGCTCGGGTGCGTCTGGCCCGTATCTTCCAGGAATCTGGTCTGGTGGCGCTGCGTCACCACGCCCCGGTGGGTCATTTCTTCGGGGTGCCGTCGGGCAGCGAGATCGGCCAGGCCTGGGTGGCGACCTGGAACAAGCTCAATGAGCAGTGGGCCGACGGGTCCAACCCGATGCTGGACCCTTCGGCTCCCGGATACGACGTCGACGTCGCCGACGAGGCGTTGCCAGGCCTGTCTCGGGTGGTGTCGGTCATTGCCGCGCGCCCCATCCGTGCCGGTCACCTGCTGCGTGATCTTGGCGCAACCGCGGTTGCCGAGTTGAACGGTACGGGTAGCCTGGCTCCCACCGTCGCGGCATCGAGGTGAATACGCCTCGACACGTCGGGAATACACCAGAATCTCATGCTGTTACAGCACACATGAGCCGAGGCGCCATGGCGTTGCGGCCGACCGAACCCAAGCAATTACCGGGAGGTACAACGTGGCTACCGTCGCATTGACCAAGGACAACTTCTCCTCGACCATCGATTCCAACGATGCCGTCCTCATCGACTTCTGGGCATCTTGGTGCGGACCGTGCCAGCGCTTCTCGCCCATTTACGAGGACGCCAGTGAGCGTCACACTGATGTGACCTTCGCCAAGGTCGACACCGAGGACCAGCAGGAGCTGTCCGCCGGTCTGGAGATCACCTCCATCCCGACGATCATGGCCTTCCGTGCCGGCTACCTCGTCTTCCGTCAGGCCGGCCTGTTGCAGGGCCGTCAGCTCGACGAGCTCATCGAGAAGGTCAAGGAGATCGACGTCGAGGATCTCAAGGCGCAGGCTGAGGCCCAGAAGCAGGGCTGAGGTCGGGTTTTCATCCCCCGCCCATGTGTGCGGGGTCCAGGGCCGACGGCAGGGTGGTAACGTCCTGTCGTCGGCCCTTCTTACGTCATACCTGATCGCCTCATGGACGCCGGGCGGGTCGTGGTGCCGAGCGCAGTGGTGCGTCGGTGCGCTGTCCCATCCATAGGAGTTGTCCGTGGCATCGAGAACCGAGGTCGCCGAACTCGTCGAAACGACGCGATCGGCAGGTCCGAAACGCCGTATCGGTGTGGTGGCGGCGGTCGCCACTTTGGGCTCACTGCTCTTCGGTTATGACACTGGAGTCATTTCTGGCGCCCTGCCTTTCATGTACCTGCCGCATGGTGCGGGCGGTTTGGCCCTGACGGTGGGCCATGAGGGCGCCATCGGAGGAACACTGACCCTTGGGGCGGCCTTTGGTGGGCTCATCGGCGGCATGATGAGTGATCGGTGGGGGCGCCGTCACAACCTTCTCACCCTCGCGGTGTTGTTCATCATCGGTGCCCTCGGCACGGCGGCCGCTCCCAGCGTGTGGGTGATGTATCCCTTCCGGGTGGTGCTCGGCTTCGCAGTGGGCGCGGCCTCGGCAACGGTGCCGGTCTATCTGTCGGAGACCTCGCCGAAGCGGATGCGTGGTCGTATTGTCGCTCTTGACCAATTCATGATCGTCTTCGGTCAGTTGCTGGCATTCTCCGTCAACGCTGCCATTTCTGCGGCTCACGGTGGCCCGAGCTTGACGGTGACGGCAGATCCATCCGGGCGGCTGGCCCCCGGTACCTACTCCTGGGACGAGTTGCAGGCCATGACGACGTCCCACGGCGGGACGATGAGCGACGATGCCTTCCACACTTTCCTCGTCCAATTATCGGTTTCTGCGGGATCTGGCGGGGCCTGGCGCTGGATGCTCGTGGTGTGCACCCTGCCGGCCGTCGCCCTGTGGATCGGCATGAGGAGAATGCCGGAGTCGGCCCGCTGGCACCTCAGCCACGGTCAGCTTCGCGAGGCCATCGCCTGCCTCAAGCAGGTCCGCGAGGAGGGAGTCGACGAACCCCTCGTCGACGAGATCACCGAGATGGTCGAGCTCAACGGCGAGGGCGGCAGACTCACCCATCGTCAGCAGTGGGCCGCCGTCATGGGATCGAGCTGGACCCGACGTTTGCTGCTGGTGGGCATCTTCCTGGCTGTGGTCAACCAGACCACCGGCGTCAACACCGTCATGTACTACGCGCCGAAGGTGTTGGAGTTCGCCGGTATGAGCGCCCAGGCCTCAATCATCGCCCAGGTGGCCAACGGTGTCATGTCGGTCATCGGTGCTGGTGCTGGACTGTGGCTCATCGAGCAGTTCGATCGGCGTCACCTGCTGATCTTCGACGTCACCGCCGTCGGTGTGTGTCTGCTCGGCATTGCCGCCACCTTCAGATTCGCGATCGCTCCCCACGTGGGCAAAGGTGTGCCGACGTGGGCACCGATCCTCGTGCTCGTTCTCATGGGCTTGTTCATGCTCATCGTGCAGTCCACCAACGGCACGGTGGTGTGGACCATGCTCGGCGAGATGTTCCCGACGCGGATGCGTGGAGCCATGAACGGGGCTGCGGTCTTCTGTGGCTGGTTGGCAAATGCAACGATTACCTGGACCTTCCCGGCCATGTTGGCGGGGTTGGGGGGCGCCGGAACCTACCTCACCTACGGCGTCGCCAACCTCGTCATCGCAGTTGTCCTGGCCAAGGTGATGCCGGAGACGAGGGGACGCTCGTTGGAAGAGATCGAGGTCGAGATGAAGCGGCGTTACGCCTGAGGACAAGGGCGGCCCCGATAGGATTCGAACCTACGACACATGGTTTAGGAAACCACTGCTCTATCCCCTGAGCTACGGGGCCCTGCCCGCGAAGGGCCATCCCAGCCTAGTCCGGTGTCGTGAGCAAGGCCAAGCCCAGCCTCTCATGCGTACGCATGGTGGCGTCAGACCGTGCTGGTGGATCTTCCTCGATAAAATGGCAACGTCTGCCAACCATCAAGGGAGCAAGGATGAGCGAAGAAGGACTTGAGGCCGCACGCCAGAAGATGAGCAAGGCAGGTGTCGACCCCGTTGCCATCGATGTCTTCACCTCTTACTACCACCAGCTCGAGACTGGTGACACCGGACTCATCCGCGAGGACACCATCTCCCCGCTGACCGATCCGCCGATGCTCGACGACGTCGAGGTCAGCGATGAGCAGGGCGCCGAGGCCCTCGACAAGACCGTCATCATCAAGCTCAACGGTGGCTTGGGAACCTCGATGGGTCTGGACCGCGCGAAGTCCCTGCTCGAGGTGCGCGACGGTAAGTCCTTCCTCGACATCATCGCCACCCAGGTGTTGTCGGCTCGCAGGCAATTTGGTGCCCGTCTGCCGTTGGTGTTCATGAACTCCTTCAACACCCGTGAGGACACCCTCAAGGCCCTCGAGAAGTACCCGGACCTGGCCGTCGAGGGATTGGATCTGGACTTCCTGCAGAACCAGGAGCCCAAGCTCGACGCCGAGACCCTCGCCCCGGTCGAGTGGGACAAGGACCCCTCCTTGGAGTGGTGCCCGCCGGGCCATGGTGACCTCTACACCGCGCTGCTGGGATCCGGTGTGCTCGACAAGCTGTTGGAGGCTGGGTTCACCTACGCGTCGGTGTCCAACGGGGACAACCTCGGAGCGGTCCCCGACGCTCGCCTGGCTGGGTGGTTCGCTGCGTCGGGAGCTCCCTACGCCGCCGAGTTGTGCCGTCGCACCATCAACGACAAGAAGGGTGGCCATCTGGCCATCCGCAAGTCTGACGGCCAGCTCATCCTGCGCGACACCGCCCAGACTGCTGCCGAGGAGATGGAGTACTTCACCGACGAGAACCGTCACCCCTACTTCCACACCAACAACCTGTGGTTCGACCTGGAGGCCCTCAAGAAGGTTCTTGACGAACGCCACGGGGTGATGGGGTTGCAGCTCATCCGCAACGAGAAGACCGTCGACCCGAAGGATTCCTCCTCGACCCCGGTCATTCAGATCGAGTCGGCCATGGGTGGTGCCATTGAGGTCTTCGAGGGTGCCACCTGCATCTGCGTGGACCGTTCCCGGTTCCTGCCGGTCAAGACGACCAATGAACTCTTGCTGCTGCGTTCTGACGTCTACGACCTCGACGAGTCCGCTCACCTGGTCAAGATGACCGACGACACCTGCGCCGTCGATCTTGACAAGAAGTTCTACAAGAAGGTCGGCGATTTCACGGACCGTATTCCCGAACCGCCCTCCCTGCGCAAGGCCACCTCGTTGACGGTCAAGGGAGACTGGACCTTCGGGGCTGGGGTTGTCGTCGAGTCGGATGCCACTCTCAGCACGCAGAAGCCGCAGACGATCCCCGACGGCACCGTGCTCACCGGCGAGATCACCGGCCAGAAGTGACACCTGATCAGCAATGTTGGGAGGCGGTGGCCGCAGTCCTCACCGGACAGCGGTTGACCGCCCCCGACGAGCCCGGTTGGCAGCCCACCGACGTGGTGGAGTGGCTGGCAGGGCAGGGCTGGCCTGCCTCACGGTTGGTGCAGCGGCGTGCCGCCTGTCAACAGGAGGGGCGCTCGTGGCCTGACCCGCTCCCTGACGATCTGTCCACCGGGCTGGAGTTCGCTCGCTACGCAGCGGTGCTCGCCCAGGTCCGTCGGATCGCTGGGCTGGACGGATTGAGCGCGACGGTGCATCGCGGTGCGGTGGTCATTGGGCCAGACGAGGCTCGTCTGTTGGCCGAACGACCACCACACAGCGTGTTGCACTGAGTCAGCTCACTGAACCGGACGGGAACGCAGCTCGTCGCGGATCTCGATGAGCAGCTCGTCGGTGGTCGGGGCAGCCACCGACTCCTCCTCCGGGTGCTTGAGCTTCTTGGAAGCGAGCTCCACGGGCTTGATGAGTCCGAAGTAGATGACGAAGGCCATCACGACGAAAGCGATAAGGTCGGTGAGGAAGGCGCCGACGTGAACCCCGCCCGGGACCCAGCCGGAGAAGTTCGGGGTGCCGCCGATCTTGCCGAGCAGGTCCATGATGACGGTGGTGAACGACTTGATGACGGTGGCGAACGCGCCGCCAAGAATGAAGGCCACGGCGAGCTCAATGAGGTTGCCGCGCATCAGGAAGTCCTTGAATCCCTTCACGGGAGTCCTTTCGGGTTGGTTGGGGCCCGAAGACACCGGACCCGTCGCACACCGTAATCGGACATCTCAGGTAGGGCTAACACGATCACCGTGTTTCGCCAGATGCGAACTCACTCCACGACCAGTCCCAAGGGTTGTCCTTGGCCAGCGACGGCGATTGCTGCGGCATCGGCTGACCCGGTGGACACCACGACCAGTTCTGTTGATGGGGAGCCTTGCACGAGTCCGCCACCGCTGGTGGGCAGGCTTCGGATGATGGCGCCACGGGTGAGAAGGTGCGGCGTCCCGTCCTCGCCGGGGGAGACGACGGATACGCGCTGACCTACGTGCAACATGGCGACCATGGATGAGTCGGCAAGATGGATCCCCACCAAAGCCTTCCCGGCTCCGACGCTGGACCCCGACAACACGGATGAGGTCGTCAAGATCGTCCCCTCAGGGATGCGAGCCGACGCCTGGCGCCCTTCCACTTGAGTAAGAGTCGCGGTCTCATGGGGGAGGACGGCAGGGTCCATGCGGACGATGCGTAGGTCAGAACGCCCAATGGTGTGTCCGCCCTCGATGGGATGGGCAGCAACAATGACCTCGCGGCCAGAGGAGGTTGTTGCTATTCCAGGGGAGGCCACGAGCAGCACCGCCAGAGCGGCGAGAAGGGCTGCCAATCCGCGTCTATGGCGGGCGACGAGAACATGCAGACGCCGTCGCGCATTGCTCGTGTTCTTACGGGTCGATGGTGGCCGTCGAGGGCCCTGGGGATTCGCCGATGTCAGTCTCACACCCACAGTTATCGTCGGGGAAGACGAAATCTTTCAGTTATCCACAGGGTAATTCTTTGTCCACAGGCCGTTCTCGTCCTGGCTGGTCCGCTCAGGATGCGCTGTCAGAGGTTTTCGTCGTCGAGGGTGAGGACGAGGAGGACCCGGACAGCGCCGGCTCGGACGTCGTCGAGGAGGAATCAGAGGAGGACGAACTCTCGGCGGTCGCCGCCTTGGAAGCCCCCTTCGTGTGGTTGTCGGTGGAGTAGAAGCCCGACCCCTTGAAGACCACTCCCACCGCACTGAAGACTTTACGCAACGTGCCCTCACAGGTGGGGCAGATGGTCAGTGCGGGGTCGCTGAACTTCTGGACGACCTCGAGGTCACGGCCGCAGTCGTTGCATCGGTATTGGTAGGTGGGCATGATCTCCTCGTTCCGGCCCGATCGGTGTCAGGCGCCTGTCGAATGATAGGCGCGCTGCCGGGTACCAGGAAATTCCGTGCCGGTTCACTGGCCCAGGAGGTGCAATCCGGTGGGGGTCAGGGCAGCGGTGACCGGCTCGTCCCATGGATCGTGGGGAACCTCGTCGACGATCTCATCATCATTGACCACAGCCCACACCGGAACCCCAGGGGTTCGCTGGGTGAGGACGCGGTCGTACCAGCCGCCTCCCACGCCGACCCGGTAACCCGCCCGGTCGACCAGCAAGGCCGAACACAGCACGACCTCGGCCTCGGTGATGGCTGAGGCAGGCAGCGCCGGGGCGATCGGCTCGGGGATCTGCCACAGACCAGGACGCACGTTCTTGCTGTCGTACCACGCCCACGCCGGTTCGTGCAGGCCGTGGCCATGGCCGTCGGTCAGTACTGGGGCAAGGACGCGCTTGCCCATCATGACGAGAGTGTCTGCCAGCGTCACGGTGTCCGGTTCGTCCCCGCGAGACAGGTAGAGGGCGACCTTGTGGGCCCACAGCAGCCGGCTCATGGCGTGCTCGGTGCGTCGGTCGTCCCTGCTCATTCGGGTGCGATGGTCCACGGCTGCCCGGCGGGCCTGGCAGCGGCGTCGAAGCTCCTCCTTGCCGAGTCGAGGATCAGAGACGTCCTCACTGGCGGAGCCATGGTGCGTCGTCACTCCCTCATGCTACGCCTTGGCCGAGTCGCTGGCGGGCAGACAGCGCCATGACCTCTAGGGTGATCTCATGGCCTTGTTCCACAGGAAGAAGCAGATTGACGCCCCGGAGCCCGAGGAGGAACCGCTCCGTCTGCCGGGAGCGCCCGAGACGGACATGTCCGGGCGTCGCTCCATCGGCGATCATCGCGACTACCTGTGCAGCCTGGTGCAAGCGGTGTCCCCGGTCGCCATGGAGTTGCCGCGAGCGGTGGGGCTGGCGGTGTGCGAGGACATCCACGCACCCCATGATGTCCCGGTGGTGACGACTGCCGCCATTGATGGTTATGCCCTCGATTCTGCGTCGACCAAGTTGGCAGGTCGTCCTGGTGCCGTGGAGATCCAGGTCGATCGTCGTCCTCCCACTCCCGTGACTCCGGGTACTGCTGTGCGCGTCATGGCCGGTTCGTTGTTGCCCGAGGGCACCGACTGTGTGCTGCCTCTGGACCTGCTCGACGTCGACGGTGAGATCGTGTTGTTCTCCCCTGTCAAGAGGTGGGTTGGGGCTCGCCTGGCGGGTTCGGACTACGGAGCCGGTGAGGTTCTCGTGCGCAATGGGACGATCCTGCATCCGGGGATCATCTCGATGTTGGCCTTGGCTGGCATCGACGAGGTGTTCGTCCGGCCGCGTCCCAAGGTCGTCATCGTCGCTCTGCGAGCTGATGAGAGCCAGCGTGAGGAGGTCGAGAAACGAGCCCGGGCCAATGGTGCCCAGGAGGTTGGCTCTCTTGGAGCAACCGCGGCAGCCATCGAATCGGCCACCCGAGCCCTCGACGTCGACGTCACCGTCATCTCCACCACCACCTCGAACGAGGCTGAGGTGACGCGGCTGCTGTCCAATGCCGGACGCGGGGCTGATCTGGTCCTGGCCACCAGCGATCGTATGGTTGCCGGTCAGCAGGATGCCGTCTCGTCGGTACTGCCGCACATGGGAGGTAGTGACTTCGCCAGGGTGGCGATGGAGCCGGGAGCCAATCAGGGATTCGCTCTCCTCGACCCAAGCCTGGTGCCCCTGGTCGTCCTGCCGGCAGGTCCTGGGCCGGCCCTCATCTCGTTCATGGCGTTCGTGCAACCTTTGCTGCGCAAGCTGTCAGGACTGCCGCCAACTGACGAGCTCAAGGCCGAGACGGATCGGCCGATCGCCCGCCACCCGGACTCCACCACCTTCGTTCCGGTGCGCCTGGCTCGAGTCGGGGGCCGCCCGGTGCTGTCTCGGGCCGGGATGGGGGACGTCACGCACGCCGTTGACCTGTCGATGGCCGATGCCATTGCCGTGATTGGAGCAGGCGACGAGCCCGTCCCCACTGGTATGCCGCTGGTGTGCTGGCGGTTGAGGTGAGGCCATGACCTCATCTCGTCTGCCCTGGGGAGTGACGATGCCACGTCACCACCATTGGCCGGTGACCCTGCAGGCCGGCGGGGTGGTGTTGCGCCCGCTACGGCGAGCCGACGAGGTGAGGTGGACCACGACACGCCGCCGCGACTGGGATTGGCTTGGCCCGTGGGAGGCGACGAGACCACCGGGATCCCCGGAGCATGTCGGTGGGTATCTCTCGATGATTTCCAGGAATCGCAAGCGTGCCAAGGAAGGCAGCAGCTTGCCGTGGGCGATCAGTTGGGACGACGCATGGCCTGAACGTAGGGCGATCAACCGTGCCACGACCCCGCTCATTGGCCAGCTGACGGTGTCGTCAATTTCCCTGGGATCGGCCATGTCATGCTCGATGGGTTACTGGGTGGCTTCTTCCCATGCCGGCAAAGGGGTTGCGCCGACGGCGGTGGCCTTGGCCTGCGACTACGTCTTCCAGGTGATGGGGCTGCATCGAGTCGAAATTTGCGTGCGTCCCGAAAATGCCAAGAGCCTGCGCGTGGTAGACAAACTCGGTATGGCTGAGGAGGGGATGAGGCCGGCCTACCTGCACATTGACGGTCAATGGCGAGACCACCGAGTATTTCGTCTGCTGGCCGATGACCACCCCGATGGTGTCCTGCGTCACTACCTTGCCAACCACGTCCTGCCGGGGTCGCCGATAGGGGCGGACGAGGACTGAACCACATCGTTGTGATTCGTTTTCCGACACTCCGCGTGTGCTCCACGGGACACGCCCAAGATGGCCCGTAGCGTGTCGATCGTGCAAGCCGTCCAAGCTGTCCTCATCGCCATCGTCCTTGTCGGGTGGATCGCCTACCTCGTCCCCTTGGTCGTCAATCGTCGACGCAACCAAGAGGTCACTGATGAGGGGCACGAAGACTTCCCGGACACCATGAACGTGGTGTCGCGAGGGTCCTGCACAGTTGTTCCTGACCAGACCGACGACAGCCCCGAGGTGGAGCTGTCCACCCCCTACACCAGGTCCTACGCTCGGCGCGAGCTGAGGCGGTCCTGGGCGTCGGCTGCCAAGCGTCGGATGACGACGATGCTGGTGCTGTTGAGCTTGACGGTGCTGTGCATGGTGCTTGCCATCCTCGACGTCACTCCGTGGTGGCTGGTGGCGGTCTTTGCCCTTCTGCTGGTCGGATTCTTCGTCCTTGCGCGGTGGTCTGTGGTGCGCATGGCGAAGCGTTTCGATCGTCGTTACGCCCTCATTGACAAGGGGTGGGACGAGGACACCATCGTGCTGGAGGCGAAGACCGAACCCTTTCGCATCGACGATGAGCCCACCTCCTGGACCATCGACCTCGACCGGCCGGTGACCACCCCAGAGGGCTCCCTGTGGGATGACGTCGTCGTCACCGCCCCCACCTATGTCTCGACGCCGTTGAGCGCCCGGACGGTTCGCACCATTGACCTGTCGGCCCCCGGACCAGTTCCCGGTCAGGTCGACACCCCCGTCGTCGCCGAGAAGCCGGTCGAGGCATCCGATGGGGAGCAGACCGTCGGGCAGTCTCATGAAGGGCCGTCTGGGATCGCTCGGGCTGCGTCGGCCTGAGCACAGTTCCGACCATGCGCCAGATGAGGTGACACAATGACATCTGTGCTGTCCGGGCTGACGCTGTGCGCGGTGCTTGCCGCAGTGGTTCTCCTCGTCTCGGGCGTCGGCAAGGCTCAGTCTGATCACGGGGTGGGGGAGGCCCTTGACGCACTTGGCCTTCCCGGTTCGCAGCTTCCGTCGGGGGTGCTGTCCGTGTTGCCGTGGGCAGAGATCGTCCTCGCTGCCCTGCTGCTGGTCGTCGGTGGGGTGTTTGGCATCGTCGTCGCATCCTGTACCGTCGCGCTGTTCTGCTTCTACCTCGTCGTCATCATTCGGGCGGTCGTGACGATCCCGGATCCGGTGGACTGCCATTGTTTCGGTGATCTTGCCCCCGGCGACATCGGGGCTCGAACCATCGTTCGCAACATTTTGCTCGTCGCTGTGTCAGTGTTGGCCCTCATCGCGGCCATTGACGACCGGCGCCCTGTCGTCGAGAGGATCATCAAGGCCTCAGCCGGTGACCTGTGGTGGTGGCTTGCCGCCGTGCTGACGGTCGCTGTCGTGGCAACGGTGCTCTACCGGCCAGTCGACGAGGATGCCGCAGGGAACGACGCCGAGGAGATCGCCGACTATGAGTCCGTGCCGATCCCGCTGGCATCGGCCACGGATGCCGAGGGACGCACTACGACCCTGCGGGGGCTGGTGTCGCAGCGTCCGGCTCTGCTGCTCTTCGTGTCTCCCGGTTGCGTCCCGTGCGAGACAGTGCTGACGAAGGCTCCGGGATGGATGCGTTTGTTGCCCGAGGTTGATGTGCGATGTCTGGTGAGGAGCGAGGCTTCTCGCCAGGCTCTGCCGGAGTCGCTGCGTCCGCTGTCCCTGGTCGACGAGGAGGGGTCTACGGCCTTGGTCTTCGAGGTTCGCGGATACCCGACGGCGTGGCTGCTGGGCGTGGATGGCCGGGTTGCCGGTGGACCACAACGGGGTCCGGCGAACATCGAGACGATGGTTCAGGACATGCGTGTAGCCCTTGACGATGTTGCCAGCGAGCTGGCCGAATCGGGAGCCGACGAGGTCCTGGTCGACTGAGCCACGCCGATGACGCGGATCGCCCAGATGTGGTAGCGTAACCATGCTGTTGGGGCATTGGCGCAGTTGGTAGCGCGTCTCGTTCGCAATGAGAAGGTCAGGGGTTCGAATCCCCTATGCTCCACCTCACGCACAAGGCTCGAACCCTTGCCATTCTCGATGGTTTCGGGCCGGGCCTTGTTGCTGTCTTCGGCTCAGGTGAGCTTGCCCAAGCGCAGCGCCGTCTGGACGTAATCGATCAGATCGTACTGTTGTTGACCGCGCGGGTTGATGACTGGTCGGATCTCCACGCCCTTCGACGAGGTTTGTGGCGGGCGACGGCCTACACGCACACCGTCAGCCGGATCACGGAGAAGGTAACCGGTGAACCCGCCGAATGGGCGAGCAGACCGCTGGAGGCGATCTATCCGGTGGTCTTCGTCGACGTGATCGTGGTGATGGTCTCTGACGGGGCAAGTCTGTGGCGTCCCGTTCCATGCCGTGAAGAGCGTCGCGGTGAACCGGGGCCGCGCCATCTTCGCCATCTGGGCTGGCGACGGCACAGAGGGTGCTCGATTCGGTGCACTGTGACTGTCAGCACGGTTCAGGGAGTGCCAACCGCTGGCCCTGCCATCGTTTGCGCAGCCACCGGTCGTGTGATGCAACGACGACAGTGCCAGGGTATTGGACGAGTTCATCTTCGAGCGCGGTGACGAGGCTGAGCGAAAAGTGGTTGGTCGGCTCATCCAGCAGCAGGATCTCTGGCGGGTCAGCCAGCACTACCGCGAGGGCAAGCCGACGTTGTTGGCCGACGCTGAGTTCCTGCACACGTCGGTTGTGGTCTCGACTAGCGATCAGCCCGAAGGTGCCCAGCGGCACCCGTGCCGCACGTTCCGCACCGACCAAATCCGTGTAAGCGTCGAGCACGGTGCGAGTGGGGCCGCGATCATAGGGGTCAGGTAGAGCGGTTTCTTGCGCAAGTAGCCGTACGCGGTCCACCGGGGTGCGCGTGACCTGCCCACTGGTTGGTTTCAGCGTGCCGGTGAGCAGGCCGAGCAAGGTCGATTTCCCTGACCCGTTCGGGCCGGTGATGAGCCACTTCTCGCCTCGGCTGATGCTGAGCGACGTGGGCGGGAGCCGATCTTTCAGAGCCGCGTTGACGGTGGTGAGCACGGGTTCGAGGGCGCCGATGGCACGTGGGTCGCCGGCAACCGTGAGCCCCTGGAACTCAAGTTTCCGTGGCGGCTTCCGGATCTGGCGGTCTTCGAGATCTGTCAGGCGTGCGCGAGCGTCGTTGACGCGGCGAGAGATGACCTGCGCGTTGCGGTCAGCGTAGAACTTCTGTGCCCTGCGTACCTCGGTACGCGGGCGCCAATCCGAGTGTCCCGCCGTCTGCTGGTCCTTCACCGCTGTACGAAGCCGGGAAAGCTCGGCTTGTTCATCGCGATACTGCCGTTCCCACCTCTGCCGTGCTTGAGCTCGTGCGGTCAGGTAGTCGCTGTAGCTGCCTGTGAAGCGGGTGAGGCCGATCCCGGTTCCCGTGCCGTCCTCAACCAGAGGTCCCGCGACCGCGTGCGGGAGTGGCGAGGGGTCGAGGTCAAGCAGCGACGTGACCGTGTCATCGAGGAAAGCCCGATCATGACTGGCAATTAGTATCGGCCCTCGCCACGTCGTGAGCACGCTAACGAGATATGCGGTCGCGGCATCATCAAGATGGTTGGTCGGCTCGTCCAGTAGCAGCACATCCGGTGCACTCAGCAGTAGCCACGCCAGAGCGAGCCGAGCTCGCTGCCCACCGGAGAGCGTCCCTATCGACCGGTCGCGGTCGATGTCCCCGAGCCCGAGTCCAGTCAACATCGCTGAGATCCTCGCCTCGATCTCCCACGCCTGAAGACGCTCGGCCGTTTCCAGTGCACGTGCATAGGCATCGGCGGTGACCGGATCGTCGGGGCTGTCTGCAAGAGCGATACCGAGTCTGCTGACCTCTTCGGCTGCGCGTCGCGACGGGGCGACCGCAGTCTCCATGGCATTCTCGATGTTCTCAGTTGCGGAGAACGGGGACTCCTGATGAAGCAGCCCAATTACTGGCGCATCGGCATCAGGCGCATTCACAGTGACCGTTCCCGATGTCGGCTTCAAGACTCCGGCGATCGTCCTGAGCAAGGTGGACTTCCCCGACCCGTTTTCCCCGATCAGCCCTACCCGGGCACCAGCAGGTACGACGAACGACAAATCCGTGAGTACCCGCCGATCAGGGTAGGAGAACGAAAGACCATCCACTCGCAGATGCGAGCCCGTGGCAGTGAACGACGATGAAGCAAGTACGTGAGGCATGAGCGAAATCCCGGAGACGTGACGAAACCTGCCGGGCAGACGGCCTCGGACGCAGGTCAGGGAAACGCTCAAATGGTCACGGATTGAGCTTAGCAGAGCTTTGTTACCGGATCAACAAGCCGACGGGGGATGCTGAGTGGCGTGCGGAGCATCCGACGCCTACTCCTGTGCCCGGCGGTTCGTAAAGTTGCTGGTCATCGCGGCACGGATCGAGGAGCAGACCTTCTCCTCAGAATCGCCTCCCCGTGACGACGACGTTGCCGCTTCGGCCGACGGTGACCACTGCCTCGACCCCAGCGGCTTCGAGCTTGGTCCGCAACTCGACCATCGGAACTCGGTTGGACTTGCCGACGTTGATGCCGCGTGGCATCGCGAGTCAGCGCCTCATCAAGGCGCGCGGGTTCACCGACGCCGACGACATCGCGTCGGTCAGGCAAATCCTGACTGCCTCGTCACCGAAGCGCACAGCTGCAGGACGTCATTGCGCCGTGTGACGCATTATCGATTTCGTTCGTGACGGATTGTAGAGTTGAAGCATGACGGATTATCGATCTCGGGTGGTTGACGAGGAGCTTGCCCAGCGGATGGCGGCCATGGGGGCTGTCCTCGTCGACGGTCCCAAGGCGGTAGGGAAGACGCGCACCGCGGAGGAAGTTGCACGGACCGTGTTCCGCATGGATGTCGATCGAGCGGCACGCACAGCGCTGGAGGTCGCTCCCGAGCAGTTGTTCGCCTCCCCAACGCCGATCCTGTTCGACGAGTGGCAGGAAACTCCGGACCTGTGGAACCTCGTGCGGCGCGCCGTCGATGACCATGATGGGAAGGGCCTCTACATCCTCACGGGCTCGGCACGGCCACGCGATGACGCGCGTGTCCATTCTGGTGCGGGACGGATCGCACGGTTGCGCATTCGTCCGATGACCTTGTTCGAAACCGGGCACTCCACGGGCGAGGTCAGCCTGCGGCGGCTACTGGATGGCGACGACCCTGCCGGCACAAGCTCCGGTCTGACCGTCGATGCGCTACTGGAGCGCATCATCATCGGGGGTTGGCCCGACTTGCTCGACGCCAGCGAGCGCGAGGCATCCCTGTGGCTGCGCGACTATCTGCGCACCCTCGCCGAGGTGGATGTTCCCGGCCTCGGTCCCCGACGGAATCCTGGCAACATCGAACGGCTTCTCACCGCTCTGGGACGTGCGGCGGCGACGCCGCTCAATCTCACCTCCCTGGCCAAGGACGTGGGCGGGGCACGCGGACGCATCGCGTCCGAGACCCTCACGAACTACCTAGATGCCCTCGACCGCCTCATGCTGATCGAACCGATCCCAGCTTGGCGTCCTCACCTGCGCTCGCGGACTCGGCTGCGCGCAGCCGCCGTCCACCACTTTGTCGACCCATCGTTGGGGACAGCCGCCTTGGGTATCGGAAGCAATGATCTACGGCGAGATCTCAACGCGGCCGGGCTTCACTTCGAGTCGCTCGTGATGCGCGACCTACGCGTCTACGGACAGCGCTTGGGCGCCACACTCGCGTCGTGGCGCGACTCCCAAACCGGCCTGGAAGTGGACGCAGTGCTTGAACTGCCGGACGGCCGGTGGGCGGGTATTGAGGTTAAGCTGGGAGAGGCGGCAGCGGACGCAGCTGCGGATTCGCTGCTCCGGATGTCCGACAAAATCGACCATGAACGCCACGGCAAGCCAGCCGCACTCATCGTGCTGACGGGCGGTCGCTTCAGCTACCGGCGCCCGGATGGGGTCTGCGTCGTCCCGATCACGGCGCTCGGACCGTGACGGCCCGACCGGCACGGGGCGGGTTCCATCAGCTCGCAGCGTGAGCCTGGCCTACGCGCCGCCAAGGTGAGGTCGGGCCACTATAACGGCCATCAGCAACCCATCTCAATCATCCGCCGACAACCGCCAGCCCGGGCACGCTCGGACCAAGCGAACCGTTCGGTTCCCCGCCACCACAAGGGGATCCGCGAGTTCCCGAGACGATCGCCGGAGGCCGGCAGATGCCCGGATCTTCCAAAGGGTCTCAGGTTCAAATCCTGCCAACCCAACGACATGATGCTGCGCTCTTCGAGAGGCCTCATTCACACGTCTGTTGTGCCCGCAGCCCGACGGGGAGCGGGGAGGACGAGGCCGTGTTCCCGACAGAGGCGAGAGAGTCGCTCGTGTCCCAAGACCAACCTCCCTGGTCGGTACAGGTGCAGTGACCGGACAGGTTGGTTGAGGGGGAGCGATCCGGGCGTGTGAGTGCGAGGTGTAGTCATAGGTCCACGCTGTGTGATCGGCGCTGTGACAGCCAGAACCCTTGATTGCCTACCACTGGCGAGGCTAGGACCGACCGCTCGAGTCAGACCTCGCGAACCGCCTTGTGACTGGCCATCGTTTGATAGAGCACTACCGACCCCAAGAGCTTCACAGGTGAACCGAATCGTCTTTTCGGCTGGCGAATGCTGTCATTGCCGAGCTCGACGGTACGGAGTGTTAGGGTGACCGCATGGCCAGCACTCCTTCTGAGGCGGAGGAAGACGAGCCATTTGAGCGCGCCGCTTCCGCTGATCGACTCATTGCTTTCACCGACGCGGTCGTGGCAATTGCTATGACACTGCTGGTGCTACCGCTGATGGAATCCGTGGCGGCGGTGACGGATAAGGGCGCCGAGCCGCATATCGGCGACTGGCTCGTTGAACATCATTCGGGCATCTTGAACTTTGTGGTGTCATTTGTAATTGTCGCGTTCTACTGGTTTATGCATCACCGTGTCGTCGAGCAAGTGCGCAGTTTCAGCAACCGAATGTCGTTCGCGAACTTCGTCTGGCTCTTTAGCATCGTGCTGCTCCCAGTGACGACTGCCATGTCGGTCGCCTTCGTCACCGATGGTGTGCAGGCGAGCGTGTACATCGGCGCGCTCGTGCTCCTCATTGGCTCATTGCTGTGGTTGCAAGTCGAAATCGTTAGGCACCCTGAGAGCGGGGCATCCTGGAAGACGATGCGGAGGAGTATCGCCACCGCCATCGCTTCGCTCATTCTTGTGCTCGTCGCCTGGCCCATCATTGCCTTCACGCCGCTCAAATACTTCGGCATGATGGTCTTGCTTTTTGTGCCGCTACTTACCAGCGTCATCGCGCGGTTTATGCCCGCAGGGGACACAGCGTCGTAGCGCGCCGACGGCATTCCGAAAATGCTAGGCAGATTTCGGACTCACAACACTTCCTGCGGCAGTTTGAGCCTGAAATCTGACTGATTCTGTTGGGTGAGTAGCAGGATGTACCTCCAAAGCCTTGCGGCGGTAGCGGAACAAACCTCTCAGCTACTTGAGGTCAAAAGCAGCCTCGATTGAGGCTTGCTTCGTGGGCATAGCAGGTCGACCGCGGTAATAGCCGCAAAGTATCGCTCCGTCGAGCTGAGTTGGAGCAACGTTTCCCGGGACTGCTTGATTTGCTCGCAGCCGAGGATGACGCCACGCCCGGGCGCCCTGGCTAACCGACGCCCCCTCGATTAGCCCGGCATTGCACCGTCACCGGCTGAGGTCTGCGTAGTAGCAGGGCGGCCAGGGAATCTCGCGCTGTGCGTTCCTAACAGGCGACGTCACGATGACGGTTCGCGAGATAGGGCCGCACCGGAGCACGGCTTACGTGTAAATCGTGTTGGCTGGTTGGGCTGAGTTGTGCGTGACGTTGAGCACCACCTTGTTGCCTGGTCTGGCTGCTCGGGAGGAGGCGAAGGCGCTCGGTGCTTGGGTGAATGGCACGACCTGGGGTTGGGATGCGTGCAGGCTGATGCGCTGATGACTCTCGCTGAGCTCGGGCCGGTGCCGCTGAAAGAACTTGCGGGTTGCTTGGTCGCCGAGTCGGGGCATCCGAGTCGCCTTGTGTCGCGGCTTGTTGATCTTGGTTACGTCACCCGGTCTGCCTCAGCAGATGACGGCCGCGCGGTCATCTTGACGCTCACCGAGAAGGGGGCATCCCTCGCCGCGGCGGCAGCGGAGGTGCGCGCACCACTGCTTGCGGCGATAGCTGAGGGTTACGGTGACCGGCTTGCCGAGGCGACGACGTTGCTGCGTGAACTCCGCGGGGAGTTGGAAGGCGACTCACCTTAGGGTAAGCCGTAGCCGACAAACACGCAGCGTGCTTGAAGGCCAGCGCGAGTCTCAATGAGTGAACTAATCGGAGGTCATCTCGCTGATACTGATTCAGTGTCCAGAGGCTGCGCAGGATATGGCTCGACCCTGGAGGTGGTCCTAGATATCTAGTGAAACTTGAACCAGTTTGTGCCTACGGCTACGAAGATAGCGAGGATAAAAATAAACACTATAGTGATTATGATCGCATCCTTACTCTTGCGCATCTGCAAGTAAGGAATGTTTTCCGGATCGTATTCCTGTGCGGCCAGTGAGTATCTAGAAAACTCATTGAGTTCCGGCACGATGTGATCTTTGATGAACCCAAGGGTTTCCCATACTTTGGGCGAGTTCATGTCGACGAACCCAAGTTTTGAGCACACTAGCCAATCGTCGCGGAACTCGAGGTCGAAGTCCCGCGGAAGTTGGCAGAATAGTTCAACGAGGTATGGTGACAAAACAATGGGTGATGCGGAATCTGGTGTCACTGGTAGAAACAATTTGAACCGACGGTCAAAGTTGGGGTTCACCGAAACCCTTTGCCCGCGAGCGATGGCTCGTGAGAGTGGTATATGGCCAAAATCATTGCCCTTCGCATCAAAGAACATATGAGGCATGGCACGCGTGAGCTTGAACGCCGCAAATCCCGTATCATACGTGGATTCCGAGCTGTCTCCGTCGCTACTGTTCCTCACAACCACGCGACGGTAGAGACCTGCGAGGAAGTCCTCACTCGGGGAAGAGAACTGCTCCAACACCCTGCCATAGTCGGCTTCTCGCTCAAAGGCGAGAGCGTCGATCTCTGGCGCGCCGGCGACGTAGTAGTTGTATTCAAGCCCGTTCGTCTCTGCGAATGCTGCTCCAATGAGCCATGCGTTTCGGCGGCTGAGCCACCGCCAGGCTCGTAGCAGCATGGTGAAAAGCACGAAAACCCATCCGACAAAGACGATGGGCGGGACGAGGGCTATCGTTATGCTGAAGAGTGCTCCCAGTGGGTGTTCCAGGCCAAATGACCAGAACTGCTTGAGTGACGCCAGTGGATGTGTCGTTATCCCACTTAAGAAGAATTCTGAGAATTTGACAGTAAGAAAGGTGAAGATGGCGGCGAAAAAATGAAAAACAAGACGTACGCCGCAATGAGCCAGGGTGGGGTATCCGGTCGGGTGAATTCGCCTGACTTTCGGCGTTCCTTGAGTCGAACCCGTTGTTCTGGTGTAGGCCCATGCTGGAGCGCCTCGGTGTTGAACATGGCGACATTCTATTGGCTAGGGAGTCATCGACCAGGGTGTATCCTGTTCGATGACTCACCAAGCGGTTGCGCTCTTCGTTGTCCCGCAAGTGCCTTCCTCAACTCGCGGCTGACGTGTCTGACTAGTCGTGAAATCCCCACGAATCAATCACCGGGACGCCTGAGCGCGAGAAGTCTCGAGTATTCCTAGTAACGAGAACGAGTCCGTGGACCAACGCGGTCGCCGCTATCAGTGCGTCCATCTCTGGCATCGGACCCGGGACATGGAGGGTGGCGGCTACCTTGGCGACCCGTTCGTCCACGGGAAGGATCGAGGCTCGGAAGGCGGTTGCAACGTCAATCTCGAGCCATCTTCGCAGTTGTGCGCCGGCGCGAGGATCACGACGTTCCTTCAAAGAGATTCCCCGTTCGAGTTCGAGGATGGAGATAGCGCTGATCGCCACGTCTGCTCGCGCCTGATTGGCGAACCACTCATTCAATGGATTGTTCGCACGCTTTCTCAGGTCACTCAGGACGTTGGTGTCCAGCAGATACCTCATAGTTCAAGCTCGCGCGGAGGTTCGATGCGACGTTCTGGGACTTCGAACTCAACAGACAGGTCTTGGTTGCGCCACAGGATGTCTCCCATGCGTTCTTGGGTGCCAGCAAGACGTTCAAACTCCTCAATGGTCATGAGGACATGAGATGGGCGTCCGTGCTCGGTGATGGTGACTGGTCCCTGTCGAGCTGCGCGCTTTGCCGCAGTGACGTCCCTGTTGAACTCACGGCTGGTCACTGTCTTGCCCATGTCACAAGGTTACTACAGTAGGTACCTCCTGAGGCCTCTGGTTAGTACGTTTAGATGCGACGGGCCAAAACATGTACCGAACACCCGCGCTGGCCCCTCGGTACAACGTTTGCACCACAAAGTTATGGACAGCCCCCGTTTCAACCATGCGGGTATAACTTTTTGGCGCAAAAGTTATGGCGGTGGCCTAGACCGCTCCCATGGGTACAACTTTCGGGCCGGATCCGGTGGTCGTCGAGATTCGTTCCGCGCTGAAGAGCCTCGACCGCGGCCATCGCCCCAAGGAAAGCAAGCAGGTCAATTTCAAGGAGAACCCCAGTCGAAGGGGCAGCAACGGCGCGACAGTACGCCCGGCACCGAGGCCGCATCAGCACCACCGAGCTGGCTGCCATCGTTGGCGCAGTGAACTCGAACGTCGGGTCGGTGCTGAAAGAACTCATGGCCGACGGGTACCTCAAGCCTTCGTCGGAATCGATGGGAGGCCGTGGATTCCACTATTTACCCGCCGACGAGTAGGCCCGGTTCGACATCCTGGCGGTCACCATGCTCTTCAAAGAGGTGTGGCGCCAGCCCGCCCAATTCGCTAAGGCAAGGCTTGCCTAATAAGGTATCCCTTACCTGTTAAAGAACGGGTGGGTGCATGCCGCACCCAAGGGTCTAACCGTTAAGGAAAGAAGTGTCCCATAACTCCAGATGGGGGACTCGAACGAAGGTGGTGGCAGCGAGCCTTGGCTTCTCGCTGTTACCACTGTCGGCCGTGGTCCTCAGTCATTCAACTCAGCCCCCAGCTCATCCTGGGCAGGCCGTGGCCAGCACGAAACAGGCCGCAGCCGGCACAAGGATCGCGCAAAGCCTGGACGCAAAGAACCTCAACGCGACCGGGACGATGACGACCAACGAGCAAGCGCGCGTCCTCGTGCAGTACAAGCCGAGCGACCGTGACCTCGTCCACAAACAACTCAAGGCCATCCCCGGGCTCAAGATCGCCTACGAGATGAAGCACGCGCTCTCCGGTGTGTCCTTCGACATCCCTCGGTCTTCGTTCCCGCTGGTCAAACAGATCAAGCAGGTGACCAAGGCCGAGATCATGCCCGAGATGACGCCGCAGATCTTCAATGCCAAGAAGATGACCGACGTCCTCAAGGCGCAGTCCAAGAACCATCTCGGTGGCGAGGGCATGGTTGTCGCGGTGGTCGACTCCGGCGTCGACATCCACCACAAGGACATGCGCCTCGACGACGGCGTCAAACCCAAGATCACCAAGATCAGCCCCGGGTTCACCAAGAAGGTGCCCCACGGTTACAACTTCCAGGATCACAACAACTACGTCTACGAGAACCGCGCCCCGTTCATGCACGGCATGCATATCGCGGGCATCATCGCGGCCAACGGCACCGAGGAGGAAGTGAACGCGGGCAAGGCCATTGACGGCATCGCGCCCAACGCTCAAATCCTGGCCTACAAGGTATTTTCCAACGCCGACAATGACCCCGCCACCCGCCTGGACGCCGCCCTCATGGCGATTGAGGACGCCGTCGATCACGGTGCGGACGTTATCAGCTTGTCCATCGGTACCCGCGGCATGGCCACCCCGAACGACACCTTCTACTCCGCGCTGAAGTACGCGACCGATCGTGGCGTGGTCGTCACCGGTTCGATGGGTAACTACTCGACGTCGAACACCAAGTCGACCTACGACGACAGCGCCAACGCCGAGTTCCCGCTGGTCGACACCGCGACCCCGGTCACGACGGCGGCGAACTCCCGCGTCATCGGCGTGGGCTCTGTGGACAACACCGCGATCCAGTACCGCCACGTCCACGTCAGCAAGGCCGATGGCTCGGGCGAGCTCCGCTCCCGGTACGCCTGGATGAGCAAGAAGACCACCCCCAATGGCACGTTCGACATCATCGACGACGGCCACGGTAGCCCGGAGGAAACCAAGGCCCTGGGCGACAAGGTGAAGGGCAAGGTCGTCGTTTTCCGACGCGGCCTGGGCAACGTCAAGCAGAAGGCCGAAGCCATCCGCGACGCCGGAGCTGCGGGCATGATCATGCTCAACCGCGACGTCGGTCACAACCGCGACCAGTGGCATTGGCAGATTCCGACCGAGTTCGAGCATCTTTACCTCGAAGGCAACACCTGGGCGATCGGCACTGACGGTGATTCCGGCCTCAAGATCGAAGAGATGATGAAGGCTGGCGTCACGCAGCTCAAGCTCAACTACGAGCCTGGCCAAAGCTACGACCAAGTTCAGAAGGACGCCTACATGTCCGGGTTCTCGTCGTGGGGACCGCACATGAGCCTGGAGCTCAAGCCCGACGTCATTGCCCCGGGTGGTGACATCTACTCCCTGGCCAACGACAACAAGTACGCGCTCATGTCGGGCACCTCGATGTCGTCGCCACACGTCGCGGCCATCTCCGCGCTGATGCTGCAGCGTTACAAGGCCCAGGGCATCAAGCCGCCGAAGGGCAAGCTCATGGCCGACGTCGTCAAGCAGCAGCTCATGAACACTGCCCGGCCGGTGATGGAACGTGAACCCGTCGGCACCAAGGAGCTCAACGCATCCCCGCGTCAGCAGGGCGCAGGTCTGGTCTCCCTGGACAAGGCGTTGCAGAGCAAGGTGAACCTCTCGCACAACGACGTCGGCGCCGTCGCGCTCAAGGAGATCAAGGCCGGCACGCAGAAGTTCACGGTGACGGTGACCAACCACGACGCCACGGCGCGGACGTTCAAGGTGCGCACCTCGCAGGTGGGCACCACCACGACGGTCCCGAAGAAGAAGCTCGAACCGCTCACTTACAAGCAGCGGACCATCAACGAGATTCACGCCGCCAAGCTTGACGGCGCGAGTATCCAGGCCGGCACCAACCAGGTGACGGTACCCGCCGGCACGTCGATGGACGTCGAGTTCACCCTCGACACCGGCAAGGCCGACAAGCAGTTCGCCGAGGGGTTCATCTTCTTCGACTCCACCGACGCCGCTCAGCCGAACCTGTCTATCCCGTTCTTCGGGTATGTGGGTGACTGGGCGAACGACGAAGCCCTGATCGACGCTCCCGCCTGGGACAAGAAGTCCAAGACGGGCCTCACCACCCTCATGCTCTCTGACGCTGAGGCCGCCCACCACGGTAAGACAAAGTTCCGCCTGGCCGGTGTGCCGTCGACCGAAGACCGCTCGCCCACGTCCGACAGTGTTGCCAAGCCGGAAAACATCGCCTTCCGCACCAACGGTAACGACGGCATCGCGCCTCGTATCGGCGTCTTGCGAGATGTCTTCAAGTGGGATCTGTCCGTCGTCAAGGAAAAGGATGACAACGCCATCCCGCTTGTCCAGGTCAACGAGGGCGACCACCTGCAGCGCTACTTCATGAACTTGGAGCCACGCGGTTTCAAGGAAGTGTTCGCGAACCCCGAGTTCGAGAACATGTGGTCGGGCTACATCTACAACCCGAAGACCGCCGACTACGAGCGTTACACCGGCTCTGGCCAGCACTACTTCCGCCTGCGGGTGAAGAACAAGCCCGACGCCAAGTGGCAGGTCACCTATTTGCCGTTCTTCATTGACAACGTTGCTCCGAAGGTCAAGGTGGAGCATCATGCTCACGGCGTTGGCGCTGTCGACCTGACGATCAAGGCGACGGACAACCACGTCATCGACACCGTCACGGCAAAGTTGAATGGGCGTCAGTCGTTGAAGCTGGAGAAACAGTCCGCCGACACGTGGGTCGCGAAGAATGTGCAGATCGAGGACCTCGCCTCCTCCAGCGAGGTGCTCGTGGAGGCCACGGACTACGCGGGCAACATCGGCACCGTTCGCACTTCGATTTACCAGCCTGTGCTCACCGTCGACAATGCCGGTTCCGCGACTCTCGAGCAGCAGTTGCGCGGCACGCTTCGTCACGAGGGCAAGACTGTTCGCGTGACGACGTCGGGCGGTCAGGAGCTCACGCCGCGCTACGAGACCACGGAGGACGGAATCACGTTCACCGTCGATCTCAAGGCCAAGCTGAAGGCCGATCCGGAGGTGCTGAAGATCGAGGTGCTCGACGCCGCGGGCAAGGTCATCTCGACCCAGGAGGTGAAGCTCGAGACTGACACGATCGAGCCCTACATCTACTGGAAGGTCCAATACGGTCCGTCTGGTGAGCTGAAGCGCGAGGGTGATCACGTCACCTTGGCCGGTACCGCCTCAGACGATGCCACCCCGGCCAAGGACTTGAAGTTCTCTGTTCGCTCCGGCTGGAGCCCCAATGGCACCAAGAATCTTCAGGAGTTCACGGTGCCTGACGACGGCGAGTTCAGCTTCGAATTGGAGGCTGAGAAGTATATGGACGGCGTGACGGTTGTGGTTGAGGACCTGGCGGGTAACCAGCTCGTCAAGAGTTTCGCCGTCAAGAGCGAGGCCGAGGTCAACGCCGCGTCGAGTCTGGAGCATGGCATCGGGCACTCGATCAACGATCCGCACATCGGGTCCGTGCCGACCGATGATTCCAGCCCTGTCCGCCCGATTGACGTCATCTTCAGTAATGAGGACGGCGGCTACGAGGTCGTCGGGCGCGAGTCCGGCAACCTGGGCTCCAAGCAGGATTGGAACCTTGAGACCGGGGAGGGGTTCTTCTCGATCTTCGTCGCGGCTGGCCATCAGGCCAAGATCAACGATGGTCCGTTCATGCCGGCCAAACCGTCTGACAAGGACATGACCATCCGGTATCCCGTCAAGCTGACGACCGGCTACAACGGGCTCAACTTGTACGGCATTGACCGAAACAAGAAGCCCGTGATCGACCGTGGTTACCTGATCTTCTTCGATATCGAAGGACCGCAGGTGACCGTGAACGTGGACGCCGTCGGCGAGCCGAAGGACGGGATCTTAGGGACGATCTACTCGAACGGCACCCCGTACACCGTCCGCGGCACGGCCAAGGACAACACCATGCAATGGACTGTCCGCGTCAATGGCAACGTGGCTCGCCGCGTGTTCATCGAAGGTGAGATGAACAACAACGAGCGCGCCTGGCAGTACACGATTCCTGCTCCGGACAAGGGAGACATCCTCCACGTGTCCGCGTTGGACAGCGTCGAGAACAGCTCCAAGGTGTTCAAGTGGCGCTTCGACATCGACAAGGTCAAGCCCGTGATCAAGGCGACGTATCCGACCGATACGAAGTTCGACGGCGCGTTCACGCCGAAGTTCGATGCCAGTGACAACATCAAGGTCGCAGACACGACGATTCTGCTGAACGGTCAGCCATACCAGGCCGGGACTCAGGTCACCGGCGAGGGGGTCAAGACGTTCACCGTGACGGTGCGAGACATCGCCGGGAACGTCACCACGGGTGTGTTCACCTACGAGATCAAGGCGAAGCAGGTTGAGCCGAAGCCCACTCCGTCGCCGGAGCCGACCCCGACGCTGACCCCGACCCCGTCGCCGGAGCCGGCCCCATCGCTGGAACCGACGCCCACCCCGTCCGAGCCGGGTACTTCGTCGGCACCGATCCCGTCGGTCCCCGGCACTCCTTGGGAGCCGACTCCTTCCGAATCGGGTAAGCCGGGTCGGCCGGTTGAGTCCACCCGACCGGTTGAGTCGAGTGAGCCGGGTCGTCCGACCCGGACCATGACGCCGGCTGCCTCTTCGGAGCCGTCTCATGCTCCGAAGCCGTCGAAGTCGATCCGCCTGAAGCTGCCCAACACGGGTGTCTAAAAGGGGATAAACACGCGGTGGCCACCTTCTCGTTTGGAGGGTGGCCACCGCCTGTTAACGGCGTCGCGATTCACCCGGATTCAAGGTGATCGCTCGCCTTCATCACGACCGAAGGGCTGATCTGTAATTCAGGAATCCGAATATAGCCGCCAGTGGGTCGAGCAAGGGTGCCGATGACAGTGCGCCAAGAGTGACTGATTCAGCTTTGCGCGTTGATTCCTTACCCATGTTCCTGCGTCGACATACCTTGATTCCTGAAGGTGTCGCGGTATGTTTGGCTTCAAGGAACGTGAAGCTTCGGTTATATGTACAAGCACGCTTGTGCTGGAAAGGATTCTGATGACCAAGCACATTTCTGTTCTCGTAGGCAGCCTTCGTCGCGGATCGTATGCGCGCAAGATCGCCAACGAAGTTATGAACTACTTCCCTGAGGGATATGAGGCCCAGATCGTCGAGATTCGTGATTTGCCGCTCTATGACTTTGACTATGACGACCCCGAGGTCACCGACAAGCCGGTGCCTGAGGAATATACCCGCTTCCGTGAAACGATCAAGAACTCAGACGGTGTTCTCTTCGTCACCCCGGAGAACAATCGCACGATCCCGGCGTGTCTGAAGAACGCGGTTGACATTGGTTCGAAGCCGAACTCTGACGTCGCCTGGAAGAACTTGCCGGCCGGAATTATCAGCCATTCCGTCGGTCGGATGGGCGGCTACAGTTCGCAGAAGAATCTCCGCCTTGCCCTGTCGTACTTCGACATGCCCATGCCCGGTCAGCCTGAGGTGTTCCTTGGCCAGTCTCCGACTCTGTTTGACGAGTCGGGGAAGATTGGGCCCGAGCGGACCGTGACTTTCCTTCGCGATTACATTGACCGTTTCGTCAAGGTTGTCGAAGCGAAGTAAGTCACGGACCTGATTTAGCTCCGTCCGACTTCACCGTCTGGCAGTCTCACGGCCTTTACCGTCACGAGAGCGGTAACGGCCGTGAGGGCTGTGAAGGTGGCCGGGTGAGCTCCGCTGAGTCCCGTTTTAGTAATACCGACGTGATTGAGTCGGCTCGACCAATGACGGAGAGCCGTGCCCGCGCCGGCTTGGTATTGCTCACACACATCACAACATCAATGAACATGATGCTATGATGCTTCTATGCGAACGACGTTAACGCTTGACCCTGATGTGACCGAGCTCCTTGAGCGCGAGATGGCTGAGCGTCATGTGTCGTTTAAACGCGTCGTCAACGATGCCTTGCGCCGCGGCTTGGGTAGTACCCAGAATGTGGATTTCACTTTCCCCAGCTTTAACTTGGGGGCCGCGCGAGTCGATCTGACGCATGCCGCGAGGTTGGCTGCCGAGCTTGAGGACGATGCCCTCGCTGAGAAGCTTTCCCAGGGTCGCTGATGTTGCTCGTTGACGCCAATGTGCTGGTTTACGCGACTAACACGAGTGCTCAACATCACGAGGCTGCCCGGGCGTGGCTGCTGGAGGAGTTGAACTCCGGAACTGAGGTTGTGGGGATGCCGTGGGTGTCTCTGCTGGGATTCATTCGCGTCTGTACCCATCCGCGTATCCTGGAGAACCCACTGACGGCAGAGCAGGCCATGTCGGTAGTGAATGCATGGTTGTCTCACCCGCGTGTTGTGACGCCTGAACCGTCCGCCCGTCACGGTGCGCTGCTGGCTGGTCTCCTTGTGAAGGCCGGGACGGCTGGCAACCTCACCAATGACGCCCACCTAGCCGCCTTAGCACTCGAATTGAATGCGACCATGGTGACCTTCGACAGGGACTTTGGCCGTTTTGACGTCCGATTTCTGGTGCCGGGAAGCTGATTCTCTGCTGGTTCGCGGACGAAGGGCTGACTGTAAGCTCACTTCTCGGCATGCCCGTGTCGGCGCGGATCCTCTCTTCAGATGTGCTGTCCTCCTGGGTGTTTTTGGTGTAGTCACTGTGAGTAGGATCGGGGTCACCTCGTTTGTAGCCGGTTGGCTCTGCCCTTGGAGGACTTGAGTGTCTGTAGATGAGACGTTGACGCTTGCGAAACTGCGCCCGGGGCAACGCATCCGTGGCCTGGTGCCGAGGCAAACGATCACTCTCATCGCCATTGACCCCATCGACTCAGGACTGATCGAGGTGTCCTACCGAGACGATTCTGGTCGAAATAGTGCCTGCGTGGTCACTGATGCCGACGTTGTGCGCTTCGAGATCGTGGGCGACGACTCGGCGCCGGCATTTGATGCTGACCCGGATGAGTTCCGCCTCGCAGCCGAAGCACTGCGCATCAAATATGCCGCGCGGTATGACCCGATGGTTGCGGTCAACAGTTCTGATGTTGATCCGCTGCCGCACCAGATTCGTGCGGTCTATGAGGAGTTGTTGCCCCGTATCCCGCTGCGATTCCTGTTGGCCGATGACCCCGGTGCGGGCAAGACGATCATGGCTGGGCTGTACGTGAAGGAGTTGATCCTCCGCTCGGACTGCGACCGGGCGCTCATCGTCGCTCCTGGTGGTTTGGTTGAGCAGTGGCGCGAAGAGTTGTTGCAGAAGTTCAACCTCCGCTTCGAGGTGTTCTCTCGGCAGATGGCAGATGATGCTCAGGGGCGCAATCTCTTTGCCGAACACCCGTTCCTGATCGCGCGCATGGATCAACTCTCCCGCAGTGAAGACCTTGTCGAGCAGCTGGGTGAGGTCACCTGGGATGTCGCCGTCGTGGACGAGGCGCATCGCATGTCAGCGCACTACTCGTCGTGGGCGGGCGAGGTCGATGAGACCAAACGGTTCAAACTGGGTCGCCTGTTGTCGGAGACGGCGCACAATTTCTTGCTGATGACCGCTACCCCGCACGCGGGCAAGGAGGAGGATTTCCAGCTTTTCCTGTCGCTACTGGATCGTGACCGCTTTGAGGGCCAGTATCGGCAGGGGGTGCACCGCAGCGACACCAAGGGTCTCATGCGCCGGATGGTCAAGGAAGACCTGCTCACCTTCGAGGGCAAGCCGCTATTCCCCGAACGCCGGGCCTACACCGTCGAGTACGAACTCAGCCCCGCCGAACGGGAGCTCTACGAACTGGTCACCGACTACGTTCGTACCGAGATGGGCCGAGCCGAACGGATTGCTCAGGCCGGCGACAAGAAGCGCGGCAACAACGTCGGATTCGCGCTCACCGTGCTGCAACGCCGTCTGGCCTCCAGCCCCGAAGCGATCCTGCGATCCCTGGAACGACGCAGGCAGCGCCTTGACGCGAAATTGCGCGACATGCAGCGCATCACCGACGATGCGCGCTTCGACGCTTCCGTCTCCTCGTACGTCGATGACCGCCCCGCCGGCAAGGTCACGTTCGACTTCGGAAGCGACGCGCTGCCCGCGTTCTCGGTTGATGATTTCGAAGACTTCGACGAGGAGACGACCGAGGAGGAACGCGCTCAGTTTGAGCAACAGGCAGACCAGGTCGTCGATCTTGCCACGGCCGCACAGACAATCCCCGAGCTTCAAGCTGAGATCGCGAGCCTTGATGACCTCATTACGGTCGCTCGTCGCGTCAGGTTGCAAGACGATGACCGGAAGTGGGTGCAACTGCGCACCATCCTCGACAAGCAGCTCCTGACCCACGACGGCTCCGGCGATACGCGCAAGATCGTCATCTTCACTGAACACCGCGACACCCTCGACTACCTGCAAGCCAAGATCACCGCCCAGTTCGGCCGCGCCGATTCGGTCGTCACCATCCACGGCGGCACTCGCCGCGAGGATCGTAAGCTGGCACGCGAACGGTTCACCCACAACCCAGACACTGTGGTTCTCCTTGCCACGGACGCCGCAGGGGAGGGGCTGAACCTGCAGCGCGCGCACCTCATGGTCAACTATGACCTGCCGTGGAATCCCAACCGCATCGAGCAGCGCTTCGGCCGCATCCACCGTATCGGCCAGCGTGAGGTCTGCCATCTGTGGAATATGGTCGCCAAAGACACCCGTGAGGGCGACGTGTTCACCCGGTTGCTGGCAAAGATCAATCAGATGTCAGAGGCGTACAACGGCAACCTGTTCAACGTGCTCGGCGATGCCGACGCCTTTCAGGAGCGGTCCCTGCGCGACCTGCTGATCGAGGCCATCCGCTACGGCGATCAGCCCCAGGTCAAGGCCAAACTCGACCAGACCATTGACGCCGGTGTCTCTCGCGGTCTCGACGAGATGCTTGCCGAACGCGCGCTCCACCCCGAGATGTTCTCCGCGTTCGACCTCGACGAGGTCCGGGCACGGATGGAAAAAGCCCGTGAACGTCGACTTCAGCCGGGATACATCGCCGCCTTCTTCATTCCCGCATTTGAACGTCTGGGCGGGCGCATCCGCAAGCGAGAGCAAGGCCGCTACAAGATCACCCGCGTCCCAGCCCGCGTGATCGACGTCGCGCGTCGCCGCAACCGGTGGGCGCCTCTCGCCGAGCAGTACGAGCGCATTACCTTCGAGCCTTCCCGGATGCATCCTGACGGGCTTGCCGATGCCTCCCTCATTGCGCCCGGCCATCCGCTGCTGGACGCCGTCATCGAGGCCACTGTCGATGACCTCGGCCCCACCCTCCAACGGGGCACGGTGCTGGTGGATCGACGCCATGAGCAATCCGATGCGCCGATGTTAATGTTCAGCGTCGAGCAGCGCATCAAGAATACGGCTGCTGATGCGGACACGGTTTCTCATCACTTCGATTACCCGCTGCTCGAACAAGACGGTACCGTCACCGTCTCCGCAGCGCCGCCTTACCTTGACTACGATCGCCCCGAACCCCAGGAAATTGAAGCCATCATCGAGATCGTCGGTAACGAATGGGTGCGTCGAAATCACGAGAAGAGCGTGCGCGCCTGGGCCTACCGCGAGGGGCTGCAACCCCGGATGGACGAGATCAAGACCCGGCTCAATGCCGAGACTGCCCGCACTCGTGCGCAAGTCAAGGATCGGCTGCTGGCTGAGATCAACCATTGGGATCAGGAATACAACCGCCTTGAAGCACTCGAACGGGCGGGCACCGTCGGCCGGCTGCGCTCCGAGACGGCCCTTGCTCGCGCCCGCGAGCTGGAAGGACGGCTGGCTCAGCGGCTCGCGCAGCTCGACGAGGCCACTCACCTTGTCGCGGTGCCCGCCCTCATCCGTGCAGCTGCACTCGTCATTCCCAGCGCTCTGCTCGCGACCGGCGCCGAGTCCGAGGCGCGAGCCGTAGCACGTCAGACCGAAGAAGTTGAGCGTCGAGCGGTCGACGCTGTGCTTGCCGCTGAGCGGGAGCTGGGACGTGAACCTGTCGAGATGCCGCGTAACAACCCCGGCTACGACATTCGATCCACCGACGACCAGGGCTTCGTTCACTACATCGAGGTGAAGGGTCGTATTGAGGGGTCTGACACGTTCACCATCACCACCAACGAGATCACCTTCGCGCAAACTCAGGGTGATCGGCATCGGCTCGCCTTGGTCGAGGTGTCGGCCGATGGCCCACAGCGCGATGAACTGCGTTACGTGAGCGACGCCTTCACCCACCTGGAACCCTCCGCGACCACCCGTTCCTACAATGAGGTCTGGGGTGACTACTGGGAACGCGGAGATCCACCGCGATGAACGGCCCCGACGACCAGCCCAAGACCAGCGAGAGAAACCCCGTGACCGACGCCACCAAGAAGAAGCTCATCGAAACCTCCCTCCCGTTGGAGGCGATTAATGACTCCTCGGCCAGGGAGAAGTCCATTCGGCACGGGCACCCCTCCACCTTGCACCTGTACTGGTCACGCAAACCGTTGGCCACTGCTCGGGCGGTTCTCTTTGCTCAGTTGGTGGATGACCCCAGTTCTCGACCCGAGGAGTTCCCCACGGTCGAGGCGCAGGACGCTGAGCGTGCCCGGCTGCATGCGCTGCTGGAGAAGCTCGTCGTCTGGGAGAACAGTAACGACGAAACGCTGCAGCAGCAGGCTCGTGAGGAGATCCGCAAATCCAACAACGGAGAACTTCCGGCCGTTCTCGATCCATTCGCCGGCGGTGGCTCGATCCCGCTGGAAGCCCAGCGACTCGGACTGGAGGCCCATGCCAGTGACCTCAACCCGCTGGCTGTGCTCATCAACAAGGCCCTCATCGATATCCCGCCGAAGTTCGCCGACCGGCCGCCGGTGTTTCCAGGAGCCGCCGATTCGGCGAACAGTTGGCGGCGCGCTGAAGGCTTGGCCGAGGACATCCGGCGCTACGGCCAGTGGATGCGAGACGAGGCTGAGCGGCGCATCGGTCACCTATACCCGAAAGTGCGCGCAGAGGATGGCACGGAGCACACGGTGATCGCCTGGAAATGGGCCCGCACTGTGAGAAGCCCCAACCCGGCAAACCCGATCGAGGTGCCGCTGGTCAACTCGTGGTGGCTCAGCAAGAAGAAGGGTAAGGAAGCCTGGGTGCACGCATCCGTCGTTGACGGCGAGGTGCGCTACGAAGTCCGGCACGACGCCAATGGGCCGACTGGCGAGGATGAGTGGACCATCAAACACGGCAAGGGAGCAAAGGCCGTTGGCGATGGCACACCATTCAGCTACGACTACATCCGAGAAGAAGGCCTCGGCGGCAGGATCGGAGCACACCTCATAGCGGTTGTGGCGGAGGGGCTGCGGGGACGTCTATACCTTTCGCCTTCCGAAGACCAACGCCAAGCTGCCCATGTCTCTCGACCTGGCATTGGCGAAGACGGTAAGATCGCAACGAACCCGCGCTGGTTCTCCCCGCCTGCATACGGCATGACCCAATTCTCAGATCTATTCACCAATCGCCAACTGGTCGTGCTGACAACGTTCAGCGACTTGGTGACACAGGCGCGCCAGAAAGTCCTCGAGGATGCGCTCAAATCTGGTATGACCGCCGGCTCCCGACTCGAGGACGGCGGCTCCGACGCCGAAGCCTACGCCGACGCGATCGCGACCTACTTGGCTCTGGCCGTCAGTCGTACCACCGACTATTCATCAAATCTTTGCAGCTGGCACAACACTGGCGAGAAAATGCGGAATGTCTTTGGCCGGCAGGCGATCCCGATGGTGTGGGATTTCGCTGAAAGTAACCCGCTGTCTCATTCGTCGGGGAATTTCCTCGGGCAGGTGGAATGGGTGGCGAAAGCCGTGGCACATACGCCGGCTTCGCGCCCTGCGTCTGCCCAGCAAGCCGATGCTCTGACGCGAGATTACGGCGGCTTGGTGATTTCCACCGATCCGCCCTACTACGACAACATCGGCTACTCGGATCTCTCCGATTTCTTCTACGTCTGGTTGCGGCAAAGCCTGTCAAGTATTCAGTCCAAGACCGTTGGAACCATGCTGACTCCGAAATCTGCTGAACTCGTCGCGAACCCCTACCGGCACGATGGCCGTGCCGGTGCAGAGCGTTTCTTCGTCGACGGTTTCAACGGGGTCTTCCACCAAATTCGGCAAGGCGCCCGATCTGACATCCCCATGACGGTCTACTACGCCTACAAGCAGCAGGACTCCAAGGCGGACGGCACCACATCAACCGGGTGGCACACCCTGCTGAGCGGGTTGATCGCAGCGGGCTGGGAGATCACCGCAACCTGGCCCATGCGCAGTGAACTGTCCAACCGGATGCTTTCGCACGGCACCAACGCGCTGGCTTCGTCGATCGTCCTGGCTTGTCGCCCGCGCCCCGAGAATGCCCCTTCGACCACTCGTCGGGCCTTCGTCTCCGAACTGAAAGCCGAGCTACCAGAAGCACTGCGCACCATGATCCAGGGGTCGGTCGCTCCCGTGGATCTCGCCCAGGCTGCGATCGGCCCAGGTATTTCCGTGTTTTCGCGCTATTCACGGGTACGCGAGGCTGACGGGTCCGACATGAGCGTCAAGGATGCCCTGCTGCTCATCAACGCGACCCTCGATGAGGTCATCGGGGAGCAGGAGTCCGACTTTGACCCCGACACTCGTTTCGCCGTCAAGTGGTATCGCCAATATGGATGGGGTCAGGAGAGCTCGGGGATTGCCGACCAGTTGGCACGGTCCTCGGACACCTCGATCGGTGGGCTGGAGCGTGGCGGCATCTTTGAGGCCAAAGGCGGTCAGGCAAGACTGTTGTCGCCTTCGTACCTGGACGGCGACTGGGATGTCTCGGCCGATGAGCGCGTCAGTGTTTGGGAGGCGACGGTTCGCCTCGCTGCCGTGATGGCCAAGGACGGGGCCGACAAGGTGGCGGAGTTGCTGCCGTCGGTGCAGACGCGCATGAACCTGGACGCAGTGAAGGAGCTGGGCTTCCTGCTGTTCCACGAGGCTGAGAAGAAGAAGGACACGCAGGACGCCATCCTTTTCAACAGCCTGGTCAGCGCATGGAACGACGTCAACGAGCAGGCGCACAAGTACGCCGCGACACCACGTCCTTCGCAGCAGGCCTTCGACTTCGATGAGGGCGATGATTAGGTCATGGGGAAAGCACTTGCCGATTTGGTGGCTATCCCACCGCGAACGTTCGCACCTTCAGTGCGTCCAGCACGGCACCTGCTGTCGACGCAGCTGGCTGCACTCGTCGAAGAGCAGGTGTGAGCGATGATGAGTGAGTCGCGGGGACAGATACCGGCTGACGAAAATTGCCCCGGCGCGGCGACCGCTCATGCGGCCTCGTCCGGGGCTTACACAAGCGAGTGTACAGCAGCGGGATCCGCCGGACAACGTGTTCGAGAGTCTGAACTGACGCGCCTACTCAGTGCAGGGAGGCTATCCACCTACCTCCAAGCCTGCGACGGCAACGTGAACAAGGCCTTGCGCCTCTACTTGTGGAACATCGAGATCGCTTCGGCTTTCTGGGGCGGCTTTAGCGTGCTTGAAGTCGCTTTACGCAACGTGATCCACAGTGAGCTCAGCACCTTTGCCGGGCGAGACGACTGGTGGAACGCGAACATCGGCCTGCACCAGCTTGAACAGCACCGTGTTGCTGATGCCGTCGCAGCAGCGCAGCGCGGGAAGGGAGAGGCCGTCCTTCCTGGACACGTGGTGGCTGAGCTGAGCTTTGGGTTCTGGACCGGACTCCTGGCCAATAGGTATCACCAGCGGCTGTGGGTCCCAGCGCTTCACGGGGCGTTTCCGTACCTCGTCGGACCTCGCCGCGAGCTGCACCGCAAACAGGAGTCGCTCCGGAAGCTTCGTAACCGTATTGCTCATCACGAGCCGATCTTCGCGCGTAACCTCACCGCAGACCACGAGCGGCTGCTCAGCATCCTCGGTGCGATCTCGCCGATTGCCGTTGACTGGGTGAATCAGAACTCGCGAGTACCGCAGATCATCTCCCGGCGAACCAATGTAGTTACTGGGATTGAAAGCACCACGTTCTAGGAGACAACGATGGCGATGAACAACCGAGACAGAGTGGGCAAAGCGTTCGACCTCCTCTCCGAAGGACTGCTCGATCTGGTCGATGAGGTCATGACGGGGGTCTACCAAACTCCCGAGTGGACAGCCGCGTGGGCGAAGCAGGACGCCCAACGGCGGGGCGTGCCGGAGCGCACCATGACCAAGCACGATGTGCAGGTGCAGCTTCGTGCCATTACGGAACAGGGATACCACTTCAAGGACGTGCTTTCCCGAGCGCAGCAAGGCTTTGCGTCCGAGTTGCGGGAGACGCGGAACCAATGGGCGCACAACGAGCCCTTCTCCTCCGACGACGCAGCCCGCGCGCTCGACACCATCGAGCGGCTGCTGCGCGCCGTCGATTCGATCGATTCCGCTGAGGACGTGCGAAAGCTGCGCGTCGATCTGCAACGCGCTGTGTTCGAGGACCAAACCCGGCAGCAGGTCAGGCGCACCAAGGTGTCCCTCGAGCCAGGATCCGGCCTACGCCCGTGGCGCGAGGTCATCCGCCCCCACGATGACGTGGCGCGTGGCGAGTTCACCGCCTCGGAGTTCGCGGCCGATCTGCATTTGGTCCACACCGGGCAGGCGACGAGCCCCGAGTATGGCGATCCGGTCGAGTTCTTCGCCCGCACCTATCTCACCGAGGGGTTGCGTGATCTGCTGTCGCGCGCGCTGCGTCGAATGAGCGGCGAGGCGAGTGCGAGTCCGGTGGTGAATCTGCAGACCAACTTCGGTGGCGGCAAGACTCACTCCATGCTGGCGCTGTACCACCTGTTCAGCGGCACACCGGTCAAGGCCTTCCCTCAGGAGCTTCAGGATCTCATTGCCGACAACGGGAACCCCGACCTCAGTGCCCTCGACGTGCGACGGGTCGCCCTCGTCGGCACTTATCTGAAGGCCGGGTCACCGAGCATCAAGGACGACGGTACTGAAGTCCACACGCTGTGGGGTGAACTCGCATGGCAGCTCGGTGGGCGCGAAGCCTACGACCTCATCGCCGAGGACGACCGTGCCGGTACCAACCCTGGTGGTGCCCTGCGCGAGCTGATCGTGCGTCACTCGCCCGCACTCATCCTCATCGACGAGTGGGTGGCCTACGCGCGCCAGCTCGTCACCGACAAGGAACTGCCGTCCGGATCGTTCGAGACCCAGTTCACCTTCGCCCAGTCGCTGACGGAGATTGTCCGCTCCGTGCCGGGTGTGATGCTGGTGGTCTCGATCCCGGCCTCCGACAGTGGTGCGGAAGTGCGCGGCAGCGACATCGAGATCGGTGGCGCGAACGGCCAACTCGCGCTCGAACGCCTCCAGAACGTGATCCGCCGAGTCGCTGACCAGTGGCGGCCATCGAGCAAGGACGAGTCATTCGAGATCGTCCGCCGCCGACTCTTTCAGGCCCCCGATGCCGAAGGACTCACGACCATCTCGGCTGTGGCGCGCAGCTTCGCAAATCTGTACCGCAGCAACACCGCGCTGTTCCCACGCGATGCGGCCTCGCCCAACGACGACTACGAGAAACGCATCCGCGCTTCTTACCCTCTGCACCCCGAGCTGCTGGATCGTCTCTACGAGGACTGGTCGACGCTGGAGCGATTCCAGCGCACCCGTGGCGTGCTGAAGCTCGTCTCCTCAATCGTGCACGAGCTGTGGGCAGCCGGCGACACCTCACCGCTGATCCTGCCCGGCAATGTGCCGCTGGATGCGACAACCGTGAACACCGACCTGACTCAGTACCTCGAAGACCAGTGGAAGCCGATCATCGACTCCGACATCGACGGCCCGGGCTCAACGGCACAAAAGATTGACCTCGACCGGCCCAACCTTGGACAGCGATTCGTCACTCAGCGCATCGCGCGCACGATCTTCATGGGGGCGGCCCCCCGCATCAAGAGCACACACAAGGGATTGGACAAGCAGTACCTCTGGCTCGGCACCGCAGTTCCCGGCGACACGCTCGGAAACTTTGGCAGTGCGGTCGAGCAGCTCGCGCAGCGCTCCACCTATTTTTACGAAGAGCAGGGCCACTACTGGTTCGACACCCAACCGTCCGTCACGAAGACCGCGAACGACTACGCCGAGCGGCTCCGCGAGGACGTCGAAACGGTGTGGAATGAGATCACCCGCCGACTCCAGGCCGAGGAGCGTTCGCGTGGCGTGTTCGACCGGGTCCACATTGCCCCGTCGTCGTCTGCAGACATCCCCGACCTCGAAGAGACGCGCTTGGTAATCGCGCACCCCAGGCACGCCCGTCGCAAGCAGGACACTGCCGACTCACCGGCCCACGTCTGGGTCCGCCAGGCCATCGAGAGCAAGGGCGCGAGCCAACGCATTCACCGCAACACACTGATCTTCCTACTCGCAGACAAGAGCGAACTGGAAAGCCTTGAAGCGGCCACCCGAAGCTACCTCGGGTGGAAGCGAGTCCAGGCCACCAGCGACAGTCTCAACCTGTCCGCGCAGCAGCGCAAGCAGACCGACGACTGGGTCTCCCGGCTCAATCAGACCGTCTCCGACCGCATCCGCGACACCTTCGTGTGGGCGGTCTACCCGGAGCAGTCCGACCCGACCAAGCCGTTCGAACTTGTCGCCGACCGTGTACCCGATTCCGGCGGACGTTCCTTGACCGAGCGCGTCAGTGCCAAGCTCGCACGTGAGGATCAGCTCGTCACCGACTTCGGTGCGGCGATCCTCGGCTCCATCCTGCACAACGAACTCAGCGCGCTGTGGCGTGAGGCCGGCGAGATCACCGTCGGCGAGTTGTGGGGATACTTCACCCGCTATACTTACCTGCCCCGCCTCGTGCGGCGCGACGTGCTCGACAATGCCATCGAACAGTCGCTTGTGACACTGCTCGTCCACGATGAGCTGTTCGCCATCGCTTCTGGCAAGGACACCGTCACAGGCCGTTATCGCGGGCTCGTGGTGCCGCCCGACCCGAACGCAAGCATTCAGGTCACCGATAGCACTCTGCTTGTCGATGGCGACCGGGCCCAGCAGCAGATTGATTCTGATCGGACGGCAGCCAGAGAAGCCGCTGACAAACAGGCAGACGACGGTGGCAAGAAGGCCTTCCCGGTGGATCTCGCATGGAGACGAACTCGTCAGCCTTCTTCCGACACCGATCCGTCTGACCCCGAGCCTGAGGTCGAAGCAGCGCTTTCGCGGTTCTTCGGCTCGGTCAAGATCGACCCAGATCGCTACTCGCGTGACATCGGCAATATCACCCGCGAAGTCATTGACCGACTCTCCGGAGCCGGTGCGCACGTGGAGATCACCATCGACATCCAGGCCACCAAGCCTGAAGGCTTCGATGAGGCAGAGATACGCACCATCAGCGAGAACGCCCGGGTTCTCAAGTTCAATCCCACTTCTGGCTTCGAGAGGAGTTGAGGTTCACCCGACGCGCCGATCGTCGGGTGAACCTGCTCACCCACTCCCGGATCGGGTCACAGCCAATTCTTCTTGTGGAAGATCACGTACAAGATCACGCCGCTGGCCACCATACTTAGTAGGCAATACAGGTAGCCGTATTTCCAGTGAAGCTCCGGCATGTAGTCGAAGTTCATGCCGTAGATCGAGCCGATAAGGGTGGGGACGACGAGGATGGCTGCCCATCCTGAGATGATCTTGACGTCCTCGTTGGAGCGTTGGTCCACCAGGGTCGCATTGACCGTCAGGATTTGGGTCAGAAGTTCGCGAATGTCGGTGATCTGGGAGGAAATCCGGGCCAGGTGGTCGGCGACGTCAGTCAGATAGGCCTGCAGCTCGGGTGGCACCTGGTGCTTTGCCGATCCGGCGCGCAGAGCGGCGATGATCGGGATGACGGGGTTGGTGGCGTGCTGCAGGTCGATGGCCTCACGGGACAGGCGGTAGATACGTTCGGGGGCTGCAGAGTCCCCGCTAAAGACCTGCCTCTCGATCTGCTCGATGTCGAACTGGATGCCGCTGATGACGGGGAAGGTCTGGTCGACCACGCCGTCGAGGATGGTGTAGAGCACTGACTCTGGACCGTGGCACAACAGCTCTGGGTCGCTGGGAAGACGTGGGGTCCACCTCAGGCTCGACAACTCGTCAGGGATGCGCTGCACGATGACGACGACGCAGTTGCGTTGCTTGATGACCTCGGCCTCGACGAAGGCCACGTCCTCCATCGAGTCGATGTAGAACGGCGGGTGCAACACCAGGAACAGGGCATCCTCGTGGCGTTCCAGCTTGGGACGCTGGTGACCTTCCACCAGGTCCTCGGCCAGCAGCGGATCGAGGTGCATGAGGTCGACAAGGCGCTTGATCTGGGTGCGGTTGGGGCTCTGCTCGACGATGATCCCCAGTCGTTCGGGATGGCCGTCCAGCCACGACAGTGTGGTCTCGACGTCAGGCTGGTGTTCCGGATTCGCTGGGACCCCCTGCTCGAACCACTTGATGTCGACGATGCCGGGTTTGGTGTCGGCGATCGGGCCGGTTGCCAACGGTGATGCGCCACCGTGGGTACGCGCACTCGTCGGGACACCATTCCTTGGCTGGGGTGTTGCTGCCATTGATCGCCTCCTCCATCATCTGGGCCGCAATCCTACTGCCTACGGCGTCGATCACCGTCGTCACTGACCCTCGCCGGGGGTGCCGTCGTCAACGTACATGCCAGGCGTGTCGAGGATGATGTTGGTGCCTCCTGCCGCGTCGGACAGTTCGTTGGGTGCCAGCCATGCGGCGAGGTGGTACACGCCGACGGTGACGATGGTGCCCAGTGCGATGCCACCCAGGGTGAAGGAGTCGCTGAACTTCAGCGAGACGTCACCGACGCCGATGATGATGCCGGCTGCCACCGGGACGAGGTTCACCGGATTGCCGAAGTCGACGTTGTTCTCCTTCCAGATCTTGGCACCCAACAGGCCGATCATGCCGTAGAGAACGACGGTGATCCCGCCCAGTACACCACCGGGGGTCGCCGAGATGATGGCACCAAACTTCGGGGAAAAACCGAACAGGATCGCCACGATCGCAGCCACCATATAGGCCGCGGTCGAGTAGACCCTCGTCGCAGCCATGACGCCAATGTTCTCCGAGTAGGTCGTCGTCGGGCCTGCGCCGAGGAAGGTGGCCAGCATGGATGTCGCGCCGTCAGTGGCGACCGCCCGTCCGAGCTGGTGGTCGAGGTTCTTACCGGTCATCTCAGCGACGGCCTTGACGTGACCGGTGTTCTCGGCAATGAGGGCGATGACGACCGGCAGGGCCAGCAGGATGAAGGCCAGGTGGAACGACGGCAGATGGAATCCAACAACATTGGTGGGCGCGTAATGGGATCCGTTGCGGGCCTGGGGCAGGTACGTCCAGGTGTCGAGGTTCGTCACCGGGGGCAGACCGATCCACGCCGAGTCATGCACGGCCGACCAATCCACTCGCGGGGCGACGCTGCCGTCGCCGTGATGCAGCGGGCCAAACACGAGGTCCTCGATCCACGACAGCACGTAACCGATGACCAGGGCCAGGAAGATGGCGATGCGGGAGATGAATCCGCGCGGCCCCACCGACAGTGCGATGACGAGCAGCATGACGATGAGTGCGGTCCACTGGTCGGTGGGCCAATAGGTCTTGGCCACCACCGGGGCGAGGTTGAAGCCGATGAGCATGACGACGGCTCCAGTCACCGTCGGGGGCAGCACCTTGTGCACGACCCGCGAACCGGCGGCCTGGATGATGATGCCGCAGATGAAGAGAGTCAGACCGACGCACAGCAGGGCACCCGAGACGTCATTTGGCTTGCCACCTGAGGCGTAAATGGCCGTCGCCACGCCGGGAAAAGCTGCCGAGGAACCGAGGTAGGACGGCACCTCGTGCTTGGTGACGAAGATGAAGACGAGGGTCGCCACACCCGACATCATCACTGCCAACTGGGGGTTGAGGCCCATGAGGACGGGGAAGACGAAGGTCGCCCCGAACATCGCCACGACGTGCTGGGCACCCAGCCCGATGGTGCGCCCCCACCCGAGCCTCTCGTCGGGAGCCACCACCTCACCTGGGTTGAGTACACCGCCGTTGTGCAGCTTCCAGATCATGGGCGTCCTTCCGGGTTGGTTCCCTTCCGGACCCTCAGCGTATCGGTCCACCGGGCAGAGCCTTTCGGGTGCCCGGTGGCCGACTCAGATCCAGGAGCGGAACCACATCCGTGCCAGCCATGCCTTTCGGGTCATGAGACTGTCTGTGAGGATGGGGTAGATGAAGGTGAAGTCGGCGGCAACCAACGCCATGATCGTCCCGACGACGATCGCACCGATGCGGCGTCGGCTGGTGGCCTTGGCCGGCCCGAGGATCTGACCGAGCCAGATGGCCAGGATCGTCGCCGTGAACGGGATGATGCAGATCGCGTAGAAGAAGAACAGCGGACGATCGTCGTAACGGAACCACGGAATCCACGTCGACATCATGGCGACGATCGGCAGGGTGAATCGCCAGTCTCGCGCGAAGATCCACCAGATCACCGCAGCCGCCAGGGCGATGGCAGCAAACCACCACAGCACAGGGGTTCCGGTCGCGGAGATGACGCGCAGGCAGGTGTCACCGACGGCCTCGCACCCCTGCTGGCCAGGCTTGATGTCATTGACCGCGTCGATTCCCAGCGGACGCTGATTGATCAACCAACCAGACGGATTCGAGGCATAGACGTGAGTCTGGGTCATCATGTAGTCGCCGGTGTGGAAGTCATACATCTGCTGGTGATAATTCCACAGCGCAGCCAGGGGTTTCCCGATCACCTTGGACAGGCCCGGATCAGGGTTGGGTCCGGCCCAGGACTTACCGAAGACCATGTGAGGGTAGACCGACAGCCATCGCGCCCACGTGGCGATGTAGACGCCCAGGGCCACGACGACCATGTAGACGAAGGCCGGGACCCCGTCGCGTAGGAAGGACCACCAGGCCTTCGTGCCGGAACCGGCCAGTCGACGCGCCGACCAGTCCCAGATGACCGAGATGATGCCCATCGTGGCCAGCACGAACATGGAGTTCCACTTCGTGGCGCAGGCCAGACCGAACATGATTCCTGCCACCAGGCGCCAGGGCCGCCACCCCAGGGCTGGGCCGAACACCCCGTCGAGATGGGGTTTGCCGATGGATCTGAGATGGTCTGCCAGACGATGACGGAACCAGTCCCGGTCGGCCGCCACCGCAGATACGCCAGCCACGAGGAAAAACGCCTGGAAGATGTCGAGCAGTCCGATCCGGCTCATGACGAAGGCCAAGCCGTCGAGGGTGAGCAGGATGCCAGCTATGGCCCCCACCATCGTGGAGCGGGAGAGACGTCGAGCCAGCCGGATTGTCACGAGGACCAGTAGGGAACCAAAGACCACCGAGGCGAATCGCCAGCCGAAGGAGTTGAAACCAAACAGGTGTTCCCCAACAGCGATGAGCCATTTTCCCATCGGTGGATGGACGACGAACTCGGCATCGGGAGTCCAGGTGTTAGTGATTCCCTTGACGATGTCAGGGTTGGCTTTCGCAGCGTCAGGCCAGGTGCCCTCATAGCCCTGGTGGAGCATTGTCCAGGCGTCCTTGGGGTAGTAGGTCTCGTCAAAGACGAGGTTGCGGGGAAAACCGACATTCCACACCCGCAGCAGGAAAGCCACCGCGGTGATGAGGGCCGTGACGACCCAGCTCGTGTACTCGTCGGTCATTCGTCCGTCATCGAGACGCTCGATGGTCGACAAAGATCTTCTCGCTGCTGCCACATCGCCATCGTAGAGGGTTGGTGGGACGTCACCGTCGCCACGGCGTGGGACGATGGTGAGGTGAACCAGACACAACCGGGACGAGTCATCCTTGCGGGCACCCCCATCGGGGACCGTCGCAGCGCCTCGCCGGCCCTCATCGAGACCTTGCGTGACGCCCGCATCATCGCTGCCGAGGACACCCGTCGACTGCGCGATCTGCTGCGCCGCCTCGACGTCGAGACTTCTGCCCGGGTGGTGTCCTATTTCGAGGCCAATGAATCGGCCCGAACCTCTGAGCTTATCGACTGTCTTCTCGACGGAGACGACGTCGTCGTGGCCACCGATGCCGGGATGCCCTCGGTCTCCGACCCGGGATACCGACTCGTCACCGCAGCGATTGAGCACGGCATCGTCGTCACCTCGGTACCCGGACCCACCGCCGTGACGACCGCCCTGGCCATCTCGGGAATGCCGACTGACCGGTTCTGCTTCGAAGGATTCCTGCCGCGCAAGGCGGGGGAGAGGCGTCGTCGTCTGGCAGAGCTTGCCTCCGAGCCGCGCACCACCGTCCTCTACGAGGCTCCGCATCGGCTCGCCGATCTGCTTGACGATGCTGCCGAGATCCTCGGCACCGACCGACGTGCCGCAGTGTGCCGGGAATTGACGAAGACCTACGAGGAAGTTCGCCGCGGCACCCTGGCAGAACTGGCTGAATGGGCCCGCGGCAACGCTCGCGGCGAGATCACCATCGTCATGGAAGGCGCCAAGGCGCGTGCTGTGAGTCTTGACGAGGCCGTCGAGATGGTTGCCGACCTCACTGACGACGGCGTCAAACCGTCCAAGGCCGTTTCCCAGGTGGCACGGTCCACCGGTATCGACCGCCACGATCTCTACGATGCCGTCCAGAACGCCGCGATCATGCAGACCGCATCGACTAGCCACAGCGCCTCGACCGACCAGAACGCCTCGACCGACCAGAACGCCTCGACCGACCAGAACGCCTCGACCGACCAGGAGGAATCGTGAACGAAGCCATCCGAGAGGTCCTGGCCGAGGCGGGCTTACCGCCCCTGCCTGAGCCTCTGGCTCGACCCGTGGTGGATGCCCACACCCACCTCGACACGGTGGCCGACATCGCCCATCTCGATCCGGAGATCAGCCTGGCGGCCGCCCGAGAAGTCGGGGTGAGCCACATCGCCCAAATCGGGTGCGACGTCGAGGGATCCGAGTTCGCCGAGAACCTGGCGCGTACCCACGCCAACGTCATCGCGGCGGTGGCCATCCACCCCAATGACGCCGCTCGCATGGGGCGCACGAAGATCGGCCCCGCCCTCAAGCGCATCGACGAACTCGCCGGGGCCGGGGACCATGTTCGGGCCATCGGCGAGACTGGCATCGACCACTTCGGCACGGCTGACGAGGAGGGGCAGGCTCTGCAACGCGAGGTTTTCGCCGCCCACATCGCCATGGCCCACGAGCACGGACTGGCCTTGGCGATTCACATGCGCGATGCCCGCAACGGTGGCCAGACAGACGGCCCGACCCAGGGGCGTCAGGCCCATGACGACGTCGTCGACATCCTCAACTCAGAAGGCTGGCCGGAGCGGGTCATCATGCACTGCTACTCCGGCGACGCCGATCTGGCGCGAACCTGCCTCGAGCACGGTGCCTACCTGTCCTTCTCCGGGACCATCACCTTCAACTCGGCAGCTCCCCAGCGCGACGCCCTGGCAATCGCTCCCGATGATCGCATCCTCGTCGAGACCGACGCCCCCTTCCTCACACCGGTGCCACGTCGAGGCAAGCGCAACGGGCCCTACCTGCTGGCCCACACCGTCCGTTTCGTGGCCCAACAGCGTGGTTGGGGCGAGGCCCAGGCCTGCCAACAACTGGCTGACAACGCCTTTGCCGCCTATGGAGGAGCCTGGTGACCGGAACTGGATTGCTTGACCCGGCGTCGATCCGACGCATCGCCGACCAGATCAGCCTGAGACCCACGAAGACTCGCGGGCAGAACTTTGTCCACGACGCCAATACGGTGCGTCGCATCGTCTCCCTGGCCCAGGTGGGTCCAGACGATCGTGTCATCGAGGTCGGCCCAGGGTTGGGATCACTGACCCTCGGTCTGCTGGAGACCGGCGCCCACGTCGTCGCCGTCGAGATCGACGAGGTACTGGCCACGCAGCTTCCCCACACTGTCGCCGAGAGGATGCCCGAGGCCGCTGACAGGCTTGAGGTCATCGTCTCCGACGCCCTCGACGTCGACGCCATCCCCGGCGCCGACCCCACCGCCCTGGTGGCGAACCTGCCCTACAACGTCGCCGTCCCGGTGCTGTTGCACATGTTGGCGATCTGTCCGCAATGGTCGACGGGTGTCGTCATGGTGCAGTCGGAGGTGGCCGACCGTCTGGTGGCTGCCCCCGGATCCAAGATCTACGGGGTTCCCAGCGCCAAACTGGCCTGGTATGCCGAGGCGACCCGGGTGGGAAACGTCCCCCCGACGGTCTTCTGGCCGGTGCCCAATGTGGATTCTGGGTTGGTGCGGATCACGAGGCGACAACCTCCCCAGATCGACGGACAAGACCCCCGAGCCACGCGCTCCCAGGTCTTCCGTGTGGTCGATGCGGCCTTTGCGTCGCGACGCAAGATGCTGCGTTCGGCGCTGGCTGGTCTGTGTGGCGGTTCGACGGCGGCCTCCGAGCTCATCAGCGCTGCCGGGATCGACCCGACCGTGCGCGGCGAAGCTTTGGACATCGTGGACTTGACCCGCGTCGCGCAGACCCTGGCTCAGGCCGGCGCCCTCGGTGAACCCGGCCATGCGTGACCTTCTGCCGGTACAGTAAGTACATGATGATGGACGATCCTTTCGACCTGCTGCGTCCCACGACCGTGACGGTGCGGGTCAGTGCCAAGGTCAATCTGGCGCTGGGGGTCGGTACTCTGGCGCCTGACGGTTTTCACCCGCTCGCCACGGTCTTCGAGGCGATCGGGATTTACGACGACGTGACGGTGACTCGTCGGGCCGACAAGCGCATCACCCTCACTGTGTCGGGAGAGGACGCCGACCAGGTTCCCACCGACGAGACGAATCTCGCATGGCGCGCCGTGGAGATGGTGCGCGAGGGATTCGCCCTGGATTGGGGGGAGAGCGACCACGGCGTCGACATTCACATCGACAAGTCGATTCCGGTCGCCGGTGGCATGGCGGGTGGGTCTGCTGACGCCGCCGGGGCTCTGCTCGCGGCGGCCACGTTGTGCCGTCTTCCCGATTCTCCCGAAAGTTTGCAGCCGTTGGCCGAGGAGCTCGGCTCTGACGTGCCGTTCTGTCTCATGGGCGGGGTCGCTCTGGGGCAGGGACGCGGCGATCAGCTCGCCCCGGTGATCTGCCGTGGCCGGCACCGTTGGGTCATCGCCACCTCGAACCAGGGGTTGTCCACCCCGGCCGTGTACCGACGTTTCGACGAGATGGGTGGCAGTCCGGGGGCAGACGCCGTTCCCAACGACCTCATCTCAGCTCTCACTCGCGGAGACCTCGACGCCGTCGCGGCCACCATGAGCAATGATCTCCAAGCCCCCGCTGTCGACCTGCGTCCTGAACTTGGTGAGGTACTGGCAGTCGGAAAGGAAGCGGGAGCCCTCACCGGACTGGTCTCGGGTTCCGGGCCGACCTGTGCCTTCCTCGTGCGCGACGCAGCCGGGGCCAAGAAGGTCAGCGCCGCCCTGTCTGCCCTGCCGCAGGTCAATCGCACCAGGACGGCCCGCGGACCGGCTGCCGGGGCCCAGGTGCTGCCGGGGCCGGTAGGAAGTTTCGCATGACGAGCTCGCCCCACCATGAGGACCCGACCGACGCCGTTGACGTCATCATCGCGGCATGGGCCAGGGAACGCCCCGACCTGCCCGTCGAGGTGATGGAGGTGTGGTCGCGCGTCACGAGGCTGGCACGCCGTCTCGATCGAGACCGCTCCAAAGCCTTCGCGCAATGGGATCTGGAAGGCTGGGAGTTCGACGTCCTGGCAGCCCTGCGACGCTCCGGAGAGCCTTATCAACTCAGCCCCGGACAGCTCCTCAACGAGCTTGAGGTGGCATCAGGGACGATGACGAACCGGATCACCAGACTGTCCGACCGTGGCCTGGTGCGTCGCCTGCCTCACCCCAAGGACGGTCGGGGGGTCATTGTCGAGCTCACCGACGCCGGACGAGATCAGGTCGACGGAGCTCTGGCAGCCTTGCTGGAATCCGAGGGACGTCTCCTCGACTCGATGGACCCCCAGGCTGTCGAGCACCTGGGGCAAGGGCTGCGCGCGGTGCTGGCTGGTCAGGAAGATCTGGACTGATCGTCGTGCCTCTCCCCGTGGCGGGTCAGACGCGGGTTTTCCGACACCCGTGTCAGCCCGTTGAAGGCCAGGTCCACCAGATGAGCGGCGACAACCTCCTTGGCCGGCTCCCGGGTGTCGATCCAGGCCTGTCCTGCCATGCCCACCATCCCGGTGAGGGCTTGGGCATACAGGGGTGAGAAGGAGGCGTCGAAGCCGTGACGGTTGAAATTGTCGGCGAGGATCCCCTCCGCCCATGCCGCGACATCAGACAGGATCGAGGCATAGGAGCCAGTCGTCGATCCGACTGAGGAATCTCGGGAGATGATGCGGAATCCGTCGGGGCGATCGTCGATGTAGTCGAGCAGGGCCAGTACTGCGGATTCCAGGGTGCGACGTGGCCCTTGCCTCGGTCGCGTCATCGCAGCATTGAGGCACTCCTGCAAGAGTCGAACCTCCCGGTCGACGACGACGGCATAGAGCCCGTCCTTGGACCCGAAGTGCTCGTAGATGACAGGTTTGGAGACCCCCGCGGTGGCAGCGATCTCCTCCACGGAGGTGCCGGCGAGGCCGTTGTCAGCGAAAAGGCGACGCGCCACGCCGATGAGCTGGTCGCGGCGCTGTCCGCTGGTCATCCTGGCCCGGGAGCGCCTGGACGGCGGGGATGCGGGCATCGACATCATGGCATCGAGCCTACTTGGCCCTGGCACATGGCTGAATCGCGGTCCATGCTCTAAGGTTGGATGGTCTCGGTTCGCCGAGCGTTCCCCGGTTGGTCTGCCGGCAGGGCCCGCCTGACTTTGAATCAGGATCAGCGACGCAGGTTCGACTCCTGCCCGGGGAGCCGATGGTTGAGTCATCCCTCGTCAGGACGCTCACCAATCCCTGTCGACCCTCCTGGCGGTGCGGTCCGAGCCAGCGACGGCTAAAGTTGTCCGTGCATGACGCATCCGAGCCTGGGGGGAGCACCGTGACGTCCAGCCCGTCCACCGAACGAACCAAGATCGACGGAGTGGCCGCCGTGATCGTGTTGGCTGCCGGCGGCGGGACCCGCATGAAGTCCTCCACGTCGAAGCTGCTGCACGAGGTCGCCGGTCGTCCCATGCTGTCGTGGGCGGTCGGGGCGGCCCGTGGGCTCAACCCTGAGCACCTCGTCGTGGTCGTCGGACATCGCCGCGACCAGGTCGAGGCCCACCTTGCCGAGGATGCCCCCGACGTCACCACCGCCGTCCAGGCCGAGCAGAAGGGCACCGGACACGCCGTGGCATGCGGGCTCGAAGGTCTGGGCGATCTTGAGGGTGAGGTCGTCGTCACCTACGGCGACGTCCCGATGCTCACCGCCGAGACCCTTCAGCAGATGGTCAAGGCACACCGGGAGGGGCGCAATCTCGTCACCGTCCTCACCGCTGAGGTCGAGGACCCCACGGGGTATGGACGCATCTTGCGCGACGGGGAGGCCGTCGTCGGAATCGTGGAGCACAAGGACGCCAACGAGGCCCAGCGAGCTGTCCGCGAGATCAACTCCGGCATTTACGTCTTTGACGCCCAGGCCCTGCGTGAAGGGGTCTCCAAGCTGTCCAACGACAACGCCCAGGGCGAGTACTACCTCACCGACGTCGTCACCATGGCTGCCGATGGCACCGTCGAGGTCCCCGGTCGCGGCCGGGTTGGTGCCTTCCGTACTGACGATGTGTGGCAGACCGAAGGGGTCAACAACCGGGTTCAGTTGGCCCGCATGAATGCCGAGGTCAACCGACGCATCGTCACCGCATGGATGGGCGCTGGGGTCACCGTCATTGATCCGTCCTCCACCTGGATCCAGCCCGACGTCGATCTTGGCAATGACGTCACGTTGTATCCAGGGGTTTTCCTCAACGGAGCCACGACCATCGCCCCGGGGGTCACCATCGGACCGGACGTCACCGTCACCGACTCGGAGATTCGTCAAGGGGCCAGGGTCACCCGATCCGAGGTCACCCTCGCCGTCGTCGGTGAGGGAGTGCGCGTCGGACCGTTCTCCAATATTCGTCCCGGCTCTGTCCTGGACCGCAACGCCAAGGTCGGGGCTTTCGTCGAGACCAAGAACACCCACGTCGGAACCGAGGCGGCCATACCCCACATGGCCTACGTTGGTGATTCCGAGGTGACCGCAGGATCCTCCGTCGTTGCCGGATCCGTCCTCTCCCGGGAGCAGGCCGCTCCCGCCACCGACTCGGACGCCATGTCCGACAGCCAAGATCACACTCTTATCCCGGAGGCTGACCAGTGAGCGGAACCACCCGTCCGAACAACAAGCACCTCATGATCTGCTCAGGACGGGCTTATCCCGAACTCGCCGAGCAGATCGCCGCCGAACTCGGCGTCGACCTGGTTCCCTCGCGTCAGGTCACCTACGCCAACTCCGAGATCTACGTGCAGTTCCAGGAATCCGTGCGTGGTTGTGACGCGTTCGTCATCCAGTCCCACAGCGCCCCGGTCAACGAGGCCATGATGGAGCAGCTCATCATGATCGACGCCCTCAAGAGGGCCTCGGCCAAGCGCATCACCGTGGTCTCCCCGTTCTACCCCTACGCCCGCCAGGACAAGAAGCACCTGGGTCGTGAGCCCATCTCGGCGCGTCTGATGGCCGACCTCTACCACGCTGCCGGTGCTGACCGGATCATGTCGGTCGACCTGCACGCCGCCCAGATCCAGGGATTCTTCGACGGCCCCGTCGACCATCTGTGGGCCCTGCCGGTGCTGGCCGACTATGTTGCCTCCAAGTACGACAACTCTGACATGGTCGTCGTGTCCCCGGACGCCGGCCGTGTGCGTCTGGCTGACATGTGGACCGACAAGATCGGTTGCCAGCTCGCCATCATTCACAAGCGTCGCGACCCGAACAAGGCCAATGAGACGACCACCCATGAGGTCGTCGGTGAGGTCGAGGGCAAGACCTGCCTGCTCGTCGACGACATGGTCGACACCGCTGGAACCATGTGCCAGGCTGCCTTGGCCCTCAAGAAGCATGGCGCCAAGCGCGTCATCGCCTCCGCCACTCACCCGATCCTGTCGGATCCGGCCGCTGAGCGCATCAACAACTCCCCGATTGAGGAGCTCATCGTCACCAACACCCTCAAGATTCGTGAGGACATCGACATCCCTTCGATGACGGTGCTGTCCATCGCCCCGCTCATCGCCAAGGCGATTCAGGAGGTCTTCGAGGACGGTTCGGTCACCAGCTTGTTCCGCTGACGCCGGTATCGGTGTGCACAGGCCCGGTGACGACGCAGCTCACGGGAGTCAGCCAGGCTGACGGGTGTGTGTTTGGTCTCAGGTCCGACGGTGGCGTAGAGTGGCCCCGCTTGGCGAGGGACCGCAAGGTCCGTGATCGACTGGCCGCCCAACAGGGCATCCTCTCGTCGAGCCGTGTCACGTCAACGAGAAGGAGAAGCCGCCATGGCAGACATCATTCACCTCAAGGCCGAAGAGCGTACCGAATTCGGTAAGGGTGCTGCTCGTCGTATTCGTCGTGAGGACAAGGTTCCCGCCGTCATGTACGGCCACGACCAGGACCCGATCCACGTGACCCTTGAAGGCCACGCCACCCTCCTCGCCCTGCGTACCGAGAACCCGCTGCTGTCGATCGAGATCGAGGGCAAGGAGCCCATGCTCGCCCTGCCGAAGGACATTCAGCGTGACGTTCTCAAGGGCTTCGTCCGTCACGTCGACTTGCTGGCCGTGCGTCGCGGCGAGAAGGTTGACGTCAATGTCGCCCTGCGCATCACCGGAGAGTCGGCTCCTGGCACCATCGCCATGACCGAGTTCAACGAGATCGAGGTCGAGGCCGACCTGCTGAACATCCCGGAGGCCATCGAGATCGACGTCACCGGCCTTGAGGCTGGCGTCACCGTCTACCTCGGCGACCTCAAGCTGCCTGAGGGCACCGTCCTCAAGGGCGACCCGGAGGCCGTTGCCGCTACCGTCGTGTTCCCGGAGACCGAGCCTGCTGAGGACGAGGAGTCCGAGGGTGAGGACGCCGAGGGCGAGTCCGAGGCTGCGAAGGAGTGAGCCGTTCCTGGCTCGTGATCGGGCTCGGCAACCCGGGCCCGCGCTATGACGGTACCCGACACAACGTCGGGGCAGACGTCATCACCGAGTTGTGCCGTCGGGCCGGCGAGAAGCTCTCGTCGGCCCGCGGGCAGCGAGCCGAGCTGGCCCGCATTCGCATCGGCTCGGCTGGCGTCGGTGTCCCGGCTGCCGACGCCCAGGTCGTCACCGTGATGCGCAGCCGCACCTACATGAATGAGTCGGGTGTCGCCGTACGCAAGGTTGCGGATTTCACAGGCATCACCCCCGATCACCTCATCGTCGTTCATGACGAGATCGATCTCGACCCGGGCCGTCTGCGCCTCAAGTGCGGTGGCGGGGACAACGGACACAACGGGTTGAAATCCATTCGCGCCCACCTCCACACCGGTGAGTTCATCCGGGTGAGGGTTGGGGTCGGTCGTCCTCCGGGCCGTCAGGACCCGGCCGATTGGGTCTTGGCTCGTGTGCCTGCCAAGCAGCGCGCTGACCTGGACGTGCAGGTGGCTCTGGCCGCCGACGCCGTCGAGACGATCATCACCGAAGGCCTGACTGCGGCCCAGAACCGCTTCAATTCCTGACTCTCACCAATTCTGCGGGGGCTGCATCGGTGGGAACTGCGGCATGGCGGGCAAGCGGCCCAACTTGTCGGGGCGTGCCCGCAGCCATTCCGAGAGCTGATCGCGCCGACGCACCAGCTCGGGGCCTCCCTGACCCTTGGCGATGCGGTGCTGGCTGAGAGCGGCTTCCGTGACAGCGGTGATGGTCCGCTTCTGGCTGCGCTTGGCCGCCCGACCGTGTTTGCCCGAGTCAGCAAGCACAGCGCGACGCTTCCGCGGATCGGCGACCATGTCTGCCTCGGCGGGAGTCACCAGGCCGGCCTCGACCATGAGTGGAAGCTGGGAGCGCACCGCCTCGGACTCCTTGCGACGGTTACGAGTCGTCATGACGACGGTTCCGACGAACACCGGGACGAAGAGCACCACGTAGATGAGGATCATCGCCGTCAACTGGCCGTTGGTGCCGAGCCCGAGGGCAGATGCGGCCAGCGTTGGGCCACCGTTCCACAGACCGTGCAACAGGCAGGCGACCACATACCCCACGATGACCTTCCAGAATCCGCCCTTGTTGCGCCAAGCCCAGATGCCCACGGCAGTGGCTGTGGTGTAGAGGGGGTGACCGAAGACGCCGAATCCGGTGCGCACCAGGGTCATGACGACGAGGTCTTCTGCCCCTTCGGCGCTGGCGAAATATCCCAGGTTTTCCACGAACGCGAAGCCCAAGGCGCACACCCCCGCGTAGAAGATGTGGTCGGTGAGCGAGGTGAGTTCGAGTTTGCGGTCCCCGGTGGCGATCAGCAGGAAGACCGAAGCCTTGGCGAGCTCTTCGACGATGGGAGCGACGACGGCGAGGGTGGTGAATTTGTCCGCGGGGATCGCTACCTCGACGATTAATGAGAAGATGACGACTGCCGACCCTCCCCAGATCAATGCCATCATGGTGAGACGAATGGGTTCTGGCTCCCATCTGTCAAGCCATCGGTAGCACAGCAGGCACACGATGAGGGCTGCGGTCGAGGGGATCGCGCCGATGATGAAGTGGGAGGGCGATCCGGCGCCGATGACGGCCACCATGAGGAGGATGACGATCGCCCCGACAATGGTGATGACGAGCGGCAGGACTCCGCGGCGACGAACTGGTTTGGGGGCGAGGGGGTATTGAAGCGGTGGGGTGCTCACGGTGTTATGTTAAAGGATGGCCAGTCAGGTAGAACAGCCCAGAATGTGACGGTCGTCTCTTTGTCAGTGGTACCACGTACTCTGTCTGGGTGACTTCTGGCGGATTGACCTCCCTTTTGTCCCGCGAGCCGGTGCTCTCCCGTTGCGTCGAGGATGCTGTGACCCGACGTACCCCCACTCTTGATGTGCAGGTGGCTCCTTCTGCCCGCCCTGCGGTGGCGGCTGTGCTCAGCCAGGGGCTCACTGGTTCTGGGCGGCTGCCAGTGCTGCTGGTGACAAGCACGTTCCGGGAGGCCGAGGAGTCGGTGGCCACCCTCAAGACGTGGCTGCACCCCGATGACGTCTGTTATTACCCGTCCTGGGAGACCCTGCCTCACGAGAGGTTGAGCCCGCGCACCGACACCGTTGGTCGCCGGATGGAGGTGCTGCGTCGGTTGTGCGGCACTGAGGGCGAGATGCCGAAGGTCGTCGTCGCCCCGGTGCGATCCCTGCTCCAGCCCCAGGTGGCAGGTCTGGGACGCATCAAGCCGGTCCGCCTGGCGGTGGGGCAGGAGCACGACCTCACCGAGCTGGCGGCAGAGCTTGTCAATGCCGCCTACAGCCGGGTTGACATGGTGGAACGCCGTGGCGAATTCGCCGTGCGTGGCGGCATCCTCGACGTCTTCCCCCCGGTGCTGGAACATCCGGTGCGTATCGACTTCTTCGGTGACCAGATCGAGGAGATGACCTCCTTCGCGGTGGCCGATCAGCGGTCCACCGATGACACCCATCAGGAACTCATCTGCGCTCCGTGTCGTGAACTCATTCTCACCGACGAGGTCCGTTCCAGGGCCAAGACCCTGCTGCCCGACCATCCCGAACTGGCAGACATGCTGGAGCGGATCGGCGACGGTCAGGCAGTTGAGGGGATGGAGGCCCTCATGCCAGCCCTGGTTGATCAGATGGAGCTGCTCGTCGACGTCCTTCCCGAGCACGCCATGGTCGTTCTGTCCGATCCCGAGATGGTGCGGTCCCGAGCCGCAGACCTGGTCCGCACCTCCGAGGAGTTCCTGGGAGCGGGGTGGGCGGCTGCCGCGGGTGGTGGGCAAGCCCCCATCGACCTGGCAGCTTCCGGTTACCGCAGCCTGGCCGATGTGAGGGCCCACTGTCTCGAGCGAGGCATGGCGTGGTGGTCGATGTCCTCGTTCAGCCTCGACGCTCCTGCGGCCGACGTCATTATTGACGATGTTACTGACGATGACGTGGTCACGAGCGCCCCGCACACCGTCAACCCACATCTGCAGGCCGTCGAGCCGTGGCGCGGAGACGTCGAGGCGGCCGTCAAGGATCTCACCGCCAGGCTCGATGACGGCTGGACGGTCGTGCTGTGCGCCGAAGGTGAGGGCATCGCCAAGCGCATGAGAGAGCTGTTCGGTGAACACCAGGTCGCGGCCAAGCTGGTCGACGAGGTCGACGCCGACATCACCGAGCCATGCGTCCAAATCCTGCGGCTGCATCAGCGGCACGGGTTTGCCGCAGAATCCCTCAAACTGGTGGTGGCCTCCACCGGAGACCTCGTGGACTCCCAGGACCCAGCCGTCAGTGGCGAGCGACGGATGCCCCGACGACGGCGCAATCAGATCCAGCCACTGGAACTGACTTCCGGTGATCTCGTCGTCCATGAGCAGCACGGTGTGGGGCGATATGTGGAGATGGTGCAGCGTACCGTCGGTGGCGCCACCCGCGAGTACCTCGTCATCGAGTACGCCCCCTCCAAGAAAGGCCAGCCCGGCGACCGTCTCTTCGTCCCCGTCAACTCCTTGGACCAGGTGACCCGCTACGTCGGTGGCGACGCCCCGAGCCTGGATCGCATGGGTGGTGCTGACTGGCGTAAGCGCAAGTCCCGTGCCCGCAAGGCTGTCCGTGAGATCGCCGCCGAACTCATCAAGCTCTATGCCGCCCGACAGGCCACCAAGGGCCACGCCTTCGGTCCCGACACCGCCTGGCAGCGGGAGTTGGAGGACGCCTTCGCCTACGTCGAGACCCCTGACCAGCTCACCACCATCGCCGACGTCAAACACGACATGGAGCAGGTCGTGCCCATGGACCGTCTGGTGTGTGGAGATGTTGGTTATGGCAAGACCGAGATCGCCGTGCGGGCCGCCTTCAAGGCCGTCCAGGACGGTAAGCAGGTGGCCGTCCTCGTGCCGACGACGTTGCTGGTCCAGCAACATTTCCAGACTTTCACCGAGCGTTATGCCGGGTTCCCCGTCAAGGTGGCGGCCCTGTCGCGCTTCCAGACCGACGCCGAGGCCCGCGAGACCTTGGAAGGGCTCAAGCGCGGCACCGTTGACGTCGTGGTCGGTACCCATCGTCTGCTGGCCAAGGAGGTCGAGTTCAAGGACCTCGGCCTGGTCATCGTCGACGAGGAGCAGCGCTTCGGCGTTGAGCACAAGGAGGCCCTCAAGCGCATGAGGGTCAACGTCGACGTCCTGGCGATGAGCGCCACCCCGATCCCACGCACCTTGGAAATGGCGGTGACGGGCATCCGCGAGATGAGCACGATCGCCACGCCACCGGAGGAGCGTCACCCGGTGCTCACCTTTGCTGGCCCCTATGACGAGGGACAGGTGGTCGCGGCCATCCGTCGCGAGTTGGCTCGTGAGGGCCAGGTCTTCTACATTCACAACCGGGTGCAGTCCATCGAGAAGACGGCCGCCAAGCTGCGCGAACTCGTCCCGGAGGCGCGGATCGTCACCGCCCACGGGCAGATGAACGAGAAGCAGCTTGAGCAGATCATGGTGGACTTCTGGGAGCGCCGCGCCGACGTGCTGGTCTGCACCACCATCGTCGAGTCGGGTATCGACATTTCCACTGCCAATACCTTGCTCATTGATCGTGCTGACCTCATGGGCCTGTCCCAGCTCCACCAGTTGCGTGGCCGTGTCGGACGCTCCCGGGAGCGCGGTTACGCCTACTTCCTCTACCCGGCTGACAAGCCGCTCTCCCAGACCGCCCATGATCGCCTGGCGACGATGGCCGCTCACACCGATCTGGGAGCTGGCATGGCCATCGCCATGAAGGATCTGGAGATCCGCGGCGCAGGGAACCTGCTGGGCGGCGAGCAGTCCGGTCACATCGCCGATGTCGGATTCGACCTCTACATCCGTCTGGTGGGTGAGGCGGTCGCAGAGTTCCGCGGTGATGCCAGCGGCGCCGAAGAGTCGGAGATGCGTATCGAACTACCGGTTGATGCCAATCTTCCGGTCGACTACGTCGAGACCGAGCGGCTCCGTCTGGAGATGTACAAGAGGTTGGCCGAGGTTCGCAGCGATGAGGAGGTCGACGCCATCGCCGCCGAGCTCGTTGATCGATACGGTCCGATGCCCGAGCCGGTTCAGGCTCTTCTCGGGGTGGCGCGATTCCGCCTCCTGTGTCGCAGGGTAGGTATCCACGAGGTGGTCCCGTCTGGACGCAACATCCGGTTCTCGCCGGTCCATCTGCCGGAGTCAGGAGTCATGAGGCTCAAGAGGCTGTATCCGGGGTCAGTGGTCAAGGAGACGGCCGGGTTTGTCATGGTGCCCAAACCGACTACCGCGCGGATCGGTGGCCAGGTGCTTGGGGGACAGCAGCTCCTCGACTGGGCGGGAGAACTCGTCAGAGGTATACTGCAGATACGGTAGGCGCCACGCCAAGGCGCAAAATAGTTGACAATGCGCCGGAATACTCGTTATTCTTCATGGATCGATGGTCGTATTACAGCAAGGTGTGACTGTGAGACCCAAGTGTTCCTTGATTGAGAGTGATTTTCGATGAATAAACGAGTGCACAGTGGTGTCACTGCCTTCGATGACGATCAGTTGTTGATGTTTCACCAAGGTCGAGTGCTATGAAACGCGCACTGTTGGAATCTGAGGTGAAGATCGAAGGGGTTTACTTTTCCTACGGTCGACGCAATGAGATTTTCCGTGGGTTTGACTGTGAGCTTCATGGTGGGAAAACCGTCCTTCTGGGCCCCAATGGTGCTGGGAAGTCGACGTTGTTTCGAATCATGGCAGGAATCCTTAAACCATCTGCAGGAAGGGTAGTCCTGCCTGATTCCCCGGGACCCGTGTCGCCCTCGCGGTCACAGGTCGCACTCATGCCCCAGGACGTACCACCGATACCCGGACTCCGTGTCGATGAACAGGTGGCCTATTCCGGCTGGCTGGCGGGACTGTCGCGTCGAGATGCGCAGAGTCGGGCCGTGGAGGTGCTGGCAGCGGTCAACCTCTCTGACAAGGCATCCTCGCGGGCCTCGCGCCTGTCAGGGGGACAGTTACGCCGTGTCGGTCTTGCCCAAGCTTTGGCGGTGAACCCGCAGGTTCTCCTGTTGGACGAGCCGACCGCAGGTCTCGACCCAGCTCAACGCCATTCCTTCCGAGAGGTTCTCAAGTCGGTGCCATCTGGAGACCAGGTCGTCGTCGTGTCAACCCATCTGGTCGACGACATCGAGGACCTCTACGATCGTGTGGTCGTCATGAATGAGGGCTGCGTCATCTTTACAGGAACGCCCGATGAGTTCATCAATCTTTCGGAGCCGGGTCCCAACCGTGCCGAACGTTCCTACCTTGGCCTCGTCGGATCGGAGCGGACATGACCTGGTTGACGCGCATCCGGGTCTCACCAGGTATCTGGCTGGCGCCGGTCATGGCTCTCATCTCCATGGTTCACTTCGACGTCCCGGCCACCACGGGATACGCCCTCGCATCGGCCACCCGCGACGCCTACAGTCTGCTACTCGTTGCTGCGCTCTCGTGTGCTGCCGGTGCCTGGGAAGGTCATCGGCTCCAAACCGGTGGGGTGCTTTCCGGAGCAGCGCGTCGGTCTCGGTTTGCGATCATGGCAGCCCCATGGGCCTCTGCGGTGGTCGTTCCCACCGCCTTGGACGTAGTGATCTTCATCCGTGACGGGGCGTTCACCAGTATTGACGCCGTGCCCGTCATCGTGACGACCATCGGCACTGTGTGGGTGTGGGCCTTGGCTGGAATGGCGGTAGGGGTCGCTGTGCGTCCCGCGCTGTCGGTGCCACTCAGTCTCACGGTTCCGGTCCTGTGGCTCATCATGCTTCCAGCCAGTGAGACCTTGTGGCTGCGACATCTGACCGGAGGCTGGCCCTCATGTTGCAGGGTCGACAGCACGCTGTCGTGGCGTGCCATTTTGGCGACGTGGACGGTGCTCGCCAGCGTGCTGGCGGCAAGTCTCCTCGTGTTGTGGACACGTGGTCGTGCCGTGGGTCCCGGTCCTCGTATGGTCGCCGGATTGGTGGCCGTTCTGGTCGCGAGTGGCCTGGTGGGTGGTGCCAGCATGGTTCGGGGGATGGGCCCCGATCCCATCGCGCCGCGAACCCATGGTTTGCATTGTGACGTGGTGGACAAGGCAAAGGTCTGTGTGTGGCCCGAGCACGAGGCTGCCGCCGCCAGGTTCAGGACCGTTGTGGCCACGGTGTTCCCGGTCTGGCGGCAGGCAGGCGTCACACTGCCCGAGGTCATCACCGAGGCGAGCCCCCCGGATTCCGCATCATCGCGTTCGCCCGATGGACGAGTCGCGTACGTCTATCTTGGGCGAGCATCCCCAGCTCCGGACGAACTGTTGGGGGCCTTGACGACTGATCTTGCCACGGCACCATGTCTGGAACGTGAGAACGTCGAGTTCCCAGAGCGGGCCACGGACGACCAAGGGCGTTACCGAGCGTGGCTGCAGTTGTCGGGTGCACGGGCCTTGGGTCTGTCGGAGAAAGACGTGAGGGATGAGAACATTCCCACAGACCAGTGGCACTGGGCGCAGGAAGTCCTTACACAGCCTGATGCCCAGCAGACGAAGGCGGTGAATGTTGTTGCCACGAGATTGTCCTCGTGCCGGTGAAGGTGGTCGGGGCGGTCGGCAGTGAGGTGCCATGATTTGGTGGTGTAAAAACCGCGGCGTCGCAATTGTGTTGGCGTGCTCGGTCGGTATGGCAGTCCTGGTGGTCCTCACCGGAAGGTCGATTCGCGATATTCCGGTCATCTTCGGAGGGGTGGCCCTACGTGCGCCGTTGGTATTCTTCGGGTCGCTCGTCGTCCTCCTCGCCCATGGCTGGTCGGTGGACAGGGCGTCAGTCGAGCCGGAGTTCGTTTCCCGGCGCCCCGTCCGGTGGGCCGACGTGCTGCTCGTCGTGGTGGCGAGTCTGCCTCTGCTGGCCACGTCGCTGGTGCCCGGGCTTGAGGAGGTCGGTCTGGTGACGTCGCGCAATGCCGCGACGGGCATGGGGCTGACGCTCCTGTGCGCTCGGCGCCTACCGAGGGATGTTGCGTCGGTGCCAGGAATCGTCATGTTCCTTGCCGGGGCGCTTACGGGGCGTTCTTATGGACGTGAGGCGTGGTGGAACTGGGCGGTGACGTCCAGTACGAGTCCGGTAGGTGCACTGTGGGCCGCGCTTGCCATCATCGCGGGCTCATGCGTCACGATCGTCCCGCAGGTTCGGCGCCGGTGACCGCCGAGGCGTAGGATCGCGATGGTAGACGTCCCCGCCGCGCCAAGGATGCGGCGTTGATCCCCAGGAGTGTTGATGTCCCTGTCGCGTTCGAAGATGACTCGCGTGGTGGCTGCTGGTGCTGCCGGAGCGCTCGCTGTGGTGGGCTTGTCGGGCTGCAGCAGCCAGAGCCCGTCGACGGCGATCGCCGCCGGGTCCCGGACGATTTCCATGAAGACCTTCGACGAGGCCGTCGATCACTGCGGTGACCTGGCTCAGGGAGGCGCCCTGAGTCCGCGTCAGGTCATCGCATCCACGCTTGCCCAAGGGGCGGTCGGGGAGCAGATCCTGTCCGACACCGGACGCGGCCTCAACACCGCCCAGCGCGACCAGATCATCGCCACCAATGGCCTCACCGTCCTCACGAAGGATCCGGTCTGTCGAGACCTGGGTCGGTCTCTGGCGGCCATGTACCACGTCGTCAACAGCGACGGTCAGGACAAGGCGCTCGAGGAGATAACCGCAGTCGACGTCTCGGTCAATCCGCGGTTGGGTACCTGGGACGCCAGGAACCTTGCGGTTCATGGCAGCTCTTCACTGTCCGACCCCTTCACGTCTGGCTCCTGACCCGCGTCGATGGCATCGCAGGACTCCCGACCGAAGGCTGATTTTGCCGACCTCGTCGCTGTCATGGCGAGGTTGCGTGACGAGTGCCCCTGGGATCGCAGCCAGACCCATCGCTCCCTCGTCACCTACTTGATCGAGGAAACCGGGGAAGTCGTCGACGCCATCGAGGCCGGCACTGACGACGACCTCGTCGAGGAATTGGGAGATCTGCTGCTCCAAGTGGTCTTTCACGCGCGCATCGCCGAGGAGGAGGGCGTCTCCGACATCGCGGAGGTCATCGGCGGGATCGTGACCAAGCTTGTGGCTCGTCACCCGTACGTTTTCTCCGACGAGGAGGTCCCAGACGACCTTGACGCCGCGTGGGAGGCCCGCAAGGCAGTGGCGAAAGGACGTACCTCCAGTCTTGACGGGATCGCACACTCCTTGTCGAGTGTGGCCCGCAGCGCCAAGGTCATCTCGCGTGCGCGCAGCCGCGGTGTCGACGTCGAGTTGCCTGACGATCCCATCACCGCAGAGGAAACCGGCGATGAGCTTCTGTCACTCATCGCCAGAGCCCATGCCAGCGGGGTTGACGCCGACCAAGCCCTGCGTGACCGGTTGCGCAGGCTTGAGGGCGATATCCGAGACGCCGAAAGGCACTGACCCATACTCGGTTCACACCGTCCTTGGTGATCCAGGGGAATCTGATCGCCTCTGTCCGCCGAACCCCCACGTGGTGTCGGGATGCGGACACCACTACGGTTGTCCGAGAGACGCAGGAGGTGAACGATGCGACGAACCCTGGCAATGGTGCTCGCCGTCGTCGTCACCGCGTCTGCATTGACCGGTTGCGAGGGCAATGACAATGACCCCGCTGGACTGACCGAGGTCTCGGACTTGCCGGAAGGCCCTGCGGCCACGGCTTCTGCGTCCACCACGGGCCCAAAACCGACCCCGCAGGAGATCAATCCCAACGCCGAGGCGACGGCAACCCCACGCAGGGGAGGCATGAAGGACTACATGCCAGGCCTGACCGGCATCGTCAGTGATCGCGTCGTCACGGGGACCACCTCCCAGACCATCGTCGGCAAGGCCGGAACCATCACCGACTACTACTTCCTGTGTGACACCACTGACGCTCAAATCACCGTGACCGAGAACGACGATTCCGCCCAGTCCACTCCGTGCCATGAGGGTTATGCCCATCTCAGCTACGGAAAGCGGGCACACGACGAGAAGATCGACGTGCTCATCGAGGCTCCTGATGACGTCACCTACGAATTCGTCATCACCGAAAACCCTGCTGACAGCCACGACAGCAAGTGACGGGCCCTGGGATACCGCTGTTTGGCAGGCTTCGATACGCTTTGAAGCGGACGCAAAGATCCTCTCTGAAAGGTTGGTCCATGGCAACCATCGAATTCATCGAAGCCCGTGAGATCCTCGACTCCCGCGGCAACCCGACCGTTGAGGTCGAGATGATCCTCGACGACGGCACCGAGGCTCGCGCTGCGGTTCCCTCCGGCGCATCGACCGGCCAGTTCGAGGCCGTCGAGCTGCGTGATGGCGACAAGAAGCGCTACTCCGGCAAGGGTGTTCTCAAGGCTGTTGAGAACGTCAACGAGAAGATCGCCGAGGAGGTGCTCGGCTGCGACGCCAGCGAGCAGCGCATCATCGACCAGATCATGATCGAGCTCGACGGTTCTGACAACAAGGGCACGCTGGGCGCCAACGCCATCCTCGGCGTCTCCCTGGCTGCTGCTCATGCCGCCGCTGACTCGGCTGGCCTTCCGCTCTACCAGTACCTGGGCGGACCGAACTCCCACGTGCTCCCCGTTCCGATGATGAACATCCTCAACGGTGGCGCCCACGCCGACTCCGACGTCGACATCCAGGAGTTCATGATCGCTCCGATCGGCGCTGAGTCCTTCAAGCAGGCTTACGAGTGGGGCGCTGCCGTCTACCACTCCCTCAAGAAGGTCCTCAAGGACAAGGGCCTGGCCACCGGCCTGGGTGACGAGGGCGGCTTCGCCCCGAACCTGCCCAGCAACGCTGCCGCCCTGGACCTCATCATCGACGCCATCAAGGCTGCCGGCTTCGAGCCCGGCAAGGATGTCGCCCTCGCCCTCGACGTCGCCGCCTCCGAGTTCTTCGAGGACGGCAAGTACAACTTCGAGGGTCAGGCCAAGTCGTCTGCCGAGATGATCGAGTACTACGAGGGCCTTGTCGCCAAGTACCCGCTGGTCTCCATCGAGGATCCGCTGGACGAGGAGGACTGGGACGGCTGGGCTGAGTTCACCAAGAAGCTCGGCGACAAGATCCAGATCGTCGGCGACGACCTGTTCGTCACCAACCCGAAGCGCCTCGCGAAGGGTATCGAGACCAAGGCCGCCAACGCCCTGCTCGTCAAGGTCAACCAGATTGGCTCCCTCTCGGAGACCATCGACGCCGTCGAGCTGGCCCACCGCAACGGCTACCGTTGCATGATGTCGCACCGTTCCGGTGAGACCGAGGACACCACCATCGCTGATCTCGCCGTCGCCCTGTCGACCGGCCAGATCAAGTCCGGTGCCCCGGCCCGCGGCGAGCGCATCGCCAAGTACAACCAGCTGCTTCGCATCGAGGAGGAGCTGGGCGATTCTGCCGAGTACGCCGGCGCTTCTGCCTTCCCGCGTTTCCAGGCCTGATTGACGCCACAAGGCGCTGATTGCAGCACCTGACACGACACGACCGTCCCGGTATTTCCGGGGCGGTCGTGTCATGATGGACCACGATGGCCAGCACACCGAGCAAACGACATCGTCCCTCCGGAAGGTCCCAGCGACCTGCCGGGAGGCGAGAGCGCCCATCCACCCTGAACCGTTCAGCCCCGAAGAACCGCGAAAACTACGAGCGCACCACGCGCCCGGAGCCTTCACAACACAGCGTTCCCCAGGACGACAACGATCAGCCGCGACGATTCGGTCTGACATTGCGGGCAGTCGTCATGGGAGCTGCAATCCTGATGGTGCTCATCATGATCACGCCGAGCCTGGGAATTTACTTCTCCCAACGCTCCCAGCTCGCTCACATCCGAGACGAGGAGGCGCAAACTCATGCCTCCATCTCGGCTCTCCAGGACGAGACCAAGCGGTGGCATGACCCCGATTACGTGCGTGCCCAGGCGCGAGCTCAACTCGGCTGGGTGATGCCGGGGGAGACCGGCTATCAGGTCATTGGAGAGGACGGCAAGGTCATCGGTTCCACGACCTCACTGGACGAGAAGGATCCCGCGACACAGGCCAGCGCGGACGCCCACTGGTGGCGGCAAGCCGCCGAATCGATCCAGGACGCGGACCATCCTGCACCGCCCACCGCCACACCGGGGGCGATGACCACCCCGGCCATGACCTCGACTGCCTCGGCGAGACCATCGTCCCCGAGTCCGTCTCATCGATGAGGTGACCATGTTGGAAGAATTCACGCAGGACGACCGTCAGGCCGTTCGGGACCAGCTTGGTCGCGAGCCACGAGGTGTCGCCGGGGTGGCCTGGCGATGTGGTTGCGGCAAGCCTGGGGTCATTGCGACCGAGCCCAGGTTGCCCAACGGCACTCCCTTCCCGACGACCTATTACCTGACCTGCCCGCGGGCCGCCTCCCTCATCGGCACCCTCGAGTCGTCTGGGCTGATGTCTCGGATGACTGAACGCCTGGGCGAGGATGAGGAACTGGCAGACCAGTACCGGCATGCCCACGAGGCCTACATCGCTGATCGCACCCGGATCGGCGAGGAGGCTGGTCTTGACCCCGTCCCCGAGATCGACGGGGTCTCTGCCGGTGGTATGCCGACCCGCGTCAAGTGCCTGCATGCCCTGGCTGGTCACGCCCTGGCTGTCGGCCCGGGGGTCAATCCGTTTGGTGACGAGGTCGTCGCCGAGCTGGGGGAGTTCTGGTGCAACCCATGTTCGCCCGAACACCACGACCCGCAGTGACAGGAGGACGACATGACTGACCATCGCACCGTCGCAGCCATCGACTGCGGGACGAATTCCATCCGTCTGCTGATTGCTACGGCAGGCCCTGACGGCGGTCTCGTCGAGCAGGCGAGGGATCTGGAACTGGTCAGGCTCGGCCAAGGGGTCGACGCCACCGGCGCCTTCCACCCTGACGCCCTGGACCGCACCTTCGCGGCCTGCCGCACCTTCGCCCAGACGATCGCCGAGTACCACTGCGACCAGATCCGCTTCGTCGCGACCTCGGCCGCCCGTGACGTCTCCAACCGGGATGAGTTCTTCGCTGGGGTGCGTCAGGCCCTGGGCGTCGACGCCGAGGTCATCGCAGGCACCGAGGAGGCGAGTCTGTCCTTCGCCGGGGCAATGTCGGGGATCCGGGTGAGCGAGGAGCCCGTCCTTGTCGTCGACTGCGGCGGCGGATCCACCGAGCTGGTGTTGGGTCATGGCACCACCATTGACTCCCAGGTGAGCCTCAACATTGGCTCCGTGCGCCTGCGCGAGCGCTTCCTGCACGACGATCCGCCCACTGCCACCCAGAGAGACCAGGCCCGCACGTACGTCCGGGAAATGCTCGTTGCGTGCCCGGTCGACGTGGCCGCCGCTCGCACCGTCGTCGGAGTCGCCGGAACCGTGACGAGCCTGTCAGCCATCCACCAGGGCCTCACCCAGTACGACCGAGCCAAGGTCCACAGGTCGGTGCTGACAGCCGATGAGGTGTCAGCCCTGACAGACAAACTGCTTGCGTCGACGGTCGACGAGGTCGAGCAGATGGGGCCGTTGAAGAGGCGCCGTGCCGAGGTGCTCTGCGGTGGTGCCCTCATCATCGACGAGGTCTGTCGCCAGGCGACGGCAGGTGAACTCGTCGTCTCGGAGACCGATATCCTTGACGGCATCGTGCTGGCGATGCTGGCGCAGGGGACGTGATCTTCTCCCCAGCCCCCGTAGCCCAACGGCAGAGGCAGACGGCTTAAACCCGTCCCAGTACGGGTTCGAATCCCGTCGGGGGCACTTGGACACGGACCAGTGACGTGGTGGCTACGACCCCGGTCGTCGGTGTGGATTGCATGCTGGTCCTGCGGTACGGGGAAGGTTTCACGTTTCCGCAGCGTTGCTTACACTGGATGTCATCACGATTTCACAGGAGGGTCACATGGCCAACCCGGTCTTCAGCCGATCTGAGGTCTTCCAGCCGCATGGCAATCCCTATGGTCAACCCAACTATGCCGGTCAGGGCTACGGGTCGCAGTACGGCATGCCTGGACAGCCCGGCGCCGAGTGGGGGGCGCTGCCCGACATGCAGGAGCAGCGCACTGAGCCCGCCATGACCTTTGACGACGTCCTCGGTCGCACGGGACTGGTGCTGCTCATCATCGCTGCTGTCGGCGCCGTGAGTTTCACCATGATCGGGCCGGACGTCAGGACCAGTGGGTTCGCCTTGGTCGTGGGCTCCATCGCCGCATTCGTCACGGCCATGATCGTGAGCACCCGGCGCAAGGTTCCCGTTGCGGGTGTCATCTTCTACTGCCTGTGTGAAGGCTTGGTCCTGGGTTCCATGTCGGCCATCTTCGAGGCCCTGTATCCGGGGATCGTCGTGCAGGCCGTCGTGGGCACCTTTGCCGCCGCCGGGGTGACCTTGGCTGCTTACAAGTTCTTCAACATTCAGGTGACGTCGCGTTTTCGCCAGGTCGTCATCATCTCGACCTTCGGCTTCGCCATGGCGATGCTCCTCAACCTCGTGCTGATGCTTTTTGGAATCAGCCTCGGCCTGGCCAGCTTCGGCCCCATCGGCATTGCGTGTTCGGCTCTGGGTGTCGTGTTGGCTGCCATGAACCTGGTGGTCGATTTCGACTACGCCGAACAGGGTGTGCGCAACCAGGCTCCCGTCTCTGAGTCCTGGCGAGCTGCTTTCGGCATCGCGGTGACGATGGTGTGGCTCTACACCGAGATTTTGCGGATCCTCAGCTACTTCCGAGCTGACTGATGAACGTCAGAAGGGGCCCGGTCCTTGTTGGACCGGGCCCCTTCGTCATGCTCAGGTACTGGGAACGTCGCGCAGATGCGTTTCCAGACACATCCGGGTTGCCGCTCCCCACGACAGTCGACGCCATCGCCACAGGGGGATCCATTGGGCCGACTGGGTGGTGCCGCCGACGTCGATGACATAGGGGTCCGTGGGGTTCTCACTCGTGGCCGAATAGATGATCCGCAGAGCATGGAAGTCTTCCAACACCCCCGAGGGGGACCGTCCGATCCAGTGGTCTGACTGCAAGTCGATGATGCGGTTGAGACGGACTCGTTGCCCGGACTCCTCCATGACCTCCCGGGTGACGGCTTGGGCGGGGGACTCCCCAGGTTCCAGACCACCACCAGGCAGTGCCCACAGGCCCGGGACAGCGGTACGAGGAGAGCATTCGGTGCCCAACAGCCCTCGACGTGACCTCACGACGGCGTAGGCGGCAATGCGCTGGTAGGGACGAACGGATTCGTCGTCCTGGCGATCCTCGGAGAGATCTGGCACGCCATCGCGGGTGCGGGGCGGCTGGGATGTCGGCGTCCTGGCCCCGACATGGGCCGTAACGACGATCTCGTCGTCAACCCGATCAGCGGACAAGTACTCCTTGATGACCAAGCCGTGACGCCACAGTTCAACGTGCGGATTCATACCGTGACGGACGCGGAAGGCATGGGTCTGCCCACTGCCTGGCGTTCCGACTGCGGTGATGAGCACACTTTCATTCAACCACCTTGGTCCTAGGAAGCGGTTCACCTCCGTGACGAGCTGAATCGACCGGGGGTTTGAGGAGCTACTTGATCTGGTCGGTGACGTCGACGCCGTGGGTGTCAAAGGCCGTGGAGACGCCGTCGACGGTGATGCGCATGATGGGGGCGTCAAGCTTCTTGTCCACGGCAATGGTCCATGCCATGTCCGAGGGTTCCTCACTGGTGCCGAATGCTGCCTGTTCCATGATGTCGACGATGACCCGTGGTTTCAGGAGAGTGGGGGAGAAGGTCTCGGTGGCATCTCCCTTGCGCTGGACGGCCCACGCCGGCATGTCGGCAGACCGAGTGCGCCTCATGACGATGCCAGACGTGGCGGTGGGGGTGTCGACCATGACTCCCTTGCCCGGCTGGTAACTGATCTGGCCAACCTCCTTGGCTCCAGCCACGGCGTCGGCCAAGGCCTCGGTCATGTCGGGGGCGGTGGCAAAATCGAGGTGGCTGATGACTGACCCGTCGCGTCGGAAGAAGACCGTCCGACTTTCGGGTTTGGTCGAGACCGTCATCAAGACAGTGCCTTCGTTGTACTCGACGATCTGCAAGTTCTGGTTCATGTGAGACCCAGACACCTTGGCTGCCTCGCGCAGGATCGAGGGCATCTTCTCGACGGCGAAATCGTCAGGATTGAAGGGACGCGACGCCGTCTGTGTGCTCTGGGTGGCAGAGGACTCAATCGTCCCGTTCTGCCAGGTCCACACCGTGGGAGTGCTGCCAGTCTGGACGGTGATGCTCAGGGCTTTCTTGGTGATGTCCACCTTGGTGATCGGGCCATTGCCTGACGCGGCTACCAGTTCGTCAATGATCGCCCGGGTGTGGATGCCGTCGAGCGGGGATATCGAGGCCGTGACCTTGGAGGATGGGACCAGAGCGATACGGCTGGGCTCGTCCGAAGGAGCAGTAGGCGACGAGGAGTGACATGACGTGCACAGGCACAGCGTGGTCGCGCTGACGATCACGCTGGCAACTTGGCGAAACCCTTTGGCTCTAAACGTCACGGAGTGAGTCTATGAGTAGTGGTGGGCTGGCTGACGACGGATGGCTCCTACCTCCCGTGACGACGCACGTATCACTGACGTGTACCCCGGGCATCGCGGACCGGGTGCGACGTCTCGTGACTTTCAGTGACATGCCGCTGACTAGGGGATATGGCGGTTGGAGGGGTTGGGTTTGCGTTGGTGTGGGATTGTGTGTAATGTTTTCCGAGCTGCCGGGGGCTGCGTGATGTGGTTTCTGGATGGTATCCATGCTGGATCCCTGCTTGTCGGGTTTGACGGTGGGTGTGGGTTTCGGTAAGGTTGATCGGGTCGCTGCCTTTGTGGGTGGTGGCGTGGTTTGGCTGGTTCTGCTGGTTGGCTTTTGGCTCTGCGGTTTTGTGGGGTTGGGGTTGGTGTGGTAGGGTTGGTCGGGTCGCCTTCGGGGTGGTTCTGCCTGTTGTGGGTGGGGTTGTTTCGTGTGGGTGTGATGTTTGAGAACTCAACAGTGTGTCTTTGATAGTCAATGATTTTTTTGATGCATCGTTTTGGATGTGTCGGATTTTGTTTATGAATTCCTTTGTGATTCTGGACATGACTAAATTGTTTTTTGGTTAGTGTTTGGGGTCAGTGTTTTGGATTCTCTTGTGACACCGTGGCCTGCACCTTTTTTGTGTGTGGGTGGGTGATATTTTTTCATTGGAGAGTTTGATCCTGGCTCAGGACGAACGCTGGCGGCGTGCTTAACACATGCAAGTCGAACGGAAAGGCCCCTTTGGGGGTACTCGAGTGGCGAACGGGTGAGTAACACGTGAGTAACCTGCCCTTGACTTCGGGATAACTTCAGGAAACTGGGGCTAATACCGGATAGGAATCCTTGCTGCATGGTGGGGGTTGGAAAGCTTTGTGCGGTTGGGGATGGGCTCGCGGCTTATCAGCTTGTTGGTGGGGTAGTGGCTTACCAAGGCTTCGACGGGTAGCCGGCCTGAGAGGGTGACCGGCCACATTGGGACTGAGATACGGCCCAGACTCCTACGGGAGGCAGCAGTGGGGAATATTGCACAATGGGCGGAAGCCTGATGCAGCAACGCCGCGTGCGGGATGACGGCCTTCGGGTTGTAAACCGCTTTCACTCATGACGAAGCCTTGTGGTGACGGTAGTGGGAGAAGAAGCACCGGCTAACTACGTGCCAGCAGCCGCGGTGATACGTAGGGTGCGAGCGTTGTCCGGATTTATTGGGCGTAAAGAGCTCGTAGGTGGTTGATCGCGTCGGAAGTGAAAACTTGGGGCTTAACCCTGAGCGTGCTTTCGATACGGGTTGACTTGAGGAAGGTAGGGGAGAATGGAATTCCTGGTGGAGCGGTGGAATGCGCAGATATCAGGAGGAACACCAGTGGCGAAGGCGGTTCTCTGGACCTTTCCTGACGCTGAGGAGCGAAAGCGTGGGGAGCGAACAGGCTTAGATACCCTGGTAGTCCACGCTGTAAACGGTGGGTACTAGGTGTGGGGTCCATTCCACGGATTCCGTGCCGTAGCTAACGCATTAAGTACCCCGCCTGGGGAGTACGGCCGCAAGGCTAAAACTCAAAGGAATTGACGGGGCCCCGCACAAGCGGCGGAGCATGCGGATTAATTCGATGCAACGCGAAGAACCTTACCTGGGTTTGACATGGATCAGGAGTGCTCAGAGATGGGTGCGCCTCCTTGTGGGGTTGGTTCACAGGTGGTGCATGGCTGTCGTCAGCTCGTGTCGTGAGATGTTGGGTTAAGTCCCGCAACGAGCGCAACCCTCGTTCACTGTTGCCAGCACGTTATGGTGGGGACTCAGTGGAGACCGCCGGGGTCAACTCGGAGGAAGGTGGGGATGACGTCAAGTCATCATGCCCCTTATGTCCAGGGCTTCACGCATGCTACAATGGCCGGTACAAAGAGTTGCGAGCCTGTGAGGGTGAGCGAATCTCGGAAAGCCGGTCTCAGTTCGGATTGGGGTCTGCAACTCGACCCCATGAAGTCGGAGTCGCTAGTAATCGCAGATCAGCAACGCTGCGGTGAATACGTTCCCGGGGCTTGTACACACCGCCCGTCAAGTCATGAAAGTCGGTAACACCCGAAGCCGGTGGCCTAACCTTTGTGGGGGAGCCGTCGAAGGTGGGACTGGTAATTAGGACTAAGTCGTAACAAGGTAGCCGTACCGGAAGGTGCGGCTGGATCACCTCCTTTCTAAGGAGCAGTATTTTTCGTGGCATCGCTGGGTGTGCCCCTGTTGTGGGGGTGGCTTGGTGGTGTTGTGCTTCTTGTGGAACATTGGCGTCCTGCTGCTGCTGTGTGTGGTGGTGGGGTTGGGGGCATGCTGTTGGGGTTCTGGGGTATCACGCGTGTGTGGTGGCCTGGTGCGGATCATCGTTCAGCTGGCATTGTGTGTTGGTTGTGTGGTGGTGTCGTGTGGTGGTTGAGAACTGTATAGTGGATGCGAGCATCTTATAGTTTTTGTGTCTTGTGCTGTGTGTGCAAGTTGTTAAGTGCGATCGGTGGATGCCTTGGCACCAAGAGCCGATGAAGGACGTTGTAACCTGCGATAAGCCCTGGGGAGTTGGTTAACGAGCTGTGATCCGGGGATGTCCGAATGGGGTAACCTGGAATGTCCGGAGTAGTGTCCGGTGACCCTGCCCTGAATGTATAGGGGTGTGGGAGGTAACGCGGGGAAGTGAAACATCTTAGTACCCGTAGGAAGAGAAAACAACCGTGATTCCGTGAGTAGTGGCGAGCGAAAGCGGATGAGGCTAAACCGTGTGTGTGTTCAAGCCGGCAGGTGTTGCATGTGCGGGGTTGTGGGGGCCGTCGTGGTTCTGCTGCCGCAGGATTGGCCAGTGATAAATGTTGCGTGAAGGTGAAGCGTCTGGGAAGGCGTACCGGAGTGGGTGAGAGTCCCGTAGCTGTAAGCGTGGCACTGGTGAGGGTTTCCCCAAGTAGCGTGGAACTCGTGGAATTTCGCGTGAATCTGGCGGGACCACCCGTCAAGCCTAAATACTCCTTGGTGACCGATAGTGGATCAGTACCGTGAGGGAAGGGTGAAAAGTACCCCGGGAGGGGAGTGAAATAGTACCTGAAACCGGTCGCATACAAGCCGTCAGAGCCTTGTGGGGTGATGGCGTGCCTTTTGAAGAATGAGCCTGCGAGTTAGTGATGCGTGGCGAGGTTAACCTGTGTGGGGGAGTCGTAGCGAAAGCGAGTCCGATAAGGGCGTTAGTCGCGTGTTCTAGACCCGAAGCGGTGTGATCTATCCATGGCCAGGATGAAGCGTCGGTAAGACGTCGTGGAGGTCCGAACCCACTTCAGTTGAAAATGGAGGGGATGAGCTGTGGATAGGGGTGAAAGGCCAATCAAACACCGTGATAGCTGGTTCTCCCCGAAATGCATTTAGGTGCAGCGTTGCGTGGTTCTTGTCGGAGGTAGAGCACTGGATGGTCTAGGGGGCCTATCAGCTTACCGAAATCAGCCAAACTCCGAATGCCGGCAAGTGGAGCGTAGCAGTGAGACGGCGGGGGATAAGCTTCGTCGTCGAGAGGGAAACAGCCCAGATCATCAGCTAAGGCCCCTAAGTGGTAACTCAGTGGAAAAGGATGTGGAGTTGCGTAGACAACCAGGAGGTTGGCTTGGAAGCAGCCATCCTTGAAAGAGTGCGTAATAGCTCACTGGTCAAGTGATTCCGCGCCGACAATGTAGCGGGGCTCAAGTTATCCGCCGAAGCTGTGGCACACCCTGATGGGTGTGGGTAGGGGAGCGTCCTGTGCGAGGTGAAGCTGCCGGGTGACCGTGTGGTGGATTGTGCGGGAGTGAGAATGCAGGCATGAGTAGCGAATGACGGGTGTGAAACCCGTCCGCCGATTATCCAAGGGTTCCAGGGTCAAGTTAATCTGCCCTGGGTGAGTCGGGACCTAAGGCGAGGCCGACAGGCGTAGTCGATGGACAACCAGTTGATATTCTGGTACCGGCTTGTCACCGTCCGTGTCGAGGTGTGTGATGCTAAGCGTGCGAGCCTGCTGTCGCCTGGTCTTTGATTGGGTGGTGGTGTGGTGAGTGTGTGAACCGATCATGTAGTAGACAAGCTGCGGAGGGACGCAGTGAGGTAGCTCATCCCCGGCGATGGTTGTCCGGGGCTAAATGTGTGGACCGTCTGGTAGGTAAATCCGTCAGGCATTGTGGTTGAGGCATGATGGCGAGCCCACTTTGGGTGGGTGAGTGAGTGATCCTGTACTGCCGAGAAAAGCTTCGTGAGCGAGGTGGCTGGTCCGCCCGTACCCTAAACCGACACTGGTGGATAGGTAGAGTATACCGAGGCGATCGAGAGAATCATGGTGAAGGAACTCGGCAAAATGCCCTCGTAACTTCGGGATAAGGGGGACCTGATCTGTCTTGGGCCTGTACGGTCTGGTGGCAGTGAGGGGCGCAGAGACCAGGGGGAAACGACTGTTTACCAAAAACACAGGTCCGTGCGAAGTCGTAAGACGATGTATACGGACTGACTCCTGCCCGGTGCTGGAAGGTTAAGGGGAACTGTTAGCGTGAGCGAAGCGGTGAACTTAAGCCCCAGTAAACGGCGGTGGTAACTATAACCATCCTAAGGTAGCGAAATTCCTTGTCGGGTAAGTTCCGACCTGCACGAATGGAGTAACGATTTCCCTACTGTCTCCACCATGAACTCGGTGAAATTGCATTACGAGTAAAGATGCTCGTTACGCGCAGCAGGACGGAAAGACCCCGGGACCTTTACTATAGTTTGGTATTGGTGATTGGGACGACTTGTGTAGGATAGGTGGGAGACTGTGAAGTGGCCACGCTAGTGGTTGTGGAGTCATTGTTGAAATACCACTCTGGTCGTTCTGGTTATCTCACCTTGGACCGTGATCCGGTTCAGGGACAGTGCCTGATGGGTAGTTTGACTGGGGCGGTCGCCTCCTAAAAGGTAACGGAGGCGCCCAAAGGTTCCCTCATCCTGGTTGGTAATCAGGTGTCGAGTGTAAGTGCACAAGGGGGCTTGACTGTGAGACTGACAAGTCGAGCAGGGACGAAAGTCGGGACTAGTGATCTGACGGTGGCTTGTGGACGCGCCGTCACTCAACGGATAAAAGGTACCCCGGGGATAACAGGCTGATCTTGCCCGAGCGCTCACAGCGACGGCATGGTTTGGCACCTCGATGTCGGCTCGTCGCATCCTGGGGCTGGAGTCGGTCCCAAGGGTTGGGCTGTTCGCCCATTAAAGCGGCACGCGAGCTGGGTTCAGAACGTCGTGAGACAGTTCGGTCCCTATCCGCTGCGCGCGTAGGAATCTTGAGAAGGGCTGTCCTTAGTACGAGAGGACCGGGACGGACTGACCTCTGGTGTGCCAGTTGTTCTGCCAAGAGCATGGCTGGTTGGCTACGTCGGGTCGTGATAACCGCTGAAAGCATCTAAGCGGGAAGCACGCTTCAAGATCAGGGTTCCCACAGAAGAATCTGGTAAGGTCCCCGGTAGACTACCGGGTTGATAGGCCAGACGTGGACGCATCGTAAGGTGTGGAGCTGACTGGTACTAATAGACCGAGGACTTACACACAATCCCGGCACACACACAATTCTTTCTGATCGCGTCGCATCCACTATACGGCTCCCAACCCCCACCATCAGCACGGGGGCCACGAGCCACACCCCCACAAGGGGGTGCCCACTGTTTTTCCGGTGGCCATAGCGGAAGGGAAACACCCGGTCCCATACCGAACCCGGTAGTTAAGCCTTCCAGCGCCCATGGTACTGCACGAGGGATCGTGTGGGAGAGTAGGACGCCGCCGGAAACCCAACCCAACAAATGGGGGTGTGTGGACACAAGAATCATTCTTGTGTCCACACACCCCCATTCTTTATCGCTTCTAGTCAGTCGGCCACTCCAACCAGCACACCAGCCATACATGATTGAATACGGATTCAGCGTGATGGAGACACCACTGGATTCCCGTCGACGCGAAGCATCGTCAAACGGTCGGCATTACTTGACACATCAACGAACCCAGCCCTACGGAACATGGCGACGGCAGGCTCATTCTCGGCCTCGACGCTGAGGCTCACTGACCGTACGTCGTGGCGTGTGCACTCGTCGAGGAGGCTTGCCAGGAGAAAACCTCCGTGGCCCTGGCCTCGCTGCTGTGCAGAGACCGCGATCATCAATTCTGGGATGCCGGGGGCGACGAAACCATACCCGGGATCGTCGGCCGGAAGGTTACGTAACCAAGCAGCCCCGACCGGAGAGTCGTCGACGAGGCAGATCATCCCAATCTGGTCGGGGGTCCACCCGTCAATGTAATGGGCGATGGCTGGGTTCGTTCGGCAGTCCTCGACACTCAATGGGCCCGCCACCCCGCCAATTGCATATCGCAGTACATGGACCATGAAAGGAAGGTCTGGCGCAGTTGCGCGTCGCGTGGTGGCCATGACCTCATGGTATCGGTACGTGACGAGCCTGCATTCCTTCGCCGCCAAGCGTTGAAGGAGCTTTACGGTTATGTCACGTGCAACGTTTGGTGTATTCGGGGTGCCCCGTACGGGAATTGTCTCACATAGCTGTCGCCTACCCACTGTGTGGGACTTAGGGTGGCATAGTGGTTGAATCAGTCTAGGGAAGAAGGGGAGTATGGCTGACCTATCGGGCGCGTCTGCGCCGGCCCAGCCTTCCGGGTTTTCAGTACGTGAATTGACCCTCCGGGGCATCATCCTCGGTGGCCTCATGACATTGGTCTTCACCGCAGCGAACGTATATCTGGGCCTCAAGGTCGGCCTGACCTTCGCCACCTCAATTCCGGCAGCCGTCATCTCAATGGCCGTGTTACGCCATTTCAAGGGACATTCGGTCGCAGAGAACAACATCGTTCAGACGATTGCCTCGGCTGCCGGAACCCTCTCGGCCATCATCTTCGTCCTGCCCGGCCTCATCATGGTGGGGTGGTGGACGGAATTCCCGTACTGGACGACGCTGGCGATCTGCCTGGTGGGCGGCATTCTCGGCGTCATGTACTCCATTCCGCTACGCCGAGCCCTCGTCACCGGCTCCGATCTGCCATACCCGGAGGGCGTCGCTGGCGCCGAGGTCCTCAAGGTCGGCGACTCCGCCGGTGCAGCCGAGGCCAACAAGGTGGGTCTGCGCGTCATCATCGTCGGCTCCCTGGTGTCTGCTGGATACGCGCTGCTGTCTGACCTCAAGCTGGTCAAGTCAGCCCTCACCAAACCGTTCAAAGTCGGCAACAGCAGTGGCTCAATGGTTGGCGTCAGCATGTCGATGGCCCTCATTGGTGTTGGCCACCTCGTCGGTGTCGCCGTCGCCGCAGCCATGCTCGTCGGCATCGTGATCTCCTACGGCGCGATCCTGCCCTGGCGAGTCTCGGGCAAGGTCGGCGGCGACCTTGACGTCATCCAGGAGGTCTTCACCAGTGACGTCCGCTTCGTCGGCGCCGGCACGATCGGTGTGGCGGCTATCTGGACCCTCATCAAGGTCATCGGCCCCATTACCAAGGGCATCAGCGATTCCATCCGCTCCTCCAAAACCCGTCACAAGGGCGGCGAGGTCCCGCTGACCGAGCGCGACCTTCCGGTGTCGGTCGTCCTGACCGTCGTGCTCGTTTCCATGATCCCGATCGGTGCCATGCTGTGGGGCTTCGCCCACGACATGGTGGTCTCGAAGTCCATGACCGGCGTCATCATCGTCAGCCTGGTCTTCATCCTGCTCGTCGGCTTGGCCGTCGCCTCCGTCTGTGGCTACATGGCCGGACTCATCGGCGCGTCCAACAGCCCGATTTCGGGTGTCGGGATTCTCGTCGTTTTGGTGGCCGCTCTGCTCATCAAGCTCACCTACGGTGCCGTTGGTGGCCACGAGACGGTCAAACTGGTGGCTTACACCCTGTTCGTGGCGTCGATTGTCTTCGGTATTGCCACGATCTCGAATGACAACCTGCAGGACCTCAAGACCGGCCAGTTGGTTGGATCCACCCCGTGGAAGCAGCAGGTCGCTCTCATCATCGGCGTCGTTTTCGGATCGGCGATCATTCCGCCGGTCATGCAGCTCATGCAGACCGCCTTCGGTTTCCAGGGTGCCCCTGGTGCTGGGCCGAATGCTCTGCAGGCCCCGCAGGCCACCCTCATCTCGTCGTTGGCCAAGGGAGTGTTCGGTGGCTCCCTGGACTGGGGTCTGATGGGGATTGGCGCCCTGGTCGGCGTCGGCGTCATCATCGTCGATGAGATCCTCACTCACACCACCAAGAAGTTCTCCCTTCCCCCGCTGGCCGTCGGCATGGGCATGTACCTGCCGATGACCCTGTCGCTGACCATCCCGATCGGTGCTGGCCTCGGCTGGCTGTTCGACAAGTGGGCGGCACACACCAGTGGTGACGTCGAGGGCAAGAAGCGAACCGGCATCCTGTTGGCCACCGGCCTCATCGTCGGCGAGTCCATCTTCGGCGTCATCTACGCGGCGCTCATTGCTGCCGCCGGCTCCGAGGACTCCATCGCCATCGCCCCCGAGTCGTGGGACAGTGGCGCTGGAATCGTCGGTGTCATCGTCTTCGCGGCGGCCATTGCGATCCTGTACCAGTGGACCAAGCATCAGGCGCGGGAGCGCGTCGAGTCGTGATCCGAAACGACGTGGGGGCCACCGGGACCATCCGGTGGCCCCCTTGTCGTGGCGTGACGGCGTCATTGTGTGCGTCTAAGCGCACGGACGATCCCTTCTGTTGAAAACATCACGACGGCAACCCAGACGAGGGCGAAACCGACCCAGCGTTGCCAGGGCATCTCTTCACCGAAAACACACAGCCCGACGACGAATTGCAGGATCGGCGAGATGTACTGCAAAATCCCCAGGGTCGTCAGGGTGATACGGGAGGCCGCATAGGCGAACATCAGCAGCGGAACAGCCGTCATGAGGCCGGCGCTGACGAGCACCAGACTGTAGGCGCCGGTGAAGGTGGACCTTCCGTGGGCAAGCAACCACCCGATGTACACCAGGGCCAGGGGAGTGGTGGCCAGAGTCTCGACGGTGAGCCCGACGGTGGGCTTCACACTGACCCCGAGCACCTTCTTGACCAGGCCGTACAGTCCGAAACTCACCGCCAGACCCACTGAGATGAGGGGCTTGGAGGAACGACCCAGCATGAGGACGACAACGGCGATGGTGCCGACGCCAAAGGCGGCCCACTGGGAGGCGCTGAGTCGTTCTCGTAGCACCAGCACACCCAGCAGGGCCGAGACGAGCGGGTTGATGAAATACCCCATCGCTGCGTCAAGGGTGTGACCGGCATTGACCGACCAGACATAGAGGGTCCAGTTGATCAGCACCAGGTGGCCAGCCAGTACGAGACCCCACATGGTGCGGCGGTCGTGGGCCACAGATGCGAGTCCACGCCAGCCCTTCCCGATCGTCAACAGGATGGCGCAGCAGACGAAGGACCACACCACCCGGTGAGCAATGATCTCGAAGGCCCCGGAACGCTCCAACAATCGGAAGTAGAGGGGAAAGAACCCCCACATGATGTACAGGGCGATGCCGGTCGTCAGTCCCCGTCTTGCCTCCACGTCGTCATGCACCTGGGGATCATGTCACGATCACTGGGTGTATGCGCGTATTTGCCGCAGGGTGGAACGTCAGGGAAGCTGGGCAAGCTCCTCATCAAAGAGGGAAAGATCGACAGCCTTCAAGGAGTCCAGGATCGTTTCCGAGCGGTGAGAACCCGGGATGGGAATGACGTGTTCTGCCTGGGCGAGCTCCCAGGCCAGGATCACCTGCGCCCGACTGACGCCACGGGCATCAGCGACCTGCTGGAAGGCGGCGAAGGCGTCCTTGTCGAGGGGACGGCGGTAGCCACCCAGCGGGCTCCACGCGACGAAAGCCAGGCCAAGCTCCCCGCACAACTCCAGCTCGGGCCGCGAGGACAGGAAGCTGGGGGAGAACTGGTTCTGCACGGCCACCAGACGATCGCCGAGAATGCTGTGGGCCAACCGAATCTGGTCGGGGTCGGCGTTGGAGATGCCGGCGGTTCGGGCCAAGCCGTCGTCGAGAATGCCTGCCAGGGCTCTCACCATCTCCTCGTACTCGACCTTCGGGTCGGGACGGTGCAGGTAGAGCAGGTCGATCTGGTCGGTGCGCAGTGCCTCGGCCGAAAGCTTGGCATCACGGCGTAGCCGCTCCGGGGACCCGTCGACGTCCCACACGGCTTGCCCAGCGTCGTTGAAGCAGCGGAAATGGCCGACCTTGGTGGCGACCGAGATCCTCGAGCGGTCACCATTCCAGGACTCCAGGGCGTCGGCGACGAGCTTCTCGCCGTACTGTTCCTCGCCACCGGAGGTGTAGTAGGCCCACGCGGTGTCGATGTGGGTGCATCCGGCGTCCAGGACGTCGTGGAGGACCGTGATCGCAGTCTCGCGGTCCGGGCGCCCCTCGATCGACAACGGCATCGAGCCGTAAGCGATGGCAGAGACGCGGAATGGTCCTATCGTGCGGTACTTCATGTGTTCAGTCCTCCCCGGGGTGGTCATCCCCATCATGCTTGCGCGAGGCACACCCCGGTGGCATGTACCGGACAGTAACCGAAAGGATTGTTCTCGAGATACTGCTGATGTTCGGCCTCAGCCAAGTAGAACTCCACGCCATCGGCCATCGCGATCGTCGTCGTGATCTGCCCGTACCCTGCCTCGAGCAAGTTGGCCTGGAAAACACCCTTGAGGGCGGTGGCAGCCACGAACTGCTCGCTCGTGGTGCACCAGATCGCCGAGCGGTACTGGGTGCCGACATCATTTCCCTGACGCATTCCCTGGGTCGGGTCGTGGTTTTCCAGGAAGAGGGTGAGTATCTCCTCGGTGGAGATCTGCTCGGGGTCATAGGTGACGCGGACTGTCTCGGCATGACCGGTGCGTCCGGTGCACACCTGGCGATAGGTGGGATTGGGGGTGAAACCACCCATGTAACCGACGGCGGTCTGCCGCACACCCTCGGTGTTCCAGAACAGTTTCTCCGCTCCCCAGAAGCAGCCCAGGGCCAGGTAGATCGTCTGCGAACCGGGGAAGGAACGGTCGAGCCGGTCACCAGTAACACGGTGGAAGAAGGGCATCTCCAGCACCGGGGTCTGACCTGCGGGCAGAGCGTTGTCGGGGGAGACCATCTCGTTGTTGCTCATGTGTCCCTTTCCTCTCGACGTCGACACGGGTGTATAACGACCAACACCCTTCACCAATTCCTGCCATCTCAGTGTGTGGTCCATAATCCGGTCTCGTCTCCTCACCATGTGAGACTGTGGGGCAAAGTTCACCGCTGGAAAGGATCACCATGTCTGACCCCGAGCAGCCTGGCGCGACCGTTGCAGGTCAAGGAAACACCACCGGGAAGGCCCGTCGCCGTGAGAGTTTCACCGGCCGGGGCGCCTTCCTCATCGCTGCGATCGGCTCTGCCGTCGGGCTGGGAAATATTTGGAGGTTCCCTTACGTCGCCTACAGCAATGGTGGAGGAGCCTTCATCGTGCCCTACCTCATTGCCCTGCTCACCGCAGGTATCCCGCTGCTCTTCCTCGACTACGCCATCGGACACAAATTCCGCGGTTCTCCTCCCATGGCTCTGCGTCGTCTCAACAAGCACACCGAGGTCATTGGTTGGTGGCAGACCCTCATCTGTTGGGTGATCGTCGTCTATTACGCCGTCATCATCGCCTGGGCCATACGCTATGTCGGATTCTCGGTGACGAAGGCTTGGGGAGACGACCCCGAGGGATTCCTGACTGGCAGCTTCCTGCACGTGGCCGGCAACGTTGACGTGGAATTCCACTTCGTGCCTGGGGTCTCCTGGCCCCTGCTGCTGCTGTGGATCGTCGTGCTGGCCATCATGGCCACCGGAGTCGAGAAGGGCATCACCCGCGCGTCATGGGTCTTCATGCCGATCCTCGCGGTGATGTTCATCGCTCTGGTCATCGTCGCCCTCACCCTTGACGGCGCATCGACCGGTCTTGACGCCCTGTTCACCCCGTCGTGGGACGCCTTGGGTAACTATCAGGTGTGGATGGCCGCCTACGGCCAGATCTTCTTCTCCCTGTCAGTGGGATTCGGGATCATGGTTACCTACGCCTCCTATCTCAAGCCGAAGTCGGATCTGACAGGTTCCGGCTTGGTGGTCGGTTTCGCGAACTCGTCGTTCGAGATCTTGTCGGGTCTGGGCGTCTTCGCCGCTCTGGGTTTCATGGCAACCGCGTCCGGGAAGCCGGTGAGTGAGGTCGCTGGTTCTGGGATCGGCCTGGCCTTCATCGCCTTCCCCAAGATCATCAGCGAGGCTGGCACTGTCGGATCGGTCATGGGCGTGCTGTTCTTCGTCTCCCTCGTCTTTGCTGGTATCACGTCGATGATCAGTCTGCTCGAGGTCGTCGTTGCCGCCTTCCGTGAGAAGACCGGCATGCACCGAGTGGCGGCAACCTGGGTCATCGGTGGGGTGACGGCTGTCGCGTCGATCATCCTCTTCCCGACCACGACCGGCCTCAACCTGCTCGACGTCACCGACCACTTCATCAACAACATCGGCATCGTCGGCGTCTCGCTGGTGGCCTGCCTCGTTGTCACCTGGGTGCTGCGCAAGCTCCCAGTGCTGCGCGATCACCTCAACGAATACTCCTCGTTCAAGGTCAACACGGTGTGGATGACCCTGGTCGGCGTCGTCGCCCCGCTGGTCCTGGCCGGCCTGTGGATCACCGAAATCCTCACCGTCTTCCACGAGGGATACGGCGGAATGCCCGACAATTTCGTCGCACTGTTCGGATGGGGAATGTCGGCCCTCGTCGTCGTCATGGCAGTCGTGCTGTCCCTCATCCCATGGCCGAACCGATCGGCCATTCACCACGAGCTCACTCACGAGGAAGAGCTCGCCCGAGAACATGCCCGAGTATCCCAGGAAGGAGCCCTGTCATGAGTGGGTCTGCCATCGTCATGATGATCATCGCCATGGTCACGGTGTGGGGCGGGTTGGCTGCATCGGCCATCTCCCTCTTCCGCCATCCTGAGCAGGACTGAGGCGCAACCGGGGCCGGCCACGATCAATGGGAGGACAGATCCCAGTCGATCGGGTCGGCCCCTTGTTGTACCAGCAAGGTGTTGGTGCGGCTGAAGGGCCGGGACCCGAAGAAGCCGTATCGGGCCGACATGGGGGAGGGGTGCGAGGACTTGACGATCGGGACCCCGCTCAACATCGGTTCCAGGGATTGCGCGTCACGTCCCCACAGGATCGCCACCAGCGGCCCACCGCGATCCACCAGGGCTTCGATGGCGGTCTGGGTGACTTCTTCCCACCCCTTGCCGCGGTGTGAGGCAGGACGACCAGGCTGGACAGTGAGGCATCTGTTGAGCAGCAGTACCCCCTGTTCGAACCAGCCGGTGAGATCACCGTGTTCGCAAGGGGTGATTCCCAGGTCCGACTGCAATTCGGCGTAGATGTTCTGCAAGGATCTCGGCAGCGGGCGCACGTCACGCTCCACCGAGAAGCTCAGCCCCACAGGGTGTCCTGGGGTGGGGTAAGGGTCCTGGCCGACGATGAGTACTCGGACATCGGCCATGGGGCGGGAAAAGGCGCGCAGGATGCGATCGCCGTGGGGCAGGAATCCTCGACCGGCTGCAGTTTCGGCGCGCAAGAAATCGCCCATGTCGTGAATGCGTGGTTCCACCCCCGCCAGCGCCTCTGCCCAGTCGGGGGCGACTAGTTCGGCAAGGCGACGAGCTACCACGGTGACCTCCACACGGATGCGTTCAGATGACGTGCTAGACGCTACCCTGTGAGCACGCGTTGCGGGGCCACCGTCCCGTCACACAATCCCGGAAGGACACCATGAAGCTCTTCGGCTCGGGCAAGAAGGCCCCAGACTCGACGCCGGTCCCTCCGCCTGCTGACGGCGAGGGTGAGACGATCGACGCCGCTGTTGCCCAGGGGGTGGCCGTGCCACCTCCACAACCGGTCACATCGACGGTCACCATCGCCGAAGACGTTCCGGGCGGGCTGCGTACTGCTGCTGGCTGGTGTTGGCGGCTCATCGTCATTGCTGCCTTCATCTATGGGCTCTACCAGGTACTTCACGCTGCGTCCGAGGTGTCAGTGCCCGTCGCGGTCGCTCTCATGCTGACGGCGGCCATGTGGCCTCTGGCGAACTGGTTGTCGCGCCATCACATCCACCGTGGGATCGCTGCGGGAATCTGCTTGTTGTTGCTCATCATCCTGGTCGGCGGGGTGTTCACCCTCGTCGGCGCCCAAATTGCCATGCAGTGGCGGGAACTGGGCACCCAGTCGGTGGCCAGCTTCAAGCAGGTGCTGGCGTGGTTGGCCGACAGCCCCCTGCACACCAACAAGGCCCAGCTCAACGACCTCATGCACAAGGCCGAGGCAGCCATGGCTGGTTCCCAGGGGCGCATCGCCTCGACTGCTGCGGCAGCCGGGACCCAGATCGGTCGATTCGCGGCCGGGCTCGTCATGGCCCTCTTCGCCACCTTCTTCTTCGTCTACGAGGGCGACACACTGGCTGAGAGGTCGGCGGTCCTCATCCCTCGTGAGCACCGCGCCAAGATCCTCGACGCGGCCAAGCGGGGCTGGGTTGCCCTGGTGGCATACGTCCGCGCCGCTGTCATCGTCGCTGCCGTGGACGGTCTGGGAGCCGGCATCGGCGCAGCCATCATCGGCTCCTCCATGTCGGTGGCCATCGGTGCCCTGACCTTCATCCTCGCCTTCGTCCCGATCGTCGGGGCACTGACGGCAGGCATCGTCGCGGTGGGTGTGGTGCTGATAACTCTCGGGTTCGGCAAGGCCGTCATCATGCTCATCGTCTTCGTCGCCGTCATGCAGATCGAAGGACACGTCCTGCAGCCCTTCCTGCTAGGTAAGGCCGTCTCGATTCACCCGCTCATCGTGCTGGTCGGTATCGCTGTCGGCGCCATCATCTCCGGAATCGTGGGGGCCCTGTTCGCCATTCCGCTCGTGGCCTTCGGTGTCGCCTTCATCAAGGCTTTGAACCCGGAGACCCCGCCAGATGAGGTCCCGCCCGCCGAGGACGACCTCGCTGCCGAACACGCGTGAATTGGGCTCGCCCGTACAGTTGGTGTCATGAGCGCTGATATCACCGCCATCCTCGAGGACCTTGCAGCCGGGAGGATTGACGCCGCCGAGGCCAACCGCCGTATCGCTGCTGCTGGGCAGGAGCAGCCCCCGTCCGGGAGTACGAGCGGACCCGGTGAAGGTGCCGGTCCTCGCCGTGGGGCATCCGAGGAGGAGACCTCCGGGGCCGACAAGGGCCCGCTGGGTGGCTTCACCATTCCCCCGGAGGCCAAGGAGGGACTCCGGTCGGCCTGGCGTGTGGTCTCCGGGGTGGCGGGGAGCGTCGGTGAGACAGTGGCATCGACGATGTCGCCCGGGCCACGTCGCGCCAGCGGGCAGAGCGAACCAGACAAGACCGTTGATGCCGCCTCCGACCTGGACCGCGTTCGTCTGACCTGCACCGGACGTCGCATCCGCGTTATCGCAGACCGCGCGATTTCCGGCCTGCAGATCGAGGGCAAACACACGCGCAGGCGTATCGGACGAGTCGTCGAGGTCAGTATCGACGGCCACATCGCTCCCGATCTGGGAGTCCTCAAGCGATTCCGTCTGCCGGCAGACATGGACGGGATCAAGGATCTTGGTCTGGGCCGGGAGGTGACCGTGCGGGTGCACCCCGATTTGCCACTGGACATCGAGCTGTCAGGTGGTTCGCTGCACACCACTGGTGTGGCACACCTCGGTCGAGTCCGCGTCACCGCTGGGGTCGCCCAGATCGATGGCGTTCATCAGCTGGAGGACGGTCTGTTCCAGGCCGGAAATGGCACCATCACCGGATGCATCGACACCGGTCGCTCCCAGATTCGCGTCGAGTCGGGGAATGTGCTGGTCAAGCTGCTCGGAGGGTCCAACGTCGCGGTTCGCGGCAAGGCTCAGACCGGCATGATCTCCTGGCCTGAGGGTGGAGACGTCGACGAGTACGTCATGGGCAACGGAGCTGCTCGTCTCGATCTGACCTGCCTGGTCGGTCGGATCGCAGTCCGCGCGATGTGAGCGCTCACCACAAACATCATGAGGGCGGGGTGCGTTGGCACCTCGCCCTCATGACATCTGTGACAGCTCGTCACTCCTCGAACGGCTCGACATCAAGGATCGTCACCTTGATCGTCTTGCCATTGGGAGCCTTGTACTCGGTCGATTCTCCCTTGGAATGGCCCAGAACGGCACCGCCAAGGGGGGACTGCGGGGAGTAGACGGAGATGTCGACGGAATCGTCGAGCTCCATCACCTGTCGGGACCCCAGCAGGAAGGTGTCAGTGTCGGACTCGTCGTCGAAGTAGCAGACGGTCACCTTGGAACCGGGCACGACTTCGTCCGGGGAGGACGGGGCTTCGCCCACCTCAGCGTTACGCAGCATCTGCTCCAACTGACGGATGCGGGCCTCGGCCTGCCCCTGCTCCTCGCGGGCAGCGTGGTAGCCGCCGTTCTCGGAAAGGTCGCCCTCGGAACGAGCATCGGCAATCTTGTTGGAAATGATGGTGCGGCCTTCGCCCTTGAGGTACTCGAGCTCTTGAGTGAGCTTGTCGAAGGCCTCTTGGGTCAGCCACACAGTATCTTGGGAGTCAGGCATTTACCTATCCTACCGCGTGTGTCACCTGATGGGCCCGCACTCGGCCAGCTCAGCGGTGACAGCGCGCGAGAAAGTCTTGACGCTGGCGTGGATCGTCTCGTCCTTCGATGAGCTCGCCGGGAACCTCACCGTCGTCTCCCCGACGCGCACATGGTCAGCACCGGTGGCGACCAGGACGCAGGAGCCCTCGACGGAGGGGTCGGGACGGTGCAGGTTGATGGTGACGTCGACGCGGGTGTCGGACACCGCCTGGTATCCGTGCAAACTTGCCCGGACCGGCTGATCAGCGTGATGAAGCCCCGCCCACACCGTCCACCCGATGAGGATGACGGCCAGCACCAGGATGAGAACCACCCACGGGGTTCGATTCTGCTTGGGGTAGCGGTTGGCGATGCGTTCGCGGTCCTCGTCGGTGAGGGGCTGATCCTCGCTGTTGATTGGGGTTGGCACGTGGCCCATTGTGCCGCAGGGCGTAGGCTGTCACCATGACAGTTCTTGCAGCCCAGCTCGTGAGTACCGGACTCGCCAACTTCTTGTGCTGCTTGGCCCTGGCTGTTTTCGGTGTCGTGGCGTGGATCAGTATTCGTCGCAACATCCGAGGCATCGACTTCGACGAGGTGCCTTGCGGGCCTGCCCTCAAGGAGGTCCATCACGAGGATGCCAAGGGGTCCCCGACCGATTCAGCCACGCACTGACGTTTCCTCCGGGGTCCACTTGGCCCACAGCAGGGTTGTGCTCGTAGGCTGACCACCATGCCCAACCACCTTGGTGAGTCCACCAGCCCGTATCTGCTCCACCACGCCGCGAACCCCGTCGACTGGTTCCCCTGGGGCCAGGAAGCATTCGCCGAAGCACGCCGTCGCGACGTGCCGGTCATGGTCTCGGTGGGGTACTCGAGCTGCCACTGGTGCCACGTCATGGCATTTGAGTCCTTCTCCGATCCGGATGTGGCTGAGGTCGTCAATGCCAATGTCGTTGCCGTCAAGGTTGATCGTGAGGAGCGTCCTGAGGTTGACGCCGCACTGATGCAGGTGACCCTGGCGATGACCGGACAGGGTGGCTGGCCCAACACCGTCTTCCTGACCCCTGACGGCAAGCCTTTCTTCGCCGGCACCTACTTCCCGCCGGTGCGCCGGGGTGCTCAGCCCGCCTTCGTGGAACTCGTCGAGGCTCTCGGCCAGGCGTGGCGAGAGCGTCGTGACGAGGTGGTGTCCTCGGCGCAGGCCATCGTCGACCATCTGCGCCCTGTCGAGAAGGCCTCCCAGACCCCACGCCCCAGCGCCGGGGAGCTCATTGACGCCGTCGGAACCGACTACGACATCGTGCACGGCGGGTTCGGGGGACCGACGAAATTCCCGAACGCCACCTTGTTGGACGCCTTGCTGGTCAAGGGTGACCCGACCAGCCTCGACATGGCTCAGAACACCTGTGAGCATCTGGTCCGTGGTGGCATCTTCGACCAGGTCGGGGGCGGTTTCCACCGTTACTCCACGGATTCCCAGTGGGTTGTGCCCCATTACGAGAAGATGCTCTACGACAACGCGCTGCTGTTGGGAACCATGGCCCGCTGTTGGCGTCGTACCGCCGATCATGACCCGGATCGACGCGCTCTGTACTCCCACGCCGCCCGTCGCACGGTGTCCTGGCTGGGCAGGGAGATGCGCCTGCCGAACGGCCTGTACGCCGCTGGGCTCGACGCCGATTCCGACGACGCGGCGGGTCACACGCGCGAGGGCATCTACTACCTGTGGAATCAGGACCTCATCACCGACGCCCTGGGACCCGAGGAGGCCGAGTGGTTGCGTCCGCTGGTGCACCTGGAGCCCTTTGACGAGAACGGTTTGGGCACCCTGCAACTGCGCGGACGGGTCGAGTGGGAGCGCATCAACGCCGACATGGACACCCTGCTGGAGGCTCGTGAACGTCGCAGCGCCCCGGCACGCGACGAGAAGGCCATCACCGCATGGAATGCCATGCTCATTGACGGTCTCGTCGAGGCCGGGATGATTCTGCGCGAATGGGCCTGGGTGCGGCAGGCTCGCGATCTGGCGGAGGCGCTGTGGTCGGCCCATTGGAATGACGGCGACCTGTTACGCACCTCCTTCCACGATCGTCCGGGAGCCCCGGCTGTCTGCGAGGATCACGCATGGTTGGCTCTGTCCTTCGCAGGTCTGGCCGGTGCGACGGGGGAGTCAGTGTGGCTTGAGCGCGCCGTCGAGGTCCTCGAGAAGGCCGTGATGCGCTTTGGTGCTCCCGATGGCAGCTTCCTGGATGCCGAGGGGTCGGACTTGCTGACGGTGACGGCTCACACCCTGACTGACGATGCGTGCCCCAGCGCGACAGCCGTCATGGTGATGGCGCTTCGCCGGGTGGGTCTCATGGCCGAGCGTGACGACTTCATCAGCCGTGCCGACGAGGCCTCCGCAGCCTTGCTGCCGGTGGTGGCGTCGACTCCACGGTTCGCAGGGTGGGCGCTGGCCGACTTCCTTGTTGCCGATGAGTCCCGTCGTGGTCTCAAGCCGGCGGGTGTCGTCATCGCTGACACCCAGGAGGAGCCCACGGATCTGGCCGCAGCAGCCTGGCGCATGGCCCCGGCAGGATCGGCGATCATGCGTCGCGTCGGGGAGGGATCCGGGTTTGGTACGTGGTTCGAGGATCGAGCCCCACGTGACGGCCAGCCGACGTGTTGGGTGTGCCGTGGCACGGTGTGCTTCGAGCCGGTGACCGATTACCTGGAGCTCAAGGACCCGCTCTGGCGGCGAGCGTGACCTCATGGACCCCGGCGGGTCAGCGACCGTAGCGCCGCTCCCGCTGGGTGAAGGAGCGCAGGGCCCGCAGGAAGTCGACTCTTCGGAAGTCAGGCCACAACGCCTCACAGAAGTAGAACTCGGAGTGGGCGCTTTGCCACATGAGGAAGCCCGACAGTCGCTGCTCGCCTGAGGTGCGAATGATGAGATCCGGATCGGGCTGGCCGCGGGTGTAGAGGTGGTCCTCGATGTGGTCGATCTCGAGGGTTTGCGCCAGCTCAGCCAGGCTGGTGCCCTTCTCGGCCTCCTCGGCAAGCAGTGAGCGTACGGCGTCGCGCAGCTCGTGACGCCCGCCATAGGCCACCGCGACGTTGATGTGCATGCCGACGTGATCGGCCGAGGTGGCACCGGCGCGGCACAGGGACTCGGCCATGTCGACGGGGAGCAGATCGAGGTCCCCGACTGCTTGGACCCGCCAACGTGGATTGTGTGCCAAGGAGTCGACGAGGGATTCGATGACCTTGAGTAGCGGCCCGAGTTCCCCTGTCTCGGCGCGTTGCAGGTTGTCGGTCGACAGCACCCACAGTGTGATGATCGGGATGCCGACGGCGTCGCACCAGGCGCAGAACTCCCGGAGGCGATCCGCGCCGGCCTCGTAACCGGCCACCAAGGGCTGCCCTGGGGCGTTGAGACGAGCCCAGCGGCGGTTGCCGTCAGCTAGTACGGCGACGTGCTGGGGAAGGCGATTGCGATCGAGTTGATCGAGCAGTCTCGCTTCGTAGGTGGTGTACAGCAGCCCGGACGGGTGTATGCGGTCGAGGGTTTCACTGACCTTCGACAGACGGTGGTCCAGACTGCTCATGAGTCCAGAGTAGTCAGTGCTCGGTACGAACGGGCAGTGGCTCCCCTTGGGGAGGTCGAGATCGAGTCGCGGGCAGGCCTTGCCGGCAGGATAGGGTGGAGGTAGAACCTACCGAACCGTAGGTTTGTTCAGGGGAGGGGAGGACCGCGCGTCATGGTGCGTCATGGCAACAGCGGCGAGGATCGCGGTACTGCGCTCCCCAAACCAAGGTTGCGAGGATGGGTTCACACCGTGATGGCCCCGCTGATCTTGTTGGCCGGAGTTGGCCTCATGATCGCCACCCCGACGTGGGGTAACCGGTTCGCCGTGGCGATCTGGATGCTCACCGGGCTGGAACTCTTCGGCAATTCGGCGATCTATCACCGAGTGAGGTGGGGGGAGAAGGTCAAGGACGTCCTGCGGCGCATTGACCACGCCAACATCGCGGTGTTCATTGCTGGCACGTACACGCCGTTGGCGGTCTCGCTGACCACGGGTGCCTCCCGAGTGATCCTGTTGTCGATCATCTGGGCCTGTGCCCTGCTCGGGGTGGCCTTCCGGTTCGTGTGGAACGGCGTGCCCAGATGGGCGTCGACCCTCCTCTACGTCGTCATGGGGTGGACCGCTCTGTGGTGGCTACCGCAGTTCTGGCGTGTCGGTGGGCCGGCAGTCGTCATCCTGATCCTTGTGGGAGGGGTGTTCTACACCATCGGGGCACTCGCCTACGCCCGTCAGAAGCCCAACCCGTCACCCACCTGGTTCGGCTTCCACGAGGTCTTTCACAGTTGCACCGCGATTGCCGCGATCTGTCATGCGGTTGCCATTGGCCTTGCCGTCATCTGACCGGCTGGTGAACTCTGGGCAAATGGCCGAAACGCCTGCTTCGCTGCCACTGGTTGGGCTCTAGGTTTGATGTCAGAGGGGCCGCTTCCGACGCCTCGACGACGTTTCCTTCCTCGATGCGACCTCTCACGTAACGGGAGGTTTTCGTGTCCGTCCGTCCAGAAGGCTTCGAGCGAGCCTACAGCCCGATCCCGGCGGCACCTGAGGGGAGGCGGACATACGTCATCGACACATCGGTGCTGCTGTCCGACCCTCGCGCCCTGCTCAACTTTGCCGAGCACCAAGTGGTGGTGCCGATCGTCGTCATCACAGAGTTGGAGGGCAAACGCCATCACCCGGAACTGGGACATTTCGCCCGCGCAGCGCTGCGAATCCTCGACAAGTTGCGCCTCGACAACGGCGGTCTCGTCGGTCCAGTGCCGGTCAATGATGAGGGAGGCGAACTGCTCGTCGAGCTCAACCACTCCGACCCGAATGGCCTGCCCGACGGATTCCGTCTCGGTGACAACGACACCCGGATCCTGGCGGTCGCCCAGAATTACCGGCTGGCCGGGCATTCCGTGGTCCTGGTGACGAAGGATCTGCCGCTGCGGGTCAAGGCCTCGGCCATCGGTCTGGAAGCTGAGGAATACCGGCACGAACTCGTTCCCGGCAGTGGCTGGACCGGGATGGTCACTCTCGAAGTTCCCGACGAGATGATCTCGACCCTTTATGAGGAGGGTCACGTCGTCGACTCGATCTTCGATGAGATTCCCGTGCACTCCGGACTCGTGCTCGAGGGGCCGAACGGCAGCGCCCTGGCCCGCAGGATGCCAGACGCCTCGGCCCGGCTCATCCCGACCGACCAGGAAGCTTTCGGTATTCGCGGCCGTTCGGCCGAACAGCGGGTTGCCCTTGACATGCTGCTCGATCCGCAGGTCGGCATCGTCTCCATGGGGGGACGTGCCGGTACCGGAAAGTCAGCCCTCGCACTGTGTGCAGGCTTGGAGGCGGTGCTGGAGCGTCAACTGCACAAGAAGGTCATGGTCTTCCGGCCGCTCTACGCGGTGGGTGGCCAGGATCTGGGCTACCTGCCGGGCGACGAGGGTGAGAAGATGGCCCCTTGGGGTCAGGCAGTCCTCGACACCCTCACCAGCGTCACGAACAACTACGTCATCGAAGAGATCATGTCGCGTGGCATGTTGGAGATTCTGCCGCTGACTCACATCCGTGGCAGGTCTCTCCATGACGCCTTCGTCATTGTCGATGAGGCCCAGTCCCTGGAGCGCAACGTGTTGTTGACGGTGCTTTCGCGAATCGGGCAGAACTCTCGGGTGGTGCTCACCCACGACGTTGCCCAGCGCGACAATCTTCGGGTCGGTCGTTATGACGGTGTGGCAGCCGTCGTGGAAAGGCTGCGAGGACACGACCTGTTCGGCCACGTGACCCTCACCAGGTCGGAGCGTTCACCCATCGCCGCGTTGGTGACATCGATGATGGAGGACATGGTCGCCTGATCGTAGGGTCGCCTGATCGTCCGAGGGGACGGTGTGCGGCGTATCTGAAACAATCGGGGCGTGGCACCCAACCCCAGAGCCGGCATCAAGGACATGTTCTTGTCCCTGGCCGTCATCCTCGTCCCTGTGTTGCTCATCGTCTGGTTCTTCACCAAGACACCTGACGAGCCGAACATCCAGCAGGTCGACTGGAAACCCATGGTGGCCTCGGCGCGCACCCATGCCGGGTACCCAGTGCTGGCTCCCAAGGAGGTGCCCGAGGACTGGCGACCCACCAAGGCCAGGTACGCCAACAAGGGGGATCGCTGGGTGGGAGACACCGTTTCTGCGGGGAACCGGTGGGAACTGGGGTTCCTCACCAGCGAGAACGTCTACCTGGCAGTGAACCAGTCCGATGAGCCGGCCCGAGCATTCGTCGCATCGGTGACGCGATCGGCGAGCGAGGAGGGGAAGGTCAAGGCAGGCCAGTACACCTGGACGAAGATGGTCAGCCCGGACGGTCGTACCCGTGCTCTGATGACGAAGGTCGGATCATCAACGGCCGTCATCGTGGCAGACGCCGACTACCGGGTCTTGGCCGACTACGCGGGCATGCTGACGACGTCCTGACCCTGGCCGGTGGTGGGTCAGTCCTGGGAGTCCTCGGCCTGCGAGCGTGCTGCCTCGATGCGGGTGCGCGCCCCGTCCAGCCAGGTTTGGCAGATGTCGGCGAGCTTCTCGCCGCGTTCCCACAGCGTCATGGTCTCGGCCAGGGAGATGCCGCCAGACTCCAGCCGAGTGACGATGCTCACCAGCTCGTCGCGGGCGGCTTCGTAGGGGATCTCGGGCTCTGCGGTGGTCGGCTCAGGCTGCTGGGCGCTCATGAATCCTCCTGGGGCTGGGGTCGGTCGGGGGTGCGTCGGTCAAGGGAGTTGACGGTGACGCCGAGGGTGCCGTCGGACAGGTACACCGACAGAGCCGCTCCCGGACTGGTGTGGTCGACGGAAGCGATGGAGCCGCCGTCGGAGTCGGCAAGGATGGCGTAACCGCGGTCCAAGGTGGCCTTGGGAGACATGGCGCGGACGCGCTCGAGCATGTGATTGACGTCGCGGCTCTCGGCGTCCAGGGCACGATTGGTCGCCAGCCGCAGCCGTTGCAACGCCGAGTCGAGTTTCTCGGCAGCAATGTCAAGGGTGGCTGCGGGGTTGACCATCACGGGGCGGGAACGCACCTGGGCGAGGTGGGCGGCCTCGGTGTCGACCCATCTCGCGACGGCCTGTCGAAGCCGAGTTCTGGCCATGTCGATGGCTTGGGCTTCCTGCGATGCGTCCGGGACGATGAGCTTGCCGGCGTCGGTCGGCGTGGAGGCTCGCAGATCGGCGACGAGGTCGAGGATGGGATTGTCGCGTTCGTGACCGATGGCGGAGACGACCGGGGTTCGGGTGGCATAGACCGCTCGTACCAGGGCCTCGTCGCTGAAGGCAAGCAGGTCTTCCAAGGATCCGCCACCGCGGGCGATGACGATGACGTCAACAGTGGGGTCGGCGTCGAGGTCGGCGAGCGCCGCGATGATCTGCTGGGCTGCCATGGGTCCTTGTACCAGGGTGTTGCGCACCACGAATCGGGCGGCCGGCCAACGCAGGGTGGCGTGACGCTGAACGTCGCGTTCGGCATCAGAACCGGCCCCGGTGATGAGCCCGATGCCCCGTGGCAGGACGGGGATCGGCTTGTGCAAGGCGACGTCGAAGAGTCCCTCGGCCTCCAGCAGACGCTTTCGCCTCTCCAACTGAGCCAGCAGCTGGCCCTCGCCGGTGGGAGTGATCTCGGAGATCTCGAAGGAGAGCCGGCCGCTTCGTGACCAGACCGTCGGGCGGATGAGCGCGGTGACCGTCATGCCCGACTCGATGGGTCCGGCAGAGTCGAGGACACGTCGATGGCAGGTCGCGGTGGCAGAAATCTCCTCGCTGGGATCCCGCAAGGTGAGGAACTGGGTGGGGCCGGAACGTCGGGTGACCTCGATGACCTGGGCCTGCACCCAAATGGCCCCGCAGCGTTCCACCCAGCCCTTGACGGCGTTGACCACCCACGCCAGTGAGCGAGGGTTGTCAGCGGTGTTCGGCTCGGCCATGGTTGACACGCTATCTGAGGGTGACGACGCTGTGTCATCAGGGAGATGTGCCCCGCAGCGAACAGGTGTGCCATGACGGGAAGTACCTGCGGCACCGCGGCTTGGGGAACTCCTGGGTCTTCTACGGGGTAATCGTGCCGAGGCTCATGATGATGTGTTCCTGGGGGCGCGGCTCAGAGGGTGCGGTGATCCAGCGGCGCGGTGTTGTAGAGGCATGGTGATCCAGTGGCATCGATAAGTCCGGGCCGTCTCCCGCGAGGGGAGACGGCCCGGGCGTCATGAATGGACCCCATCAGATCATGTGATCAGACTCCGGTGTGCGGCAGGCCATGGCCGGTGCTGCTGGTTCCACCGTTGCTGGCAGAAGGAACGGCAGCGGTCGGAGTAGAGCCGACAGGTTGGGGAGTCGGGGTAGAGCCGACAGGTTGGGGAGTCGGGGTAGGTGCTGGCGTCTGGGAAGGTGCCGGGGACGGCTCAGCAGCGCAGGAGTCGATGCCCTTGGCCGGGTCGAACCTCTCGTCGTCACCGTCGGGGGCCCACACTGGGAATCCCTCAGAATCCTTGGTGTAGGTACCCACCTCGTCGAGGTCGACGTCTCCGGGTTCGACCTCTTCACCCTCGTCGTCGTCATCATCGTCGTCATAGACGGGAGGACCAGACTGGATGACGGAGTGCTTGGGCTCAGGCATCGTAGAATCGGCGCCCTTGACAGCCTTCCAAATGGCCTTGTTGAAGACCTGCTCGTCGATGGTGTCCTCCTTCTCGGTGCTCTGCTCACCGGACTCACTGGCCAGCGGGGCGTCGGGGCCATTGACCTTGGTCATGTCGTAGGTAGGGCGAACGGCCTGGTACGGCGTGAAGTCGGGCTTGTCGGTGAAGGCAGCCGACATCGGGGTGGAGAAGGCGTCGAACTGGGTCAGCGGCCCAATTCCGAGGATTCCCTCCATGGTGCGCAGCATGGAGACCGTCGAATAGAAGGTGGAATCGACTCCGCCGGTACGGGTGTAGGGGCTGATGACCTCACCGATGGTGCGATGGGCGTCGACGTGGTCGGGGCCGTTCTGGGCGTCATCCTCGGTGAGGAAGATCGCGGTGTCCTTCCAGATGGGGGAGTTGGAGACGGCCTCGACGAGCTGCCCGACGGCCTGGTCGTTGTCGGCGACATAAGCCTGCGGGGTCGGGGCGCCAACCTTGGTGGCTTGGGTGTGGTCATTGCCCAGTCGGACGAACTGGACCGTCGGAACCCTCCCGTTCTTCACCTGTTCGTTGAAGTCAGACTTCCACTCGTCGACTCGGGACTGTGGGCCACAGTTCTTGGCCATCGGTTTGAAGGAATTGGCCGAGTCAGGGCAGGCGAGGGACCAGCCGATGTAGTCGTGGTCGGTGTTCGGGTCGAGCACTTCCTTGTCGGCCGCGTGAGCCTTTCCGTCCTTGTCGCGCTGGGTGAAGAACCCGTAGTTACGGAAGCTGATGTTGTTGCTCGACAGGTGCTCCCAGAAGTAGGCGTCATGCTCCTTGGCGCGGGCCTCTGGGTCGTTGTGTTCGCTGGGGTATGGTGCGCCGCGCCCGGAGTAGTTCGACGGCCACATCTCCTCCGACCACGGGTTCGAGTTGGCCTGGGAGACCCAGTTCCAGCCGTTGGCCGAGACTTCGGCGTCAGCATAAAAGTTGTCGAAGGTGACGAACTGGCGTGCCAAGGCTCGGGTGTTCGGGGCTGATTCCTCGCCGAAGAGATTGAGGGAAGGGTCGGCATTGCCGCGGCCGTTGGAGCCCAGTTCCTGGTCGAAGGTGCGATTCTCGCGAACGACGTAGATGACGTGTTTGATCTTGCTCGACTTGGTGCCGATCTGGTTGGGAACGACGCTGCTACGAGCCGGGTCGTGGGCGGTGTTGTTCTTCTCGACGGTGGCCGTCAGCTTGGCCAGGGCGGCGGCATCGGGCTCATCGACGGTCGACAGAAGGCCCTTGATCATGGACCCGGAGTACTGGTCCTCCGAGGGACCGTTGGGGTCGGTCGGGTTCGGGCGGCCCGGGCCGTTGTTGGGTCCAGCGCCCAGCCCTTTGGCTGAGATGATGCTCAGTTTGCCGTCATGGTTGACGACCTGGGTCGGGTACCAGCCGGTCGGGATGTCTCCTGCGACCTTGCGGGTCGCTGTGTTGATGACAGCGACCTCATTGTGACCGGAGTTGGTGACGTAGAGGCGCTTGCCATCCTTGGAGAGGGTCAGGCCGGTGGGGTTGGCGCCGACGAGCTGGGAGCCGTCTCGGTTGAGGGGGATGGTGGCCGTCTGACGATGGGAGGCCACATCGACGATCGAGATGGTGTCGGCGTCACCGTTGGCGACGTAGAGGGTCTTGCCGTCAGGTGTCAGCACCGACTTGTTGGGGTGGAAGCCCACGTCGATCTTATGGGTCGCCAAGGGCTGTGACTTGGTGATGTCTACCTCAGCGACGTCCGACCCTCCCTGGGAGGAGACGAATGCTTTGGTGGAGTCCTTGGAGAGCGTCACCCAGACCGGACGGTGGCCGATATGGGTGGTCTGCACCTTGTTGGTTGCGAGGTCAATGACCGAGACTGCGTCGGCAAGCTGGTCTGCCACGACGAGCCGCTTGCTGTCCTTCGTGACGGCCAGGCCAGCCGGGTACAGGTTGACTTTCTTGCGTTTGGGGCTGATTACCGGCATCTGGATGGCCGTCGTCTCCACGAGCTTGCCACAGTCGAAGTGGTACGTGCGGATCTTGTGGTTGCCGGCGGCGCTGGCGAACAGATGCTTGCCGTCAGGGCTGAAGGCCAGACCCATGTACAGGCTCTCCGGAGACTTGTATGGGATAGTCTGAATGACCTTGCCGGAGGCTGTTTCGATGACCTGCAGGGACTGAGTTCCCTGGCCGTTGTTGCTGACAACGAGGTACTTGCCATCAGGGGAGAGGACCTCGTTGAGAGGGAGGTCGCCGAGGGTGGTGAGCCGACCGGCCGGGGTGAGGGGCTGGCCGACTGTGGTGCGGCCGGTGGATTCCGATGTGGGTCCGGCCTTCTCATCGCTGGGGGCGGCATGGGCTGGAGTGAAGGTGACGGTGGTTGCTAGTGCGGTGAAAATAACGTACGCCGAGGCGAGGCCACGACGCAGTCGTCTGGATGCGTGTCTGTCATCGCTCATGGTTCAAAACTTAGGAAATCGAAGTAGCGGATGACATCCACGAACGTGCACCTCCGGGGAACTTTGGGTGAACGTGTTGACGCCGAGTCCTCCGTGAGCGAACTCGCGGCAATTCGCCCGATGACGGCCTACCCGTAGACTCGGGGGCATGGCTGTTTCGGGGGCTGACATTGACAAGAAGCTGTATCTCGCTGCGCCGCGCGGTTACTGCGCAGGCGTCGATCGCGCGGTTGTGACTGTCGAGAAGGCGCTGGATGCTTACGGCGCCCCGGTGTACGTGCGCAAGCAGATCGTTCACAACCGTCATGTCGTGGAGACCCTGGAAGAACGAGGCGCTGTCTTCGTTGACGAGCTCGACGAGGTGCCCGACGACGCCCTGGTCGTCTTTTCGGCCCACGGCGTGTCTCCTCAGGTCAAGAGCGAGGCGAAAGATCGTGGTCTGCGGACCATTGACGCCACCTGTCCGCTGGTGACGAAGGTCCATCACGAGGCCAAGAGGTTCGCCGGCGACGACACCCAGATCTTGCTCATCGGCCATGCTGGCCACGAGGAGGTCGAGGGGACGACAGGTGAGGCTCCCGAGAACATCACCTTGGTGCAGACCCCTGGGGATGTCGACGAGCTGCAGTTGGACCCCGACCGTCCAGTGGCATGGCTGTCCCAGACGACGCTGAGCGTCGACGAGACGGTGGAAACCGTCGACCGGATTCGTCAGTTGCACCCTCAGCTCATCGACCCGCCATCCGACGACATCTGTTACGCCACCCAGAACCGCCAGCACGCCGTCAAGCAGATGGCCCCCAAGTGCGACCTCGTCATCGTCGTGGGCTCGAAGAACTCGTCGAATACCGGCCGTCTGGTCGAGGTGGCCCTCGAATCGGGGGCCAAAGCCTCCTACCGGGTCGACAATGCCGGCGAGATTGAGCAGTCCTGGCTCGACGGGGTCACCAGCATCGGTGTCACCTCGGGGGCGTCTGTGCCCGAAACCCTCGTCCAGGGTGTGCTCGACCTACTCACCTCGAAGGGCTGGCCGCAGGCCGAGGAGGAGACCCTCATCGAGGAGTCGCTCTCCTTCGCCCTGCCACCGCAGTTGCGCAAGCGCCGCACGGCGGGCAACTGAGGTTGTCAGGTGGGGGAGACCGTCTGTTCTGTCAGCTCCGGTGCGGTGAGCGGACGTACGGACTCCTCAATGGGTGCAGGTGAGGGGATGTCCTCGTCGGTGACCCCCAGATCCTCGAACCGCCGGGCTTGGACGAGGACCCGTGTCTCCATGCCACCCAGCAAGGTGTTGTAGGTGCGCACCGTCGAGGTGAGGGATCGCCCCATCTTGTCGAGGTTCCCGGCCAGGGTTCCGAGCCTCTTGTGCAGGTCGCGTCCCAGTGCCGCGACCTCGGCCGCAGACCTTGCGACGGCCTCCTGCCGCCACGCCAGGCCGACCGTTCGCAGCATCGGGATGAGGACCGAAGGGCTTGCCAGTACGATTCCTCGTTGGTTGGCGTATTCGTGCAGATCGGGCATCTCCTGCAGGGCGACTTGGAGGAAGGCATCGGACGGCAGGAAACAGACCACGAATTCCGGGGAGTCCAGGTCCGTGCGCCAGTACTCCTTGGCCGACAGTTGGTCGATGTGGGTGCGCACGTGGTGGGCGAATCGTGCCATCTGGGCGGCATATTCTTTGGGATCCTCGCACTCGGCGGCGTCAAGGAAGGCCGCCAGCGGTGTCTTCGCGTCGATGTGGATGCACCGGCCTCCCGCGAGCCTCACCGTCATGTCAGGGCGCTGGGGAGTGCCTTGCGCGGTCGTCGTCTGCTGGGTCTGAAAATCGCAGTGTTCCACCATTCCTGCCACCTCAGCGGTGCGCTGTAGCTGCATCTCGCCCCAGGTGCCGCGCACCTGCGGTTTACGCAAAGCGGTGACGAGGCTGGCGGTCTCCTTGCGCAGGTTCTCCCCGGCGTTACTCACCCCGGCGACCTGCTCGCGCAGGCTTGCCGTCATGGCCGTGCGTTCCTGTTCCACCTCGGCCAGACGCCGGTCCAACCGTTCCAGAGCGAGGGACACAGGGGCGAGCAGACGCTGGGCGTCATTCATCGTCCGTTGAGCTGCCCGGGTAGCCCGTTCGTCCTGGTCAGCCATGGATTGAGCCGCGAGCGCCTGGAACTGGGTGGCCAGGGCATCGCGGTCGGCGGCGACCTTCTCAGCGGCTTCCAGACGCTGCGCGGCCACACTCGCCGTTGACGTGGCCTCGGCCACGCGCTGGGAGGCGCGCACCTGTGCGATGAGCCATCCCAGGGCCAGACCGATGACCAGTCCGATGAGCCCGACAATGATGTTTGTCATGGCACGAGAGTCCCAGCAGCCTCCGACATGTTCGACGACGACCGTGTTCCATCGCACAGAACAGTCGGTAATGGTTGAATGGTCGCCATGGCTGACACCGTGACTTCGGACCACATCCGCGACATCATTTCCTTCGTGGAGGCGTCTCCCACGTCGTATCACGCCGCTGCCGAGCTGGCCCGACGCCTTGACGAGGCCGGGTTCCAGCAGCTCGACGAGACCACGCCTTGGTCGTCGGTTGAGGGACGTTGCTACGTGGTCCGCGACGGCGCGGTCATCGCGTGGATCACCCCTGAGGCGATCACCGACAAGGTTGGCGTCAGGATCGTCGGATCCCACACCGACTCCCCGTCCTTCAAGCTTAAGCCGAATGCCACCGTCACCAATCAGGGCTGGCAGCAGGTCGGCATGGAGGTCTACGGCGGGGGACTGCTCAACTCCTGGCTCGACCGCGATCTGGGCCTGTCCGGCCGTCTCGTCACCAAGGACGGCCAGGTCCATCTCGTGGCCACCGGGCCGATCCTGCGCATCAGCCAGCTCGCCCCGCACCTGGACCGCACCGACAACGACGACCTCAAGCTGGATCGTCAACGTCACCTCATGCCGATCCTGTCTGTGGGTCGTCCCGACCTCGACGTCGAGGACTTGCTGTGTGAAGAGGCCGGGATCAAGCGTGAGGACCTCGCCTTCCACGACATTTACGCCCACCTGACCCAGTCCCCGGCCGTCATTGGTCCTTACGGGGAGTTCCTGGCGAGCCAGCGGATGGACAACTTGTCGTCGGTGCATTCCTCGGTGGCGGCATTCGTCGACGTCAAGCCCACTGACGATGTGGCGATCATGGCCTGTTTTGACCATGAGGAGGTCGGCTCCTCGACCCGATCCGGGGCCTGTGGGCCCTTCCTTGAGGACGTCCTGGTGCGCATCGCCGAGGGTCTTGGCATGACCGGTGCGGCTTACCGGGCGATGATCGCGAGGTCGTCGTGCGTGTCCTCGGATGCCGGCCACGGCGTGCATCCCAATTACGTCGAGAAGTTCGATCCGGCCAACCATCCGCTGCTCAACGAGGGGCCGCTGCTCAAGATCAATGCCAATCAGCGGTATGCCACTGATGGTGTGGGCGGGGCGTTGTGGAAGCGTGCCTGCGCGACGGCCGGTGTTCCGACCCAAGAGTTCGTGTCGAACAATTCGGTGCCGTGCGGCTCGACGATTGGCCCGCTGACGGCGACGAGGCTTGGCATGCTGACCGTCGACGTCGGTGTTCCGTTGATGTCGATGCACTCCACCCGTGAGCTCGCCGGCGTCAGGGACTTGGAGTTCATCACCGCTGCCCTGGCTGCGTACTGGCAGGGAGCCTGAGATCAGACGGTGTCGCCGTCGCCCGTGTCGGAGGCGGCGACTACGATGACTCGACGTGGCACTTACCATTGGAATCGTCGGTCTTCCCAACGCCGGCAAGTCGACCCTGTTCAACGCGCTGACCAAGAATGACGTCCTGGCGGCGAATTATCCCTTCGCGACCATTGAGCCCAATGTCGGCGTGGTCGGGGTTCCGGACAAGCGCCTGGACGTGTTGACGGAGATGTTCCATTCCGCCAAGACCATCCCGGCGACGGTGTCCTTCGTCGACATTGCTGGGATCGTCAAGGGTGCCAGTAAGGGCGAGGGGATGGGCAACGAGTTCCTCTCCAACATTCGCGAGGCTGATGCCATCTGCCAGGTGACCAGGTGTTTCGCTGACGACGACGTCACCCACGTCAATGGGCACGTGGATCCCTCCGACGACATCGAAACCATCACCACCGAGCTGGTGCTGGCCGACCTGCAGACCATGGAGAAGCAGCTTCCGAAACTGCAGAAGGAAGCCGCTATCAAGAAGGAGTCGCGTCCCAAGGTCGAGGCTTGGGAGCAGGCCAAGAAGGTGCTCGAGGAGGGCAAGACGATCTTCTCGGCCGGGCTTGACCCCGAGCCGCTGCACGACCTGTTTCTGCTGACGACCAAGCCCTTCATTTACGTCTTCAATTGCGATCAGGACCAGCTGGCTGACGACGAGTTCAAGGCGCGCATGTCGCAGCTCGTGGCGCCGGCAGAAGCGATCTTCCTCGACGCTGAGTTCGAGGCCGAGCTGGCCGAGATGGAGTCCGAGGACGCTGCTGAATTCCTCGCCGACGCCGGTATCGAGGAGCCCGGTCTGGACAAGCTCGCCCGTGTCGGTTTCGACACCCTTGGTTTGCAGACCTTCCTGACTGCCGGCGACAAGGAGTCCCGCGCCTGGACGATCCACAAGGGCGATGCCGCTCCCGAGGCTGCCGGCGTCATCCACACTGACTTCCAGAAGGGGTTCATCAAGGCCCAAGTGGTGTCCTTTGACGACCTTGTCGAGTACGGCGGCGAGAAGGAGGCCCAGGCGGCTGGAAAGCTGCGTCTCGAGGGCAAGGACTACGTCATGCAGGATGGTGACGTGGTGGAGTTCCGATTTAATGTTTGATAGCGGGGCCTTAGCCGGCCCACTGCTAAGAATCATTTTGGACTCTTAAAGGCCTTTTCTGGTCGTCCGTCGTGTCGCATGGGGTAAGAGACATTGCTTACGTGTGAGCGCGAAGCCAAAGGGTCACGTAGTCGGCGCAGGGATGGCCGCTCGTTGATTCCGGCACACCTCGCAGACACTCACCGACATTGACCCGACGTCACTCGCCGACTTCGGGCATCTAGTCGAAACGTTCGTCGTTGGGAAGTTACACAAGCAGGCCTCTTGTTTGGAGGAGCCGGTCGCGTTCGGAGACTGGCGCACGAGTGGTTTGTACGAATGGATTGGATGTCGGAGCTTGGAACAATAATTGTCCCATGCATATTGGGATGTTACTTGCCCTCCTGGTTGTCTGTGTAGTCGTCAGGATCGCGATGATGAAGTTGAAAGCTGCGTTCGCTCGTGATCACCTTCGAGGTCTCGCGGCCACGAAAGAGGTCAGCTTTATGACTGCAGCACTCGCCGTAGCGGCCATGGTTATCGTTCCGAGGTCTGTGTCAGTGATCTCCTTCGTAGCGGTCATCGCGATGATCACGTGGTATGTGACGCGCAGATTGCTCCAAGGAGCCGAGCGCGAGGGCTCCACAACAGTGCGCGAGCAAGTGCGATATTGCTGTGATAAGACATGGCAAGAGACAAAGTCCAAGGCCAAACGATTCTTCACGCTTGCCGCGCCTGGCGGGTGGCGAGAAGTTCGTATCACTGCCGACAGCTTCGACAATGCTGTCTCTATGTCTACAGTGATCTGGATCATAGGGGTGATATACATCGCAATCGTTGTTGTCGTATTGGTTGCGACGTTTGCGAGTTTCGCTGGTGTGAATGATGCAATCCTATCTGCAGTATTCTCTGCTGCAATCAGCTACAATATGTTGGCGATCAGCTGTCTTCTCACTGTCTCAGCATTCTGTTGCATCGCGTTCCTATCATTTCTCCGGCGGATCGCATTCCTGCAGTCGCACTTGGGAGTCGGCTCGTGTCTGCGTTGCATCGCCACATGGATTGGATACGGTGGAGCAGTTGGTGCCGTTATGGCCTCGCTTGTGCCTCTCGCGGGGCTAGTAGTGACGATCCCCACGCAGCCGGCAAAGAGCGCCGCAATACTTAACGCGATCACGCCTCGTTCGATGCTGGATTATCCTGCCGCCGGAGCTGTCGCAGGCTATGCGTTCGGTCTTATCGTCGCGATAGCGTCCCTGTTTCCAGATTCCAAGAACAGTTGGCTTCGACGCGTCCTGTGTCCAGGACTGTTCGTCGTGGTTTTTATCGGATTGAGCCATTTCCGGGGTGGCCCCCGTGGGCTCCTGCGACCAGTTATTGACGCCGCCGCTTTGCAATCCGGGTTCAGCAGTACTTTCTGCACCGGCGCCGCACCGACAGATATTGCTTCGGGAAGTATTGGCGCGAAGGCGTGGGTCATCACGGCAATGGACCGATGCGGTGGCGGACTTCTCATCTCGACCTCAGCTATTGGATGGGTCGTTGGCATAGCAGCTTTTTTGGTCGGCGGCAGCCTATTCATTAGCGATATTTGTGGTAGGGCGCGGTCGGAAGAATGACCAAGACGAGATTCTAGTCCGGGGTGCTCCGCCCCATCTCAGTGATAGACCAGTTTGTATTGAAATAAAACAAACACCGCTAATGTCGATGTATCCGGCAGAGTTTAGGTTTAAGGCTAGTTTTGATCCGGCGGAAGACTAGCCGACTTCTTCGTAATCGATAAGGTAGCCGGCATGGTTCACCTGTTTGTTTTGGGCTTCATCTTTGTCGCTGAGTTGGATTTCGTGGAAGAGTATCTACAGGGCATGGGAGTGGTTGAAGAAGAATTATTCGGATAGCATATTTCTGGACTTCGGTTGGAATACGGGTGGCATGATCCTGGGGTGGGGTGAACCGGTCCGTAATAGTTGGATTCGTTTGAGTATAGGGCTGAGCCGCGAGGACTTGTCTTCGGTATTGAACTGGGGGCAGGCTCTTGTTGGTGTCGTGGTGTCGGTGGTAGTTGAGCCAAGCCGGGTAGTCGGCCAGCTCGGCGACGAGTTGGCCGACTGTGGTGAAGGCGCTTGAGCCGTAGAGCTCGTCCATGAGGTGACCGAAGAAGCTCTCGATCGCGGCTTTTGTTCAGGCCGTTCTTCCGCCGTGACATTGAGCCGGTCGTCCTGGCTCTCTCGAGGATGGTGTGCTATGACCGGTGCTGGTATTGGAAACCTTGATCGGAATGGACGATGGGGTGATCGCCCTGCCGGATCCGGGCGGGTGCCTGTTGCAGACAGCTGTGGGTTAGTTTCAGGGTTAGTGATTGGGCGATGGTCGCGGCGATAATCTGGCGGTCGAAAAGCTCCATGGCTGCCGAGAGGTAAACCTTATCGTCGCCGAGGTGGAACTTGGTGAGGTCGGTGACCTATTTCTGGTTCGGGTCGATCATGGTGACGTCACCCTGGAGCACATTGGGAAACGTTGTGGTGACTTCGTCTTCTGCCGAATTCTGGGTCGCTGGCCGTCATTTTGGTCGGCCTCTGGGCCTGTCCTCGCCTTGTGACCTGACACACCGCGCCCAAGCACAACCAAGCCGCAGGGGCTCCAACTCGTACTCGATGGCAAGATCAGTCTTCGACTTGACATCGAGGAATCGCATCGCGACCGCGACCTTGACTTCGAACGGGTAACTCCGTTGTCGTCGCCGGCATGAATAACGTCGTCCCGCCTCACATCCGCCAATGCTGGTAGGCGTCCTGATCGGCCAGCGTGCCACTCCAAGACGGCCAGCCACAGCAGTGTCGGCCCAACCAGCCTTGAATAACTCTACGTCAGCCAACCGCTGCATCCCGTTAAGACGATGCCTCGCAAACATGACACTCCCCCGGAAACAACGACTGACTTCTCAGTCAAACTTCCGGGGCCCAGTTCAGTTCTCCTCCCACATGTCCCGGGATCCCATCAACGCATCACGGGACTCCCGTCACAGTCCTGACAGCCGTACAGCTCCAGACCGTCTACCCCTGCCAGCTCACCGTCAGTAATGATCCCGTCGGTCGCGCAGCTCGGCGTTGAGCATCCAAAGTCGTGCAGCTTGTTAAGAGCGGCGAAGAGCACAGGGCGGGTCAGGTTCCAGGCCGTATGCCACCACGGCCACGTGAGGTCTTGACATGTGCGTCTCGGTGGTGAATAGTATCTGCCATCTTTGAATCGCTTCAAAGTTGTTGTCGATTCCGCGTGCCACCCTCTTGGCACGCAAGGCCAAAGCTGTCCGGAAGGAAATCATGAAGCGTCGACATGGTCTCGCGGTAGCGAGCCTCGCAACCGCCTTCGCACTCGCCGCCACTGGCTGTGCCGGCGGTAACAAGTCCGCCACCTCAGGGGAGTCCACCTCGGACGTCTCGGTGGCTTTCGTCCCGAAGATCCAGGGCATCCCGTTCTTCGAGGCGATGAACAAGGGTGGTTCTGACGCCGCCAAGGAGTTCGGGTTCAAGTGGGTCTACAGCGGCCCCACCACCGCCGATCCTGCCGCCCAAGGCGACGTCGTCCGTTCTCTCATGCAGCAGAAGGTGAGCAGCCTGATGGTCGCCTCCAACGACCCTGACTCCATGGGGCCCCTACTCAAGGAGGCGCAGGACAAGGGCATCAAGGTCGGCACCTCCGACACTGACGCTCCGGACTCGGTGCGTGAGGTCTTCGTCACGCAGGCCACCGAGGACGGCATTGGTTCCGCCCTCCTCGAGCAGATCGCCAAGCCCATCAACGGCGAGGGTGAGATCGCCATCGTGTCCTGCGGTCAGACCGCCTCGAACCTGAACGCATGGATCAAGGTCGTCAAGACCAAGGCTGCCTCGGATTACCCGAAGATCAAGATCGTGGACACGGTGTACGCTGACGAAGACCAGGCCAAGGCAGTAACCATGGCCAAAGACCTGATGAATGCCAACCCCAACCTCAAGGGCATCATCGGCCCTTGCACCACTGCGGCCCCTGGCGTCGCTCAGGCTGTCCAGGAGTCCGGCAAGACCGGCAAGGTGTTCACGGTTGGTGTCGGCACGCCCAAGGCCATGCTGCCTTACCTGACCGACGGTTCCTCCAGCGCATCTGTGCTCTGGAACGTCGAGGATCATGGCTACCTGACCGCCTGGGCCGGCTTCCAGCTGGCCTCGGGCAAGAAGTTTGAGCCCACCCAGGACGTCGGCCGACTCAAGGGCGTCAAGTACGACGAGTCGACCAAGACTCTGCTGCTCGGGGAGCCCCTCATCCTGACCAAGGACAATGCGGGCAACTTCAACTACTAGTAGTCCCAGGGTGGATTGAGCCACCCAGTTGAACCAACCACGGTGGGGCGCGGTCTCCGCGCCCCACCTTCACAAGGATGTGAAATGGCAGCACCAGTGACGGAGGCCACCAGGACGGGTACGCCCGTGCTCGAGGTATGCAACATCGACAAGAGGTACGGCGGCGTTCACGCACTCAAGGACGTGAGCTGGAAGGTCTACCCGGGCGAGGTCTGCGGCCTCGTGGGAGAGAACGGCGCCGGCAAGTCCACGCTGATCAAGATGATCAGCGGGGCGGAGTCTCCCGACACGGGGACGGTCCTCGTCGACGGCAGCGAGTTAGCCCATGGGGATACGAAAGCCGCGCTCGCAGCGGGTGTTTCGGCCGTCTATCAGGAGCCACAACTGTTCGCTGACCTGACCGTCGCCGAGAATGTCTTCCTCGGTCGCGAGCTCACCAAGGTGGGGCGCGTCGCGTGGGCCGAGCAGCAGCGGCGTGTGGTCGATCTCCTGGCCCGTCTCAACCTCAGCCCGGACATCATGCACACCCGCGTCGGAGATCTTGCGGTGGGAGAGCAGCAGCTGGTCTCCATCGCCAAGGCCTTTGTCGCTGACGTCCGTCTCCTGATCCTCGACGAGCCCAGTGCCATCCTCACCAACCGCGACATTGAACGTCTCTTCGCCACGGTCCGCAGGCTCCGTGAGGAGAACATCGGTGTTATCTACATCTCTCACCGGTTGGACGAGCTCACCGAGATCACGGACCGCGTGACGGTGATGCGCGATGGCGCGATCGTTGGTGACTACCCGACGGAGGAGATGTCGCCCGCGAAAATCGCCAAAGCTATGGTGGGGGACAAGTTCCAGGTCGCCGACCGCGGCGAGCGTCCCAGCCGCGCGAGCGACGAGGTCATCCTGTCGGTAAAGGACCTTGGCTGTGGCGACCGTCTGCAGTCGGCCAACTTCGAGTTGCACCGCGGTGAGGTCCTCGGAGTGTACGGCCTGATCGGCTCAGGTGCTACCGAGCTTGCCCGTTGTCTTTTTGGCATCTTGAGGCCGGACCACGGCGAGATCGTCGTCGACGGCGCCCCCCGCAGCTTCACCTCTCCACGCCGCGCCATGGATGCGGGGATCGCCTTGCTGCCGGGCAATAGAAAGACGCAGGGCGCTTTTCTTCCCAAGTCGCTCGCCTTCAACCTTTCGTCAAACCATCTGCGCTACTTCTCCAAGGGCGGTGTCTTCGACCACAAGCGCGAGGAGTCCGTGATGCGGGAGATGATCGATCGTCTCCGCATCAAGGCTCCTGGTCCCGACACCGTGATCGGGGCGCTCTCCGGCGGCAACCAGCAGAAGGTCGTTATGGCGCGTCAGCTCGTTGAGGAAGCCAAGATCTTGGTCGCCGAGGAGCCGACGCAGGGCGTCGATGTTGGCGCCAAGGCTGAGATTCACCGGCTCATCCTCGACCACGTCGCCGAGGGGCATGCCGCCCTGGTGCTCTCCACGGACCTCGAAGAGATTCGTTTCCTTTGTGATCGCATCATCGTGCTGCGACGAGGCGTGACCGAGCAGGATCTACCCGGAAACGTCTCTGCTGCCCGCCTGCTGTCCGCGGCGTCGGGCGAGACTTCGGACGAGGAGGTTGTCAAAGATGAGCAGTGACACACAAGCCGTGAGTGGCGTCAAGGCCACACCGAAGCGGCGCCGCCCCTGGATCGAGGGTCAGGAGATCGTCCTAATCGGAGTGACCGCAGCCCTGTGGATCATCATGGCGATCGTCGCCCCGACCTTCATCGAGCCGAGCAGCGTCTTCTCCATCTTCTACGGTGTGGCTCCCATCATCGTGATGGGCGTCGCCATGACAGCGATCATGTGCACGGCGGGGATTGACGTCTCTGTGGGCTCCATGCTCGCCGTGGTCATGGTGGTGGTCGGGCGAATGCTGCGTGACCTCCACGTCAGCGCGCCGGTCGCCATCCTTGTCGCGATTATCGTGGGTGCCCTACTGGGTGCCATCAACGCCGCGCTCATCTCATTCGGGCGAGTCCCCGCGATGGTCGTGACCTTCGGCACCCTCAACGTCTTCCGTTTTGTAGCGCTTCAAATTTTCGGAGACACCCAGCTGGCTGGAGTGCCGAATACGCTTGGCTTCCTTGGAGGTGGCGTTGACGCCTCTTTCCTCGGCATACCGAACGCCATGTGGTTGGCCTTGCTGATCGCCCTGCTCGCGTGGTTCTACATGCGTGACTGGGCAACGGGCCGTCATATTTATGCCATTGGCAATGATCCCGTCGCCGCCCGACTGGCTGGCGTGAAGGTCCAGCGCAGGGTGTTCGAGCTCTACGTCTTCAGCGGCATCGCCGTCGGTATTGCCGGCGTCATGTTGATCGGCAACGGCGGACTTGTCCAGCAGAATATCGGTACCGGTCTCGAGATGTCCGTCATCGCTGCCTGCGTCATTGGCGGCACGTCGGTCATCGGCGGCCGAGGCACCGTCTTGGGGACTGTGTTGGGAGCCATTCTGGTGTGCAGCGTTCAGGCGGCCGTCACGCACCTACACCTCCCCAGCCAGCTCACACAGCTCTTCGTGGGTGTCATCATCATCATCGCGGTCGGGGTTGACCTGGCCCGTCAGGCAAGGAGAAACCGCAAGTGAGCACCACTCCTGCAGACGTGGCGGTAGCCACGCAGCCCAAGAAGGAATCGACGGGTGCGCGCTTGCTACGCATCGCGCTGACCGAGCGCGTCGCGGCGCTGGCGGTCCTGACCGTGATCCTCGTCATCGTGTTCTACCTGTTGGGGAACAATGGCAACCTGTATGCCCCCTTCGACCTTTCCTACATGGTGTCCTCGCTCCAGGCCTTCGTCCCTGTGGCCCTGCTCGCCTTGGCGGAGATGTTCGTCATCACGTCCGGCCGTTCCGGCATCGACCTGTCCGTCGGCGCCATGGTCTCGTTGTGCGGCCTCGTCTTCGGCGCGCTAGTCCAGCACGCTGGCATGCCGGTCCTCCTCGCGGCCCTTGTGGCGATCATTGTCGGCGGGTTGATGGGTCTGCTGAACGGCGTCCTCGTGGGCTATTTCGGCTTCCCACCTCTCATCGCCACGCTGGCGACCTCGTATGCGTTCGCTTCGATCGCGATGGTGGCCAGCGGCCAGGCTCCCATCTCGGGGTCGAAAATCGCCGCCACGCACGAGCTCACCCGCAACCTTCCGCTGTTCGGAGACGTGGAGCTGCCGATCCAGGTCCTGACCTTCCTCTTGCCCGCGATGGTGATCTCCTGGTTCATGCTGGAACACACGACGTGGGGGCGCTCGTTGCTGGCCATTGGCACCAATGACACGGCCGCCGCTTACGCCGGGCAGAGTGTCCGCTGGACGAGGGCTTCGGCCTACATGGCCTCCGGGCTCCTGTCCGGCGTGGCAGCCGTCGTCAACGTGGCTCAGTTCGCCTCCGCTAGGCCTGATGCCGGCACGAGCGGTAACGGCATGGCTCTGCCTGCCATCACGATCGCGGCGCTCGGTGGCGTCCTGATTTCCGGTGGTCTCGCTCGGGTGAGTGGTGTTATGACAAGCGCACTGCTCATCACGTGGCTGAACGCGGCCCTCCTGATCTCCTTCCAGGGAAGCCTCGGCCCCCGCACCCAGCTGCTGGCGCTCGGTCTCCTGCTGATCTGCTCTGTCCTGCTGAACAGCTACGCCGCGCGACGGTACGGACTTCGAGCCTGACATGAGGGAGAGGAATAACGCGAGCATCTATTCGGTGGCGCAGGCCGCTGGGACCTCGGTTGGTACTGTCTCGAACGTCATCAACCATCCTGAGCGCGTGAGCCCTGCTCTTCGAACTCGCGTGGAGGCTGAGATGGCGCGGCAACGCTACTGGCCGCGACCGGCAGCGCGGGCGCTGGCCCGTCAGCGTTCACGCCTCGTCGGGGTGGTCGTCTTCGACATCTCCAACCCCTTCTTCTCCCACGTGGCCAATCTCATGGACCAAGAGGTCCAGGCGGCGGGCAACTCGCTGATGCTGGCCGGGACCCAGCAGTCCAACCAGGCCGAGCGGGCCGCCTTGGAGAGCATGAGCCGCGCTGGGGTGGATGCTTTCGCCGTGTGCACCTCGGGCGGCAACTTCGACCTTCTCAACCGCCTCCAGGAGCGAGGTCACCCCGTTCTCCTCTTCGCTCAGCGCAGCGAGGACGAGAGGATCAAAGCGGTCACCATCGACGACTTCACGGGCATGGGACTCATTGCCGGCCACGTCGTGGACCGGGGCGCCCATAGGATTTGCTTCATCGAGGAGCCCATTCACGCGGTCCAGCACCGCGATCGCTGGGCGGGGTTCGTGGCCGCTCTGGATAGCCGTGGCCTGGATCCGGACCAGGTGCGCAGGGTGCCCGCTTCCGGTCCGACCTGGGACGGCGGTTTCCAAGTCGTGAGCGAGATCCTCGCGCAACCTCGGTCCATGTGGCCGGATTGCATCGTGTGCCTGAATGATTACACCGCCATCGGTGCATGCCGGGCGGTCCGCAGCGCGGGGTTGGTGGTCGGCCGGGACATCCTCGTTACCGGCTATGACGACATTCCCTACGGCGCGGTTCTCGACGTGCCGCTGACGACCATCCGGCAGCCCTTTGACGAGATGAGCGGTTACCTTACAACCCAGCTACTTGAAGCTGCCGAGCGCCGCGATGTCGCGGTGGAAGGCCGCCTGTTCACGCCCGAGCTCATGATCCGTGAGTCGGCATAACCATGAAAGGGAGACCCATGCAAAACGTCGACGCCTGGCGCGAGGAGATCCGTAAGGAGTACCTGACTGCCAAGAAGCAGGACCCGGCTCGTTTTGAGCCGAGGTTGAACATGTCCTGGTCCAACTGGGGATTCGGGCTGGAAGACCTGGATGACTCGTGCGCGCGGCTCAGCGCCAACGGGCTGGAATATATCGAGCTGCACGGCAATCACTATGGCAATGACCTCGGCTATCAGGTCGAGGAGACCAAGGCCGTCCTGAAGCGTCATGGCCTCAAGACCTCCGGTGTGTGCGGGATGTTCTCTGATGACAATGACCTGTCGTCGAACCGACCCATCCAGCAACAGGAGGCCATCGACTACATCCGTCGCGAAGCCCGGTTCACGGCCGCCATGGGTGGCCACTACCTGCTGGTCGTGCCGGGCGCTGTGGGTCGCTCCCAGGCCTACGACGCCTACGAGATCGAGCGCAGCTACCGCGCGCTGCGCCTCGCTGCCGATGTCTTCACCGAGACCGGTGTCAAAGCTGCCATCGAGCCCATCCGGTCGGCCGAGGTCTCCATCGTCCACACTGTGCAGGAGGCCGTCGAGTACATCGAGCGGGTAGACCACCCCGGCGTCGCCCATATCAACGGTGACGTCTACCACATGCAGGTCGAGGAGCCCAACATTCCCCGTGCGATCCTGGAGGCGGGCAAACGACTGGTGAACCTGCACTTGGCGGACTCGAACCGTCGTGCTCTGGGCGAGGGGTCCATGGACGTCGACACCATGATCATGGCGCTCTATCTCATCGGACACAACGCGCCCGGCCGGTTCGTCACTCCGGAGCCGCTCGGTCCCGGGGCTGGCCCCTACCCTGCGCGCAACGGCATGCCCGACCCGAAGGCGCTCGATGCGCTCGTCGGGCAGACTGTCAGCTATTTCCGTGAGCGTGAGGATGCCGTCCGCGCCATGACCGAGGAGAACTGACATGCTGCGGTTGGCGGAGCTCTCGCCCGACGTCCAGGCAGCAGTGGCCCAGACCCGGGACAACGTCGCGGCGTTGCACGCCGAGCTGCCGCGCTGGGGCCTGGTGGTCTGGACCGCCGGCAACGTGTCCGAGCGTGTCCCCGGGGCCGACCTCTTCGTGATCAAGCCTTCGGGCGTGACCTACGACCAGCTGACGCCGGAGGCAATGGTTGTCTGCACCCTGGACGGGGCGAAGATCGACGACGGAACCGCAGCATCGCTAGCGCCGTCGTCGGACACGGCAGCCCACGCTTACGTCTACCGGCACATGCCCGAGGTTGGAGGCGTCGTCCACACCCACTCCACCTATGCCACTGCCTTTGCGGCCCGCCGCCAGCCCATCCCCTGCGTCCTGACCATGTGTGGTGACGAGTTCGGGGGAGAGATTCCGGTCGGCCCGCTCGCGATCATCGGCGACGACTCCATCGGTCAAGGAATCGTGGAGACTCTGCGTGGCAGCAGGTCACCGGCCGTCCTCATGGCACAGCACGGCCCCTTCACAGTCGGCCAGAACGGCAGAGCCGCGGTCAAGGCCGCGGTCATGGTCGAGGAGGTTGCCCGCACGGTTCATGCGGCACTCCAGCTCGGGCCGGTCGAATCCCTGCCCGACAAGATGGTCGACCGGCTCTGGGAGCGATACCAGAACGTGTACGGCCAGCACTGATCTAGTCAATGCACAACGAAAGGTAACCCCATGAAGGAACGCCACCCCGACGAGCAGCGAGACGCCGTGGCCGAAGGGCGGACAGCGCTGGGCATCGAGCTCGGGTCGACCCGTATCAAGGCCGTCCTGATCGACGATCACGGGGATCCCGTCGCAACCTCGACCTTCTCCTGGGAGAACCATCTCGTTGACGGGATGTGGTCCTACGAGATGAGTGACGCATGGCACGGGATTCAGCAGTGCGTGGCAGGAGTTCTTGCGACAGTGAGAACCGAGCAAGGCCTGGAGCTGAATCGCCTGGGGGCCATGGGTGTCTCTGGCATGATGCACGGGTATCTGCCGTTCGACAGTGCGGGCAATCAGTTGGTGCCCTTCCGTACCTGGCGCAACACCAACACCGGCCCTGCCGTGTCCGAGCTGTCGGCTTTGCTCGGCGTAAACATGCCGCATCGCTGGAGCGTGGCACACCTATACCAGGCGGTGATGGACGGCGAGGAGCACGTCTCGCGCGTCGACTTCCTGACCACCTTGTCCGGCTATGTGCACTGGCGTCTGACGGGGGAGCGGATCCTCGGTATTGGCGATGCCAGCGGTATGTTCCCGATCGACGATGCCACCCGCGACTACGACGAGCGGCTCCTGTCTATCGTCGAGGAGCGTCTGAAGGAGCGCGGAGTTCCGCTGCAGCTGCGCGACGTGCTACCACGTGTTGGCTTGGCCGGTCAGCCTGCCGGGGCTCTCACCGCCGAGGGGGCTGCGCTGCTCGACCCGAGCGGCACAATCCAGCCGGGCGTACCACTGTTCCCTCCAGAAGGTGATGCTGGGACCGGAATGGTGGCAACCAATGCCGTCGCGCCGCGGACGGGCAACATCTCCGCGGGGACGAGCCTCTTCGCCATGGCGGTTCTCGAGCGCCCCCTGAGTGCACCTCACCGCGAGCTGGACATGGTGACCACGCCCGCCGGAGATGCAGTGGCCATGGTGCACTGCAACAATGGCACCTCCGACATCGACGAGTGGGTGGGGCTGTTCGGAGAGTTCGCGAAAGCCGCAGGCGTGAATGTGCCTACCGACGACCTCTACGGGATCCTCTACCGCTCCGCGCTGGAGGCGCCATCCGACGCGGGCGGTATCGTGGCCTACAACTACGTTGCAGGCGAGCCCATCACCGACACGACGGCAGGGCGCCCGCTGCTGATGCGGCTGCCCGACGCTCCCATGCACCTGGCTCCTCTCATGCGGGCTCACCTGATGAGCATCATGTCCACCCTGCGACTGGGGATGGAGATCCTCTTCGAGGAGGGTGTCGAGATCGACTGCTGGGTGGGGCACGGCGGCCTCTTCCGAACCTCTGATGTAGGACAACGCCTGATGGCAGCCGCGATGGAAGCACCCGTCGCAGTAGGGACGAATGCAGGCGAGGGTGGGCCGTGGGGCATGGCATTGCTCGCGCTCTACGGCGTGGCTGGGCAGGGCAGGCGGCTGGCCGATTTCTTGGACGAGGTCGTCTTTGTCGACGGCGCGTTTGAGTCGGTTTCCCCGGTCGCCGAGGACGTGGATGGGTTCCACCGTTTCCTCGAGAGGTACCGTCGCGGCCTCCTGGTGGAGAAAGCCGCGGTGGAGGCACTGCCCCACTAAAGTGGGGCCATGACCACGGACATCGACTTCTCGTTCGATCCCACTTGCCCCTTTGCGTGAGCGACCTCCCGCTGGATGCTGGGGGTCGACGGCTGGCGCGTCGTGCCCAGCGACGCGGACACCCCTCTGCTCACCGGCATCCTCGTGGAGCGCTTCGGTGACCGGATCGACCTCGAGACCTTCAATATCACCCATACCAGCCTGGCCACGGCCATCGATGCAGGTGAGTCCGCCAGCAATCCAGGCATCGGCCGCGCCATCGAGTGGCTTGATTGGGCCGACGGCCACGTTTCCGAGGGCCACGACATCCCGCCCATGTCGGAGCCCGCGATCTACCGCATTCAGGTGACCGAGAACATCCCCTGCCATGGGGAGCCGAATGAGCGTCTCAACTCCTTCCGCCAGGCCATGGGGCTGATCGACAGCTGCCTGTAGCCCGCGGCCTGGAACATTCCTTCCTCGCAGCTGACCTGCTGGATGGGCGACGCGCAGCACTACATCTACGGGCTCTTCACGGATGAGGGTGTAGTGCGGGCGGGCGCGACGGGGTGGAGGTGGTCGCGGGGGACGGGTTCCCCGGGTTTAAAACCGCCACCGCTGAAGAACTCCTCGACGTCACCGCTGTGATGACCGGAGGTTTAGTGCTCACGTTCGTCAAGTCCATTCGCTCATGTTTGTAAGGTTTAAAAGCTCACGTCTGCTAAGTTGAGGGCATGGAGCTGGATGGATTTGTTCCCCGTCGCATCAGCGAGCTTCTTGCTGAGCAGATGCGGATCGAGCCGGTGATCGCCCTGCATGGCCCGCGGTCGGTGGGGAAGTCGACGGTGTTGCGCGGCTTCGCCGAGGCGGTTGGCGGTTCGGTGATCGATCTCGACGATGTTGAGGTGCGTGAGGCTGTTCAAGGCAATCTGGCGGCCACTGTGGGAGTTGGAGCCCCGGTGTGTATCGACGAGTATCAGCGCGTTCCGGATGTGCTTGATGCGCTGAAAGCGCGGTTGAATCGTGAGGGGAGCCTTCCAGGGACGGCTGTCGTCACGGGTTCCACGCGTCAGGATGCTTTGCCGGTGACATCGCAGGCGCTGACTGGACGGCTTCATTCGTTAGTTATCTGGCCGCTCTCGCAGGGGGAGCTTGGGGGAGTGCGAGAGAACCTGCTCGAGGTGCTCTCGGGTGATGTCGGTGCTGTTGTCCAGGCTGTTCCGGTGTCAGCTACGACGCGGTCGGAGTATGTTGATCGCGTGTGCTCTGGGGGAATGCCCCTGGCGTTGCGTCGGTCTGGAGCTGCGCGGAGTCGGTGGTTCGACGATTTTGTCCGGGCGTCTGTGGAGCGTGATGCTGTCGAGCTCAGCAAGATTCGTGAGCGTCAGGCGCTTGCGGATCTCTTGGGGTACGTGGCGGGGCAGACCGGTCAGCTGCTCAACGTGACAGCGGCGGCTGAGAAGATCGGCGTTAGTCGCCCCACCGCGGAGGCTCACGTCCGGCTTCTCGAGGACCTATTCCTGGTTGTGCGTCTCCCGGCCTGGGGGAAGACTCTGCGCTCCAGGGTGAATGCCAAGCCCAAGGTTCATGTTGTTGATTCGGGTCTGGCTGCCCGCCTGCTGCGGCTCACTGCGGACCGGCTCACTGGAATTGACCCGACCTCGCTTACGGATTTCGGACACTTGCTAGAGACATTCGTCGTCGGGGAGTTACGCAAGCAGGCGTCGTGGCTCGATGAGCCTGTCGCGCTGGGGCATTGGCGAACGAGCGACGGTGCGGAGGTTGATCTGGTGGTCGAGTACGACGATGGTCGGGTTGTCGCGTTTGAGGTCAAGGCCAGTGAGCGTGCCCGTGGCAAGGATTTCCGTGGGCTGGCTGAACTTCGTGACTTGCTGGGGGCAAGGTTTATTGGCGGCATTGTGCTGACCACCGGTAGCCGTTCGTACACCTACGAGGACCGGTTGCACGTGATGCCTGTTGACCGGCTCTGGACGCCAGTGCCGTCCTGAATGGATGTGTAGATGGTTCTGCGTGCCGGAACTTGGTGGAGTTCCGCTTTAACGGATAGCGTCAATAACGGAACCCGATATGTACTGAGTGTGTGATCAGATCGTTCGGGAGCAAAGATGCCGAACGTCTGTGGCGTCGTGAGCGCGCGTCTTCCATGGATCCCTGGATCCTCCGGGTGGCATTGCGCAAACTGCGTCAGGGTGGGTCGGCGGAGACGCTTGACGATCTCCGCGTTCCGCCTGGTGACCGACTTGAGGCGCTCAAGGGTGACCGGGCTGGTCAGCACGGCATCAGAGTTAATGGCCAGTGGCGGATTTGTTTCAGATGGACAGACGCTGGATCAGAGGACAGACGCTGGATCAGAGGAGGTGGAGATCGTTGAGTACTACTGACAAGATCGGGCCGATACATCCGGGCGGGGTTCTTATGGAGGACTTCATCGAGGGTTTCGGGATTACGCAGCATCAGCTTGCGGTTTCCATCGGTGTTCCGCTGCGGGTGGTGTGAATGTCTTCACGGTGCTGACCCCAGCGCCAGTCGGAGGGTTGCCTGGCATTGGTCAGGTGTAGCATCGCCGCATGCTTGTTGGTCAAGTGCAACCCCGCCCACCGTGGCGGGAGTTGTCACGGAAGGAGGGCCACCATGGCCCATTCACCACATCGGCAGTACAAGGGCTGTCAGCTCTGTAAGCCGCATAAGAACCGTCGCAACGGACGTGCTGCTCGGGAGCCGTGGCCGGTGATCCGCAAGATTGGCCGTAGTCGTCGGCTGCGTCGCGGCGACCTGGGCGACCAGCAGCTTTGATAGCTGCTCAGAACTAACTGGCGATCGCGGAGGCGTCCGGGGGAGCAGTGCGATGAGGACATGGAGTTCTTATTCGCCCTTGACCTCTTGCCGGACGCCTCCGCGCGTCGTCAGAGCCCATTGCGGTGCATAACTTGTGACTGTGGCGTAACTTCGAGGCTTCCCGCCGGCGTCGTTCCCAGGGGCCTTGAATACTGACTGAAAGCGGATTTCCATTTAAGAATGGGAGCAATGAGAGATCGTGCTCGAAATTCATTGTAGTTTCGTATAACACTCAATGTTTGGTTAATAGTAGTTAACGAACTGTTCATGAGGTCCAATAAATGGGCGCTTGGTCTGTGGAAGTGATAGAAAACTCTAAACTGCCTCGCATGACATCGTCTGCTTCAGACGAACGTGCCGTACGTCCGAAACGTAACTACTCCAAGAAGTCCAGAGCGGTTTCGGCTGCGGCCGCTGTCGCAGCCTCGACCATCATTGCTACCACCGCGCAGGTAGCGCCCAGTGCCCAGGCGGTAGGCAATGACTTCGATAGGACGGCTGTCTCGCTGAGTTCCAGCGCAGCTTCCCGAAGCCGGTTCCTCACGATGGTGCTCCGACCCCGGAGCCTTTTGATCAGACCTGGTTGGTGGGCTACATCTCGGATGTCTCTTCGTACAAGTTCGGTATCTACTACGACGTCGTCGATGGCTACAAGGATCTCCGTGGCAATCATCCTGATGTCATCAACGAGAACGACGAGAAGGCCGTTCAGATCAATAATGCCGCAGAAAAAACGCCCGAACGCGTAAAGCAGGCTCAGCAGGACGCAGTTGCACCTAAGCAGGGCGTTCTTAACGCCGTTTCTGACTCCCTGGGACCTGAAGCCAGAAAAGCCCTTCGTGAGTCTCTGAAGGAACACCGCTTGCCGAAGACTGAGTTCCTTCTTGGTCACGGTTACTTTGCTCGCGCTGGCGGGCTTGCCAGCTCCACCTTCGCTGAGAAGCAGATCTTTCATGTTCAGCGTCCGGTCGTCAAAATGCCCGACAGGATCCACAAGTATCCGATGGAGGGCACAGATATCTACCATGTGAAGGGCCAGCCGTCATACCCGTCAGGCCACGCAAACCAGGCGTCCTGGATCACTGCATGTCTGGCGATGATGCTGCCGGAGATGGGATCGCAGATTCTTGATCGCGGAGCGATCTCTGGTGAATCCCGAGTCATTCTCGGCGTCCACGCCCCGCTTGATGTGATAGCAGGGCGCATGTCTGGACAGGCTGCAGCCGCCGACCGCTGGAATGATCCGCATATGCGTGAAGCTCTGACGCAGGCCGGTGCGGAGCTGCGTGCGGAGCTTGAGTGGCGTACAGGAAAGTCCATCGAGCAACTCGCTGCCGAGAATCCGAAGTCCGCGAAGGACTCCGTTTCCCACTAGACCAAACTGATGACTTACGATTTCAAGCCGGTCTATCGTGTTGGCGATCCGATGAATGTCCCGGTAGCCGCGCCGGCGCTTCTCGAGACTCGCTTCCCGAAGCTCAGCTACGACCAGCGTGCTGAGGTCATACGCCAGACCGCTCTGCCGAGTGGTTTCCCGCTGGATCAGTCCGGTGATGAAGGTTCGTGGCAGCGCGTCAACCTGGCTGCGGCTTTTGCTGCGGATGTCAGTGTTGACTCATCTGGCAACGTCATGGTCAAGTAAAGTCTCCCACTTTTAGGTCGCGTCTTCTCTGTAGACGTGCTGGAAACCTCATCATCCAGCGCCTTTCGCATATCGCCTTCCAGTCCCTATGAGCATTCCGCTTGTGGGGATCTTGGAAGGCGATATGCATTGACGCTGCCACTCATGTCGTCATGCCTTACATCTCCATGGGCACCGCTGGTCGGTTATGTGGGTTCAATCTTCTATCCGGTTCGGGCAGTGGCTACATGAATGCTGGTGGTCCGCGTCTGGCGGCACACTCGCTGCGGGGAGAGGTACGTGAGTGTTCACTCCAGTGCGGGATTAGACGGGTTTGTTGTGGTTGCTGGTGATCATGCTCGGCCGTTTGAAAGCGGTGTTCACAGCCTGGCTGAACCAGTAGGCCCCGGCCTTCCGTAGCAGTGTCGAGATCGTCGTGATGGACGGGTTGCCCGGTTTCAAGAACGCCGTGGTCGAGGTGATCGGCAAGGTCACCGTCGCTGTCTTGCGGTGGTTCTGCCGAGCTCGCGCAGCTGGGGGCACTGGGCTGTACGCTGCGGCGATGCCGGGCGGACGTGATGGCCTCCTTCGACCGTCCAGATACGTCCAACGGGCCGACCGAGGCCATCAATGGTCGTCTCGAGCACCTCCGCGGCACCGGAGGCTTCAGACTCATCTTCCACCGCTAAATCAGAAGAGCCGTTCCGTTTGGACCAGTAATACCCAGTTTCAGCTGAGCTATGAGTTGTAGGGTTGAGGCATGACTGACAATTTGAAGGCAGAGGCCGAGGTGTTTCGATTGGCAGCGGCCAGATTCGAGATAGACGAAGAATCATGGATTTCGATCCTGCGTTACTTGGGAAACAGGTTGAATGAGCTCGGAGCCAATGTTAATGATGTGGCCGTACAGTTCAGAATTCCACTTTCCTTGGCATCTCGAATTCTTGAGGGAACTGCAAAGCCTGACGAGGTAGCAGCCTGGCGGGCTTCCGCTATGGCTCAGTTGGTTCAAGATGTGTATCACGACATCGACTCTTATCGACACGGGCTTCTTTGTTGTCAAATTGATGATCCCTTAAATATTAGTATATCTGCAACTGGCGTTTCGGAAGAGTTTCGGGACAAGTATGATAGGAGAGCCAAGGAGCTTGGTATATCAATCTGCTGGCTTGAGTCAGAGATATCCTTGCTGGATCTGAAAGATATACTTCCAGAAATTGATAAGCTGGCCGTCGAGGATGGCTTTGATGTCAGTAAAGGCGAGATCGATTTTACTCGGATCGCTCTTTCCACTGAAGCGCCATCAATCCGCCGTGACTCCATTGAGAAATGGTTCCGATGGTTGGATGTTAGATAGAACAGAATACCAATGACGCCGTCGTCGGCGAGTCATGTGGGTACTCATGGATCGGATTTGAGGCGACCGACGATAATGTCGTCGTTCAATGCAAGCGCATGTGGTGACACCAATGCCTTACGATCTGCAATGCGTATTCTATGTACATGGTTTCCGCCACCAGGCTGGCGTCTGAGTCCGATGATCATCGGAGTTGTTATCCCCGATGGGTCTGGGTTTGGGCCTGGGTCTGTGTGGGGGGTGACACTGCCGACGATCATCTGGCGCGCACTGATCGGAATGGGCTTCACCTTGGGGACGCCAGCCGCCTGGCGGGCAGCTGAGCAGATCCCCGGCCCAGGAGTGCAATGTGTCCTGCGGTTGTCTGCCGCAGAGTCGCTCGCTGCCATCACCGCGCCATTCTTGCTTACCAAGCTCGTTTCCAAGCTGCCGCGCGCGTTGCCGAGGATCCTAGCCTGGGTCGGCGTCATCGCTCTCGTGGTCGCAGTGGTTATGAGCATCGTCAACTGGAGCGATGTGGATCCGTTCCACGGCCAGTCCATGACTGGCTGGAGGGTGCTCTGTGGTGGCTGCTACTTGATGGCGGCTCTGTGGGCGATTGCGCTGTCGATCACGCTCGTGGGATATCTCCTGCATCATCCGAGTAGTGGACGTTCTCTCTGTTCGTGACTCGGTGGAGTTCCGCTTCAACAATTAGTTCCCGTCCTGCATCAGTGTTGGGGATTAATTCAGTGCCTGGAGGATACCCTTGGGTCGGAGCGTCGAGGTGTCGTGGTATGAGAGCCAGCTGCATTCGAGGTCTGCTTCGTGGGATCCGAGTGTGTCGAGGTCGGCTGGGTCGGCTGGGGTGACTCGGTAGTAGAACTCGATGGAGTGGTGGCCTACGCCTTTGTGGGTGAAGAAGTTCTCCAGCACGTGGAGACGCTCGCCGACGATGATGAGCAGGCCGAATTCCTCGTCGAATTCTCGCTTCAGTCCGTCGATAAGGGTTTCGCCAAACTCCAAGCCGCCACCCGGCAGAGCCCAGGCATCGTCGCCCACTTTACGTTGCACGAAGACTTTCTCGTTATGGGTCAGTAGGCCGACAACACGGATGCGAATCGTTTGCTGTGGCATGGTTTCCTCCCGGTCGCAAGGTGGAATCATGATCCCATGACTGTTGCCCGGGATCGAGACGCGATCAGTCGCGCCGCGGCGCGGCCCGATGCAGCAGAGCTGGCGTTGTTCGGGTCGCTGGTGAGGATGATGTCCCCGCTTTCGCTCATGGTGACCACGTCCTGGTAACCGGCTTCCCCTAAATCCAGCTAGAGGTCCTTCATGGGCACGCGGTTGTGGACGCCGACGTTGATTCCGCGGGGCATGACAAGCCGGTGACTCTTGCGCGCTTCCCCTCCTAGGGGCCTTGGTAGCGGGATATCGTTCTTGCACTCGGCAGGCGAACACGGCGACGGGACCGCCCATTATGATACCACTTTGGTATCGTCGTCGTATGGCTATGACATTGCGGTTGACGGAAGACGACGAACAGATCTTGACGCGTCTTGCCGAGGAGGACGGGGTCAGTCGTCAAGAGGCGACGGTTCGCGCTATCCGTGAGGTGGCGGCGCGGAGGGGACACGCGAAGAACGTCGCCGATGCGGCGGCGCGGGCGCGGGCCCGGTACGGCGACGTTCTCGATCGGCTGGGAAAGTGACGATTTTCCTCACGGTTGAGGACCTTCTGTCCCTGGCCAAGGACCTGGGTGTTGGCCCGGTCCGTGACGTTGGCTTGCTCGAATCTGCGGCGGCGCGTCCACGAACGTCATTGTGGGGTAGTGACGCCTACCCAACGCTAGAGTCCAAGGCGGCGGCTCTGCTAGATTCTCTGGTGAACAATCATGCGCTGGTGGACGGCAACAAGCGGTTGGGTTGGTTGGCGACAGTGGTGTTCTTGGACCTCAATGGCTGGTGGGTGGAAGCCCCGGACGACGATGCATACAACCTCGTCATCGCCGTGGCGAGCGGTAGGGCTGATCTAGATGAGGCCGCTGCGTCGCTTCGGTCGTGGAGCGTTGATTCTGACTGCTTCGGCAAGCCCCAATCCCGAACAGAGCTAGATTCGCGTCAAGACCGCCACCACTGATCCCATCAGGGGCTTCGCCAAGCAACTTGCCGACAGGAGCCTCGTCGAGGGCATCCTCGGCATCGTCGCGGGCATCGTCGCCGTCCGTTTCCCGTCGGAGAGTGCGGCGGGTCTGATGGTTGTGACAGTTATCTGGGCGGTGCTGTTCGGCATCGCGACGATCATCTGTTCGGTGCAGACCCGTCGGCTCCTTCGCGGATGACCCGGTCCTGGACGGCGCGGGACCTGCCTGACCTCGACGTCAACTTAGCCAGAACCACTCGGGTACGCCGCATGATGAGCGCCCAGAGCGCGCCCGTGACCGGGAAATCTCGCGCTTCGCCCCCCGATTCTGCTAAATCACCCCCGTGTCATTCGCCAGCGGACGCTACCCGAGGGCGGGACGGGGCAGGCCCCGGATGAGAAGGGTGAAGGCGAACCAGATCTCGAAGGCGAAGATGGGGATGGCGGCGACGGGGCCGTTGAGCGACAGCGCGCCCCAGAGTTGGGCGAGGTCGCTCGCTAGGACGATGAGCCCGCCCGCGAGCTCGAGCGTCACGGTCCAGCGCAGCTCGCCGGCGGCCGCGCTTACGGCCGCGCCGGATTCGTCATGGCCAACTCCGCGAGCGATGCCGGGCACTCGGAGAAAGACATCCGCCAGTAACTCATCGAGTCTGGCGCTGTCGACGTGATGGTGGCCGTCGGGCCGAACTTCTTCTACACCGTCACCTTGCCGGTGACGCTGTGGTTCCTCGACAAAGCAAAGGTGGGCAGCGATCGAGAAGACACCGTGCTGTTCATTGATGCTCGGCACCTCTTCCGCCAGATCGACCGAGCACACCGACTTCACCGCCGAACAGATCGAGTTCATCGCCAACATCGTCCGGCTCTATCGCGGCGAAGAGGTGGAGACCGTTGACGGCAGAGGCGACCTGCTGGGGAAGTACTTCCCCGACGGCGAATACGTCGACGTGGGCGGCCTGCGCAAGGTGGCTACCCGTGCGGAGATCGAGGAGCAGGACTGAAGCCTCAACCCCTAGACCCTGACCAGGCCGTTTCTGTGTACTCGTTTTACTCCGGCAGAGGCGTGTGAAAGAGCATGCTGAGTAGCTCGGTGTTGATGAAGAGCACGTGACGGCCTATCTTCTCCTTGGTGATGAGGCCGGAGTTGGCCAGCAGTGTCAGCCAGCGTGAGGCAGTCTGGCGTTGGGCCAAGCCTGCGTCAACGACGTTGTCGATGCGCATATAGGGCTGCGAACAAAGCATCCTGCTCAGGGACACCGCTGGGAGTTTCGGATCGAGTGCGCGGATCGAGTCTTGCAGTGAGGTACGCATGGAATCTGTGGACTCGACGAGGTCGAGCGTCCATGTGGCCGTGGATTCGACGCCTGCAAGCATGAAGAGGAGCCAGGGTTCCCATGCGTCTTCTCGAGTGACGGCGTTAAGCCGTTCGTAGTACGTGTCCTTGTGGCGCAAGATGTGGCCAGACAAATACAGCACGGGGAGCTCCAGGAGACCGGTCTCGATGAGCATCAGCAAGTTGAGAATGCGTCCCGTTCGTCCGTTGCCGTCGAAGAAGGGATGGATCGCCTCGAACTGGTAGTGCGCGAGCGCCATCGCCACAAGCGGGTCGAGACCATGGTCGTCGTGTAAGAACCTCTCCCACGCTGACAAGTGGTCAAGAATGACGTGTTGGCCCTCGGGTGGCGTGTAGATATGCGCACCCGTGCTCGCGTTGCCGATGTACGTGCCAGGTTGATTTCGGATCGCCGCTGGCCGTCCTTGAATGCGTGAGCAGACGTCAATCGCGGTCTGGGTGGTGATGGGCCTCGCAGCCAGAGACTCGTGGCCTGCGCGCAGCGCCTCGCGATACCGGAGTGCTTCCTTGACTTGAGGAGTCATGTCCTGGAGGGCGCCGTTTGCGGCCTTGAACAGTTCGTCGTTGGTAGTGACGATGTTCTCGATCTCGCTCGAGGCCTGAGCCTCCATGAGTGGGATCAGATTGATGAGCATCGTGGGATCGGGAAGTCGGTTGTAAGCCCCGTCGAGTCGAGCGAGTGCCCGGCTGGCAGTGATCGTCGCTTTGAGCACGGCCGGGGTTTCGACGTCAACTGATGGTGGCAGCGCTGGGAGGTCCTGGAACGGCCGGTCGGGGTGGTTCCACATGTCGATAGCGTAACCATATGCGCAGAACGTGTCGAAATTATTGGGAAATTTCGACACGTTGGCTCGACGTGGCGACGACGTGTACATAGTGGGGCTGCACTCCACCCCGTGACCTCACACTACAAATCACACTTCAAGTTTTGCAGTGTGATTTGTAGTGATCGGATGAGTGTGGACGCCGATCCTTTCGTCGGGGGTGCTCCGTGATGCTCCACGGTTCCTGGACTCAGGGACTTTCAGTCCGGCAGCCGTCCGACGTCAGGAGGCGACGATTCGCGCGATCTATGAGGTGGCGGCGCGCAGGGGGCACACGAAGGATGTGGCTGAGGCCTCGGCGCGGGTGCGGGTTCGACACGCCGATATCCTTGATCGGCTGGGTCGATGACGGTTTTCCTTACGGTTGAGGACCTGGGCGTTGGCCCGATCGGTGACGTCGGTTTGCACGAATCTGCGGCGGCGCGTCCACGAACGTCATTGTGGGGTAGTGACGCCTACCCAACGCTAGAGTCCAAGGCTGCGGCTCTCCTGGACTCTCTGGTGAACAATCGTGCGCTGGTGGACGGCAACAAGCAGTTGGGCTGGTTGGCGACGGTGGTGTTCTCGGACCTCAATGGTTGGAGGCCCCGGCCGACGACGCATACGACCTCGTCATCGCCGTGGCGAGTGGTCGGGCTGCTCTAGATGACGTTGCCACATCGCTTCGGTCGTGGTGCGTTGAGCCCGGATCACGCTAGTTCTGCCCGGGCCGTGGTCGAGTTCCGCTTCAACGAATAGTGACTCAGTCGTCGTAGACCTTGTCGCGGCGCCCGATGGAGAAGACTTCGATCGTGGCGACGTTGTCGTGGATGAGTGCGAGGATCCGATAGGAGCCCACGCGGTAGCGCCATTCGCCTGAATGGTTCGCGGTGAGCCCTTTGCCGAAGGCGCGTGGATCGGCGCATCCGTCGAGGTTGTTCTTGATCCACGCGGCGAGGATCTTGGCGTCGAACCGGTCCATCTTCTTCAGCTGCTTGCGCGCCCTCGCGGTCAGCTCGACACGGTATCGGCTGGTCTGAATGGCCATCAGGTGAGTTCGGTGAGGATCTCGTCGATGGTGAATCGCTCGCCGGTGTCCTGCGCAATCGCCTCGCGCAGCTCCTGTAGGTCGCAGGAATCCTCGATCTTCTCCAGGATTGCCGTGCGGGCGAAATCTGAGATCGTGACGCCCTCGAACTGGGCGAACTTGCGGACGAGTTCGGCGTCTTGTTCGTTCATGCGCACTGTCATGGTGCTCATGGGGTTCTCCTCTCACGGTTCTGAATACAGTGTATTCAGAGTGGTGGTTGGGGGCAAGGAGTCGGCTTAAACCTGGATGTAATGACCGGAGAGGTTGGTTGAGTTCTTCACCGGATGTCGGCATCCGTTGTGCCTGTGGCGAATCTGTCCATGACCATGGCATCGACTGTGGAAGGGTCAGCAGCCTTCGGTGTACGGTAGCGATGCAATAAAGGTAAGGGTTGCCTAAAAACCGTTCCGTTGTGTTCCGATGCCCCCCACGTGGGCGGCCCCGGGCGTCCGTCGACAAAGAGAGATCCCCGTGTACCAACTGCGTCACAGACACCTGACCCCGTCAGCCCTGCCTGTATTGGGGCACGCGGCGTGACTGTCGCGCAACAGCGCGAGGCGATCGGCTACGGCGAGGTTTATTCCCTTGCGCTGCCCATCGCCGGTGTGCAGCTCGCAGGGGTAGCTCTGACGACGACGGACGTGTTCATGCTGCAAACCCTGGGCGTGGCCGCCATCGCTGGCGGCGGCTTGGCGATGCAGTTCTACAACCAGATCCGGACGATGTGCGTCGGAATGGTGACAGCTGCGGGCAATCTCGTCGCAGAGGCGGCCGTGCCGTGGAAGCGAGGGGAGCGCGACGGACAGGTGGCCCACGAGGTCCGCCGGGCAGTGCGTAGTGGCATGGCGGTGGGAACTGCCTCGGCCATCCTGGGCGCCGTCCTCGTCATCGCGCTCGGGGCACTCGTGCTCGTCCTCCCGGTGGATCAGCACGTCGCACATCTCACCTTCGCGATGACGCTCACCCTGGGTCCCGGTCTGTTGCCCATGGTCTGGCTCAATGTCCTCAGACAGTTCGCCGTGGGAATGCGACGACCCGGCTCATTGCTCGTGGTCACGCTCATCTCCATCGGGGTGAACGCCGGCGCCAACGCCTTCTTCCTGTGGGCTGTCTCGGCTCTGGGGTGGTCCGCGGCTTGGGGCACGGCCGGCATTGGCGCATCCACCGCGTTCGTTCAGGTGTTCACCCTGTGTGCCTTCGCCTGGACGCTGCGCCGCGACAGTGAACTGGGCCAGCTGTTCGCCTTCATCCCCCGCAAGGGGGATATGGCTGCCATCCGCGAACTGGTGAGACTCGGAATCCCGGTGTCCCTCACCTACGGGTCAGAGGCCGCGATCACCACCATCGCCGGTCTGGTCATGGGGGTCGTCGGACCCGTGGCGCTGGCTGCGCACATGGTGGTCAACCAACTCGCCTACATCGTCTACCAGGTGTGCATCGGCTTCTCCCACGGTGGATCCGTGCTCGTCAGCGGAGTCAAGGGCCAAGGCCGCGACATTGTGTCGCTGGTGACGCGGAGGGTTTTGCTGTCCGTGTGGGCATATCTCAGCCTCATCGCTGTGATCTGGCTCACCCTGGGTTCGTTCGTCGTGAAGCTCTTTCTCGGCGGCGCGTCCCGGGACACCCTTCGTATCGCCACGGTGTTGCTGTGCATCGCTGTGCTCCAACAATTCGCCAAGGGCAGTCAGAACGTCCTGGTCGGCCTGCTTCGCGGCCTCAAGGACACCACCTCTGGACTTAAGGCAACCCTGTGGGGTTACTGGGCGGTTGGAGTCCCGGCTGTGGTCCTCCTGGGGCTGGTAGCCCGCTGGGATGCCTACGGCGTGTGGATTGGTCTGATCCTGGGGTTTGGGACGACCGCCATCCTCCTCGCCCGTACCCTCACGATCCGTATCTCGCAGCTCGACCAACCCAGCGAGGCGGTGGTGGCAGCCTCCTGAACACTCATTGCCCCTGCTTCCCAGTCGACGTTTCTTGACTCCTTCCAGAGGGTCAGCAAATCCGCCACCGCTACTGAAAGAAGACATAGCATGACCACTATCGCGTCCCCCTTGCCTCGCCGGTCGAGGACATTCACAGCCCTCGTCGCCCTTGTTATGGCGGCTGTCGTATTCCTCTCTGCGTGCACGAGCGGGCACACGGAGGGTGCGGCGCAAACGAAGCCGACCGAGACGGTGACGGACGCGTTGGGCCGGAAGGTCGAGGTTCCTCGGGATGTCGATCGCATCCTCATGGGAGGCCAGAAGATGCTGTACACCACAGCCCTGCTCAACCCAGACAATCCGACGGACAAGATCGTCGCTTGGCCAGAAGACCTCAAGGAAAACGACCTCGCCACCTACAAGCGGTACTCGAAGGAGTTCCCGGCAATTAGCACTATCCCCACGACTGGCGAGATCTACAACAACACGATGTCCCTCGAGCAGGCTCTCGAGTCGCGTCCCGATGTCTTCGTGGTGAACGCGGGCGTCTTTGACGCCGCCAAGGACGCCGGAATCATCGACGGGCTCGAGAAGGCCGGGGTGCCGACGGTGGCCGTCGACTACTTCATCGACCCCGTGAAAAACACCGTCCCGAGCATCCGTCTCATGGGCAAACTCCTGAATCGCGAGGACAAGGCCGAAGAGTTCATCACATACTACGAATCCAAGGTCTCGACGGTGACCTCGCGTCTGAAGAAGGCGAAGGCCAGGCGCACGCCCACGTTCCTGTGGCGCGCTCCCGGATATTTCGACTGCTGCTCCACCTTCGCCAAGTCCAACCTCGCGCAAATTGTCAATCTGGCCGGCGGGGACAATCTGGGTGACAGCATGATCAAGGCGAAGCAGGGCCAGGTGTCCCCCGAGGCTCTCGCTGGCCAGAACCCGCAGGTCATCATCGCCACCGGCGCGGACTGGGCCCAGGGCAAGACCCCGGTCAAGTCCGGCGCGTATGTCCCGCTGGGCTACGACGAGTCCCCGGAGGCCGCCGCGCGTGACCTGCGAGCGGTCGTCGACAAGCAGGCCGCCGTGCGAAAGACCAACGCTGTTGCGAATAAGCGAATCTATGCCGCGTGGCATCACTACTACGACTCGCCGTACAACTACCTTGCCGTGGAGATGTTTGCCAAGGCGATGCATCCGGAGCTGTTTTCCGACATCGATCCGGACGCGGAGGTCCGCGAACTGCATGACAAGTTCCTGCCCGTCGAGGCGACCGGCACGTTCTGGACAGGTCTGAAATGACCATGACGAGCGCTGACGGCGGCACCCGGATGGTCGGCGCAGCCGCGGAGGGCAGCGCCAGCGCAACCGCGCAGTGGTACCGACTCAGGGGACGCCGCAAGACGGGGATTATCGTGGGCCTTGTCGTCCTCCTGGTCGCCGTATCCCTCGTGGATTTCCTCCTCGGTGGCGGCTCGATGCCAGCTCGAGACGTTCTGGCCACGGTGATGCATCCGGCGCAGTCTCGTCCCATAGATCACGAGATTGTCTTCGATATTCGCTTGCCCATGACTGTCACCGCGGTGCTTGTCGGAGGGGCTCTCGCGGCTGCCGGGTCCCAGATGCAGACGATTCTCGGCAACCCACTGGCAGAGCCCTACACCCTGGGCGTGTCCGCCGCCGCCGGCTTCGGCGCCGCACTGGCAACCGTCTCCGGGTTCACGGCGACCGACATCGGCGCAGCGCTGGGCATGGCGGGCACCGCGTGGCTTTTTGCGATGCTGGCGTGCGGAATCATCCTGTTGTTCTCCCGATTCCGCGGACCCGGTGCGGAAACCATGATCTTGCTCGGCATCGCCATCGTCTTCTTCTTCGATGCGCTCCTGGCTCTCATGCAGTACCTGGCCTCCGAGACTCAGCTCGAGCAGGTGGTGTTCTGGACGATGGGCAGCCTCACGCGCGCAACCTGGCCCCAAATCGCGCTGCTGTCCGTCGTGACGGTCGCGGGTCTGGTGTTCTTCTATCGCAACGCGTGGAGCCTTACTGCTTTTCGGATGGGCGATGATCGCGCCCGCGCGCTCGGCGTGCACGTCGACGCGATGCGGACCGTCACTCTGCTCGTCGTCTCGTTCATAGCCGCTACTGCCGTCGCCATGGCCGGAACCATCGGGTTCATCGGGCTCGTCGGGCCCCACGTCGCGCGGATGATCGTCGGTGAGGATCAGCGTTACTTCTTGACGACCTCGGCCATCGCGGGATCTCTGCTCCTCGTCGGTGCGTCCGCCGTCTCGAAGATCATCCAACCCGGGGTGATTCTTCCCGTCGGGATCATCACCGCGATCGTCGGTGTGCCCGTCTACGTCCTGATCATCACCAGTAAGAGGGGGACGCTGTGGGCCTCTTAGGTTCAGACTCTGCGACGATCGAGGCCGGTGCGGCGCCATCCGGCCACTCCAGTCGGGACGTGATGTCGGCTCCGGTCCATGCGCCGGCGATTCGTGTGCGCGGGATCGACTTTTCGTACGGTCGCGCGCAGGACCCCGTGTTGACCGGCATCACCCTTCCCGACATGGACGCAGGCACCATCACGTCGCTGATCGGCCCCAACGGTGCTGGCAAGTCGACGCTGCTGCGCTGCATCGCGGGACTGGAAAAATGTGGTGGTGACGTCGCCACGGATCGGGTCCTGTATTTGCCGCAGGACCCTCCACCGGCGAGCTCACTGACCGTGTTTGAGAGCGTCATGGTCGCTCGCCAGCAGGCCTTTAAAGGACTGTGTGGTTTGCGCGTCACATCCGCCGCCCTCCGGGATGTCTCCGAGGTCATCGAGGTGTTGGGCCTGGGTCCACTGGCCGCGCGCACCATGGCGCAGCTGTCGGGAGGGCAGCGACAATTGGTGAGTTTCGCTCAGGCGGTGATTCGCAGACCGTCAGCCCTCCTGCTTGACGAGCCCACGAGTGCGCTCGACCTGCGAAATCAGCTGTTGCTGTTGGATCGCATCCGGCAAGCGGCCAAGGACATCCCCGCCGCGGTCATCATGACCGTCCATGATCTGGGGCAGGTGGCCCGTTTCAGTGACCAGGTGGTGGTCCTGTCCTGCGGTCGCGTTCACTCGGTGGGCGACCCTCGTGATGTCATCACGCAGGACATGCTTCGCGAGGTCTATGGAGTCAATGCCACCGTGTACTCGACAGCCGATGGCGGTATAGCGGTCGAGGCCTCGCAGGCTCTGTCGTAAAGCGGGCCTACCCGGCCGACCACATGCCGGTTCGCACCAGTTGGCAGCCGTATCGTTCATTCCTCGGGGATGACGTCTGTCACGACCCCTTCTGGCAACGGCGTGGTGTCTGGTGCGACGTCCTCAGCAGTTCTCCGCTACTTCCCGGGCCTGTTTGATCAGCAGGGCCTGCAGCGGCAGCCGCCCCAGGGAGATCACCTGCCACTTGGGCTCGCGGTCACGCCACTGACGCGCCATCTCGAGGTTGCCGGGGAACACGGCGACGAACAGAGCTGCAGCGGCACGTCCTCCCAGGCTGCGAGTGCGCGGACAGGCCAACAGGGCCGCCGTCGCAAGTTCGGCAGCGCCGGATCCGTACGTCCAGGAGCGTGGTTCGCCCGGGATCTCGGGGGGAATGATGCTGTCGAAGGGTTCCGGCTTGAGGAAGTGCAAGGTCCCGGCTCCGGCACACAGCGCCGTCAAGAGACGAGCGGTGTGATGAGCGTGTGCGGCCTTGTCAGAGGATTTGTGTGAGCACTTGCAGAACATGCTTCAAGGCTACCCCGAGGTCCAAGCTGCGGCCGTCCACCGCGTCAGCATCCGTCAGCTGGCGTTCTTGTACACGAACTTGATCTTGACGTTGGGGTCAATACCTTCCGCTATGCCGCGGTAGAACTTCTCGCACTGAGCCTTGAGGGTCTTGCCGTTTTCCTTGACTTGCTGCTGCTCGGTGGCAGGATTCAGGACCTCCGTGATGGCCTTCGCTGTGTCGATGTCGGCAGTCACGAAGCTCAGGGCGCCATCGTTCTCGGCGGCCTTCTTGAACTCCTCGTTGCTGTGGCCGATGAACTTGAACGGCGGTACCGTCACCGTGATGTGGGTCGGGTCCTCGCGCTTGACCTTGACGGCCTGGCCGTCAACACCGAGCTGAGCGTCATAGCCGTACTGAATGAACTGGGTCTTCGTGGTGCCCCAGATCTCATGGCCACCGAGGGTCCTGGCCTGGTCCTTCTGCAGGATGCCCTCCATCCTCATACTGAGCAAGATGACGTCTCCCTTGAGCTCCATGGACTCCACGACGCGTCGATCCGTCGTCTTCTCAGAAGTTCCGGCGACGTCGCCGAACCCGGGCCAACTCCGATGGGATCCCCACATGATGACGCCTCCGCCGAGGAGAACCCCGATCAGGAGGAAGCTCAGTGCTCCCTTGACGCCAAATCCCTTCGGCTTACGACGAGAATGGGCGGTGGCACCGTGACTGGCGGCTGAGGACGTCTTTGACATGGGAAATCCTTCGAGACAAGGTGGCACGCGGTTATCGCACGACTCAGTGTGCCAAGCTGCATGATATTACTGTCGGCCTTCTCCACCCCAATGGTGGTGGGAGCTGACCTCGAGCTGAGCAGCGGCAAGCAGCCCCGACCAGTCCTCCTAGTAGGTTCTCCTGACGAGCATCCTGCGGCAGACAGCAATCATCAGTGAACTCCTGGAGAGCAAGGCGTTTGGGGTATTCAGAGCCGGACTGTCATTCATCGCCGAATGGACGCGATGGCGCTGGGGTAAACACTCGAATACCGATCATGTAATCGCTGGGACACGCCTGCTGTGCAGATACCCTTGCCCCATGAGTCGACAGATCGGTGTCCTCCTTTTCGACGGCTTTGAACTTCTCGACGTCTTCGGCCCGGTCGAACTGTGGAGTCGGTTGTCGGACCGGTACGAGGTGACGTTCTGTGCGGTCGAACCCGGCCCGGTTCGCAGCAGTCAGGGGGCGACGGTCATGGCCACCGAGGGCACGGATTCCTGCGTCGGCTGCGACATCGTTCTGGTTCCAGGCGGACCGGGGACGCGATCCCTGGTTGCCGATCACGCCTTCCTGGCCCGGCTGCGTGGATGGGCGGCTCCCGCATCCATCATCTCGTCGGTGTGTACGGGTTCCGCGATGTTGGCTGCGGCTGGCCTGCTGGAAGGCTACCGGGCGACCTCGAACAAGATGGCCTACGCATGGGCGTCCTCCCACGGCCAGGACGTCAGGTGGGAACCACGAGCACGATGGGTGCACGACCGTGACCGGTGGACCTCCTCAGGTGTTGCTGCGGGCATGGACATGACGGCTGCCCTCATCGAGTATCTGGAAGGCAAGGAGACCGCCGAGAGGGTGCTTCAGGAGGTCGAGTTGGAGGTACAGACAGACCCCGACCGTGATCCGTTCGCTGTCACAGACGATCGAGCAACTGCGTCAAACCGCTGATCGTTGTGGTGTTCGGGTAAGGCTCGGAAGACAGTAGGAATCCCTCGATCCCGGCGGCTTGAGCAGCGTCGATGTCAATGGGACGATCGCCCACGGCAATGACCTCGGACGGGCTGAGTCCGTGACGCTCCATGAGCACCGTGTTCATCTGGGGGTCTGGCTTGCGGGCGAAACCGTCAGGGGCGCACACGAGGTCGTCCACCTGCACTCCTAGGGCATGGAAGAGGTTCTCGGCGCTGGTGCGATCACGATGAGTGGCGACCAGGTTGAGGCCACCACCGCGCCGCACGGCCGTCATGACCTCTGCTGCTCCAGCCATGAGTGGGGCAGGATCGTGCACCCACTTCTTTTTCAACAAGGTGTAGGCATCCTCGAGCAGCTCGGAGGAGACGTCATAGCGTTGTGCCAAGACCTCGATGGCGTGGGCAATCGACTCGGACCTGAGCCGGGCAACTTCAGACAACTGCTCCTCGGTCGGTTCGGGCCACACGACCTCCGCGAGTGTCTGGTCGACCTGCGGGTAGGTGTCGACCAGTGTTCCTCCCATATCCCAGATGATGCTCTTCACACCGACGAGTCTCGCAGATATTCATCCGTCAAGCCGACCGCCCCTGTTCTTGATGAAAGACTGGCGAGTAGCCTGCCACGAGTGACCACACCCGAACACGAACCCGATCCCTGGGCGATGCAATTGGTACTGCTTCGCGACAGAATCCACCCCGCTCGCCAGGTTGATGCCTGCGAGGCGGCTGCCCGTGCCGTCGTCTTTCTGCTTGACGACCCTCGAACGCAACCAGGAGGGCCGTGGCACGACGCCGTCCAGCAGTGGTCCGACAAGCGCATACGCAAGATCGTCCGGCGAGCTTCCGGGAAGAGATGGGACGACGTCCAGGCTCTTGACGGGGTCACCGTCAGTCAGGATCCACCGGCCGACGCTGCTCCCCGAACCGGCCCAGCCATGGTGCGAGCCTTCGTCCCTGCCCCTGTGCGTCCCCAGCCCAAGCCGATAGACAAGCTTCAGGTCTCCGGCACGAACCTTCCTACTGACGGTCTTTCCGCCACATCGGATGCTGTGGTCACCATTGAGGTGAATCCTCGCATTGAGATGACGACCGGCAAGGCTTGTGCCCAGTGCGGCCACGCCGCCCAACTTGCTCATGAGGCGATGACTACTGGCAACGATGATGACCGGCGCGCACTGGAGGAGTGGCGCCGTGACGGGTTCCGCGTCCGCGTCGTGACCCCGACCCTCGAGCATTGGGACGCTGACGGGGCCCGAGTGAGGGTTATTGATGCCGGATTCACAGAGTTCGACGGACCTACCGCGACCACCCGGGCACAGTGGTGACTCAAGCCACGTAGACTCGTGCCATGTCGCAGCTCCTTCTGACCGCGGTCGGCGCGGACCGCGCCGGACTTGTCTCCGACTTGTCTGAAATTGTCGCCAGCCATGACGGCAACTGGCTCGAGAGCCGCATGGCACGTCTCGCCGGTGCTTTCGCCGGAATCGTCCTCGTCGATATCGACGAGGACGAGGTTGAGCCCCTCAAGGTTGACCTGTCACACCTCGAAGCCAAGGGTCTTCGTGTCACCGTCACCGACACCACCCCACACCACGACAGTGACGAGGCCCTCCTGGTGGTTCATCTCGTCGGCCACGATCATCCCGGGATCATTCACGCGGTGACGGCAACGATGGCTCGTCTCGGCGTCACCATTGACGACCTGTCCACGGGCCTGCGTGAGGCGCCGATGGGTGACGGCATCCTCTTCGAGGCTCAGGTGCAATGTCGCATCACCAACGCGACGACTGTTGAGGACCTCCGCTCGGAACTGGAATCCGTGACCACTGAGATCATGGTCGACATTGATCTGGTCGATCCTTCCTGATCCCGTCGTTGCACAGCCGGCAACACCGCACAGGTCGCGCTGTCGCCCGACCACGTGCGGTGTTCCCATCTGGGCTGGCACTACGCACCGGAGTGTGGAAGCTGCGAGGCGTGTGTACCAGTCGTTCCATGACTCTTCGAATGGCCTGTGACGTGGATCACGCCGGGGTCAGTCCCACCACCAGTAGTGCCATGCTTGCCGGAAGCCGGTGAATGGCCGTCGTTTCCGGTGCCCGTTTCTCCGGGGTTGGCCGGGTTGTCGGGTTGCGCTGGCGGGGGTGCCGCAACTGTCACGAATTGATCACCGGAAAGGCTGAGCGGAGCAGTGCGATCCGATACGTTCAGTGGTTCTGGTGTGCTCAACGACAGGCGGTAGACGCCCGGGGGAGTGCCCTCGGGAATCGTGGCGTACACGCGAATGAGGGAATTCATGACACGACCGGTCGTGCGACCCTGGTCAGTGAAGTGATAAGCCGTGGGCATCTCGGTTGTGACGGCGACTGGCACCGGGGTCAATCCTGTTGCCGTGTCGTGTTTTTCCGTCACCGGCGTGAGGGTGCCCTGCAGGTTGGTCGGTGCTTGAGTGGCACCTGGCAGAGCGAGCAGGCCCACGAGATGACGCCCCGGCAGGGCGTAATCCACCTCGACAGGTGCATAGGACGATGCCCAGGGGGATATGAGCGCGTCGAGGTGGAAGGACGTGCCGCGAGTGAGATGAACGGTCGAGCGCAGCGACTCACGCATCTTGAAATCAGTGAAAGATCGCTCGGACTGCGGGGTCCACGCCACCTCTGCGGTTGCTTCCAGGCGCGGGAACATGACCGACTGTTGGTCGTGTTCGGTGCGCATGTGCTCATTCCACAGCGCGGCTTCCACGCCGGCTACGTTCTCCTCTGCTACGCCCGACATCTGAGTTGGATCCCAGTTGTAGAAACTCTCGATGGTGCAGCCGTTCTCGCCGCACGCCCAGCTCGGGCCGGGCAAGTCAGCTGAAGGCTTTTGCGGCAGATAAGCATGCTTCACGTGGGACATGATGACCTTGGCATGCTTCGAGGAAATAAAGTTCGCCAGACGTCCACCCTGGTTGGGCTCATCGGCGGTCCAGTGCTGGACGTAGCTGCCATCGGGTAGCTGAGCGCTGGCGTCCTGGGCCGGCTGAAGTGCCTCGTTCCAGACGATGGCCGCGTGATGATTCGCGGTGAGCATGTCCGACACTCGCTTCATGTACGACTGGTAGGGCTCCTTGGCTGTCTTCGAGGCCTCGTCGCCACCAATGTGGAAAACGGGCACCCGTACTTCCGGAACACCCGAGCGGGCCACTCCTTCGTCGATGTAAGAGTTCAGGCGTGATACCACGTGAGAAAGGAAGGTGTAGGTGGCTTCGTTACCCGGGTCCAGGGTGGTGCGATCATCCTCCTGGTAAGCGCGCACGCGATCCTCGCCGCTTGCGGGTTTGGGATAAGAACCGGATGAGTTAAGTTCAGCGATGGCATGCAACATGGCATTGGCGTGACCAGGGCCGTCGATTTCTGGCACGATTCCGACGCCGTGGCGGGCGGCATAATCCACGAGGTCGATAAACTCCGCCTTCGTGTAGTAGCCAGTACGCCCAGCAGAGGGCGCTAATTTCGAGTGGCCGGCCATGTAGGAGGTTACCCCAGAACGTTCGGTGAGCTGTGCGTAATCGATGGTGTCGTCGGCAGCCTTGCCCTCGTTGTCAATCTCGACACGCCAGCCCTGATCATCGCTCAGATGCAGATGAAGAGTATTGAGTTTCACCGCGCTCATGTCGTTGATGATGCGTTTCACCTCGTCGACCGGGATGAAAGAGCGAACCGGGTCGATCATGAGACCACGCCAGCTGTAGCGCGGCTGGTCGGTAATGAACACCTGCGGCAAAGTGGGGGAGGCGGCAAGTGTGGTTGGAGCCTGTGCCCATGGCCCCAGCATCTGGGTGAGGGTCTGCACCGCCCAGATAGCGGCGCGGGTGCCAGCGGCTTTGATGGTGATACCGGTCTTGGTCACTGAGAGTTGATAGGCCTCTCCTCGCTGTGCGCCTGTTCCAAGGGAATCGTCCTTGGTCATGGTGATTGGGCAGTCATGTCCGCGTAGCAGCGTCAAACCGTAGGCCTTGCCAATATTGGCCCGAAGAATATCGATCGCCGGCGTGAACTGCTCTGGCGCACTGACACAGGCTCCGGCAGGGATTGTGTAAGAAGCCCCGTCATCAGCGAACTTGGCAGAGGCAGGCAGGGGAAGGAGGTTGAGGTGAGCCGGATTAGAAGCAGCCATTTTTCCAGATACCTGCATTTTCCAGTCCGAAGGTGGGGGTTCATGGGCGCTGACGGGCGATGCGACGCTGAGAGCGAGAGCGCACACTGCTCCGATGCTGACTAGTGTCCGTCGCCAACGCGCGAGTGAATGGTGCACAGCGAGTCCTTTCTCACCGATATGGTGCTACGGCCTGATGATGCCGTTCCTCTTTGACATCGGCCCGTCTGACATGGGTCCGCGCACGAACAGGCAACAACGGCATTGCCGCCCGGACGGTGCTGGTGTCAACGTGCCTTGAGCACCGTCTCAGCTTACGCGGTTTAGCTAGGGGATGTTGCCAAGTGATGAGTTCTGTGCGGGCCCTGGATAGGGCCCCAGAGCTGTTCACTGGGGACTGAAAGCCGTCCGGACCCTCGGCGTCAGTCCCCTCATCCGCATAGAGTGTGAATATGGCCACTACTGCTCTTAAGGGACAAACCGTCAACACCGTCGCCGACCTGCCTCAGGTCGGATCCGATCTTCCGCCGTTCACCCTTGTCAAGCCTGATCTGTCGGAGCTGACCAGCGACGAGCTCAAGGGCAAGAAGCTCGTCCTCAACATCTTCCCGAGCATCGACACTGGTGTCTGCGCGACGAGCGTGCGTACCTTCAACGAGAAGGCTGCCGGGCTCGACGACACCATCGTGCTGTGCGTTTCCCGTGACCTTCCCTTCGCTCAGGCCCGTTTCTGCGGGGCTGAGGGTATCGAGAACGTCGTCGTCGCCTCGGCCTTCCGTTCCCACTTCGGTAAGGATCTCGGTGTCACCCTCGCTGACAGCCCGATGCAGCATCTGCTGGCCCGTGCTGTCATCGTCGCAGACGCCGAAGGCAGGGTGACCTACACCCAGCTGGTCGACGAGATCACCACTGAGCCTGATTACGACGCTGCTCTCGAGGCCGCCAAGCAGGCCTGACTCAGCTCATTTTCGGGGGCGTCCCGACTGCATGTCGGGACGTTCCTGCCGGCCACGGAGGGTCTTCCTCATCACCGGGTACTCCTGTCAAGGCACCGAGTTCATCGTCACCGCTGCGCCTCATGCAGCCCCTTTTCGCCGCAGGCCTCGACCACGACTGACATGATGGAAGGGTTGCAGTCGACCGGCTGCGGCAACGGCGAACGGAGGCATCATGGCGCGACGTCCCGGATGGGTTGATCATCTCATCGGTTGGCACGTCTATCCCCTGGGATTCGTGGGAGCTCCCATGCGACTCGAGTCCTCTGAGGTGAGCCATCGTCTCTCGCACGTGGAGGCCTGGCTCGATCACGCTGTCTCTCTCGGGTGCTCTGGCCTGGCCCTGGGGCCGATCTTTGTGTCGGCTGGCCACGGTTACGACACCTTGGATTACTTCACCATTGACCCGCGTCTTGGTGACAACGCTGACGTCGACCATCTCCTAGCCGCCGCCCACTTCCGTGGTCTGTCGGTGCTCCTTGACGGGGTGTTCAACCACGTCTCACGTCGCCATCCGGTCGTGCAGGATGCCCTGGCTGCCGGCCCGGACTCTGAGGCCGGACGCATGGTCCGCTGGCGTGACGGCCAGCTCGACGTCTTCGAGGGCCACGGCGACCTCGTCACCCTCAACCACGACGACCCGGGCGTGCGCGACCTCGTTACCCGGGTCATGAACCATTGGTGTGACCGTGGCGTCGATGGCTGGCGTCTGGACGCGGCCTACTGTGTCAATCCGGAGTTCTGGGCCGCGGTCCTGCCTTCGGTGCGTGACAAGCACCCCGACGTATGGATTTTCGGAGAGGTCATCCATGGCGATTACGCCGGAATCGTCAAGGCGTCCGGCATGGACTCGGTGACCCAGTACGAACTGTGGAAGGCCATCTGGTCGTCCATCGAGTCCCGAAACTTCTTCGAACTCGACCACGCTCTTGGCCGTCACAACGAGTTCTGCGCCTCCTTCACCCCGATGACCTTCGTCGGGAACCACGACGTCACCCGCATTGCCTCGAAGGTGGGGCAGGATGGTGTGATCGTCGCGACGGCAGTGCTGGCCACCATCGGCGGCATCCCGCTCATCTACTACGGCGACGAATTGGCATATCGCGGCATCAAGGAGGAACGGTTCGGAGGGGACGACGACATCCGGCCGGTCTTCCCGCCCAGCCCAGCGCAATTGTCGGACCTCGGTGCCGAAACCCTGCGCGCCCACCAGGATCTGCTCGGTCTACGGCGTCGACACCCCTGGCTCGTCGACGCTGTCACCGAGTCCCTCGACCTCACCAACGAGCGCTACGTCTATCGCAGTGGGGTCCCCGGAACCGAACCCCTCATCGTCGAGCTCGATGTGCGCGATGGCTGCTCGGCTCTCATCCGCGAAGCCGGCCAGGTCATCTGGTCCAGCCGAGCCTGAGACTCAGTCACCGCCGAAGATGTCTCGGGTGTAGACCTTCTCGGCGACGTCGGCCAGCTCCGGGGACATCCGATTGGCGATGATGACGTCGCAGTCGGCCTTGAAGGCGTCGAGATCACGGGTGACCTTCGAGCGGAAGAACTCGTCGCCCTCAAAGGTCGGCTCGTAGACGATGACCTCGATGCCCTTGGCCTTGATGCGCTTCATGACACCCTGGATCGACGAGGAGCGGAAGTTGTCCGACCCTGCCTTCATGACCAGACGGAAGATTCCCACTCGCTTCGGATCCTTGGCGATGATGTCGGAGGCGATGAAGTCCTTGCGCACCGTGTTCGAGTCGACGATGGCCTGGATGAGGGTCTGGGGGACGTCCTGGTAGTTGGCCAGCAGCTGACGGGTGTCCTTGGGCAGACAGTAACCGCCGTAACCAAAGGACGGGTTGTTGTAGTGGTCGCCGATGCGCGGGTCAAGACAGACGCCGTCGATGACCTGGCGGGTCGACAGCCCGCGCTGGGAGGCATAGGTGTCGAGCTCGTTGAAGAAGGAGACCCGCATCGCCAGGTAGGTGTTGGCGAACAGCTTGATGGCCTCGGCCTCGGTGGCCCCGACGAAGAGGGTTGGGATGTCGGTGTCGAGGGCCCCGGCGGTCATGAGGTCGGCAAACAGGTGTGCCTTGGCCGAGTCCGACCCGACGACGATCCGTGACGGATGAAGGTTGTCGTAGAGGGCCTTGCCCTCACGGAGGAACTCCGGGGAGAAGATGATGTCAAGCCCGGGACGCTGCGCGCGAACCCCCTCGACGAAACCCACCGGAATCGTCGACTTGACCACGATCGTCGCCTCGGGTGCGAGCTGCTGGACGAGGTCGAGTACTGCGTCCACGCTCGAGGTGTCGAAATAATTCTGATGGGGGTCGTAGTTCGTCGGGGTGGCGACGATGACGAAGTCGGCACCGTCATAGGCCTCACGCGGCTCGGTGGTGGCCTTGAGGTTCAGCTCGTGGTGGGCCAGGTACTCCTCGATGAGGGGATCGACGATCGTCGTGTGTCTGTTGTTGACCGCTTCGACCCTTTCGGCGTCGATGTCAATGGCGACGACACTGTTGTGCTGGGCCAGCAACACGGCATTGGCCATGCCGACATAGCCCAGTCCTGCGACGGCGATTTTCACGGGAGGTCCTTTCGGTGGGTTCCCACGAGTTTAGATCGGCGACTTTACGAGATGGTGACGACCCCGTAGAGGCTCATTGGTCGGTTTGGTGACGGTCGTCAGATGCAGGATCACGGCGATAAGGGTGGACTTTTGCGCGGTGTCGAAAACCTGGCAGTGGAAGGTCAATATGCTGTACTCACGACCTCGGGGAGGAACTATGGACACCATCACCATCACTGCCGACGACGGAGCCGACATCGACGTCCTTGTCTGGCGCCCCGAGGCTGCGTCAGGGCGCCCTACCAAGGGATTGGTGCAGTTGTGTCACGGCATGGCCGAGTACGCGGCTCGCTATGACCAGATCGCCCGGTTGCTTGCCGGCGACGGATGGCTCGTCGTGGCCAATGACCACCGTGGCCATGGGGCGCGCGCCGCGGCCACCGGCGAGCTCGGAACCACCCCTGATCGTGGTTACCACCAACTGCTCGACGATCTGTCCGCCGTCGCCGACCACTTCCTGGCCGAGGTGGAGGGCAAGCCGTGGTTCCTCGTCGGGCACTCGATGGGGTCGTTCCTCGCCCGTGTGCTGGCCGCTCGTCGCGGGCGCGAGATGGCCGGTCTGGTCGCCATCGGTACCGGCTTCTCCTTGGGGCCGTTGAGCGCCGTCGCTACTGGACTGGCCCAGGCCCAGGTGCTCATGGTGGGGGAGGATTCCCGCAGCCCGTTGCTCAACACCCTGTCCTTCGGGTCCTTCAACCGGGCCTTCCAGCCGGCTCGCACCGACTACGACTGGTTGTCCCGCGACGTCCGCGTCGTGGACGCCTACATCCATGACCCGCTGTGCGGCTTCGTGTGCACCGCAGCCTTCTACCGCGAACTCGTCCGACTTATTGAGCTCGCCAATTCCACCGAGGTCTTCCGGGCGACTCCGCCGACTCTGCCCATTCTGCTGATGTCAGGGGCCAAGGATCCGGTAGGCGATTCCGGAAGGGGAGTTCGCCAGGTGGCGCGTCAACTGCGCGACGCGGGTGTACACGATGTCAACCTCGTCGTTTACCCTGGGGCGCGCCACGAAATCCTCAACGAGGTCAACCGTCGACATGTCCACGCCGACCTGCGTGACTGGATTGACTCCGTCGCTGCCCGACCTCGAACCCCTCAGGTTCGAAATGCACGGTGAGAGGCCGTTCACGCACATCTCGCACGATCGTGCACATGTACCCCCAGCGTGCGCAGTCGATCGTGCGCGGCCTAGTATCGGTAGTGCTGGTGCCGAGAAATCCCGATTCGGGGTCTCAAGGCGGTAAGAGGGAATCCGGTGAAACTCCGGAACTGCCCCGCAGCGGTGAGTGGGAACGACATCACCATCGTCGCTCCACTGGTCCTCGGACCGGTGGGACGTCGATCAAGCACTGGGCTCCGGCCTGGGAAGCGGTGACGTAGGACTCGTCGGCAGACGAGGTGCCCACGAGTCCGAATACCTGCCAGAGTATGTGGTGCACTCCGCGTGTGTCACAGCGTCCGAGGTCTCGAGGGCCGGCCGAGGTCGTCCAACCATCCACAGCGGAGCAGGAGTCTGACGAATGACTGATCCTGACAACCTCGCATCCACCTCCGTCGAGGACAGGATGCCCGAGGAGTTGAGCCTGGCCGGGGACTTCCCGAAGGTCACCCACGAAGAGTGGGAGGACGCGGTCCTCAAGGTCTTGAATCGGGGTCGCCCCGAGGGCAAGGAACTCAACATCGAGCAGGGAATGAAGCGCCTCGAGCCGACGACGGTCGATGGCATCAAGATCGAGCCGATGTATCGGCTCCCGGATTCTCGCGAAGAGCTCGGCGCACCGGGCGTGCCGCCCTTCACCCGAGGCACCACGATCCGTACCGGCAGCATGGACGCATGGGATGTTCGAGCCCTTCACGAGGATCCCGACGTCGAGTTCACCAAGAAGGCCGTCATCGCCGACCTCGAGCGTGGCGTGACGTCCCTGTGGCTGCGCGTCGGTGCCGACGCCATCAAGCCCGAGGACATTGCCGGCGACCTCAAGGACGTGCTGCTGGACCTGGCCAAGGTCGAGGTCTCCAGCCGCGACGACCAGGAGGCTGCCGCCGAGGCCCTCCTCAAGGTGTACGCCGATTCCAAGATTGAGCCCGACAAGCTGTCGTTCAACCTCGGTCTGGACCCGATCGGCTTTGCTGCCCTCAACGGTGGCACCCCGGATCTGTCCACCATGGCCGAGTGGGTCAAGAAGACCGAGAACTACAAGAACTCCCGCGCCTTCGTCGTTGACTCCACGATTTACCACAACGCTGGTGCCGGCGACATCCACGAGCTCGCCTGGGCCATCGCCACCGGTGTCGAGTACGTCCGCGCTCTCATCGAGCAGGGACTGACCGCCGAGCAGGCCTTCGACGCCATCAACTTCCGGGTGACCGCCACCCACGATCAGTTCCTGACCATCTGCCGTCTGCGCGCCCTGCGCACCCTGTGGAACCGCGTCGGTGAAGTCTTCGAGGTGCCGGCCGCCAAGCGTGGTGCCCGTCAGGAGGCCGTCACCAGCTGGCGCGAACTGACCCGTGACGATCCCTACGTCAACATCCTGCGCGGCACCATCTCGACCTTCGGCGCTGCTGTTGGTGGCGCCGAGGCCGTCACGACGCTGCCCTTCGACGCTGCCATCGGCTTGCCGAAGAGCGACTTCTCGCGCCGTATCGCCCGCAACACCGGCATCATCCTCGCCGAGGAGTCCAACATCGGTCGCGTCAATGACCCGGCCGGTGGCTCCTTCTACGTTGAGGCCCTGACCAAGAAGCTGGAAGATGCTGCTTGGGCCCAGTTCCAGGCTGTCGAGGCCGCCGGTGGCATGGTCGCGGCCCTCACCGGCGACCACGTCCGAGCCGAACTCGACACGCTCAACACCGAGCGTGCCAAGCGTCTGGCCACCCGTAAGCAGCCGATCACGGCCGTCAGTGAGTTCCCGCTGCTTGACGCCAAGAGCGTCGAGACCAAGCCGTACCCCGAGGTTGCCGAGCGTAAGGGTCTGGAGTGGCACCGCGACGCCGAGGTCTTCGAGGCTCTCGTCGATCGTTCCGCCACCTGCCCCGAACGTCCGAAGGTCTTCCTGGCCTGCCTGGGAACCCGTCGTGACTTCGGACCCCGCGAGGGATTCTCCGCCCCGGTGTGGCACATCGCCGGCATGGAGACCCCCGAGTGCGAGGGAGGCACCACCGAAGAGGTCGTCAAGGCCTTCAAGGAGTCCGGTGCCGAGGTCGCCGACCTGTGCTCGAACGCCAAGACCTATGCGGCCCAGGGCCTCGAGGTCGCCAAGGCCCTCAAGGAGGCCGGCGCGAAGCTGGTCTACCTGTCGGGTGCCTTCAAGGAATTCGGTGATGACGCTGCCGAGGCCGAGAAGGTCATCGACGGGCGCATCTACCTCGGGATGGACGTCGTTGACGCCCTGACCACCACTCTGGACACGTTGGGAGTTGCCAAGTGACCACCCTGCCTCGTTTCGATTCCATCAACCTCGGAGACTCTCCGGTCCCTGCCGACGCGCAGGAGCAGTTCGCCAAGCTGGCCGCGGCCGCTGGTGAGCAGGAGGCCTGGGCCACTCCGGAGCAGATTCCGGTTGGCCACCTGTACTCCGAGGACGTCTACGCCGACATGGACTGGCTGGACACCTACGCCGGTCTGCCTCCGTTCACCCACGGCCCGTACGCCACCATGTACGCCTTCCGTCCGTGGACGATTCGTCAGTACGCCGGATTCTCCACCGCCAAGGAGTCCAACGCGTTCTACCGCCGCAACCTGGCCGCTGGCCAGAAGGGTCTGTCGGTCGCCTTCGACCTGCCGACCCACCGCGGCTACGACTCCGACAACCCGCGTGTTCCCGGCGACGTCGGCATGGCCGGTGTGGCTGTGGACTCCATCCTGGACATGCGCGAGCTCTTCGCGGGTATTCCGCTGGACCGCATGTCGGTGTCCATGACGATGAACGGCGCCGTGCTGCCGATTCTCGCCCTGTACGTTGTGACTGCCGAGGAGCAGGGCGCCAAGCCCGAGCAGCTCGCCGGAACGATCCAGAACGACATCCTCAAGGAGTTCATGGTTCGTAACACGTACATCTACCCGCCGCTGCCCTCGATGCGGATCATCTCTGACATCTTCGCCTACACCAGCGCGAACATGCCGAAGTGGAACTCCATCTCGATCTCCGGCTACCACATGCAGGAGGCCGGCGCGACCGCCGACATCGAGATGGCCTACACCCTGGCTGACGGCGTTGACTACATCCGCGCTGGCGAGTCGGTGGGGCTGAAGGTTGACCAGTTCGCACCGCGTCTGTCCTTCTTCTGGGCCATTGGCACCAACTTCTTCATGGAGGTTGCCAAGATGCGCGCGGCCCGCATGCTGTGGGCCAAGCTGGTCCACCAGTTCAACCCGAAGAACCCGAAGTCGATGAGCCTGCGTACCCACTCGCAGACCTCCGGCTGGTCGCTGACCGCTCAGGACGTGTACAACAACGTCATCCGCACCTGTGTGGAGGCCATGGGAGCTACCCAGGGACACACCCAGTCCTTGCACACCAACTCCCTCGACGAGGCCATCGCCCTGCCGACTGACTTCTCCGCCCGTATTGCTCGTAACACCCAGCTGTTCATCCAGCAGGAGTCGGGCACCTGCCGCGTCATTGATCCGTGGAGCGGTTCGGCCTACGTCGAGAAGCTCACCCTCGAGCTGGCTCGCAAGGCCTGGGGCCACATCCAGGAGGTCGAGAAGGCCGGCGGCATGGCCAAGGCCATCGAGAAGGGCATCCCGAAGATGCGTATCGAGGAGGCCGCTGCTCGTACCCAGGCTCGTATCGACTCTGGCCGTCAGCCCCTCATCGGCGTCAACAAGTACCGTCTCGACGAGGAGGAGCCCCTCGAGGTCCTCAAGGTCGACAACACCCAGGTGCTCAAGGAGCAGAAGGCCAAGCTGGAGCAGCTGCGTGCCAACCGTGACGAGGAGGCCTGCCAGGCCGCCCTGGAGAAGATCACCTGGGCTGCTGCCAACCCTGACCCGAGCGATCCCGACCGCAACCTGCTCAAGCTGTGCATCGACGCTGGTCGCGCCAACGCCTCCGTCGGCGAGATGTCCGACGCACTGGAGAAGGTATTCGGGCGCTACACCGCTCAGATTCGTACCATTGAGGGTGTGTACAGCAAGGCAGCCGGAAGCACCGAGTCGAGCAAGAAGGTCCACGAACTCATCAAGCAGTTCGAGGAGAAGGAAGGCCGTCGTCCGCGCATCATGATCGCGAAGATGGGCCAGGACGGTCACGACCGTGGCCAGAAGGTCGTCGCGACCGCCTATGCCGACCTCGGCATGGACGTCGATGTCGGCCCGCTGTTCCAGACCCCCGAGGAGACCGCTCGACAGGCTGTTGAGGGCGACGTCCACGTCGTCGGTGTCTCCTCGCTGGCAGCCGGACACCTCACCCTGGTGCCGGCCCTGCGCAAGGAACTGGACAAGCTCGGCCGCTCCGACATCATGATCGTTGTCGGTGGTGTCATCCCGACCCAGGACTTCCAGGAGCTCGTCGACGACGGCGCGGCCGCCATCTACCCGCCTGGTACCGTCATCCCGGATGCTGCCGTCGAGCTGATGGAGAAGCTGCTCGCAGCTCACAACGACGACTGAGCCTGGCTCGGTCCACGAGATTGAAGGGTGGCCCCTGGAACCCCGCGAGGTTCCAGGGGCCACCGGCATCCACGGCTGACAACCACCGGCTATGGGTCCTCAGCGGTGAACGTTGCTCGTGGGCGGTACGGTAGACATACCCGCCCGATGAAGGAAATGGTGATCATGCCGATCGACGTCCACGAACTGGTTGAGCAAGTCCTGGCAGGTAGCCGCCAGCACATTGCCAAAGCGCTGACTCTGGTGGAGTCGAGCAAACCGGCCCATCGTGAGAAGGCGCGTGAAATGCTGCGTCTGCTGGCTCCGCACACCGGTGATGCCATTCGGGTCGGCATCTCGGGCGTCCCTGGCGCTGGCAAGTCCACCTTCATCAACGCCATGGGCACCAAGCTCATCGATGAGTTCAACTACAACGTTGCCGTCCTGGCCGTCGATCCCTCCTCGACTCGTACCGGCGGCTCGATCCTCGGCGACCGCACCCGCATGGGGGATCTGTGCAACCGTGACGAGGCTTTCGTGCGACCCTCGCCCTCGGGTGGCCACCTGGGTGGCGTTGCCCGGGCCACTCGCGAGGCCATGATCGTCATGGAGGCTGCCGGCTACAACGTGGTTCTCGTCGAGACTGTCGGCGTCGGACAGTCCGAGGTTGCCGTGGCCGGGATGGTCGACACCTTCCTCATGCTGTCCGTCGCGGGTACTGGCGACCAGTTGCAGGGCATCAAGAAGGGCATCCTGGAGTTGGCGGACGTCGTGGCAGTCAACAAGGCCGAGGGCGACAATGCCGCCAACGCGCGTGTCTCCGCCCGGGATCTGTCGATCGCCATGAAGCTCGTCTCCTCCGACGCCGACAAGCGCCGCGTCCCGGTGCTGACCTGCTCTTCCTACACCAAGGAAGGGCTTGACGACGTCTGGCAGGCCGTTGTCGACCACCGCGCTTACCTTGACCAGGACGGCTCCTTGCAGGTTCGCCGTATTGAGCAGCAGCGTGAGTGGCTGTGGAACATGGTCCGAAACGAGATCCTCGAATCCTTGGACACCGATGCTTCCGTCCAGCGGGTCGCCGAGCAGATTGAAGCCGGGCTGGGCACCGAGGCCACCAACGCCTTGGAAGGTGCCGAGCAGATCTTGCGGGCCTTTGCTCGTGCCGTCCCCAGCCTGCCGTGGGCGCAAGGAGAGATGACCAGCGGTTCTTGACCGAACATTACCGGAGAAGCATCTAGTCGGGAAAGGTGAGATTCTCGGTCTTCTCGGTGCTTTGTTGGGGACGCATGGAGACTAAAACACCGACTTTTGTCCGCTCCAGAAGGGTTTTCTCTATCAGTTTCTGAGAGCTTTTACGGTCTTGGCTCGTGGATGACCCCTTGTCACAGTAGGTTGTGATTTCCCAATCAACCTACTGAGAGGAAGTGGATGCATGACATCACGTCGTATCACAACCTTGTTACTCTGCGCGGTCACTGGCGTATCTCTTGCCGCTAGTGCTGTCCCCAGTAATGCGGCTGATGGCTTCGCCACTGCACCACTGCGCACTTCTGAATCTGTGAAGACCACTAGCGAGTTCGTTGTTCACCTCAAGGGCGCTTCGACTTCTACCCGCAGCGTGTCCCACGCTAATTCCGCTGATCGAGCGCACCTGAAGTCTCTGCGAGGAACCTTTGAGCATGCTGCCAAGGCGCGCGGGACCCGCGTGGTGGGTTCCATGGCCCGAGCCAACCATTCGATGTCGGTGCAGACGTCGAAGGGGCTCGACGCCAAAGCTGCCAAGGCATTCAAGACGGAGCTGGAGCGGAACCCTGAGGTGGAGTCCGTTGAGCCAGTTCTCCACATGACGATTAACGAGCGGAGCGAGACGAGGGGCCGCACCGCAGCGGTTTCGTTCACTCCGAACGACCGGTACTGGGGCCGTCAGTGGGGCCTGAACTCCGACAAGGGCATCGACGCCCCGGGAGCGTGGTCGACCAGCATTGGTTCTGGGGTGACGGTCGCCGTCATCGACTCCGGCATCATTCGGCACCCTGACCTGGATGACAAGCTTTTGCCGGGCTACGACTTCATCTCCAACCGTTACGTTGCTGGCGATGGCGACGGTCGAGATGCCGATCCTTCTGACGAGGGCGACTGGACTCGGGCCGGCGACTGCGGTCCCGGTAGCCTCCCTCACGATTCCTCCTGGCATGGTAGCCACGTTGCCGGCATTATTGGGGCTTCGACGAACAACGGTCGCGGTATCGCAGGTGCCGCCCCTGATTCCAATATCCTTCCGGTGCGCGCTCTGGGGCACTGCGGTGGAACTGACGTCGACATCGCCGACGCCATCACCTGGTCCGCGGGTGGTGAGGTCCCCGGCGTTCCCACCAACCGCCACCCCGCCAAGGTCATCAACATGAGCCTGGGGGGCCGTAGCTCCTACTGCCCGACGAGCTACCAACGCGCCATTGATTACGCCAGGTCCCGTGGTGCGACGATCATCGTCGCTGCTGGCAACGAGAATATGGATGCCAGCAAATCGACCCCCGGAAACTGCCGCGGCGTCGTTGTTGTGGGAGCGACCGGACAGACTGGCGCTAGGTCCTACTTCTCAAACTGGGGCTGGACCGTTGACCTTTCCGCTCCTGGTGGAGACGATTACACCGGCGACCTGATCCTCTCGACGGTTAATACTGGCAAGACGACCCCGCAGGCCCCGGCCTACGGCTACATGGAGGGCACCTCCCAGGCTGCCCCGCACGTGTCTGCGGTTGCCGCCCTCATGCTGTCTGCCAACCCGAACCTCTCCCCGGATCAGATTGAGGCGATCCTCAAGCAATCGGTGAATTATGCTCGCTGCGACGCAGCGTGTGGCACGGGTATCGTCGACGCCCGCAAGGCCGTTGCGTCAGCCAGAAACGCCTACAGAAACGGCGGCTACCGAAGCGGCTACCTTTTGCACCGCTGAGAGCAGAACGTGGCCCGGACCGTACGGTCCGGGCCACGTCTTATGTCGGGTTCGTCATCACCAGGGAACGTCGGGCTCGGTGAGATCGACGGTCTCGGTGACGGTCTGGCCGCCGCTGGTGACACTCACTTCGTCGCCGGGATGAAGTTGGCGTCCACGCCGAGTTTCAACCTCTCCGTTGACGCTGACGTGCCCCGAAGCGATGAGTTCACGAGCCTGACCGCCAGTGTCGGCGAGGTTGGCGAACTTGAGGTACTGGCCGAGCCTGATCATCTGGTCGTCATGCACACCGTCAGTGTGTCACCTCGACCGCACAACTCACAGCACGGAATTGATGAATCCCTGCAGACGCTGCGATTTCGGGTGATTGATGACGTCGGTGGGGGAGCCTGCCTCGACGACGACACCCCCGTCCATGAAGACGACATGGTCGGCAACCTCGCGGGCAAATCCCATCTCGTGGGTGACGACGATCATCGTCATGCCCTCGCGCGCGAGATCCTTGAGGACGCTCAGCACCTCACCGACGAGCTCGGGGTCGAGGGCCGAGGTCGGCTCGTCGAAGAGCATGAGTTCGGGCTTCATGGCCATCGCGCGGGCAATGGCGACGCGCTGCTGCTGGCCACCGGACAGCTCGGCGGGGTAGTGGTCAGCGCGATCAGCCATGCCGACTCGCTCCAACAGGGACATGGCCAGCGGCTTGGCCTCCTCCTTGGACAGTCCGGACACGTTGACAGGCGCCTCCATGACGTTTCCCAGGGCAGTCATGTGAGGAAAGAGGTTGAATCGCTGGAACACCATGCCAATGCGTGCCCGCTGGGCTGCGATGTCCTTGTCGGAAAGCCGCTTGAGGCGTCCATCCGGTAGGGGATCGTGCTCGTAGCCGATACGCTGTCCACCGACCCAGATCTCACCGGCCTCAAAGGTCTCCAACTGGTTGATGCAGCGCAATAGCGTGGACTTTCCCGAGCCGGAAGGCCCAAGGAGGACGCACACCTCCCCGGATGCGACGTCGAGGTCAATTCCTTTGAGGATGTGGAGTGGCCCGAATTCCTTGTGCAACCCCTTGATGCGCACCATCGGTTCGGTGCCTGCAGACTCTGCTGTGGATGTGCTCACTGCTCGACCTCCAGGGCGATGTTCTTGTGCGTGGTGCCGGCTGCCTGGATGGCGGCCTGGCGACGCAGCCGCTTCGATGAGGACTTCCCGTTGAGACCACGACCGAAGTACTGCTCGAGGAAATGTTGCCCGATCATGAGGACACTCGTCATGACGAGGTACCAGAAGGCGGCGACGATGAGCAACGGTATCGGTGCGTAGATGCGGTTGGCGATGGCGTTCGTGGCGTACTGCAGGTCGAGGGTGAAGGGCACGGCCAACACCAAGGAGGTCGTCTTGAGCATGCCGATGGTCTCGTTGCCCAGCGGCGGGATGATGACCCGCATGGCTTGGGGAATGATGATGCGGCTCATGATGAGGGACGGCTTCATACCCAGGGCCTTTGCTGCCTCCGTCTGTCCCGCATCGACCGACTCCAAACCGGCACGGATGATCTCGGCCAGGTAGGCTCCCTCGTTGAGGCCCAGGCCGATGATGGCAGCAGCCAGGGCGGTGACGACCTTCTCGGTCTCGGCGCTGGCCAATTGGGGACCACCGAAAGGCACTCCGATGGACATCGTCGGGTACAGCACGGCCAGCAGTCCCCAGAACACCAACTGGGTGTACACCGGGACGCCGCGGAAGACGAAGATGTAGGCCCACGAGACAGCGCGCAGCACCGGGTTGCGGGACTGCCTCATGATGGCCGTGAGGAGGGCTACTGCTGTTCCCAACAGCATCGCGGCGAAGGTCAGCAGGATGGTGTAGCCGATGCCGGTGACGATTTTGACGTCACGTAGGTATAGCCACACCACCGACCACTGGTAGTTGGGGTTCGTGACGAGTCCCTGGAGGAAGATCAGTACCAACAGGGCAACGATGATGGCCGCGATCCAGGTTCCCGGATGTGCGACGTCGCGTGCCCGGATGCGATTCGGGATGTTGGCGTGGTGGTGTGCCACCGTAGTGCCTTTCACTCGGGTGCGATCACGGCTCAGGGTTGACCTCGGAGGTCTTGATGAGACCGTCCTCGGTGCCCCATGAGGCCAGCAGCTTCTTCATGGTCCCGTCGTCGATGAGTTTTTGGGTAGCCACCTGGATGGCTTTGGAGAGTCCGCCGTCATTCTTGGCGGTGACGACGCCGAACAGGGATGCGTCAGTGATGCCGCCGAGAGCCTCGAGTTTGGAGGTCTGTTTGATGGCATAGGCAGTGATGACCGAGTCGGCGTAGAGGACATCGGCTTTGCCACCGACGACGTTCGTGGTGGCGTCGGACTGGGATACATAAGAAAGCAGGTCAATGGGCTTCTTGCCGGCCTTGGTGCACTCCGTCGACTTTTGCTGGGCGGCGGTCTCCTGGGCAGTACCGGTCTGTACCGCCACGGAGTGTCCACACAGATCGTCGGGGGAGATCTTCTTGGGGTTTCCCTTCGGGACGGCCATCGAGAACCCAGCTTTGAAGTAGGAGGTCATGGTGACCTGTTTCTGGCGCTCCGAAGTGATGGTGAAGGAGGAGACGCTGAGGTCGTACTTGGATCCGATGGCAGGGATGAGGCTGGGGAAGGCCGCATTGGCGGTCGTCACTGTTAGGCCCATGAGCTTGCCGACAGCAGTGACGTAGTCGACGTCGAAGCCGACGACGGTTGAGCCGTCAGTGTCGATGAACTCAGCAGGTGCGTAGTTGGCGGCCGCGCCGTTACGGAGGGTGCCGGATTTCTTGATGTCGTCGGGGACCATCGCTGCGATGGTGGGATCAGTCTTGATGGAGTCGATGATCTGGGCATTTGACGGGGTGCCGGGCTTGCTGGACTCCGCCTTGGGGGTCGCAGACTCCTCGGAGGCATGGGTACATCCGCTGATGGCAAGGGCTACGACGGCCAGGGTGGCACCGGCGGCATGGCGCAGAGTTTTCATGGGACGGTCCTTCGCTACGGCGGCGTCGGGCGACACCGCATGATGCATAATTATGCGTCTTGAAGCATAAAGTCAAGTTGGGGGTGCGGGAGTGGGGGCAAGGGGGGCATGCGTAGATGGGGATCTCTGGGGTCGGTTGTACGAATGGACAGTGTTCCGTAGGCGAAAGAATGCAATAGTGACGAACTTGTTTGTGTCGGCGTTGCGAGAGTTATAATGACATGGCGTCACTGGATCAAACTCGGGTCATGTCAATGTTCGCCAGCAAGGGTATTCGTGGACGAGAATCGGATACGTGAATATTGGTGGCAAGGTGAGCGTCAATTCTGATGTGAGCCCCGGGGATACTCTGCGTGCGGCAGATCTTCGGGTCCAGGTGTGCGCCGAACATTGGTATGGTGACCACTGCGTCGAAAGACTGTACCGCGAGTGATGACCGCGCTCTGGCGCCCATGGATCGGATACCTGATGGCTGATCGATATTCATTGACTTGTTATGACTTGGTTGTCCAGTTCCCCCATGCGAGCCGACCCGCATTGGATGGTGTCTCGCTGGTTATGTCTCCGGAATCGGTGAACGTGATCGTCGGTGCTTCTGGCTCGGGAAAGTCGACATTGTTGATGTGTCTTGCTGGTTTGGAGGCGCCGACCAAAGGACGGGTCGTACATGGGGATGTCGACGTATACAGGCTGGATGACAGACAGCGTGCAGCGTGGCGGTTGCGAACGATCGGCTTGGTGTTTCAGAACTCTGAGCTGGTTCCCGAGCTCACATTGCGTGACAACATTGCCCTGCCTCTTGAGCTCCTTGGCACTGGGCGTCGGGACGCACTGAAGCGCGCCGACCACCTTGCCGAGATCCTTGACCTCGGTGAGAGCAGCAAGCGACGACCCAGTGAAGTGTCAGGAGGCCAGGCGCAGCGTGCAGCCGTGGGTCGTGCCCTCGCGCACCGTCCGGCGGTCGTCCTGGCCGACGAACCTACTGGCGCCTTGGACACGACGAACCGCCATGCCGTGATCGGTCTGCTCGACGATCTGGTTCGCGCTGAAGGTTCCACCTTGGTGATGGTGACCCATGATGAGCACACGTTGCCGAAAAACGCCCGGATCATTCGCCTGGCCGATGGACAGATCATGGGAGACGCGGCGTGACAGGCTTGCGTCTGGCGTTGCGATTGAGCCGTGGAGCAAGCCGTCATGATCTGATTCGATCACTGGTGATGGTTGTGGGCGTGGCCCTGGCAACACTGGGGCTGGCGGTGGGTATCACCATGCCCCGCGTCACCGTCCAGCAGCAGGAAGTACGTGATGCCCGGACCCCCATCCTTGCTCCGGGCAAGCTGGAAAGCGGGCATACCGGCCTCAAGGTGCAGGAATTACAGGTCGACGGCACACCCTGGACGAGTTTCGTGGTGAACCACCCTGCTGGTTTGCTGCCTCCTGGACTGAAGCACTGGCCTCAACCGGGTCATACCATCGTTTCCCCGCGTCTGAAGTCGCTGATGGACGCCGGGGTCGTGAAAGTTTCCAGCTTGGGCACGGTCGATCCGGTGGTGATGGATCGGGCCGCCTTGGCCTCACCCGACGAGTTGTTCTCGGTTACGACCACCCCCGATCAGGCTGGTTGCCGCGAGCTGAAGGGCTTCGGCGTGACCGGGACAGATGATTCTGGGGTGTTGTCACCTACTGCGTGGATCGAGATGATCGGACTGGTTGGGCTGCCGGCAGCCATGTTGTTGTGGACGTCGCTGAGTCTGTCGGCTGCCTCGCGGCGTGACCGATTCACGACGCTGGTGCGCATGGGATGCGACCCCGACTGGTGTGGCCGGGTCTTCGCCGCCGAAGTTTCCGGGACCGCTGGCTTGGGGGCTCTGCTCGGGTTGGCGCTGTTCATTCCTGTTCAAAAAGCCCTCGGAGCCAGCGGGGTGCTCGGGCTAACCTGGTGGCCCTGGCAGGCGAGGCTGAGATGGCAGGCGTGGCTGGTCATCGTCGTCATCATGATGATCATGAGCGGTCGGTTGGCCCGGCGTACCCTGCGAAGGTTGCTGGCTTCACGCCGCCCCCCGCACCGCAGCGCCCGGCTTGAGACAGTGCGTCATCTTCTCGGGATCGTTGGTCTTCTCCTCGTCGTGGCTGCGATCGGTCTGGAAGGCTGGATGTGTCTGACGATGGCGTTTGCTCATGACGGCCAGCGCCTGGGGGACCAAGGCGCTGGATACATCATGGGTGGGGCGGTGCTTGGAACTCTCGGCGCCGTCATGTCAGCCCACCTCATCGTCGTATGGTGCGCCGGTCGCGAGCATCTGAGACTGCCCACTCGTCTCGGGTTGGCCCTGGCCAGAGCCTACTACCGGGGTTCTGTTGCGATGGTGGTCGCGTTGGCGATCATGGTCGGCCTGGCCGGGGTTGGATCGGGGTTCCTCATTTCTGGTACCCACTCCACCGAGGGGGATCCCCGTCATGTCCTCGTCCAGGTTCCCTTCGCCGATCGGACCGCCACCGAACAGCAAGCCCTCCTGCGCATCACCCGGCCACGACGCATGATCTACATGACGACCGATGACCGTGCCCTCGTCGCCGCATCCTGCGCCGATTTGGCCGCTTTCGATCCCGACCCGCAACCCTGTCCAAGGATGCCGGCTACGAGGCGAGACGCGCCATCGACATGGACCTTTGGTTACGACAAACACACGACGGCCCGGACCATCAAGCCCGTCAGCTACCTGCCCGTCACCTACGGTGATGACGCCCTCCTTGCTCGCACCGACCCGAGACTGGCAGGCCTCACTCCCGACTACGTGGAGTTCACCGCAGACTCCACAACTGGCGATCTTGATCGGTTAGTGGATCAACTCCACGCCACCGCGCCGTCCTATGAGGTCCAGGCCGGGGCTGAGAACTCCGACACCCGGCGGGCGTTTATCCAACAACATGGAATCGTGCGTAGCGGCCTGGCGACCGGATTCCTGCTGATCCTGGTGGCGTGCACTGTCGCGTTTGTCGAACTGCGATGGCGAATGCGACGCACCATTGCTGCTCAACAAGCCGTGGGTACCCCCGCCCATGTCCTGCGAAGGTCCTTCCTGGTGCAGATGATCGTCACGATCCTGCCGGCCCAGTCGATGTCACTGGTAGTTGGAGTTCTGGCTGGTTGGGCGATCAATGCCGCGATCGGATCAACCGACGCGAATCAGTCCTTCGACCTCTCCATCGCGGCGCTACCCGTCACGATGTGGGCAGTCAGTGTGCTCGCCATCGTGGTCACTGCTGTTGCGGCCGGCGCTCCCCGTTTTCGGCTGTCAGCTCTGAGGGATACCACGTAGACAACGGAGTGATAGCCATCCGGCTGGTGCGACACCACGGTCCTCGCTCGGAACCGCCGACCGAATCGTGCTCGCTGACGTCATCGCCGTCAGAATTTCCATATTCTTGGTGTTCGCCGCGTCCCAGCGCCACGTCACCGGTGGTACTGAGGAAGGCGAATCGAAGGTCTGAACCATGCCACTGCCACCCATCCACATAACGTACCTGTGACACTGAGCTGCTACGCCGTTTCCGTTAACACAAGGAAGTGAACCATGACCGACAATGTCGATCTCGATCCTGCAGAGCTGGAGGCAGCCGGGGCACTGGGAGGGTCTGAGGACCCCGGATACCAGTGGCCGACTGACCCCCTGGTCGTCAAGAACCTCAAACACTGGCAGGACCTCACCTTCGGGGTCATCATCCACTGGGGTATCTACTCCGCCATTGGTCAGGGAGGGTCGTGGTCCCTGCATCGTGACGACCTCGGCTGGTTCACCGACAAATCGCCTCAATTTCCAGGCGACCCGAGCGACGACGCCGGTTATCAGGACTGGTACTACGACCAGGCTAGAACCTTCCGAGGAGAGGACTTCGACGCATCCCAATGGGCCCAAGCCTGCGCTGACGCCGGGATGACGTACTGCATTTTCACGACGAAGCACCACGACGGGTTCTGCATGTACGACTCGGGTTACACCAACCTCAAGGCGACGTCAGAATCGTCGGGTCTACGTCGCGACATCCTCCGCGAGGTCGTCGACGCCTTCCGAGACGCAGGACTGGAAACCGGCGCATATTTCTCCAAGGCCGATTGGTCCCATCCCTGCTACTGGGACCGTTCCCAGCCGATCCATGATCGTTTCCACAATTTCGACATTGAGGCTCAACCACAGCGCTGGCAGCGGTTCGTCGATTTCACCATGGACCAGATCACCGAAATTCTCTCCAACTACGGCCCGATGAATGTGCTGTGGCTCGACGCAGGTTGGGTTCGCGCTCCCGAAGAACCCATCGGTATTGACGACATTGCCGCCCGGGCACGCGAGGTCCAGCCCGGAATCATCGTCGTCGACCGGGCGGTCCACGGACCCCACGAGAACTATCGGACCCCGGAGCAAGAGATTCCTGCAGATGTCATCGACCATCCGTGGGAAGCCTGCATGACGCTGACCAGGGAATGGTGCGCCATGTCGCCCGATGACCCCGCCAAGCCGACGAGTGTGATCATCGCGAACCTCATCAAGATCGTCTCGCGAGGCGGGAACTATCTACTCGGCATCGGCCCTGACGCCACCGGCCACATGCCCGACTCGGTGCGTCGCGGACTCCAGGAGATCGGACAGTGGATGGACGTCTGTGGCGAGGGCATCATGGCTGCTCGTCCTGCTGCCCCCGAGATCACTGCTCAGGGTGACACCCTCGAGTGGTATCTCACGACGGAGGACTCCCATCTGTTTGCATGGGGTGTCGCCAATGCGGATGTCGTCGCCGCAGATCGTCTCATCGTTGATGGCCAATACCGCCAGGCTCGTGTGCTCGGTGGGCCAGTCTTGGACACCCAGATCAGTGACGGACGCACTGTCATCGACGTTCCCGCGTCCCCCACCCACTACGCAGTCGGAGTGGAGCTCATCGCAGACTGAGTGGTGCGCATCCCATCCATGTGCGGCGGGTGGGGACAGCCTTTGAGTACAGACGAACAAGCGCCCGGACGAACCGTCCGGGCGCTTGAGGTGTGGCGATCAGACGCCAGTGTGCGGCAGAGCGTGACCGCGGCCGTCAGCCGGGGCTGAGGCACTAGGAGCGGCGGTCGTCGGAGCTGAGGTGGCCGGGGCTGTCGAGGCCGGCGTGGTCACCGTGACCTGGGAAACCACGGACTGGGCCAAGGACAGGGTCACCTCGTGGTCGCCAGCAGCCAGGGCCGGCAGATCGAGGGATCCCGAACCCTTGGCGTCGGTCGTCATGGTGTCGACCTCGGTGCCGTCGACAGCCACGACGTAACCGGTGTCAGGCTCGAGGTTCTTGCCGGTCGCGACATTGCCGGCAACGGTGAACTCAGCCTTGCGGTATGCCGGTCCGCGCAGGTCCTGCGGCAGGGAGTTCATGTGCACCTTCATGGACTCGCCCACGTCCTGACGGGACTCGTCAGTGCCGAAGTTCTTCGAGACGAGCTGGAAGGGGTTCTTGGATCCCTTGACGATGCCGATGATGCCGAAGTCGGAGTCGTTCGACAGCGTGACAGTGGCCCCGCCGTGGGTCACCGCAACTCCCTCCACCTTGTCATGGGGGAAGGTGTTGCCGGACGGGTCAGAAGTCCACACCAGCTTGGTGACGTCGAGGTACAGCTCACCAACAGCCGGCTTGACACCGTGGGAAGTGAGAATCTCGGTGGCCTTCTGCTCGTCGTTCTTGGCCGACTTGTCAGCCGAGACGAGACCCTCAAGGGACTTGCCCTCGATGAGCAGACCACCCTTGTCGGCGTCGTAGGTCGCCCCCGGGATGGACTTCACGTCGTTGATGTTGGTGGCCTGGGACAGGTCGATCTTGTACAGACGCTTGAAGGTGTCCTTACCCGGGGCGCCGTCACGCTCGTCGACGAGCAGGGTGTGGTTACCCAGAGCCGTGATCTCGGAGACCGACGTTTTGGCCTCGCTCAGGTGCATCTGGTACAGGTACTGGCCAGTGATCTTCCCGCTCTTGACGTCGATGGTGACGATGCGGACGAAGGGGACCTTCTTGGAGCTGCCAGACAGGTCCGGGGTCTGCAGTGCTGACTGCATGGTTCCGACCAGGGTCTTGCCGTCCGGGGTCAGGGTCAGACCCTCCATGCCGCGGTTCGGGGTACGGAAGGCCAGCTCGCCCGGAAGGGTGCCGTCGAAGGGCTTGAGACGGGAGATCTCATGGCCTTCGGCGTCGAAATGGACGACATAGGGGCCGTACTCATCGGAGACCCAGAAGGTGCCGTCATCGGCCACGACCAGACCCTCGGAGTCGATGCCAGCCGCCGAGGGGGCAATTTCCTGGCCATTGATGTCAACGATCGTCTCGCCAGTGGATGCCTCCGGATTGACCGCACCGTTCATCGGGGTGCCGTCCTTGGCCACCAAGCCGATGCGCTTCACGAGGTCCATGTGGCCGTTGACCAGACGGAACTTGGCGATCGAGGGCTGGAACTTGACCGGCTCGATCTTCTCGTTGTCGGCATCAGAGTCAGTGTTGGGGCCGCGGTCGGTCAGACCGTAGTAGATGTCGTCAGGATCTCCGTTGCGATGGGCGAAGGCCGACCCGAATCCGCTGTCGGTGATCTTGACGCCATTCGGCTCTTCGGCCAACACCGGGGCATCCCCGGTGAACACCTCGATGGCGTCGGTGGTCGGTTCGGCGGAAGCAACTCCCGTGGCCAGCGGGCAGATGAGGGCAGCGGCGCAGGCGGTGGCCGCAAGGCCTCGGGTCAGGTGGCGATGCATGATTCGTCCTCTCTACGACGTACCGTGCCAGTCCATCGCGCTCATGTGACATGACGGTGACGTCAACATGACAGCGCGACGTCGTGCCGACAACAGTCCTCGGCACGACGTCGCGCGGCAGTCACAGCTCAGGCGACCCGATGGCTCCAACCGTGGTGCCGACGAATCGCGCCCACGATGAGGCACACCACGTAGATGAGAAAGCTCACCGTCGTCACGTAGGGGCTGATCGGCAGGCCAGGCCCCAACGACAGGAGGATGCCACCCACCGCGGAGACCGTCGCGAAGATGATCGACAGCAGGCACAGTGCCAGCGGATGTGCCGTCACCTTGGCGGCTGCGGCACTGGGAGTGATGAGCAGGCTCAGCACCAGGAGGGCACCGACCAGCTGTATCGCCATGGCGGTCGTCAGACCCAGTAACAGCATGAAGACGATCGACAGGAACCGCATGGGCACTCCCCGAGCACGGGCCGCCTCAGGATCCACCGACGCGAAGAACAACGGTCTCCATATGATCCCCAGAATCACGGCGACGAGGACTGCCACTCCGACCAAGGTGCTCAGTTCAGTGGTGTCGACGGCGACGATCTGTCCGGTCAACAGGCCGAATTTGTTGGACGATCTGCCCTTGTAGAGGCTCAGGAAGAGCACACCAATGCCCATGCCGAAGGGCAGCATGATGCCGATGGAGGCGTTGCGCTCGGCAGCTTTGACGCCCAGCAGCCCCAAGATGAGGGCAGCCACCAACGAGCCGACCACCGCCCCCTTCGTGACCGATGCCCCGAAGAACAGGGCGACTGCGGCACCTGCGAAGGACAGCTCGGAGGTGCCGTGAACAGCGAAGGCCAGGTCGCGGGCATGGATCATCGGTCCGATGAGACCTGCCAGAACACCCAGGATGATTCCGGCCATGAGCGAACCGTGGACCAAGGGAACGAGCTGGCTGAAGCTGTCGAAGTTGATGATGGTGGAGACATCCATGTCAGAGTGACTCCTTGCCCTCGGTGAGCTTCGGGCCGTGCGGATGCGACGGTCCTTCGTCGTCGGCCAACACGATGATCCGGTCGTCATGACGGAACACCTCGACAGGGGAGTCGTAGAGGTCGGTGAGGACCTCGGACCGAAGTACCTCGTCAGGCGTGCCGACGCGAACCTTGCCGCCAGCGACGTACACCACGCGATCGACGTAAGGCAGGACCGGGTTGATCTCGTGGGTGACGAAGAGCACGCCGAGATTTCTGGTCCGACGAGCGTTGTCGATGAGAGTGGTGACCTCCTGCTGGTGGCGCAGGTCAAGGCTGGACAGCGGCTCATCGCACAGCAGCAGCTCGGGATCGGTGACGAGGGCCTGGGCGATGCGCAGGCGCTGTTGCTCACCACCGGATGTCATCGTCAGCGGGACGTCCGCGAAGGCGGTGGCACCCACCGAGGCGATGGCATCGTCAATGCGACGGCGTCGAGAGCGGCTGAACCAGCCGAATCCCCACTTGTGGCCGTCGATCCCCATGCCCACCAGATCGCGGCCGCGAATCGGGGCCGTCGTCTCCAATGAGCGTTGCTGTGGGATGTAACCGATGTGAGTCGAGCCACGACGCACCGGAGCCCCGGCCACCATCGCGGAACCGGCCGTCAGCGGAGTCTGTCCGAGCAGGACCCTCAGCAGGGTGGTCTTGCCCGCCCCGTTGGGGCCCAGAACGGCGATGAACTCGCCGGGCTCGACGACGAGATCCAGCCCTGACCACAGCACCCGGTCCCCGAAGGCAACCTCGGCGCCGGTGAGTCTGGCGGGCTCGATCCTCGTCGTCTCGGAGTTGTCACAGCGATGCGATGACACGAGTGTCAGGCTAAGCCGTTGTCAATGTCGGTGATGGCCTTGGCGATGAAGTCCTGGTAGGTGTCGACACCTTTGGGGAAGGTCTCCCACACGCCGACCTGCTGGATTCCCGCCCCCTTGGCGGCCTTCTGCAACTCCTTGGTGACGTCGTCGCTGGTCTGGCCGTTGACCAGGAGGATGGACGCCTTCTTGTCAGCAATGAGCGTGGTGGTCTCGTGGACGACCTTGGTCGACGGGCCAGCCTCGGTCTCGGACTGCTCGACGAACTCCTCAGGGGTGATGTTCTTGATCTTCATGTCCTCGAGCAGGTAGCCAACCACCGGCTCGGTGGCAATGGCGGTGCTGTTCGGGTGCTTTTCGCCGACCGTGGCAGCTTGGGCCTTGAGGTCATCCAGCTTGGATTCAAAGTCCTTGAGGTTCGACTCGAAGGTGGCCTTGTTGTCTGGGGAGGCCTTGACCAGATCGGACTCGACGACCTTGGCAACCTTGCGGGCGCTGTCGATCGAGAAGAAGACGTGCTCGTTGAACTCCTCCTGGCCGGGCTTCTTGAGGCCAGAGGTCTCGACGGCGTCAATGAGGGTGGCCTTGGAACCGGTGCTCTTGACGAGTTTGGGAGCCCAGTCGTCGTAGCCGCCACCGTTGGCAATGGCGATCTTGGCCTTGGAGAAGGCGAGCTTGTCCTTGGCAGTGGCCTCGTAGTCGTGGGGGTCTTGGTCGGGGCTGTCAATGACGGAGTGGACGTTCACCTTGTCCCCGCCGATCGCTTGGGCGACCGAACCCCAGACGTTGGTCGAGGCGACGATGTCCACCTTGTCCGTCGCAGCGGCGGTGGAGGAAGTACTTGAGGTGGAGGAGCCGGAATCAGAGTTGCCGGAACAACCAGCCATACCCAAAGCGCAGGCACTGACGGTTGCGATGGCCAGAAGACGACGATACATGTGGTGTTCCCCTTTTCGATGCGCAAGTGAGAATCATTATCGGCCGAATATGAGGGGCAGACAACGTAGGGTGACCATACAACTGGCCAGGACACGCCGTCAGTAACGCATCACACCCCGCTCGCTCATTCACTGCCGCCATGGCCATCGCGACGAGGCCGTCGACGAACTGCGTGTTGGCGTCCTGGCTGACGGCTACAGTCGTGCCATGAGCATCGACGCTGATTCGTGGGTATCCCCATCCCCACGCCCTGCTGACCTGGTTGACGAGGCTGTCGAGCAGGTTCACGCCTGGCTGCGAGACACCAATGGAGCGTCCAAGCGGCGCACAGATCGAGCACAGATTGCTGCGGGTCTGCTTTCCGACGTGCTGTCCCACCCGGCAGGTCTGCCCTTCACCCTGGCATTCATCGACCGGGTCGTGCGTCCCGAGGACGCCCGCACGGCTGCGGCGAATCTGGCGGAGCTGTCCAAAACGGATTACTCCTTCCTGCCGACGGCACTGCAGATGGCGGTGCGGGTCGGTGGCCGGATGGCTCCGGTCGCTCCCGACGTCGTCGTCCCGGCAGCACGCAATGCCCTGCGCCAGATGGTCGGACACCTCGTCGTCGATGCTCGGCCTGGGCCGTTGACTCGCACCCTCAAGTCACTGCGCAGCTCGGGGGTGAGACTCAACCTCAACCTGCTGGGCGAGGCTGTGCTGGGAGATCGCGAGGCCGAATCCCGCCTTGAGGGGACGATGGCCCTGTTGGCCCGTGACGACGTCGACTACGTCTCGATCAAGATCTCAGCCGTGGTCAACCAGCTCGATCTGTGGGCCCATGAGGCGACGGTCGACGAGGTCGTCGAGCAGTTGTTGCCGCTGTACCACCTGGCCGCGAACTCCCCGAAGCCGAAGTTCATCAACCTGGACATGGAGGAGTACCACGATCTTGATCTGACGATCGGGGTCTTCCAGAAGCTTCTCGACCGCCCCGAACTGCACAATCTGGAGGCCGGCATCGTCCTGCAGGCCTATCTACCCGACTCCTTGGCCGCCTTGCAGGGCCTCGTCGAGTGGGCTGACCGCCGCACCTCATCTGGAGGGGCTGGTATCAAGGTGCGCCTGGTCAAGGGGGCCAACCTCGCCATGGAGCGGGTGGACGCCGAGATCCACGGCTGGCAGCAGACGCCGTGGCCCTCGAAGCTCGCCACCGACACCAACTACAAGCGGATCCTCGACTGGGCCCTGACCCCGGAACGCACCCGCTCCGTGCGCTACGGCGTCGCCGGGCACAACCTCTTCGACATCGCCCTGGCCAAGCTGCTCTCACAGCGCCGTGGGGTCGGTGACCGGGTCGAGTTCGAGATGCTGCTCGGCATGGCCCCCGACCAGGTGGAGCGCATCGGAGCCGACGTCGGTGGGCTGCTGCTGTACACCCCGGTCGTCGACCCGGCCCATTTCGACGTCGCCATCAGCTACTTGGTGCGTCGCCTGGAGGAGAACGCTGCCAGTGAGAACTTCATGTCGGCGATCTTCCAGCTCGGCCACGACTCCGACCTCTTCGCTCGTGAGGAGGCGAGGTTCCGTACCGCCGTGGCCGGGATCACTCGTGATGTGCCTGAGCCTCGTCGCCGACAAGAGCCGGACCGGGTGCCTGACCTTTCCCACGGGTTCGTCCAGTCGACCGACTCCGATCCCTCCCTGCCCAATATCCGCGCGTGGGCCGGGACGGTTGCCGAGGAAATGCAGGATTGCCAATTGGGGGCGACCACCCTGGCCGTCAACCACATCGACACCATCGGTGAGGTTGATGCCGTCATCGCCACAGCCCTTGGTGCCCAGAAGGGATGGGCGGGACGAGGCGGTCACGAGCGTGCCGAGATACTGCGTAGGGTGGCCGATGCCTTCGCCTCTCGTCGTGGTGATCTGCTGGCGGTGGCCGGTGCCGAAACCGGCAAGATCGTGGCCGAGGGTGACGTCGAGGTCTCCGAGGCCATCGACTTCGCCGCCTGGTACGCCGACCGGGCAGAGGAGCTTGAGACGGTCGATGGGGCCGAGTTCGTGCCGCCGCGGGTGACCGTCGTCACCCCGCCGTGGAACTTCGCCCTGTCGATCACCGCCGGCTCCACCCTGTCGGCCCTGGCCGCCGGATCGTCGGTACTGCTCAAGCCGGCCCCGCAGGCTCGCCACTGTGCCGCCGTCATCGCGGAGTGCTTGTGGGAAGCGGGAATCCCGCGCGATGTCCTGCACCTGGTCGACGTCGAGGAGAACGAGGTTGGCAAGCGCCTGGTGAGTCACCCCGAGGTTGATCGAGTCATCCTCACTGGGGCTTGGGACACCGCCAAACTCTTCCGCTCCTGGCGTCATGACTTGCCGGTACTGGCCGAGACCAGTGGCAAGAACTCCATCATCGTCACCGAGAACGCTGACTACGATCTGGCTGCCGCCGACATCATTAAGTCGGCCTTCGGCAACGCCGGACAGAAGTGCTCGGCAGCCTCCCTCATCATTCTCGTGGGTCAGGCCTACCATTCTGAGAGGTTGCGCAACCAGATCCTTGACGCAGCCTCCTCCATCCGTGTCGGGTCACCGGCGGACCTGCGTTCCCAGATGGGCCCGCTGGCCGAACCTGCCAAGGGCAAGCTCCTCGACGGTCTGACGAAGCTTGATCCGGGCCAGGTATGGGCCCTCAAACCGGAGCGCATCGACGAGGAGGGACGGTACTGGTCTCCTGGGGTGCGCGGTGGTATCAAACCTGGTGATCCCTACCACCTCACCGAGTACTTCGGTCCGGTCACCGGAATCATGTACGCCCCCGATCTGGCTACTGCCATTGAGTATCAGAACGGCACCGCTTTCGGGCTGACAGCCGGTCTGCATTCCCTGGACCCATCCGAGATCGAGTTCTGGGCCGAGCGGGTCAAGGCCGGAAACCTTTATGTCAACCGCGGTATCACGGGCGCCATCGTCGGTCGTCAGCCCTTCGGTGGCTGGAAGCGTTCGGCGGTGGGTCCAGGCGCCAAGGCAGGCGGCTACCACTATCTGCAGGTGCTGGGATCCTGGCGTCGCGCCGACGTGACAACCCCAACTCCAGCCGATCGTCCGTGTGCCCTGGTGGAACAGTTCGTCGGGCATGTTGAAGGAATCATCAGCCGCGATGAGCGCACCTGGCTGCTCGACGCCGTCTCCCGCGACGCCCACGAGTGGGACGAGTGGTTCGGACGCTCCACCGACATCGGTGGGTTGGAACGCGAGCGCAACGTGCTGCGTTATCGTCCGGCTACCACCCAGGTGCGCGGGTGCGCCGATGCCAAGACCGTTGACGTTGCCCGCGTCATCTCGGCCGGCCTCCTGGCCGCTGGCCACGAGATGTCGGTGAGTCTGGACTCTGGTCTCGACGAAGGTCTGGGTCGGGCCTTGCGCTCGGTGGGGGTTGCCGTCACCACTGCCAGCGACGAGGACTGGTACGCCAGCCTGGGTGCTGGCCGGGTCCGGCTCGTCGGTGGCGATCCGTCACGGGCCGCCGATGAGGCCGACGGTGACCCCGATCTGGCCATATGGGCCAACGAAGTCACCAGCGCACCGCAGATCGAGTTGTTGCCCTTCCTACGGGAGCAGTCGGTATCGGTGACGGCCCACCGATTCGGCAACCCGGACACCGGAGCCCTCTCGGTGAAGCTGTGAGGTGATTCGGCTCAGCGCCGTCGGTCGGCCCGCTCGTCCATCGCTCGGATGATGACATGCAGGATCTGTACAGTAACGAGGAGTGGGCAGGATTCCCGTTGACTGTTTGCCTGGCGGGACGTCGCTGTGAACGTATCCGTCGTGTCCCCACGTTTGGTAAGTGTTGACAACCAGGAAAGAAGTTGAACGATGACTGATAACACGCCGCCACAACAGCCACGTGAGGGTGACCAGTTTCCCCCACAGGGTCACGGTTTCCCGCAAGGACAGGGGTTCCCGCAAGGACAGGGGTTCCCGCAGGGACAAGGCTTCCCACAGGGGCAGAATCCTCACCAGGGAGTTGATCCTCAGGCCGGGAATTACGCTCCGTACGGCGCATCTGCGGCTCAGGGGGCTTACCCTCAGCCCAATCGCACGCCACAGCAGTCTTTCCCGCAAGCTCCGGCCCTCGGCAACTCCATTTCGGGGGTTATTCGCGGTGCACTGGGCAACGTCCGCCGGCTCGCTGTCGTCGCGGGCTTGGTACTGAGCTTTCTCTCGATGTTGATGCCATGGGTTGGCCTCAAGGACGGCGGTGACAAACTGACTCTGAATGGCCTGAGCATTATGGGCATAAGTGCACATGACTATGACGGGGGCCAAGGCCTGACGGGAGGCTGGACCGCACGGCTGTGGCTGACGGTCCTGGTCATGCTGGCCTTCCTCATCATGGCTGTTGTTGCCGCTGTTGCCGATGGTCTGGTTTCTCGCAATTATGAGATCACCCTCACTGCGCTGGCCGGGGCACTTCTGCTACTCATGATCTGGGGAGTGATCAACGCGACGAACCAGAAGGGCACGTTCTCCAACGGCAGCTCTCAGTTCGGCGCGTGGCTCTTCCTCGTCTTCGTGTTGCTGACCGTGGCTGCACAGGTCTTGCAGCTCCTGGTCACCTTGAAGCGTTTCAGTGGTCCCAAGCCGAACGCATTTGGTCCAGGCCAGCCTCCCGTACAGGGCCAGTGGGGTCCTACCCCCGGGCAGCAGCCCTCGAACTGGCAGCCTGCTCCCGGCCAGGCTGGCCCGCGTCAGGGAAGCTGAGTTCACGGTGACGACTGAACGGGGCACTGTCGCACGACAGTGCCCCGTTCGCTCATCCATCTGAATTGGATGTGGAGAAACGTGCAACCCCAATGTCGTGGACGAGGACGTTTGGCCGTAAAGTCACCATCATGATCATCGGAATCCCACGGGAGTCACTCCCGGGTGAGAATCGGGTCGCCGCGACTCCGACGACTGTTCCCGCCCTACGCAAACTCGGCTACGAGGTGGTCGTCGAGTCCGGAGCTGGTGGACACGCCGCTCTGCCTGACCACGCGTACGAAGAGGCCGGGGCTCAGATCGTCGGACCGGGGGAGGCGTGGAAGGCTGACCTCGTGCTGGCCGTCAACGAACCCACCGACGACCAGATCGCCCTCATGCACTCCGGTACTGTCCTCATCACCTTCCTTCACCCGCGTCAAGACCTCGCCCTCACCGAGAAGCTGGCCGCCGCCGGCATCACCGGTCTGAGCATGGACATGGTCCCGCGTATCTCGCGAGCCCAGTCCATGGACGCCTTGTCCTCGATGGCCAACATCTCGGGTTACCGGGCCGTCGTGGAGGCCGCCTTCGCGTACGGACGCACCTTCGGCGGCCAGGTCACGGCTGCTGGCAAGGTTCCGCCGGCCAAGGTGTTCGTCATCGGCACCGGTGTTGCCGGCCTGGCCGCCCTGGGCGCCGCCAACTCGATGGGCGCCGAGGTCTACGCCACCGACGTGCGTCCCGAGACCGCCGAGCAGGTGCAGTCGATGGGTGCCACCTTCCTGCACGTGCGCACCGGCGACGCAGATCAGGGCGTCAGCTCCGATGGCTACGCCAAGGAGACCACCGACGATTACAACGCCCGCGCCGCCGAGCTCTACATGGAGCAGGCCGGCAAGGACGACGTCATCATCACCACGGCCGCCATCCCCGGCAAGCCGTCCCCCAAGCTCATCACCGCCGAGATGGTCGCTGCCATGAAGCCCGGCAGCGTCATCGTCGACCTCGCCGCCCTGGGCGGGGGCAACTGCGAGCTCACCCACCCCGGTGAGTCGTATGTCACGGACAATGGCGTGACGATCATCGGCTACACCGACCTGCCGTCCCGCCTGCCGGGCCAGGCCAGCCAGCTCTACGGCACCAACCTCGTCAACTTGTTGAAGCTGGCCACCCCCGAGAAGAACGGTGAGCTCGTCCTCAACTTCGATGACGAGGTCATCCGCACCATGACGGTGTGCCATGCCGGCCAGGTGGCCTTCCCCCCGCCACCAGTCCAGGTTGCGGCTGCCCCGAAGCCGGTTGCCCAGGCCGAGACTGCGGCCCCGGCGGTCCCGGAGAAGGCGCCGCGTCCGTGGCCCGTGACCTTCGGCATCGTCGCTGTGCTGTCGATCGCACTCATCGCCTTGTTGACCTTCTCCCCGCTGGAATTCGTTGCCCTCTTCGGCACCTTCGCGATCGCCGTGGTCGTGGGCTACTACGTCGTGTGGAATGTCACCCACGCCCTCCACACCCCGCTCATGAGCGTCACGAACGCCATCAGCGGCATCATCATCGTCGGCGCCATCACCCAGCTCGGCAGCGAATCGTGGGGTATCCGAATCGTCGCCGCATTGACTGTGCTCATCGCCAGTATCAACATCTTCGGCGGTTTCACGGTCACTCAGCGCATGCTCAAGATGTTCAGGAAGGCCTGATCCATGACATCAACACTTCTCATCGCACCGATGGCCGGGTCGTTGGTGAATTTCGTCAACGCCTCCTTCATCGTCTCGGGCCTGCTGTTCATCTTCGCTCTCGCTGGTCTGTCGAAGTTCGAGACCTCCAAGAAGGGCAATGCGTACGGCATTCTTGGTATGGTCATCGCGATCATCGCGACGATCGTCGCTCTGGTGAAGCTGCCGGGATACTCCCCGGTCTCCATGGTCCTGCTCTTCCTCCCGATGCTCATTGGTGGCGCTTTCGGTGTGTGGAAGGCCCTCAAGGTCGAGATGACCGGAATGCCTGAGCTCATCGCTCAGTTGCACTCCTTCGTTGGTCTGGCCGCCGTCCTCATCGGTTTCAACGCTTTCGCCGAAGAAGGCACTGTAGCCAGCACCTTCCAGCTCTCCGAGATCTGGATCGGCATCTTCATCGGTGCCCTCACCTTCACCGGGTCCCTGGTGGCCTGGGGCAAGCTGTCGGGCAAGATTCCCTCCAAGCCGCTGACCCTGCCGGGCCGCAACTGGATCAACCTCGGCCTGCTGGTCGTCATCATCGGCTGCGGTATCTGGTTCTCCAACGTCTCCGGCGGTATCGCATGGCTGCCGCTGGTCCTGCTGACGCTGGCCTCCCTGTTCCTCGGCTTCCACCTCGTCGCCGCCATCGGTGGCGCGGACATGCCGGTCGTCATCTCGATGCTGAACAGCTACTCCGGTTGGGCGGCCGCCTTCTCCGGATTCAGCCTTCAGATCCCGGTGCTCATCGTCACCGGTGCCCTGGTCGGCTTCTCCGGCGCCATCCTGTCCTACATCATGTGCAAGGCCATGAACCGTTCCTTCGTGTCGGTCATCCTCGGCGGCTTCGGCGATGCCCCGGCCGCTGCGGGTGACGGCCCCTCCGGCGAGATCACCGAGATCAAGGCCGGCGATCTGGCCTCCCAGCTGTCGGACGCATCCTCGGTCATTATCGCTCCCGGTTACGGCATGGCCGTGGCTCAGGCCCAGTACCCGGTGGCCGAGCTGGCCAAGAAGCTGCGCGACAAGGGTGTGGACGTCAAGTTCGCGATCCACCCGGTCGCCGGTCGTCTACCCGGCCACATGAACGTGCTGCTCGCCGAGGCCCACGTGCCTTACGACATCGTCATGGAGATGGACGAGATCAACGACGACTTCGCTGACGCCGACATCGTCCTGGTCATTGGAGCCAACGACACCGTCAACCCGGCCGCCATGGAACCCGGTACCCCGATCTCGGGCATGCCGGTTCTGCGTGTGTGGGAGGGCCACGAGGTCGTCGTCTTCAAGCGATCCATGAAGCCCGGTTACGCCGGTGTCGAGAATCCGCTGTTCTTCGCCGACAACACCCGGATGCTCTTCGGTGACGCTAAGGCCAGCGTCGACGCCCTGGTCGCAGCCCTCTGAGGCACGCTGACAATCTGATTCCGACGCCCATGATCGCTCGACGGTCGTGGGCGTCGGTGCATGCCTGGGGATGAATGTGGGGGAGCGGCACTATGATGACGGTGAATGTCTATCAGGCCCCTTGTCAGGGCCGGAACAAGGAGAAGACGTGACCTACGTCATCGGTCTGCCCTGCGTGGACGTCAAGGATCGTGCCTGTGTCGAGGAGTGCCCCGTCGACTGCATCTACGAGGGCGAGCGCAGCCTCTACATCCATCCCGAGGAGTGCGTTGACTGCGGCGCATGCGAGCCCGTCTGCCCCGTCGAGGCCATCTACTACGAGGATGACCTGCCCGGCGACCAGGAGAAGTTCCTCGACATCAACGCCGAGTTCTTCAACGAGCTGGGTTCCCCGGGCGGCGCCGCCCGCCTTGGCCCGACCCACAAGGACCACCCGGCCGTCGAAGCCCTGCCCCCGCAGGGCGAATGAGTCGCCGTACCGTCTCTGCCAGTCTGCCCACCTTCCCGTGGGACACCATCGCTGACGCCAAGGCCAAAGCACAGTCCCACCCAGATGGGATCGTCGACCTGTCGGTGGGAACCCCGGTTGATCTGACTCCCCAGGTCGTCACCGAGGCCTTGGCTGCTGCCAGCGATGCCCACGGATACCCGCAGGTGTGGGGGACCCCCGCCCTGCGGGCCGGCATCCTGGACCACATGACGCAGGTCTGGGGTGCGCCGACACACCTCGACCAGACCAGTGTTCTGCCGGTCATCGGGACCAAGGAGTTGGTGGCCTCACTGCCCAGCCAGCTTGGTCTGGGCCCGGACTCGACGGTCGTCATCCCGGCCTGCGCCTACCCGACTTATCGGGTCGGTGCCCAGCTTGTCGGAGCCACCGTGCAGGCCGTCGACGGGCCTGATGAGGTCGAAGGCGTCCCCGACCTCATCTGGATCAATTCGCCGGCCAATCCTTCAGGTCGCATCCTCGACCTCGACCAGATGAGAGCCTGGGTGCAGTTGGCCCGTGACACCGGAGCCGTACTGGCCTCCGACGAGTGCTACGGCGAGTTCGTCTGGGAGGGGGAGTGCGTCTCCGTCCTCGACGAGAGGGTCAACGGTGGTGATGTCACCGGGCTGTTGGCCTGCTTGTCGATGTCCAAGCGCTCGAACATGGCCGGATATCGTGCTGGTTTCCTCGTCGGTGACGCCGACTTGACCTCTGAGCTGCTCACCGTGCGCAAGCATTGTGGACTCATGGTGCCAGTCCCGGTCGCTGAGGCCATGCGGGTCGCTCTGGCGGATCGATCCCACGTGCTGGAGCAGGCAAAGCGCTACCGAGTCCGCCGTGACGTGCTCAAGCCTGCCCTGGAGAGGGCTGGCTTCCGCATCGACCATTCCGAGGGGTCCCTCTACTTGTGGGCGACCCACGACGAGGACTGCCGAGTCACCCTCGACCGGTTGGCTGATCTGGGTATTCTCTGCTCACCCGGGGACTTCTACGTCGACGGTGGTTCCGACCATGTTCGCATCGGTTTGACGGCCACCGACGAGAGGATCAATGCCGCAGCCCAGAGGCTGTCGGAGTGTCACTGACAGTCAACTGTGGGCGGTGACGGTGCCGGTGACTCGGCCCGTTCCGTTGGCGGCGGGGCTGGCAGAAGGGCCGGACGCTGCAGTCCACGATGCGAAGTGGTCCCGGTCAGCATTCCAGCTCGTGGTCGCCACGGTGGCCCGGTCAATCGGTCCCAGGTCCGTGCTGGCCATGGTCAGGGCCACCGCTGCCCGGGTCGAGACCGGATTCGTGGCAGTGAAGGTCACCGTCGGCCCTGTGGTCTGGATGGTGATCGTGTCAGCCAACCCCTTGCGCGCGGTCTGGGTGAGTTTGGCGATGGTGGTCGTCTCGGAGGACCTGTTGATACACGACAAGGCCGAGGGGGAGTGCCCGGTCAGTGCTGATGCCCATGCCTCGGCCAGCGCCTCGTGCTGGCGGTAGGCCTCCGGGTACCCGGAGCGCTGCACCTGCTGGGCGGCGTCATTGACGCTGATGTCCTTCCAGTTTCCGAACTTCACCAACTCCTCGTAGAACTTCCCAGAGGAGTACCACGGATCCATGACCTGCTTGGGGCTTCCCCACCCCTGGGAGGGGCGCTGCTGGAACAGACCCAAGGAGTCGCGGTCGCCATAGTCGATGTTGCGCAGCTTCGACTCCTGCATGGCGGTTGCCAGGGCGATAGTGGCTGCGTGAGCCGGTAGTCCGCGTCGGATGGATTCGGCGGTGATGATGGCGGCGTTCTGGGACTGTTCCAGGTCAAGGTCGTAGGACTGCCCGGACACTGTCACCCGGCAGCCCTCAGGCTCAACGGTGTCAAACGGGTCGACGGTCTTCCACACCTTGTAGCCTCCCCAACCCAGCCCCGCCAGGATCGCCAACACCACCGCGAGGGCAGCTATCGACCGGACCGGATTGGTGGAACGGCGCTTGCGTCGACCCTGGGGTCGTCGTGTGGTGGCAGGGCGGGCTCGGCGGGGAGAGGGGTTCGTCATGTCAGTTCTGATGCAGATCCGTGTTGAGCTCGATCTTGTGGTTGCCACGTCCGAGAGCCATGACGGCACCGGTCGTCGAGTCGCGGATGTAGAGGATGTCGTCGGCACCTGACAGTTCCGAGGCCTTGACGACCGTGCCATCGGGCAGGGTCACCTTGGTGCCAGCGGTGACGTAGAGGCCAGCCTCGACGACGCAGTTGTCGCCCAGGGAGATTCCGATTCCGGCCTCGGCGCCCAGCAGGCAGCCCTTACCGATCGTCACCTGCTCCTTGCCGCCACCCGAGAGGGTTCCCATGATGGATGCGCCGCCTCCGATGTCGGTCCCGTCGCCGACGATGACACCCTGGCTGATACGTCCCTCGACCATGGAGTGGCCCAAGGTTCCAGCATTGAAGTTGACGAACCCCTCGTGCATGACGGTGGTTCCCTCGGCCAGGTGGGCTCCCAGACGGACGCGGTCGGCGTCACCAATGCGCACCCCGGCGGGAATGACGAAGTCGACCATGCGCGGGAACTTGTCGACGAGCAGGACGGTGAAGGGGGCCTGGGCGATGCGTGCTTCCATGCGGGCCTGGTCCAGATCAGCCACCCGGATCGGGCCGATGGTCGTCCAGGCGTTGTTGGGAAGCACCCCGAAAATACCGTCAAGGTTGATGGTTCGAGGCTGGGTCATGCGTGTCGACAGCAGGTGCAGACGCAGGTAGGCGTCGGGGACGTCGGCTGGTGGCTGGTCAAGGTCGATGACGGTGCGCACCACCTCGGTGTGGACGTTGCGGATGGCGTCGCGACCGGCTTCGGTGACCCGATGCAGGTCGTCAGGGGCCTCGGACTCGTCGGGGGCACCCAGTTTGGGCTCGGGGTACCAGGTGTCCAGGACATCGCCGTCCTCATGGACGGTGGCCAGTCCCCAACCCCAGGCGTGACGGCCGGCCGGAATGGTCTGTGAAGTCGTCGTCTGCGTCATGGCCACGAGTCTAGTTGTCGGTTCCGACGACCTGACGATGTCGGTGTCGTCTGCTAGCGTGAACGAGTCGAGGAAAGGTGGCTCCGGTGTTCTTGGCCCTGCGAGAGATCGGTCATCAGCGTGGACGATTCGCCCTCATTGTTGCCGTCATCGCGCTCATCGCCTATCTGGCCTTCTTCCTGGCGTCGTTGGCAACGGGGCTGGCACATTCCTACCGGTCTGCCATCGATGACTGGGACGCGACGTCGGTGGCGCTGACAGAGGACTCCAATGAGTCCGTGATGTCATCGCGCCTCTCGAAGGACCAGGTCAAGGTAGCTAGCGCACCCAGCGATGCTGAGCCGCTGATCGTCTCAGGGGTGGTGCTCAAGAATGTTGATTCGTCCCAGCCTGGACGCACCAAGGTGAGCGCCTTTGCGTTTGCCATCGATCGATCCGGCTTCTTAGCCCCTGACAAGGTTGGCGTCGGCATCACCCAGGGACGCGGTATCGAGCACCCCGATTCTGAGATCGTCGTGGATGACACCGTGGTTCGCGAGGGCTGGCAGGTCGGTGACAAGCTGCAACTCAACTCCACCTCCCACACCTGGACGATCGTCGGCTTCACTCATGACCAGACCTTTCAGACCACGCCTATCGTCTTCGTCGATGAGAAGGCCTTCGGAAAGAATCCGCCGACAGACGCTCCGGTGGCCGTCAACGCAGTTGTGAACAAGGACGGCTGGAGCGGGTCACAGACTGATGACCTCAACAAGGCCGGGCTGACGACGTTGTCGAGTGACGAGTTCGTCAAAACCCTCGCCGGGTACAAAGCCCAGGTTCTGACCTTCAGTCTCATGATTGGTGCCCTGGTCGTCATCGCCTCCTTCGCACTCGGGATTTTCATCTACGTCCTCACCCTGCAGAAGCGTGCAGCGTTGGGGATTCTCAAGGCCCGTGGGGTGCCGACTAGTTACTTGGTCCGTTCTGGAGCCGTGCAGACTCTGTTGCTGGCCCTCGTGGGGTTGGCAGTCGGTCTGGTCCTCACCCTCCTCACGGGTGCTGTCCTGCCTGACAAGGTGCCCTTCTGGTTCACCTGGTGGCTGTATGCAGTGATTACGGCAGCGTTTGCCCTGTTCTCCGTCATCGGTGGTCTGCTCTCGGTCAAGGTGATATCCGGGATCGATCCTGTGGAGGCGATGTCATGACGACTCCGGTGCTGCGCCTTGACGGCGTCTCGAAGCAATTCCATGACGGGGACGAGACCATTCAGGCTCTCGCCACGACTGATCTGTCGTTCTACCGGGGCGAGTTCGTCGGAATCCTGGGGCCTTCTGGGTCCGGGAAATCGACCTTGTTGACGATCATGGGCGGGCTACGCACGCCCAGCACCGGAGAGGTTCTCATTGACGACGAACCCTTCTCCGCGTTGCCGGAGAAGAAGCGGGCCAGGAGGAGGTTCACCGAGCTCGGGTTCGTCCTGCAGGCTTCGGGGTTGGTGCCATTCCTCACCGTTGGCGACCAGTTCGTGTTGCATGGCAAGGTTGACCACCGCCCGCTGGACCGCGCCCGTCGCGACGAGCTGCTGGAGTCGCTCAAGGTCACCAACTACGTCAATTCCTATCCCGGTGACTTGTCGGGAGGGGAACGTCAGCGAGTGGCCATCGCGGTGGCCTTGTACCACGATCCGCAGATTGTGCTGGCTGACGAGCCGACGGCATCCCTGGACACCGAGAAGGCCTTCGAGGTCGCGAACATCCTCGCTGACCAGACTCATTCCCGCGGCAAGTGCACCGTCATGGTGACCCATGACGAACGTCTCCTCGATCACTGCGACCGGGTGTTGAGGATGGCCGACGGGGTGCTGACAGAGATCACCGACCGTGAGCCGATGAGGGAGTCTTCCTCTCCGAGACCGTCCGGGAAGGGGACAGGGACCTTGCTGCGGGCAGCCGCCAGATCCTTGTGGCGTCGGCATTGACATGGCTGGAAGCCCGATGCCAGACCGTTAGTACAGTGAAGGCCATGCAACTCGACCTCGCCGGTGACCTCCACGACCTGTTTCGCGACATCGTGGACATTCGCTCCGAAAGCCTTCATGAGGACCGGCTCGCCGACGCTGTTGAGGAATCCCTGCGAGCTCTTGGCCATCTGAGTGTCACCAGAGTCGGGAACTCGATCGTGGCCGCCACCAACCTGGGCCGGGACTCCCGAGTCCTCATCGCCGGCCATCTTGACACCGTTCCGGTGGCCGACAACCTGCCCAGCCACGTTGAAACCCGCGACGACGGCGACTACCTGGTCGGCAGGGGAACCTGCGACATGAAGGGGGGAGTGGCGGTCGCCCTGCACCTGGCAGCAACCCTGACCGCGCCCAGCCGTGATGTCACCTGGGTGTTCTACGAAGCCGAGGAGATCGCCGCAGAACACAACGGGCTGCTCAGGTTGCGATCCCACGACGAGAGCTTGCTCGACTGTGACCTGGCCATTCTCATGGAGCCCACCAACGGCGTCATCGAGGGAGGCTGCCAGGGGACGATGAGGTTCACCCTGACGACCGAGGGACAAGCCGCCCACTCCGCTCGATCCTGGGCTGGCCGCAATGCCATTCATGACCTGCTGCCGATCCTCCAGATCTTGCAGGATTGGCAGGCTGACGGCGACCATCTCGTCGAGGTCGATGGGCTGACCTACCACGAAGGCCTCAACGCGACGATGGTGCGGGGCGGGCTGGCCGGTAACGTCGTTCCGCCTGAGGCCACGGTGCAGATCAATTACCGGTTCGCCCCCGACAAGACCGCTAAGCAGGCCGAACAGATGATGCGCACCTTGTTTGCCGACTGGAGGATGGACGTCCTTGACTTGTCCTCCCCGGCCCGGCCAGGTCTGGACCAGCCTTTGGCCCAATCCTTCGCCCGATCCGTGGGCACGACCCCGATGCCCAAATATGGCTGGACGGATGTGGCTCGATTCTTCGAGATGGGGCGGCCGGCTCTCAACTTCGGGCCCGGTGATGCGATGTATGCTCACAAATCTGACGAGTGTTGCAAGCTGTCCAGCCTCGACGATTGCGCCCGAGCGTTGGAATCGTGGCTGTGTGAGGATCTGGAAGGAGATCACTGATGGTGTGGGCGTTGTGTGGGCTCATCATTGTCATCATCGGATTGGCGGTGCTGGCAGCTTCTGGAAAGTTCGGGCAGGTGCCGGCGGTCGTCGATGATCGTCCCGTCCCGGATCTTCCTGAGGGTGAGGTGAGCGCCGATGACCTGCGTTCAGTTCGCTTCGCGGTGGTGCCGCGGGGCTATTCCATGCGCCAGGTGGATCAGCTCCTCGACCGGATGGCAGCCCAGTTGGAGGAAGCTCACAAGGGGGATTCCACGGACTTGCAGGACCACTCCTCTAACGGAACGGGGCCGGATACGGAATAATGGGGGTTGCACCACTGCCCAGTGATTGAGGAAGAGTGACATGGCAGCTATGAAGCCCCGTACCGGAGACGGTCCCATGGAGGTCACGAAGGAGGGCCGTGGCATCATCATGCGCGTTCCAGTCGAAGGTGGCGGTCGGCTGGTTGTTGAACTCAACGGCGACGAAGCCCAGGAACTCCTCACGTGCCTCAAGGGTGTCGTCGGCTGAGGCCCACGACCCAGCGGATGCAGACGACTGGGAGGTCGTGGGAGTTCCTCAGGAGTTGTGACGCTTGATGGCAGCCTGGTACACCCCGATGGTCTGCTCGGCGATTCTCGCCCAGGAGAACTCATCGATGCAGCGCTGACGACCAGCGGTTCCGAAGGCATTGGCGCGCTGCGGGTCGCGGGTGAGGTTGTTGATCGCTGCGGCGAAGGCCGACTCGAAGGCGGCAACCTGCTCAGGGGTCGAGGAATCGGTCGGGACCCCGTCGACCAGATGACCAGTCGTCCCGTCGACGACGACCTCCGGAATGCCACCGACGCGGGATGCGACCACCGGGGTGGCGCAGGCCATGGCCTCGAGATTGACGATGCCCAGTGGCTCGTAGACCGAGGGGCATGCGAAGACCGTGGCTGCCGAGAGCACTTGACGCACCGAGGGACGCGGCAGCATCTCAGACACCCAGATGACCGGGGCCTGACGGGAAGCGCGCACCTGGCCGAAAGCCTTCTCGAACTCCTCGCCGATCTCCGGGGTGTCCGGGGCTCCGGCCAAGAGGACGAGCTGGGTGTCGGGGTCGAGTTCGGTGGCTGCGCGCACCAGATGAATCAGCCCCTTCTGACGGGTGATGCGTCCCACGAAGACCACTGACGGACGATCCGGATCCATGCCGATCTCACGGCAGACGTCGGTCTCGGTGACGGGGTGGAACTCCTCAGTGTCCACACCATTGCGCACGACGTGGACCTTGTCCGGGTCGAGCTCGGGGTAGGCCCGCAGCACGTCGGTGCGCATACCATCGGAGACCGCGATGATCGCGTCGGCGGCGTCGTACGCCGTCTTCTCGGCCCACGAGGACAATCGGTATCCGCCGCCGAGCTGTTCGGCCTTCCATGGTCTGTCGGGCTCCAGGGAATGGGCGCTGATGACATGTGGGACGTCATGGAAGACGCCGGCCAGCAGGCCAGCGAGATTGGCGTACCAGGTGTGGGAGTGGACCAGATCGACCTCGTCAGGGATGGCATTGACCATGGACAGGTCAGCCCCGAAGGCCCGCAGAGCGCCGTTGGCGCCTTCTGGGTAGTTCTCGGGGTGGGCGGTGGCTCCCTCGCGTGGCTCTCCCATGCACTGCACATCGACGTCGATGAGCTTGCGTAGCTGGGGGACGAGTTGCGCGACGTGGACGCCGGCGCCTCCGTAGATGGTAGGGGGGTACTCACGGGTCAGGACGGACACGTACATGGCTTGATCGTCCCACAAAGACGGCGTCGATGGGTCAAGAGGGTGGCCTTGGTGCCAACGAATCAGGAATTCTCCACGACATGACTGGTTTCAGGGCGGTAATTACTGCCTGTTAGTGCCTCGATGGCGGTAGATTGAGGGACATGGCAAAGACGCGTCCCAAGGTGTTGTCCATCGTCCTGGCTGGCGGCGAGGGCAAACGCCTCATGCCCCTCACGATGGACCGTGCCAAACCAGCCGTTCCGTTCGGTGGCACCTATCGGCTCATCGATTTCGTCCTCTCGAACCTGGCGAACTCGGGCCTGACCCAGATTGCCGTGCTGACCCAGTACAAGTCCCACTCCCTCGACCGTCACATCTCCATTACGTGGAGGATGTCGACGATGCTGGGGTCCTACGTGACCCCAGTCCCAGCCCAGCAGCGTCTGGGACCCCGCTGGTACCAGGGCAGCGCCGACGCGATTTACCAGTCCCTCAACCTCATCAATGACCAGAGCCCCGACTACGTCGTGGTCTTCGGTGCCGACAACATCTACCGGATGGACGTCGACGCCATGCTGCAATACCACATTGATTCGGGCCTGGGTTGCACCGTCGCCGGGATCCGGGTGCCTCGCAAGGATGCCTCGGCCTTCGGGATCATCGATGCCGACGAGAACCACAAGATCACCGAGTTCCTCGAGAAGCCTGCCGACCCGCCGGGCCTGCCTGATTCCCCGGATGAGTCCTTCGCCTCCATGGGTAACTACATCTTCAGCCGCGACGCGCTGGTGCAGGCCCTGCACGACGACGCTCACGCCGCCGATTCGCGTCACGACATGGGCGGGGACATCATCCCCAGGTTCGTCAACGCCTCCGATGCCCAGGTGTATGACTTCCGCGACAACGAGGTTCCGGGGCATACCGACAAGGACGCCGACTACTGGCGTGACGTGGGCACCATCGACGCCTACCACGACGCGCACATGGACCTGGTCTCGGTCGAGCCGGAGTTCAACCTGTACAACCCCGACTGGCCCATCTGGACCATGCAGGAGCAGGCTCCGGGCGCCAAGTTCGTGATGCGTGGCTCCTGCGATGACACCTTGGTGTCGGTCGGGTGCATCATCTCCGGGACGGACATCTACCGCACCGTGCTGGGCCCACGCGCTCGCATCGAGAGGTGGGCCCGCGTCGACGAGTCGATCGTCATGAACAACGTGACGATCGGATCCAACGCCACAGTCCACCGCGCCATCCTCGACAAGAACGTCGTCGTTCCCGACGGGGCCCAGGTGGGTGTTGATCACGACCACGACCGCGCACGTGGATTCACCGTCTCCCCGGGCGGTGTCACGGTGGTCGGCAAGGGCATCACCGTGCCCTACTGATCGCACGGTTTTCAGGACGCACGAAGCGGCTCCCCGATCGACCGGGGAGCCGCTTCGTCGTGATTGGTGGAGTCAGGCCTTCGTCGCCAGCAGCAAACCTTCGCCGACTGGCAGCAGGACGGGGGTGAACTCCTCGGTCTCCAGCACCGAGTCGAGGGTCTCGCGGATGATGAGGGTGTCGTCGTCCTCGTTGTCCGGGTCTGCGACGTGGTTGTTGGCCAGGGCAGCATTGACGATGACGACTCCGCCTCGACGCAGCAGACGCAGCGCTTGGGAGACGTACTCGACGTACTCGAGCCGGTCGCCGTTGACCAAGACCATGTCGTAGACGTCGTCGCGAAGCTTGGGCAGCACGTCCAGCGGGGTGCCGGTGATCAGTCGCACCCTGTTGGAGGGAATCCGGGCCAAGGAGAGCACCTTGCGTGCGGCAGCCTGACGTTCGGCGTCGGGATCGATGCTGGTCAGAACTCCCTTGTCGGTCATGCCCTCCAACAAGGCCAGGGCCGAGACTCCGGCGTCAGTACCGACGGTGACGACGTTGCTGGCCTGCATGGTGCGCGCCAAGAAGGTCAGCAGGGCGGTGGTGCCGTTGTCGAGCACCTCCCACTGGTCGGCGCGTGCGGACTCGCGGGCCTCCTGCACGGCAGGGGATGGTGCGACGAAGCCGTCGGCGTACTCCCACGATCGGGCATCTGGTACTTGGTGTCTGGGCTGTGCTGGACTCACACCAACAGCCTAGCCCGCCGAGGCCACCTCGTGGCTACCATGGGCACCAGGTACACAAGGAGGTCTCGCATGTCCGCTCCCGTTTTCGGCCGTCTGCTCACGGCCATGGTGACTCCGATGACGTCCGAGGGGGCGGTCGACCTGCGTCGGGCCGGCGAATTGGCGCACCGACTCGTCGACGAGCAGCGCAATGACGGCATCGTCGTCAATGGCACCACCGGAGAGTCCCCGACAACCACTGACGCCGAGAAGTCGGACATGGTCAAGGCCGTCGTGGAGGCCGTCGGATCAGATGCTGCGATCGTGGCCGGTGTGGGAACCAATGACACCGCCCACACCGTCGAGCTGGCCCGTCAGGCCGCTGAAGCTGGCGCGGATGGTCTGCTGGTCGTCACCCCGTACTACTCCAAGCCGTCGCAGGCAGGGTTGATCGAGCACTTCACCACCGTCGCTGAGGCCACGGATCTGCCGATCATTCTGTACGACATTCCCGGACGCAGCGGAACCCCGATCGAGACGAAGACCCTCATCGAGTTGGCCGATCATCCCAACATCGTGGCCGTCAAGGACGCCAAGGGGCAGGTCGTCGAGTCGGCCACGGTGATGGCCAACACAACCCTGGCCTACTATTCCGGCGATGACGCCATCACTGGGGCTCTATTGTCGGTCGGCGCGGTCGGACTCGTGGGGACGTCGACCCATTTCACCGGCAGGCGCATGCATGAGGTCATTGACGCCTACGTCGAGGGACGGATCGACCAGGCCCTGACGATCTACCGTGAAATCCTTCCAGTTCTCACCGGAGTCTTTGCCGCCCAAGGCGTCACCATGGTCAAGGCTGGACTGGCACACCAGGGATTTGACGTCGGTGGGGTACGGCTTCCCCAGACCATGCCGACGCGCGAGCAGGCCGAGACCTTCTTCGATCTGCTGGACCGCACCCAACTGTGACAGACCAGCGGTGACAATGGAAGATCGAATTCCGGGGTAGGGTATGGGCCATGTCCACAGCAGGTCCAGCGGAGATCGCGGTACTCATCATCATTGCTGTGCTCATGTTTGGGCCCGACAAGTTGCCCGAGATGGCCCGCAAGGCGGCGCGCGTCTACCACTACCTCAAGAACATTGCGAACAACACGAGGGACCAGCTCCGCAGTGAGCTGGGACCCCAGTTCGCTGACCTGGACTACCAGGACCTCAAACCGCAGAACTTCGTCCGCAAGTACGTCCTGGACGGTCTGCAGGACGACATCGACGAGATCAAGGCTGATCTGTCTGATGTTCGATCCGACCTCGACCTGGGTCTGGCAGACATTCGTAACTCCGAGGGGTTGCCGGATGCGCCAGCCGATGAGAACCCGGAGTCAGTGCACGACTCCAACCAGCCGGTGCCCTTCGACACCGAGGCAACCTGATCCGCCTCACAGATGAGTTACACACAGTGGTCCCCGTCAGTGCTGACGGGGACCACTGTGGTGGTTGATCAGATCGGGGAGACTCCCAAATTCATCCCAGCCAGTCCGCGCGGGCGGGAATCGATGGTGCTCGCCAGGGCGTGGATGGCCTCGGCCGCCGGAGACTCCGGGTGGGCCAGGACGATCGGGTCCCCCTCATCGCCGCCGCTGCGCAGGTTGACGTCCAGCGGGATCTGACCCAGCAGCGGGACCTCGGTGCCCAGACGCTCCGACAGGGCGTCAGCGGCCTTCTGGCCACCTCCAGTGCCGAAGAGATCAACCCGGAAGGTCTCACCCGACTTCGGGGCGGTGACCTCCAACCAGGACATGTTCTCCACGACACCCATGACACGCTGCTGCATGATCCCGGCCATCGTTCCAGCGCGTTCGGCCACCTCGGATGCGGCCTGCTGCGGGGTGGTGACGACGAGCACCTCAGCGTTGGGAAGCTTTTGTCCCAGGCTCATGGCGATGTCTCCGGTGCCGGGCGGAAGGTCGATGAGGAGGTAGTCGAGGTCGCCCCAGTGGACGTCAGCCAGGAGCTGGGTGAGGGCACGGTCGAGGATCGGGCCGCGCCACGCGATGACGTCGGACTTGTTGGGTTTCATCATGCCGATACTGATCGACTTGATGCCCAGGCCAGGAACCGGCAGCAGCATGTCGTCGAGGGGAGTGGGGTGGGCCTCACCCAGTCCGAGCATGTCGGGCACCGAGTGGCCGTAGATGTCAGCGTCCAGCAGGCCGACCTCGCGACCCAGCTGGGCCAGAGCCAGTGCCAGGTTGACGGTCACGGACGACTTGCCGACGCCACCCTTGCCCGACGACACCGCGATGACCTTGGTGGTGCTCCCGGGCTGGGCGAAGGGGATGACACGCTCGGGGACACCGCCGCGCAGCTGCACCTTGAGGGCATCGCGCTGCTCGTCGGTCATGGTGCCCAGTTCCACGGAGACGCTGGTGACCCCGTCGACACCGCGAACGGCCTCGGTCACCTGCTCGCGCAGCTCAGTCTTGAGGGGGCATCCGGACACGGTCAACAGGACACGGACGAAGGCACGTCCTTGGTCGTCAACGGTGATCTCATCGACCATGTTGAGATCAGTGATGGGGCGTTTGATCTCGGGGTCATTGACGTGCGTGAGAGCTTCGGCAATGGCCTCGACCAACGGGTTATCGGTGCTCATGCCGACTTGTCTACACACCGTTGGGCCTCTCGGACAACTCGCTGACCGCGAATCGGCTGCGATCAGTGTGATCGGCGGGGCGCTGCAGGGGCATCAATCTCCTCCAGGAGGGAGCGCAATTCGTCTCGCAGCTCGGAGCGCAGGTAGTCGCGGGTGGCCAGCTCACCCATCTGCATCCGGATGGAGGCGACCTCCCTGGCCAGGAACTCCATGTCGGCGCGCGACTGGGCAGCCACGCGACGATCCTCGGCCATCGACACCCGGTCGCGGTCCTCCTGACGGTTCTGGGCCAGCAGGATGAGCGGAGCCGAGTAGGAGGCCTGGGTGGAGAAGAACAGGTTGAGCAGGATGAACGGATACGGGTCGAAGCGCAGCCGGTAGATCGCGACGAGATTCCAGATCACCCAGGCCGCAACGATGACCGTCATGTAGGCCAAGAACTTCGCGGTTCCCATGAACCGGGCGGTGGCCTCGGCGAATTGCCCGAACTTCTCCGAATCCAGCTGCACCTTGGGCCGTTTGGCCTTGCGCGGACCCGGGATGTCGAGACGGTCGGCGTCGTGGATCCTCTGATCGCCCTCAGCCATGGTTCACCTCCGCAAGTTCGCCGTCCATCTGGTCGCCTCGCCAGTCGGCCGGCAGCAGGTGGTCGAGCAAGTCGTCGACGGCCACCGCCCCGACGAGCTGGTTGGTCTCATTGACCACCGGGACCACGACGAGGTTGTAGGTGGCGAAATACCGGCTCACCGCGCCCACCGGGGCGTCGGTGTACATGGGCTCGAGATCAGTGTCGAGGATGGCCGAGACCATCGTCGACGGTGGTTCGCGCAACAGCCGCTGGACGTGCACCGCTCCCAGGTACCGACCGGTCGGAGTCTCGGCGGGAGGGCGACACACGAAGACCATGGACGCCTCGGCGGGGGTGATGTCCTCGTTGCGGACCAGGGCCAGAGCATCAGCGACGGTGGCATCGGGGGCGACGATGACAGGCTCAGTGGTCATCATGGCGCCAGCGGTGAACTCGTCGTAGGCCATGAGGGAGCGGACGTCCTCGGCGTCGTCTGGCTTCATGCGCGCCAGCAACTGGTGGGCAGTGGAGTCCGGCAACTCCTTGATGAGGTCGGCGGCATCGTCGGGGTCCATCTCCTCGAGGATGTCGGCGGCCCGATCAGGGTCGAGGACGGTGATGAGGGAGACCTGTTCGTTCTCCGGTAGCTCCTCGATGGCGTTGGCGAGCTGGTCGTCGTCAAGGGCCATGGCCACCTCGGCGCGACGATGAGGGTTCATGTCGTGCAACTCGCGGGCCATGTCGGCGGGCTTCATCTCCTGCATCTCGGCGATCGTGCGCTCGGTGGACTGCCGGGCCGCCAGCACCAGGGAGGGCACTTCGCGCCAGTCGACGATGGTCGGGTTGCTGGGGGCCTTGCGGATGAATCGGCCAGGTCGGGACTCAGCCAGAGCCACCTCGTTGATCTCCCATTCGTGGCTGCGCACCGGAGCCATCGAGACGTCCATGACCCACACCTGTTTTCCCTGGCGGGTGAACGTACGGTCGAAGAGGTCCTCGATGACGAGGGTCTCGGAGACGCGCCGGGAGAACACCCGGGTGTTGACGGTTCCCGAGATCATGATCTGCACCGCGTCAATGGCGTGCACCCGGACCGTGGGTACGAAGATTCTGCGACGTGCAAACAGCTCGACGACGAGGCCACGCACGAGTGGGGCGCGGCCAGGAGTCCGCATCTGGATCACGACGTCCTTGACCTTGCCGACCTGGTCGCCGCTGGCATCCATGACGGGAAGACCACGAATCCGGGAGATGAAGACCGACTGGGACCTGTTCACCTCTCACAATCTACCGGGAGGGCCAGTGACGATGCCGTGTCTCTATGACGGGAGACTGTCGGTGGCTGTCCGTAGACTGTGGTTCATACCAAGGAGGTCGTCGTGACGATGAGTGTGATGCCGGGCAAGGCCAGCGGCATGTTCAATCTTGAGTACCCGCAGTCGGTCGTTGTCGTCGACGACTACGAGACGGCGCAGAAGATTGTTGATGGGCTGTCCGACAAGGAATTTCCGGTCGAGAACCTGTGCATCGTCGGAACTGACCTCAAGACGATGGAGCGAGTCACAGGTCGGCGTACCTGGGGTTCGGTGCTCGGACAAGGAGCCGTCTCCGGGCTCGGCATGGGCCTGTTGGTCGGCCTCATGATGATGTTCTTCACCACCGGCGAGGCCATTGTCGCGGTGTTGCTGACGGGTCTGCTCGTGGGCGTCATCATCGGCATGATCACCGCTGCTATCACGTATGCGATGTCGGGCGGGGAGCGGGATTTCAACTCCGTCCAGCAGGTTGTCGCCACCCATTACGAGGTGTTGGCCGAGCACAAGGTGGCCGCCAAGGCCCGTGAGATGGTCGCCGATATGCCCTTCATGAGGTCCAAGGCTTTCCAGGGCTGATCCTCACCAGGGGACCCGCTGATGGGTCCGCTCAGTGGTGATGGCAGGATCGTGAGCGTTCGCGCCCATGTCCATGACTGACGGCAACCACCACTTCCGAGGATTTCCATGACCAACACCGTCTCCACCAGAAACGTCGTGCCAAAAGGAGTGGCGGTTCTCTTCGCCATCACTGCCGTCGTCATCACTGTGACCCTGGCCCTGGGATCGACGGTGTGTGCCACTGATGCGTCAGCGTCGTGCCCCAACTGGCCCGGGTGTTATTTCGGACGCCTGACCCCGTTGGACGCCACCCAGCCGTGGGTGGAGTTCATTCACCGCGTCATCTCGGCCTCGGTTGGCCTCTTGGCGCTCGCGAGTGTCATTGTCGGCATCTTGTACCGGCGAGCCGACAAGCTGCTCGTCGTGCTGCCAATCGTCGCCCTGCTGGGCGCACTGACCTCCGGAATCTTCGGCATGATGACGATCAAATGGGGCATCAACCGCATCGAGGCGTCCTTCGACCTGCTGGCTGCCATCATCGCGATGGGGGCGATGTGGAGGGCCTACTTCGTCGCCGTCAGCCCGCACTCCCCGTGGGTCTGGAATGGGCGTACCAAACTTGGCGTCGGCGCTGTCGTCTTCCTCGTCGTCGGTCACTTCTTCGCCGTCCAGGTTGCCGGCACCGGATCACTGACTCGGTGCATGGGCTGGGCCATGTTCGTGCGCGGAGCCGGTGACGGACCCTTGGCTGGCTGGGTCGCTCAGCAGACGATCATGGGAATCGGAATGCTGCTGGCCATCGTCTTCCTGGTGGCTCGCTGGGGACGCCGCAATGGGTGGGACGTCCTGTGTGCGGTGCTCATCGTCGTCGAGATCGTTGCGGGAATCCTCATCGCCGTCAACGGATCCAATCACGGACTGGGAACCCTGCACGCCATCCCGGCCGTCCTCATCCTCTGCCTCACCATGACGGCAACGATGCGCAGCGCCAGGGGCTGAAACCCCGGCACTGCGCATCGCCGGTGCGTGTGATCAGTGGGTCTTGATGATCAGTGAGAGGTGCGTCCCCAGATCTCGGCGATCCAGGCCTCGACATCGTCGATGTGACGCGGGCAGTCCTGGGACAGCCACTCGGGCTCACCATCAGTGATGCACAGGTCGTCCTCGATGCGAACACCGATGCCACGGAACTCCTCAGGGACCAGCAGGTCGGTCTCCTTGAAATAGATGCCCGGCTCGTTGGAGACACACATGCCCTTCTTGAGCGGTCCAGCGTAATCCTGACGACGTGCTTGGTTGCAGTCGTGGACGTCCATGCCGAGGTGGTGGGAGGTGCCGTGGACCATCCAACGACGATGCTGGCCACCCTCGGGGGACAGGGACTCCTCGACGCTGACCGGCAGGATGCCCCACTCGTGCAGGTACTCACAGATGACGCGGATGGCTGCCTGATGGATCTCGGCGTGATCATGGCCGATCTTGGCAACCTCGGCGGCAGCGTCCTGAGCCTCCAGCACGGCCTGGTAGACGCGACGCTGTGCCGGGGAGAACGTGCCCGAGATCGGAAGGGTGCGGGTGATGTCGGCGGTGTAGAGGGAATCAACCTCGATACCGGCGTCGATGAGGATGAGCTCGCCGGGTCGCAGGTCTCCGTCATTGCGCACCCAGTGCAGGGTATTGGCGTGGTCGCCAGCGGCGCAGATCGAACCGTAACCCACCTCGTTGCCGAGGTGACGGGCGACCCGTCCGAAGGTGCCTTCCATCCACCGCTCGCCGCGTCCCTTGCGCACGGCCTCGGGGATCTCGGCGATCATGGACTCGAAGCCGACCTTGGACTTGCGGCAGGCGTCACGTAGCTGCTCGACCTCCCAGTCGTCCTTGCAGAAACGGGCGGCAGACGAGAACTCGTAAAGCTCGTCGTCGGCCTCCTCGGAACCTTTGGGACGCAGGGAGTCGACGGTGGCAGTGACGTTCTCGTCGGCGTCGCGGATGACGCGCACCGTGACGTCACCGGACGACAGGGCGTCATCGAGCTGGGAGATGTCGCGGCAGGTCAGCCCGGTCATGGCCGACATCTCCTCCAAGGATTCGCGCTTGCCAACCCACATCTCGCCGTAGGTCGCATCGGCGTAGAACTCCCGGTCGGTGCGCGGGGCGCGCGGCTTGAAGTACAGCACGTCGCGGGTCTGCGATGTGGTGTCGACGACGAGCACCGCGTTCGGCTCCCTGTCGGTGCCCAGGCCCGAGTAGTAGGCGAAGGCGGTGTTGGGGCGGAAGGGGTAGTCGCAGTCATTGTTGCGACGCATGAGATGGCCGGCCGGAATGACCAGGCGGTCCCCGTCGAAACGGGCGGCCAGGGCGTCCCGATGGGCGGTGGCCGAGGGCACAGAACCCAGTGGCTCGGGAAGCTCGTCGGGATAAGGAGCCCAATCCGTGGGGATGAACTCGACGAAGGCCTTGGAGAACGGGGTCTGACGCTTGGGGACCTTCTGCTCCTCGGCCTGCTTCATCTGTTCATTCAGATCTGACGACCTCGTCTCGGTCATGTGTGTTGAGACCTCCGCTGGTTGATGAGTGTGCCTTCCAGTGTAGGTGTCGAGGACATGACGTACTGACAATCGACTGCGGGTCTGCGATGAGAGGTAGGCTGAACCCCACATGTCAACAGGGCCTGTTCAACGGGGCCAGGAACGCAGGAGGGCAGCGTGAAAGCCGCGGCACAGGATCAGTGGAAGCTTCTCGATCTTGCACAGACTGACCGTCTGATCGCCCAGGCGCAGCATCGTCGTCAGACCCTGCCCGAGCTGGCCGAGCTCAAGGACCTCGCCGTCCAGCGCAGGACTCTGGCTGAGGAGGTCGTCGCCACGTCAACCGCTCTGTCTGACGCCAAGATGGAGCAGGAACGCATTGAGGGGGACCTCGAGCCGGCTCGCGCCCGTATGGAGCGCAACAAGAAGACCGTCGACTCGGGTTCCGTCGCCGATCACAAGGCCTTGCAGGGGCTGACCGAGGAGATCGAGCACCTCGGGCGGCGTATCAGCCTGTTGGAGGATGCTGAGCTTGACGCCATGCAGGCCGTCGAGGATGCCCAAGCTGCCCACGCCGACGCTGATCGTCGTCGTGTCGAGCTGGATGGCCACATCCGTACCGTGTTGGCCTCGCGCGACGCCGGCCTCAAAGGTATTGACGACGAACTGGCCGAGTTGCAGCGTGCGCGCCAGACCCAGGCCGGCGGTATTCCGGCCGATCTCCTCAAGCTTTATGATCTGCTGCGCGAGCGCACCGGCATGGGATGTGCCAAGCTCGTCCACGGCGTGTGCGAGGGGTGTGGCATTGCCGCAAATGCGGCCGATCTGCGCACCTATGCCGCAGCCGCCGAGGACGATGTCGTGCGTTGCGAGGAGTGCGAGCGCATTCTGGTGCGCACCGGGGAGTCCCTCTGACCAGGTACGCCGTGCCAGTGTGGCGACGATGCCGTATTGACCGTAGAATTGTCGTTTGGACGAGTCATCCGGGTGATCGCGGCAATCCCTGAGTTGTCGAGGAAAGTCCGGGCTCCACAGAGCAGGGTGGTGGGTAACGCCCACCCGGGGTGACCCGCGGGAAAGTGCCACAGAAAACAAACTGCCGGCTTTCGGGCCGGTGAGGGTGAAACGGCGGGGTAAGAGCCCACCGCGTCATCGGTGACGATGACGGCACGGCAAACCCCACTTGGAGCAAGGCCAAGAAGACCGTGAGGTCGCGGACGTGTTCGAGGGCTGCTCGCCCGAGCGTCCGGGTAGGCTGCGCAGCCGAAAGGCTGGAGGATGCCAGTAATGGTGTTCACAGATGGATGATCACCGGCCCTGATGGGCCACAGAACCCGGCTTACAGGATGGCTCGTCCCTTCCTGTCATCGGGGCCATGAAGTCCGGAACCCGCACCCCCAGCCTGTCCACGTCCATCTCGGGCAGGACACGTGGAAGAGCCACGAGGGCCGCCACGCGCACCCTCATGCCTGGTATGGCCGCAAGGGGATGGGATGGCTACGAGATCAGCGCCGAGCCGCCTACAACGAGATCTATCGGAAGACGACGATTCGGTTCACTGACCTGTTCAAGTGAGGTGAGACCCCGTCAAGGGGGCATACACAGGGGGTGCTAACATCCTCGCGTCAGGTTGCTCGTGACATCACGAGCGCTGGAATCCGGTGAGAGGCCGGAGCTGACGCGCAGCGGTATGACTGATCCGCCACGGCGAACGCCACTGGTGCCATGAGCACTGGGAAGGAGTCGGGGCTGGAGACGAGGTTGAGCCCGAAGACCACCTGACATCGTCCTGTTGGTACCCGGCCGCGCACGCCGAACACAGAAAGCTGGCTTCTCCATGCACCTCGTCCCCTTTCGTTGCGCTCTCGTAGCGTCGGTCATTCCCGCTGTCATGCTCGCCGGATGCGCCGGCGCTCCCAAGGATTCCTCGGCATCGGGATCAGCATCAGCATCGGCACAAGGCCCGATCACCATCACCAATTGCGGACAAAAAATCACCCTCGACAAGCCCGCGACAAGGGCTGTGACCCTCAATCAGGGAGCCACCGAGGACGTCCTGGCCATCGGCGGTGAATCCACACTCGTCGGCACCGCCTACCTCGACAGTGAGATTCCGGCGAAGTGGAAGAAGGCCTACGACTCGGTCAAGGTGCTCGCCAAGCAGTACCCCTCCAAGGAAACCTTCCTGGCCGCCACACCTGATCTGGCTGTGTCTTCCTACTCCAGCGCTTTCACTGACAAGGCTGTTGGCACACGGGAAGAGCTGCGGAAGCAGGGGATTGCGACCTACATCAGCCCCTTTGGTTGCCCGGAGGGCACTCCCGTGGCCGATGCCACCTGGGAGAACGTCTGGAAGGAAATGACCGAAGTAGGAACCCTCATCGGCGCCAAGGATGCCGCTGACAAGGCCATTGCCGAGCAGCGTGATGCCCTCAAAGAGGTCACCGGGAACAAGCACGGCACCGAGACGTCGATCGTCTGGTTTGACTCGGGAGACAAGACCCCGTTCATTGGCGCAGGCCACGGTGGGCCTCAACTTCTCATGGACGCTGTTGGAGCCAAGAATCTCTTCGCCAATCTCGATGGCGGGTGGGCAGACGGCTCGTGGGAGAAGATCGTTGCCTCCAATCCGGACGTCATCGTTGTCGCCGATGCAAGCTGGTCCACGGCAAAATCGAAGATCGATTACCTCAAGAAGGATCCTGTCCTCAGCCAGATGAAGGCGGTCAAGGAGAACAAATTCGTCACGGTGCCCTTCGCCCAGAGCACCCCGGGTGCTGAGCTTGTTGACGGGGCCAAGACCCTCAATGATGGTCTTGCGAAGATCAACGGCAAGTGAGTCGCTGGCGTAGCTGGCTGATCGCCGGTGTTCTCGTCGCTGCCCTGGTCGGCACTGTCCTCGTGGTGCTGGGGATCGGGGCGGTACATGTCCCTGTCCGGGATGTTGCCAGGGTGGTGGCCCGACGATTCCGCCTCATTGCCGGGGCCGATGTTACCGTCCTCAACGATCAGATTGTCTGGCAGCTGCGGGCTCCCCGAGTCATCGGGTCGATGGTCGTCGGCGCGTTGCTGGCAATGTGTGGTGCGGTACTGCAGACCTTGACCGGCAATGACCTGGCCGACCCCTACCTGCTCGGTATTTCCAGCGGGGCCTCGGTAGGTGCCGTCTTTGTTCTCGTCGTCGGGATTTCCAGCACCCTGGGCCAATCGGTCCTCATGACCTTGGCTTCCTTCGGAGGGGCTGTCGGTGCCCTGGTCATGGTCTTGGGGATGGCTACCGGTCGTTCCGGGGAGTTGCCGCCCAGCCGCACGATTCTTGCCGGTGTGGCCGTCGGTCAGCTGTGCGCAGCGGCCGTGTCCATGATGATTATGGTTTTCGGTGAGTCGAACGCTGCCAGGTCGGCGTTGTCGTGGACTCTCGGCTCCTTCACGGGTCTGCGGTGGGGATCGACGATCGCGCTGGCAGTTGCAACCCTGCCTGCCCTGATGGCGGGGATGGCCTTGTGCCACATCCTCGATGCCTTCGCTTTCGGCGATGTCAGCGCGATGTCCTTGGGAGTTCCGGTCAATACCGTGCGGTGGGCGATCATGGTCGTCACAGCCCTGCTGACTGCGTTGAGTGTGGCCTTTGTCGGTCCCATCGGCTTCGTCGGGCTGACGGTTCCCCACATCGTGAGGTTTTGGACTGGGCCGCGTCATGCCCAGCTGTTACCGGCATCAGCCCTTGCCGGAGCCTTGCTCATGGTGTGGTCCGACACTGCGGCGAGGTGTTTGCGTCCAGACACCGAGATTCCTGTCGGGGTTATTACGGCGGCTGTCGGAGCTCCGGTACTGGTCGTTCTGCTGCGGCGACAGGCTTCGCGATCATGACAGCGGAGACAACAGCAGCGTTGCGGGCTGAAAATCTTGGCTGGAGGGTCGATGAGACGACGATCCTGTCCGGGGTCAGCGTGGCAATTCGCCCCCAAGCCATGACGATGGTCATCGGTCTCAACGGGTCGGGCAAGACAACTCTCCTTCACCTACTTGCGGGTCTGCGCAAGCCAAGCACGGGCCGGGTGTTGTTGGGGGAGCAGGACCTGGTTGAGACCGGCCCCAAGGAGCGCTCCCGGATCATGGCTCTGCTGGAGCAAACCCCTTCTGCCCATGTCGAATTGACGGTGCGTGACGTCGTCCAGCTCGGGCGCATTCCTCACCTGGGAGGATGGGGGGTCGGCAATCTGGGTCGCCGACGAAGCCGTGACGAAGGAGTCGTTGAGGAGGCGATGGCGTCAACCGGAGTCGCCGATCTTGCCCAGCGAGCATGGTCGTCCCTGTCAGGAGGGGAGCGCCAACGTGTCCAGTTGGCCCGAGCGCTGGCCCAGGAACCTCAGATCCTCCTCCTCGACGAGCCGACGAACCATCTTGACCTTCGCCACCAGATCGACCTGTTGGAAAGAGTGCGTGGACTCGGCCTGACGAGCGTGACCGTCATTCACGACCTCGACTTGGCTGCCGCTTATGCCGATGATCTCATCGTCCTGGACTCTGGGCAGATGGTTGCGGCCGGCCCGACATCCGACGTGCTGACTCCTGACCTTGTCCGAGAACACTTCGGGGTCAACGGTGAGGTCTGGTCAGATTCCCGACGGGGATTCACCTGGAGAGGATTGCAGCCATGACGACACGTATCTCGGTCTCGCTGAGCTGGGACGATGCCTTCGACGCCGATGAGACTCGCTCGATGATGCGTCAGATCGGCGCAGATCAGATCGCATGTTTGCAAGGGCCTGGCCCGGCACTCACTGACGTCTTGAACACCATTGACGACGACCGTATCGAACTTGTCGGATGGAGTAGCCACGACGGGCCGGTGCCACTGTCCTGGCTACGACGAGTTGCCGGTCAGTGGGTCCGCCACCACGAGGATGTACCGGTCGTCGTCCATGCTGGAGTCGTCCGTCCGGGACAGGAACTCAGTGATGAATGGCGGACTGTGACAGGAGAGGAAGCACCGCTGCACAGTCCGGCCTGGCAAGACTTCCCAACATTTCGCCACCATCTGTTCACCTGCCGAGGGCCTCGATGCAACGCGGCCGGCGCCGCTGACTTGCATGCCCGCCTTCAGGAGAAACTCGCACAGTCACACGCCTTGGACACCGACGTCCTCATCACGGTGACGGGGTGCATGTATCCGTGCAACTCCGCGCCCCTGATCGTCGTCTGGCCCGATGGCAGATGCATCCAACTGACCGAGGACAACCTTGATCGTGTTGCCGCAGAACTGGCCGGGCCTTCCCGTCAGTGACGAGAAGGCCCGGTGGGGCCTTCAGCAGCATCGTGCCTGGGGATTGCGGTCCTGACGGTCACACTGGTCACGCCAGAATGCCTTCTCCGGCATCGGCTCATGGCCAGTGCGACGACACCATTCCAGGTAGTTGTCGTAGGCGTCAGCTCCAGTGACCCCACGCACCCACCACCGCAGCGACGACCACCATCGTCGCCACAGTGGATCGCCGGTCACAGGCCGGGGTGCGGCGGTCACGCGTGCTCCTTGTCCTTGTGGACGTGCTCCAGGTCGAGCTCGGGATGCGCGTCGTAGAACTCATCCCACTCAGCCTGCAGATCCTTCTCAGCCTTGTTGGCCATGAGACCACTGGGGGCAAAGAGTTGCGACGGCTTGGCCGGGTCCTCGGTGTTGATGATGTTGTGGCCGCGCAGCGCCTGAACGGTGCGAATACAAGCCACGATCATGACAATGAGGGCACAGACGACGAAGATGATCGACATGGTCCCCTGAATGGCGGTATTGCCGACGACGGTGTGCATGTCGTCGATGCTCTTTGCCTGGCCGAGCGATGTCTTGCCAGCGGCAATGGCCCGCTTGTAGGTCATGTGGTTGGCCCAGTAACCGATCGTCGGGTCAGGGGAGAAGATCTTGAGCCAGGAGCCATAGACCGTGATGACAGCGGTGAAGAGCATGGGCACGAAGATGATGAGCAACCGCCACGTGTGACCGGCTCGAGCGAAGACCACCAAGCAGATCGACAGGGCGACGGCGGCCAGTAGCTGGTTCGCGATGCCGAACAGGGGGAAGAGGGTGTTGATGCCGCCCAGCGGGTCGTAGACCCCCATAAGCAGGATCGATCCCCAACCGGCAACCATGATCGCGGTGGTGATCCAGGACCCCACCTTCCATGAGTGGTCCTTAAGGCGGGGCCAGACGTTGCCCAGGGCGTCGGACAGCATGAACCGTGCGACACGAGTACCGGCGTCGACCGAGGTGAGGATGAACAGGGCCTCGAACATGATTGCGAAGTGGTACCAGAAGCTCATCATGGCTTGACCGCCGAAGAGCTGGTGCATGATCGTCGCCAGACCCACGGCCAGGGTTGGTGCACCACCGGTACGGCTGATGATCGACGTCTCGCCGACCAGTTTCGCCGTCGTCGTCAGGGCGTTGGCGTCGGTGTGCACGCCAGCAAGACCAAGGGAGTTGACGTAGGCCACCGCACTTTGGACGGTGTTGCCGGTCGCGCCGGCGGGTGAGTTCATCGCGAAGTAGATGCCACGGTCCACCGACAGGGCAGCCACCAGAGCCATGATCGCGACGAAGGACTCCATGAGCATGCCACCGTAACCGATGAAGCGGGCCTGGGACTCCTTCTCGATGAGCTTCGGGGTCGTGCCCGAGGAAATCGTCGCGTGGAATCCTGACAAGGCGCCACAGGCGATCGTCACGAAGAGGAACGGGAACAGCTTTCCGGAGAAGACCGGGCCGGTGCCGGTGTGGGCGTAAACGGTCACGGCCGGGACGGTGATGACGGGGCGGACGATGACGATCGAGACTGCCAGCATCACGATGACGCCGATCTTCATGAACGTCGACAGGTAGTCACGGGGAGCCAGCAGCATCCAGACCGGCAGCACTGCGGCGATGAACCCGTAGAGGATGATGGCCCAAGCTAGGAAAGGCTTGCTCAGGTGGAGTGCGCTGGCAATGGCGGTGTTCTCGATCCACGCCCCCGAGGCGATGGCCAGTACCAGCAGGACGATGCCGATGAGGGAGACTTCGAGGACCTTGCCCGGGCGCAGGTAACGCAGGTAGAAGCCCATGAGAAGGGCGATCGGGATGGTCAGGCCGACGCTCCACACTCCCCACGAGGAGGCAGCCAGGGAGTTGACGACGACCATGGCGAGGATGGCCACGATGATGAGCATGATCGTCAGGGTGGCGACCAGGGCAGCGATGCCGCCGAACCGTCCCAGCTCGTCCTTGGCCATCTGGCCCAATGACCGTCCGCCGCGTCGCATGGAGATGACCAGGACGAGGTAGTCCTGCACGGCTCCAGCAAGGATGACGCCCACAATGATCCAGATCGTGCTTGGCAGGTAGCCCATCTGGGCCGAGAGCACGGGACCGACGAGAGGGCCAGCCCCGGCGATGGCAGCGAAGTGATGGCCGTAGAGGATGCGGCGATCCGTGGGCACGAAGTCCCGACCGTTGTAGTCATATTCGGCCGGGGTGGCGCGGTCGTCGTCAGGGCGGACGAGTTTGTCCTGGATGTACTTGGCGTAGAACCGGTAGCCGATGAAGTACGACCCGACGGCGGCGAAGACGAACCAGATGCCATTGACGGTTTCGCCACGGTGGATGGCGAGCATCCACCATCCGAGACCTGCGATGAGGCAGATGATCACCCAGAGGATGACTTTGCCGGGCGTCCATGCGTCGTGCTTGGCACGCTGCTGTGCGCTGATGTGTGTTGGGGGACGATCTGAGCGAGTGGTGGCCGCGCTGACTGGGTAAGCCTTTGAACTCATGGGTTGACCTCGATGTCAATGGTTCGTGGCACGACACAGTGCCTCTGGCATCAGTGAGGTTACCTTAGATCCACTCACGGTGAAAGAGCGTCCTGGTGAGGAATGAACGCGCCCCGGCACCAGGGATGATTCCGGCTCCTGACTGGGTTTCAAGATGCCGACGAGGTGGTGTTGGCGTCCATGTGCCATGGCCGAGATCGTCCCCAGAACAGGTGGAATTTGAGACCGTATCTCACAGTGCGGTATGTTGCTGGAGTCGAGCTCGCGAGTGCGGGCTGCATCAAACCTTGGAGAAGAAGGCTCATGGGCGTGCGAGTGTGTTGTTGTCGCTGAGACGCGACGCCAACCCCACGCATGTCCATTCCTGTCCCTTTCTCACCACCAAGGAGTATCTGTGAGCATGTCCGAAACGGACGCTGCGCCTGATGTCCCTGCCACCGACGACCTTCTGCCGGGCGATGCTCTGTCCTCAGTCGGCGACGAAAGCACGGTGACTCCGACGGCCGCCATCGATCCCGATACCGGCGTTCCCAGCGGAGCGTGGAGCCGTCTGCGGCACAACGGGTCAGCAATGTTCGGCGCAGTCGTCGTTGGGCTGACAACCCTCGTAGCCATCCTGGCCACACCCATCACTCGAGCCATGGGTCTTGATCCCTACAGCTACGACTTGTCCACCCTGGAGGCGAGCGGGTTGCCCTCGGGTGCCATGGGTGGCATCAGCGCGGCACATCCCTTTGGTGTGGAGCCTCAGACCGGCCGCGATCTCTTCGCCATCGTCATTGAAGGTACCCGGACCTCATTCCTCATCGGCATGGGGGCGACCATCCTGTCGATGATCATTGCCATCATCGTGGGGGTCACTGCTGGGTATTTCGGTGGCTGGTGGGACGGCTTGGCCTCTCGTGGCACTGACGTCATCCTGGGATTCCCACAGCTGGTGTTCATGATCGCGATTTCGGCGGTCATCCCGGCCACCGCCCCACGAGTGACCGTCATGGTTCTCATCATCGGTCTGTTGGGGTGGCCCTCAACGGCGCGGGTGCTGCGCAGTCAGGCGATGTCGATGCGATCGCGGACCTTCATTCGTGCCTCACAGGCCATGGGCGCAAGCCATTTGCACATCGTGGTGCGGCAGATGCTGCCCAATCTGGTGGCCACGATCATCGTCTTCACGACCATCTCCATTCCGGGGAAGATCGGCGCGGAAGCGGCGCTGTCCTTCCTGGGGGTGGGTGTCACCCCACCGACGCCGTCGTGGGGTCGATCCATAGGCTCGGCGGTCAACTGGGTGAGCACGGATCCGTGGTACTTGCTGTTCCCCGGCGGCGCGCTGTTCCTGGTAACCCTGGCTTTCAACCTCTTTGGTGACGGGCTTCGTGACGCCATTGACCCGAGGCTGGGTGAGTCTCGATGAACCGTCTACATTTCCTCGCCTCTCGCCTGGTGCAGACGCTCGCGGTGCTCGTCGTCATTACCTTCATCACCTTTGCCATCTTTGAGTTCTTCCCTGCTGATCCAGCCCAATTGGCGTGCGGTAAGCCGTGCACCCCGCAAAATCTTGCCCTAGCGCGTTCTTACATGGGCTTGGATGATCCGTGGTACCAGCAATTCTGGAACTACCTGTCTGGGATAGTTGCAGGTACTACGTATGGGGCTGGAGCTGATGCCATTCACTGTTCTGCTCCCTGCCTGGGATACTCATTCCGCTTGTCGACTCCGGTCACCGAACTCATTGCAAGCCGTCTGCCGGTTACTGTCTCGCTGGCTTTGGGTGCGGCTGTGTTGTGGTTGGTCATTGGTGTCAGCACCGGCGTCATTTCAGCCCTTCGTCGGGGCAGTGTCGTGGACCGTGCGATCATGACCGGAACAGTTTTGGGGATTTCCTCACCGGCCTATCTGGTGGGCCTTCTCGGCATCCTGCTACTCGGGTTCAAGGCTGATATTGTTCCGGTCTCCGGATATGTGCCATTCTCTGTGAGCTCTGTCGACTGGCTGTGGCATCTGGCCCTGCCGTGGACGGTTCTCGCCGTGCTCTCGGCGGCGGTCTATACGCGGATGGTCCGCAGCGAGGTACTCGAGACCCTTGACGAGGATTATGTGCGCACCGCTCGTGCTGCGGGCCTGCCGGAACGACGCGTCCTGGCAAATCACGTGCTACGCAACATCTGTGTTCCGGTGCTCACGTATTTTGCTCTCGACTTGGGTGGATTGCTGGGTGGCGCCGTCATCACCGAGAAAGTGTTTTCCATCCAAGGTCTTGGCGCATTGCTCATGGATGCCGTGGGAGCTACCGACGTTCACCTCGTGATGGGCATCACCTTGGTGGCTGCAGTGTTCATTGTCGGAATGAATCTGTTGGCCGACATTGTCGCAGCAGCTATCGATCCTCGGGTGTGACGCTGACACGCCGCAGCGCAACCAGACGGTACATATTCACATCACAGTCATGTCGCTGAAAACGATTCGCAAGAAAGATGAAAATCATGGACCTCAGCACATACTCCATTTCGTCGTTGTCTCGCCGCGGCTTCATGCTCGGGGTGGGGGCCACCACCGCAGTTGCGGCACTGAGCGCATGCGGTGCCAATGAACGTTCGGCGCAGATAGCTGGATCAGCCACGCCCACCAAGGGCGGGATGATGACCGTCCTCACGTCAAGTACTGATATGAACTGGGATCCTGGCCGCAGTCAGGGCATGGCCGTCACCTCGTTGGCCCTTGTACACCGCCGCCTCACCAGCTGGCAGATCGTCAGCGGTAAGGAGGTCAAGGTTGTCCCCGACCTCGCAACCGACACCGGAAAAGCTTCCGATGGTGGTAAGACCTGGACCTTCACCCTCAAGGACGATCTGGTGGCCGAGGACGGGTCGCCGATCACGTCCACCCAGATTCGTCATGGAGTTGAACGCACCTTCACGGCTTCCCTGGCCGGTGGTCTCGGCTACCACAAGACGCTGCTTGCCGGAACGTCCGGATACACCGGCCCATATCAAGGCAAACACTTGACGTCCATCGAGACGCCAGACGACAAGACGATCGTTTTCCATTTGAAAGCGCCATTTGGTGACTGGCCGTGGATCGTTTCCATGCCCGCATTCGCTCCCGTCCCCCTCGGCGACAACCCCACGACCTACGGCCGTAAACCGGTCGCGTCTGGGCCCTATCGTGTGGCTGAGTACAAGCAGGGTGTGGCTGCCACCCTCAAGCGCAACCCGAAATGGACAGCGTCCTCTGACGAGGTGCGTACTGCTCTGCCTGACACGATCGTGTTTTCCCTGGGTCAGGACAGCTCGGTGGTTGCTCAACGTCTCATCTCTGATTCTGGAAATGACCGCAACGCATTTGGGGCAGAGATGGTGCCCCCTGCCCACGTGCTTCAGGTGACCTCCAACCCTCAGGCCAAGTCTCGGCTGGCCGTTGGTAGCGCTGGACCGCTGCAGTACTTGGCGATCAACGTTGAGCGCGTCAAGGACGTCACGGTGCGCCAAGCCATCGCCTACGCAGTGGATCGCAAGGCCGCCACAATCGCCCTGGGCGGAGAAATAGGTGCATCACCAGCGACGACGTACATCACTCCTGGAATCCCGGGACGTCAGGACTACAACCTGTACCCTGAATCCACCGCAAAGGCTCAGAAAATCCTTCAAGGCAAGACGGTGGGCCAGCTCGTCCTGCTGGTCAGCAACGATGAGGAGATGCTGGCCCTCGCCCAAGCCGTCCAACAGGCACTCCAGAAGGTCAACATCTCGGTCAAGATCAATCCTGTGGAAAGTGAAACCTGGATTGAGAAAACGACCCAGTCGGATGGTTCCGAGTACGACTTGACCATTGCTTCGTGGAATCCCGACTATCCGTCGGCCAATGCCAATTTGCAGCCGCTGTTTGCCTCCAGCGAGATCGGATCAGGCGGGTTCAACCTTTCTCGCTACCACAACGCTGAGGTGGACCGGATGCTCACCGAAGTGGCCGCCCTGCCGATGAATGAGGCCAAGGAAAAATGGGCGAAGATTGATCGACGCATCGCCCAGGACGTTCCCGTCGTTCCGTTGGTGTACCGGCGCAATGCTTTCCTGCACGGATCAGGTGTCAGCGGTTTCTTCGTCAACCCCTTCCCGGCGTACCCGAACTACCTCGTCGTGGGAGTCCAGAAATGAGCGGCCAATCCCGGCGGCACGATGCTCCCACCCCGGTGATGCCAGAGCAAAACCGGCAGGCGGATGCTGTCTTGAGTCTGCGAGATGTCACGGTGAGATTTTCTGGCTCGCCGGTGGCGGCCAGCGAGGCCGTCGATCTGGACCTCGTGCCTGGACGAGTGCTGGCGCTGGTGGGGGAGTCGGGATCGGGGAAGTCTGTCACAGCCCTGGGCAGCCTCGGCCTGCTGCCCCAGGCCGCCACGATGACGGGATCGGTGCTACTGAGCCGCGACGAGCCTGGCAGAAGCGTCAGCGAGGGAGCCGTGGAACTGGTTGGGGCAGACAGGTCGGTGCTCGACAGTGTACGAGGTCGGTTGGTCGGCACCATCTTTCAAGAGCCTTCCAGCGCACTTGACCCGCTTGTGACCATCGGCGCCCAGATCCGTGAAGTCATCAAGACCCACTCCGACCAGGCTCGGTCGCGTTCCTGGATTCGTGACCGAGTACATGAGCTCCTGGGTCGCGTCGGTTTGCCGGACGCGGAGCGGATCGCTGCCTCCTACCCGCATCAATTGTCCGGAGGCCAGTTGCAAAGAGCGTGCATGGCCGTGGCCCTGGCCTGCAACCCGAAGGTGATCATTGCTGATGAGCCCACCACGGCCCTTGATGTCACCGTGCAAGCCGAGATCCTCAACCTGTTGCGGCAGTTGACTGACGAAGGCATGGCGGTGCTGCTCATCACACATGACATGGCCGTCGTGGCCGACGTTGCCGACGAGGTTGCCGTCATGAGAAAAGGCCACATCATCGAGCGGGGCACCGTCGATGCGATCTTCAACGACCCGCAACACTCTTACACCCGCCAGCTCCTCGACGCTGTTCCTCGCCTCGATGCCATACGAACAACCCTTGAGCCACAGACCAATCCCGACGGGGTGGGCGCCGTTGAGCCCGAAACCGGCGATGAGCCGGGAACCGAAGAGGTCGTCGGCCGGTCTGCCTCTGACGAGATGAGTCCCGAACCTGCCCCGCCACTTGTCGAGGTTACTGACCTCAACGTCATCTACCGTGCGCGGCGACGCAAACCCGTCCATGCGGTGCGCGGCGTGAGTCTGGCCATCGAGCCGGGGGAAGTCCTGGGACTCGTGGGGGAGTCCGGGTCGGGCAAATCCACGATCGCTGGCGCTCTGGCAGGGTTGGTGCCGGTGGCCTCCGGGACGGTACGAGTGGCCGGGGTCGAGGTGGCCGGCGCCTCTCGACGCGCAATGCTCCCCGTCCGGCGCAGCACAGGAATCGTGTATCAGAATCCGGCCTCAGCTCTCAATCCCAGGCGCACCGTCGGCGCGTCCATCGCTGAACCTTTGATGCTGCACTCCACCCTCGACTCGTCGCGAAGGCGCGCCCGGGTGCGTCAACTCCTCGAACAGGTGGAGTTACCAGCATCGATGGCCGATCGTTACCCACATCAAATGAGCGGTGGTCAGCGTCAACGGGTGGCCATTGCTCGCGCCCTGGCCCTGGACCCTCGGCTGGTGATCGCCGATGAACCCACCAGCGCCCTTGATGTGTCGGTGCAGGCCAAGGTGCTCAAGCTCTTGATGGATCTGCAAGCTGATCTGGGGTTCGCGTGCCTGTTCGTCTCGCACGATCTGGCGGTCATCGAGCAGATCGCGGCCCGCACAGTGGTGCTCAGCAAAGGCCGCATCGTCGAGGAAGGGCCAACGACGAACGTGCTTTCGCATCCGAGGGAGGAATACACCCGTGCTCTGGTGAGTGCGGTTCCCATCCCTGACCCGGCGATACAGCGAACTCGCCGAGCCAGGGTCGCCGCCCAACGGTGAGGCTCGTCAGTCCAGAGTGGTGAGGATGCGCGCGCCATCCTTCTCGACGACGAGGGTTTGCTCGAACTGGGCACACCGGGAGCCGTCATTGGTCAGGACTGTCCAACCGTCGTCCCACTGGTGATTGGACTGGTCACCCAGTGTCAGCATCGGCTCGATGGTCAGCGTCATACCCTCCTCGAGGGTGACGTCGTAACGCGGCTCGTCGTAGTGGAAAACGACAAGACCAGAGTGGAAGGCGCTGTGGACGCCGTGACCGGTGTAGTCGCGCACCACGCCATACCCGAACCGCTTGGCATAGTTCTCGATGATGCGACCGATGATGGAGATCGACCGACCAGGCTTGACGGCCTTGATGGCCCGGTTCATGGATTCCTGGGTGTGCGTGATGAGGTCGAGGGATTCCTGGTCGACGTTGCCACAGGGGAAGGTGTAGCAGTTGTCGCCGTGCACGCCGTTCTTGTAGGCCGTGACGTCGATCTTGACGATGTCGCCGTCCTCCAGCGGGCGAGCATCGGGGATACCGTGGCAAATGACCTCGTTGACGCTGGTGCAGCAGGACTTGGGGTAATTGCGGTAGTCGAGGGTCGACGGGTAGGCGCCGTGGTCGCACATGTACTCATGGGCAATGCGGTCCAACTCGTCGGTGGTGACTCCGGGCGCCACCGCCTTACCAGCCTCGTGCATCGCACCGCACGCGATGCGTCCGGCCTCCTCCATGGCAGCGATCGTCTCGGCGGTCTGCACGTGGGAGCCGTCGTAGGTCTCCGGGACGTCTCCCAGCCCCACATAGGGCGGACGGGCAATGCTGCCGGGGACGGTGCGACGAGGGCTCTGGGGATACGGCTTGATGGCACTCACGTCGACCCAGTGTAGGTCCTGGTCGACGCAGTGTAGGTCCTGTGGGCGTCTCCTCACCGACTGTCGAGGGCGGCAATGGGTTTCACCAGGTGTCAACCCCGATGGAGAGCGTCAAAAACCTCCGCTGCCGACGGGCGCGTCAGGATCTGATCATTGCAGCCGTGGGCGAGGACGATCACGCGGTCGGCGGTTGCGGCGATGTCAAGATCGTGGGTCACCATGACCAGCGCTGTTGATTCGGTGACCGTGCGGCGCAGCAACTCGAGGACGGTGTCCCTGGCACTGACGTCGAGGGACCCGGTGGGTTCGTCGGCGAACATCACGTGGGGTTTGCGGATGAGGGAGCGAGCGATGGCCACCCGCTGCCGCTGCCCTCCGGAGAGTTGACCGGGGTACTTGCGGGCACACGAGCCGAGCCCGACAGTGTCCAGGGCGCTCAGAATCTCGCTCTTGCGGGGCTTCATCCGCGCGAGACGAGCGGACAGGGCAACGTTGTCGGCCACGGTGAGCGAACTGATGAGATTGAGGTCCTGGAAGATGAAGCCGAGATGGTCGCGTCGGATCTGTGCCAGCCGAGTCCTGCTTGCCGATCTCATGTCGTTGCCAGCCAGGACAATCTGACCGTCGTCGGCAGGTGTGAGGCCACTCAGGCAATACAGCAAGGTCGACTTACCTGCCCCCGACGACCCGACGATGGCGACGAACTCCCCGGGCCCGACGTCCAGGTCAACTCCCTTGAGGACCTCCACACGCTGGGAACCTCGGCCAAACCCCTTGCGTACGCCGGTTGCGCTGATGAGAGATGTCATGAGTGTGCTCCCAGGATGACGCCGACTGGCTCCTTGCGCATCCCGGCTGCGGTGATGATCAGGAGCATGGTGACGGTGAGAATGACCCCGAATGCGACAACTGCGGCACTGGACCATCCCGGAGTCAGGACGGGTACCGAACCCACTGGCCCAGCCGACAAGGCTGTGGCCATGGCGACGTCGTTGACCATGACGATGGTGTAGGAACACAGCAAGCAGATGACGGCATATTCCGCTGCTTCAAGAACGACCTTGACGATGACGTCGCGGGTGGTGGCTCCCGACACCGTCAGCAGGGCATTGTCGCGTCGACGGTGGGTGGCTGTGGCGAAGACGATGGCGGCTGCGCACACGCACGCCACGATGACTGGTCCACCGAGGAGTAGGAAGAGTTGTCGGGGCTGAGCTGACACGGACCCCGACCCGGGCGCCAGCGTGGTCGTGACCCATGTCAATTCGTGAATCCAACTGGACATGATCCCCACGGCCGCTGCTGCCAAAGTGATGGGAACGACGAGGGCACGGGTGAGGGCTGGCCTGGCGCTGGCCTCCCGGGTCGAGAGAAACCCAGACGTTCCCAGGGGGATGGCGCGCAAGACTGCCGTCAGGGCGCGCACGAGCGGGCCGGAAATCACCGCGAACACCAGACAGCCCAGCAGGCCCATCCCCGGGTAGGAACTGAGGATGTCACCCAACTGCTTGGGGTCGGATATCCGATCCGCATTGCCGATCACCAGGTACAGAGTCACCGTTCCAGCCACCAACACGATGGCCGTGACTGCCGTCACGATCTTGGCGCCAACACTCGTGCTGGGAGGAGTCTGTGACTGGGAAGCACTCACGAGGTCCTCCTTGATGACCTTCTTGGCTGATCTGATCCCAGCGAGCAGACTGACAGCAGACGTTGTCGCCATCGCGATGATCAGGGCCACCAGGGGCAGCGGATCGGCCAGGACATCACTGGGAGGTAGTCCACTGTCGGCGACGAAGTGGGCGTATCCGGGCCACAGGGCCATGGACACCAGCCCGCCGAGGAGAGCTGAAACAATGGTGACCAGGAAAATCTCGGTAATCATGATGGTCAGTGCCGCGCGCGGCAGAACTCCGGCGATCTGCCACAGCGCAACATCCTGACGTTGCAGCCCCACGCAGGTACTCACGACGAGTCGGAAGGAGACAAGCCCCGTCAGCACCGTGAATCCCAGGGCAACCCCACCCATCGAGGTGTAGGCCTCCTGGGCCTCTCCCTGAACGCTGGCCCCGGCGACGATGAGGCCGATGCTCATCGTCAACACAACCATGAGCACCACAGAGGTGATGATGAGGGCCAGCCACGACCCGACGCCCTTGATGACGGAGTTGATGGCAATCTTCAGGGTCAACGTGGCTCCGCGGGTAAGAAGATCGGCTGAGTCACCTTCGTGAGGTTATCACGGCAGATGACGGCAACGAGAGACCCGTCAGCCCACCCTCAGCGATTCCCGAGCATGATCGACGAGGGCCTGACGAGTCGAGTCACCGATGGTGGCTGAGTTGAAGTACATCCCGAGGAAATCCGTCTGTCCGGTGTCGACCACGACGACGTCGACCACATCGCCACGCACCTCTGGCAGATGCGACAGGCTCACGTAGATCTCGCTGCGCTTCCACCATGCGGGATGTCCGTCAACGGTGAGGGCCTCTGATCGAATCTCCTGCTCGCCGGTGTAGCCGAAGTAGTAGTCAGAGCTGGCGAAACAGTCTATCATCATCGACGCTGCCGTCTGGGGATCGGAGAACCCGTCCGCAACCGGCAAACCGCCCACTCCGGACACGCTCATCCACCCGAGATAGACGTCGTCAATCTGTGCCGACTGATCCTTCACCCACGGCAGAGTGAGGTTTTGTCGACGCCAGTCGGGGATGGACTCCACCGAGACCCCGCCACCGTGCAACCGACCGTCGCTGGTGTCCTCGTTGCCTGGGCTCTGTCCTTGCGGGCAATTCACGGCCGACGAGCTGGCCGATGGGGTACTCGACCTCTCGTTCCAGGCTGAGACGGTTGGTGAGGAGGAGTTGAGATCGGGCTCCGCGTGATGCTCGGACGAGGTGTGTCGACGCAGACCCAGAGCGGCGATCACGGCGATGATGAGAATCACGGCGATGATCGCCCACACCCATCCCGAACCGCCGCGCCCATTGTTGTCAGGCTTGCCTGTTCCGCCCTGCTGCCCAGAAGGTTGTGAGGACGTGAGGGTGCGGTCAGTCCAGCGCTCGCCGTCAAACCAGCGATAACGGTCTGGGGTGCCGTCGGGATCTCGATACCACCCCGCCTGAGGACCCGAAGCCATGTCGGCAGTCTACCTAGACGATCCAGAATATCTGTTACCCGTTCGAAACACGCGCCGTGCACACTGGACGGGTGAGCAGACAGACTGATTTCGTCCTGCGTTCCATGGAGGAACGCAGTATCCGTTTCGTGAGGCTGTGGTTCACCGACGTCCTGGGATCACTCAAGTCCGTCGCCATTGCCCCCGCTGAGGTTGAAGGTGCCTTCGCGGAAGGTGTTGGTTTCGACGGTTCGGCCATCGAGGGTTACGCCCGCGTCTATGAGGCCGACATGGTCGCCCGCCCGGACCCGGCGACCTTCCAGGTGCTGCCGTGGCGTACCGGTACCGGCATCGCCCGGATGCTGTGCGACATCACCAATCCTGACGGCACGGCCTCGGCTGCCGATCCGCGTCACGTCCTCAAGAAGACGATGGCCCGGGCCGCCGACATGGGGTTCACCTGCTACGTGCACCCCGAGATCGAGTTCTACCTGCTCAAGGACGAGCACCAGCCTGGTGCAGCACCCGTTGCCCTCGACAATGGTGGCTACTTCGACCACACCACCTTGGGAGCGGGCACCGATTTCCGTCGGGACGCCATCAACGTCTTGGAGCAGATGGGTATCTCGGTGGAGTTCAGTCATCACGAGGCCGCTCCCGGTCAACACGAGATCGACCTGCGCTATGCCGACGCCTTGACGATGGCCGACAACATCATGACTTTCCGTGTGGTCATTCGGGAGATCGCCTCCCTCAAGGGCATCAAGGCCACGTTCATGCCCAAGCCCTTCACCGATCGCGCCGGGTCGGGGATGCACTCCCACATGTCCCTGTTCGAGGGTGACACCAATGCCTTCTATGACGCCGCTGACGAGTTCCGCATGTCCGCGGTGGCCAAGCACTTCGTGGCCGGCCTGCTCCACCACGCCCCGGAAATCACCGCTGTGACGAACCAGTGGGTGAACTCGTACCGGCGGCTCTCGGGTGGAGGGGAGGCTCCCAGTTACATCTGCTGGGGCCGTAACAATCGCTCGGCCCTCGTCCGCATCCCGATGTACAAGCCGGACAAGGCCTCATCTGCTCGGGTGGAGTTGCGTTCCATCGATTCGGCCGCAAACCCGTACCTGGCCTACTCCGTGGTGCTGGCTGCTGGCCTGGACGGCATCGAGAAAGAACTGCCATTGCCCGAGGAGGCATCCGACGACGTCTGGCAGTTGTCAGCCCGAGAGCGTCATGCTCTGGGCATCAAACGGCTTCCCCAGAGTTTGGGTGCCGCCATCCGGTGCATGGAGGAGTCCGAGCTGGTGGCCGAGACTCTCGGTGAGCACGTCTACGACTTCTTCCTGCGCAACAAGCGAGCGGAGTTCGAGGAGTACAACCGGCAGGTCAGCCAGTTCGAGTTGGATCGCTACCTGCCGCACCTGTGAGCGGCAGCCCGATCAGTCCTCGGCAAGAATCTCGGTGAGGGCTTCGGCCATGTTCACCACTGGCAGGATGTCTGCGACATCGTCGACGTGGGATCCGGACGCCTGGAGTCGGCCCGCCTCGCGCATTTCCGCCCAGTGGGAGAAGCCGGTGGCCAGTTGCAAGAAGGTGACCGGGTCCATCTCGGCAACATTGGGTGGGGTTCCCCGGTGATGGCTGGGTCCCGACTGCGTGGCTGCCAGCTGGACTGCGCAGGCGGGCGGTACACGCAGTTCGATGGTGCGACCGCCGTGGGATTCGTCAAGCACCGCTGCGAGGGTCCGGCAGCTTTCGGTGAGTGCCACTGATGGGATGTCGACGCCGTCGTAGAGGCTCATGGCAACCATGTCAAGCAGGGTGGCTCGCAAGTGATCGGTGACGCGGACCGGGCCGACGAGGGACTCCACCGTCGCCGAGGGGCCGGGGGAGGCCAACAGTACTGACTCGACCTCGCTGAGGAGACGTTGGGCTTGGCTGGCAAGGCGGCTGGCGGTGTCGTTGGCGATGACTTCATGGCCGATGGTGGCCAGGGTGCCGGTGGCCTTGTGGCGTTCGTCGATCACCTTGGCCAGGGTGATTGGCCTGATCGTCGTCGGAGTGGTGACGGTCTGCAAGGTGTCGGTGAGGATGACCATGATGTGGGCGATGTGGTGACGCCCCCACAGCCGCGCACTGGCAGGACCGACAGTGCCGCCCTGGGCAGGGGGCAGCAGCGAACGGGCGGTGGTCACGAATGTCGTCGCCAGCCGCTTCACGCCACGTTCCGCGCGTGCTGCCATGATCGTCACCCCAACAAGGCTAGAAGAATCGAGTTGCAGGGACCGTACACCCATTCGACACCGACGTGACGACTGAGCAACACGTCGGTGCCCTCGTCGGCTAATGTGCCATCGAGGGGGTGGTCGCGGTGGATCGCAAGCCGAAGGTCACGGTGGACCTACTGCGTCTGGGGGTGATGGACACCGATGCGGCCCTGGCTCATCACCAGCGGATTGCAGAGACGATCGGGACTGACCCCGATCGGCTGGCGGGATGGCAACTCCACCTCGAAACCTCCTGTGACCCCGATCTTGCCCTTGACGCCTTGGCAGATCTTTCGCAGCAATCCCCCCGGCGTGTCGCTGACCTGCTTCATGACGACGACTCCGCGCGTCGCCTGGTGAGACTCCTCGGCGCCTCCAGCGAGTTGGGCCGTCACCTCATCGTCCATCCCGACGACTTGGCCGAGATTTCGCGTGATCCGGTGCGTCTCGGGCATGACGAGATCCGCGACGACCTGCTCGAGGTCGTCGGAGCTGCTCAGGTCGGTGAGTTCCTGGTGGCCGAGTCACCGACCGGCCCGGCAGCAGATCGGTTGAGGCTGGCCAATCGGCGCCATCTGGTGCGGATCGCGGCCCGCGACGTCGACGCAGACGATCCGACCCAGATCATTGAGGACATCGCTGGGGAATTGACAGACCTGGCTGACGGCATCGTCACCGCCGCACTGGCCCTGGCGCGCGCTGACTGCCCCGACCATGCCGACGCCCGACTGGCCATCATCGCGATGGGAAAGTGCGGGGCCCAGGAACTCAATTACCTCTCCGACGTCGACGTCATCCATGTCGCTGAGCCGGCCCGCGAGGACGTCTCGGGAGCTCGGGCCATCGACATCGCCACGAAACTGGCGGCCTCGGTGGCACGGATATGTTCGGCGCATTCGGCAGCCGGATCCATCTGGCAGATTGACGCCGCGCTGCGTCCCGAGGGCAATGCCGGCCCGCTGGTGCGAACCATGGACTCGATGCGCACCTACTACGAGAAATGGGCGAAGAACTGGGAGTTCCAGGCTCTCCTCAAGGCTCGTCCGATGGCTGGCGACCTCGATCTGGGGCACCGATTCGTCGAAATGGTCGCACCGATGGTCTGGCAGGTCGGAGAGGCCGAGGGGTTCGTCCCTGAGACCCGTGCCATGCGAACTCGGGTCGTCTCCCTCATCGGGGCCAAGGACAAGGGGCGCGAGATCAAACTCGGTGCTGGTGGGCTGCGTGACGTCGAATTCACGGCTCAGTTGTTGCAGTTGGTCCACGGACGGCAGGACGAGTCGCTGCGGGTTCGCGCGACCCTGCCAGCCATGCGCGCCCTGGCCGGCGGCGGTTACATCTCCCGAGGCGTAGCAGAACGTCTCGAGGAGGCCTACCGACTGGAACGGGTACTGGAACATCGAGTGCAGATGTTCCGGCTGCGCCGCACCCACCTCCTTCCTGACGACGAGCCAGGTTTGCGCCGGCTGGCCCGAGCCGTCGGTTTGCACACTGCCGACGAGGTTCGCGGGGTGTGGACCGCCACGTCGAAAGCTGTCCTACGCGCCCACGGCCAGGTGTTCTACTCTCCGGTGGTGGAGGCTGTTGCGCGTATCCCCACCGAGGATCTGCGGATGAGTCCGGAGGCGGCCAAGGTGCGGCTGGGCGCGCTGGGTTTCCACGACGAGGAGGCCGGGCTGCGTCACATCGAGGCCCTCACCAGTGGTACCAGCCGGGCAGTGCGCATTCAGACCGCCCTCATGCCCGCCATGCTCGCCTGGCTGGCCGACGGCCCCAGTCCCGACCATGGTTTGCTGGCGTTCCGCCAGGTCTCCGAGGCGCTGGGGAAGTCGCCGTGGTACTTGCGCGCCATGCGCGACGAGGGGGCGATGGCCCAGCGACTGGCGATGGTGCTGTCGACGTCGAGGTATGCCGTCGACGTCCTCACCCGAGCACCCGAGACTGCACAGGTTCTCGCCGATGATGATCTGACCCCGCTGGACAGGGACGACCTGACCCGCCAGATGAATGCGGTCGCCAGACGTCATCACGATGTCGACGAGGCGATCTGGGCGATCCGAGCGGTGCGGCGTCGTGAATTGTTCCGGATTCTGGTGGCCGACATTCTCAATGTCACCGACACCTTGCGTGTTGGCCAGGCCCTCAGTGACCTGACGGGAGCGACGATTGATGCGGCCTTGGGCGCAGTCTCGCGGGGAATCGAGGATGCCCCGCCGATCGGGGTCGTCGCCATGGGCCGCTGGGGTGGCCAGGAGTTGTCATACGGTTCTGACGCTGACTGCCTCTTCGTCGTCGGGGACGCCCCGAGCGCCGGTGAGAAGGCACTGCGCATTGTCACCACGTTGCGCAACGCGCTGGGCAAGAACGGTCCAGCTCCAGCTTTGGTGCTCGACGCGGATCTGCGCCCGGAGGGCCGATCAGGGCCACTGGTCCGCAGCGTGGAGAGCTACCGCACGTACTACGGGAAGTGGTCGAGCACGTGGGAGGCCCAGGCCTTGTTGCGGGCCAGCCACGGGGCAGGTGACCGGGAGCTGACAGAGGCTCTGCTGGAATGTGTTGACAACGTGCGTTACCGGCCAGACGGTCTGACCGACAGCCAGATAGCCGAGATCCGTAAGCTCAAGGCGCGCATGGAGTCCGAGCGGATTCCGCGCGGGGTCGATCCGAGGCGCCATCTCAAACTCGGGCCGGGGGGTCTGGTTGACATCGAGTGGACGGCGCAGATTCTTCAGTTGCGGTATGCCGGCAAGGAGCCTTCCCTTCGGACGACCTCGACGATCGCGGCTCTCGATGCCGCCTTGGCGGCTGGGCACATCGATCAGGAGCAGCACATGGAGCTGCGTACTTCGTGGTTGGCGGCCAGTCGGCTGCGCAATGCGATCATGGTAGTGCGGGGGCGTCCCAGCGACGTCATCCCCTCCGACTCGATTGATCTTGACGTCATCGCCCGGGTCCTGGGGATGGGTCGGGGAGCATCGGAACAACTCATCGAGGACCGTATGCGGCATTGCCGACGTGCCTCCAAGGTCGTTGACGCCGTGTTCTGGAACCAGTGATCAGTCCTCATCGGAGAACTTGAAGGCGTGCGGGCTGGGGACCGGAAGGTTGCGGGCCCAGGCCGGGTCAGTACGCATACGGGCCACCGCGAGCCCGCAGGCGATGAGGATGACGGTGAGGACGGCGTCGGCGCCGAAGGTGAGAGCCTTCGTCATGTCCTGGCCATTGAGCCAGAAGACGGTGCGGTACATCGCGGCCCCGGGGACCATGATGACGCAGGCCGGGACGGTCAGGGTGATACGTGGCAATTTCGTCCTGGCGGACAGCGGACCCGCGAGTAATCCAATGACGAGACCACCAACACCGGCTGCTAACTGAACTGGCGAATGGACGCTGATGAGTCCCAAACGGCACAGGTTCCCGCACACTCCCAGTGCCGCTGCCCACACGACCATGCGCGGCGACGAATTGAAGATGACGGCGAATCCGGCAACCCCGCACGCTGTCGCAACGGCGTAGGCCAGCCAGGCCCACGAGGTCGGGAACTCTGTCTGGGCTGGCAGGGGTTGCAGTCCGGTGGCGGCTGAGAACACCCAGGCAGACATCGTCGCTGCCAGGGTCAGTCCGATGGAATACGTCGCCCGGCTCAGCCCGGCCGTGAAGTCCATTCTGACCATGTCGAGGATCGAGGTGATCATCGGGAAGCCGGGCACCAGGAACAGTAGGGAGGCGACGTAGCCGGGGCCGTGGATGGTGTGCAGGCCGGTTGCGGTCAACAGGTCAGCGAGGAGCAGGTAGACCAGACAGGCCGCAGCGGATGCGAGGGCAGCGATCGCGAATTGGTTGAGCCAGCGTCGGTTGAGGCGGCCGCGCACGAACTGTCCGACCGAGGCTGCTACCAGGACGACGAGAGAATCGGCCAGGGAGAACTTGTTGAGGATGGCGAACCCGGCGCAGGCGACTCCGCCAGCCAGGACGGTCTGCCACTCGGCCCATTTCGGCCGGACGTTGCGTGAGATGTGGTCCAGCCGTGATTCCAGGTCACGTCCTGTGGTGCCCGCTGGCAGGTTATGGGCCAGATCTTCCAAGGCCGCGATCCGGGAGGAATCGACGCGGACCCGGTACACCTCGCGGGCGACGGTGCGGAAGTTGTCCCCGCGATGGGCGGTCGCGGTGATCTCGGTGAGACCGACCGTCGCGTCGATACGGTCCATGCCGAGGGCCCGGCCGGCGTCCGACATGGCTCTCTTCACCCGGTAGGACCCGGTACCTGATGACAGCAGCATTGACCCCAGCCGGATGACGGCCTCGGTGTCATCGACGGACTCGCGGTCGTCTCGCAGGTCGTCGGCGTGGTTCGGGGAGTCAGTGCTTGTCACGTACGTCTATTGTGCCACTGCGGCTCCGATGGTCCACGGGTCGGTTCGAATGCCCAGATCCCGACACGGCAGGCCGAGTTCTTCGTGGAGTCGTCGTGCCACGTCTGCGCACCAGGGCGACTCGGAGGCCCAATGAGCGGTGTCGATGAGGGCTGGCCCTCCGGCTCTCAGGTGCTCGTCGGCAGGGTGATGGCGCAGGTCGCTGGTGAGGTAGACGTCGGCGCCGCTGGCTGCTGCGGCCTCGAGGAGGGAATCCCCCGCCCCGGAGCACAGCGCCACAGTGGCCACCGGTTGGTCCGGGTTTCCCGCGGCCCGCACTCCCCAAACGGTGCGGGGGAGACGCTCGACCACCCGCTGGGTGAAGGAACGCAGGGTCATCGGTTCATCGAGGTGGCCGACGCGACCGATTCCTGGGGTGGTGGGGCCGGGACGGGTTCCGCAGTCGACGGTCGTCACGTCGTAGGCGGGCACGTCATAGGGATGAGCAGCGATGAGAGCTGAGCGCACAGAGGAGCGCGCCGAGGTGGGGGCGACGACATGGATGCGCACCTCCTCGACGGTTTCGACCTCATTGATGTCTCCCAGGGTGGGGTGGGAGCCATCGAGGGGACGGAACTGGCCGCGTCCGACCGTCTCAAAACTGCACTGGTCATAACCGTCGAATCGGCCGGCTCCGGCGTCGAAGAGGGCGTGGCGGAGTGTCTCGGCAGAGGAGACGGGGACCTGCACTCCCCACAGATCCACGGTCTGGGTGACGGGTTCCAGGGGGCGCTCAACGATGACACCAAGGAGTCGTGCAAGAACGTCATTGACCCCGCCGACGGCGGCGTCGGCGTTGGTGTGAGCGCTCATGAGGGCGATGCGGTGGCGGATGAGGCGGTGGATGATGCGTCCCTTGGCGGTGTCGGCAGCCACGGATGTAGCTCCCCGCATGAGAAGTGGGTGGTGGACGACGAGCATGTCCGCATGGGCTTCGATGGCGGCGTCGACGACGGCATCGGTGGCCTCCAATGCACAGACGACGGTCTTGACGGTGTCGTCAGGATCTCCGCACACCAGACCGGGGGCGTCCCATGACGCGGCCAGGGATGGCGGATACCACTGGTCGAGGAGATCACGGACCCGGCCAACGGTCACACAGACGTCAGTGGAGGTGCCGGTGTGGGATGTCTCAGCTGCCATGAGTTCACGGTAGCTTGAGGGTATGACTGTTCGCCGACCAGTGACGATGTTTGTGTGCCTGGCTGCCGTCGTGGCCGCAGCAGGGTGTGCTGAGAAAACCCCGACCGTTGCCGACATCGCGAATCAGCCCGGGGCGACGCCGATTGTCAATTCGGTTCCTCCTCAGCCGGTGCGCGCGAAGCCGTCGACGGCTGCCTCCAGCCCGAACACCATGGCTGTGCCGGTGTGCAAGGGTTCGACTGCCTCCGTTGAGATGTCCCCGGTGAAGGTGACAGACGAGGGGAACTCCGTCGAGGTGATCGTTCGCAACTGCGCCGAGAAACCATTGACTTTGCCTTCGGTGCCGAAGATCACGGTCACCTCTGATGGCTCTGCTGTCAAGGCCACGTGGCAATCTCAGGGGATCGTCCCAGGACAATTGCTGACGGGGATGTGGCGCAAGGTCACCTTGTCGTGGCCTGGGCAAGGGAGCTGTGGTTCCCACCGCCAGGTCATGTCCGTTGAGATTGCCGGTGACACCGTCAGCCAAGAGGGTTGCATCGTACCCATGGTGAAGCCGTCGGCGACGCCGAGTCCGGGAGACGATGAGAGCCCCGAGCAGACGGAATCTCCCAAGCCCGTCCTCGGATCGGTCGTGTGGTCAGGATGATGACCGTTCTGTCAGCGTGATGACACGACGCAGCAGGTGTCAAGGATGATCGTGGTAGGGATCGGATGAGGGTGTGGCGTGCGGTTGCGGTGGCGGTTGCAGCCACGGTCGTGGCATCGGGGTGTTCACGACCGATCCCGGCGACTCCCGAAGCTGTCGTACCCACCTCGTCGATGACGTCGACGCCGACGTATTCGCCGCGTCCTCACCCTGCGCCGAGCATCTCCGCGCAGCGGGTGACTCACGATGGCGAGGCGCAGAGTGCGCTGACATGTCGGCGGGGCGAGAAGGTTGCGATGGGGTTTGGCGGCGTTGAAGCGGCTCTGGGATCACGAGTGACGTGGCTCACGATCCGTAATTGCAGCCATTCGACGATAACCCTGCCGGTCATGCCGACATTGCGCCAGAGTTCTGAAGCGGGGGTGGTCGTGCCGGTGACATGGAAGCCCTACGACCCCAAGGTCGCACCCAAACGTCTGGCTCCCGGACAGCTCTCGAACTGGGAATTGTCTTGGCATACCAATGGTAATTGCAGGCACCGGGGAGCACGGCGTCTCGTTGCAACGGTGGGGACGACGACGGCTGCTCTGGAAGGATGCCTGGATCTGGGAGGCTCCTACGCCCTGACCGACGAATCTTCCACCGGGCCGGATGGTTCCGACGCCGTCCCGGCAGCTGAGGGGACCGTGCGGTTGCTGGACTGAGGAGAACGGGCTCACGATTCGTGCCATGTTGGCATGTCCAACCCAACTGGCTATGACGCGCCGAGGGGGAGGGCCGAAGCCGTCCCCCTCGGCGCGTCATAAGATCACGTCGACTCAGATGTCGTAGTACAGGTCGAACTCGTAGGGATGCGGACGCTGCTGCAGAGCAGCCAGGTCACCACGCTTGAGCTCAATCCAGGTCTCGATGAGATCCGGGGTGAACACGTCACCGGCAAGGAGGAACTCGTGATCGTCCTCGAGGTGGTCGAGGACGGCGCCGAGGCTGCCAGGAACGTGATCCATGGCGGCGTGCTCCTCCGGGGGCAGCTCGTAAATGTCCTTGTCAACCGGGGCCGGCGGCTCAATCTTGTTCTGGATGCCGTCCAGGCCAGCGAGCAGCAGGGCGGCGAAGGCCATGTAGGGGTTGGCCGAGGGATCGGGGCAGCGGAACTCGACACGCTTGGCCTTCGGGTTCGGGCCAGTGATCGGGATACGCATGCAGGCGGAGCGGTTGCGTTGGGAGTACACGAGATTGACCGGGGCCTCGAAGCCCGGAACGAGGCGGTGGTAGGAGTTGGCCGACGGGTTGGTGAAGGCCAGCAGCGACGGGGCGTGCTTGAGGATGCCGCCGATGTAGTAACGAGCCATGTCCGACAACTGCGCGTAGCCGGACTCGTCGAAGAAGAGAGGATCGCCGTTCTTCCACAGCGAGGAGTGGACGTGCATGCCCGACCCGTTGTCACCAAAGATCGGTTTCGGCATGAAGGTCGCCGTCTTGCCATGCTGCCAGGCAACGTTCTTGACGATGTACTTGAACTTCATGACGTCATCTGCTGCGTAGGACAGGGTGTTGAAACGCCAGTTGATCTCGGCCTGGCCAGCGGTGCCGACCTCGTGGTGGGCGCGCTCGACCTTCATGCCGAGGCTCTCCATGATGGTGACGATCTCGTCACGCAGATCACCGAAGTGGTCGGTGGGGGCCACCGGGAAGTAACCGCCCTTGTACTTTACCTTGTAACCACGGTTGCCGCCGTCCTCGGTGCGTCCGGTGTTCCAGGCGCCAGCCTCGGAGTCAATGGAGTAGTACGAGGTGTTCTGACGAGTGTCGAAGCGAATGTCGTCGAAGACGTAGAACTCGGCCTCGGGAGCGAAGAAAGCAGTGTCGGCGATGCCGGTGGAGGCGAGGTAGGCCTCGGCCTTGCGCGCGATGTTACGGGGGTCGCGGCTGTAGGCCTCCTTGGTGATCGGGTCGTGGACGTTGAAGTTCACGATGAGCGTCTTGTGCTCGCGGAACGGGTCGACCCAGGCGGTCGTCGGGTCGGGCAGCAGGGCCATGTCCGACTCGTTGATCTTCTGGAAGCCCCGGATGGAGGATCCGTCGAAGGCCAGACCGTTCTCGTACTGGTCCTTGTCGAACTCTCGGGCGGGGACGGTGAAGTGCTGCATGACACCGATGAGGTCACAGAAGCGGACATCGATCATCTCGATGCCTTCCTCCTTGACATAGGCGAGCAGGTCGTCGGGACCTTCGAACATCTTTCCTCCATCAACACGACTGGTGATGTCTTCACGGTAGTTCCTGCGCGTTGCTCAGCCGTCACCGTTGTGTTTCGAGCGTGTAACAGGTGCTACCGGTAGGATTCACCGGGTGAGTGGAACCGAGGCAGCGCCAGGCACCTCGATCGGGCTTCCTGCGCAAGGGCGCGGGTCGCTGGCGAGTTGGGGCAAGCGCAGCGGTGCCCTCATCGTTGACTGGGGAGCATCCATGGTGCTGGCCAGTGTTCTCTTCGGGCCCGCAGTGATTCGCGGTGGAGGCTGGCGGATGTGGATGCCGATGGCGGTCTTCTTCGTCGAGTCGGTCCTGTTCACCGGGATGGCAGGTGGGTCCTTCGGCCAGATCGTCGCCCGGGTGGCCGTGGTCCGACTCGATGACCTCAGCCCCATCGGATGGTGGCGAGCGATCGTCCGCACAGCGATGAAGTGCCTCGTCATCCCCGCCCTTGTCATCGGTGCGGAAAGGCGGGGTCTCGACGATCTCGTGCTGGGTACCGTCGTTGTCAATCGCAAGTGAGTGATATGCGCGTCATGGTGTTGTCGCGGGGGATTCCGAGCCCGGAAGCTCCGCTGCGAGGAATCTTCGAGTACGACCAGGCGGTTGCGCTGCGCTATCAGGGCCATGATGTGGTTCTGGCCGTCCTCGACGCGCGTTCGGCCCGCCATTGGCGCAGGTTCGGGACCCGCATCGAACATGCCGTGGAACGCGACGACGGCATCACCGTCGTGAGGATGGACGTCCCGGTGGGGGCCGTGTCCGCGCGAACCGATCATCGTGTCCACGCCTGGGCTGTGCGACGACTTCACCGAAGGGTGACCTCGGAGTGGGGAACACCCGACGTCGTCCATGCCCATTTCGCACGATTCGCCGCTGCTGCAGCCCGCGCCCAGTTGCCCGAGCCGCTGGTGTGGACCGAACATGACTCCCATCTGGCCAACCCTGACCGGCGCCTGACCGAGGACATGTCCGTGGCCGGGGACAGGGCCGACGCGGTCGTCAGTGTGTCCCAGAGTCTGAGCTCGCAGCTGGCAACCCATGGGATCACCTCGACGGTGATTCCCAACATCGTCGACGTCGAGCTCTTTGACCGTCCGGCCCGCGCCCATGAGGCCACGGTGGTGGTCAGCGTCGCCACCCTCAATCCAGGCAAGGGAATGGTCGATCTGGCCCATGCCGTCGAGAAGGTGCCCGGTGTCCAGCTGCGCATCATCGGGGATGGTCCACAACGCAGACAGTTGGAGGCCATTGCCGCCCACAACCCGAATGTTGTCGTGCTGGGTGCCCAGCCGCGCGAACGCATCGCCGAAGAGTTCGCGGGTGCCGACGCCTTCGCCCTGGCCTCTTACTCCGAGACCTTCGGGGTGGCCTGCGCCGAAGCGTTGGCAGCCGGGCTACCAGTCCTGACGACGGCCTCGGGCGGTCCCCAGGAGTTCATCGACGACAGCAATGGCATCGTCGTCCCGGTGGGAGACATTGATGCGTTGGCAGACGGCCTGCAGCAGGTCCTCGGGCGATCGTGGGACCGCGCGGCGATCGCATGGCAGGCCCGCTCCCGATTCGCGGCTGGTCCCGTCGTCGATCAATTGGAGACGGTGTACCGGCAGGCGATCTCCCGCCGGGCGACGACCGGTTGAGTCAGGATGGAAGACTGGCAGGTATGAATCTGACCGCATGGATGGCGAGCGTCAACGGCGTCATCGCGGCCAATGCCTCCCATCCCTGGGTTGTTGCGGCGTTGTGGGGACTGTGCCTCATCGACGGGTTCTTCCCGCCCGTCCCCAGTGAATCCCTCGTCGTCGCCCTGGCAGCAGTGGGACGTCCCCGGTGGTGGCTCATCATCCCGGTGGCAGCTCTCGGTGCCATGTGTGGAGACAACATCGCATACTGGATTGGGCGTCAGCTCGGCCACACCAAGTTTTTCACTGGTGGGCCGAAACGGCAGAAGACCGTCACCTGGGCCACTCACCAGCTTCGGGTGCGTGGGCCGCTGTGCATCTTGGTCGCCCGATACATCCCCGGCGGACGTGTCGTCGTCAACACCATGGCGGGGGCGACTCGCTTTTCGTATCGCGTCTTCCTGCCCATCGACGCACTGGCTGGGGTGTTGTGGGCTGGATATGCGACTGCGATCGGTGCCGGTGCGGCAACGTTCCTGGGTAACAACCACATTCTCGCGGCGACGGTGGGAATCATTGGTGCGATCGTCATCGGCGTCGTCCTGGACCAGATCCTGCGGCGAGTGATGCCCGCTCCGCAGAACGACTGAGGCAACGCAGACGACGCCCCCGGCTGGTGCCGGGGGCGTCGTGTGAGACGGGAAAGGGTGGGATCAGACCCGGCCCTCCTTCTGGGCGTCCTCCTTGCCGGTGGACTTGTTGGCGGCGAGCTGGGCCTCGTCGAAGATACTGGCTCCGGCATTGCCCTCCTCGCCGTCCTCCTCACGACCGGGAGTCCGCAGGTTCCACTTCGTGATGGCGAATCGGAAGACCACGTAGTAGATGACGGCGTAGACCAGACCGATCAGCAGGAGGAGCAGAACCTTTCCGGCGCCGCCGGACAGTTCAGAGGCTCGTCCGAAGTTGATGATGTAGTCGGTCAGACCGGCCGAGAATCCGAACCCGTCCTTGATGCCCAGAGCGTTGCACAGAGCCAGGGCGGAACCGGTGAGCAGGGCGTGCACGAGGTACAGCGGGAAGGCCACGTAGGCGAAGGCGTACTCGAGGGGCTCGGTGATACCGGTGAGGAAGGCGGTCAGGGCAACCGACAGCATGACGCCACCGGTGACCTTCTTACGCTCCGGCTTGGCGGTGTGGTAGATGGCCAGGGCGGCACCGGGCAGGGCAAACATCATGATCGGGAAGAAGCCGGTCATGAAGGAGCCGGTCCAGGCATTGGTGCCGGCCGTGCCACTGAAGAAGCAGGTGATGTCGCCGTGGAGGGTCTCGCCAGCGGCGTTGGTGCAGTTACCGAGCTGGAACCACGGCAGGGAGTTGAGCAGGTGGTGCAGGCCGAAGGGGATGAGCAGACGGTTGATGGTGCCGAACACGAATCCGGTGGCCGGGTTCGACCCGTGGTGCATGATGAAGCCGCCGACCTGCTTGTTGAACAGCCAGTCGAAGGCCGGGTAGATCAAGGCCATGATGACACCGGCGACCACCGAGGCCGCAGCGGTGACGATCGGCACGAAGCGACGTCCGCCGAAGAAAGCCAGGTAGGTTGGCAGTTTGGTGCGGCGGTACTTCTCGTACATCTTGGCGGCGATGATGCCGATGACGATGCCGCCGAGGACTCCGTAGTTGATGACCCCGGTGTCCTTGGCGAAGTACGGGGCCAGTGCGTGCAGGACGCCACCCTGGGTCTTGTCAGAGGTGCCTGCACCGGTGAAGGTGAGGTAGCCGATGAGGGCGGCGAGTGCGGTGGAGCCGTCAGCCTTCTTGGCGTAACCAACGGCCACACCGAGGGCGAAGATGAGGGGCAGGTTGTCGAAGATCGCGCCACCGGCCCCGGCAAGTACGTCAGCGACCGGCTGCATCCAGGACGCGTGCTTGGCTACGCCGTCCGCGCCCAGAACGTCAGCCGCTCCGAATCGCATGAGCAGGGCCGCGACCGGCAAGGATGCGATGGGCAGCATGAGGGAGCGCCCGATGCGCTGCATCTGGGAGAACCCGGGTATCTGCCGTTTCTTCTTCGTTTTGGTGGCAACAGCGTCTGTAGTCATGGAGTTCCTCCGCAGTGAGTTCTCATGGTCCGAAGCCTTCACCCACGTCGGTCGGGCTTCAGGTGGTCCAGTCGAGTGGTATGGACCACTTGCTGAAGTACAGACCACTCGGGCTGGTATGTCAAGATGTCGCGCAGTGTTTGTGAACGTCACCATTTTGGTGGGTTTCGTTTCCACTCGGTATCCGCGCTCGATCCGGGGCATAATCCACGCATGAAGTACGTGACCGTGCGGGACTACCTCGTCAACCTCATCGACACCCGCTTGTCGGTCGGCGACGTCGTTCCCAGCGAGCGTGAGCTTGCTGAGCATTTCGGGGTGTCACGGATGACGGTCCGCCAGGCGGTGGACTCGTTGGTCAGCAGTGGTCGGCTGGAACGTCGTCGGGGCAGTGGGACCTATGTCCGAGCTCCCAAGGTTGACGTGCAGTCGCGGATCTCGTCATTCAGCGAGGAGATGCGCCAGCGCGGCATGATTTCCGATACTCGGGTGCTGCGCGGGGAGGAACTCCCGGCAACCCCGGACGTTGCCGTCTGGCTGGGAATTGAGCCTGGAGAATCGGTCCACTTCATGTACCGGGTGCGGCTGGCCGACGGGGTTCCCATGGCAGTTGAGAGGACCTGGATCTCCACGCGAGTCATGCCGGACCTGTTGGCCAATGGCGTACCCACGAGCGTTTACGGGGCCCTGGCGGAGGCTGGTCTGACCCCCACCTGGGGAGAGGACGCCATCGAGGCCGTCAGCGGTGATGCGGTGACCTGTGAGTTGTTGGAAATCCCGGTGGGATCGCCTGTGCTGGCCATCAACCGTCGTACCTACGCCGATGACCTTGCTGTGTGTTACTCCCGGTCCTGGTTCCGGGGTGACCGTTACAAACTGTGGGTACCGATCTCCGGGCCGCGCAGGACCTTGTATCCACCTCGAGGAGGTTCGCGATGAAGCGTGTTGAACATATCTTGGCGGCATTGGGGGGAGTCGACAATGTGGTGTCGGTTGAGCCATGCGTGACTCGTCTGCGCTGTCAGGTTCGCGACTGCCAACAGGTCGACGAGCAGGAGCTGCGTCGCGCCGGCGTCCACGGCGTGACGGTGCAGGGGCACAGCGTCCAGGTGATCGTTGGGCCTGATGCGGATCTGCTGGTCTCCGACCTGGAGGATTTGTGGGGAGAAGATCACGATTCCTGACTGCCTCTTGACATTCGGCAGCTCGATGGAGTTGGGTGTTAGTTGTCTGGACCACTTGGAAGGTGGGCCAGTGTTTGTCGGGGATCTTCCATGGCGGAGGACATCTCGAACCAGAACAAGGAGACATCATGAGCAAGGCAGAGCAGATCCTGGCGGCCCTCGGTGGCGACGACAACATTGACGACCTCGAGGCCTGCATCACCCGGTTGCGCGTCGAGGTGGACGACCCCGACCTCGTCAACGAGGCCGCTCTCACGGCAGCCGGTGCATTCGGCGTCGTCCAGCAGGGAACCTCCGTCCAGGTGGTCGTTGGCCCCGAGGCCGACACCCTCGCCGAGGACATCGAGGACCTGCGCTGATGACCGCGGTCCTTTCCCCCCTCAAGGGCACGCTGATGGCGCTGTCCGACGTCCCTGACCCGGTGTTCGCGCAGGGTCTGGTGGGTCCCGGCGTCGCCGTGCAACCCTCCGGCGACGGCGATGTCACCGCCGTGGCCCCGGTGGCGGGACGCATCGTCAAACTGCACCCGCACGCCTTCGTCCTTCAGGCTGGCGGTTTCGGAGTGCTGGTGCATCTTGGCATCGACACCGTCCAACTTGAGGGGGAGGGATTCACCCTCCACGCCGAGGAAGGAGCGGAGGTTTCTGCCGGAGACGAACTCATCACGTGGAACCCTGCCCGCATCGTGGAGGGTGGCCGCAGCGCAGTCTGCCCGATCATCATCCTCGACTCCAGCGCTGACAAGCTCGGCGATGTCGCCGCCGCAGGCCAGCCGGTCAACAGCGGCGATCAGTTGTTCACGGTGGCGTGACTGAGTGTTACGGGCGGGTCGGATGACGGTCCGCCCGTAACATGCCTTGGCGCAGATGCGCGCTGGCTCCAGGCCAAGGCGAGCAGAGATCCGACACCCAGGATTTCGTACGAGTCGGTGAGGACTTTCTGCCACCACGGCGCAGAGACTTCGTGGCTGCCGCCTGCCGGAGACCACCAGATTATCCACGTCAGGGTGACGAAGGCCCAGGCAAGGGCGAGAACGCGACGGTCACGGCGTCGATCCGCCAGACCCGCGACGATGAGCAGCGCGGCCCACACCCAGTGGTGAGACCACGACACCGGGCTCACCAGACATCCGCACAGGCCTGCACACAGTAGGGACCACACCTCGTCCGCCCCGCCGTGGTGCCACAGCCGCCGGGATGCGATCCCGGCGAGCGCGCAGCAGACGGCGACGAGAATGAGCCACACCGGTGTCAGATCTCCGTGTCCCAGCCGTAGCAACATCCCCGAGAGGGACTGGTTGCCAGCCCAGGTGAGTCCCCCCAGCCGTTGTGGGGTGACCATGTAATGGGTCCAGTACTGCCACGACGCCGTCGGTGCGATGGCGAAGCCCAGAGCAATCGTCGTCACACCGGCCCCAGCGGCCCGTAACGCTTCCTTGACCTGGCCGGTCACGAGGTACCAGATGGCAAAAATGCCTGGGGTCAGTTTGAACCCGGTGGCCACACCTACACCGACACCGCGCCACCTGCGGGGCACAACGAAGACGTCAAGGACGACCAGGAGAGCCAGCTGAACATTCACCTGGCCGTAGGCAAAGCTCTGCCCGATAGGTTCCCCGGCAACCAGGATCGCGGCGACGATGGCGGTCAGGACGCCCGAATGCTGACGTCCGCAGCGGCGCCACACCACGTCAATCATGATGACCAGGGCAGTCGCGCTGACGGCATAGTGAAGGATCGTCGCAGCGTGAAACGGCAGGAGGGTCAACGGGACCAGAGCGATCGCGGCGAAGGGTGGATAGGTGAACCCGAGATGAGAGACCGAGGTGGCGGTGTACAGGCTCTTCGGGTCGTGCAGCATGGCCCGCACACAGTCCCGGTAGATCCTGAGATCGGTCGGATTGGGAATGATGAGCATCCACGCCACCGTGATGACGAGGACAGCAATCGTCGGCCACAGCACGGTTGGGGACGTGCGGGTTTGGGATGCGATGGTGCCATCGCCGCGCCGAGTCACTGATTCTCCACGATGTCGGCAGCTTCCAGCCATTGTTCCTCGAGGCCGGACATCCGGTCGTCGAGGTCACGGACCTTCAACTGCAAATCGGCGAGGGCCTGGTAGTCGTCGGCCTTGGCAGCCATCTCCTCGTGCACCAAGGCCAGCTCGTCGCGGACCTTGCCCATCTGACGGTCAATCCGGTCCATGTCCTTGCGGGCCTGGCGCAGGGCTGCGGCGTCGACCTTCTGTTGGGCTCCCTCGGTGCCCAGCCGGCTCGACTTCGACGGGCCGGTCTGGCGGTCTCGACGGTGCTCCAGGTACTGGGAGATGCCTCCTGGCAGCAGGGCTACCGTGCCGTCTCCCATGAGGGCCCACACGACGTCGCAGACCCGCTCCAGGAACCAGCGGTCGTGGGACACGACGATCAACGTGCCGGGCCAGGAGTCGAGGTAGTCCTCGAGCAGGCGCAGGGTGTCGATGTCGAGGTCGTTGGTCGGCTCGTCGAGGAGCAGCACATTCGGCTCGGCCATGAGCAGGCGCAACAGCTGCAGACGACGCCGCTCCCCACCGGACAGATCACCGATACGGGTGACGAGCTTCTGCCCGGTGAACCCGAATCCCTCCAACAGGTCTGCGGCGGAGGCGTCACGACCGGTGGCCAATTTCGTCCGGGCCTTGACGTCGTTGACCGACTCCAGCACCGTCATCGTCGTGTCGAGGTCGTCGACCTCCTGACGCAGATGGGCCAGCCGGAGAGTCTTGCCCTGCTTGACGCGACCCGAGTCCGGCTGTCGCGACCCATCCAACAGATTCAGCAGGGTCGTCTTTCCAGCACCATTGACGCCGACCAGGCCGATCCGCTCGCCCGGGCCGATGGACCATGTCACCGTGTCCAACAGGGTGCGCTCACCCAGCTCGTCGGAGGGCACCGTGACGGTCACGTCCTTGAGGTCCAGCACGTCCTTGCCCAGCCGGGTCGCGGAGAACCTTGCCAACTCCAGCTTGTCGCGTGGCTCGGGGACATTGGCGATGAGGGCATTGGCTGCCTCGACGCGGTAACGAGGTTTGGAGCTGCGGGCCGGGGCGCCACGACGTAGCCACGCCAATTCCTTGCGTGCCAGGTTCTGACGCTTGGCCTCGTTGCTGGCCGCAATGCGGGCCCGTTCCACCCGGGCGAGGGTGTAGGCGGAGTACCCGCCCTCGTAGGCCTCGACGGTGGCGTCGTGGACCTCCCAGATGTCAGTGCAGATCTCGTCGAGGAACCAGCGGTCGTGGGAGACGACCAGCATGGCCACGCCACGCTCCTGGAGGTGACGCAGATGACCTGCCAGCCAGGCGACAGCCTCGACATCGAGGTGGTTGGTGGGCTCGTCGAGGACGAGCAGGTCGTGGTCTGCCAGCATGATCGAGACAAGGGCGGCACGTCGCCGTTCACCACCAGACAAGTCAGTCATGGGACGGTCGAGGTCGATGTCACTGAGCATGTCCTCGACGATGGGGCGCGCCTGCCGGTCGGCTGCCCAGACATGGTCGGGACGGCCACCAACGACAAGATCGCGGACAGTCTGGTCACCCTTGGGGGTTTCGGCCTGGGCGAGCACCCCGATGGAGGTCCCATGGGTGCGCGTCACGGCCCCGGAATCGGGCTCCAACGAGCCGGTGAGAAGGGCCAGGAGGGTCGACTTTCCGTCCCCATTGCGCCCCACGACGCCGATGACATCTCCGGTTGACAGTCCCAGGGACACCTGAGAAAGGACCGTCCGGGTTCCCCAGGACTTCGAGACGCGATCCGCGTTGACGAGATTTGTGCCGGCCAACGCAGACTCAGCGTCCCCGCATGGCGGCGCGGGCGCCCTTCATGGAGTTGGGCATGGGGCCCTTGGGCAGCGGCACACGCGGGCGCATGGCGTCGAGGGCCTTGAGTCGGTTGACAACTTCGTCGACCTGGCTGGTGTTGAGAGCCTTGGGCAGCTTCTTGATGTGCTTGTCAAGGTCCTCCAGTGGGACCTCACCCTTGCCATCGCCCATGACGAGGGAGGTCACCGGGGTGCCGTAGGCGACTTGCTCGTGACGTTTGGTCTCGGTGGCCAGCAGATTGCGCAGACCGTTGCCGTGCCCTTCGCCGATGAGCACGATTCCGGCCGGGCCGACAGCGCGATGCACGACGTCCTGTTGACGGGTGAAGGCAATCGCCGGGGAGCAGGTCCACTTCTTCTTGTCCAGCAGGGACAAGGCGACCTCGGCGGACCCGGTCTGGCCCTTGAACCGGGCGTACATGGAACGCTTGGCGCGCCACTGGAAGGCCCACATCGCCGCAGCGGCGCCGGCAAAGATTCCGACGATGAGCCAGACCCACCACAGGTCAGTGATGAGGAGGCCGATGACGGTGAACACGACGACGCCCAGGACGAAAGCGCCAATGACCCACCACAGGAGCTGGGGATCAACCTGGCGAGTCAGCTTGAAGGTCTCGGCGAGCTGCTTGCGGGTGCTCCAGTCCTTGGGGTTGTCGGAGTTCTTGCGACGCTCCTTCTCAGCCTTGGCCTGTGCCTTCTGCTTGGCGGCGAGTTCCTTGGCTGCCTGGCTCCTGGGCATTGACACACTCCCGACGACGTTGATGAACGGACTGCGCGGTATTCTACCGGCTTCGCGGCGGGGACCCCACTTCGGAGTCGTTGTGGCGCAGGTGCCGTCGGTCGAGGTGATCGCGCGCTCAGTCCTTGGCGGCGAACGGCGCCGGCTTCTCCCCGTCCCGGTACCCGGTCACGATGGTGACCGGCTTCTCCCCGCGAGCCTCCACGGCCTGACGGTAGAGACGTCCGGCACGATACGAGGAGCGCACCAGCGGGCCACTCATGACGCCGACGAATCCGATCTCGCGGGCTTCCTCGGCCAACTCGTCGAACTCCTGGGGAGTCACCCAACGATCGATGGGGTGCAGGTAGGCATTCGGACGCAGGTACTGGGTGATCGTCAGCAAGTCAGTGTTGGCGTCATGAAGGGCCTGCATGGCTTCTGAGATCTCCTCGCGGGTCTCTCCCATGCCGAGGATGAGGTTCGACTTGGTGATGAGACCGGCTTCGTGGGCGGAGTTGAGGACGGCCAGCGAGCGGTCATAGCGGAATCCAGGGCGAATGCGCTTGAAGATCCGGGGGACCGTCTCGAGGTTGTGCCCGAAGACCTCCGGATGCGCATCAAAGACGACATCGAGGAGATCCTGCTTGCCGGAGAAGTCCTGGGCCAGCATCTCGACGCCGACTCCGGGGTTCACCTGGTGAATCTGGCGGATGGTCTCGGCGCACAGCCAGGCGCCCTCGTCCTCGAGGTCGTCACGGCAGACCGAGGTGACGGTGGCGTAGCGCAGTCCCATCTGCTTGACGGACTCGGCGACGCGGCGAGGCTCGTCGGTGTCGTAGCCCTCCGGCTTGGCAGACTCGATCTGGCAGAAGTCGCAACGACGGGTGCAGTGGTCTCCGCCGATGAGGAAGGTGGCCTCGCGGTCCTCCCAGCACTCGAAGATGTTGGGGCAACCAGCCTCCTGGCACACCGTGTGAAGATCACCGTCGAGCATTCGGCGTCGCATGTCGCGGTACTCGGGGCCCATCGTGGCCCGGGTACGGATCCAGCGGGGTTTGTCCTCGATGGGGGTCTGGGAGTTCTTGACCTCGACTCGCAGGAGCTTTCTACCGTCTGCTTCGACACTCACGTCGGCCAGTTTAACTGGGTGTGCCGAAGTTGCGAAGTCTCAGTGAATGGATGACGACGAAGAGGCTGGACAGGCTCATGGCTAGGCCTGATATGAGTGGGTTGAGCAGTCCGGCGGCAGCGATCGGGATGGCCGCGATGTTGTAGATGAAGGCCCATGCGAGGTTGCCACGGATGGTGCGCAGGGTGCGCCGTGACAGCCCGATGGCGTCCGGGACGACCCCGAGATGGTGACGCACACAGATGATGTCGGCGCTCCGCATCGCAATGTCGGTGCCGGTGACCATCGCCAGCCCGAGATCAGAGCTGGCCAGGGCAGCGGCATCGTTGATGCCGTCACCGACCATGGCCACGACCCGGCCCTCGTCTCGTAACCTGTCGATGACTGTGGCTTTCTCGGTCGGCAGAACGTCGGCGAGCACCTCGTCGATACCCAGCTCGGATGCGACGGCGTGCGCGGCAGCCTTCGAATCCCCGGTGAGCAGGACGGTCCGCAGCCCCATCTGCGTGAGCCGGGCGATGACTTCAGGAGCCTCGGGCTTGACGGTGTCAGACACGACGAAAGCTGCCGATGCCTGGCCGTCGATCGCGACCAGGACGGTGGAGCGTCCGGCCTCAGCAGCCTGTTCGACAACAGTGGTGAGGTCGTCGGGAATGGTGATGCCGGCCTCGGTGAGGAAGACAGGATTGCCGACCATGACCTCATGTCCGTCGACCTTGCCCTCGGCGCCGCGTCCGGCGACGGTGTGTGGGCTGGGGCACTGTGGAATGGTGCCCTCGAACGCGGCGACGATGGCCCTGGCCACCGGGTGAGTCGAGTGCTGATCCAGGGCAGCGGCACAGCGGTGAGCCTGTTCGAGGTCGTGTCCGGCGACGGCGACCCGTTCGGTCAGGGTCATGTCTGCGGTGGTGAGAGTGCCGGTCTTGTCGAACACGACGGTGTCGATGCGTCCTGACGCCTCCAGAGCTTCGGGACCCTTGATGAGGATTCCCAACTGCCCCCCGCGTCCCACCCCGACCATGAGCGCGGTGGGAGTGGCCAGGCCCAGTGCGCAGGGACAGGCGATGATGAGCACGCACAGGGCTGCGGACAAGGCGTGGCGGATACCGGCCCCGGCGATCCACCACCCGAAGAAGGTGAGGACGACAACGGCCAGTACGGCCGGCACGAAAATCTCGACGACCTTGTCGACCAGACGCTCGACGTTGGCCTTGCGGGCCTGGGCCTCCTCGGCAATGACTGCCATCTGGGAGAGCTGGGTGCGGGCTCCCACCGCCGTCGCTCTCGCCACGACCCGCCCCGTGAGATTCATCGTTCCGCCCAGAACCATCGACCCGACGGTGGCGTCGACCGGCATCGGCTCGCCAGTCATCATCGAGGTGTCAATACTCGACGACCCTTCGACGATCTGCCCGTCAGCAGCGAGGGTCTCACCAGCCAAGGTGACGAAGAGGTCACCCTTGTGCAAGGTCTCGATGGGGACGATGGTCTCGACCCCATCGCGCAGCACGCGCGCATCCTTGGCAGCCAACTGCCCCAAGGCCGTCAGGACAGAGCGAGCCGACCTCTTGGCCCGGGCCTCGAAATAGCGCCCGGCCAGCAGGAAGCATGTCACCCCGGCGGCGACGTCGAGGTAGAGGGTGTCGGCCCCGGCAGGGGTGATGCCGTAGCCCAGCCAGTACCCCTCGTTGTCCTGGGCGCCGATGAGGATGGAGATGAACGACCATCCGAAAGACGACAACACACCCAGCGACACCAGGGTGTCCATGGAGGTCACACCGTGGCGCAGGTTCAACCACGCAGCCTTGTGGAAGGGCCATGCCGACCACAGCACCACCGGCAAGGAGACGACAAGGAGGAGCCAGTCCCAGGCGGGGAAGCGCAACTGCGGCTCGAGGGCCAGGACCAATCCGATGTCCATGAGGGGCAAGGTCAGCAGGACGGCGACGATGAGACGGCGTCGCAGCATTGTGATGCGCCGCTGGGCCTCAGCCGTCAGATCGACGTCAGACAGCTCAGCGGCGGTGTAGCCGACATCCTTGACCGCAGCAATGGCGTCCTCGACGTCGATGCCCGTCACCGTCGCCCGCTCAGAGACGAAGTTGACGCTGGCGTGCACCCCGTCGATACGGGCCAAGCGCTTCTCGATGGTGTGGGCGCAGGCGGCGCAGGTCATTCCGCCGATCTGGAGCTGAACCGGGGGATGGAGAACAGGTTTCTCCTCATCCTGCTCGTTGATCGTCGCCGCCGTCATGACGGGTCCTGCCCATCGTGCGGCTTGACCTGCTGACCAGCCATCTGGGCCAACATGTCGTTGTAGGCGGCCAGGGACTCATCGAGACTGGCATCTTCGGAGGCATCCACCCGGCGCTGGTCGCGTCGATCCGAGACGAACCATTGCACGCACAGGGCGATGAGTACCAGGGCCATCGGAATCTCGCCGGTCGCCCAGGTGATCTGGCCGCCGAGGTTCTGGTCGTCACTCAGATTGGCCACCCACGGGATTGACAGGGCCTGATAGAAGTCCTTGCCGATGACCTGGTGAGCATTCATCGTGATGACGGCGAAGAAGGAGTGGAAGGGCATCGCCGTGATGACGAAGCCGAGCCGGCCGATGTGGGGCAGGGAGGCAGGCAGGTCGTCCAGGCCGATGACGTACTCGAAGAGCATGAACCCGGCCATGAGGAAGTGCAGCAACATCCACTGGTGCCCCCAGTGGTAGCGCATGAGGTAACCAAAGATCGGGGTGAAGTACACCACGTAGAAGCTGGCGATGAAGATGATCCAGGCTGCGAATGGGCCGAAGAGCATCGTAGTCGGACGCCATTCCAGGACTGCCATGAGGCAGTCGTGGGGGCCATTGAAGCCGTCATTGATCTGTTCGCCGGTTCGCAACACCTGCCTCATGAGGGTCACCGGCGCTCCCAGCACCAGCAAGGCGGGTACCAGCATGTTGAAGATCATGTGGACCAACATGTGCCAGCTGAACTGCATCGAGGAGTACTCCCACAGCCCGGCGCTGGCCAGATAGATCACGACGACCCATGCCCCGATCCAGGAACCGATACGGGCAGCCGACCATGCTTGGCCGCGATGCTTGAGAACCCTCACTGCGACGAGGTATCCCGCAATGGCCAGGATCGACAGGGTCCAGAAACCGATGTTGGGACGCCCCGGGGCCAGCAACACGCCGGTGGTGGGTGCCGATGGCAATTCGTAGCCGAGGTAATTGACCGCCGGGGTCTGCCCGATGAGGTAGCGAGGGGGAATGAGCTGCGGGCTGGCTCCCCTGATGGTCACGGCGACGACGACCATCGCGAAACGGAGCCACGCCCGTATCCGAGACCGAGGCACCCAGCTGAGTGCCACCCAGACCGTCGCCGCGATCAACAGGACTATCCGAGCCACCCCCCACCGGTCAGACAGCCAGGATTGCCCGGCCTGACCCTGCCAGGTGACGACGATTCCCCCGGCCAGGGCGATGATGACTCCGATGCGCTCCAGCCAGGACAGTCGGCGGGTGACAGCGGGGCTGGGTCCATCGAGGATCTCGACGAGAACGCACGCTGCCGCGATCGTCATGCCGACGGCGGCAAGAGCCCCGGCATCGGTGGCGAAATCATGGTTGAGACCTACTGAGATGGCTCCGGTGACCGGAACCGGCAAGGCGGCAAGGACCGTCACCAAGGTCGCCATGACGAGGCCACCCAGATGAGTGGTGAGCAACGCCAGCAAGGCGACCAGCAGGCCCAGCACGGCGACGACGAGCCAGGCGGCCACCGAGGGAGTCGAGGTGATGTAGGTCGGCAGGTCGACGATGGCCTGCTCGAAGGTCAAACCGGCGGAGTCAGCGGACTCCAGCGGAATCATGAGCAGGGCCAGCAGCGCCCACATCTGGGCTGCCAGCCAGGCTCGCTGGCCACGAGTGTGAGTGGGGTCGACGAGGTCGCGACGAGGTGAACACAAGGTGGCGCGGATGAGTTCGGCCAGGGTCCACATCAAAGCAGCCCACGAAAGAGTCCCGACGACGGCGTGAAGGACGCTGGTGAGGACATCCGGATTCTCCCTGCCCAACAGACGAGTCTCCAGGGGGCGAAGCCGGCCGATCACGGCGGCGACGACGGCCATGACGACACCCGTGACCGCCAGCAGCGGTCCCGTGGCACGGGCGCGGGTGGTGTGCGTCACCAACATCTCCTCTGGGGTGGGGTAGGGGGAACTGTAGCCGGGTGGACCGACAGGTTCACGACATCGGGTGCAGGAACGCTGGGTGCTCCCGACGCGGGATGTCCGGGCTCATCTCGTAGAGCTGGAAGGACATCATCTCGGTGAGGATGGGTTCAAGTTTGCCCGCCACCTCCAGCATGGATGGCACCTGCGCGTCAGGGCCGTGCAGACGTCGCAACTCGCGTCCCATGCTCGTGACGTCGGCGTCGGAGATGCCGCACGGAATGATGTTGTCAAACCCTGCGGTGTCAGGGTCGATGTTGAGGGCGAATCCGTGCAGCGCCGTCTGACGGGAGACCCGGATGCCGATGGCACAGACCTTGCGCTCTGGCCCGAGACCGTCAGAGGGGAACCAGACCCCGGTGCGTCCGGGGACACGACCGGCCTTCAAACCGTACTCGGCGACAAGGCGGATGATCGACTCCTCGACGCGACGCACGTAGTCCACGACGCCGATGCCGCGCTGCAGGAAGACGATGGGGTAGCCGACGAGCTGGCCCGGACCGTGCCAGGTGATCTCACCGCCGCGATCGACCGGAACCACAGGGGTCCCGTCGAAGGGGTAGGCCTCCGGACGGGTGCGTCGTCCCGCAGTGTAGACGGGATCGTGCTCGACGTAGATGACCGTGTTGGGGCGCTGGTGGCTCGAGACCTCGGCGTGGACGTCACGCTGGTGGGCCCAGCACTCGTTGTACTCGGTGCGAACCGGCGGGTTGTCGGCGATGCCCAGGTATTCGAACTCCAGGCCAGCAGGATGGTCCACCCATCCCTTGGGGGCCATCCCGGCGACGACCTGGGGCGTCGTGGGTTGCGGGGTTACCTGGGCGTCGTCGCGATCGCAGGACTGGTTCTGGGCGTCTGTCACGCTGACACATGGTAGTCCGGATACGCGACGGGGCCCGGCGTGGAATCCCACGCCGGGCCCCGTTGCGAGGTTCGGATCAGAACTCTCCGGCGAAGTCACCCTCCTCCAGGCGGGCCTTGATGCCCGACAGGAAGCGAGCTGCCACGGCACCGTCGATGAGACGGTGATCGTAGGACAGCGAGAGGTACATCATGTCGCGGATGGCGATGGTGTCCTCTCCGAACTCGTTGGTGACGACGACCGGGCGCTTGACCAGGGCACCGGTGCCGAGGATGGCAACCTCGGGCTGGTTGACGATCGGGGTGTCGAAGAGGGCGCCAGCCGAGCCGTAGTTGGTGATGGTGAAGGTGCCACCAGCCAACTCGTCAGGGGTGACCTTGTTGTCGCGGGTGCGAGCAGCGAGGTCGCCAATCTGGTGAGCCAGCCCGGCGATGTTGAGGTCGCCGGCATTCTTGATGACCGGCACCAGCAGGCCGCGCGGCGTGTCGACGGCGATACCGATGTTCTCCGAAGCCCCGTAGGTGATCGTCCCGGCCTCGGTGTCGATGTTCGCGTTGAACGTCGGGTTGGCCTTGAGAGCCTCGACGACAGCCTTGGTGATGAAGGGCAGGTAGGACAGACCAACTCCCTCGCGAGCCTTGAAGGCAGCCTTCTCGGCCTTGCGGATCCGGGAGATGGCCGTCATGTCCACCTCGACGGTGGCAGTGAGCTGGGCGGACACCTGCAGGGACTCCACCATGCGGGAGGCGATGACCTTGCGCAGGCGGCTCATCTTCTCGGTGGTGCCACGCAGGGCGGCAGCTTCCGGGGACACCTCCTGGGATGCCTTGCGAGCCGAACCAGCGGGCTTCGGGGTATCCGGGGCAGCCACAGCGGTTGGGGCCGGGGCGGGTGCCGGGGCCTCGGGCGACTTGCCAGCAGCGGCCAGGACGTCCTGCTTGCGAATGCGGCCGCCGACGCCGGTTCCGGTGATGGTGGACAGGTCGACGTTGTTCTCCTTGGCCAGCTTGCGCACCAGCGGGGTGACGTAGACGTCGGAGGACGGGTTGGTGGCACGTGGGGCGACCTCGTTGGCGCCAGCCGGCTTCGGGGCCTCAGCGGGCTTGGCGGCGGCCGGAGCGGGGGCCGGGGCCTCCTCGGCCTTGCTCCGCACCGGCTCGGGCTCGGCCTGCTCGGCAGGCTCAGCCTTCGGGGCGGTGGGCTCAGGGGCCGACGCGGCGGAGGGGTCGCCGATGATGGCCAGGACGGCGCCGACCTCGGCGTCTTCGTCCTCGGGGACCTTGATCTCGAGCAGGGTGCCGGAGGCAGGGGAGGGGACCTCGGTGTCGACCTTGTCGGTGGACACCTCGAGGAGGGGTTCGTCAGCCTCGACGGTGTCTCCGACGGCCTTGAGCCAGCGGGACACGGTGCCTTCGGTGACCGACTCGCCCAGTGCGGGAAGAGTGACCTCGACACCGCTGGCAGCGCCACCAGCGGCGGGAGTGGCCGGAGCGGGCTTGTCCTCGGCAGCCGGTTCAGGCTCAGGGGTCGGCTTCGGAGCCTCGTCCTGTCCGCTGGGGGCCTCAGCCGGGGCGGAACCAGACTCGGAGGGGTCGCCGATGATGGCCAGGACGGCGCCGACCTCGGCGTCTTCGTCCTCGGGGACCTTGATCTCGAGCAGGGTGCCGGAGGCAGGGGAGGGGACCTCGGTGTCGACCTTGTCGGTGGACACCTCGAGGAGGGGTTCGTCAGCCTCGACGGTGTCTCCGACGGCCTTGAGCCAGCGGGACACGGTGCCTTCGGTGACCGACTCGCCCAGTGCGGGAAGAGTGACCTCGACACCGCTGGCAGCGCCACCAGCGGCGGGAGTGGCCGGAGCGGGCTTGTCCTCGGCAGCCGGTTCAGGCTCAGGGGTCGGCTTCGGAGCCTCGTCCTGTCCGCTGGGGGCCTCAGCCGGGGCGGAACCAGACTCGGAGGGGTCGCCGATGATGGCCAGGACGGCGCCGACCTCGGCGTCTTCGTCCTCGGGGACCTTGATCTCGAGCAGGGTGCCGGAGGCAGGGGAGGGGACCTCGGTGTCGACCTTGTCGGTGGACACCTCGAGGAGGGGTTCGTCAGCCTCGACGGTGTCTCCGACGGCCTTGAGCCAGCGGGACACGGTGCCTTCGGTGACGGACTCGCCCAGTGCGGGAAGAGTGACTTCGGTCGACATGTGTTGGAGCTCCTTTGCAAGCCGCGACGGATTCACCGCAAGCCTAGCCGGACTATGGGCAAATGTGCAGTTGGTCCCATTTCTCACCTCTGAAAAACCCGGCGCGGACACGGCGAAGGGCAGGGCTGGTAGGCCCTGCCCCTCGCCACGACCGGGGTGGTCAGTCGGCCAGATTGGCGGCGAGCTGAACCAAGGTACGCACTCCGAATCCGGTTCCTTGGATCGGGATGTAGTCGTGCGGCTTGGCGTTGTTGTAGGCCGGGCCGGCGATGTCGAGGTGGGCCCAATCGAGTCCGGGGGTCACGCAGCTCTGCAGGAAGGCGGCGGCGTACATCGCGCCACCCTCGCGAGCAGCGGTGGACTTGACGTCTGCGACGTCGGAGTGCAGGGCATCGCGGACCTCAGCGGTGATGGGAAGCTCCCAGAAGTCCTCCCCAGCAGCCTCGGAGGCATCCAAAAGGGTGTCGGCAGCCTGCGCGCCGGAGGTCATCACTCCGGCAGTGTGGTTACCGAGAGCGACCATGCAGGCACCGGTCAGGGTGGCGATGTCGACGAGGAAGTCCGGCTCATCCTCGCAGGCGCGAGCCAGGCCATCAGCCATGACGATGCGGCCCTCGGCGTCGGAGTTGCCGTTCTCGACGGTCTTGCCTCCGTAGATGGTGACGACGTCAGAGGGACGCCATGCCGATCCGGACGGCATGTTCTCAGCCAGACATCCGTAGGCGATGACGCGGACATTGAGGCCCAGACGCGCGATCGCACCCACCGCGGCGAGCACGGCAGCAGCACCGCCCATGTCGCACTTCATGGTGTACATGCCGTCAGCGGTCTTGATGTTGAGGCCGCCGGAGTCGAAGGTGATGCCCTTGCCGACCAGGGCCAAGGTAGTGGTGGCGCCTTCCGGGGCGTATTCGACACGGACCAGGCGCGGGGAGCGAGCTGAACCTCCGCCGACGGCCAGGATGCCCCCGAAACCGCCGCGAACCAGAGCCTTCTCGTCGAGAACCTCGACGGTGACGTCCTTGAGGTCCTTGCACCACGACTGCGCCGAGGTGGCGAAGGTCTTGGGGTAGAGCAGATTGGCCGGGGCGTCCACCCAGTCACGGGCGGTGTAGACGGCGTCGGCGAGGATTCGGGCCTTGTCGAGCTCGGGCTTGGCGCCGCGGGCATTCGAGACAATGGTCACGGTGGAGACCTCGGGGCCATCGTGATTCGAGGTCACGGCCGGCACCTTGTAACAGCCGAGCAGGGCACCCTCGGCAGCGATACGAACCTGCTCTGCCGAGTTGATTCCCATGTCGACGGCCACCTTGAGGGGGGTGCCATGGGATAGGGCAGCGGCGGCGCGTGCACCGGCGCCGGCAGCCTTGCGAAGGTCCTCACCATCCAATCCCTCGGTTCCGCAGCCGACCAGGACGAGGCTGTATCCAGACCATGGCAGCACCACGGTGGACCCGAGTGTCGTCGAGCCGCCAGCGCGGATGGCAACCTCGGCCAGCGGAGCACCGAACGTCTCCTCGGCCTCCTTGACGGCGCGCGGTGCAAGCCCCTGGACGACGGGGCCCTGGGAGCCCTCGGCCAGGCCGGCAATCACGACGTCGGCGCCGTTGGCGTTGCGGGAGACCTTGAGATCGGGACGGGGACATACGGGTAGCTCGGTGCTGTTGGCCACGAGGATTCCTCTCATTCGGGGGTCGGTTCAGGATGGGGCCGGTTTCGACCCGGGTTGATGCCTTGTCGTGAAGCCTAGTCGAGGCGCCTCAGGCACGAGACACTGCGGTAGTCGTGGCGCGCGGTTAGGGTGTGTTCGTGAGCTCATCTACTCCGGTCGACCAGGACGCGGCGCCAACCCGTCGTGCCAGTCATCCCTCCTGGGCGTTGGCCTTGGACGTTGTCGTCGTCGTGGCCGGAGTGGCCCTGCTCGTGTGGGGCCTCGTCGTGATGGCCTCGCCGACGATCTCGTGTCGTGGTGTCGAGATGCATCCGGGAGACACCTGCCACAAGGCCACCTACACCGCCACCCGAACCGACACGGTGCAAAGTTATGAGCAACGGCGTCACTCCATTGCTCAGTCTCGTCCCACTGTCATTGGTCTGGGGCTTGCGGTCACGGCTTTCGGGGTCGTGATGAGCTGGCAGACCGTCAAGGTCCGCCGCCGCGATCACTCCTCGAACAGCCCCATCGGACCATAGATGACGTCGTCGTCGGCCATGAGGGTGACCTCGTCGATGCCGGCGTCCTGTAGTTCGGGCCAGTTCTCGGAAAGCCATGCCTCGGCTTCCTCCTGTGACTCGAACTGCTGGCCAGCACCAAGCTCGCCGAGGTGCTCAGCTCCCTTGACGGTGACGCGAGACTGTGTGAAAACCCACGAGTAACTCATACCTCCAAGACAATCACGTCCGCGCCCGGGAACGGGCACGGACGTGGCCACGAGGTACAACTTTGGCCTGGGCGTCAGCGTCAGTCGATCTTCTCGCCGCGTTCGACGCGCGGTTCCGGGTTGCGCCAGCGGCGCACGGTCATCGCCCGGTTGTTGAGGTAGGCCCACAGACCGCGCAGGGGGGTGTTGGGGTAGCGGGCGCGGATGCCCTTCTTGGCTCCATGCCACAGTCGCCAGGAGTCGACCAGCCACCCCAGCATGACGATCAGCATGCCCAAGGACATGGCATTGATGGCGCCGACCGCGGTGGGCGCAATGAAGAGCAAGCCCAACCAGACCACCATGACGGCCAGGAAGATCGGCATGATGAACTCGCTGAAGGTCCAGCGAGAGTCGACATAGTCGCGGATGTAACCGCGCTCGGGTCGCCGCTCGGCAGCTTCCATGGCGGCGGCTTGACGTTCCCGCTTGGCCAGACGCTCGCGCTTACGGGCTTCCTTCTTGTTCAAGGTCGGGTGGAGGCGTTCCCTCCGGGCAGCCTCAGCCTCAGCTCGAGTCGGGGTCGGACCCTTCTTCGCGGCGTGGTGGGGCTTGGGCTGTGCCGCAGGGGTTGCCTGATCAGTTGTGCCAGGGTTCTGTTCTGCGCCGTGGTCCTTGGTTGCGCGACGCTTCTTGTCGGGCCGCTTCACCTGGTCGGTCCTGGCGGCATCGGACCTGGGCCTGGCGGCATCGGACCTGGGCCTGGCAGCGGCGGTGGCCGAGGACGGGGAGGAGTCGGTACTGGACCCCGGCTCTGGGGTGACGGACTTGTCCGCCGGTTCGGCCTTCTTGCTGTCTCCCTGCTCGTAGGGGCGGAACAGTCCCACGATCCATCCTCTGTTTGTGTCGTCGTCGCGCCCACGGTGGCCTGTTCCAGCCGGGGCGGCCCTGTCTGGGCTGAGAAGATTGTACGGGCATTGCCGTGGGGTGTTGTTGTGCAGTCCCGTACGCTAGGGGTCAGGCAACCACAATGCTGACGACTTCCCGGAGTCTTCAAGCACCGAAGGGGAAGGATTCGACTCCACCTATGGCTGGCATATTTGCACGACTTTCGACGGTCTTCCGTTCCAAGGCGAACAAGGCCCTCGACAAGGTTGAGGACCCGCGTGAGACCCTCGATTACTCCTACCAGCGTCAGCTCGACATGTTGCAGAAGGTGCGCAGGGGCGTCGCCGACGTCGCCACGAGCCGCAAACGCGTCGAGCTGCAGATGAACCAACTGCAGGCCGACATCGACAAGATGCAGAACGCGGCTGCTCGCGCCCTTGAGCAGGGCCGTGAGGACTTGGCTCGCGAGGCCCTGACGCGCAAGGCGACCTTGCAGGCCCAGCTCAACGATCTGCAGACTCAGCACGCCACCTTGCAGGATGAGGAGGAGAAGCTCATCCGTGGTTCCCAGCGTCTCCAGGCTCGGGTGGATGCCTTCCGCACGAAGAAGGAGACCATCAAGGCCACCTACTCGGCGGCTGAGGCTCAGACTCGTATCAACGAGGCCTTCACCGGTCTCAACGAGGAGATGGGTGACATCGGCATGGCGATCACCCGTGCCGAGGACAAGACGATGGAGCTCCAAGCACGTGCGGGAGCGGTCGACGAGCTCATGGCCAGCGGGGCCCTCGAGAGTCCCACCCAAGGTTATGGGGACGACATCACTCGCGAGCTCGACAGCCTCGCCAGTGACCATGCCATCGACGCCGAGCTGTCCAACCTCAAAGCACAGCTCGGCACGGGCCACGACAATTCCACTCCGGAGCTTGAGTCTGGCGCCGATACACAGATGAAGCCGGAAACCGGATCGCGTGCGGTACGACGTCAGGGGGAGCAGTCATGATCATTCGCATCGTTGGTGAGGGCCAGTGGCAGGTGCCCGACACCGAAATGGATCATCTCAACATCATCGATGCTCGCGTCGAGCGTGCCATCGAGAAGACCTCGCAGAGTGAGCTCACCGAGGCTCTTTCGGAGTTGGTGACGACCGTCCGCACGGTTGGCACCCCGATTGCCGACGACAACATCGTCGACTCAGACCTCATCGTCCCTGACGTCTCGGCGACGATCGAGGAGGTCTCGGTCTGGCTCTCGGAGAACCCGGCTGGAGACGGCCTCATCCCCGGCTGACCCAGGCGCAGACTCCCTGTTCCGCTGCGCGCTGAATCGGCACAGTTCGATGTCGATGGTGCGCTGCGGATACAGTGGACAACGCGACGGGACGACATACCCGCCCGATCCACCAGGATCGACCGCCCGGGTCATCTCCCCGGGGCCGTCCACCACACGTTCTTGGAGTCCACATGACCGACACTGTCAACGCCCCCACCACCGATGGCATCATCCTCACCGACGCGGCTGCGGCCAAGGTGAAGTCCCTGCTCGATCAGGAGGGACGAGACGACCTTGCCCTGCGTCTGGCCGTGCAGCCTGGTGGTTGCTCGGGTCTGCGGTACCAGCTCTTCTTCGACGAGCGCCACCTCGACGGTGACGTCGTCAAGACCTACGGCGGAGTCAATGTGGTGACCGACCGAATGAGCGCTCCTTACCTGGCCGGCGCCACGATCGACTTCATGGACACCATCGAGAAGCAGGGGTTCACCATCGACAACCCCAACGCGACCAGCACGTGCGCTTGTGGAGATTCCTTCCACTGAGCCAATTCTGGCTCCGGACGGAGCTTCTGAGGTCGTTGAGGCGTTTCGTCAGTCCGACTGGGCGGACGAAGCGCCTTATTTTCGCTATTGTTCGGTGTGACAGACATAACACCCGCCTGGCCCCACTGTCGGGTCGGGAGGGCTTGCAACGGGGAAGGGTGAGCCGTGGGACGCAGACTCAGCTGGCGACACGACCTTGACCGCGACGTGCCCCACAGTGGCAGCGGTGTTGCTGGGAAGGTCGGTGGTGCCTGTGCCGCAACGGTAGCGGTACTGGCACTGAGCGGCTGTGGCAACGCCGGACCTGGGCGACCAGCTCGTCTCGGTCTGGTCGATCCGGCCTCCGATCGTGCCGTGCACATGGGCAACATGTGGATTGGCGCATGGGTTGCAGCGCTTGTCATTGGTGTGTTCGTGTGGGGCCTCATCGGATACGCGGCCTTCAAGTTCCGCCGTAAGGACACAGACCCGGAGATTCCGCGCCAGTCGCGCTACCACCTCCCGCTCGAGGTGCTGTACACCATCGTGCCGTTCCTCGTCATCGGCGTGCTGTTCTTCTACACCGTCCGTACCGAGAACAAGGTGCTCGAGAAGGATCCCGCCCCCCAGCACGTCGTCAACGTCGTCGGTCAGAAGTGGTCGTGGACGTTCAACTACATGGAGCAGGAGAATCAGGACGCCGGAGGTGTCGTCACTCACGAGGTGGGCACCATCGAGAAGATCCCAGACCTCTACCTCCCGGTCAACCAGTCGGTGCGCTTCCACCTGAAGTCCGCCGATGTCATCCATTCCTTCTGGGTGCCGGCCTTCTACTTCAAGATGGACGTCATCCCGGGTCATCCCAACCAGTTCGACCTCACCCCGACCAAGATCGGCGTATACGACGGTAAGTGCGCCGAGTTGTGTGGTACCTACCACGCCAACATGATCTTCAAGGTGCACGTGGTATCGGTCGAGGACTACAACAAGCACCTCCAGCAGCTCAAGGCTCAGGGCAACACCGGTGAGATCAAGCCTGCGGACTCCGTCACCGCCCTCACCACCGGCGAATCGAAGGAGGGGGAGAAGAAGTGACCAGCGCATCTGTCGCCCAGCGAACTGCGGTAAGCCCTGCGGTGACTCGTGAGGAGCGCCGCAAGACCAGCTTCGGTGCTCTCGTCTGGGATTACATGACGACCACCGACCACAAGAAGATCGGACGGCTGTACTTCGGCACGTCACTGTTCTTCTTCGCCTTCGGTGGCATTCTTGCCCTGCTCATTCGCGCGGAGTTGGCCTACCCGGGCATGCAGTTCATGCATCAGGAGACCTTCAACCAGCTCTTCACGATGCACGGCACGATCATGCTGCTGATGTTCGCCACCCCGTTGTTCGCCGGGTTCGCGAACTTCTTCGTGCCTCTTCAGATCGGTGCCCCTGACGTCGCCTTCCCGCGTATCAACCAGTTCGCGTACTGGCTGTACCTCTTTGGCTCGCTCATGGCCTGTAGCGGCTTCCTCACCCCGGGCGGTGCTGCCAGCTTCGGGTGGTTCGCCTACGCCCCACTCTCCGACGCCATCAACTCCCCGGGAGTTGGCGGTGACCTGTGGGTCATGGGCCTGTACCTGCTGGGCCTGTCGTCGATCCTCGGTGCCGTCAACTTCGTGACGACGATCATCCTCATGCGTACCCCCGGTATGACGATGTTCCGGATGCCGATCTTCTGTTGGAACATCCTCATCACCTCGATCATGATCCTGGTCGTCTTCCCGGTACTGTCGGCCGGTCTGCTCGTCCTCGAGGCCGATCGCGCTCTGGGAGCCCACATCTTCGACGCCGCGAATGGTGGCCCAATCCTGTGGCAGCACCTGTTCTGGTTCTTCGGCCACCCTGAGGTTTACGTCATCGCCCTGCCGTTCTTCGGCATCATCACCGAGATTTTGCCGGTCTTCAGCCGTAAGCCGGTCTTCGGCTACGTCGGTCTGGTGTTCGCCACCTTGGCCATCGGTGGTCTGTCGGTGTCCGTGTGGGCCCACCACATGTTCGTGACCGGTGCGGTCTCCTTGCCGTTCTTCTCCTTCATGACCTTCACCATCGCCGTTCCGACGGGCGTGAAGTTCTTCAACTGGATTGGCACGATGTGGGGCGGGTCGTTGAGTTTCGACACACCGATGCTCTTTGCCATCGGCTTCCTGACGACCTTCCTGTTCGGTGGTCTGACCGGCGTCATGCTCGCCAGCCCGCCGATGGACTTCAACGTCTCCGACACCTACTTCGTGGTGGCCCACTTCCACTACGTGCTCTTCGGAACCGTGGTGTTCGCGATGTTTGCCGGCTTCTACTACTGGTGGCCAAAGATCACCGGGCACATGCTCAACGAGACGTGGGGAAAGATCCACTTCTGGACCCTCTTCGTCGGTTTCCACACCACCTTCCTCGTCCAGCACTGGCTGGGTGTGGAGGGTATGCAGCGTCGCATCGCTGACTACGGCTCCTGGGAGGGGTTCACCCTCCTGAACCAGGTGTCAACCTTCGGTGCGTTCCTGCTGGCCATCTCGATGCTGCCCTTCGCATGGAATGTGTGGATCACCCGTCACGACCCGAACATCGAGGTCGATGATCCGTGGGGTTGGGGCCGTACCCTCGAGTGGGCCACGTCGTGCCCGCCGCCTGCCCACAACTTCACCAAGATGATTCGCGTTCGTTCCACCTCCCCGGCCTTCGACGTCAACCATCCTGAGGCCGCCCTGACCACCGAGACCGAGGACGCGAACCCGCGTGAACTCGTCCACTCCGGCAAGGAGGATGCCTCATGACATCGGAACGTTGGGTCTTTGGCGGGCTCGGCCTGTTCTACCTCGTCGTCACCCCGATCTACTGGTTCACGGCTCACGAGGTTGCCGGCACCTGGGCGCTGGGACTGTCGGGAGTCATGGCCCTGATGGTGTTCTTCTACGTCCAGGTTGTCGCCAAGAAGACCGATCCCCGTCCGTCCGACGACAAGGACGCCGAGGTCATCGACGGGGCCGGCCCGGTGGGGTTCTTCCCGCCGCAGAGCATCTGGCCCTTCTGGTGCGCCCTCGTCGTGGCGATCATGTGCCTCGGTCCGGTGTTTGGATGGTGGATCACACTGCTCGGCGCGGGCATCGGTATCTGGGCTGCTTCGGGCTGGGCTTTCGAGTACTACCGCGGGGACTACCAGCACTGACAACGTCACCGTGACATCGTGAAGGCCGGGACCGTCATCGAGACGGTCCCGGCCTTGTTCTGTCCGCCCTGGACGCTCCTGCCCGCCCCTGGCTCACACACTGCCCCTGGCTCACAGGGCCTGCGCAATGGGCCGAGGCCCGTCGCAGAAGCGAATGAACCTGCCAATCGTGCCCTCGTCATCCAGGCAAGCCAGAGCAGTCAGGGCGACGGCCTCACGAGACACGCTGACCCCCTTGTAGTCCTCGTCCTCCGCCATGATGCGGATTCCGGTGGCGGGCTCGTGGCTGAGGGTCACCGGGCCCAGGATGGTCCACCGCACCGGTGAACCCATGGTGTGACGGTCGGCATCGGCCTTGGCGTCGGCATAGGGGAAGAAGTCGTGGTCGGAGGGGATGGCGTGGTCGGGGCTGCCGCACCACGAGATGAGCACGAACCGTGGCTTGTGGGGGGAACGCGCAATGGCGTCAACGAGTTCCTTGCAGGCATCCCGGTCGACGGCGTAGGTGTTCTTCGGTCCGCCCTTGCCTCCCGCTCCTGCTGACCACACCACGGCGTCATGACCGGTGACGAGGTCGTCCCACTGGGAAGACTGCAGGGAGGTCACATCGGCGACGACGGGGTTTCCGCCCCATGCGACGACGTCAGCAGCCTGGTCCTCACGCCGAATGACGGAATCGACGTGGCGACCCTGTGAACTGGCGTGCTGGGTGACGTGCTTGGCCACGTGCCCGTGGCCGCCAATGATGAGGATTCGATCTGCTGTCATGCCCCTCACCCTAGCCAAGGGTGAGCCAGGGTGAGGGAGGGTTCAGGTCGCAAGCAGCTCAGGTCCAACTGCGCTGCAGAGGTCGTCCCTCCTCGTAGCCCGAGGGGGACTGCACGCCGATGACGGCCTTCTCGTGGAACTCCTTGAGGTTGGCCGCGCCGGCGTAGGTGCAGGAGGACCGCACCCCGGAGGTGATGAAGTCGACCAGATCCTCAACTCCAGGACGCTGGGGGTCAAGGTACATCTTCGACTGGGAGATACCCTCCTCGAACAGGGCAGCTCGTGCCCTCTCGAAGGCGCTGCGCTGGCGGGTACGGTGACGCACTGCTCGGGCCGAGGCCATTCCGAAGGACTCCTTGTACAGACGGCCCTCGTGATCGACGAGCATGGCTCCGGTGGACTCATGGGTGCCAGCGAACCATGAGCCGATCATGACCGAACCCGCTCCGGCCGCCAGGGCGAGGGCGACATCACGGGGATGACGCACACCTCCATCAGCCCAGATCGCCCCGTCGACCTCGGCGGCTGCCTCGGCGCACTCCAGCACTGCGGAGAATTGCGGACGACCGACACCAGTCTGCATACGGGTGGTGCACATGGCACCAGGCCCGACGCCGACCTTGATGACGTCAGCCCCGGCGTCGAGCAGGTCGAGGGTGCCGCAACGGGTGACGATGTTGCCAGCCACGATGGGGATACGGCGTCCAGTCTTCTCCTGGAAGGCGGTGCGAGCCTCGTCAGCCACACCAATCGCCCGGATCATCTGGTCCTGGTGACCGTGAGCGGTGTCCATGACCAGAACGTCGGAGCCCGAGTCCAGGGCGCTGCGAGCGCGACCGGCGACGTCGCCATTGATGCCGATGGCGGTACCGATCATGAGGTGGCCGTCGGGATCGACAGCAGGACGGTAGATCTCGGTGCGCAATGCGCCACGCGAGGTCATGATGCCCACGAGGATGCCCTCCTCGTCGACGGCCACAGCGACCTTCTGGTGACGCTCTGCCAGGGTCTGGAAGACGTCGTCAGGGCTGGTGGCGGGGTCGACCAGGGTGAGGTCGGTGGTCATGACCTCATGGCACTGGGCGAAGCGGTCGACACCCTCTGCCTCAGCGGGGGAGACCAGGCCGACCGGGCGACGATCTTCGATGACCAGGACGACGCCGTGGGCGCGCTTGTTGAGCAGATTCATCGCCTCGCCGACGGTCGTCGTCGGATTGACGGTGACAGGGGTGTCAAAGCGAGTGTGGGCGCCTTTGACCCGACGGATGCACCTCGCGACGAACTCGGCGGGGATGTCCTGGGGCAGGATCGCGATGCCGCCGCGTCGGGCGATCGTCTCGGCCATCCGGCGCCCAGAGATTGCGGTCATGTTGGCCACGACGAGGGGCAGGGGAGTGCCCAGCCCGTCGGTTGACGTCAGGTCGACGTTCATCCGCGACCCGACCGAGGAACGGTTCGGGGCCATGAAGACGTCGTTGTACGTCAGGTCGTAATTCGGCTGCTCGTTGAGAAAACGCACGCCGTCATTCTCCCACGTCGTCAGCCTGCGGTCATGTCGTGAGGGACTGCGACACACTGGTGTCATGAGGTCGATCGTCGATGACGTGTTGGCAGCAGTGGAAGCCTTGCCGCCAAGAACAGTGGTGTCCTACTCGGACATCGCCGAACTCGTCGGCACCTCCCCGCGTCGGGTCGGCACCATCATGGCCAACCACGGTCATGAGGTGCAGTGGTGGAGAGTCACCAACATCCGCGGGACGCTGCCTGATCACCTCATGGCTGAGGCTCACCGGCACTGGGATGACGAAGGACTGGGCGGGGGAGTGGCGATGCTGCGCAGCCATGCTCCCGATCCGCAGGAATGGGAACGCGAATGGCAGGCGTTGCGCAGTCAGGAATGGTGAAGGCCCCCTGTGGACAGGGGGCCTTCACCATGGGCGGATGGGATCAGTCGGTGATCTCGGGCTTGTTCGTGCCCTCGCCGGAGTCGATCTCGGAGTGGCCACGAGTTGCCTCCAGCTCCTCGCGGCTGACCTTGGCAACATTGTCCCCGAGGAACCACTTCATCCAGCGAGCGCGCTTCTTGCTCACGCGACGGCCACGCTCGTCGATCGAACCAGCGGTGAGGACCGGGTAGGTCTTGTGCTGGGTGAGGGTCCAGGCCTCCTCGTCACTGACCGGCACATGAGCCTCGTGGAAGGCGCCATCGGGCTCGCGGATGATCTCGCCGGAGGGGGACCCGTGCACCAGACGTGCACGGTCGGCACGCTGCAGGGACACACAGATCCTCTTGGTGATCTGGTAGGTGATGATCGGGACGACGAAGATCGCCGCACGCATGAAGTACGTGATCTTGTTCAGCGACAGGTGGAAGTGCGTGGCGATGATGTCGTTGGCGCCCGAGAGCCAGAACATGGCGTAGCAGCTCATGGCGGCAACACCGAGGGCGGTACGCGTCGGGACGTTGCGCGGACGGTCGAGCAGGTGATGCTCGGAGTCGTCACCCGTGATCCACTTCTCGACGAACGGCCATGCCACCAAGAGGGTGAACAGCACGCCCATGAGACACACACCGGGCAGGAAGATGTTCCAGCTCCAGGTGGTGTGGCCGATGTGCCACTCCCAGTTCGGGGTGATGCGGACAGCACCCTCGAGCCAACCCATGTACCAGTCAGGCTGGGATCCAGCGGTGACCTCCCCCGGGTTGTAGGGGCCGAACTTCCAGACCGGGTTGATCTGCATGAAGGTGCCCATGAGGGTCAGGACGCCGAACACTACGAAGAAGAAGCCACCGGCCTTGGCTGCGTACACCGGGAACAGGGGGTAGCCCACGACGTTCTTCTCGGTGCGCCCGGGGCCCGGGTACTGGGTGTGCTTGTGATACACGACCAGGGCAAGGTGGGCAGCCACCAAGCCCAGGAGCAGGGCCGGGATCAGCAGGATGTGCACCATGTAGAGGCGGGGCACGATCGCGGTGCCGGGGAACTCGCCGTTGAAGACGAAGAACTCAACCCAGGTGCCCACCAGCGGGATCGCACGCATGAGGCCGTCGGCGAAGCGCAGGCCCGTGCCCGAGAGCAGGTCGTCAGGAAGCGAGTATCCGGCGAAGCCCTCGACCATGGCGAGCATGAACAGGCCCAGGCCGATGAGCCAGTTGATCTCACGCGGTTTGCGGAAGGCGCCTGTGAAGAAGATGCGCAGCATGTGGACGGTAGCTGCTGCCACGAAGAGGATGGCTGCCCAGTGGTGAATCTGGCGGACCAGCAGGCCGCCACGCACCTCGAAGGAGAGGTCCAGGGTGGAGGCGAAGGCCTCCGACATGGGCGTTCCCTTGAGCAACTGGTACGGGCCGTTGTAGTCAACCTCAGCCATCGACGGCTTGAACCAGATGGTGAGGAAGACGCCGGTGAGCAGCAGGACGACGAAGGAGTACAGAGCAATCTCGCCCAAGAGGAAGGACCAGTGGTCAGGGAAGACCTTGCGCAGGTTCTCCTTGCCCATCTTGGCAAGCCCCAGACGGTCGTCGTGCCAGTTGACGATCCGCATCCCGTGACTCGACGGCTTGTCGTCAGCCGTCGCAGTGCGTAGGGAGGGTGATTCCTCGGCGATGCCGGTTGGCCGGGCCATCAGTTGTCACCCTTCTTGTAGTCGTGACGAGAATCTCGTTCAAAGTAGGACGGGCCCACCGGAACGGTGAAGTCGCTGCGAGCGACCAGGTAGCCCTTGTCGTCGACGGTGATTGGCAGCTGCGGCAGCGACCGCCCGGCCGGGCCGAAGACGACGACACCGGAGTCACCGAGGTCGAAGGTCGACTGGTGGCAGGGGCACAGCAGATGGTGGGTCTGCTGCTCCCACAGGTTGACGGGGCATCCGACGTGGGTGCAGATCTTGGAGTACGACAGGATGCCGCCGACGTGCCAGTCCTTGCGGGACTCGGGGATCTTGATGGAATCAGGATCCATCCTGACGATGAGGATGGCGGCCTTGGCCTTCTGACGCTGGAACTCGGTGCCCTCGAGGTCCTTGAGGTTCTCGGGCTCGGCGTTGACCAACTGGCCGATCTCGAGGTCGGAGGCCTTGATCGGCTGGAAGGTGATGTCGTTGACCAGCCGGACGCCCTCGGCCCAGATGGTGCGCTCAATGGTGGCTCGACGCATCCCGGGGCCGGGCTTCGGTCCGAGGTCGGCAAGGGTGACGATGGCCGGGACAGCCATGATGCCGATGGCACCACCAAGGGCGCTACCGATGAGCTTGCGTCGGGGTAGCCCGGACTGCTCGGCGCCGATGCGCCACTGCTTGGCGAAGTCCTCCCGATCGGCGGCACTGGAATTGACCGGATGGCGCTCCTGGACGATCTCCTCGTCGCCCATGATCTGCTTGGCCCAGTGGATGCAGGCGATGCCGATGAACAACACTCCGAGGCCGGCACACAGCCCCAGCGCGAAGGTGGAGGCGTTCATGTAGAGCGACCCGATCTCGACAGTGGCGTCTCGGGGGATCGCGAAGTAGCAGACGACGAAGCCGATGGCGAGAACGGGGACCAGACCCAGTAGGGCGATCACCTGACGGTAGGCCCGGTTGCCGGCTTTCGGATCGGCGTCGGTGTACCGCTCGACATGGGGCTCGACGCCCGGGTTGTCGACCGGTTGATCGTTGCGTTCGGTGTATTTGTCGCTCACTTCGCGCGAGCCCCCTTCCGTGCCAGCCATCCGGCGATCAGGACGAGGCTGCCGATGCCGATGATCCAACCGAACAGACCCTCAGTGACCGGGCCGATGCCGCCCAGGGCGAACCCGCCGTTGTTGGGTTCAGAATGAGCGGTCTGGAGGTAGCCAATGATCTCGCGGGCATCCTGGTCGGTCATGACCGACTTGGAGAACACCGGCATCTGCTGCGGGCCAGTGCGCATGGCCTCGTAGATGTGCTTGTCAGAGGTCTTCATGAGCGACGGTGCGAAAGCGCCCTCGGGGAGTGCACCACCGCGTCCCTCAATGTTGTGGCAGGCCGAGCAGTTGGTCTTGAACAGCTCAGCGCCACGAGCCAGTTCCTCGGCACTCAATCCTGAAGTGTTGAGGGTCTGGGCGGAGGGGACCTCCGGGCCGGGGGCCAGGGATGCGACATAGGCGCCGACCGACGCGATTTCCTCGTCGGTGAACGTCGTGTTCTTGGCGGGAGCCTGAGCCTCGGGGCGAGCCATCGGCATACGGCCGGTTCCCATCTGAAAATCGACGGCTGCAGCGCCGACACCGGCCAGGGATGGACCCTGGGTGGTGCCCTCACCGTTGAGGCCATGGCAGGAGGAGCAGTTCTGCTGGAAGATTTCCTTGCCCTGGGCTACCTGGGTCGACGCATTGGCGTCGGCCTGTCCAGAAGCTGCGGGGCTGACGAAGGCGTACACACACCCCACCAGAACCAAGGCCAGGAGCAGCAGCACGGGCTTGGCGGCCCGGCTGTGTCGTTTCGTGGAGAGGAATCTCATCACCACAGTCACCTTTCGCGGGTTGAGGTGTCAGCGCACGATGTAGATCACCGAGAACAGGATGATCCACACGACGTCAACGAAGTGCCAGTAGTAGGACGCGACCATTGCCGTGACCGCCTGCTCGTGGGTGAATCGACGAGCCATGTAGGTGCGAGCAAGGGTGAACAGGAACAGAATCAGGCCTCCGGTCACGTGCAGGCCGTGGAAACCGGTGGCCAGGAAGAAGGCCGAGAAGTAGACGCTCGAGGAGATGGTGTGACCCTCGCCGATGAGGGTGATGTACTCCGCGGCCTGTCCAGCGATGAACACCGCGCCCATGATGAAGGTCAGGGTGTACCACTCGCGCATGCCCCACGAGGTGATGGCGCCGAGGCCCTTGGTCCGCTTGACCTGGCCATGCTCGGCGGCGTGAACCCCCATCTGACAGGTCACCGAGGACAGCACCAAGATGAGGGTGTTGACGGCGGCTGCTCCGACAGCCAGGTGGCCGGACTCGGTCTGCCAGAGGGTCTGCTGCCCAGCCGTTGCCATGTCGCTGGTCGTCTGGCGGATCATGAAGTAGGCGGCGAAGAGAGCGGCGAAGAACATGAGCTCGCTCGCAAGCCACACCCAGACACCCATGGGTAGGGCATCGGGACGACCTGCCGGCGCGTTGAGTCGCGTCGGCGCGATCGGATGGATGGCGCCCGTCGGTCGTTGTGAAGTCTGCGCTGAAGTGGCCACGGCCTCATTATGGCCGGAAATGTGTCATTGGTCATGTCGTTTCGCTGTTCCAGGCTGATTTGACGTTGATTCGATGGGCTCAGATGGCAGAATGTCTTGATTTGTCCACCGATGGGACCAGGATCGTCTCAGCAGTCAGGACGCCCCGGGGTTCACAGATGCGGCGCAGACGGTAGCATCACTCGTGTTGCATCCGGTCCTTGGTGGCCGGCAGTTCAGTCAGTCCCACGCCGTCGAGGGAAAGGGCCGCTCATGGGCGACAAGCATGGGGAGCCGTCGGAGGCTCTCAAGGTTCTCGTGTACTCCGATGATCACACTGTCCGCGAGCAGGTGAAGGTCGCGTTGTGCGGGACGATCGCCTCGGACCTTCCGCGTGTCGAGGTCATCGAGACCGCGACCGAGGCCTCGGTCGTCGATGCCGTCAACAGTGGTCACTACGACGTCTTGATCGCTGATGGCGAATCGACCCCGTATGGCGGAATGGGGGTGTGTCACCAACTCAAGGACGAGGTCGAGGATTGCCCCCCGGTCGTCCTCCTGGTCGCTCGCGTCGCCGATGCATGGTTGGCGTCCTGGTCCCGTGCTGACGCCATCGCCACCCATCCTGTCGATCCGGTGGCCCTTCCCCAGACGGTGGCCTCGGTGGTTCGTGTTTCCCGCAGCGAGGCTGCCGAGCCCGCCGAGCAGGCTGTCTGAGGCGGGCGGCAAACCTCAGGGTTGCACGGGTTCCCGGTTCATCGATCCGGGGACTGCCGACGCTCACCAGATTGCAGTCACCCCAGGCTGATGACAAGAGCCGCCCACGGCCCGGACCACAAGGCTGGGCCGTAGGCGAACGCTGATCCCCACGGCGAGGGTCGGCGTCGGCGGATGAGAGTCGTCGCGATGGCCAGGAGCGCTCCCAGTACGGTCGCGGCAAGCAATGTCGTCATGCCTGCCTGGAGGACTCCGGGGTGAACGGACGAGACGCCCGTGGTTGCACCCACGAAACCCGTTCCGGCAGCCAGCCTGACGTCCCCATATCCCAGCGAGGAACTGAGCCGCCACATCAGCCAGAAGAAGCCCGTTGATGCCGCCGCGACGGCAAGGCATCCTGCCAGTGTCGGGATGGGTGGCGGCGACGTCGCGGCCACTGTGGTCGCCAGCGCGACTACTGATTCGGCGACACAACGACGCCACAGCCTCACCGGGAGGAAGGTGGTGGCCTGGTCGACAGCCACCAGGGTTGCCACCGATCCGGACCAGACCCACCACACGCCCCAGCTCCACCGTGGCGCCAAGGTTGAGAGGAACCCGCACAGGGCAGCTGTGGCGATGACGATGGCGGTCCGGGTAGGTGTGACGAGGGAGGCATATCGCGGCTTGACGGCCAGGACCTCCTCGCCCACCTCCTCAACTGTTGGCTCTGTCAACCGGGGAACGGTGACGAGCAAATGCCACAGTGCGAGTCCGCAGGAGACGGCAATCCCGAGGACAGCCCACATGGGTGCCTCAGGACGTCGTGATGGGCTCGGCGGTGGAGACCAGACCGCGAGCTTCACAAGCCGCCCGGGCCCGAAGCCGCGTCATCTCGGTGCACACGTCTGCCTCTCCATTGAGGAGGCGGTGAGCCTGGGGGATCGTCACGTCGAGCATGTCGGCGATGTCCTCGACCCCGCAGCCGGAGTTGCGGAGGGCGAGGGTCCTGGCCTGGGTACTTCCTGCTGGCACGATCCTGTCTCGTGTGGCTTCGACGTCATCAACGCTGACGGTGAGGATGCGCATGGCGTCGATGACGCGAATCCGTGACAGGGGACGATCCCCCTGGCCGGCGAGTCGTCGGACCGTCTGGCTTGGGACGTGCGCGAGCAGGGCGACGACTCGCCACGGCACGCGGCATTCATGGACAAGGGAACGGACATGGAGGGAGAAGTAGCGGGCGTCGACCCACGCTGTCGACGCCGTTGAGGGCGGTAGATCCGGTCTAATCATGTGACAGGCCTTTCTGTCTGCGGCGTGTCCTCCGGAGGGACACGGAACACTCTTCTTAATGGGGATAAGTGTCATTACAGACGCCTGATGTGACATCAAACTTGTGTTGTTACATGACTGTTACATTGCGTGTCATATTTCGAGACTCAGATGTCCTGACCGGAGACGTTGATCGCCGGTGAGGGTGCAGGCGTTGATCCACCCGACAGTCCGGACCAGCACCGCTGTGGCGGCGTGAGTTTTTCGCGCCGGGGATGTTGACGTGGGCGACGCGGGACTACTCACGAGTGGGGGCTCATTCGTGATCGGGCCAGCTGGCCGATGACCGCGAGTGCCGCAACGGATGCAGCGGCCAGGCACAGTGTCGTCGCAGTGGCGTCGTGGGCCACGAGTAGTGACCCGAGCGTGGCGCCAAGGGCTGATCCCAGGTAGTTGGCTGAGGCGTTGGCGGCGACCGCGGTGGCACCGTCGTCGGGGTTGGCCCCGAGCAGGACGTGTTGTTGGGGTGCCAGTGACGCCCAGCCGCAGACTCCCCACACGAACAGGCTCCCCAGCATCACGGCCGGGGTGTGACTGGCGGTCATGCCGGCCAAGGCCATCGTGAGGCCGGCCAACAGCAGAGCGCTGAGACGCAAGGGCTGTCCCCGGTCGACGACGTGTCCGATGCCGAGGGCACCGACGGCACCTCCAAGGCCCCAAACCCAGATCGCTGCAGTTTGGTGGCCGGCCAGGCTGGACTGGCCGAGGACAACCGTCAGGTAGGTGTAGAGCCCTAGTGGCGCGATCCCCGTCAATAGGGTTACGGTGACCGTCACGAGGTTGTCCGGCCGGGCTGCAGCCCGCAGGCGCGCGGCCGGGCTGGACGCTGGCACTGGGGGTAGGTCCCCGCCGTGGGACAGGATCCCTGCCAGCGACACCGCGCCCGTGACGACGATGAGGACGATGGCTGCCCGCCATCCCCACCGACTGGCCAGCGCCAATCCCAGAGGAACGCCGAAGACGGTCCCCACAGCCAGACCGGACAGGACGAGGGACAAGGCCCTGCCGCGGTTCTGGGGGCCAACGAGAGTGGCAGCCACCGCCGACGACAAAGGTGAGTAGACCCCAGCGGCAGCTCCGGCGACAGCTCGCGCCACAAGGAACACCGCCACTGTTGTCGACACCGCTGTGGCGAGGTTCGCCAGAGTGAACACGGCCAGGGCGCCGACAAGGCTGCGCCGCGAGTTGAGACCCGCTTGCCCTGCCAGAAGTGGCCCTGCGATCGCATAACACCCAGTAAAGGCAGCCACTCCGAGCCCGACCACGGCTTCACGGGACCCCATGGACACGGCCAGTGCCGGCAACAGTCCAGCGATGACATAGGCATCCAGCCCCAGGGCAACGCTGCCCATCACGAACGGCCAGAGTCGGCGAATCACTCGGCCCCCTCGCTCCCGGCGTTGGCGATGACTGCCGCCAAGACCCCCGGGAACAGTGCGTCCACGTCCTCGCGCCGCAGCCGGATCAGGCAGGCGCGTCCCTCGCTCCTGGTCCAGGTCACCCCTGCTTCCCGCAGTATCCGCGTGTGGTAGGTCAGCGTGGAGCGGGGTAGATCCTCTGCGAGGTCGAGGCTGTCATGATCCTGACCGTCGGCCAGTCGGCGAACCATCTCGAGTCGTGTGGGGTCGCTCAGCGCGGCCAGGACGCGGGGCAGTGTGATCTCGTCGACCTCTGGGTGGGCGTAGGAGCGAGGGGGCATGAGACCTCCAAAGGAATCGTGCAGTGATACTTGCATGATAATCGTGCAAGTATCACTGCACAAACATGGAGGTCAATCAACATGTTCGGTCAGTACATCCAGATCACGCACTGAAGTTGACAGTGGTGTCCCTGCTGCAGCCGCGAAAAACGTGCGACGCACGACGACGGGGCTCGTCGACTGACGAGCCCCGTCGGAAACGTGGAGTGAGAACTCAGCGCTGGGCCTTGGTGAACCCGGCAGCCTGGGCGTCCTCCTCGGTGGCGAACCACACGTCGGCGATGGTGCGGTCGTAACCGCCAGAACCGGGGACGTGGTACTTCATCGAGCGGTCATTGCCCTTGATGACGTAGCCCTCCGGCGGATTGTCACCGACGTACGAGGTGGCCTTCGGCTCCTCGTCCTTCGCGTCCTCCTTGGGGGCCTTGGCGGCGCCGTCCTTGGTCGTGGTCTGGGAGCGGGCGCCCTCGTCGACGAAGGTGGCGGTCTCGGCGGTCTTCTCGGCAGCAGCGGCAGCGGGGCCACCCTCGTCGGCCATGGCGGCGACGGGGTCGGCTGGAACCGACGTGTCCTTGTCCTTCTTCTCCTTGTCCTTCTTCGGCTCGGGCGCGGCAACCGGCTTGGAGTCGTTGCTGGAGTCGGCCTTGTCGGCGGGCTTTGGAGTGGAATCCTCGGTCGCCTTGTCCTTGTCCCCGGGGGTCCACGAGTAGGTGACCTTGGGCTCGTGGGCCGTCCAGCCATCGTCAGAGGACTTCATGAAGCGTCGGCTGGCGACGATGGCTGCAGCCGAGATTCCACCGAGAATGGCGAGGGTGCCGAGAACCTTGCCGAACTTGCCGCGACGCTTGGTCTTCTTGACCGACTTCTTGTCGCTGTCGGCCTTGGTGGCCAGCTCAAGCGACTCACCCTTGAGGGCGGAAACGGCGGCCTGTCCACGGCGGGTGGCCTCCTCGACTGCGGGCAGGGAAGTGACCTTTTCGGCTCGCTCCTCGAGCCCGGGCAGGACGTCGTTCTGGAAGGTGTCGTAAGCCTGTTGGAGGGCCGGGACGACCTTCTCCTGGGTGTACTCCTTCGAGACGTCAAGGGCCTTCTTGCCAGCCTCGACGGCCTGGTCAGAAATGGGTCCGAGCTTCTCGGAGAGCGGTCCGAGCTTCTCGGAGATGGGGCCAAGCTTGTCACCGACCTGCGCGGCCAGCGGAGCTGCCTTGTCCTGGGCGGCTGTGAGGTACGCGGCGGCGATCTCCAGCGCCTGTGCACGCTGCTCCTTGAGCGTGCTGGGGCTGCTTGCGGCGGCGGTCTTGCGGGAAGCCTTCTTCTTGCAGGACACGGTTCCTCCAATTTTCTGTGGGACAAAGCTCGTGATCGAGCACTTCCCACGGTATCTGTCACATGGCCTGTAGACCAGGGATTCGTAGTTCCTGATGTTCACTCAAGGGCCAATTCAGGCCAGGATCCTTCGGGAGTCAGTAGTCTGGAGTGGCCCACATCGTTTCTCATAGGAAGGCAGGCAGGTGGCCTCTACCGCGACTCTGCACACCAACCACGGTGACATCGTCCTCAATCTCTTCGCCGATCAGGCTCCCAAGACCGTCGAGAATTTCGTCGGACTGGCTGGCGGCACCAAGGAGTACGTCGACCCGAACACCGGTCAGCCGACCACTGGCAAGTTCTACGACGGCTTGACCTTCCACCGCGTCATCGACGGGTTCATGATCCAGGGAGGTTGCCCCCTCGGTACCGGAACTGGCGGCCCTGGCTACCGGTTCGCCGACGAGTTCCACCCCGAGCTCACCTTCTCCAAGCCCTACCTGCTGGCCATGGCCAATGCCGGACCGGGCACCAATGGTTCCCAGTTCTTCATCACCGTTGCCCCGACCCCGCACCTGAACCGTCGTCACACCATCTTTGGTGAGGTCGCTGACGAGGAGTCGCGCAAGGTCGTCGACGAGATCGCCCAGGTTCGTACCGGTCGCGGGGATCGTCCAGTTGACCCGGTCGTCATCGAGAGCGTCGAGCTGTCCTGACCCTTGAATCCTCGGCCCTGGCGGATGGTGTCTGCCAGGGCCGAGGTGAGCCCCGAGGTGGCCGCACCTCGGGGTTTTCCACTACTGCCGCCTTTCCCCGTCATCGGCGGCCCTATGGTCAGAGGAGATTCATGCCCGACCGCTGGAGAGAGCATCCTGTCTTCCCCGCCCCGGCAAGGTGTCCGGCCTCGCTGGTGCTGGCCGTAGTGACTCTGTTGGTGACGATCGCGGCGCGATTCACGCCCTTGGCCTCGATGCTGGCCTCTGGAAGTATGCCGGCCTACGACTTCCAGGTCTGGCGGCCGCTGGTCTTCTCCGTGACGACCTCGTCGATCCTCGGTGCTGTCCTCAACGGTCTGCTTCTGGTGCTCATCGGCCATCAGATCGAGCCCATGATCGATTCGGTGCAGTTCGCGTTCCTGTACCTGCTGTGTGGGGTCGGAGGATCGACGACCATCAGCCTTGCCGGTGTGCCGTACTGTTTCGAAGGATCCATGTGCGGGCTGTTCGGGCTGATGGCGGCCTCGGCGGTCGTCAAGTACGCCCAGAACCAAGACATTCGCGCTGACATCGTCTTGCTGACGATGTTCATCATCTGGGCCATCGTGATGGGGTCTGACATCTGGATCGCCGACATCGGAGCGGTCGTCGTCGGAGCGGTGTCCGGCTGGGCGTGGCTGCAGACACGATGGTCGTCATACCGTCGTCAGCTCGGGGCGGGACTGGCAATTCTCGCCGTCTGTCTGGCTGCTCTCACCGTCACCTGGGTGGTGTGAGGCGGCCACGCGCACTGCGAGTTCCTCGCTGGTCATCCAGCAATGGGCTGGCCATGACCATTCCCCGACGATGTCGACCAGCCGAACCCCAGGTTCCTCACACCACGATGCGACCAACTCGGCTTCCTCAATGGTGCATGCCGGTAGGCCTGCTGGGGGAGGGGTGACGGTCTCGGCAGTTGCGCAGATCGCCTCGATGACAGGCATGGGGTCAGTACCTGTGCGGCATCGTCCTGCTCCAGCCAGTCGGCCATGTCGAATGACGTGAATCTCCCAGAAGGGGCCGTCCCGGCGGGCCGCCACAATCTGGCGGCAGGATGCCAATGACGCCAACCGGGCACGTCGTCGGGTGGCTCTCAAGACCTCCAGGGCGTCCTGAGTGTATTGCGCGGCCTCCTCAAAGCGTTCAGCCTCGGACAGGCGGGCAATTCGCTGTGCGAGCTGATCGGTGAGGTCACGGACGTCGCAGGTCATGGCCATGCGAGTGCGCTCGACGATGGCCGAGTAGTCAGCGGCGGGATTCAGACACGGAGCTGAGCACCGCCCCAGCTCAGCCAGTGGGCACCCGTCTCGATGACGCGACAGCGGTTCGCTGCACTGTCGAAGGCCAAAGGCTTCAGCAAGGACAATGGCGGCACGAGTCGCTGCCCGGCGGTTGGTGAATGGCCCCCAGGGTGGTTGTGACCCGCGATCAGCTCGGCGTACCACCGACGGTCGGGGACACTCCTCGTCGGTGAGGGTGACCCACCACGCTGATCCCTGGCGACGTGAACGACGGTTATACCGCGGTTGGTGGGCGTCAATGAGACGTAGTTCCCGGACTCCCGCCTCAAGGCGAGTCGAGCATTCTCGGGCTTTCACCCCGGTTGCGACCCGGACCATCTCGTCCATCCGGCGCCGCGTCTCGGAGGCGGTGAAGTACTGCGACACTCGGCGTCGAATATTGACCGACGTCCCCACATAGAGCACCTCAGGTGAGGACAGCCCCGGTTTGTCGAGGCAGAACCAGTACACGCCGGGCCCTTCCGGCAGATCCTTGGCCCACACTCGGCGGCGTCGCCGAGCATGAGGTACCTGGTGAGTCATGTCCAGGAGGTCTTCCACAGTGGTGACGCCGAGGTTTCCCACCCGTTCGATGAGACCGTGCAGGACATCGACCGTCGCACGGGCGTCCGCCAGTGCGCGATGAGACGGCGTTGTCGTGGTCTGGAACAACCGGGACAAGGTAGCCAGCTTGTAGTTGCGCACCTCACCGCGAGGCAGAACGCAGCGAGCCAGCGCGAGGGTGTCCACGACGGCGGGGTACTCCCATGGATAGTCGTGCTCGGCATAGGCCCGCTTGAGGAAGCCGACGTCAAAGCGGGCGTTGTGGGCCACTAACACCGTGCCACGACTGAATTCTGACCAGCTTGGCAGAACGGCGGTCAGCGGTGGTGCGGGCCGGGTCATGGCGTCCGTGATGCCGGTGAGGACTTGGACGGAGGCTGGGATCGGCTCAGATGGGCGGACGAGGGTCTGGAACTCACCCTCGACGTGACCTCCGCGCACCTTGACGGCCCCGATCTCGGTGATCTCGGCACGGTCTCCAGTACCGGTGGTCTCGAGGTCGACGACGCAGAAGGTGACGTCGGGCAGAGGAGTGCCCAGATCGTCGAAAGACGGCTGGAAGGGTGCGGCACTCATGAGCGTGACGATAGGGAATCCCTGCGACAAGATTGCCGAGCGCTGGCGAGAACAATGGAGAACACCCTTGTGAAAGGCACGTTGTGCGCCGATCTTGCTCATGGACGCGCACGGATAGGATCGGTTTTCCCCCAGAGGTTGCCTCAACTCCTGAGGAGCACATAAGATTCTCTTAGTCGGCAGGGATGGTCCTGGCTCGACGACCAAATCACGGCTGGACGGATGATTCGGTCGAATCGCGTTATGATGCGATCAGGCCGGTCAGGTGATGGTGAAGGGTAGACAGTGGAGCGCAGGCTTGGAGCTTCTCAGATGAGTGGTGGCACCCCTCGACGTGGCGTCGCAGTGGCTGCGATGACGGGGGCAATCATTCTCGGCACCGTGGCATCGATTGGGCCTGGCGCTCAGGCAACTCCCGACCCCATCAATCAGGCGAAGACTCGTCTGGCCCAGCTCGACGAGCAGACCGCCAAGGTGCAGGAGGACTACACCAAGGCCCAGGCGGCTCTCGACGAGGCCCAGAAGGATCTCAATCGTTCCCAGAAGGACCTCAACGCACAGTCTGCCAAGGTGGCGGCGATGCGTCAGGCTCTCGGCCGCGTCGCTCTGAGCGACTACCGCAGCGGCGGTGGCGTCTCGACGACCACTCAGCTCGTGACCAGCGGTGACTCCAGCCAGTTCCTGTCCAAGCTGGCGACTGTCCAGAACGTCACTGATCGCACCACTGAGCAGTTCCAGGGTTTCCAGGCCGAGCAGGCTCGGTTGGCTTCCCTGAAGTCGCAGGCCCAGGCTGATCGAGCCACCATCAAGGCTCAGCGTGATCAGCAGGCCAAACTGTTGGCTGAGGCCAAGAAGAAGGAGCAGGAGGCCAAGGCGGTCGTCGACCGTCTCACCGCTCAGCAGCGTGCCGAGCTTGAGCGCCGTCGGGCTGCCGAAGCGGCGGCTGCGACCGCCAGCGTCGTGTCCCGAGCTGCGCCACGTTTCACTGGCCAGCCGACCCAGCCGGTAGCTGCCAGCGCCAAGGGTGGCCAGGCCGCGATCCAGGCCCCCGCACAAGGGGTCTCTTCGCGCGCTCAGACCGCCATCAATTTCGCGATGGCTCAGATTGGCAAGCCTTACATCTGGGGCGGAACCGGGCCGACCGGGTATGACTGCTCCGGTCTCATGATGGTTTCGTGGAGCAAGGCTGGCGTCGGTCTGCCCCGTACCGCAGCCGCTCAGTACGCGGCGGGCCGCCCCGTGGCGACGTCCGACTTGCAGCCGGGCGACCTGGTCTTCTTCTACCCGGGAATCACCCACGTCGGCATGTACATCGGTGGTGGCAAGTACGTCCATGCCTCCAACCCGCGTACCGGTATCAAGATTTCCGACCTGGCGCACCATAGCTCCTACCAAGGCGCGCGCCGCTTCGGCTGATCCTCCGTGCTCAGTGTCGGTATAGACATCGGCGGCACGAAGGTCGCTGCCGGTGTCGTGGATGAAAGTGGCCAGATCCTTCGACAGATCCAGCGCCCGACTCCCTCGCACAGTCCGGAGGCCGTCGAAGACGCGATCGTCGAATCAGTCCGGGAGTTGTCCCACGGCCTGCCGATAGGCGCCGTCGGCATTGGTGCTGCGGGCTGGATAGACACCGAGCAATCGGTCGTGCGTTTTTCCCCGCACCTGGCATGGCGAAACGAGCCACTGCGGGATCGTCTTTCTCAACGCATCACCATCCCTGTTCTGGTCGACAACGACGCCAACGCAGCCGCCTGGGCCGAGTTCCGTTTCGGGGCCGGCAAGGGATCGAGAGTCATGGTGTGTCTCACCCTGGGAACAGGCATTGGTGGCGCACTGGTCATCAACGGTCGGATGTTCCGAGGCCGTTATGGCATGGCCGGCGAATTCGGCCACATGACGGTTGTTCCTGACGGTCACTGGTGCCCGTGTGGAAACCGTGGTTGTTGGGAGCAATACGCCTCCGGGAACTCACTTGTCAGGGATGCGCGCGCCCTGCTGGCCGAGGGTGCTCCCGGGGCTCAGAACCTGTTGTCCTATGTCGCCGATCGCAATCCTGAGAACCTTGTCGGCCCCGACGTCACCCGCGCAGGCGTCGACGGAGACCGGATGGCCATCGAACTCATAGCCGATATCGGTATCTGGTTGGGTCGTGGCATGGCCAACCTTGCTGCGGCCCTCGACCCCGATCTCTTCGTCATCGGCGGTGGCGTCAGCGCTGCCGGGGACCTGCTGCTCGAACCCGCTCGCACGGTGTACGCCCGGACCCTCACCGGTCGCGGATTCCGGCCCATGGCCGACATCCAGAAAGCTCATTTCGGCAATGACGCAGGGATCATTGGCGCTGCCGATCTGGCTCGCCACTCCATCAACGAGCCTCCCGGTCTGGCGCGCGGTTTCTGGCCGCGCCGACGCACTGCTGTTCGTCGGCCACGACGCACCCCGCGCCAAACTCTCGCTGAGACTCTCGGCGGGCCCGTCGCCCGTGACAATTGAGCGGCTACAGTCGGGAGTGATTGCCCCACGGGCCGTCGTCGTCGCGTTCTCGTCGGGTGATGGCCCGCCAGATCAGTAGGCCCACTCCGGCTCCTCCTGAGGTGATGGCCAGGATGAGCGCCGTTGCCGGGACGTTGACACCTCCCATGGACAACAAGACTGTGAAGATGCAGATCGCCAGCAGGATGAGCCCGACCTTCGTGGCCGGGCTCGGTGGCGGCGGTGGTTCGACGGGTAAGGGATCATCGATCTGGTCAAGATCGGGTTCCGGTTCAGGAGGGACTGGGGCCGGGGCGCGCCGTACCGGTCGGTCCTGAGGGCGAGGACGACCAGGGGCGGTGATGACCTCCCCGAATTCGCGAGCGATGAGCTCCTCGAAGGCTGCATCGACGTCCTCGCCGTCGCTTTCCATCATCCCTCCACCTGTCAGGGGATCCGAGGTGCCGCTAGGCTTGGTCGCCGAGGAGGCCCCATGTGGTACGAGTTCTTCAAGTATGCGCTCTTCGCGCCGGGAGTGCGAGCCCTCTGGCACCCCCGTGTCATCGGTGAGGACAACATACCCACCGAGGGCGGGGTGATTCTGGCTTGTAACCACATTGCGACTCTCGACCCTGTCATCGTGGCGTCCATGATTGACCGGAAACTCACCTATCCGGCCAAGAAGGAGCTCTTCGCCGGGGACCGGGGATTCGGGTCGAAGGTTGTCGCCTGGTTCCTGCGCGCCGTCGATCAGGTGCCGCTGGATCGTTCGGGCGGGCGCACCAGCGTCAATGCCATGGGGCCGGTGGAACGCCGACTCGCAGAGGGTGGCCTGGTCGGTATCTTCCCGGAGGGGACGCGCTCTCCCGATGGTCGGCTGTACAAGGGGAAGACGGGTGTCGCTCGGATGACCCTGGGGTCGGGGGCTCCGGTCGTGCCGGTGGGTATCAGCGGGACCACGGTGAGGCGCAAGGTCCTCGGGATCCCGTTGTTGGATCACCCGACGATCGTCTTCGGCAAGCCCATGCATTTTGACGTGTTGGACGATCGCGCTGACGAGACCGCGGTGCTGCGCTGGGTCACCGATGAGGTGATGGGGGCGATCAGCGACCTCACGGGGCAGGGGTATGTCGACGTGTATGGCTTCCGGGTCAAGCACGGCAACCTCAAGGGCAAGGATGTCTCGAAGTTCGTCAAACCCCGACCCGGCGGCAAGCCCGTGCCCCCGCCCCGCGTGACGAAGGCCTGATCGTATGAACTGGTTGCGCCGATCCCATGGCGAGGTCACGGGTCAACCCCTGCCCTCCCACCCCGTGATTGTTGCGGTTCACCTGCATCGTCGTGCAGATCTGGTGACGGCACAGCAGTGCCTGTCGGCAACGAACCGGAAGGTCTACCGGATGTCGGGACGTCGCGCCAAGGGTTCGCACTTCCACGCTGAGGCGCGAGAGCACCTGGCTCAGGGATACGTCGTCGTCATGGCCCCTGAGGGGTTGCGCAGCTGGGCGGGCCAAATTCATCGCGTTGACGTTGACGTCGCCCGGTTGGCGCTGGATGCCGGGGCTCTCGTCGTGCCAGCTCACGTCGCCGACGGAAACCTTGTTCTTGGCAGCCCGGTGGATCTGTCTCGGCACGCCGCCACCCCGCACTCTCACGCTGTCGTGAGGGCGGCAGCTGACGACATTGCCCTGGCGCTGTGTGAACTGACGGGATTGACCTACCGGGACCATCCAGCGGTGCGCGGAGATCTGCGGCCCCGCCCACTCATCTGGTTGTCTCACATGCGCAAGCTGAGAAGGGATCGCAAGAGGCTCCGTCAGGTTGAGCAGGAACGTCTGCGGCAGGAGAGCGCCCGTGACGCCGAGGAGCTGGCCCGCGAGGAGGAGAAGGCCCGATTGGCAGCGCAGCTGCAAGCCCGCAAGGCCTCGCTGGCCGATCGGCTGGCCGAGCACGACATTCGTCCGGGCCGGTGAACACATGGAAGCCGCGGGGCCAGGTGCATGACACCGTGAAGTCCATCCCTGCGTGAAGTGGAACCGGCGATGGCGATGATGGCAAGTAGACTCCCGGCCATGTCCCAGAGCGTTCCCAGTCTTGAGGTCCTCAACGCCCTGCCACGGGTCCAGCAGCCCAATTATCCCGATCCCCAGGTGGCGGCCGAGGTGATCGAGCAACTTCGCAGCTTGCCCCCGCTGGTTTTCGCGGGGGAGTGCGACGACCTTCGCGCGCATCTGGCAGCCGTGGCCAACCGAGACGCCTTCCTGCTGCAAGGCGGCGACTGCGCGGAGACCTTCGCCGGGGTCAACGCCGACAACATCAAGGGCAAACTGCGCGTGCTGCTGTCGATGGCGGCCGTCATGACCTACGCTGGCCAGCTTCCTGTGGTCAAGGTGGGTCGCATTGCCGGGCAGTACGCCAAACCGCGTTCCAAGGACACCGAGACCCGAGGAGGCCTCACCCTGCCCACCTACCGGGGCGATGCTGTCAACGGGTTTGACTTCACCCCGGAGGCGCGGGTGCACGACCCGAAGCGTCTGGTCGGGGTGTACAACGCGTCAGCAGCGACCCTGAACCTGGTGCGGGCCTTCGCCACCGGTGGTTTTGCTGACCTGCGTGGCATTCATGCGTGGAATGCCGACTTCGTGCGTAGCTCCAACGTCGAGGCCCGATATGAGGCACTGGCATCGGAGATCGAGCGGGCCCTGGTCTTCATGATGGCCTGTGGCCTCGACGACGATCAGCTGGCTACCGTCGACTTCTACGCCAGCCACGAGGCCCTGCTGCTCGACTACGAGCACGCCATGACGAGGATCGACTCGCGCTCCCAACAGCCTTACGACTGCTCGGGGCACCTGTTGTGGATCGGGGAGCGGACTCGCCAGCTCGACGGTGCCCACGTCGAGTTCCTGCGCCATGTGCGCAATCCGCTGGGGGTCAAGCTCGGCCCGACGACGACGGGGGAGGACGCCGTAGCCATTGCCGAGGCTCTTGATCCCGACCATGAACCTGGTCGTCTCACCTTCATCACCCGGATGGGCAGCAAGGCCGTGCGTACCACCCTGCCGAAGGTCATCGAGGCGGTGGAGGCCACCGGTCGCAAGGTGGTGTGGAGCTGTGACCCGATGCACGGCAACACCTTCGAGGCCGACAACGGCTACAAGACTCGCTCTTTCGCGGATGTCTGTGATGAGGTCAACGGCTTCTTCGATGTTCACGAAGAGCTGGGTACCTGGCCTGGTGGCGTGCACATCGAGTTGACTGGTGACGACGTCACGGAGTGTTTGGGAGGCATCGACAAGCTCGCCGAGGCCGACCTGGCGAATCGTTACGAAACTGCTTGTGACCCGCGTCTGAACCGCAACCAATCCCTGGAACTGGCTTTCATGATTGCCGAGAGGTTGGCCGATGGTCGTCTCAAGCGCCACGCCGTCAGCCCGCTGGCTCGGTTCCGCGGCATCGATCTGTGAGGGGTCGAGGTCAGCCAGTTCAACCACGAATATCGCACAACTGGTTGCCGCTGGCTGACGGCGGCGAAACACTGGACACATGAGAATCACGCATCTGGGACACTCCTGCATCCTCGTCGAAGCAGCCGGGCAGCGGATCCTCGTTGACCCCGGTAATTTCAGCCAGTCCTGGCACGGGCTGACCGACCTGGACGCGATCCTCGTCACCCATCGCCACCCGGATCACGTCGATCCCGAGCACATCGGCGCTTTGGTCGACGCCAACTCTGGGGCTGTCGTGCGCGCTGAGGAGGGAGCCTGCCATGAGGTTCCTGCCCTTGACGCCGACCCCATTGCCCCGGGTGACGTCGTACAGCTCGGTGAGGTGAGGATCGAGGCTGTGGGTGGCCGTCACGCCATCATCCATCGGGATCTGGATCCGATCGGCAATGTCGGCTATCTCATCGGTGAGGGACTCGGTACCATCCTCTTCCATCCTGGAGACGAGCTGGACGAGACTCCACGCGGAGTTGACGTGCTGGCGTGCCCAGCCCATGGTCCGTGGGCGGCCATGAAGGAGACCCTCGACTTCGCACGATCCGTGGGTGCCCGTCATGGGTTCCTCATCCACGAGGGCCTGCTCAACGAGCGAGGTTGGCAGTTGTCCTTCGACCGTCACCAGGAGATGGTTGCGACCACGTTCCACGATCTACGAGGCGGCCAGCCCTGGGACGTTCCCGAGGACTGACCTTCAGTAGACGACTCACAGCATTCGGTCCATGCCGAACCTCGGAGCCCAGGCCGGATCGACCTGGGACGCCGGGGGTTCGCTGTGGGGTTGAGATACACCGCGACGACGACGCGGCGGGCAAACAACCAGCGCCATGGCAGCCAGGATGGCCATCCCGCCGATGATGATGCGGGCGGTGAGCGTCTCTCCGCCGAAACCGATGGCGAAGACGGCTCCCCACAGCGGCTCGGTGCACATGATGACGGCGGCGCGGGTTGACTCCACGCGGGCCTGTCCCCAGCTCTGCATGAAGGTCGTCAAGGTGCCGCAGATGATGGCCAGGTAGGCCAGGGCGAGCCAATCCTGCATGTGCGTGGGAACGCTCAGACCAGTGGGCAAGGCTGCAATGGTGCAGACGATGGCGACGGTGATGGTCTGGTAGAGGCCCAGCGACGCGACATTCGACGGGTTGGCGAAACGTCCGGTCGCGACGATGTGGCCGGCGTAGGCCAAGGCCGAGGCCAAGGTCAGCAACTGGCCGATACCGCCGAACCCGCTGCTCAGGGAGGACGGGTCAAGGGCCAGCACCCCCATACCGACCGTCGCCAGGCCGACAGCTCCCCAGACGGCACGCGACACCTTCTTGCGGAAGATGACGGCCGCCAGAAGCGGGGTGAAGACGACGTACAAGCTGGCGATGAATCCGTTCGTGGCGGCCTGGGTGCTGCTCAGCCCGATGGACTGGAGCAACTGACCACCAGCGAAGAGGACACCAAGGATGGCTCCCTTGACGATGGTGCGCGTGTCGGTACGCCAAGCCTTGGGAAAGAAGACCCCGAAAGCAGCGGCCGCGAGGGCAAAACGACAGGCGAGCAGGTTTTCTGGGCTCATGCGGGCATAGGCGCCCTTCATGACGACCAGGGTCGATCCCCAGAGGGCAGCCATGAGAAGAAGAGCAGGCACAGCAAGGCGCGATGAACGAAACCCAACCACGAATCACATGATACGCGGGAGAATCTTCTTCATGCAACCCGAAATGGCGTCAAATCTCTTGTGAGAAGGCGTGCAACCCGAATGATTCGCTGTGATCTGTTTGCGCGACCGATGGTGTGCGAGGAAGCTCGCTGGCGGAGTACTGGGAGGACGCGAAATGGAAGACCAAGTACGCGCACAGCACCGTCACCAGGACGATGAAGACGGTCGCAAGGACCCCGCGACGACGGCGATGGACGGCGTCCTGGGCCAATCTGGAGTGGGAGGACGGCTGGTTGGTGGGTCGATACGGCGTCCGTCGCCGAGTGTGGTTGGTGGGAGAGACGGCTCGGCCCGGTCGTGAAGCAGGGCGTGGGTCCGTCGGTGACAACGGAGAATTCGGCGTCCAAACGGGGGTTCGTGGGGACGCTGGTGTGGCGCTGCTGCGCGACCGCGTCGGTAACACTGCCGTTCCCGGATGAATCGGCTCGCTGCGGCGGGTGGCCCGATCAGTGGATCCCTGGGGGGCGTTGGTCACGGGATCGGTGATGACGACACTGGGACGGGACACACCTGACTGCAGGGCAGCCAGAGCCGGGTCGTCAGTGTGTCCGGTCGACAGGGCGTGGCGAACGCGACGCATCAGGTCGAGAAGGGCTCGTCCATTGGAAGGACGCATGGCTGGGTCGCGCGATGTACAAGCACGCACCAGACCGTCAAGGTAGCTCGGGATGAGCCATGCGATGTCACGTTCAGCGCGGGTGCCATTGGCCAGATACTGGGAGGGAAGGGGGACGTCCTTGTTGACGTGGGCCCACGCCACCTGAATGGGGGAGTCCCCGGTATGAGGTTTGTGGCCGGTGAGCATCTCGAACAACACGATGCCGGCGGAGTAGATGTCCGAGCGCTCGTCCGAACTGCCTCGTGTCACCCGTTCGGGCGGAATGTAGGACACCGTGCCGATGAGCTGCCCGGAGGTCGCCGACATCGTCTGATTGCCGACGGCACGCGCCAAGCCGAAGTCAGCCACCTTGATCTGGCCGCGGTCGGAGATGAGGACGTTCTCGGGTTTGACGTCGCGATGCACCATCCCGTCCTCGTGCGCGCTGGCCAGGGCAGACACCACCGGCTCGAGGAGATCAAGGGCGCGCACCGGGGTCAGCGGCGCCTGTTGGGTGATGATGTGACGCAAGGTGCACCCAGGCACATATTCCATGACGATGAAGGGACGATCCCCGTCCATCCCCTGATCGAAGACGGACACGACATGGGGATTGACGAGCCGGGCTGCAGCTTTGGCCTCGGAATCGAATCGCTCCGCGAGTTCCGCGTCGAGTCCCTCGTGCATGACCTTGACCGCGACGATGCGAGGAAGGCACAAATCCTGGGCTCGATACACGGTCGCCATCCCGCCACGAGCGATTTTGGACACGATCTCGTAGCGACCCTCGAGGATGTGGCCCACCAAGGGGTCAGTGCTCATGGTCATGGTCACGATTACGCCTCACGCACGGTCGGGGAAGAAGGGTGTGCGGCCCACCTCGAAGTGTATGCGCAGTCTCCACGAGCGGATCGCAGCGCGACCCGGCGAGTCCTCAGGCCGCACTCGTGACTGTCGCCCGTCGTCAGGGGTCCCCAGCTCCCTCGTGACGGCTCCGTCGCTGGTCTGGGGCAACTGCCTCAGAAGCGGCGCTCGACGCACTGGCGGGCCAGCTCGCGCAGAGCGGTCCTGCCATCCTCGGTCATCTCAGCGTTGTCCAGTGCTGCCACAGCGCGCCGATGGCACTCGTCGATGGTTGACTCGACGGCATCCTTGGCCCCGCTGGTCTCAATGATGCGGCGGGCCACGGCCACGTCGGAGTCGTCGAGGTCGGGGCGATTGAGGAATCCCTCCAATCGTGCTGCGTCCTTGGCGTCAGCCTGGTTGAGGGCATGGGCGACGAGGACCGTGCGCTTGCCTTCTCGCAGATCATCCCCGGCCGGCTTGCCGGTGAGCTCGGCGTCACCGAAGATACCGAGCAGGTCATCGCGGTACTGGAAAGCTCGCCCGATGGGGGAGCCGAAATCGGCCATGGCCTGCTGGAGGCCATCCGAACCGCCTGCCAGCGCCACCCCGATCTGGCAGGGGCGCACCACGGTGTAGGAGGCGCACTTGTACTCCACGACCCGGCCGACAAGATCAAGGGCTGACTCACAGCCCGACCCCGCCATCCCCGATTGAGAGGTGACGTCGAGGACCTGGCCGCAGGTGACCTCGGTGCGCATGGCGTCCAGGAGAGGCGTCGCGGCTGCCAGTGTGCCGGCATCCAGGGGCGCCGAGGTGAACATCTGGGCAGACCACATCATCAGCAGGTCACCCAGCAGGATGGCGATGTCGAACCCGAATTGTTCGGAGGGGCCGCCACCCTTGGCCTCGGCATGAGCGGCCTCGAAGCGACGATGCACCGACGGCAGGCCACGCCGGGTGTCGGAGTGGTCCATGAGATCGTCGTGAACCAGGGCCGATACGTGCAACAGTTCGAGGCTGGCCGCGGCCTGCAACAGCCCGCTGGGCTCGTCAGGCTGCCCTGCGGCGGCCACATGGCCCCAGTAGCAGAACGCAGGACGAAGTCTCTTGCCCCCACCGGTGTAGTCGCGGCACGCGTCAAGAACAGGCGACAACTCGGCACCGATGGCGTCGACAACCACCTTCTCCTCATCGAGGAAAGAGGAGATTCTCGCGCTCACAGCCTCTCGAAAGTCAGCGCTGACCGGAGCGGACGGGTCAAAGGGGAACATGGAGCCAGCATAGAGCGCTGTGACGACGTCAAACGAGTCCAGACGTGGTACACGAGGCCGGGTGCTGTGAACGTCTCGGCAGTGGCGCCCCCCGGCCGTCACCAGTTCACTGTCAACGGGTCTCGTGGGTCCACAGGGCATCGGACCATGTTCGCCCGGTGCCGCCCGCATGCGGATGGTCTGCCTGCACGGTCTGAGGCGACTCCGGCTGTCTGAGGCCGACGACCGCGAGGCGCTGGGTGGCCCGGGTGAGGGCGACGTAGAGCATCCGGACACCACCAGTGGCATTCCCCGTTTCGGAGACGATGCGCTCCGGATCGACGACGACTGCGCCGTCGTACTCGAGTCCCTTGGCCTCCATCGTCGTCACCGGGATGATCCGCGGGTCCGTGGCGAGGATGCGAGCCTGGTCGACCAAGCTGTCCGGGCACACCAGACCGATCGTCCCGTCAACCTCCTGAAGCATCTGGTCAAGCTGAGAGCGTACTTGCGCCCACAGGTCGTCGGTTCGCACCACGGTGGGCTCAACTCCCACCGAGCGCACCGCCTGGGGAAGGTCGGCGTCGGGCTGGACGGTGACGACGACCTCGGCGGCAAGATTGAACACTTCTGCCGGGGAACGGTAATTCTTCGTCAACGTGAAGGTGCGGGAGGGGGCGTTGCCGACCAGCTCATCGATGGCCGTCCGGGTCTGGTCGTGGTGGGGGAAAGCCGCCTGAGCCGGGTCCCCGACGATCGTCCAGGAGGCCTGTGGGCCCCGTCGTCCAATCATGCGCCACTGCATTGGCGAGATGTCCTGGGCCTCGTCAACGAGAACGTGGGCATAGGTGTTGCGAGGCTCGTCCTCGTCGATCTGTCGAGCATCACTGAGACGGTCACTCACGGTGACCAGTTCCGCGGTGTCTCCGCCCTCGATGAAGACGGGGTCCTCCGCGTCAGGCTCGGGGGGAACCGGACCCAGGATGGCGGCCAATTCGTCCAGCAGGGCCATGTCGGCCACCGACCAGCGACGGTGCCCTCGTCGGTCCACCTCGGTGGGAATGGAGTTGACGATGAGCTGACGAGTCTGGTCGTCCCATTCCGGGGCGACGGCTTCAGCGACCGCCGGGTCGGCCAGCCGGGCCAAGACGTCGGTGGCTGACAGGCTCGGCCACCACGCGTTGAGGAACATCCGCCAGGAGGCCTGGGAGGAAACCAGGTCGTCGAAGTGCTCCTTGGTCAGGTCGTGGGCGGCGATGACGTCATCGGGAAGGCTGTTCCACAGCTGATCCTTGAGTGAGGCCTCAGCAGCCTCGCGACCGTCGTTGTACCGGTTGCGTTTGAGGATGCGATGGCGGGTGGAGGCCAGGGTGTCCGGGTCAAGGGTGAGTACCTCACCCTTGACCGTGACTCGAAGACGCATCGCCTCTGGATCGGCCGACAGTGGCATGGTGACCAGCCGGGTCAAGACATCGACCATGTCGAGACTGCCCTTGATGTTGGCTGTGCGGGGCTCGTCGAGGTGATCGGAGGAGAACCCCAGGATGTCAGAGGGGACCTGGCCGACCGAGCGGAGGGTGACGGAGTCCTCGCCGAGGCTGGGCAGCACCCGCTCGATGTAGCTCATGAAGACTGAGGACGGTCCGATGACGATCACCCCACCGTTCTCCAGTCGGGTTCGGTGGGAGTACAGCAAGAAGGCGGCGCGATGCAGGGCGACGACCGTCTTGCCGGTTCCTGGCCCGCCCATGATCCTCGTCACGCCCTGGTAGGGGGCACGGATGGCCTCGTCCTGTTCAGCCTGGATGGTCGAGACGATGGAGTGCATCCGGGTGTCGCGGGCCCGGGAGAGGGCGGCCATGAGGGCTCCCTCCCCGACGATTGGCAGGTCAGCCTGTGAGGTGGCATCCAGCAGGTCGTCCTCAATGCCAAGCACCTTGTCGTCCCGGCAGCGCAGTACGCGACGACGGATGACACCCATCGGATCGGACGGGGTGGCGCGATAGAAGGGCTCGGCGGCTCGGGCACGCCAGTCGATGACGAGGGCTTCGTAATTGGCGTCGCGCACGCCGATCCGCCCAATGTGACGCACTTCGTCATCGTCAGTGAGGTCCAGTCGACCGAAGACCAGACCCTCGTGTTCGGCATCGAGGATTGCCAGCCTCTTGGCTGCGTTGTAGGAGAAGGCGTCGCGCTCGAACATCGCTGTGCCGTCCTCTTCGCGGACCCAACTGGTGCGATCAGAGCGGTACATGTCCTGGCCAGCCTCGGCCAGCATGCGAGCCTTGTTCTCGTCGATCTCCAGCTGAGCACGGACCCGGTCGACATGGGCCTGTTCCTTGGCGATCTCAGCTTCCACAACGCGAGGGTCAGGGGTCGAAGTGTCGTGTTCGGTCAAAGTCGTCCTTCACGAGAGTCTGCCTCGGACGCGGTGTCGCGGGGCTAACGCACAAGCTTACGCGCGAAGCCCCCATTCGTGGAACCGTGACTTCGTCGCGGACGGCCCGCCGCCCCGATGGCCTTGTTGGTGGGGCGGATGTCCTCCCCGGTGAGACGTTCGTGGACCAGATAGGTCGCCAGCGCTCCGGTCAGCAGCCGCGCCCAGGGTTCCGGACCCCCGTGGGAGGCCGGGGACGCGGGCAAGGTTGGAATCGATCCGTGCTGGCTCCACGTCATGGGGGGACGATCCCGCCATGCCGACCACACGGTGCCCATGGTGGGGTCCGCGACGGGGTGGGTGTGATCGTGGCAGATGCGGTGCGTGTGGGTGCCGTCCCACCAGGTCCAGGTCTCGATGAGCCCTTCGGGTTTCCACTCCATGGTGTGGTCCATGCCGGTGGATGCGGGCGGCTCGTCGCTCGTGGTGACGGTGACGGTGGGGGCGGACCAAGCTTGGGGTGCCCGGTGCCACCAGGACCGGCGAGGGGTTGGGGGGATGGTGTCGATGACGGCGTCCGGTGTTGATGTGGGGGCCGGGTCGATCGTCACTGCGCGTTTGGTCAGCCTGTGATCGAGGAGGTCCAACAAGGGCTGAAGGTCGGTGGGGCCGTGAGGGCCGACGAGGTTCCAGCATCCGAAGACTCGCGTCACGGCGAGCTGGGTCTCATCTGCCGACAGTTCAGCAAGCGGCGAACACAGGTCGACGGGTAGGGGTTGCGGGAGAGGGCCGGGGCGCAAGGTGACGGCGTTCTCGACCCCATTGCGGCGGCGGGCCTGCCAGACGGTGTCGGCGTGGTTAAGGACCTCACGCCATGTGTTCGCGGTGTCCTGCCCGTAGCGGTCCCGCACGGCATGGATCTGCGCTGCCCGTTCCGTGGGCATCGTCACGGTCTCATCGCCTGCCCGCAGGTGACGGCCAGGTTCCTCGACCAGATCCAGATTGATCGCAGCCAGTTCGGCCTCCATGGCGCGTCCGGATTTCGCGAAGAGGTCTCGCCATGCGGAGGGCAATTCGAGGGTGGCGCCAATCTCGGGGGCCAGCGGACGTTGTGCGTCGGCTCGCCACCGGGGAGAGGAGGTGACGATGGTGACGTCGTGGCCGATCCGGGCCAATCTCAAGGCGGCAGCCAGAGCCACGAGTTCGTCGCCGAGGATGTGAACCGTTCCCATGTGTCAGTGCTTCCTGTGGTTGTGAGGTCGACATTTTGACCGCAGGTATCGTGCCAGAGGTGAACACGGATCTTCCTGTCGTCGCTGTCCATGGAATCACCAGTTCGCCAACCACCTGGGGTGGGCTGGTGCTGGCATTCAACATCGAGAAAGTACCGGTCCATCAGTTGTCCCTGCTGGGTCACGGCCCCATTGGCACCCGTCGCGGAGCCGGCACTGGCTACCCCCTTGATGCCTTCGTCACCGACGTCATCGATCAGATGGACGCTCGTGGTGTTGAGAAATGCGCCCTGGTGGGCCACTCCCTGGGTGCCCTGGTGTCGTCGATGGTTGCCCAACGTCAGCCGGAACGATTCGATCGCGTGCTGCTGGAGGACATGCCCGTGCTGAGACGGGAGCGTCAGGACCCCGCGCCCATGAAGAGATACGCCGACGCGCTGGCCTTGGAGGTGGCGGCTCTGGCGGGACGCAAGAAGTTCGATCCCAAGATGGTGTGGAAGGTCAGCCGCGAATTGCTCAAGCCCCATCCACAGTGGTGGGACGGATTGGCCCGAATGACCATGCCAGTTTTGGTCATCGGGGGAGGCAAGTCGTCATACCTGCGTCAGGATCGGTTGCGCGATGTGGTGGATGCTCTGCCGGATGCTCGCATGGTCACCATTGAGGGTGGTCACCGCACCCACATCACCAAGGGGGACGAGTTCTGCGACGTCGCAGTTCCCTTCCTCACCAACGGCCGGCACATCAATCGGAGACACAACGGCGTCCAGGACACGTGAGCCCTGAGCGAACTGCGCTCAATTCTATTGTTGAGTCGATGTGACTCATGGTTAAACTTGAGTCATAACGACTCAGACTGAGTCGGGGCAGGAAACTGCTGAATCCGTAGGAGTGTTGACATGGCTCGTAACTTTGACCCATTCCGTGAGATGGATCGTCTGCTCTCCGACGTCACCAGGACGCCGGCGGCTGTGGCGGTTCCCATGGACCTCTACCGCGACGGCGACAACTACATCGTGGCCGTGGACCTTCCGGGGGTTTCCCCGGAGTCCATCGACATCGACGTTGATGACCGCACCCTGACCATCCGCGCCGAGCGCGCGGCCAAGGTGACCCAGGAGGTGCAGTGGCTCTCCCGTGAGCGTGCCATGGGTATCTTTGCTCGTCAGCTCACCCTTGGGCACGGACTGGCCACCGATCGGATCACGGCCGAGTACACCGATGGTGTGTTGACCTTGACGATCCCGGTTGCCGAGGCTGCCAAGCCGCGCAAGGTGGAGATCAAGCATGGCTCGACCACCATTGACTCCACGGTCGACCAGGCTCAGGTCGGCTCAGGCGACGCCCAGGAGCAGTGAGTCCTCACACACTGACGCGATGGCCGGTCCCCGTGGTGGGGGCCGGCCATCGTAGGTCGTGCGTCGTGGTCAGACGATGACGGAGACCAGGAGCACGAGCAGCAGTCCACAGACCGACAGCACCGTCTCCATGGCCGACCAGCTCTTGATGTTCTCGCCCACGGAGATGCCGAAATACTCCTTGATGAGCCAGAAGCCGGCGTCATTGACGTGGGAGAAGAAGACTGAACCACACCCGATGGCCAATACCAGCAGGGCAGCATGGGTGGGCGGCAAGGTGGTGGCCACCGGTTCCAGGATGCCCGCGGCGGTGACGGTTGCCACGGTTGCCGATCCGGTCGCCAACCTGATGACGACGGCGACCAGCCAGGCCATCAGCAGCGGGGAGATCGACGATCCGGTGATGCCATTGGCCAATAGTTTGGCAATGCCGGTGTCGACGAGGATCTGCTTGAAGCCACCGCCGGCGGCCACGATGAGGAGGATGCCAGCGATCGGGGGAAGGGAGGCCCCGATGCTGTCACTGATGGCCTCGGTGTCCATGCCAGACGCCTTGCCCAAGGTGAAAATTGCCAGCAGGGTGGTCAGCAGCAGGGCAAACATTGGCTGCCCCAGGAAATCCAGGACATTACGGACGACCGTCCCCTTCGCGGCGAAAATGTCGGCGAGAGCCTTGCCCATCATGAGGATGACGGGCAGTAGGACGGTCATGAGAGTGATCGAGAACTTCGGGTGGCTGGGGGCGATACCGGAGCGTCCGTTCTCGTCAGAGTTGAGGAAGAGGTCAGGCGCGTCGACGGGTACCCAGCGGGCAGCCAGGTGGGAGAAGAGCGGACCGGCGACGACAACCGTCGGGATGGCAATGAGGACGCCCAGGCCGAGAGTGATCCCGAGGTCGGCCTTCAACAGGCCGATGGCTGCCAGTGGGCCAGGATGCGGTGGGACGAGGGCATGCATCGTCGACAGACCAGCCAAGGCAGGGATGGCGATCCTCATGAGGGGCAACTTGGACCGGCGGGTGACCAGCACGATGACGGGAACCAGCAGCACCAGGCCGATCTCGAAGAACATGGGCAGGCCGATGACGGCACCAATGAGGGCCATGGCCCACGGCAGGCTGGCGGGAGAGGCCTTGGACACCAAGGTGTCGACGATCTCGTCGGCGCCACCGGAGTCGGCCAGCAATTTGCCGATGATTGCGCCCAGGGCGATGAGGACGCCTACTGACGCGACCGTCGATCCCACTCCCGTGGAGTAGGCGTCGAGCATCTGGGCAAGGGAGAGCCGGGCGATGGCACCGACGGCCAGGGCGCCGATCGTCAGGGAGAGGAAGGGATGGAGCTTGAACTTGGTGATGAGGATGATGATGACGGCGAAGCCGATGACGGCTGCCGCGATCAACTGGCCGGTGCCGGCTGTTGTCTCGAGGATGACGGGCATGGACTCCTCCTTGAGTCTGGCGGTGTGGTGTCATTCGAGGCTGGCCACCCAGGTGGCTGCCTCGTCGGTGAGTTCGTCTCGGGATGCGTCGAAATTGAGGGTGATGCCGACCTCGTCGGGGGTAAGGGGTTCGAGGGTGGCGTACTGGGAGTCGACGAGGCTGGCTGGCATGAAGTGACCGGCTCGAGCCGTGACCCGCTCGGTGACGACCTCACGATCGCCGGCGAGGTGGATGAACACGACGTCCGGGCAGGCTTGCCTCAGTTGATCGCGGTACATGCGCTTGAGGGCCGAGCAGGCCACGACAGCTCCCTCGCCAGTGTGCTCACTGAGCCAGGCTGCGATGTTTGCCAACCAAGGGCGCCGGTCGTCGTCATTGAGGGGATGGCCAGAAGCCATCTTGTCGATGTTGGCCTGGGGGTGGAGGTCGTCGCCGTCCATGAAGTCCACGTCAAGGCGTGTGGCAAGCATGGTGCCGATGTCCGTCTTGCCAGCTCCAGCCACACCCATGACAACTATTGGTGGCACGCGGTGCAGGGGTGGGATGACACTCATGAAGCTCCCTTCAGAAGTCTCGGTCGTCGTTGACTCAACCGAGTGTACGCGTTGAGATCAGATCTGTATAGGGGTGTATGAGTTGAACTCACATCTCAAGGAGATGGCCATGGGGGCAGTCCTCGACAGGTGCGCGAGGCTGGCATCGGTAGGGTTGTACCCGTGTCAGACTCCTCCATGGCCATGACGGTCTCGAACGTCATCGGGGCCCGTATCGTCAGTGGCGATGTCGCTCCCGGAACGGCCATGCGGCTGGAGGAACTTGACGCAGAATTCGGAGTGTCCAGGTCTGTCACCCGGGAGGCCGTCAAGCTTCTTGAAGCTCTCCACATGGTGCGTGCCCGGCGCCGGATTGGCATTGTCGTCACCGATGAATCGGAGTGGGACGTCAGTTCCCCCGCTGTCATCGAGTGGTTCCTGGCCGGCCCAAGGAGGGACGAGGAAATCACCTGGATCAGCGAGCTGAGGTCAGCCGTCGAGCCCCTGGCTGCTGAATTGGCCGCCCAGCGAGCTACTCGGGAAGAGATGACGACGCTGGCCCTGGCCGTCACGGGGATGATCTCGGCCGCCGTCGATGGTGACCTTGACGAATATCTGCGCTGCGACATCGATTTTCACACCACGTTGCTGCAGGCTTCTCACAACCCGCTCGTCGCATCCCACGTCAAGGTCATTGCTGCGGTTTTGGAAGGTCGTACTCACCTCATGCCCTTCCAACCCAAGCAGGAGGCGATTGGATTCCACCGCAGCATTGCGGACGCGGTTGCCACCCACGATCCAGAGGCGGCTGCGGAGGCCATGAGGCAGATCGTCAGGGAGGCTCACCAGGCGATGACTTCGCAGTGACCATTGCGTCGAAATAGGTGCCTTGCGACGTAAAGAAAACTCGCCCCGGCAGGCTGTAAACATCCTATGAGTGGGGTGAAAAACGTTGTTAAACGGCACTTGAGATCTCGATTGGTGAGCTTTACCAAGCGAAATCAGGCCTCGTGGCAGGACATGCGTTATCGTTCCTCCCATGCCTCAGGAATTCCTCGCTTCATCGGTTGCAAGCCGTTTGGGGGCCCGCATCGTCGACGGTGACCTTCAAAGCGGTGACGTGCTCCGGTTGGAGGACATCGAGCAGGAGTCGGGAGCGTCCCGTTCCGTCTGTCGCGAAGCAGTCAAGATTCTCGAGTCCCTGAACCTCGTGCGCTCCCGGCGTCACGTGGGTGTGACGGTGTTGCCACCCCACCAGTGGGACGTGCTGTCCCCCAAAGTGGTGCACTGGCACATGTCCGGCAACAAGCGTGAACAGGAAATGGGCTGGACGAACGAACTGCGCATCGCGCTGGAACCCGCTGCGGCTCGTCTGGCGGCCGAGCGCGCCGACGGTGCGGACCTCAAGTTGCTGCAGGACGCCGTGTCTGGCATGACGGAGGCCATTCGCAACGGCGACTCGAAGGCCTTCGCCCATCACGACCACGCCTTCCACCGTGGCCTTCTTGCGGCCACGCGCAACCCCTTGTACGTCGCTCACGTCGCGATGCTGCTCACCTGGCTTGTCGAACAGCACGAGGACCGAGAGCTGACCGATGAGGATCGCGCCAACCTGGTCCAGCATCGCGACATCCTCGATGCCATCACCATGAGCGATCCCGACACTGCTGAGAAGTCCACCCGTGCCCTCCTCCTGGGGCTCGGCAGGGTGATCCCGCAGGAAGCCGTCTGACTCACACGCCGCGAGGCTGGTCCTCGCTGCGACAAACAACTGGCCGGGGCCCGATCCACCAATGGGATGGGGCCCCGGCCAGTTCTGAGGTCACTCAGTCCTCGAACGCCTCGGGAGGTGGACACGTACACACCAAGTGACGATCTCCGTAGGCGTTGTCGACTCGGCCCACCGGGGGCCAGTACTTGGCCTGGATTCGGGTGAAGGCGGCGACGTCCAACCCGCGCTGCTGGTCGCGTTGCACACCCAGACGCATACCGGGGTAGCAGCCCAACTCGCGAGAGTACGGATGATTCCACTCGTCAGCCACCAGGCGGGCTGCCGGGTGCGGGGCATTGACGAGCGGGTTGTCGTCGGCCGGCCAGTGGCCCGATTGCACCATACGGGCCTCCTCGACGATCGCCAGCATGGCGTCGCAGAAGCGGTCCAGTTCGGCGAGGTCCTCCGACTCGGTTGGTTCGACCATGAGGGTTCCGGCAACCGGGAAGCTCATCGTCGGGGCGTGGAAACCGTAGTCGATGAGACGTTTGGCGACGTCGTCGACGGTGATCCCTGTCTCGGCGGTCAGTGGTCGCAGGTCAAGGATGCACTCGTGGGCCACGTAACCGTTCTGACCGGTGTAGAGGACCGGGATGGTGTCCTGAATGCGGTGCGCGATGTAGTTGGCGTTGAGAACCGCCACCTCGGTGGCGAACTGCAGGCCCTCAAGTCCCATGAGTCGCAGGTAGGCCCAGGAAATGGGGAGCACTGAGACCGATCCGTACGGGGCTGCCGAGACAGCGTGATCGTCATGGGTGACCGTCCCGCCACCATTGAGGGGGTGCTCGTTGCGCGGATTGAGCGGGTGACCTGGCAGGAATTCAGCCAAGTGCGCCTTGGCTGCCACTGGGCCGACACCAGGGCCGCCACCGCCATGAGGAATGGCGAAGGTCTTGTGCAGATTGAGGTGGCTGACGTCGCCGCCGATACGGCCGAACTGTCCCCATCCGACCAAGGCATTGAAGTTTGCCCCATCGATGTAGACCTGTCCGCCAGCCTCGTGAACCATGTCACAGACCTGACGCACCCCATCCTCGTAGACGCCATGGGTCGACGGATAGGTGATCATGATCGCGGCGACGCGACCCTCGTTCTCGGCAATCTTGGCCGCCAAGTCGTCTCGGTCGATGGTGCCATCGTCGTTGGACGCGACGACGACGACCTTGAGACCAGCCAGGGCCGCCGACGCCGCGTTGGTGCCGTGAGCCGAGGCCGGGACGAGGCACACAGTGCGCTCGGTGTCCCCGCGCGACAGGTGGTAGCCGCGAATGGCCGCCAGGCCGGTGTACTCACCCTGGGAACCGGCATTGGGCTGCAGGGAGACGGTGTCGTAGCCGGTCAGCTCAGCCAGCCAGATCTCCAGGTCACGGATGAGTTTGAGGCTTCCCGCCTGATCCTCTACCGGTGCGAAGGGATGCATCTGGCCGAATGCCGGCCACGTCATGGCCTCCATCTCGGCTGCCGCATTGAGCTTCATGGTGCACGAGCCGAGCGGAATCATGCCGCGATCCAGACCGTAGTCACGATCGGCCAATCTCTTGAGGTAGCGCATCATGGTGGTCTCGGTGTGGTAGCTGGAGAACACCGGATGGGTCATGAAGTCGCTCGTGCGGCACAGATCCTGTGGCCACACCTCGTCGGCAGACTCGAGGCTGTCGGCGTCGCCCCCCAGCAGTTGGGCGAGTTCGCGCAATTCGTCAGGGGTCACCGTCTCGTCGATGGCGATCTGGAGGGTGTCCTCGTCAACGAGATCGAGGGTGTAGCCGCCGTCACGGGCCCTGTCCCACAATTCCTTGGCACCACCGGTGGCGGTGACACGAATGGTGTCGAAGAACACCTCATCGGAGACCTCCAGGCCGCCAGCCCGAAGGGCCGAGGCGAGCTGGTGAGCGCCATCTCGCACCTGCGTGGCGATTCGGGTGAGCCCCTTGGGGCCATGCCAGATGGCGAAGGCAGCGGCGACGACGGCAAGGAGCACCTGAGCGGTACAGATATTGCTGGTGGCCTTGTCCCGACGGATGTGCTGCTCGCGGGTCTGGAGGGCCAGGCGGTAGGCAGGATTGCCGTCGGCGTCGGTGGAGACACCCACCAGGCGTCCGGGGATCTGACGCTCCAGACCGGCGCGCACCGACATGAATGCGGCGTGCGGTCCGCCGTTGCCCATCGGGACGCCGAAGCGCTGCGAGGAGCCGATGGCGACGTCCGCGCCGAGTTCTGCCGGCGGGGTCATGAGGGTCAGAGCCAGGATGTCGCACTCGGCGATGGCGAGGCCGCCGACCTGGTGGACGGCCTCGAAAACCTCGGATGGATTCCACAGTGCGCCAGTGCTGTCCGGGTAGGGGGCCAGCACGCCGAAACAGCCAGCTTCCACCTCGGGCTTCCAGGACTGTGGGTTGCGCAGGTCCGCCTCGACGACCTCGATGCCTGCCGCCTCAGCATGACCGAGGATGACGTCTCGAACCTGATCGAAGACGTGGGTGTGGATGAGGAAACGGTTGGACTTCACCTTGCGGGCGGCGCGGCGGGCCAACAGCATCCCCTCGAAGGCCGCAGTGGCCTCGTCAAGCAGGGAGGAGTTCGCCAGAGCCAGACCGGTGAGATCGGTGATGACCTGCTGGTAGATCGTCAGGACTTCAAGACGTCCCTGGGAGATCTCCGGCTGGTACGGGGTGTAGGCGGTGTACCAGGAGGGATTCTCCAGAATGTTTCGACGGATGACTGGCGGGGTCAGGGTTCCGTAGTAGCCACGTCCGATGAGGGCGCGGGTGACCCGGTTCTGCTGTGCGATGTCGACGAGTTCGGCCACGGTGGCCGTCTCATCGGCGGCCGGAGGCAGGCTCGGGGTGCGCACGGAGGACCCGTTTCCGTCGCAGTCCAGGACGGAGGCCGGGATGGCATCGCGAACGATCTGTTCGTAGTCGCTCACCCCGACAGTCTCGGCGATGTATCGCAGCTCTTCGTCGACAGACCCGACGTGGTGGCTCGAGAAGGGGCGCGGCCCCTTGAGGCCGCGCCGCTGCTCAGTGTGATCGGTCATCATCATCACTTGGTGGTGATCTCGAGGTAGGCGTCGCGGTCCATGAGGTCCTCAGCGAGCTGTCCGCCGGAGACCTTGAACAGCCATCCTTGGCCGAAGGGGTCGGAGTTGACGAGCTCGGGAGACTCGGAGACGGCCTCGTTGACCTCACAGACGGTTCCGGTCACCGGGCTGAAGAGGTCAGAGACCGACTTGGTGGACTCGACCTCGCCGACGGCCGACCCGGACTGGACGTCGCTGCCGGTCTCGGGAATGTCGACGAAGACGACGTCACCCAGGGCGTCGGCGGCGTAGTCGGTGATGCCGACGGTCATGATGTCGCCGTCAACGGCGACCCACTCGTGGTCGGGGGAGTACTTGAGATCGGACAGTTCCATGTCTGCTCCTCACAGGTTGTGCGGGGTTGGGTGGGCGGTTGGTGTCAGGAACGCTTGTAGAACGGCAACTCGACGACGGTGACGTCGAGGGCCTTGCCTCGCACGTCGACGCTCAGAGAGGTGCCCACTTCGGCGACGTCAGGATCGACGAAGGCCATCGCGATGGGGTGGCCCAGGGTGGGGGAGAGGGCACCGGAGGTGATGGATCCGACCTCCTGGCCCTCATTCATGACGGGGTAGCCGGCACGTCCGGCGCGACGCCCCTCGCCGGCCAGACCAACCAGCACGCGCTCGTCAGTGGCCTCACGGTTTTCGAGGGCGGAACGACCGACGAAGTCACCCTCCTTCTTGAAGCTGACGACTCGCCCCAGGCCGGCTTGGGACGGATGAATGTCGGTGCCCAGCTCATGGCCGTAGAGGGGCATACCGGCCTCCAGACGCAGGGTGTCGCGGCAGGCGAGGCCACACGGGGTGAGGTCGTCGCCCCCCGCGTCTGTGAGGAGATTCCAGAGGTGCTCGGCCGCCTCGGCTGCGACGTAGAGTTCGTAGCCGTCCTCGCCGGTGTATCCGGTGCGGGCGACGAGCACGCGGGAGCCGTCAAGCTGTCCGGTCAGGCAGCGGTAGTACTTGACGTCGCGGACCTCCTCGGGATTGAGGGTGGTGTCGGCCTTCGCCAGGGCTGCCAGCACGATGTCGACGGCCTTGGGTCCCTGCACTGCGACGAGGGCTGTCTGGGCTGACTCGTCGGAGACGGTGACGTCGAAGTTGGCGCACCTGGTGGTGAACTCTGCCAGATCGGTTTCGGCGTTGGCTGCATTGGCAACGACGAGATAGTCACCGTCAGGCAGGTGGTAGGTCACCAGGTCGTCGACGACACCCCCATCCTCGGTCAACATGAGGGAGTATTTCGCGCGACCCTGCCCGACAGCCGAGAGATTGCCTGCCAAGGCGTAATCGAGAGCTTTGCCGGCATCAGGCCCCGAGACCGAGATCTCTCCCATGTGGGACAGGTCGAAGATGCCGGCATTCTTGCGGACGGCGTGATGTTCAGCCAGGTCTGAGGAGTACCGCACGGGCATGTTCCAGCCCGCAAAATCGGTGAAGGATGCTCCGAGACTCTCGTGTACGGCCGCCAGTGGTGTACGTCGAAGCGTGGTCATGTTTGGAAGTATGGCATGACGGGGGAACTCATGCTTGCGTGCGGCCAGAACTGAGGACGTAAACTTGGTCGTGTACGACGGAGTTCAGCCCGCCAGCCGCCTGGCAGGCCAGGTAGGAGTTCGAGATGCCCTTGTCAGCAGAGGAGCAGCGGCGCCTTGCCGAGCTTGAGGAATACCTGTCCGCCGACGATCCTGACTTTGCCCGATCGTTCGCTCGGAAAGCCTCGGCACCCCGTCGCCCCGACAATGGGCTGGAACAGCGGCGGATGCGTCATCGTCGCGCCCGTCGCCGGCAGATCCTCCTCGGTTCGGCCATGGTGGTGCTTGGCCTGGCCGGAGTCGTCGGAGGGGTGGTGATGAGCAGTGGCCTCTTGGCTGTTGTCGGTTTCGTCATCATGGCCGTGGCGGTCGGGGTGCTGCTGTCGCCGGGCCAGGGCATGATGCCGCGCAGCCGGGGACGTCGACCACGGGTCAGGAATCGCGAGACGAATCCGGGCTCGTTCACCGCTCGGATGGAGGAGAGGTGGCGTCGACGTCAGTCGCGATGAGGCCCGTCGTCAGTCGCGATGAGGCCCGTCGTCAGTCGCGATGAGGCCCGCCGTGGGCCGCGATAGGTGTCAGCGCCGGAAGAGGGATGCCGGCATCCAGACAGCCAACCAGTGTGGTTTCGGAGTGCGCGTCTTGGACAGCCAATCCTTGACGGTTGCGAGGTCGAAAGCCATCGACTCGTAGCGGCCGTCCTTGCCTGACCAGCGGTCCTTTTCCTCGGCCAGGGCCAGTCGTTGCACGGCCTGTGCGGTGTACTCATCCATGTCGTGGGTCAAGGCGGTGGCCTGGTGACGAGGTGTTCCCTCGGGCCAGGGCAGTCCATGATCGATCCATAGTGCGCGCAGCTCTTGCCAGGCGCGGGCTGTTGACCCGTTCGAGACTCGGTGCCGGGATACCAGGATGCGGATGAGCATCGGCGCAACGAGCAGGAGCACGACGACGAGCACCATGACCAGGACCGGCCAATTCATGGTGGTGTGACCGGGGGTGCTGACGGGAACCGGGCTGCTTGACGCAGTCGGAGTGCTGGATTCCGTCGCCGAGGGAATGGCGGACGACTCAGCCGAGGGAGTGGGGCTGGCCGACGGGATCGGAGTGGGAGATGGGGTGGGGGCGGGCTTGCCGGTCCACGTCGGCGCGGGAGCCACTGCAGCGGTCGGCTCGAACCTCACCCATCCGTAGTCCTGGAAGTACAGTTCCGGCCAGGCGTGCATCTGGTTGGCTCGCACCTTCCAGCTGTCACCATCGTGATCTCCGGGCAGGAATCCGACGGACACCCGTGAGGGGATCCCCTCGATACGGGCCATGAGCGCCATCGAGGCGGCGAAGTGAATGCAATACCCTCGGTGGGTTCGCAGCAGGAAGTTCTGGAGTATTTGGAAGCCGTCGCCTTCGGGGGCATCGATGTCGTAGTGGAACCGGGAGCCGTCGCGCAACCAGTCCTGGATGGCGATGGCCTTGGCCACCGGGGCGCTCTTGCCCTTGACGATCCCGTGAGTCAACTCCGCGATGTCGGCCGGCATGCCATCGGGGACTTCGTTGTAGACCGTGCTGGCAGGAATGCCGGCCTTCACCTTGCTGAAGGCTGACGGATCAGGGTCCGGCTCCTCAGCGGAGACGCTGTACTGCATGGTGTCAGTGGCGTGGTCGTGATCGGCGGATGTCGAGACGATTGTCAGACTGTCGGGGTCCCAGGCCCAGGTCTGGTCCACGTCCGCGTTGATCGGTCCGTATGGGGCAGGCAAGTACTGCGACGAGAAACCGTGGATGGTGACGTCGACGTTGCGGGTCTGCGAATGACTCGTCAACCCCGGGACCTGCCCAGGGGCCGAGCGCTGCAAATCGACCGCCATGAGTCCCCACCCTCGGGCCGTCATCGTGGGCAGGGAGGTCATGCGCAGGTATTCACCCTCAGAACCATTGGTGGTGTAGTCGATCACCGCGGCCGTCGAGGTGTTGTGCAGGTTGCGGCGCAGATCGATGGTGGGATCACTCATGCGCACCGGGCCCGAACGGCCTTCTGAGGGGCGGGCCAGGTCGACGTGTCCCCACACCGGGATGATGACCGCCAGAACCGTGGCGAGAGAGATGGTGATGGCGCCGATGATGGCTGCCAACACTCTGGTGAGCCGGGCGCCCCCGCGCAGCGCGTGATCGACGGCGAGGATGAGGAGCCAGCCGGCTGCGACCAGGGTGAAACTCCACCACGGAGCATCATTGGCGATGGCCAGGACAGCGGCGAGATGTGTGGCCAGCAGAGGTGCAAGGGACCATCCAGGGCTCTCCAAGGTGATCGTGAGTAGATCGATCAGCACAGTGAGGACACCGATGACTGTCGTCGCCAACCAGGTGATGCCAATTGACGTGGGCAGCGGGCCGTAGGTCGTCTGGATGAGGGTGATGGTGTCTCGGTACAGATGCAGGAAGGTCAATGGGAACTTGCCTGGCAATCCGGCCGCTGATGCGCAGATTCCACCCATCACGACGGAGACGATGACGACGAGGATGGCTTGGACGCCCTGTACCTCGGCGTGGTCCCAATGATGACGCCGGCACAGCAGTGCAACGGCTTCCAGCGCGATGATGATGGCCGTCGGGCCAATCCAGTACCAGGGATCAGCGGTGAGATCCGCCAGGGAGAAGGTCGCCAGGATCATGGCGAGGGCAACGGCAAGATGGATCATCAGGCCGTGGGAGTACTCGGGTGGCGGCTCGATCGGTCCGAGGAACTCTGCGAGCCGGGACTCAGGCTGGGCAGCGCGACGTGGGTTGTTCATGAGACCGCCGTCCTGTTGCCACGGAGCAGTTGTTGCCACGCTGCCGTGACAGTAGTGCGAGCGTCGACGTGAACGACTGTCCACCCGGAATCTGACAGAGCGTTCACCGCTCGTTCGTGTTCCTCGGCCTGCTCAAGGGTTCCGCGAAATCGTCGGGCAACGAAGGTGTCGGTGTCGAGGACGAGGGCGAGTCCGGCAACCCGGTCTCGCCTCAGGTCCACAAGATCGTCGATATCAGCCGACTCCAGCCGGCCGAGGATGGCGATGGCTGGGCCGTCTATTCCCTGACAGGATTCGACCGCCACACGTAACGTGCTGTCCGGGCGCAGTGGTTGGTCGACGAGAGCCTCGAGAAGATCACCCATGAGCGGGCCGGCCGAATCGCACACATGCGTGACGTATCCGTCTGCCCTGAGTCGAGTGGCTATTGACGCCACCGAGTTGACGGCCCACTCGAAGGAGGCATCGGGGCCAGTACCGGCATGGCGTTGGGCGCGAGAGTCCAGCACCACCACCACGGACGGGTTCCAGGCTTGTTCCTCCCGACGAACCATGAGGTCGCCGCGGTGTGCCGTGGAACGCCAGTGGACACGGCGAATGGAATCCCCGGAGCGCCAATCTCGCACCATGGCGTCATCGGCGCCGCTGCTTCCGGCATTGACGGCAGAGGATCTGGTGTCGAATCCCTGGCTGGCGAGTTCGCTGGAAGTGCTGAGGTCGGCGATCCTCGGCGTCACGACGACTTCTGCTGTTTGTGCGAGGTCGGTGTGGCGACAGGCCATGCCGAAAGGGTCGACGGTACGCATCATGACGGGCCCGATCGTGAATCGACCACGAGTGGTGGGCACGATCGGCGTCTGGATGGTCGATGACCCCCACCCGGACTGGCCCAGGGCAGGGGGCACGGTGTCACTGAATTGTGCTGCGCCCAGCGGCAATCCTCCACGACGCTCCACGGTGGCGGTCTCGAGAGCCTCAGAGCCCAACGGCATCCGCACGGGGGCCAGACTTCGCTCAGTGCGCACCTGGGGACGCAACCACGCCACGACAGCAACGGCGACCAAGGGCAACAGGATGAGCAGGATGCCCATTCGGGCCAGATCACGCTGATCAATGCTCAAGCCGGTGACCGCCAGGACGATGCCGACGATCCCGACGGCACGTCCTCGCGGGGTGAGAACCCCCCAGCGGCGAGGAGAGGTGGACGTCGAGGAGGAAGTCATCGGTCCTGATCGGTCCGCTCGGGTACCCGCACCTGACGCAGAATCGAGTCGATGACCGACTCGGCTGCCCGGGCAGTGTCGTGGCTGGCCACCCCGCTGCGCCCTGTGAACACCAGACGGTGAGCCAGGATCGGGGCAGCGAGGGCCTGGACGTCGTCAGGAATGACGTAGGCGCGGCCACTCATGGCGGCGCGAGCTCGACAGGCCCGAACCAGGTGGAGGGCGGCGCGTGGGGATGCCCCCAGCCGAATGGATTCGTGACTGCGGGTCGCTGCGACGATGTCCAGGACGTACTCGTGGATGTCACGTGCCACGTGGACTCCCAGGACAGCCGAGATGAGGCTGCGAACCGTTGCGGCGTCGGTGACCGGGGTGGTCTGGTCGAGAGGAGAGGCCGCACCGTGGTGTTCGAGCATGGCGAGCTCGGCGGACCTGGTCGGGTAGCCCATGGTGATGCGGGCCATGAAGCGGTCTCGCTGGGCCTCCGGTAGGCGGTAGGTCCCCTCCATCTCAATGGGGTTCTGGGTGGCCATCACCATGAAGGGGGCGTCAAGGACGTGAGTCTGACCATCCGCTGAGACCTGACGTTCGGCCATCGCTTCGAGGAGGGCGGACTGGGTCTTGGGGGAGGCCCGATTGATCTCGTCGCCGACGACGATGTTGGCGAAGATTCCGCCAGGTTTGAAGACGAACTGCTTCTTCTCCTTGTCGTAGACGCTGACTCCGGTGATGTCGGAAGGCAGCAGATCAGGGGTGAACTGGATGCGGTGCACGGTGCAGTCGATGGCGCGGCCGAGCGCACGGGCGAGCATCGTCTTACCGACGCCGGGAACGTCCTCCACGAGGAGATGACCTTGAGCGAGGAGGACCACGAGGGCGGTGTCGATACGTCCGACCTTGCCTTCGATGACTCCGGCCACAGCCGAGCGGATGGCATTCGTCACGGCCACCACGTCGTCAATCGTCGCTGCTGTGCCAACGGCGTCGTCGAAGGGTTGGGCATGGGCCGGGGCGACCGACTGTGCTTTTTCGTGGCTCAACGGAATCCTCCTGGCGTGCGCGGCAGTGACCGAACCCATGCTATCGGGATCTGCTGACGGTGAGGTTCCTCGCTCCGCCGCGACGGCTAAAACAGGGGTGAAAGGCCTTCTCAGAGCCATATTGACGGTCCTGTCCCTCGAGTCTGCCGCGTGATGGCGCGGTGGGGGGAGGAAAGGGGAGATTGCGGGGACACAATGGTGGCATGGTGGAGCGATGTGGAGTATGTTGGAGGCAAGTGGAGGAGATTGCCTCGATCGGGGAGCTAGGAGGTGCCTGGTGTTTCTGGGTACGCACACTCCAAAGCTCGACGAAAAGGGCCGCTTCTTCCTGCCGGCGAAGTTCCGCGACGAGTTGGACGACGGGTTGGTCATCACCAGAGGCCAGGACAGGTGTCTGGCGGTCTACCCGACCGAAACCTTCGTGGAGATGACCCGGGAGATCGCCAAGGGTTCGGTGAGCGTCAAGAAGGTTCGTGACTACCAGCGCATGCTGGCAGCCGGAGCCAGCGACACCGCTCCTGACAAGCAAGGGCGGGTCATGATTCCGCCAATGCTGAGGCGCTACGCCGGTCTCGACAAGGAGATCGTCGTAGTGGGTGCGATCACCCGTGTCGAAGTCTGGGACGCCGCCGAGTGGGAGAAGTACTCCGAAGCCCAGGAGGAGGCCTTCGCCGAGATGAACGAGGAGGTCTTCGCCGAACAGTGATCACGTGATCCGCGGCTCCGCTCCGACCGGGCACCCTGACACAACTTCCCCTGTGCCAGGTGGTCCAGCCGGAACGGAACCCCGAATCACGGGTCGTCGACACCGGTCGAGGACGTTGCTGGCACACCGTGCCGGGGAGGGGGATGCTCATGGCGACCGATGCCATCGGTAGCGATGCCGTTCACATCCCCGTCATGCGATCCCGTATTCTCGACCTTCTCGCCCCGGCTCTCACGGGGGACCATCCCGTTCACATCGACGGCACCCTTGGCATGGGGGGCCACGCCGAAGCTGTGCTGAATCGGTTCCCTCACGTGCAGCTCGTCGGTATCGACCGGGATCAGCAAGCCCTGGCAATGGCGGGCGCGCGGCTTGAACCGTTCGGGTCTCGCGTCCATCTCGTCCACGCCGTCCACGACGAGATCCCCGAAGTCCTCGATGGCCTCGGGGTCGAGTGCGTGGATTCGGTTCTCCTGGATCTGGGGGTGTCCTCCCTACAGATCGACGAGGTGGATCGTGGGTTCTCATACTCCGTCGATTCCCCGCTGGACATGCGCATGGACCAATCCGGTGGACGCACTGCCGCCGAGGTGATCAACGAGTCCACATCGGCAGAGTTGGTCCGGATCCTGCGCGACTACGGTGAGGAAAAGTTCGCCGATCGTATCGTGCGCGCCATCGTGGCCGAGCGAGATCGTCAACCCATTGAAACCTCTGGACGCCTCGTCGACATCATCACGGAGGCGATTCCTGTCGCCGTCCGACACAAGCGCTCAGGTCATCCCGCCAAGCGCACCTTCCAGGCACTGCGGATTGCGGTCAACCGTGAGATGGAGACCCTTCCGGCGGTACTTCCACGCTCACTCGACCGGCTGGCCGTCGGGGGTCGGATGGCGGTTCTCGCCTACCACTCCCTGGAGGACCGTCCCGTCAAGGACGTGTTCCGTGAGGCCTGCGCTGACAGCGCGCCAGCAGGGTTGCCGATGGTTCCCGAGTCCATGGCAGCCAAGTTCCGTCCCATCACTCGGGGGGCGGAACGCCCTGACGCCGACGAGGTGTCGACCAATCCACGATCCGCGTCAGCACGGTTGCGGGTCATTGAACGGGTCCGTCCTGGATCCATCAGCCCCCAGAACACGACCAAGGAGAGCCGATGAGCGCCGAACCAGCACCGCGTCCCCAGCCGGCCACGGCTGTCGCAGCGCCGACGCCCCTGTTGCGTCCCACGCTGCGACCCCTTCCGCGCAGGATTCCACAGCACCGAATGGGCAGACTCGGCTTCGCCATCCTCATCGTCGTCATGCTGGGCATCGGATTGGCTGGGCTCCTGGTGCTCAACACCACGATCCAGGCACAGTCCATGCAGATCGCCCAGGAGACTCGCAATCTCAACGTCCTGCAGCATCAGCAGGCCGTGCTGGCTGCTGACGTGGACCACCTGCGAGGGCCCCAGAACTTGCAGGAAGAGGCCAAGAAGCTGGGTATGAGGCCCAATCCCTACGGTTCCTACATCGACCTGCGCACTGGCAAGGTCATGGGAACTCAGACAAAGGTCAATGGCAAGGAGGCGCTGGGAGTCATTGGTGAGACGGCCAAGCCAAAGGTGGACAAGCCGTGAGTGATTCCCGGCGCTCCAGCGGCCCGACTCGACGTCCCGGTTCCGCCCGACCTCCGGCGTCCGGGCGTGGATCGGCATCATCACGACCCGGTTCTACGCCGGGTCGTCGGGCGTCAGACGCCAAGGCGGCCCCAAAGATGGCTTCCCAGCGCGGCCGTCTGACGATCATCATGGCGGCATTTCTCGTGTTCGCGGTGGGTCTGGCTGGCCGTGCTCTGCAGTTGCAGGCCATTGAGGCTCCTGCGTATGCGGCCTCGGCGGCGGCGCGGATGAAATACACCTACAGCCTGCAGCCCGACCGCGGACAGCTCACTGATCGTAACGGCACCGTCATGGCTCGGACCCAGCCGGCAGTGCTGGTATTCGTCGACCCCCGGATGATCTCGCGCAATGGTGTTGACGAGCGCGTCACCATGAGCCGCGCCCAGCGGGAGAAAGCTGCTGCCGCCCCGAAGGCGGTCGCCAAGATCCTGGCCAAGCACCTTGGTGGCCGTCCCGAGGATTACCGCAAGGCCGTCACGGCCACCGATTCCAAGGGCAATCTCAGCCGCTACTCCGTGGTGCGTCGCCATGTCGACAGCTATACCTTCGACCTCATCAAGGAGGACATGAAGAAGGGGGAGTGGTACGGCGTCTTCAAGTCCAATGATCCGATCCGTACCTATCCTTCCGGAGACGTGGCGTCCAATGTCGTCGGGTTCGTCAATGCCGAGGGTAAGGGAGCTGGCGGTTTCGAGTACACCCATGACAAGGCCTTGGCAGGTGTGCCCGGCAAGGAGTCCTACGAGGCGTCGACGTGGGGACGCATCCCGCTGGGGTCCAACACCCTCGTTCCTGCTGTCAACGGCACCAGTTACACCCTGACCCTTGACGCCCAGTTGCAACTCATGGCCCAGCAGGCACTGGAGACGGCCATCAAGAACGCCAAGGCCAAGAGTGGCGAGATCATCATCATGGACGTCACCAATAGTGAGGTGCTCGCCATGGCGTCGATGCCCACCTTCGACGCGAACAAGCCTGGAAAGGTCAAGGAGGACCAGACCCGCAACCGGGCCATCCAGGACGCCTACGAGCCGGGATCCGTTCAGAAGGTCCTGACGATGGCCGCCCTCACCGACCAGGGAATCATCACCCCTGACACGCGCATCGTCGTACCTCCGGCCCTGACTTCTGGCGGCGGCAAGATCACCGATGCCGAGCCTCACGGCACCGAGCACCTGACCGCTCGCGGGGTTCTCGTGCACTCCTCGAACATCGGAACGGCCCTGTTCGCCCGAAAGCTCGACAAGCCGACGATGGTCTCCTACCTCAAGAGTTTCGGTCTGGGGGTGCCGACCGGAATCGGTCTGCCCGGCGAGGCTCAAGGACAGATTCCCAAGCCGGACATGCCTGATTACACCCGGGACCAGGTGGCATTCGGCCAGGGGCTGTCGGTGACCGCGATCCAGGAGGCCGCCGCAGTGGCTGGCATTGTCAATGGTGGCGTCTATCACTCCCCGACGATCATCAAGTCTGCTGTTGACGGTCACGGCGAACCTGTTGAAGTTCCCGGGACGACGACCCGCCGAGTGATCTCGCAGCAGGCCTCCGAGCAGGTCCGCGACATGATGGAGAACGTCGTTTCGACGGCCAAGGGCCGCCCCATCGCGGATTACCGGATGGGTGGAAAAACGGGTACCGCTCAGCGGGTCGACCCGGAATGCCACTGCTATCGCGGTTACATCTCCTCATTCATGGCCGTCGCTCCCATCGAGAAGCCGCGTATTCTCACCTACGTCGTCATCAACCAGCCCACCCACGGACACACAGGTACGGAGGTGGCCCAGCCTGCGGCGCGGCAACTCATGTCCGTCGCCCTGCCGCGCTACGGTGTGCGACCGTCCACCGACAAAGCGCGCAAGGAACCTTTGGAGTACGAGCCGTGAGCCCTGAACCTACTACCACCCCCATGTCATCTGCGGACGCCGCATTGCGGCCCACGCAGGTCAATCCCATCGCCTGGGTTGACGTGGTGGCGGCCCTCGACGGGTGTTCGGCCGACGAGAACGGTCCTGCCATCAGTGGGATCACCTTGGATTCTCGCCAGGTACGTCCCGGCGACCTGTACGTCGGTCTGCGCGGTCTCCATGCCCACGGGGCCCGATTCGCTGCCTCAGCCGTCGAGGCCGGCGCGGTGGCAGTTCTCACTGACGCCGAGGGTGCGACGCTCGCGGCGGATGCTGGTGTGCCGATCATCGTCGTCCCGCATCCCCGTGCTGCCATGGCAGTTGCGGCGGCCACGATCTTCGGCCATCCCGCTGACGACATGACGATGTTCGGGATCACCGGCACCAACGGCAAGACGACGACAGCCTTCTTGGTGGAGGCGGGTCTGCGCTCCGCCGGACACCACGTCGGGACGATCGGGACGATCGGGTTCCGGCTCGATGGTGCGGAGTTGCCAAGTGCCCGTACCACGGTGACGACTCCGGAGGCTCCGGATCTTCAGGGCCTCTTTGCTGCCATGGCGCAGCAGGGAGCGACCGACGTCGTCATGGAGGTGTCCTCCCACGCACTTGCCCTGCAGCGGGTCAACGGCACCCGGTTCGACGTTGCCGCCTTCACCAACCTCGGTCGCGATCATCTTGACTTCCACAAGACCCTCGACGAGTACTTCGAGGCCAAGGCGCGACTTTTCACCCCGGATGTGGCCAGGATCGGCGTCATCAACGTTGACGACCCGCGTGGCCGTCAACTTGTCGAGAGGATGCAGGCCAGTGGCGTCACGGTGGTGACGACCTCGATCCACGAACCTGCGGATTACCAGGTGACCTCGTGGTATCCCGGGCCACGTGGGGCCATCTTCGACGTCACGACCCCGTCGGGGCAGCGCACCCTCGAATTGTCCCTGCCCGGTGAGTACAACGTCCGCAACGCGGCCATGGCTTTGGCCATGTTGGAAGCCGCAGGGCTGTCCTTCGACGAGGTCGTGCAGGGGCTGTGTTCTGCTCAAGTGCCAGGTCGGATGGAACGCGTCGATCTGGGGCCGGACTCACCGACCGTTCTGGTGGATTTCGCGCACACTCCGCAGGCGATTGCTTCTGCTCTCGATGCGGCGCGCTCCTCGGTCCACGGGGGACGTCTCATCGCTGTTCTGGGAGCTGGGGGAGACCGTGACGCGGCCAAGCGCGGTCCCATGGGTCGGGTTGCGGCCGAGAGGGCTGACGTCGTCATCATCACTGACGACAACCCACGTACTGAGGATCCGGCAGTGATCCGTGCTGCGGTGCTGGAAGGAGCCCACGAGGCGGCCAGGGACGGCGTCATCGTCGTTGATGGTGGGCGCCGTCGCGAGGCAATCAACGAGGCGTTGAGAATGGCTGAGGTCGCAGACGTCATCTGCGTGCTCGGCAAGGGCCACGAAACCGGACAACACGTTGGCAGCGAGGTGTTGCCATTCGACGATCGTGAGGTCATTCGCGCTGAATGGCACACCCTCGCCGGGCGCGCCGAGGAGGATCTGACGCGATGAGAACTGTCGACATTGCCACGCTGTCTCGCATCGTTGAGGCCGAACCGGTCGATGGCTGTGCACAGGTGGGCCCTGACGTCGTCATCGACACTCGCAAGGTGACTCCGGGGGCTCTCTTCGTCGCCTTGCCAGGTTCCAAGGCGGACGGACACGACTTCAGCACGGATGCCCAGGACGCTGGCGCGGCTGCTGTGCTGGGTACCCGCACCACCGACGCCCAGTTGCCGCACCTCGTGGTTGACGACGGTCAGGCTGGACTGTCGCGGTTGGCTCGTCACGTCGTGGACACTGAGCGGGCTCGCGGTATGCGCACCATTGCCCTCACGGGGTCCAGCGGCAAGACGAGTACCAAGGACATGCTGGCCCAGGTCCTCGAGGTCTGTGGTCCTACGGTGGCTCCGGTGGGATCGTTCAACAATGAGATCGGTGTGCCGCTGACGGCATGCCGCGTCGATGAGAAGACCGCATTCCTGGTGTCCGAGATGGGGTCTCGCGGGCGTGGTCACATTGCATGGCTGACCTCCATCGTTGCCCCTGACGTCGCCATGGTCCTCAATGTCGGGACCGCCCACCTGGGTGAGTTCGGATCCCGTGAGGGCATTGCCGAGGCCAAGGGCGAAATCGTCGAGGCCCTCAGCCCTGACGGCTGGGCCGTACTCAATGCCGCCGATGATCTGGTGGCTGGGATGGCTGCGCGGACCCGCGGCCATATCGCGTGGTTCAGCCCTGACCCCGATCATCGGCGTCGCGATGCCGAGATCGAGGTGTGGGCCGAGTCGATCACGTCTGATGATCTGGACCGTCACTCCTTCACCCTGGGGGTTCGTCGGGGGGAGTCGACCTGGACCAGCCCGGTTCAGTTGACGACGATGGGAGCCCACCAGGTTGCCAACGCTGTCGCCGCCACGGCCGCAGCGCTGGCAGCTCTGGAGCTCAACTCAGCCGTCGATGAGAACACCGTCGGTCGCATCGCGACGGCCTTGAGCAAGGCTGTGTCGCGGTCTGCCATGAGGATGCAACTGCTCGAGCGGGCTGATGGTCTGGTCCTGGTTGAGGATTGTTACAACGCCAACCCTGACTCGATGGCTGCCTCCTTGACGGCCATGGGGCACGTCCTGAGGTCGCGTCGGGTCACGGACCCCAGCACCCGTGGAATCGCTGTGCTCGGCGACATGCTCGAGCTCGGCGATGATTCCGCGCGACTCCACGTCGAATCGGGTCGACGTGCTGGTCAGGCCGGGTTTGACGTCGTCATCGCGGTTGGTGACCAGGCCGAGAGTATTGCCGCTGGCGCATCCGCTGAAGGCGCACATGTGATCGTCACTACCGTCGACGAGGCTGCTGGGTCGCTAAGTTGGACCTCGCACGATGTCGTCCTGCTCAAGGCATCCCGGGGCCTGGCCCTGGAGCGGGTGGGGCGCGCTGTGTTCGAGGAGAGGGAGGCTCAGGCGTGAAGAACATCCTGCTCGCCGGCGTGGTGTCAATGATCGGCACCCTCGTCGGCACGCGGTGGTTCATTCACTGGCTCGCCGCAAGGGGATACGGCCAGATCATTCGTGACGACGGCCCGACCACCCACAAGACGAAGAAGGGCACCCCGACGATGGGCGGTGCCGTCATCATCGCCTCAGTGCTGTTGGCCTACTCCGTCGCCCATCTGGTGACGTGGACCCACCCGAGTGTCTCGGCCGTCCTGGTTCTCTGGCTGTTCGCCGGCCTGGGGCTCATCGGATTCCTCGACGACTGGACGAAGATTTCCAAACAACGCTCATTGGGCCTCAAACCCAAGGGAAAGCTGCTTGGCCAGGCCTTTGTCGCCGTCACCTTCGCCGTTGCAGTGATGTACTTCCCGGATTCCCACGGGGTCACTCCGGGCTCCCCGGCAATCTCCTTCCTGCGCGACATCTCCTGGCTCAACCTGCCGATCTGGTTGGGCATCATCTGGGTGATCCTGCTCATTGCGGGCAGCTCCAATGCGGTGAATCTCACCGATGGTCTGGACGGGTTGGCAACGGGTGCCTCCACGATGGTCTTCGGCGCCTACACCCTGTTGACCATTTGGCAGTTCAACCAGTGGTGTTCGCGTCCGACCACTGCCGGTAGCCATTGCTACGCAGTGCGTGATCCGTATGACATCGCTGTGGTGGCCATTGCCATCGCGGGAGCCTGTTTCGGTTTCCTGTGGTGGAATGCGAAGCCTGCCAAGATCTTCCTCGGTGACACCGGGTCCTTGGCTCTCGGTGGTGCTGTCGCAGGTATGGCCGTCGTCAGTCGTACTGAACTGTTGCTGGTCATCATTGGTGCCCTGTTCGTCATCGAGACGGTCTCGGTGATGATTCAGGTGAGCGTGTTCAAACTCACCGGCGGAAAACGCGTTTTCAAGATGGCCCCGTTGCATCACCACTTCGAGTTGAAGGGGTGGGCTGAGGTGACCGTGGTCATCAGGTTTTGGATCATTTGCGGCCTGGCCGTCGCGGCTGGCCTGGGAATCTTCTACGCAGAATGGGTGGCAGGGCAGTGACGTTCTCCGGAAGAGTTGATCTGAGCACGGCCGATCGGCTGTTCGACTGGTCGGGAGTGCGCGTCGTCGTCGCAGGCCTGGGAACCTCTGGCTTCGCCGCTGCCGACGCCCTGCTCGACCTCGACGCACGTGTTCTCGTCCTCGACGATTCTGACGACGACTCCCACCGCGACAAGGGAGGGCTGCTCGAGGTCCTGGGAGCCGAGGTGCGATTGGGGCCTGGCTCGGCAGCCGAGCTTCCCGAGGACACCGACCTTGTTGTCGTGTCCCCAGGGTGGCGTCCGACCCAGCCCTTGGTGGCCAGCGCCCTCCTTCAGGGGATCCCGGTCTGGGGAGAACCAGAACTGGCTTGGCGTCTCATGCATCCGGATCGCGTCGTCACGTGGCTGGGCATCACCGGCACCAATGGCAAGACGACAACCACCCAGATGACCGAGTCGATTCTCAACGCCGCAGGGTTGCGAGCCAGCGCTGTCGGCAACATCGGCCGCCCCATCCTGGAGGCGATGGCCGACGAGATCGACTACGACGTCTTTGCCGTCGAGCTGTCCAGCTTCCAACTGCACTGGTCGCCTTCCCTGTCCCTGCGCTCGGCTGCCGTGCTCAACCTGCAGCAGGATCATCTGGAGTGGTACGCCCACGACGACGATCCCCTCTCCTCCTATGCCGCTGACAAGGCACGCATCTACCACCAGGTGACCAATTCCTGCGTCTACAACGTTGCCGATCCCGCTACCGAGCGCATGGTCGAGGAGGCTGACGTCGTCGAGGGGGCTCGCGCCATCGGCTTCACCACCGGCATTCCGGGCCCCTCCATGATCGGTGTCGTCGACGATCTCATCGTCGACCGTGCCTTCGTCGAACAACGGGCGACCTCTGCCATGGAGTTGGCTCGCCTCGAGGACGTCCATCCTTTCGCCCCACACAATGTCGAGAATGCCTTGGCAGCAGCTGCCCTGACCCGCTCCTTCGGAGTCCCCGCGACCGCTGTCGGACAGGGATTGCGTGATCTCCACCTGGGCGGTCATCGCATCGAGACCGTCCATGAGGCTGGGGGCATCACCTGGGTCGACGACTCCAAGGCCACCAACCCTCATGCCGCGAACTCCTCGATGCGAGCCTTCGAGCACATCGTGTGGATTGCCGGAGGTCAGGCCAAGGGCACCACCTTCGACGAGCTGGTCACCACCCACGCTGAGAAGCTGCGTGGCGCCATCCTGCTGGGAACCGACCGCGCTGTCATCGCCGCGTCCTTGGCCGAGCATGCCCCGCAGGTCCCCGTCGTCGTCATCGATGACATGTCGCCAGAGTGCATGGTCAAGGCAGTCCACGAGGCCGCCAGGATGGCTCGTCCGGGAGACACCGTCCTGCTGGCCCCGGGATGCGCAAGCCTTGACATCTGGCCTGGATACGCTGCTCGCGGCGACGACTTCGCCAGCGCGGCACGACAGATCGACGGGCCGGCTGCCGATGGCTGAGAAGTCGGCTGACACCCGGACTCCTCAGCAGGTGAGTAGAGCCCGACGCCGGACCCCCGCACGATGGCTGCAGCATGTCCTGCGGCTCGACAGCGGCGATGGGTCCTCAGGTCACTTGCTGGCTCAACCCTTCTTGGACTACTACGTCATCCTCGCCACCACCGTGCTGCTGTGCGGCATCGGTGCGTTGATGGGGCTGTCCTCGTCATCGGTGTACTCCCAGTCTCTGGGGAACGGGCCCTACCACTTCGCCATTCGCCAGATCCTCTTCCTCGTCGTCGGGGCGATTGCCGCAGCGGTGGTGTCTCGGCTCTCGGAAGCGCACCTGCGTCAACTGGGCGGGCTGAGCTATGCCGTCGTGTGCCTCATGCTGGTTCTGGTGCTGACCTCGCTGGGATCTGATGCTGGCAAGGGAAACCAGTCGTGGTTGGTTCTTGGCCCGGTCAGCTTGCAGCCCTCGGAGTTCGCGAAGTTCGCCCTGGTCCTCATCGGTGCCAGCTACATGTCGTCGCGGCGCGAGGAGATGGCAACGCTCAAGGGCGTGGGCATTTATCTCGCGCTGTATGGAGTCATCGGGTTGCTGGTCGTCGCCCAGGGAGACCTTGGTACGACGATGATCATCGGGCTCATCATGCTGGCTCAGATGTGGAACTTTGGGGTGCCAAAACGCTATTTGGGTGCCCTCATCGGTCTGGGCCTGGTAGCAGTCCTGATGCTCATCGCGATCACTCCCTACCGAGCTCAGCGGGTGTTGTCCTTCCTGCATCCTGACAATGGTGCGACGACCTCCCAACAGCCGCTCTCGGCGATCTACGCCCTGGCAACTGGTGGCTGGTGGGGAGTCGGTATCGGTGCCTCCCGCCAGAAGTGGGGAGGACTCTACGACGGTGCTCAGAACGACTTCGTCTTCGCCGTCCTCGGTGAGGAGATGGGTCTGCTCGGCACCCTCGGCGTCATCGTGCTGTTCACCCTGCTCGTGTGGGCGGGAATCAGGACCGCGATGCGTCAGGACTCCCTCTTCCGTCGTTCGGCCGCATCGACGGCCACCGCCTGGATTGCGACCCAGGCCATCATCAACATGGCGGTCTCGTTGAACCTGTTGCCGGTCGTCGGCGTGCCGCTTCCCTTCATCTCCATCGGTGGATCGGCCTTGGTGTCGGTGCTGCTGGCGGTCGGCATCATGTTGGCGTGTGCCCGTACCGAGCCAGACGCTCGGCGCAGTGCCGAGGCTTCCCGACGCAGCGAGCCTGCTCGTGTGACCAGTGTGGTCGACGGAGGTCACCGTGGCTGATATCGACGCCGTATTCCATTGTCACGAGGAGTATCCATGGTGAACGTTGTCCTGGCGGGCGGAGGAACGGCCGGCCACACCTCCCCGCTCATTGCCACCGCGAAGGCTCTGCAGGACCGTGGCGTCACGGTGTCGTGCATCGGGACTCCCAAGGGCCTTGAGGGGAAAGTCATCCCGGAGGCCGGTCTCGAACTCGACATGATTCCTCCGGTGCCGCTGCCGCGCACCCTCAACGCCGATCTGTTCAAGGTTCCTGGACGGTTGGCCTCAGCGGTACGCCAGGCAGGTGCGGTGCTCAAGCAGCGCCAGGCCGACGTCGTCGTGGGCTTCGGCGGCTACGTCTCGCTGCCGGCGTATCTGGCTGCCAGGAAGGCCAAGATCCCCGTCGTCGTCCACGAGCAGAACGCTGTTCCCGGGCTGGCCAACAAGATCGCCGCCCGGTTCGCGGCCTTCGTCGGTACGGCGTTCCCGCAGACCCCGTTGCCCAAGGCCACCTTTGTCGGTATGCCGCTGCGCACGCAGATCACTGACCTGGCAGACGCCAGCCAGGAAGATCGAGCTGAGCGTTGTGCCCGGGCTCGTGGCAGCCTCGGGCTGGATGCCGACCGTCCCACCCTGCTCGTGTCGGGCGGATCCCAGGGGGCGGTTGCCATCAATGACGCCGTCATCGCAGCACGTGAGACCCTCCTTGCCGATGGTGTGCAGATCCTCCACGTCCTGGGCCCCAAGAACATCAAGGACAACACCAAGGTCGTCGACGAGGCGACCGGAGCTGCCTGGGTCCCGGTCGGATACGTTGACGACATGGCCAGTGCCTACGCGGCTGCCGACCTCATGGTGGCTCGTTCCGGAGCTGGAACAGTGGTGGAGACCGCCACGGTCGGTCTGCCGACGATCTACGTTCCGTTGCCGCACGGCAATGGAGAACAGGCGCGCAATGCCACCTCGGCCGTTACGGCCGGGGCTGGTGTCGTCGTCGCCAATGCGGACCTGGACGCTCAACGACTTCTTGCTGAGACCGCGCGCATCCATGACGCCGACGCCCTGGCCACAATGTCGGCTGCTGGGCGAGGACTCATGCCTGCCCACGCCGCCGAGGAGATGGCGACCCGGGTGATCTCGCTCGCCAATTCGAAGTGATCGACCCGACGACTGTTTGAGGAGGAATCTCATGTCATTGCGGGAACCTGTCGAGCTGCTCGACCCCAGCACCATTGGGCCGGTCCACTTCATCGCTATCGGTGGAGCCGGGATGAGCGGTGTGGCGCGGATCTACCACGACATGGGAGTCGATGTCCGGGGCTCTGACCAGGTTGATTCTGCCAATCTGCGTGAGTTGGCAGCCGCAGGAGTCCAGACCTGGGTGGGCCATGATCCGGCCCATCTGGCAGGGGCTCGTACCGTCGTGGTCTCCTCGGCGATCCGTCCCGACAACCCGGAATTGGCGGAGGCCAACCGACTCGGCCTGCGCGTGTGGCACCGCTCGGCTGCTCTGGCTGCCCTCATGTTGGGTCGTGAAGGGGTCTCGATCGCTGGTACCCACGGCAAGACGACAACCACCGGGATGGTCGCCACCATGCTCGACCACGCGGCAGTTGACCCGTCCTACGTCATTGGTTCACCGCTGGCATCCACCGGAAAAGCGGCTCACCTGGGCCGAGGAGAGGTCTTCGTCGTCGAGGCCGACGAGTCCGATGGCTCCTTCCTGCAGTACCCCAGCCAGATCGTCGTCGTCACCAACGTGGAAGCTGACCATCTCGACAACTGGGGCACCCCGCAGGCCTACTTCGACGGTTTCGTCTCGATGGCAACCCGTCCCGAGGTGCGCTACGTCGTCACCAACGTCGACGACCCGGGTGCAGCCGAGCTGGCAGCTCGACTGGAATGCACCGGGACGGTCAAGGTCGTCACCTACGGTGAGTCGCAGCAGGCCGAGGTCCGTCTCGTTGACCTCGACCTGGAAGGCACGACGGCCTCAGCCACCCTCGTCCACGGGTCCACCCGGGGTCGTCTCAAGCTTCAGGTTCCTGGCCGCTACAACCTCTCCAACGCTGCTGCCGCCTACTGCGTCGGGTCCTTGCTGGGGATTGGCCATGACGAGCTCCTGGCCGGGATCGGGGCTTTCACGGGGACACTGCGGCGCTTCCAGCTGATAGGGCGCGTCGGTGAGGTGGCAGTCTTTGACGATTACGCCCACCATCCGACCGAGCTGTGCGCCACTCTCGGGGCTGCACGTCGGGTGGTGACGGGGCAGGGGAGGGTCATCGCCTGTTTCCAGCCCCATCTGTTCTCCCGTACCCGGGACTTCGCCGACGAATTCGGTCGGGCCCTCACCCTGGCTGACCGCGTCATCGTGTCCGACATCTACCCTGCCCGAGAGGACCCGATTCCTGGGGTCACCGGCGAACTGGTGCACGAGGCGACCATTGCGGCGGGTGGTGATTCCCGCTACGTCCCCGACAAGCAGGATCTTCCGGAAGCTCTTGCCGAAGAGGTGCGGCCCGGCGATCTGGTCATCACCTTGGGAGCCGGTGACGTCACCTTGGTGGGTCCGGTCCTGGTGGGATTGCTGGAGGGCACGTCCTGATGGCCGTGTCTGACATCAACGTCGCCATCGAGTTGCGACGCCGACGCCGCCGACGCCGCAACATGATCATCGCGGGGATCGTCGCTGCGGTGGTGGTCCTCGTCCTGGTGGCGATCTGGGTGGTGCGTAGTTCCTCGGTATTCAGCGTCGACACCGTCGAGGTGCATGGAACACACTTGACGACGGTCTCCCAGGTTGAGCAGGCCGCCAAGGTGCCCAAGGGTCAGCCCCTGGCCCGAGTCAATACTGACGAGGTTGCCGCTCGTGTCACGGCGATGGGCATCGTCGACCATGCGCAGGTGCATCGGAAGTGGCCGCACACCGTCGTCATCGATGTCACCGAGTTGAAGGTCGCCTACCAGGTGAAAACTCCTGAGGGGTATCTGTGGGTCGATCCCACCGGGGTGGTCTTCCACCGGACCGCCAAACCCGCCCCGAAGGTGGTGTGGGCCACCACCTCGTCGAGCAATCGTGCTCTGCTGCGTGACGTCGCAACTGTGGCTGGTTCCTTCCCTCCCGAACTGAGACGTCAGGTCGACCACATCGAGGCCAGATCCCGCGACGCCATCGTCGTGGCGCTGTCGGGCAAGCGGACGGTGGTGTGGGGATCGGCCGATCAGTCTGAGTTCAAGGGCAAGGTTGCTGCTGCCATGCTCAACGTCAAGGCAACTCGTTTCGACGTCTCCTCCCCGGAGCATCCAACCTCTCGGTGAACAGTCTCAAGCCGGGGTTGAGGGTCGAGGTCCAGGTGGCCTGCACCGTTGGACACCCTTCTGAGGTGCTCATACCCTTTCCCTAGACCGGTCCGTCAGACAAGAGTGAGGCAGAACTCCAGTGGCTATTCCATCCCAGAACTACCTCGCCGTGATCAAGGTCGTGGGGGTAGGCGGTGGCGGCTGCAATGCCGTGAACCGCATGATCGAGGCGGGACTCAAGGGAGTCGAGTTCCTTGCCGTCAACACTGATGCCCAGGCCCTCCTCACGAGCGATGCCGACGTCAAGCTTGACATCGGTAGGGACCTCACCCGAGGACTGGGAGCAGGTGCCGACCCTGACAAGGGACGTCAGGCTGCCGAGGATCACGCCGACGAGATCGAGGAGTCCCTCAAGGGTGCGGACATGGTCTTCGTCACCGCCGGTGAGGGCGGTGGGACCGGCACAGGTGCTGCCCCCGTCGTCGCCAAGATCGCTCGTTCCCTCGGGGCGCTGACGATTGGTGTCGTGACCCGCCCGTTCTCCTTCGAGGGTCACCGTCGTTCCTCCCAAGCCGAGTCCGGGATCACGAATCTGCGCGACGAGGTCGACACCCTCATCGTCATCCCCAACGACAAGTTGCTGGACATGACCGACCAGCGCATCGCCATCCTGGACGCCTTCAAGCAGGCAGACCAGGTGTTGATGCAAGGCGTGTCTGGTATTACCGACCTCATCACCACGCCTGGCCAGATCAACCTGGACTTCGCCGACGTCAAGTCCGTCATGTCGAATGCGGGATCGGCCCTCATGGGCATCGGGCGGGCTTCCGGGGAGGATCGTGCCCGCGCCGCTGCGGAGATGGCCATCTCGTCCCCGCTGCTCGAGGTGTCCATCGACGGTGCTCGCGGCGTGCTGTTGTCCATCGCCGGTGGCTCCGACCTCGGCTTGTTCGAGGTCGCCAGCGCCGCGAACCTCATCGAGGCTGCTGCCCACGACGAGGCCAACATCATCTTCGGCACCATCATCGACGATGCCCTCGGTGACGAGGTGCGCGTCACGGTCATCGCGGCCGGGTTCGAGAACGGTCAGCCGACCAGTATCAAGCAGCCTGGCATCAGTCAGCGTCCTGCCTCGCGTCCAGCGATGAGCAATCATTCCTCGGCAGGTGTCTTCGCTGCCGGAACGGCCCCCTCCGAATCGGCCTCCGGTGCGAACCGTCAGGCCAGCACCAACCCGCAGCCGACCCCGATTCGTCCGCAGACTCAGGGCAGCCCCTTCGGTAATCGTCCTTCTCAGCCGGAGCCGTTGAACCAGCCGGTTCAGCGTGCCAGCGAGCGTCCGCAGCTTGATGATCCCGAGGACGATCTGGACGTTCCCGACTTCTTGAAGTGACGTGCTGAGATTCGTCATCGACCCCGGCGCCAACCGTGGCGTCGGGGTCGCCTTCACCGATCGTGTCGACCCTGCCGGTCGAGGGTTGGGCGGTCATGGTTTCGACGGGTTCAACCTGGGACGCACTGACGAGGATCCCCGGGTTCTTGAGCATGTGGAGGCCCTGCGTGCACGCCTTGGCCTGGGTCCGGTGATGGTCTGTCACCAGGTTCACGGCAAGGATGTGTGGCAGGTCGGGCCTGGCGACGTCGAGGGATGGACTGTGCAGCGCTATCTCGGCGACAAGGTGGCGGGGCAAGGCAAGCTTCCCGTCGCCGATGCCATGGTCACGGATCTACCCGGGGTCGCACTGGCCATCCGGGTCGCTGATTGCCTGCCCGTCGTGCTGGCCGACCCGAGGGCCGGTGTCATCGGGGTGGCTCACGCCGGTCGAGTGGGGTTCCTGGCGGGGGTACTTCCAGCCACCGTCGAGGCCATGCGAGGCATGGGGGCCACTGACCTGCTGGCATGGGTGGGACCCCACATCTGCGGGAACTGTTACGAGGTCCCCGCTGACATGGCACAGCAGGTGTGGGCCGAGTACCCGGCGACCCGGGCGGTGACCCGACAAGGCACTCCTGCCCTTGACCTGGGGGCTGGTGCCCTGGCTCAGTTGGAGTCGCTGGGGGTCGCGGCAGTCGGGCTTGACCCCTGCACCTTCGAGGGGCAAGACCTGTTTTCCCACCGGAGAGATCACGGTGCAGGACGTCTTGCTGGCCTGGTGTGGAGGGCTCCCGGTCCTCAGTGAGGGTGGATTTCTTCGCGGGTTGATGTGTCGGCAGTTCGCGTGTCCCGTCAAACCGTGGCAATATCCGTGGCAGGCTTGAACGGTGAGATCCCCGTGTCGGGGACATGCCCACGAGAAGGAGCTCCAGATGGCAGGAATCGGCAGGAAGATCGCCTCGTACGTCGGCATTGTCGATGATCGTCGCTACGACGAGGAGGATCTTCCGGACGAGGAGCTCACCACGGAGGTCTACTCCGACGACGGGTACGAGCCATCTTCGGAGGTGACCCAGTTGCATCATCGCGATTCCACTGATCAGCGTGGTAGGGAGCACAAGGCGGTCCAGCAGCATCGTCGCCCGGAGCTCGACGAGCCGAGCATCGCTGACATCAACCGCATCCTGACCGTTCACCCGCGCAATTACAACGAGGCGCGGACGATTGGCGAGCAGTTCCGTGACGGCATTCCGGTCATCATGAACCTCACCGAGATGGACGACGCCGACGCCAAGCGTCTGGTCGATTTCGCTGCCGGCCTCATCTTCGGTCTGCGCGGAACCATCGAGAGGGTGACGAGCAAGGTCTTCCTGCTGTGCCCGCGCAATGTCAATGTCACCCCGGAAGACAAGGCCCGCATCGCCAGCGGCGGGTTCTTCAACCAGTCCTGACGGCGACATCCATGATCCTGGCCGGGACCATCCTCGCGTGGCTCATTCATATTTACACGATGTTGCTCATCGTGCGGATGATCATGTCCTGGGTGCCGCTGCTGGTCCCCGGCTTTGAGCCGCACGGCGTCCTGGCGGTGATTTTCGAGATTGTCTACACGATCACGGATCCTCCGATCAGATTCTTCGATCGACTCGTGCCTCCCTTGAGGTTTGGCAGCGTCGGTTTCTCGGTCGGGTTCATCATCGTGTTCGTCCTGCTGGCCCTCCTCCAGAGGCTGGTCGTTGCCGTCTTTTTCTGAGGGGCCACAGATATACCCCGAAGGTGAGGTTGAGCCTTCCAAGTGACGCGAGGGCCGCGGTGGAGTAACCTTGCTCCCATCTCGTGTCCACCTCGGACCACCCATACGGTCCGCCTCACGGGACCTGACTGTTGCCGACATCTTGGAGTGCACAATGACGCTGACCCTCGAAGAGGTGCGTAAGGTTCGTTTCCCGATGGTCAAACGCCCCGGAGAGGGCTACCGCGCCATTGAGGTCGATGATTTCGTCGACAAGGTTGAAGCGGCGTTCATGACCCTCACCGATGAGAACGAGCGTCTCAAGGCTCAGGTCGAGGCCCTCAAGGCCGGCGACCAGGGTGAGCAGAAGCACGACCAGGATCTCGTCAACGAGAATGAGTACCTGCGTGCTCAGATCGAGGAACTGCGCTCCCAGCAGAATGATCGTCCGGTCTTCGATGCCGGACAGGCCGATCGTGCCAAGGCTGCCCAGCAGGAGGCCGAGAATCGCGCCCGTCAGCTTGAGCAGGAGAAGGCATCCCTGCAGTCCGAGATCGCTGAACTGCGCCAGGCGGCCCAGCGTCCGGGCCAGGACATCGACCCGGCCGAAGTGGCCCGTCTGCGCAGCGAGAACGAGCGTCTCACCGCTCAGCTGCGTGACGCCCAGGCCCTCGCCTCTCGTAACGAGGCCGCTCCTGTCGCCCAGCCGACGACCACCGAGGACGGTGTCCAGAAGATCGTCGTGACCACCAGCGCCGAGGCCTCTCCGGCCGTCGTCCGCATGGTTGAGCTGGCCCTCGCCGACGCCGAGCGTGTCGTCAACGAGGCCGACGAGGAGGCCAACCGCAAGCTCCATGCCGCTGAGACCAAGGCTCACGAGCTCACCGTCGACGCCCAGACCCGTGCAGAGCGCATCGAGTCCAGTGCCCGTGTCAACGCTGAGAAGATGACCTCGGACGCCAAGAGCAATGCCGACAGGATCAACGCTGATGCCCAGAACCGCCGCACCGAGCTCTTCCGCGAGCTCGAGGCTGAGCGTGACACCTTGGCCAGCAATGTTGACCACCTGCGTTCCTTCGAGGCGGGCTACCGCGACGCTCTCACCTCCCACCTGCGCGCTCAGGCTGACAACCTCGAGAAGGGTGTCTTTGAGCCTGCCGAGCTGCCCGAGCTGCTCAAGTCGGAGAACCGAGTCGCCCCCGGTGGCTCCTCCACCCCGCGTCTTGACGCCCTCATCGGCCGCGGCCAGCAGCAGAACTGACGCGACGCCCACTTCTCCAGACATCGTGCTCCCAGCCACATGGCTGGGGGCACGATGCCGTTCATGTGGAGTTCAACGTCGGAGCCGACACCAAGGATGACGAGTGAGTGGCATAGGTGTATTGTCTGCCCACAGTTCATGGCGCACCGCGCATAGGTGATGACATGAACGGCACAGACCACCAAGCCGAGGACGATCCTCCCATGACGATGGAGACTTCCATGTCAGATCACGATGTCGAGGCCATCGCGGCCTCCCTGCCAGTGCGCGACGGCGATGAGCCCTGGACCGCTGATGAGGTTCGCGAAATCATCGCAGCCCTGGAATCGGATGTTCAGAGGATGGGTACCGCCCTTGCCAAGGCCGAGAACGACCTCGCGGATCTCATGAAGCAGGGCAACGACGGTGCGGGCATGGACACCATCGACGTCGGCTCATCCCAGTTCGAGCGTGACCAGGAGATCTCCGTCACCCGCAACGCCCGTGCCGTCTACAGCCAGTCCCAGCTTGCTCTGCGGCTGCTCGACGAGGGCACCTGGGGAACCTGTGAATCGTGTGGCAAGGCTATTGGAAAGGCTCGGCTGCAGGCCTTCCCGCGAGCCACCATGTGCGTCACGTGCAAGCAGCGCGAAGAGCGCCGGTGACGTCTCCCACGGACCCGACCGCGCTGCCAGCACAGCAGCTCAAGCGCTGGCGTCTCATCATGGCCGCCATCGCGGTGGTCGGTTATGGCCTTGACCAGTGGACCAAGGCTGAAGCCGTCGCCCATCTGGACCCCAATGATCCACCGAGCTGGCTGGGTGGGTTGTTCACCCTGCGGTTGTTGCGTAATCCGGGGGCTGCCTTCTCCATGGGATCGACGGCGACGGTCCTCATCAGCCTTTTCGCCGTGGCGATGCTCCTCGTCGTGTGCGTGTGGGCGGTGCCGAGGGCTCGTCATCGGTGGTCTCTCATCGCCTGCGGAATGCTCATCGCTGGTATCTGTGGCAACCTCACTGATCGGATCTTCCGTGCCCCTGGGCCGTTGCGTGGCCATGTCGTCGATTTCATTAGCGTGCCGCACTTCGCGGTCTTCAACGTCGCCGACATCTTCATCACCTGTACCGCGATCCTCGTCGTCGTGATCTCGATCTTCGGTCACCATGACGAAGAAGGCCACGGGAGCGATGACACTGTGAAGGGGGAGCGCGACGAGAAGGAGGAGATGTGAGCGTCCTGCTGATACCCGATGGTCTTGACGGAGAGAGGGTTGACGTCGCTGCCGCTCGGATGAGCGGGGTGTCGCGATCCCGGATTGCTGATCTCATCGAGGAAGGTCTGGTCTTCCTGGACGGGCAGAAGGTGTCACGGGCCTCGGTGCGCGTCTCCACGGGTCAAATGCTCGACGTCGACCTGTCTGATCCCGTCGCCACCCCGGCGATCACCCCTCAGATCGTCGAGGGGATGAGAATCGTTCATGATGACTCTGACATCGTCGTCGTCGACAAGCCGGCCGGTGTGGCCGCTCATCCATCTCTGGGCTGGGAAGGTCCTAGTGTTGTCGAGCATCTGGCTGCTGCCGGGTTCACCATCTCCACGAGCGGGGCACCCGAGCGCCAGGGCATCGTGCAGCGACTCGACGTGGGGACCTCCGGCCTCATGGTGGTGGCCAAGAGCGAGCACGCCTACACCTTGTTGAAGCAGGCCTTCCGAGACCGCACCGTCAACAAGGTGTATCTGGCCTTGGTCCAGGGGCATCCTGATCCGTTCACGGGAACGATCGATGCCCCCATTGGGCGCGATCGCCGGCACGACTGGAAGATGGCGATCACTGATGGTGGGCGTCACTCCGTCACCCATTACGAGACGATGGAGGCCTTCCGGCACGCGACCCTGCTCAGGGTTCATCTGGAGACCGGTCGAACCCATCAGATCCGAGTGCACATGGCGGCCATCAATCATCCTTGCTGTGGCGATCCCCTCTACGGATGTGATCCGGTGCTGGCCAAGGAACTGGGACTGGACAGGCAGTGGTTGCATGCCGCCGAGCTGTCCTTCACACATCCAGGAAGTGGCGAGTGGGTGACGTTCCACTCGGGGCTGCCCGAGGATCTTCAGCACGCTCTGGATGTGGTGAGGCAGGCCTGAACCCTCGCTCCCGGGGGTATGGGTATTCGTGCACCAGGGATGAACGTCTGGTGTACATCCGACGGCGACAGACCCCTGAGGCGGTCTCCCGTGATGTAGGGCGCTATCGTGAGGGTGTGCGTAGAGCTAAGATTGTGAACACCCTTGGACCGGCTGTGTCCAACCATGACGCCATGAAGGAACTCATGGAGGCTGGCATGAACATTGCCCGCCTCAACATGAGCCACGGCGACTACTCCGAGCACCAGCAGCGTCTTGACCTGGTTCGCTCGGTGTCGGAGGAGCTCGGGCTCAACGTGGCGGCCTTGGCCGACCTGCAGGGCCCCAAGATCCGTACCGGCCTGTTCGAGAAGGCCGAAGGGGAGTCGAACGGCAAGATCGACCTCAAGATTGGTGACAAGTTCACCATTACCACCGACGACATCCTGGGCAACCAGGACCGCGTCTCCACCACTTTCAAGGGGCTGCCCAAGGACTGCAAGCCCGGCGACGTCATCCTCATCGACGACGGCAAGACCGTTCTGCAGGTTGATTCCGTCACTGGCAATGACGTCAACTGCCATTGCACCGTCGCCGGCCCGGTTGGTGACCACAAGGGCATCAACCTTCCCGGTGTGGCCGTGTCCATCCCGGCCCTGACCGAGAAGGACGAGGACAACCTGCGTTGGGCCCTCAAGGCCGGAATCGATCTGGTCGCCCTGTCCTTCGTGCGTCACGGTTCCGACATCGACCGCGTCCACGAGATCATGGATGAGGAGGGACGCACCGTCCCGGTCATTGCCAAACTCGAGAAGCCGCAGGCCATCGAGAACCTTGACGAGATCATCGACGCCTTTGACGCCGTCATGGTTGCCCGTGGCGACATGGCCGTCGAGTGCCCGCTCGAGGAGGTCCCGCTGATCCAGAAGCAGATCATCGAGAAGGCTCGTCTGCAGGCCAAGCCGGTCATCGTGGCCACCCAGATGCTTGAGTCGATGATTCACGCTCCTCGCCCGACCCGCGCCGAGGCCGCTGACGTGGCCAACGCCATTCTGGACGGCGCCGACGGCGTCATGACCTCGGCTGAGACCAGCGTTGGCGACTTCCCGGGCGAGACCGTGCGCACCATGGCCAAGATCGTGGAGTCCACCGAGGCTCACGGTCTGGACAAGATCGCCAAGATCGACTGGGATCCGCACACCACCAGCGGCATCATGTCGAAGGCTGCTGCCGAGATCGCCGAGCGCGCCGAGGCCAAGTTCATCGTGGCTTTCACCAAGTCCGGTGACACCGCTCGTCGCATCGCCCGTCTCCGTCCTCGGACCCCGCTCATCGTCTTCACCCCTGATGAGACCACCACCAAGGATCTCGCCTGGGTGTGGGGCGCCCACGCCGTTGTCACCCCGGTATTCAAGAATGCTGAGGAGCTGTACCGCTGGGTCAACGCCTACTTGCGTGACAAGGGTTTCGTGCCGGTCGGCGACCGCGTTGTCGTGCTGTCCGGGTCCCCGATGGACATCCCGGGCAAGACCAACGATCTGCGCATTCTTCGCATCAAGGAGGACGACTGATCGCGGGTACACCTCGATTGTCGCGATGTCCCTCACCCTTCCGGGGTGGGGGACATCCCCTTTTTCCAGACGGCGTGGGCGACATAGCCTGGACGGCGGATGACCTCGAGATGGTGGGGCGATGGGCTGGTAAAGTCCCCTACGGCGATGGATCCCGCCAGGCTGATGCCGAACTGCCGATCTGGCTGATGGTTCCTACCCCGTGACGCGTGGGTAGGAGTCTGCCCTCGCCCCACTGATTGAGCGAGATGAAGATGGATCCCGTGCAGCATCCTGGCTCTGAGTGCGGAGGATGGTCATGAGCGCCCACACCGTGCCGCAGCCGCACCCCTCCCGCATGGTCGCGTTCGAGAGGCATCCCGTCGTCGTCGAGTGGAAGGGTTCGTCACCATGGCAGTGAGATCGGGATTTCTCGATCGTCGCGGGGTACTGGTGGGGTTGGTTTTCCTGGGAGGATGCTTAGGCACTCTCATGCGGGCCGGGATCGCGCATGCCTGGCCTGCCCCTGCTGACGGTGTGCCCTGGGCGACCCTGGTGACCAATCTCCTTGGAGCCTTCCTGCTGGCCACCCTGCTTGAAATCTTGCTCCAGGTCGGCCCTGACGAGGGGATTCGTCGAGCGATTCGGCTGTGTCTTGGTACCGGTGTCCTGGGTGGGTTCACGACGTATTCCACCCTCGCCGTGGAGACTGGGCAACGGGTCATGTCCGGGCGGTGGCTGATGGGTGTTGTCTACTTGCTGGCCAGCGTCGGGATGGGCGCCTTCCTGGCCTGGGCCATGATCGCCATGGTGCGTGCTGCATGGGGCAGGAGGTCGTCATGACGATGCTGTGGATGTGCCTTGCTGGTGGTCTTGGTGCAGTCGCGCGGTTCCTCCTTGATTCGCGTGTCAACTCCCGATTCCCGGCGCCGGTGCCGGTGGGAACCATCATCATCAATGTGGTCGGGTCCCTGCTGCTGGGATTCATCACCGCGGTAGCTCTCACTCACGTGGGGTTGTCACACAGTCTCAAGGGTCCGCTGGGCACCGGATTCTGCGGTGGTTTCACGACCTTCAGCACGGCGTCGGTCGAGACGGCGCGCACAGCTCTCGACCGTGGGATGAGCCTGGCTGTCGTGCACTGTCTGGGGATGGCGATTGCGGGAGTGCTGGCAGCGATCCTGGGTTTGTTCCTGGGATCACTGGTGTAAGCCGACGGTGCCCGAGAGGGGAGTCGAACCCCTACGCCCGCAAGGACAGCGCATTTTGAGTGCGCCGCGTCTACCATTCCGCCACTCGGGCCGGCTTGCCTATTGTGCCACAGTTGCGCCGGTATGCCGATTTTGCGGCCATTGAGCGTTGCCGGTGACCGACGATCTGGTCGTGACCAAGCATGATGCCGTCATGATCGGGCGCGCAGGCGGGTGCGTTACGACCTGTCAACCATTAGAATTGGACCGAATTGTCAACGATCGACATACAAGGAAGCACCGTGAGCAAGCCACAAAACCCCACCCGGTCGACCTCTGATTCGTTGGTGGAGACGGAACATCCGCGTGTCGTGGTGGCCGAGGACGAGGCTCTCATCCGCCTCGATCTCGTCGAGCTTCTCGAGGAGCACGGTTACGAGATCGTCGGTCAGGCCAGTGACGGCGAGGAGGCCGTCCGGCTGGCCAATGAGCTTGAACCCGACTTGGTCGTCATGGACGTCAAGATGCCGAAGATGGACGGCATCACCGCAGCCGACAAGATCGCCGAGGACCGCATCTGTGCGGTGGTCATGTTGACTGCCTTCTCCCAGCGCGACCTCATCAAGCGCGCCAAGGAGGCTGGCGCGATGGCCTATGTGGTCAAGCCCTTCGATGCCTCTGACGTCATTCCGGCCATCGAGATCGCCATGGCCCGCTTCGCTGAGATTCGCAGCGTGGAGGACGAGGTCATGGACCTGGAGGAGCGCCTGGAGTCGCGCAAGATCGTCGACCAGGCCAAGGGCATCCTGCAGGCCAGCCTTGACCTCACCGAGCCGGAGGCTTTCCGCTGGATCCAGAAGACCGCCATGGACCTGCGCAAGTCGATGCGCGACGTGGCTCAGGGAGTTATCGACCACGCCGAGAACGAGAAGTGATCTCGACGCGCCTCACTGTCCGATGACCTGACAGGTCATCCTTCCCACAGCGCAGATACGACCCTCATCGTCGACGATCTCGACGGTGTGGGTCGTCGTGTGTTTCCCCAGGTGCACCGCCGTCGCGGTGGCAATGACCTGATGGCCGCGCGGTGGGCGCAGATGCGATACCGACAGTTCGGTGCCGACGGCGGAGTGGTCGAAGGTGCGCGCGTGAGCCATGGCTGCCAGGGAGCCGGCGGTCTCCACGAGGACGCCGGAGCCGCCGCCGTGCCACAGGCCCATGGGCTGGGTGTTGCCATCCAGCGGTGCGGTGACGACACAGCGGGTCGGAGAAATCTCTCGGACCTTGACGCCGAGCTTGTCGTCAAGAGGGCTGACGAGATCGGCCAGCCAGGTGGGCAACGGGTGTTCAGGGATGGAATAGGTCACAGGTGAAGCATGCCACCGTGTGCCATGCCGATCCCGCAATACTGTCCGGGGCGTCCTCTAGAGTCGAAGACATGAGTGAGACGACGCAGCCGACCCTCATGGTCCTTGACGGGCATTCCATGGCCTTCCGCGCCTTCTATGCCTTGCCGGTTGAGAACTTCATGACCTCGACGGGCCAGCACACCAATGCGGTGCACGGGTTCGTCGCCATGCTCATCAACCTGTTGCGCCACGAGAAGCCCACGCATGTCGCGGTGGCCTGGGATCTTCCTGGTGGCACGTTCCGCACCACTGAATATTCCGAGTACAAGGCGGGGCGAGCCGCCACTCCGCCAGAGTTCCCTGGCCAGATCGATCTCATCAAGGAGGTTCTCGACGCCCTTCACATCGTTCACCTGTCCAAGGAGAATTACGAGGCCGATGACATCCTCGCGACCCTGTCGACCCAAGCGACTGCTGAGGGGTTTGCGACGTTGCTCGTCTCGGGGGATCGGGACGCCATGCAGTTGGTCAACGATCAGGTGACGGTGCTCTATCCGCGCAAGGGGGTCTCCGATCTGGCCCGGATGACACCGCAAAGCGTTGAGGAGAAGTACCTCGTACCGCCGGCCCGCTACCCTGAACTGGCGGCCCTGGTGGGGGAGAGCGCTGACCATCTTCCCGGCGTTCCCGGTGTTGGTCCCAAGACGGCGGTGAAGTGGCTCAACGCCTATGACGGTCTGGAGAACCTCATTCGTCAGGCCGACACCGTCACTGGGAAGGCGGGGCAGTCCTTCCGCGACCATATTGACGACGTCATCCGTAATCGTAAGCTCAACGCTCTGGTTCGCGACCTCGACCTCGACGTCACCTTGGCCGACCTTGCTCGCCAGCCCTGGGACCCGAAAGCCACCCGCGCCGTCTTTGACACTCTGGAATTTCGTAGCCTGTGGGATCGGGTGCGTGCGCTGGCCGGGGAGTTGGACGCTGATGAGGTCGTCGCGGTTGACCAGACCCTCGACGTCTCCGGGGCGGTGCTCGAGCCAGGCACCTTGGGTGAGTGGCTGTCCCAGGTGGACGGCCGTGTCGGTATTGATGTGACGGGCACCTGGGGTAGCGGGTCCGGCGACGTGGAGGCTGTGGCGTTGGGAGCCGGGGACGGCACCGCGGTGTGGTTCGACACGGCTGATCTTGGCCCCGATGACGAAAGGGCCTTCGCCAGGTGGCTGGCTGACGAGGCCCACGCCAAGGCGATGCACTCGGCCAAGGGACCCGTGGAAGCTCTGGCCGAACGTGGCTGGCAGGTCGATGGGCTGACCTGTGACACCGAACTTGCCTCGTACCTGCTGCACCCGGATCGGCGTGCTCACATCTTCGACGACGCGGTGCGGACCTCCCTCAACGTCACCTTGGGTGGGCAGGAGGACCAGCCCGACCAGGGGATGCTCGATTTTGGGGACGACCGCTCAGCTGAATCCATGGAGAGGGCAGTGGCCGTCACCATGCTGGCTGACGTCATGGAGACCGAGGTCGAGGCTCGTGGTGGGTCCGAGTTGCTCCATGCCGTCGAGATGGGGGTACAACGGTGTCTCATCTCGATGGAGCGGGCTGGTATCGCCGTCGACACCGACGTCCTGGAAGGGCTGCGATCCGAGTTCGACGAGCGTGTGACCCGCGCCCAGGAGGCGGCGTGGGAGGCCGCTGGCGAGAAGATCAATCTGTCCTCTCCCAAGCAGCTGCAGGGGGTGCTCTTCGACAAGCTTGACATGCCGAAGACGCGGCGCACCAAGTCCGGGTACACCACTGACGCTGACGCGCTGGCTGATCTGTACGACAAGACTGAGCACCCTTTCCTGGCCCACCTGCTTGAGCATCGCGATGCCATCAAGCTGCGTCAGACCGTCGACGGGCTGCTCAAGGAGGTTCGTGACGACGGCCGGATCCACACCACGTTCATGCAGACCGTCGCCGCGACCGGACGGTTGTCGAGCAAGGACCCCAACCTGCAGAACATCCCGATGCGTACCGAGGAGGGCCGACGTATCCGGGAAGGGTTCGTCGTCGGTGAGGGGTACGAGTCCCTCATGAGTGCTGACTACTCCCAGATCGAGATGCGGATCATGGCTCACGTCTCGGGGGATCAATCCCTCATCGACGCCTTCCGGTCTGGGCAGGATTTCCACACGGTGACGGCCTCCCACGTCTTCAACGTGGCTCCTGAGGACGTCAGCGTCGCCCAACGTTCCAAGATCAAGGCCATGAACTACGGTCTGGCCTACGGCCTGAGCGCCTATGGGCTGTCCAACCAGCTCAAGGTCAGCGTCGGTGAGGCCAAGGAACTCATGGCCGATTACTTCAGCATCTTCGGGAAGGTCCACGAGTACCTGGAACAGGTCGTTGACCAAGCTCGTCGTCAGGGATACACCGAGACCTTGCTGGGACGTCGTCGGTACTTGCCTGACCTCACCTCCCCCAACCGTCAGCGTCGCGAGATGGCCGAGCGTGCCGCCCTCAACGCTCCCATCCAGGGCTCGGCCGCCGACCTCATCAAGTTGGCCATGCTCGCCACCGACGAGAAACTTGGCGAGGCTGGTCTGGCGAGTCGGGTCCTGCTGCAGGTCCATGACGAGCTCATTGTCGAGGTCGCCAGTGGCGAGGAGGAGAAGGTCCGCGAGATCGTCACCGACGCCATGAGCCACGCCCTGGAATTGTCAGTGCCGCTGACCGTGTCCATTGGTGTCGGTCGATCCTGGTTCGCCGCTGCGCACTGAGCCCGGGCGACGAAATGGGGGCTCCCCAACCGGGCAGCCCCCAAGGTGTCGTTGATCGTGACGATCAGGCCATGTCGAACCAGGCTGGGTCGAAGTGGCCATTCTGGGCGCGGAAGTCGTAGGCGTAGTCGGGCCAGATAGCGGTCAGCTGGCCGGAGCGGTCGTCGACGTACCAGGCCGAACAGCCTCCATCGGAGGTCCACACTGTGTTGCGGGACCACTCGCGCAACCAGTCATTCCATGCCTTGTCGGCCTCGGCCGTCGGCTCCATGACGGTACGGCCGGTGTCATGGCAGTAATCGAGGGCCTGCACCACGGCCGCAGCCTGGGACTCGATGATGTGCACCGAGGAGTTGTGTCCCAGGCCGGTGTTGCGGGCATTGACGGTGAACAGGTTCGGGAACCCTCGCTGAGCCAGGGTGTGGGTGGGAGCCCCGCCCTTGCCCCACACGTCGGCCAAGGTCTCGCCCTTCCCGTTGTGGACATGGGCGGCATAGATGGGTTGGCTCACCGTGAACCCGGTGCACAGGATGATGGCGTCGACCTCGTAGCGCTCGCCGTTGGCCGAGACGACGGTTGATCCCTCCACCGAGGTCAGGGCTGAGGGCTCCAGGGTGACGTTGTCGCGGTTGAATGCCTTGAAGTAGTCATTGCTGACGAGGATGCGCTTGCACCCAGGGGTGTACTTCGGGGTGAGGAGTTCGCGGGTCTTGGGATCCTCGACGAGGGATTCCAGGTGGTTGAGGGTGAGCTTCTTGACGTGCTCCTGCATCGCCGGGATGAGACGCATCGCGCCGTAGAGGGCCTCGGCCTGCCAGAAATGGTCGTCGCGCTCGCGCTGAATCTCGTCGGGGTGACGGCGGTAGGTCTTCTTCTCGATCTCGGTGTAGGCCGGGTCGATGCGCGGCATGACGTAGGCCGGGGTGCGCTGGAAGACGACGAGTTGGTCAGCCATGGGGGCGACGGCGGGCGTCACCTGGATCGACGATGCGCCGGTGCCGACGACGGCGACCCTCTTACCGGTGAGGTCGAACGAGGTGTCCCAGCGGGCCGAATGCAGGATCGTGCCGGGGAAGCCATCGATACCTGGAATGTCGGGGATCTTGGGATCAACAAGGTGGCCCGATCCCGTGATGAGGAAGTGGCAGGTGTACTCGCCCTGGGGAGTCTGGATGTGCCACAGATTGTTGTCGGGATCCCAGGTGGCCTCCTCCATCGCCGTCGAGGGACGGTAATGCTCGTCGAGGTCCTCGTTGTGGGCAGCAGCCTTGAGGTACTCACAAATCTCTGCACCGCGTCCGTAGGCATGGGACCAGTCCGGATTGAGCTCGAAGGACAGGGAGTACAGGTGGCTGGGGACGTCGCAGGCGACGCCGGGGTACTTGTTGTCCAGCCAACAACCGCCCCAGTCGTCGTTGCGGTCAATGATGAGGAAGTCACGATGGCCGCGGCGACGTAGCAGACCGCCCAGGCAGACACCGGAGAATCCACCTCCGGTGATGATGATCTCGGCGTGGTTGCCGGTGGGCACCGACTCGCCGAAATCGGATTCGGTGATGAACTTCGGGTCAGGGGTGAATGAATCGACTCCCGACATGTTGGGAACCTTGATCGGAGTAGTCATGGTCCTTCCTCTCAGGCGTGGGTCTCGGGAATGATGGTCCCGGCCGGGTAGTGGTGGGGATCGCGGATGAACAGGTCGATGAGCTGAATGACCTCGGTCGGACGCTCCATCGGGATGCCATGTCCGGTGGAGGTTTCGGTGTAGCGGGCGTCAGGGATGACCCCGAAGAGGGCTCGGGAGTGATGCTTGGGGACCATCATGTCCTCGGCCCCGGCGACGACGAGGGTGGTTGCCGAGATGTCGCCGATGACATCGGAGACGTCGACGCGGCCATTGAGGTCCATCTGTGCAGCGACGAATTCGTTGATCGGCAGGGCGGCGATGGCGGCCTCGACCATGGTGGGGTCGGCCTTGCGCACGAAGTTGGGGGAGAAGGCACAGAAGGCCATGTAATGACGGATGGCCTCGGACTTCTCCTCGTACAACTTGCGCCAGACGCCGTTTCGCAGTTTCTGGTGGCCGTCCGTGGTGATCCAGCCGGCCAACAGGACGAGGGAGGGAACGCGCTCGCCGTGAGTCGCCGCGATGTACTCGGCCACTGCGGCACCGAGTGAGTATCCGACGAGATCGAAGGGCTCGTCGCCGATGGCGTCATTGACGGCAGCCAGGACCTGGTCTGCCAGCGCCTCGACGGTGAGGGGAGTGGAGGGATCGGCCAGCGGGGACCAGTCGGCCGAGATGACACGGGTTCGGGTGGCCAGCATCGGGAAGATCTGACCGTAGTGGGCGGCGGTTGATCCTGAGGTGCCATGGACGAGGACGAGGGGACGGTTCCCGTCGTGGGCCTCGACCGAGTCGAAGTAGGTGACTTCGGCACCATCGACGGTGACGGTTCGGGTTTCGGTGGTATCGGTGAAAGGCATCTTCACTCCCGGCGTTGCAACGGCGATGTAGTACGCAGTGCAGTGGACTGTACCTCGGTGAAGACCATTCTTCGAGAGAAAAAGAGATATTTCTCACAGTTTGGGATGGTGGGGGTCGCAGAGTCTTCAGGAACCGAGAGGCTACCGGACTCGACACGCCGCTGGCCCGGCCGAGATGGGCCGGGCCAGCGGGGACGACGAATCAACGATTATGCCGGGGCGTACTCCACCATCCGCTCGGCAAGGACCGAGAGCACATGACGCCACGGCTTCCCGGTGGCCCTTTCCATGCCAAGTTCACAGGTGCGGTTCGCCGACACGTAGAGGTCGAAATCTCGCGTTGCCAGTTCGGCTGCCTCCCGGCGGGTGGCTGATTCGGTGAGCTCGGGATGCAACATGCCTCGATCGCCGGCGAATCCACAACAACCCCACGCGTCTGCCACGACAACCTCGTCAGCGACGGCCTCGGCGCAGCGTCTGAGGGCGTCGTTCCAGCCCATCCGAGTGGAGGAGCAGGTGGGATGAAGGGCGGCCGACCTTACCTTGGGCAGGGATGGCATGATCGTCAGCACCTCGTCGGCGACATACTGAACGGCGTCGACGACCCGGATGCCCTTGACCCCCTCGTACTCGAGTTCGTGTACGAATCCTTCCGAGCAGCTGACGGCATCGCAGATGATGGTCAGTTCGCCATCCCCGTTGGCCCGACGCATGATGTCGACGACACGACGCCTCATCGTCGCGTATCCCGTCGTCATTCCTTTGGACTTCCACGGTGTGCCACAGCACAGCGCATTGATGCCCTCGGGGACCGTCACCCCAATTCCAGCTGCGGTGAGCAGCGCGATGATCGAGAATTCCGTGGTCTGTTCGCCTGGCGCCGCAGCGCCGAACATGGTGTTGACACAGGCTGGCAGGTAGATGACCTCTGGTCGTCCTGTTGGGGCACTGCGATGGCCGGCCCTGCGTCGCGGCCCGCCACCGGGCAAGTCGTCGGAAACCGTCGGGACTCGGTCGGCCCCCAGCACAGCGCGTGCCGCACCGGTGAGCACATTGGTGGCGGCAGCCGGAATCGGCTTGATGGCAGACATCCCGGCGCTCGCCGCGGTGACGAAGGGGCCCCATCCCTTGGCGGCCAGGTCCCAGGTGGTCTGCCAGGCAGCCGGGTTCTGCTCGGCTCGCAGGCGACGAACCAAGTCACCGGTATTGATGTGCAATGGGCAGTTCGTCTCGCACATCCCGTCGACAGCGCAGGTCTGCACCACCGGGTAGGTGGCGCGTTGCCCAAGATCGGCAGCCAGCTCCTTGTCACCGTCGGCACGGGCCTGAGCGATGGCACGCTGCATGACGATGCGCTGACGAGGGGTCAAGGTGAGATCGCGGGACGGACAGACCGGCTCGCAGTATCCGCACTCGACGCAGCGATCGACCTCCTCCTGAACGGTCGGGGTCAGCTTGATCTCCTTGAGGTGCAGCTTGGGGTCGTCAGTGATGATGCTGCCGCAGTTGAGCACACCTGCCGGGTCCACGGCATCCTTGACCTGCCGCATGATCCGGTAGAGGTCGGCCCCGTACTGACGCTCCACGTAGGGGGCCATGATGCGTCCGGTCCCGTGCTCGGCCTTGAGGGTACCGTGGGCGTCGAGGACGAGGGTGACCATGTCCTCGGTGAAGCGTTCGTAGCGGTCCAAGCCCTTCTTCTCCCGAAAATCCTCGAGGACCAGGAAGTGGATGTTGCCGTCCTTGGCATGGCCGAAGATGATCGACTCGGGGTAGTTGTGCTCGCTGAACAGCTGCTGCAGATCCCCGCACACCCCGGCGAGGGTCTCGACGGGAACGGCAATATCCTCCAACAGGGCCGTCTGGCCAGACGCTCGGGTGCCGGCAATCTTGGCATACAGGCCATTGCGCAGGGTCCAGATCGGCCCGCGAACCGCAGGGTTGTCGGTAAAGGTGGGCTCGTTGACGAGGTCAAGCCTGGAAATGACGGCGTTGCCAGCATCGATGGCATCCCTGCGGGCCTGCTCATCGGGGCAGTGGTACTCGACCAGAAGGGCGGCGTCGGTGCTCCCGGGGGCTGGCGGGATGATGTGGCCGTTGGCTGGGTCGTCGCGGCACAGCTGGAGGGATGCGGAGTCCAGGAGTTCGGTGACGGTGACGCCGGATTCCACCAGGGCGGGAAGAGCTTTGGTCGCGGCGTCGAGAGTCGGGAAGTGGAGCAGGGCAGTGGCCAGTTTCGGCATGATCTCCACGGTGTTCATGACCGCCGAAGAGATGAACCCGAGGGTCCCCTCCGAACCAATCATGAGGTGGGAGAGGATCTGGGCCGCAGTGTCGTAGTCGAGGAAGGAGTTGAGCCCATAGCCCATGGTGTTCTTGCGCGAGAATTGGAAGGCGATCTCGTCAGCGCGGGCCTTCTCACGGCATTGGTCGCGCAATGCCAGCAGGGTGTCGACCAGTTCTGGCTCGTCGTGGGCCAGCTTGTCCTCGCACTGGGGGTCGGAGGTGTCGACGACGGTCCCTGAGGCCAGTACGAAGACCATGGAATCGAGGGTCTGGTAAGAGTTGGCGACGGTGCCGCAGCTCATGCCTGAGGAGTTGTCGGCGAGGACTCCACCCAGGGTGCAGGCCACCGACGAGGCCGGATCAGGGCCGAGCTTGCGTCCGTACCTGGCAAGGACCGAATTAACGGAGACGACGGTCGCCCCAGGCTGGACGCGAACCTTGCGGCCGCCGTCAAGAACCTCGATGCCCCGAAACGACCGACGAGTGTCGACCATGACCCCGTTCGTCAGGCCCTGCCCAGACAGGCTCGTCCCGCCCGAACGGAAATTGACAGCTACCTTATGGCGTTTGGCGGCTGCCATGGCTGCCGCGACATCGGAGGTTGATCCGGCTCGGACGAGGACGCCGGGGGTCAGTAGGTAGTGGGATGCGTCGGGGGCGACTGCAGCCAGTTCGAGAGGATCGTGGCTGACCTTGGCTGGTCCGAGCGTCTTGTGTAGATCGGAGAGAAGTGAGGATGATATGGACGAGCGTGCACCACGGTTCATGAACCTAACTGTAGGTATGCCTGAACGTGCACGCTCGTCTCGGGGTAACCGTTTGTGAAGTTGTGGTGAACTTTTGGGGTCATGCGACCGGATTGGCGTAGAACAGCACGCGGGACGCCCAGTCGTCCTTGCCTCGGTAATCGTCACAGACGACGATGACGATCTGAGCGGGACCGTTGTCGTCGTAAAGGACATTCGAGTTCGGATCGTAATTCTTGACCATGATCTTCGTCTTGTGATCGAAGCGGTAGCAGACTGTCTGCCCAGCCTTGTCACTGATACGAATGATGTCGCCGGTCTTCAGATCGGCCAGCAAGCGGTTTCCGATGGCCCCACCCTTGTGGTAAGTGTGCCCATTCAGGGCGACCTTGCCCTTGTTGGAACCCGGCATCGGTCCTTCGTTGAACCAAGCCCACGAGGACGGATCGCTCTTCGGCGGGGTGGCAGCTGCGCCAGTGCTATCGACACCGAGTGCCATCACCTTGGCGGAGACCTTCATGCCGTCGATGGAGTACTTGGTGGGCATGATGGGCTTCGGGTTCGTCATGCAGCCGGCAGGAACGGGGCCCTTCTTCTGCGGCGTTGCCGCGGCCGCAGAATCGGCTGCTGACGTTGTTGCAGCAGGGACATTGGACGAAGCCGTGGAGGATGAGGCTGCCCCACCCGCGGCGGACTCGTCGTCCTTGTTGCGCTGAACGAAGATGGCGGCGATACCAGCGATGATGAGGGCGACGACCACCACGATTGCGGCGATCCGCCACTTCGGGCCGCTGGAGCGGGGGCCTCCGTCGTCAGGAGTAGTGGAATCGGTCGACGGGTCTTGGCTCTCGGGGTGAGGATACTGATCAGTCATGACTGTGATGTTCTCCAGGTCGTGTAAGGGTTGAGTCTCGGGGTGGATGCCCCGACTGATTGGGCGTGTAACGAAATCGGTTTTACGAATGCAGGGTACCTTCTCCTGGCAATGACCTCCCACATGCTCAACGTTGTGTTGACGGAGTGCGTGACGATCACGTGTCGGCGAGGGGGATGACGCTGGTTGACCCCTCGAGGGGCCAAGTATTACGCTGGTTTCTGCGTTGTGGTCTGTGCGATCTCGGACGGGAGTAGATCGCGCTCGATCCCCAAGGTCAGGGCTGCACCGCATTCACACCACCTGACATCAATCGGAGTCCTAACTACATGACCTCCTCCACTGAGGCCTCCACCTCGAACCCGGTCGACATCGACCAGCAGAATGCCGCCAACACCGCCGATGGATCCGTGGCGGTTGACGACCTTGGCAGCCCGGAGGCCTTCCTGGCCGCTGTGGACGCCACCATCAAGTACTTCAACGACGGCGACATCGTGTCTGGCACCGTCGTCAAGGTGGACCGCGACGAGGTTCTCCTTGACATCGGTTACAAGACCGAGGGTGTCATCCCGTCCAAGGAGTTGTCGATCAAGCACGACGTGGACCCCTTCGAGGTCGTCAACGTCGGTGACGAGATCGAGGCCCTTGTCCAGCAGAAGGAGGACAAGGAAGGTCGCCTCATCCTGTCCAAGAAGCGCGCTCAGTACGAGCGCGCCTGGGGCACGATCGAGCAGATCAAGGAAGAGGACGGCGTCGTCACCGGTACCGTCATCGAGGTCGTCAAGGGTGGCCTGATCGTCGACATCGGCCTGCGTGGCTTCCTCCCCGCATCCTTGGTTGAGATGCGCCGCGTCCGCGATCTCCAGCCCTACGTCAGCCAGGAGATCGAGGCCAAGATCATCGAGCTCGACAAGAACCGCAACAACGTTGTGTTGTCTCGTCGCGCCTGGCTCGAGCAGACCCAGTCCGAGGTCCGCCAGAACTTCCTGCACGAGCTGCAGAAGGGGCAGATTCGCAAGGGTGTCGTCTCCTCGATCGTCAACTTCGGTGCCTTCGTCGACCTCGGTGGTGTGGACGGTCTGGTCCACGTCTCCGAGCTGTCCTGGAAGCACATCGACCACCCGAATGAGGTCGTCGAGGTTGGTCAGCCCGTCACCGTCGAGGTGCTGGACGTCGACATGGACCGCGAGCGTGTCTCGCTGTCTCTCAAGGCGACCCAGGAAGATCCGTGGCAGGCCTTCGCCCGTCTGCACCAGATCGGTCAGATCGTTCCTGGCAAGGTGACCAAGCTTGTCCCGTTCGGTGCCTTCGTCCGCGTCGAGGACGGCATCGAGGGTCTGGTTCACGTCTCCGAGCTGGCCGAGCGCCACGTCGAGATCCCCGAGCAGGTCGTCACCGTCAACGACGATGTCATGGTCAAGATCATCGACATCGACCTCGACCGTCGCCGCATCTCGCTGTCGCTCAAGCAGGCCAACGAGGGCATCGACGTCCAGTCCGACGAGTTCGATCCGTCGCTGTACGGCATGACCGCCTCCTACGACGAGGACGGCAACTACATCTACCCCGAGGGCTTCGATCCGGAGACCAACGAGTGGAAGCCGGGCTACGACGAGCAGCGCATCGCTTGGGAGCAGCAGTACGCCGAGGCCCAGGCTCGCTGGGAGGCTCACCGCAAGCAGGTCATCGAGGCCGAGCAGGCCGACCAGGAGGCCGCCCCAGTCGACAGCGCTGGCCAGTCCTCCTACACCAGCGGCCCGGCTGAGGGCTCGCTGGCGTCCGACGAGGCTCTGCAGGCTCTCCGTGACAAGCTGACCAACAACTGATTGGTCGACCCATCGCAACGTGGGCCCCGCCATTGTGGCGGGGCCCCACGTGTTTGTGGGTAGGAGTGTGAAAGAGCCGAGCCCCGACAGATCGAGGCTCGGCAAGGTCAGGCTAGGACTTACTTGGTTGCGGCTTCCTTGAGGGTCTGGCCGTAATGCTGCTTGAACCAGGACGCGATGGTCTTGTTATCGCCCTCAGCGCCCTGTTTCACCATGTCCCAACGAGAACCCATACTCTTGAGCGTTTCGGTGATGTCGGTGCCGTCGTTTTTGGCGGCCTTGGTCATCTTTCCGCTGGCCAGATCAACGGTGAAGTTGTACTCCTGGCCCATGGCATCGCTGTACTTGTGCTTGATCATGGTGTTGGAGTTGAAGTCGTAGGTGTAGTGGTCCTTGAATGGCTTCTCGGTGCTCGGGTCAATCTTGGTGAGCACAACCTTGTGAGCGGATCGGTCGATGGAGATGGCGAGGCCAGCGTCTGCAAATGGGGAACCGGTGGTGACAGTGTCAGTGAGCTTGCCGCCCTTCTCGACGAATTTGCCCGACGAGCCGTGACGCTTCGTGGCCGGAGCCCCTGCGCCGCGGTGGCTCTTCTTGGTGGCCTTGTGTGCCGAGGTGTGCGAGGGGCTTCCAGACTTCGTGGCCGGAGCCCCTGCGCCGCGGTGGCTCTTCTTGGTGGCCTTGTGTGCTGAGGTCTGTGACGAGTCGTGTCCCTTGTCCTGGGTCTTGTGCGCTGAGGTCTGAGGGGAGTACTCATTTCCCTTGCCCCCAGAGGTCGTAAAATCATCGTCCTCCTCCGTGACCGCGCTCGACGAGGCATGTGAGGGCGTGGAGGATACTGATGCCGCTGATGCAGGAGTGGACGGCGACGCCACAGTAGATAGCGTGACAGACGAGGATGCCACAGCAGACGGGTTGCCAGACGGTATGGCGGACACTGACGAACCAGATCCGGAGTGGCCACACGCGGTCGCGGTGAGGGACAGTCCGAGAACGAGTCCGGTTGTGAGTAACTTGCGCGGTTTCATTGGTGTTCTCCTTGGGGTTGATTGTTTCCGTGTGGTCCGTCCTCCAGACCGGCGTCGAGGTCGATCAGGAGGTCGGTGAGTTCCTGGATGCGCGACTGGTCGGGATGCCAGTAGCTGCGTCGTTGCATCGTCAAGAGACTTGTGACGACCGACATCAGAGCTGTGGGATTGTTGGCTCGCAGACGTTCCCGGACCGCCAGGTCGTCGATGTAGCACTCGTGCATGCGCTCGATCGCCCATTCGGGTACCGCTTTCGCAGTGGCCGCCAGCCCGAGGACATTGGTGAATCTCTTGGCGATCTCGTCTCCACCGTGCTGGTCGTGGGAGAGCATGGCGTCGATCCACGCCGGGTTGAGGGCTCGAGTTCGCAGGCCGCGCACCGTGGAGTCCTCGATGTCGTCGACGTGGATGGTGGGGTCGACGGTGTCACAGATGACGGCCTGGGGACGCTTGCCCCGGGTCCGTTCGACCCCGGACATCAGTCCGCCGATGAACTCGTAGTAGTGGTCGAGGTCGCTGATCTCGTACTCGTGGTTCGACCGTGCCTGGGTGACCAGTTCGACCTGGCCGAGATGGGCGTCGAACAGCTCCGGAGCCGCATCACCATGGTGGGTCCGGGTGTAGACGTGGTTCATGCGGCGCGCGTAGATCTCGGCGAGGTCGCCGTCAGCACCCCAGGAGTTCGTCTCGACGATGGAGGTCAGCGAGGTGCCGTAATCAGTCGGGGAGGGGCCGAACAACCGCGCCCGGGACAGCTCCGGATTCTCACCGGTATTCGTTGTCGAAGAGACGGTTGCGTGGCAACGATCGGAAGCTTAGCAAGCCTGAGTGGGAGTCGTCCCGGGCCCCCGTATCTCCTCTTGTCAGCGCGGTTGTAACCAACGTTCCAGCCCGCGCGCGTCAAGGAGTGAGACCCTTGCGCATAGCACTTAGGTAAGGCTACCCTACAGGTGGGCTCAAGGAGAGCCTCATGTGTTAGCAAAGGGGACGTCTCATGACCACATCGGCCATGCGCAGACTCGTCGCCAGCGTGCTCGGGGCCATGGTGGCTCTGGCCGGAGTTCTTGTTTCTCCGGCAGCGTGGGCGGCCGACGGTCCGACTGTGACCGTCTCATCAGCATCTCGCGATGGTGGCAAGGTCACCATCACCGGACAGGGATTCGCGGCCGAAGGGACCGGCGTCTACGTCGCCGTCGCTCCCTCATCGGTCCAGGAGTTTTATGGCAATTCGGACAAGTTCGTCGGATATGACCCAAACGCGTCCATGACGGAATCTGCCTCCACGATCTGGGTCTACCCACCGGCGATGAAGGCCGTGGGCTCCAAATTCGCCCAGGGTGCACCGATGGCTGCAGACGGTTCGTTCACCATCGAGATGTACGTGCCTGCCTTCGAGAAGGGTAAGGACTACGTCGTCCTGACCACCAAGGCCCACGGCGTCGGGAAGCGCGACAAGACCAATGACACTCGTACCACGGTGACCTATGAGGCTGTTCCGGCTTCCCCGGCACCAGGTGCGTCGGAGTCCCCGTCGGCTCCAGCCAAGCCCAGCACCCCTGCCAAACCGAGCACCCCGGCCAAGCCGGGCGTTCCTGCCAAGCCCAGCACCCCCGCCAAGGCCTCGTCCACGATCAAGCCTGCTCCGGCCAAGCCGGCTGCTACCACCCCGGCTCGCCACCGTACCGTCACCAAGAAGGTCTGCACCGCTGGCCAGTCCAAGGTCACCGCAGGTTCCCTGAAGTGGGGTCTGCGCACGTCATTCACCAGCTACCTGCGTGGTCCGATCGCCAATGGCTCCTGGAAGCTGTCGAACGGCGCTGAATGGGACGGCTCGGCCTTCACCTTCCCGCTGAGCAACGGATCCTTCGATCCCGCCACGAAGTCGGGCACCCTCAACTATTCCGGGACCGTCCACATGACTGGTCACAACGGCATCCTCGACATGACGATCGCCAACCCCACCTTGGTTGTCAAGGGATCGACGGGTCACGTGTACATGGACGTCAAGTCCTCCTCGATGGACGGCAAGAAGACCGATTACGGACGAGTTGACTTCGCCACCTTCTCCACGTCCACCTCGGGAAACGTCAAGATCGCTGGCTCCTCGGTCAAGCTCACCGCCCAGGGGGCGAAGGCCTTCGCCGGGTTCTACAAGACTGGTGAGCCGATGGATTCGCTGTCCTCGAGCCTCACCCTCTCCACCGAGAAGGTGTGCCACGACGTCACCGTCGATGCCGTCACCGGCAAGATCATCAGCGGGGGCAGTGGCTCTGGACACACCCTGCCCGCCACCGGTGCCCTCGGACCATCGACCGCCCGCGGTGACCTCGCTGCTGCTGGCAGCGTGGCCTTCATCGTCGTCATCTCGGCGGCCCTCGCGTGCCGGCGCCGCTACTGCGAGCTCTGATCCATCCATCCCGATTCACCTCAGGTGGGGGTGAGGTCAGCCGACCTCGCCCCCACCATCTCCCTGAAAGGTCATCCCATGCCTCGGATGCGCCGTCGAATTGCCGGAGTCGGCCTCGTCCTCGCGATGCTGGTTGCCGGGTGTGGCCCTTCCTCCGCACAGTCCCAGACATCTCCCCAATCCGTGGCCTCCGCGGCGTCGTCACCGTCGTCACCGTCGGCGCACCCGAGCACTCCCGCCACGACGGCGCCGAAGCTGCCCGACCCGCGTAGCCTTCGCGGCCTCACCGAGGTGGCGGAACTGTCTGACCCGGCACCCGTCAATGGGTCGTTCAACCAGAAGCTTCCGGTTACGGTCACTGACGTCGAGGGCAACAAGGTGACGATCACCGACACCTCCCGAATCCTGGCCCTCGACCTCTATGGCACCCTCTCCCGTACCCTCATCGGACTGGGCATGGGAGACAAGATCGTCGGGCGCACCGTCTCCTCAACCGAGGACCAGTTACACGATCTGCCCGTCGTCACCGAGAACGGCCACGTCCTCAACGTTGAGGCTATTGCCGCCCTCAAGCCGTCGGTGATCATTGCTGACCGTAGCGTTGGCCCTCGTGAAGCCCTTGATCAGCTTCGCAAGTCCGGGATTCCCGTTGTTCTCGTCGACCCGCATCGCAGTGTCGACACCACCCCCGATCTCATCCGCACGGTCGCGAAAGCAGTAGGTATGCCTGCTGCCGGTGAGGCCCTGGTGAAGCGCACCCAGGGCGAGATCGATGCGGCCAAGAAGCAGATCGCCCAGTGGGCACCGAAGAAGCCGATGAAGGTCGCCTTCCTCTACGTGCGTGGCACGGCCGGCATTTTCTTCATCCTCGGGTCCGAGGACGGGGCCAGTGAACTCATTCACGGTGTGGGAGGCGACGATGTTGCCGGGGACAAGGGAATCAAGAGCGTTGCTCCCGCCAATGCGGAATCCCTCGTCTCCCTCAACCCGGATGCCATCTTCGTCATGAAGGCCGGGCTGGCCTCCACCGGCGGCATGAAAGGTCTGCTGGCCAGAGCTGGAGTCGCCAACACCACTGCCGGCAAGAACCAGCGCGTCATCTCCATCCCGGACGGTATCTCCCTGTCCTTCGGACCGCAGACCGGCGAGGTGCTCACCTTGGTCGCCAAGGCACTGTACGGGGTCAAATGAGCGCGCTCGCCCAGCCCGCGAAGGCGCGGACGGGAATGGCCCGACGAGCGCGAACCCGAGTCGTCACGGTAAGCCTCCTGGTCGTCATCCTGTGTTGCCTGGTGCTGGTCTCGGCGATGGTCGGGCAGTACCGAGTCGAGGCTGCTGATGTTGTCAGAGCCGTGTTCGGGCGTTCGTTGTCCGACCCGATGGCGACGTCAGTGCTGTGGCAGATTCGGTTCCCGCGTATCGTCCTGGGCCTGTTGGTGGGAGCCAGCCTTGCGGTGGCCGGAACTGTCATGCAGGCGCTGTTCTCCAACCCTCTTGCTGAACCCGGTGTCATCGGCGTCTCGTCGGGGGCTGCGGTGGGGGCGTCGCTCATGATCGTGGTGGCTCCCACCTTCCTGTCCGGATTCGGGGTTCCCGCGGCTGCCTTCGTCTCGGGATTACTGGCGGCCAGCGCCGTCTACGTCATGGCACGCTCCGGACAACGGGCGGAATCGACGACCCTCGTGCTGACCGGCATCGCGGTGACGGCGATCTGCTCGGCGATCACATCGGTGTCGACCTTCGTCGCCCCGACGACCGCACGAGACCAGATCGTCTTCTGGCAGATGGGCTCCCTCAACGGGGCCACCTGGAATCAGGTGGCGACAGTGGGGACGGTGGCCGCAGTGGGCATCGTCTGGGCCCTGCTCATCGCCGCCAAGCTCGACACCTTGGCCCTGGGGGAGAGGGCTGCCGGACATCTCGGCATCAACGTCAATCGGCTGAGGTTGTCGTCGATCGCCCTGACAGCCCTGCTCACCTCTGCCGCGGTGGCCTACGCCGGGGTCATCACCTTCGTCGGACTGATCGTGCCCCATGTGCTTCGGCTGATCATCGGACCGGCGAACACATGGCTCATCCCGGCCTCCTTGCTGGGCGGATGTGTGTTGGTGACCTTGTCAGACGTCGCTGCTCGCACCCTCGTTCCGTACGCCGACCTTCCCATCGGCATCTTCACCGCCATCGTGGGCGGGCCAACCTTCTTCATCCTGTTACGACGGGGGATGCGACGAGGGGGAGCGTTGTGATGATCCGTGCCCGTGATGTGTCCTTCCGGTACGGGGAGCGCACGATCCTCGACGGGGTCGATCTCGACGTCGAGGCCGGGGAATTCGTCGGCCTGCTCGGGCCCAACGGGGCCGGCAAGACGACCCTGTTGAGCGTGCTGTGTGGAGACCTTGACGGGTGGCAGGGAAGCGTCGAACTCGACGGGGTGCCGCTGCAGGACCTCACGCGACCCGAGTTGGCCCTGCGCCGCTCTGTCATGCCCCAGTTCAGCGAGTTCCCGTTCTCCTATCTGGTTCACGACATCGTCATGATGGGACGTGCCCCGCATCCGCGCAGTTTCGATGACGCCCTCCTCGTCGAGGCTGCGATGGAGCGCACCGAGGTCACCGCCCTGGCAGACCGGGAGGTCACCGCCCTGTCAGGAGGCGAACGCTCCCGGGTGACCCTGGCCCGGGTGCTGGCCCAGGACGCCCGCTGTGTCTTTCTCGACGAGCCGACCGCTGCCCTCGACATCTGTCATCAGGAACGCACCATGGCGATCTGTCATGACCTGGCTGCAGCGGGATGTGCCGTGGTTGCAGTGATGCATGACGTGGGATTGGCGGCAGCCTGCTGCGACCGCATCGCCCTGCTCTCCGAAGGCAAACTCGTGGCCGTCGGCACACCCGAGGAGGTGGTCACGGAGAGTAACCTCAGCCGCGTGTACGGATGGCCCATTGACGTCATCACATTGCCGACCGGGGAAATTGTCGTCCTGCCCAGACGGTCCCGGACGACCATCCGAGACGAGCGAAGGACACCATGCCCACAGATACAACAGCGGTGATGTCTCCCCGGTCGACCCATCGGGCTCGACAGGTGGCAGCAGTACACCTCCTCGAGGTCACTGCCACGGCCGTCGTCCTCGTTGCTGTGGGACAGGCCATCGGTGGTCACCTCGAGGGATTCGTCCTCAGCCCTGGGTGGTACTGGGCGATGGGAATCGGCGGCGTTGTCGCGGCGATGGCAGCAGGAGTCGCGATGGGGATGTCAGGTCGTCATGCCCGTGCCGAGGAAGCTGCCCTGCATCCTCGAGTCCTCGATGTGTTCTATCGGCGCTCCCTGTCCGCGCCACCTGCTCCCGATGAAGGTGGCAGGGTCGTCACCTTGGCCGGTGACAACGCCGAGCGGGTGAGCGAGTACCGTCAGGTGTTCTACCCGGACATGATCGCCGCATTGGCCACTCCCGTCCTTGCATGTCTGGGGATCCTCATCGGTCTGGACTGGCTCACCGGGCTCGTCCTGCTGGCGATGTGCCCTCTCATCCCGGCCTTGATCACGGGATTCCTCAAGCTTTTCCGCAAGAGGTCGGCGCAGTCGCGGCAGGAACGTGCACGCCTGAGCGCTGCCTATCTGGACGCCATTTCCAACCTCGTCCTCATCAGGATGCTGGGGGCCGGTCAGCGGGTCGAGGATGATCTGCGTCAGCGGGGAGAGGCCAACCGTGCCACGATCATGAGGTTGTTGGCGGGAAATCAGGTGGTCATCATCATCGTGGACGGCCTGTTCTCCCTGCTGTTCATCGTCATGTCGTCGGGGATGGCCATGACGCGCTGGCGCGACGGCCACATCACGGCGACCTCGGCCATCACCATCGTGCTGCTCTCGGTTCTGTTGCTGGAACCGCTGCATCAGGTGGCGGCCTTCTTCTACATCGGCATGGGTGGCAAGGCGTCGCAGAAGGCTCTCGGCAGGTGGTTCGACGAGGCCCCGCAAGCCCCGGCATCGCATGGGTCCACCAGCAGCACAGGTGAGGGTTCGGGAGCCATGACCCTGCGCGACGTCACTGTGGGGTACGGCGACTCAGAGATCCTGCATGGCGTGGACCTCGTCATCGCGGGCGGGTCCCGAACCGCCATCGTCGGGCGTTCGGGGGCCGGGAAGTCAACCCTCCTGGGGGTCATGACAGGGACGTTGCCCCCGCGCAGCGGTCAGGTCGTCGTCGACGGTCTCGACGCCGAGATCGCCGGGCCCGGCGCCATCCGTGGCGCCAGTGCATCGGTCAACCAGCGGACCTGGTTGTTCGCCGGCACGATCGCTGACAACCTCGCTGTAGCCAACCCGCATGCCACGGCCGAACAGATGTGGGATGCCCTGAGGCGCGCCGATGTCGCCGACGAGGTGGCGTCGATGCCTCGGGGGCTGGACTCTGATGTCGGCGAACAGGGCTGTCTGGTCTCAGGGGGTCAGGCCCAGCGTATTTCCCTGGCGCGGGCCTTCCTGTCGGGGCGGAAGATCCTTCTCCTCGACGAGCCCACCTCCCACGTGGACATGGATTCGGAGCGGCGCATCATCGACGCCATCTCCAGGATTGGTGACGACACCACGGTCGTCATGGTCACCCACCGACGCCGTCTGTTGGAACTGGCTCGTGACGTCTACCGGGTCACCGACGGCACCCTCGTACCCCTCAGTGCTGACGAGGTGGCTCGCGAGGACACGGAGAGAGCCGAGAGGCAGGATCGAGCATGACTGAACCGTCGACGCGCGAGGTCGTGACGTGGCTGACCGGAATCACCCGTCCGGTTCATCCGCCGCTGTACTTTTCGGCGGTCATGAGGGTCCTTCACCTGGTTGCCGACATGGGGTTGTTCGCGGTGGCGGCCGGCGGAATGGTCGCCGTCGTCACCTCTGGCTGGTCTGTGGGGGCCTGGCTGGGATGGTTGGTCGGGCTGGCCCTGGTGCAGGCTGCGGCCTTCTACCTGGAGCAGTTCAGTGGCCATTACGTGGCCTTCAAGGCTCTCGAAGTGTTGCGCACCCACGCCTTTTCCCAGTTGTGGCCCAAGGCTCCGGCTGTTGTCAGTCATTCGCGCACCGGTGATGTGTTGGCCAGCCTCACCCGGGACGTCGACCGCATCGAGGTCGTCTACGCCCACACCTTTGCTCCCGTCGTGGCAGCTTTCTTGGCCCCGCTCATCGCTGTCATCACAGGGGGAGTGGTCTACGGATGGTCAGTGGTGGCCATCCCTGCGGTCATACTGGTGGCCCTCATCGCGGTCCTGCTCGTCGTCGGGACGAGATCCAGCCTGCACGCCACCCATGAGGTTCTGGGATTGCGACGCGAGTTGGCTGCTCACCTCACCGATTCTGTCTTCGGTGCGGCTGAAGTGGTGGGGTACGGTCGCCAGGACGACCGGATGGCCGAGATGGCTCGTCTCGACAGCCAGATCGCCGAAGGGGCGGCCAAGGCGCGCCGATACGTCGCCGTGCGGCGAGCCGCGTGCGTGGCGGCGGCGATGGGGATCGTCGTCTCAGTGTCCCTGATGGCGATCCATGAAGGGGTTGGTCCTGTCGGGGTGTGTGCCCTGGCCGCCGCTGGCCTGAGGATCGTCGAGGGGCCGCGTGGCATTGAGGATGCTGTCGGGTATCTTGACCATTCCTTGGCGGCGGCACGGCGGTTGTGGCAGATCAGCCACTCGCCCATGGAGGTCGTGGACGGGCCACGAGAGTTGTCCTTGGACCATGCTCCGACAGTCGAGTGGCGCGACGTCACCTTCTCCTACCGTGAGGCCGATGGAACGGTCCTGCCTCCTGCCCTGGAGGACGTGAACCTCAGCGTTCCTGCCGGTGGGCACGTCGTCGTGACGGGGGTGTCGGGTTCCGGGAAGACGACCTTGGTGAATGTGTTGCTGCGCCATCACGACCCCGATTCCGGCCAGGTTCTCCTCGACGGTGAGCCGGTCTCGTCGTTCACCCTGGACTCGCTGCGTCGTTGCATCGCCGTGGTCTCCCAGCGTGTGGAACTGCTCAATGCGTCGATCGCCGACAACCTGCGACTGGCCGTTCCCGATGCCAGCGACGATGACTTGTGGCAGGTGCTGCAGGAGGTCGGACTGGCTGATGAGGTGCGCGGGATGGAGGACGGTCTGAGTACGGTCATCGGTCCACGAGGAACAAGGTTGTCGGGAGGTCAGGCCCAGAGATTGACGGTGGCACGGGCCATCCTGCAAAAGCCCAGCATCCTCGTGCTCGACGAGTTCACCGCATCAGTTGATCCAGGACTGGCCGCAGAAATCCGAACCAATCTGGCACGATGCCTGCCTGAGGTGACAGTGGTGGAGATCAGTCATGGTCTCGACCACGATGGTGAGGTCGTCGTCATGGACAGGGGGCGCATGGTTGACCCGGCCACCATCGGGTGAGGCCACGTATGCTGGTGCCACGACTGATGGAGGTGTCATGGGAGCTGCGCGAGGTGCCACGGCAGCCCTGATCCTGATCACTGCCGCCGCGATGGCCGGCTGTGCCCATTCGGACGAGGGTTCCAGTTCCGACGAGGCTGTCAGGCCGGCGGCCACCCAGGCGAGTTCCGACGTCTCCAACCTCGGGGTGGGATGCGATGCTGCGCTGGCCAACCGGATGGTCAAACCCGCCACGGTTGCCGCTGTGACAGGGTGGAAGGGCAAGACCGTCACGGTGTGCCTCATGGACTCCGACGGGAAGGTCAACGAGTCCATGCAACAGACCTTCAACGGTGATGACGACATCAAGGACGTCATCTGGGGCAATGCCGAGACCGCCCAGGACCGACCTGCCACCTGTCACCCGAAGAAGGATCAGTGGACCATGATCATCGACCAGTCGGGCAAGGCGTGGCGTCTGACCCCGTTGGACTGCGTCACGACCCCCGGCGGGTCGTTGACCCCGTCTGAGGAGAAGACGTCATCCTGATGCCACGTCGAGACGAAGAATCCCGCATCATTCGGGTTGGCTTGACGGGCGGAATCGCCAGCGGCAAGTCGACGGTGGCCCAGCTGTTGGCCGCACACGGCGCCGTGGTCATCGATTACGACCAGCTCTCCCGTGACGTCGTGGCAGTCGGATCCGAGGGGCTTGGCCAGGTCGTCGACATCTTCGGCGAGAAGGTGCTGCACGACGATGGTTCCCTGAACCGTGCTGTGCTGGGGTCCATCGTCTTTGCTGATCCCGCTGCCCGACGGCGTCTGGAAGGCATCATCCACCCGCTGGTCGAGGAGGCTGCGCGACGAGTCGATGACCGAGCCCGTGGCGCAGGTGGTCAGGTCGTCGTGGTCCACGACATTCCCTTGCTCGTGGAAACTGGCAGGGCTGACGAGTTCGACACGGTTGTCGTCACCGATGTGGACCCTGCCGAGCAGGTGCGACGTGTCGTCGAGAGGGACGGGGGCCGCGAGGAGGACGCCTGGGCCAGGATTCGTGCCCAGGCTTCTCGGCAGGAGCGTCTCGAGGTTGCCGACATCGTCATTGACACCGCCCGTCCGCTTGAAGACCTTCCCGGCGAGGTCGATCGGGCCTGGGATCGCATCCTCGGGAAGTGAAGAATTTTGCCAGGGGGCGGTCGTTCCCTTCAGAATTGGTCGTGGGACAATATGCGCCGTGCCACAATCTGTGTCGAAACTTTTGCCCGGTTTGGGGCTGATGGCCATTGCGGCCGCAATGTCATACGGGATCAGTCACTTTGTTCCCCTGCTGTCCAGCATGCTCATCGCCATCATCCTCGGGGTGATTGCGCGTAATACCAAGTTGATCCATCCGTCAGCCGAACCTGGAGTGGCCTTCACCAACAAGGTCGTCCTGCGTACTGGTGTCGTCCTGCTCGGTCTGCGACTGTCGATACCGACGGTGATGTCGTTGGGCTGGGCTCCCATCGTCGTCATCCTCGTCACCTTGACGGTGACCTGGTTCGCCACCACCTACATCGGCCGTGCGATGAAACTGTCCGGGCCGACCCGTATCCTCACCGCCACCGGTACCGGCATCTGTGGTGCCGCAGCAGTGGCCGGTATGTCGGCTGTCGTCCGCCCCGACCTCAAGGGCGAGGAAGGACGCGGTCAGGTCGACGATGCTGCGGCCACCGCAGTGGCATCGGTGACCGTCTTCGGCACCGTGGCACTTCTGCTCCTGCCCTGGTTGGCCGGCGTCATGGGGCTGACCGCGCGTCAGACTGGCGTGTGGCTCGGGGCGTCCATCCACGAGGTTGGTCAGGTGGTCGCTGCGGGCAATATCGCCCATGTCACTGACGTCGCCGTGGTGACCAAGCTTGGTCGCGTCGTGTTGCTGGCTCCCCTCATTGCCCTGGTGGGTCTGTCTCAGAAACGCAGTGCACAGCGTCACACCGGGACGAAGATGGGGCCGATCATCCCGCACTTCGTTGCGGGGTTTCTCATCATGGTCGTCATCCGGTCGATCTTCGATCTGCCCTCCTGGCTGGTCGGAGGGGTCAATGAGATCGCCACGATCTTGTTGACGGCCGCCATGGCTGCGATGGGTGCCGGTGTCCGCATCAAGACCATCGCATCGACGGGTGGACAGGCCATCGGGCTGGGCGCCATCTCAGCGGTTGTTGCTGCTGGTGTCTCCCTGCTTGCTGTCGTTGCCCTGGTCTGAGTTCCCACCGGGCTGAATCTCGGGGGTGCCGCATCGGGGCGGCGTCGAACTAGGGTTGTCCCCATGCGTCCCGTCACCGACATCACTCGCCGTGTTGCGCCCTTCCACGTCGTCAGTGAGTTCGAGCCTTCTGGCGATCAGCCGCAGGCCATTGCGGAGCTGGAGAAAAGGGTCAACAACGGTGAGCAGGATGTCGTCCTGCTTGGTGCCACTGGCACGGGTAAGACGGCGACGGTGGCGTGGCTGGCGGAGAAGTTGCAGCGGCCGATGCTCGTCATGCAGCCCAACAAGACCTTGGCGGCCCAGTTCGCGCAGGAGTTGCGCACCTTCTTCCCCGACAATGCCGTCGAGTATTTCGTCTCGTACTACGACTACTACCAACCTGAGGCCTACATTCCGCAGACGGACACCTACATCGAGAAGGACTCCAGCCTCAACGAGGAAGTTGAGAGGCTGCGTCACTCCGCGACGAACTCCCTGCTGACCCGACGAGACGTCATCGTGGTCGCCACCGTCTCTGCCATCTACGGTCTGGGTACTCCGCAGGAGTATGTCGATCGGATGATCCCGCTGGAGGTTGGCCAGGAGTGGGACCGTGACGAGCTGCTACGAGACCTCGTCACCAACCAGTACGTCCGCAATGACCTCTCGGGGGAGCGCGGCACCTTCCGAGTCCGCGGGGACACCCTGGAGATCTTCCCGGTCTACGAGGAGAACGCCCTGCGCGTGGAGTTCTTCGGTGATGAGATCGAGGCCCTCACGACGATGCACCCGCTCTCCGGTGAGGTCATCAGTGAGGACGAGCAGGTCTACGTCTTCCCGGCCACCCACTACGTTGCCGGACCCGAGCGTATGGAGAAGGCGATCGCCTCGATCCAGAAAGAACTGGAGGAGCGCCTCGGGGTCCTGGAGCGTGACGGCAAACTGTTGGAGGCCCAGCGGCTGCGGATGCGCACCACCTATGACGTCGAGATGATGCAACAGGTCGGTTCCTGCGCCGGGATCGAGAACTACTCGCGTCACATTGACCAACGCGCTCCCGGCTCGGCCCCGAACTGTCTGCTCGACTACTTCCCCGAGGATTTCGTGCTCGTCATCGACGAGTCCCACGTCACCGTCCCACAGATTGGTGGCATGTACGAAGGTGACATGAGCCGTAAGCGCACCCTCGTGGAGCACGGTTTCCGGCTGCCCAGCGCGATGGACAACCGTCCTCTCACCTTCGACGAGTTCACCCAGCGGATCGGCCAGACCGTCTACCTGTCGGCGACTCCCGGGGCTTATGAGACCGAGCGGGCCGATGGCGTCGTCGAGCAGATCATCCGCCCGACAGGGCTGGTGGATCCCGAGATCATCGTCAAGCCCACTCGTGGCCAGATCGACGATCTCATGGCCGAGATCCGCGCGCGAGTGGAGCGTGACGATCGTGTCCTGGTGACGACCCTGACCAAGAAGATGGCCGAAGACCTCACCGACTACCTCATGGAACACGGCATCCGGACCCGCTACCTGCACTCGGAGATCGACACCCTCAAACGCATCGAGCTTCTCAAGGAACTGCGTATGGGCGAGTTCGACGTCCTCGTCGGCATCAACCTGCTGCGAGAGGGACTCGACCTTCCTGAGGTGTCCCTGGTGGCGATTCTGGACGCCGACAAGGAAGGATTCCTGCGCTCGGAGCGCTCCCTCATTCAGACCGTCGGCCGTGCGGCTCGAAATGTCAACGGCCAGGTCATCATGTACGCCGACCAGATGACCGACTCGATGCGGGTTGCCATCGAGGAGACGAATCGGCGTCGCGAGATCCAGATGGCCTACAACGCCGAGCATGGCATCGACCCCCAGCCGCTCCGCAAGAAGATCGGCGACATCACTGAGATGTTGGCCCGCGAGGAGGCCGACACTGACGCCTTGGTCGAGAAGTTCAACTATGGCAAGGGCCATCGCGGCTACAACTCGATGATCACCGACGAGCAGCGGGCGGCTCACGGCAAACGCCTTGACACCTCGACGATGGCCGAGGAGGATCTCGGCGCCCTCATCGTCGAGCTGACCAACGAGATGCGCTCTGCTGCTGGTGAGCTCAAGTTCGAGGTGGCGGCTCGTCTTCGTGACGAGATCGCGGAGTTGAAGAAGGAATTGCGCCAGATGGTGGAAGCGAACCGATAATCCGGTCGTGACTCGCGTCGGATGAGGCGGATGTGAGACAATGGCAGTCCTTGGAGGGGAGTACTCCTGAGAAAAGTGTGGTCGTCATCACGATCGTGCCATCACGGTCCGGCTGCACAGCCTCGGTAAAGCGGCATCCGTCGCACCGATGCGGACGAGACCTCCGGACCTTCTCGCTAACTCATGGGAGGCCCGGTTTTGCACGTTCACGCGTCTGTCTGGATCATCACCATCTTGGTGATGGGAGCTCTACTCCTCTTCGATGTCATGGTCTTGGGACGAAGACCCCACGTCCCTTCCACCAAGGAATGCACCGCCTTCGTCGGTGTCTTCGTCGGCCTGGCCGTGTTGTTCGGCCTGGGGGTGTGGATCCTCCAGGGGCATGCCGCAGGCGGTCAGTTCTTCGCGGTGTGGTTGACCGAGTACAGCTTGTCGATTGACAACCTGTTCATCTTCCTCATCCTCATGGAGAAGTTCAACGTCCCCCGGAAGTTGCAGCAGTTCGCTCTGCTGGTCGGCATCATCGTCGCCCTGGTCTTCCGAGGTGTGTTCATTGCTCTGGGCCAGGCGATCCTGGAGGCCTGGGCCTGGGTGTTCTTCATCTTTGGCGCCTTCCTGCTGTACTCGGCGATCGACCAGGTGCGTGAGTACCGTCATCGGGACGACGAGGACGAGGACACCGGGGAAGAGGGCCGCTTCATGTCGTGGTTCAAGCGCACGGTTCCGACCACTGGTGACTTCCGCGGCACCAAGTTCTTCGTGCGTGAGAACGGCAAGACCTTGGCCACCTCGATGTTCATGGTCTGCGTCGCGCTGGGCATGACCGACCTGCTCTTCGCCCTGGACTCCATCCCCGCTTCCTACGGCCTGACCAGTGAGGGCTACCTCATCTTCACCGCCAACGTCTTCGCCCTCATGGGTCTACGCCAGTTGTACTTCCTCATCGGGAGCCTCCTCGAGCGCCTGGTGTACCTGTCGCTGGGCCTGGCCGTCATTCTGGGTTTCATTGCTCTCAAACTCATCGGCCACGCCATGCACCACTACGGCCTGGATCAGGCCTGGTTCGGTATCACTACGGAGGTCTCGATCGGCGTCTCCCTGGGCGTCATCGTCGCGACCCTGCTCGTCACGACCGTCGCGAGCCTCATCAAGAGCGCCAGGGACGACGCGAAGGCCAAGACCGACGCCTGATCGGCGTGCCCGCGGTTGGGATCACCAGCCGCGGGCACGCCACAACGGAAGGTTGGGTCTCTCCTCCCCGACCGTCGTGGCGTCCCCGTGTCCGGGGTGGATGACGGTCGTGTCGGCCAGTGGCGCGAAAACCTTCATGCAGACGTCGTTGTAGAGCTGTTCGAATTCGCGGCTTCCACTGGTCTTGCCGAAACCGCCGGGGAAGAGGGAATCCCCGGTGAGGACGTGGTCGCTCGGGTTGCCGCGTAGCCGCAGAGCGATGGATCCGCGGGTGTGGCCCACCAGGCCGATGATGTCGAGGTCGATGTCGCCGAGGCGAAAGAGATCTCCGTCCCACACCGTGCGGCAGGTCACGCCGGTGCTGGCCTCGATGGCTTCGGCGTCGGGTTCGCCACACCAGGGCTGGGCGCCGGTCATGGCAATGATCTCGCTGAGAGCTCCGGTGTGGTCGGCGTGACGATGGGTCGTGATGACGGCGCCGACCTCGGAGTCACCGATGACGGCCTTGAGCCGTCCGGGTTCTGCTGCCGCGTCGACGAGGATGGCGGGGCCAGCGCCGGGATGAATGAGGTAGGCGTTGTTGTCCATCGTGCCCACCGAAATCTTGATGAGGTCGATGTCCTCGTTGACCCTGATGAGGGCAGCCTCGGATCCGGGATCGACGTGGTAGAGCGGCATGACGATTCCTTCCTGAAACGAGCAGGCGATCGGCCGGGCGGTGGGTCAGATGAGCATGGGAACGGCGAGCTGGCTGGCCCCGGACAGACGCGAGGTCCCGCCTCTGCCCGACAGCCATCCTGCCAGTGCCCCGTCAGGCCCGTGAACCGTGGTTGCGAACCCGACACCGCCAATGCGATCAATCAGCCCGGAGTCGGAGACGATACGCATGGCAGGAACTTCTGGGCGGTCACGTAGCCGGAAGCACACCCACTCCAACAAGGTTCGGGATGCGACATCGGGAAGGTCGTCGACGGTCATCCCAAGATCGAGGTCGACGTGATGGAGTGCAATTTCGGCAAGCCGTAGGGCCGGCAGGTCGGTCGCGTCGACACGGATGTCGTCAGTGAGCCAGACTGCGGTGCCCGGTTCCATGCCTGCAAGGGAATCGAAGGTGCGGTTGAGAGAGCCTGCTGTGGTGTCCAGATCGATCTGCAATTCCACCCCGGGGCGTTCCGAGCCGCGTTCGATGTCGCGGTCGCGGATCTCGTCGGAGGGATAGAGGCGGGGGACCTCATGGTCAGCGACGACGGCCCGTGCCACGGCCTCCAGGGCCTCGGCATTGCGGGCAATATGGGTGGCAATGTGCGCGCGAGTCCACCCAGCCAGCCTGCTGGGAGCCTGCCATTCCTCCTCGGACAAGCCCATGGTGGCCCCAAGAAGACGTTGGGTGGCGTCTCGTTTGGTGGCGCGGATCTCGTGGAGGGGAGTGCTTGGACACAGACCTGGAGGTCGTGCGACTGCGCTCATGCCGTCCAACCTACTGGGACTTCACCGAAGTTGCCAGATGGATGTTCGCAAGACGAGACTGTTGACTCCGGGGGGACAGGGCTTCGGGACGCTCGTTGGTGTTCCATTCTGCCCATCGCGCAGAGCCGCAGGACTGTCTTGCGTGGCCTCTACCATGAAGCCTGTGAGTGACCACATCATCGTCCGCGGTGCCCGAGAGCACAATGTCCGCAACGTCAACCTGGATCTTCCCAGGGACGCCATGATCGTGTTCACCGGTTTGTCAGGATCGGGGAAATCCTCCCTCGCCTTCGACACCATCTTCGCTGAAGGCCAGCGTCGATATGTGGAATCCTTGTCCTCCTACGCCCGTCAGTTCCTGGGACAGATGGACAAACCAGACGTCGACTTCATTGAGGGTCTCAGCCCCGCCGTCTCCATCGACCAGAAGTCCACGTCACGCAACCCACGCTCCACGGTCGGCACGATCACGGAGATTCATGACTACCTGCGTCTGCTCTGGGCGCGTATCGGCAAGCCCCACTGCCCGGTGTGTGGGGAACTCATCAGCCGTCAGACCCCTCAGCAGATCGTCGACCGGTTGATGGGCCTGGAGGAGGGCACGAAGTTTCAGGTGTTGGCACCGGTCATCCGTGGCCGCAAGGGCGAGTACGGCGAGCTTTTCCGGCAACTGACGACTGACGGTTTCACCCGTGTGCGCGTTGACGGTGAGGTCCATCGGCTCGGTCAGGTGCCGCCCTTGGACAAGAAACGCAAGCACGACATCGACGTCGTCGTCGACCGGATCGCGGTCAAACCGTCGGTCACCCAGCGTCTCACAGAATCCGTGGAGACCGCCCTCAGCCTGGCCCACGGCATTGTCAGTATTGACTTCGTCGATCGTGACCCTTCCGATCCGCATCGCGAACGTCGATTCTCCGAGACGATGGCCTGCCCCAACCAGCATGACATCGACATTGACGAGCTGGAACCTCGCCAGTTCTCCTTCAACGGCCCGTGGGGAGCCTGCCCGACCTGTTCGGGGTTGGGGGCAACCCTTGAGGTCGATCCCGAACTCGTGGTTCCCGATTCGGGGCTGAGCCTGCTCGAGGGAGCCATTGCGCCGTGGTCGGGGCCGCGGGTGGCGAACCACTACCAGCACGTCTTCGCTGGTCTGGGGGAGAGCCACGGTTTTGACGTCACCCTGCCGTGGTCAGACCTTCCCGCCAAGGTCCGCAAACTGGTGCTGCACGGCGACGGTGATCCGGTGATGGTCTCGTACCGCAACCGGTTCGGCCGAGTGCGCACCTACTCGCAGAATTACGAGGGAGTCCTGCACTATGTGCGTCGTCGTTACGACGAGGCCGAGACCGACTCCGCACGCTCCCGGTGGGGGCAGTACCTGCGTGAGGTGCCGTGTCGTGACTGCCAGGGCAAGCGACTCAAACCGACGAGCCTTGCGGTGACGGTTGGTGGTCGCAACATCGCCGAGGTCTCCGACATGTCCATCGGTGAGGCCTCGCAATTCCTCAACGCCTTGACGCTGACGGAGCGTGAGGCCACCATCGCCGAGCGGGTCATCAAGGAGGTTCGGGCGCGGCTGCGGTTCCTCGTTGACGTCGGTCTGGACTATCTGACCTTGTCGCGGTCGGCAGGGTCGCTGTCAGGTGGAGAGGCCCAGCGCATCCGGCTGGCCACCCAGATCGGTTCGGGACTGGTGGGCGTGCTGTACGTTCTCGACGAGCCCTCCATCGGCTTGCACCAGCGAGACAACCGTCGTCTCATCGACACCCTCGTCAGGCTGCGGGATCTCGGTAACACCCTCATCGTCGTCGAACACGACGAGGACACCATCCGCGTCGCAGACTGGGTTGTCGACGTCGGCCCCGGTGCCGGTGAGCACGGCGGAGAAATCGTCGTCTCGGGAACGGTGGACGACCTGCTGGCCAGCGAGAGGTCGGTGACCGGCGCGTACCTGTCGGGTCGGAGGTCCATCCCGTTGCCGGCGACCCGACGTCCTCGTACCGGACGGCAGTTGGTGGTCAAGGGGGCTCGTGAGAACAACCTCCGCAACGTTGACGTCACCTTCCCCCTGGGCCAGCTTGTCGTCGTCACAGGTGTGAGCGGATCGGGCAAGTCGACCCTGGTCAACCAGATCCTTTACACCTCGTTGGCGCACCGGATTCACGGCGCGCGGGCAGTGCCGGGCAAGCACCAGACGATTACCGGCGTCGAGGAGATCGACAAGGTGATCCATGTCGACCAGTCCCCGATCGGGCGGACGCCGAGGTCGAACCCGGCCACCTATACCGGGGTCTTTGACAAGATCCGTGCCCTCTTCGCCCAAACCCCCGAGGCCAAGGTGCGCGGTTACCAGCAGGGTCGGTTCTCCTTCAACATCAAGGGGGGACGCTGCGAGAACTGTCAGGGTGACGGCACCATCAAGATCGAGATGAACTTCTTGCCCGACGTCTACGTGCCGTGCGAGGTCTGCCACGGAGCCAGGTACAACCGCGAGACCTTGGAGGTCCACTACAAGGGCAAGACGATCGCCGAGGTTCTCGACATGCCCATCGAGGAGGCGTGCACCTTCTTCGAGCCGATCTCCTCGATTCATCGTCACCTCAAGACCCTCGTCGAGGTGGGGCTGGGCTACGTTCGACTGGGCCAGCCTGCGACGACCCTGTCGGGTGGTGAGGCCCAGCGGGTCAAGTTGGCCTCAGAGTTGCAGAAGCGGTCGACCGGCAAGACCCTGTACGTCCTTGACGAACCCACGACGGGCCTGCACTTCGAGGACATTCGCAAGCTCTTGGTGGTGTTGGGTCGGCTTGTCGATCAGGGCAACTCGGTTCTCGTCATTGAACACAACCTCGATGTCATCAAGACCGCTGACTGGATCATCGACATGGGCCCCGAAGGGGGCAAGGGTGGTGGCCTGGTCGTCGCGGAAGGAACTCCCGAACAGGTGGCCGCCGTCGAGGACTCCTACACTGGCCAGTTCCTGTCCGAGATTCTGGCTGGCCAGGAGGTTCCCGTCGGTGACGGACCGGTGCTCGTCGAGGCGCCGGCCGGCGGCAAGGAGAAGGGCGCGAGGAAGGCGTCGCGCAAGAAGACGACCCGCTGACTGGCGCGGGAAGGCTGACGGTCGAGACGCAGCCCGGGCCGGTCACCGTGGCCTTGCCCAACCTGACACCGGCGTGCGGGCCGGTGTGCTCAGCGGGTGCCGGGGTTGCCGGTGGAGGTGGCGACGGCCCCGTGAACCATGCCTGCGTCGATGAGGTGGTCCACCCGATTGATCCAATGGACCTCATACCCGTCGGGGTGAAGTTCGATCATCGAGGTGGAGGTGTTGTGCAAATTGACCCACTGGGGTTCGCCCCCGATGGGGTAGTTGCGCAGATCAGCGGCAAGCTGTGGGGCCATGAGGTTCAGCAGGAGCATCGATCCGATGGCTCCGTGAGCCACCAGGGCAATGCACTCGTCATCATCGTGTGCCTCACGCACCCATTCGGCGATGCGACCGGCCCGATCTGCCGCTTCGGCCGCGGTTTCGATGCGGGCTTCGCGCCAGCCCTCCTCGGTCACCGTTTCTGGGAAGACGGCGCGATCGGTGATGGCAGACAGGGTCGACAGTGGTGACCCTGGATGGCCGGTCTCGACCTCGTCGACCATCTGAACCGGACCGGGGCGCTCGAAGATGAGGTCGCTGACGGTGATGGGCAGATCGAGGACCTCGGCGAGTGGGGCTGCCGTCTGGATGGTGCGCATCATGGGGGAGGAGTACAACACGGTCGGTCGCGGGGAGACCGATCCGATCCATGCCCCCAAGGCCTCGGCCTGACGGCGACCAAGTTCGGTGAGTTCGGGGTCAGGTTTGCGCCCCTGACGGTACGCCTCAGCGGATGTCGCCGCGAGGGCATTGTTTTCGGACTGGCCGTGGCGAATGAGGAGGAGATGCACGTGGCCAGCCTACCGGCGAAACTGCCCGATCATTCCAGGCGGGGAATGATCGGGCAGCAGACAATCAGGCGTTACGAACGCTGATGCGCTCGCCGATGTGCTCGTTGCTCTCGGCCACATCCAGCATGGCCCGTGCGTAATCGGCGTAGCTGATGACGCAGGCACCGTTGGCGTCGGTGCTGAGCTCCTCGCCGCCGAAAACGTAGGCGTGTCCTTCCGGCCCATCGGCCTGGAAGTCGGCGGCGGGGGAGAGATAGGTCCACTTGACACCCTCACTGCGGCGCAGCACGTCGAGGCCGTCCTGCATGGCCTGGGCCAGTGGTGCCACCTCCGGCGGGAAGCCCTCGGTCTGCATGACGGTGACGGTGTGCTCGGGGTTGACGTACAGGCTGCCTGCTCCGCCAACGACGAGCAGGCGTGCCGGGCTCCCCTGGAGGATGTCGACCAGGTGGGCCAGATGTGTGGAATGGCCGGCAAGGGCGTCCTCGCTCCACGCTCCGAACGCATCGAGGATGACGTCGAAACCGGCCAGGTCCTCGCGGGTCAGGTCGAACACGTCCTTGACGAGGGTGTGGGCCGCAGGGGTGTCGTGGTCCTTGCGCATGATGGCGGTGACGTCATGGCCACGCTGGGTTGCCTGTGCGGTGAGGAGAGTCCCTGCTTTGCCGTTGGCGGCGATCACGGCGACCTTCATGACTGTTTGCTCCTGATGGTTGGCGTCAGTTCTGGTGCCTCGTTCCGATCGGGAGGCACTGCTTCAAGTCTTACTCCGACCAGACCAACAGGGAAACCAGCAGCATAGAAGGCGGCCCCGGTGGGGTTTCGGGACTCCGACCAGACCAACAGGGAAACCCAGACCAATAGGGAAATAGGCATGTTCGTGTGTGGTGGGTACCGCAAGGTGACTCTGGCGCGATGACGGTCCATGTCGGTGCAGGCCAGGTGAGGTATCAGCGTCAGGAGGCAGGGGTCACGCAGCCAGGACCCCTTAGGCTTGCTCACATGGCCGATCCGTCCAGTTACCGTCCCGCTCCGGGAACCATCCCCACCCAGCCGGGGGTTTATCGATTCAGCGATGAGCACGGACAGGTGATCTACGTCGGCAAGGCCAAGAACCTTCGCAACCGGCTCAACTCCTACTTCCAGGACATCTCGGCCCTCCACCCACGCACCCAACGGATGGTCACTACGGCGGCTCATGTGCAATGGACGGTGGTCCAGAACGAGGTCGAGTCCCTCCAACTCGAATACACCTGGATCAAGGAGTTCGACCCGCGGTTCAATGTCATGTACCGCGACGACAAGTCCTACCCGTGGCTGTGCTTCACCTGGACCGACGAGTACCCACGCGTCTTCGTCGGTCGTGGCGCCCATCACAAGGGGTGGCGTTATTACGGGCCGTTCGGCCAGGCGTGGGCGATCCGAGACACCGTCGAGACCCTGCTGCGGGTGTTCCCGATGAGGTCCTGCTCGACGGGCGTGTTCAATCGAGCGAAGAATCAGGGGCGGCCCTGTCTGCTCGGCTACATCGGCAAGTGCTCGGCCCCCTGTGTCGGTCGCATCACCCCGGAGGCTCACCGCGAGATCGCTGAGGAGTTCTGCGACTTCATGGCCGGTCGGACGACGAAGATCGTCAAGAGGCTGGAGGCCGAGATGGCTGAGGCCTCCGAAAATCTGGAGTTCGAGCGCGCCGCCGTCATCCGTGACTCCTTGAGCGCGCTGTCCAAGACCTTGGAGCGTAATGCTGTCGTTCTCGGTGATGGGACTGACGCTGACGTCATCTCGATGGCCGTCGACCCGTTGGAGGTGGGTGTCAAGATCTTTCACGTTCGAGGTGGCCGTATCCGTGGCGAACGTGGTTGGGTCGCCGATCGCGCCGACGACGCCGATGAGGCCGAGCTCATGGAGACCTTTCTCGCCCAGCTCTACGGCATCAATCCTGGTGACGGTCAGGTCCGTGACGATGGCCACGGCAATGCCATTCCGCCGCTGGTGCTGGTCTCCACCAATCCGGCGAATCCTGACGTCATGTCCACGATCCTGGGTTCGGAGCGTGGTTCTCGTGTCGAGATACGGGTACCTCGCCGTGGCGACAAGGCCACACTCATGGACACCGTCACCCGTAACGCTCAGGAAACCCTGGCTCAACACAAGCTCAAGCGGGCCTCCGACCTGGTCACGCGCACCCGAGCCCTGGAGGAGATCCAGGAAGCCCTCGGCCTGGATCGCGCCCCGCTGCGGATGGAGTCCTACGACATCTCCCACATCCAAGGCACCAATGTCGTCGGATCAATGGTCGTCTTCGAGGACGGTATGCCGCGCAAGTCCGAGTACCGACGATTCATCATCAAGGGGTTTGACGGGTCGGACGACTTCGCCGCCATGCACGAGGTGCTGTCGCGACGGCTGCGTCGTCTCGTCGAGGACCGTGACGCCATGGCCAAGGCGCAAACCCCTGACGGTGACGTCGGTTCCCTCATCGACCCCACCACCGGTGCACCGCGCAAGTTCGCCTATGCCCCGCACCTCATCGTCGTTGACGGCGGCGCACCTCAGGTCCACGCCGCTCAGGAAGTGCTCGAAGAATTCGGCCTCGAGGATGACATCGCTCTGTGCGGGCTGGCGAAACGCTTGGAGGAGGTGTGGCTTCCCGACGAGGAATGGCCAGTCATCTTGCCGCGTACGTCTGAGGGGCTCTACCTGTTGCAGCGGCTGCGCGATGAGGCTCACCGGTTCGCCATCACCTTCCACCGTTCCAAGCGATCCAAGGCGATGGTGGAGTCCGTTCTGGACGGGGTCCCTGGCCTGGGGGAGACCCGACGCAAGGCCCTCGTCTCTCATTTCGGGTCAGTGCGGGCGCTGCGCAAGGCCACCGTCGAGGACATTGCTCAAGTTCCAGGTTTTGGCCCGAAACTGGCAGGAGAGGTCGTCGCTGCCCTGGCATCGGACTCACCTGGTGAGGCGATCAACACGGCAACCGGTGAGATTGTTGACGGCGGCGACCTGGGCGACAGCACTACCCTTGAGTCGTGAGCACCGAGCAGACGACGAAGACCCCGCGAGTTGTCATCATCACCGGCATCTCCGGTGCCGGTCGTCGCACCGCAGCCCACGCCATGGAGGACCTGGGCTGGTACGTCGTCGACAATCTGCCTCCGGCGATGCTGGGGGCTCTCGTCGATGAGATCGGCGCCAATGACATCGATCGCCTGGCCGTCGTCCTTGACGTGCGAAGCCGGATCATGTTCGACACCTTGGCCGTGGCCCTCGACGCCCTCGACGAGCGCGGCATTGACCCCGCCATCGTCTTCCTGGAGGCCTCCGACGAGATCATCGTGCGTCGCCAGGAGTCCAGTCGGCGTCCCTTGCCGCTGCAGCAGGGTGGTCATCTCCTCGACGCCGTGGCCCTGGAGCGCCGCATGCTCTCCAACCTGCGTGCTGAGGCCGATCTGGTCATCGACACCACCGCTACCACTGCTCGTCAGCTCGCCCAACGTATCGACCACGCCTTCGGCGAGGGGGTTGACGAAGGCCTGGCCTTCCAGGTGATGTCGTTCGGGTTCAAGCGCGGTGTCCCGATCGACGCCGACCTCGTCGTCGACGCCCGTTTCCTGCCGAACCCGTATTGGGTCCCGGAGCTTCGTCCCAAGACGGGCCTGTCGCCTGATGTCGCATCCTATGTCATGGCCCAGGCCGGGGCGGGGGAGTTCGTCGATCGAGTCGAGGAGCTCCTGGTTTGCATGGCACCGGGGTATCTTCGTGAAGGCAAGAAGCAGGTCACGGTGGCCGTTGGTTGCACCGGTGGGAAACACCGCAGCACAGCCATCTCCGAGGAATTGTCGGCTCGTCTGGCAGCTCGGGGATATCGCACCGCTGTCCTGCACCGAGATCTCGGGAAGGAATGACGATGGTGTCGACCCCTTCGAATCTTCCGGTCGTCACGGCTTTCGGCGGTGGACACGGGCTGGCCGTGTCGCTGCGTGCCCTGCGGCGCCTCACTGACCGTCTCACCGCCGTGGTCACCGTCGCCGACAACGGCGGCTCCTCGGGTCGGCTGCGCGAGGAATTCGACATTCTGCCGCCGGGTGACCTGCGTCGTGCCCTGGCCGCGTTGTGTGCTGACGACCACCTCGGTCGTACCTGGGCCGAGGTGTTGCAGGCGCGTTTCAACGGCACCGGGGAGCTCGCCGGTCACGCCATCGGCAACCTACTCATCGCGGGCCTGTGGCAGGAGCTTGGCGATCCGGTGTCTGGTCTGGACATGGTCGGTCAACTCCTCGACGTGCGGGGCAGGGTCCTGCCGATGTCCTTGACCCCGCTGGACATCAGCGCCCAGGTGGTCGGGCTGGACCCGAATCAGCCAGACGAGGAGTACACGCTGACCGGTCAGGCGACGGTGGCCAAGACCCGGGCCGAGGTGCTCAAGGTGAGTTTGGAGCCTTCTGAACCAGAGGCCTGCCCCCAAGCGCTGGAGGCGATTCGAGAGTCCGACAACCTCGTTCTGGGGCCAGGGTCCTGGTTCACCTCGGTCATGCCGCATCTCTTGGTGCCCCAGATCGTCGACGCGATCCTGGAGTCGAAGGCTCGCAAGATCCTCACTCTCAATGTGGTGGGGGCCGACGAGACAGATGGATTCAGCCCTGCGCGACATCTTGAGGTGATCGCCGAGCACGAGCCACGTATGCGTTTCGACGTCGTCCTGGTCGATCGCGGGTTCGCCGGTCAGGATCCCCATTTGGAACCGTTTGCCCGCAATCTGGGGGCTGAGATCGTCGTCGAGGATTTGGCTATGCGTGACGGGTCGGCTCGCCACGACCCGCTGCGGTTGGCGTCGGCCTATGCCAACATCATGGGAGTCCAGCCCCGCTGATTGTCGCCTAAGATCGGTCTGTCACCCGTTGTATTGCTTTTCGGAGGCTCGAACCACATGGCGCTCACCCTGCAGGTGAAGAACGAACTCGCGACGGTGCCGGTCCAGAAGCTGTGTTGCCGCCGTTCCGAGATCGCCACCACCCTTCGTTTCGCAGGTGGTATCCATCTGGTGCAGCATCGTCACATCACGATTGAGGCCGAGGTCGACACCGGGGGAGCGGCGCGACGGCTTCGTCAGTCCATCCAGGAAGTTTTCGGTCTCGAGACCGATCTCGTCGTCGTCAATGGCAGCGGCTTGCACTCCAATACCCGATATCTGGTGCGGATGGTGCGCGGCGGGGCCGATCTGGCACGCCTGACGGGGTTGCTCGATCGTCGGGGTCACCCGGTGCGTGGTCTGCCAGTTCCCGTTGTCGGTGGTGGGCGGTGCTGTCAGGCTGCCGCGTGGCGTGGAGCCTTCCTGGCTCGTGGTTCCTTGACCGAGCCGGGACGCTCCATGGCGATGGAGATCACCGCTCCCGGCGAGGAGGCTGCATTGGCGCTGGTGGGTGCAGCTCGCCGGCTGGAGATCCAGGCCAAGCAGCGGGAGTCCCGTCACATCGACCGGGTGACGATCCGTGACGGTGACGCCATTTCTGCCATGTTGACCCGTATGGGCGCGCATGAATCAGTGCTCACGTGGGAGGACCGTCGTCTGCGCCGTGAGGTGAGGGCCTCGGCGAATCGTCTTGCCAATTTTGACGACGCCAACCTGCGCCGTTCCGCCAGAGCTGCTGTTACTGCCAGTGCCCGGGTGGAGCGGGCGCTGGAAATCCTCGGGGATTCCGTCCCGGATCATCTCCGGGCTGCCGGACAACTGCGCCTTGAGCACACGAATGCCAGCTTGGAGGAATTGGGTAAGTTGCACGAGCCTCCGTTGACGAAGGATGCCATTGCTGGACGGATTCGTCGTCTGCTGGCTCTTGCTGACAAGACGGCCCGGAAGAACGGTGAGCCCACCACCTTGGAGAGTCTTCCTCCCGAGATGCGCGACGACCGCGCCTGATGGCCATGTAGGTGCGCTCAGCACGCCTTTCCCACCAGGGCAAGCAGTCGCGCAACCATGTGGTCATGTGTGCGTTGATCTGATCGACGTTGATGATCGTTCGCCCGCGGCCTGGCCGTAAATTCGGCCCTGGGGTTTGAGCTTCTACCTTGGTCGCTATGCTTGGAGACGTCCGAGTGCTGAACGCACAAACCTCATCCGGAGGAGATTCCTGAATGACCGTCAAGGTTGGTATCAACGGTTTTGGCCGTATTGGCCGCAACTTCTTCCGCGCCCTCGTCGAGCAGGGTGCTGACCTCGAGGTCGTGGGCGTCAATGACCTCACCGACACCAAGACTCTGGCCCACCTCCTGAAGTACGACTCCATCATGGGTCGTTTCTCGGGTGAGGTCAGCTATGACGATGACTCCATCACCGTTGACGGCAAGACCATTAAGGTCCTCGCCGAGCGCAACCCCGCTGACCTCCCCTGGAAGGAGCTCGGCGCCGAGATCGTTGTCGAGTCCACCGGACTGTTCACCGATGGTGAGAAGGCCAAGGCCCACATCGAGGCTGGCGCCAAGAAGGTCATCATCTCTGCTCCCGCCAAGAACGTCGACGGCACCTTCGTCATGGGCGTCAACAACGACGACTACGACAACGAGAAGCACAACATCATCTCGAACGCTTCTTGCACCACCAACTGCCTCGCCCCGCTGGCCAAGGTCCTCAACGACGCCTTCGGCATCGAGCGCGGCATCATGACCACCGTTCACGCCTACACCGGTGACCAGCGCCTGCAGGACGCTCCTCACAAGGATCTGCGTCGTGCCCGCGCTGCTGCCCTCAACATGATCCCCACCAAGACCGGTGCCGCCCAGGCCGTGGCCCTGGTTCTGCCGGAGCTCAAGGGCAAGTTCGACGGTCTGGCCGTCCGCGTCCCGACCCCGACCGGTTCCCTGACCGACCTGACCTTCCAGACCTCCAAGGAGGTCACCGTTGAGGAGGTTCAGGCTGCTGTCAAGAAGGCTGCTGAGGGTCCGCTGAAGGGCATCCTGGCCTACACCGAGGATCCGATCGTCTCGAAGGACATCGAGGGTGACCCGCACTCCTCGATCTTCGACGCCACCGAGACCAAGGTCATCGGCAACCTCGTCAAGGTCCTCTCCTGGTACGACAACGAGTGGGGCTACTCCAACCGTCTGGTTGACCTCACCGAGCTCGTCGCCAGCAAGATCGCCTGATCTCACCATCGTGAGCTGATGACGGCCCCGTGCCCCATACGGGCGCGGGGCCGTCATCCGTACCCGGGCATCCACGCCCGTGAAACATCGTTCACTTCAAGAAAGGGCTTCCACATGAAATCTGTTGAGGATCTCGGCGACCTGCGCGGAAAGCGCGTCGTCATCCGTTGCGACTTCAACGTCCCGCTCGACGGCGACAAGATCACCGACGACGGCCGCATCAAGGCCGCACTGCCCACCCTGACCCAGTTGCACGAGGCCGGCGCCCGCACCACCGTGCTCGCCCACCTCGGTCGACCCAAGGGTGCGGTCGACCCCAAGTACTCCCTGGCCCCGGTTGCCAAGCGTCTGGGCGAGCTCATGAACCTCGACGTCAAGCTCGCCGAGGACGTTGTTGGCCCGTCGGCCACCAAGACCTCCGAGTCCCTCGCCGACGGCGAGATCGCTCTGGTCGAGAACGTCCGCTTCGAGAAGGGCGAGACCAGCAAGGACGAGGCCGAGCGCACCGAGCTGGCCAAGAAGTACGCCTCCTTCGGTGAGTACTACGTCTCCAACGGCTTCGGTGTCGTGCACCGCAAGCAGGCTTCCGTCTACGACGTCGCCAAGCTGCTGCCGTGCGCTGCCGGCTCCCTGGTCGCCAAGGAGGTCGAGGTCCTTGAGGGCCTGACCGCCGATCCGAAGCGTCCGTTCGTCGTCGTCCTCGGTGGCGCCAAGGTCGCTGACAAGCTCGCCGTGATCGACAACCTGCTCAAGGTTGCCGACACCCTCGTCGTCGGTGGCGGCATGCTCTTCACCTTCCTCAAGGCCCAGGGCCTGGAGGTCGGCAAGTCGCTGGTTGACGATGAGTCCATCGAGGCCTGCAAGAAGTACCTCGAGGCCGCCAAGGCTTCCGGCAAGCAGATCCTGTTGCCGACCGACGTTCGCGTCGCCTCTGACGTCGACTTCGACGCCCACACCGTCGGCCAGGTCGACGTCGTGTCCGTCGATGCCATCCCGGCCGACAAGATGGGCCTCGACATCGGCCCGGAGACCGAGAAGGCCTACGCTGAGGCCATCAAGGGCGCCAAGTCGGTGTTCTGGAACGGCCCGATGGGCGTCTTTGAGATCAAGGGTCTCGAGCTCGGCACCAAGGCCGTTGCCCAGGCTCTCACCGAGGTTGACGGCCTCTCGGTGGTCGGTGGGGGAGACTCCGCCTCCGCCGTGCGCGCCCTCGGCTTCGCCGATGACCAGTTCGGTCACATTTCCACCGGTGGTGGCGCCTCCCTCGAGCTCATGGAGGGCAAGGAGCTGCCCGGAATCGCAGTCCTCAAGGAGAACAACTGATGTCTCGTACCCCGATCATGGCCGGCAACTGGAAGATGAACCTCGACCACGTTGCCGCCACCTCCCTCGTCCAGGATCTCGGTGAGGCCCTCAAGGCTGCCGGATACGACTCCGCCAAGTCCGAGGCCGTCGTCATTCCGCCGTTCACCGACATCCGCACCGTGGCCACCCTCATCGACGCTGACAAGCTGCCGATCGCCTACGGCGCCCAGGACATCTCCGCTCACGACGACGGCGCCTACACCGGCGAGGTGTCGGGCACCATGCTGTCGAAGCTGGGCTGCTCCTACGTCGTCGTTGGCCACTCCGAGCGTCGCGAGTACCACAACGAGTCCGATGAGCTGGTCAACGCCAAGGCCAAGAAGGCCATCGAGAACGGCATGACCCCCATCATCTGCTGTGGTGAGGCCCTCGAGGTCCGCAAGGCCGGCAAGCACGTCGAGCACACCGTCGGCCAGATCAAGGCTGACCTCGACGGCATCCCCGCCGAGCAGGTTGCCAAGCTCGTCATTGCCTACGAGCCCATCTGGGCCATCGGCACCGGCGAGACTGCGACTGCTGACGACGCCCAGGAGGTCTGCCAGGCCATCCGTGAGGCCGTCAAGGAGCTCTACGACGCCCCGACCGCCGAGGCCGTGCGCATCCAGTACGGTGGCTCGGTCAAGCCGGCCAACGTCGCCGAGATCATGGCCAAGCCCGACGTTGACGGTGCCCTCGTGGGCGGCGCTTCGCTCAAGGCTGGCGACTTCTCCAAGATCGTGACCTTCTACGAGGCCTGATCCGCGACACATTTGACGACGACCTCCGCACCACTCGGTGCGGAGGTCGTTTGTCGTCCCAGACGTGACGGTCATCACCGTTTGCGCATGATTTCGGGGCGTCGATGTGGGGATCTGGCGGCTCGTGAGTTACCCTGTACGACGTGATTTCGGCTCCCCTCATGACATGGCCCGTGCTGACGATGTCGATCGTCCTGTGCGTGCTGAGCGTCATCCTCACCCTCTTCGTCCTCCTCCACAAGAGCAAGGGCGGCGGCCTCTCCGACCTCTTTGGTGGAGGTGTGTCGACCTCGATGGGTGGCACCTCTGTGGCTGAGCGGAATCTTGACCGTCTGACGGTCGTCATCGGCCTGCTGTGGCTGGCCTCCATCATCGCCCTGCTGGTGCTCTACAGCCATTCCTGAGCCGTCATCGGGTGGCCATGTGCTGCGCCGGACCCTACGGGAGCCGATCCTCCCGACCCTTAATGAATGCTGCCCTCAGGCAGTTTTGTGACCCCTCGAGGAGAGTGAACGAATGTCAGGTGGAAGTGCCATCCGTGGAAGTCGCGTCGGTGCCGGCCCCATGGGAGAGGCAGAGCGCGGCGAGGCTGCCCCTCGCGGGTACGTGTCGTACTTCTGCGCCAACCACCACGTGATCCGCCCGGCTTTCTCGGCCGAGGCAGAGATTCCCGACACCTGGGACTGCCCGAAGTGTGGTCTGCCGGCCAACCGTGACCAGGCCAATCCGCCTGCCCCGCCGAAGATCGTTCCGTACAAGACCCATCTGGCCTACGTCAAGGAGCGCCGCAGTGAGGCCGAAGCCGCTGCCATCCTGGCCGAGGCGCTGGAGAACCTGCGGCAGCGACGCCGCGACGGCGAGGTCATCTATTGATCAGCCATGACCAGCTCGTGGCAGAGCTGACCGCTCGTTGGCCCGAGCACCGCATCGGCCCGGGCCTTGATCGGGAACGCGCCTTGCTCGATGTGCTGGGCAACCCCCAGCAGGCCTGCCCCGTCATCCAGATTGCCGGCACCAACGGCAAGGGGTCGACGGCGATCATGGTCGACTCGCTGCTGCGTTCTGCCGGTCTACGGGTGGGCCGGTACTGCTCCCCGCATCTGGTCGACGTCACCGAGCGTATCTGCATTGATGGTCAGCCCATCAGCCATGAGTTGTTCGACGAGACCTGGCGTCAGATCGAGCCGATGGTGGCCTTGGTCGACGATCAGCACATCGACGGCATCCAGATGACCTTCTTCGAGGTCATGACGGCCATGGCCTTCGCCGTTTTCGCTGATGCCCCCGTTGACGTCGCCGTCGTCGAGGTCGGGCTGGGGGGACGTTGGGACGCCACCAACGTCGCCGACGCAACGGTCGCCGTCGTCACCCCCGTTGCCCTGGACCACACGCACATCCTTGGCAGCACCATTGACAAGATCGCCGCCGAGAAGGCCGGGATCATCAAGCCCGGATGCACCCCGGTCATCGCGGGCCAGGAGCCGGAGGCCGCCCCCATCTTGTTGGCCCAGTGCACCGACGCCGGCGTGAAGCCGCTGCTGGAGGGTCCGGACTGGGGCTTGTTGGACCGCCGTAGTGCTGTCGGTGGTCAGGTGGTGCGTCTTCAGACGGCGTCCGGGCCGCTGGGGGAGTTGTTCCTTCCGGTCTTTGGTGAGCACATGGCTCACAATGCTGCCCAGGCTGTTGCGGCTGCGGAGGCTCTCACCGGGCCTCTCAACCCGGCCATCATCGAGCGGGGGTTGGCTGACGTGGAGGCTCCGGCCCGCCTTGAGGTCGTCCGGCGCTCCCCGCTGGTGATTCTCGACACCTTCCACAATCCTCACGCGGCGACCTCGGCGATGGCAGCGGTGCGCGAGTCCTTCGAGGTCGAACCCCTCATTGCGGTCGTGGCAGCGATGGCTGACAAGGATATCGACGGGGTGTTGTCGGTGTTGGCGGACTCGGTGAGTCACGTCGTCGTCACCTCGATGCCGGATCTGCCGCGAGCCTTGAGCGTCGACGAGCTGGCACAGAAGGCGTCAGCCCACTGGGACGACGACCATCTCACCAGGGTTGCCGACGTCCCCGAGGCCCTCGAGGAAGCTTTCCGTATTGCGGACGTTTCTGGGCCGGGGGCCGGTGTGTTGGTTGCCGGATCGGTGGTGCTGGCTGGTCGTGCCAGGGCGATTCTGCGTCCCGACGGCACCATGCTCGGCGCCGCGCAGACTGCCATCGTCGAGACCCCCGACCTGTCCGAGGACCAGATCGAGGCCATGGAGGGCCAGCGTCTCGACCCGCTTCCTGACGACGAGGTGATCGTCGACACGGACGACGACGGAGGTTGGTGACGATGGCCAGGCAGCCCGGTGCTGGAAGAATCACCATGCTGACCCTGCCTGCAGGCAACCCGATGACGAAGGTCGTGGTGAGTTTCCTGGCTTTCGAGGTCGTCGTCTTCGGCCTGACGATCCCGGGCATGATCCTGGTCTCTGGCATCAGTGTGGCCTTGGCAGTCATCCTGGGATGTATCGGCATGGCCGTGTCGATCCTGTGCGCTCTCGCCATTCCCCGCACCTGGGGCTACCTGCTCGCGTGGGTCTTGCAGGTCTTTGGAATCCTGCTGGGTCTGGCCACCCCGATGATGTACGTCGTCGGGGTCGTCTTCGCCGCTATCTGGGTGTCCATCATCGTGCTGGGTAGGCGAATTGACTCAAACCCCCAGGCCCGCTGAGATCACGGTCCGCGCTGCGATAGGTTGGGGCCATGACTGACACGGAACGTACCTTGGTCCTGCTGAAGCCGGACGCGGTTGAGCGTCATCTCATCGGCCAAATCATCAGCAGGTACGAAGCCAAGGGCCTTGTCGTGCGGGCAATGGAGCTGCGCACGATCGATGCTGAGATCGCATCCACTCATTACGCTGAGCACGTCGGACGTGACTACTACCCGCCCTTGGAGGAGTTCATCACCTCCGGGCCGCTGGTTGCCCTGGTGCTCGAGGGGCGCAAGGCCATCCAAGTTATTCGCGCCATGCATGGCAAGACTGACTGCGCTGAGGCTGCGCCCGGGACTATTCGGGGCGATTACGGCACCCTCAACAACCGCAATCTCGTCCACGCATCCGACTCCCCGGAGTCTGCTCAGCGTGAGATTGGCATCTGGTTCCCTGACCTGGTCTGACCTGAGTCCGTGATCCGGCTCGCACCGCCTACGATGGCTCTTCGTGAGCACCAAGGATCTCTTCGATCAGATTGAGCCACTGCTGTATCGAGTGACCAAACCGATCCGGTACGTGGGTGGGGAGCGCAACAGCATCGTCAAGGAGTGGCAGGACACTGACGTCCGCTGGGTCCTGATGTACCCCGACGTGTACGAGGTCGGCCAGCCCAATCAGGGTGTGGCCGTCCTGTACGAGGTGCTCAATGAGCGCGACTGGATCATGGCCGAGCGCACCTATTCGGTGTGGCCGGACATGGAGCAGCAGATGCGCGCTGCCGGGGTTCCCCAGTTCACCCTTGACGGTCATCGGCCAGTCCGCGACTTCGACGTCCTGTCGGTCTCGTTGTCGACGGAGTTGGGCTACACCAACATGCTCAACGCCATCGACCTGGCCGGCATCCCTGTTCATCAGGCCGATCGCGGTGACAACGACCCCATCGTTCTCATCGGCGGTCACGTTGCCTTCAACCCCGAGCCCGTCGCCGATTTCATCGACGCTGCCGTCCTGGGTGACGGCGAGGAGGCGTGCCTGGAGATCTCCCAGGTCATTCGGGACTGGAAACGGGAGGGCCGGCCCGGCGGACGCGAAGGTGTCCTGGTCAGACTCGCCCAGACCGGCGGGGTCTACGTGCCCTCCTTCTACGACGTCGAATACCTTGAGGACGCGACGATTGGCCGGATCGCCCCGAATCGTCCGGAGGCTCCTGTCACGGTCGCCAAGCGCATCGTCATGAACCTCGACGAGTGGCAGTACCCCAAGCGTCCCATCGTCCCGGTCGCCGAGACGTTCCAACAGCGCTATCCGGTGGAGATCTCTCGCGGCTGTACCCACCCAGGTCGGTTCTGCCAGGCAAGCATGGTCACTCGCCCGCTGCGTGAGCGATCCATCAACGCCATCGCCCAGATGGTCCATGACGGTCTGCAGGCCACCGGTCTGGACCACGTTGCCTTGATGGGTCTGTCGGGAGCCGGACACTCCGAGGTGTCCGAAATCACCAAGGGGCTGGGTGACCGGTACGAGGGAACGAATGTGTCCCTGTCCTTGCCGAGCACTTTCGTCGGCGCCTTGAGCATCGACGCGGCCAATGAGCTGAGTCGTGATGGACGCCGTTCCGGTCTCACCTTCGCTCCCGAAGGAGGGTCGGAGCGGATCCGTCGGGTCATCAACAAGTACGTGTCCGACGAGGAGCTCGTCGGTACGGTCGCCAAGGCATGTGGCGATGGCTGGCATGAGATCGAGCTGTACTTCATGTGCGGCCTGCCGACTGAGACCGACGAAGACGTGTTGGAAATCCACCACACGGTATCGGGCATCATCGAAGCCGGTCGCGCTGCTGCTGGACGCGAAGACATTCATTGCACGATCTACATCGGTGGTTTTGTCCCGAAGCCGCACACGCCTTTCCAGTGGGCCGCTCAGGCCAGCGCTGATGAGGTCGATCATCGCCTGTCGGTGCTGCAAGAGTCCATCGGCTCGGATGGTCAGCTCGCTGGATCCACCGACATGTTCTACCGCAATGGACGTCCCGGCGTCATCGAAGGGCTGCTCTCGCGCGGTGACCGTCGGGTTGGCAAGGTCGTCGAGGCCGTCTGGCGTGATGGGGGAATCTTCGACGGGTGGGACGAGTACTTCTCCTACGACCGATGGGTGGCCTGTTGCCAGCGGGAACTCGAGCCATTGGGAGTCAGCCTGGACTGGTTCGTCACTCGTGAGCGTGATCGTGAGGAAGTGCTGCCCTGGGAGCACCTGGACTCCGGGCTGGACCGCGACTGGTTGTGGAACGACTGGCAAGCCGCTCTGAATGAGGAAACGGTCAGCGACTGCCTCCGGGGGCCTTGCTACAACTGCGGGGTGTGCCCGAGTATGGGTACTGAAATCCAGGTGGGTCCGTCAGGGAAATCTCTGATCCCACTGACCCCGATCAAGCCTGATCTCGCTGCGGTGATGGAGTCGTGACGATGTCTGAGCGCACCCAAGATCATCCCGACAACCACACACCTGCCAAGCAGAGGTTGTGGATACGCTATGCCAAGCGCGGTACGGCACGGTTCGCATCGCATCGCGATGTCGCCCGTACCTTCGAGCTCGCTGTCAATCGCGCCCAGATCCCTGTGGCGTACTCGTCGGAATCCGTCCCGCGCCCACGACTCTGCCATGCGCACGCCGCAGCCACCGGGGCGGCCTCAGAGGCCGAATACCTCGAGGTGGCGCTGACTGAGGTCTGCGACCCGGACAAGGTTGTGGCGGTGTTGGCTGCCGAGATGCCATCCGGGATGGACATTCTGGAGGCCATTGAGGCTGATCGCACTGACCTTGCCGACGTGCTGAGTGCGTCGGCCTGGCTCATCGAACCTGCTGGCGAGGTGGCAGGGCTGGACGAAGCAGTGGAGGCCGTCATGGCTGCCCAGACCGTCGAGGTGGAGCGTATGACGGAGTCTGGTCTGCGCCCCCTTGACGTGCGTGCCGCCCTCATCGGCCTGGATGCCGCTGACGGGAAGCTGCTTCTCATGCTGCGTCATGTCAAGCCCCCGGTTGGTCCCGATGACGTGTTGCGTGCCCTGGCCCAGACGTGCCCCGCCCTCGACGTCGAGGCGTCTCGGGTGACGCGGCTCGCCCAAGGGACTTGTCAGGAGGATGCCAGCGGGGTGTCGACGGGTTTGGCTGACCCGTTCACCGGGGAGATTGCGACGGTGTGGTGACCCCTTGGTCACGGTGCGGTTTCTGGCATCGGTTCCGGTGACGTGACATACTGGGGCTCAGGTGAACGGGGTGCCACCCCACTCGACGGTTCATACCGCGACGCCGAGAGGCGACCGCGGGGGACTCGAGGGCTCACCGCAAGCTTTTGTCCCATTCCGGGCAGTGACGCCGTCAGTACAGCGCGAGGCGTTGGAACACGTCTGCGGAAGGTTTTCCGTAGACGCCGCACCGGGGTGGGCATGGACCGTGCCGAAAGGCCAAGGAGAGCACAGTGCTCGACACGACTGACAACACCACATTGAATTCCGACGAGAATTCCACTGCTGAGATTCCCACTACTCGACGCCGTAGGGCCGCATCGCGTCCGGCCGGGGCTCCTGCCCAGGTCGAGGCCCCCAGCGCCCCGGTGACGATCACCGCAGCCGGTACCGGCAGCTCCGTCATCACCTCTGATGCGCAGGCTTCCGACCTGCCGCGCCCTCCGATGGGACGTCGCCGCAAGGCCGCCAAGGCGCAGACCACGGTCGAGGAGCCCACGACGCAGCCGAGCAAGGCTGAGACCCCGGCCTCGAAGTCCGCTGCTCCGAAGTCCGCTGCTCCGACGTCAGAGGAACCCACGACTGCCGGGTCGACGGGCGAGGAGACCACGACTGCCCAGACCGACAAGCCGCGCCGCACCCGCACCCGCCGCACCGGCGACTCTGCCTCCACGTCCACCCGGACGAGGACGAGGAGCACCCGCACTGCCGCCGAGACGAGCGAGGAGACCCCGGCCCGCACCACCCGTCGGGGGGCGTCGGAGACCACTCCCTCCGTCGATGCCGAGCGTGGAACCTCCCAGCATCGCCGCGCCACCCGTCGTCGTTCCTCCGCGATCACCGCCAATTCCGAGGATGTCACCGTCGACAAGGCGGACACCGACAAGGGCACTGACGACGATCCCATCAATGCTGCCCTGGCCAAGGCCAAGGCTCAGACCCGCAGCCACAAGGTTGAGGGAGCCCTGGCCAACCCCTTCGGGCTCAAGGACGGCGAGGATCGTTCGACCAGCGACATCCTCGATTCCTTGGCTGCCGAGATTGGCGGGGGAGAGGCTGCGATGCCCAAGAAGCGTCGTTGTCGCGCCACTCGTCCTTCCGAGGCCGGGCGCCGCACCGACGAGACCTCCGAGAACATCGAGCAGGTGGGCGAGGTCGAGCCTGACAAGGACAAGGGCGAGGCCAAGGGCCGCAAGTCTGGCAAGAAGAGGGAGACCTCCGACGAGACGATCGCTGAGTCGCTCGAGGAGGAGACCACGTCCGAGGTCGAGGACAACACCTCCGAGGAGGACGGCCAGAATCGTCGTCGCCGTCGTCGGGGAGGACGTCGTCGCCGTCGCAGCGAGGACATCGAGGACAGCTCGTCGACCGACGAGTCGGACAACGGTGACGACGCTGACGGCAACTCGGACAACAGCTCTGAGAGTGCCTCGGAGCTCGGCAATTCGGATGCCACCCATCGCCGTCGTCGTCGCCGCCGTCGTCGCGGTGAGGACATCAGCGGTGCTGACGACGACCCCAGCGAGGTCGTCATCAAGGTTCGTGAGCCGCGCTCGCGTCAGTCGCTGGCTGACGAGGTCACCGGTATCGAGGGCTCGACCCGTATGGAGGCCAAGAAGCAGCGTCGCCGTGAGGGACGTGCCGCCGGTCGGCGTCGCAGCGCTGTCATCACCGACGCGGAGTTCTTGGCCCGCCGCGAGTCGGTGGACCGCAAGATGATCGTCCGTCAGTCCGAGGAGTACTCCCAGCTTGCGGTGCTGGAGGATGGCGTTCTCGTCGAGCACTACGTGGACCGTGCCTCGGCCACGTCCTCGATCGGCAACATCTACCTGGGCAAGGTCCAGAATGTCCTGCCCTCGATGGAGGCCGCGTTCATCGACATCGGTCGTGGCCGTAACGCCGTGCTCTACGCTGGCGAGGTCGACTGGGACAAGTACGGCACGGAGGGCGAGGACAAGCGCATTGAGCATGCCCTGAAGTCTGGGGACCAGGTTTTGGTGCAGGTCACCAAGGACCCGGTGGGTGCCAAGGGTGCTCGTCTGACCAGTCACATCTCGGTGCCCGGACGTTTCGTCGTCTACTCGCCCGGTGGCCACCTCTCGGGGATCTCCCGCAAGCTGGCTGACTCCGAGCGCAAGCGTCTCAAGAAGATCGTTGAGGACGCCATCCCCTCGGATGCCTCCGTCATCGTGCGTACGGCCGCCGAAGGGGCCACCGAGGAGGATCTGGTCCGCGACATCAATCGTCTCAAGGCTCAGTGGGAGGTCATCGAGCGTAAGGCCAGCACGAGCAAGGCCCCCCTGCTGCTGTACTCCGAGCCCGACCTGACGGTGCGCATCATTCGCGACTTGTTCACCGCTGACTTCTCCGACCTCGTGATCGCCGGCAACGGTGGACCTGACGACGCTTACGACACCATCAAGGCCTATGTCGATCACGTCGCCCCGGAGATGGCCTCGCGGCTGACTCATTGGGAGGACGCTGACAAGGATCCCTTCGCCGAGTATCGCATCGACGAGCAGATCGCCAAGGCTCTGGAGCGCAAGGTGTACCTGCCCTCGGGTGGGTCGCTGGTCATCGACCGTACTGAGGCCATGACGGTCATTGACGTCAATACTGGCAAGTTCACCGGGTCTGCCGGCAACCTCGAGGCCACGGTGACGGCCAACAACTTGGAGGCCGCTGAGGAGATCGTGCGTCAGTTGCGGCTGCGCGACATCGGAGGCATCATCGTCATCGACTTCATCGACATGGTGTTGCCGACCAACCGTGAGCTTCTGGTGCGTCGTCTCACCGAGTGCCTGGGACGGGATCGCACCCGCCATCAGGTTGCTGAGGTGACTTCGCTGGGTCTGGTGCAGATGACTCGTAAGAAGATCGGCACCGGTTTGGCCGAGGCCTTCACCGAGGAGTGCGAGGCCTGTGGTGGCCGCGGCTACCATCGCTTCGACAAGCCGGTGGATTCCCAGGCTCCGGCTGATGGTGGCGAGCGTTCCAAGGGCCGGGGGCGTGGCCGCAAGGGTTCCTCGGGCAAGTCCCAGTCCGCGTGAGGACGGACCCCATGAGGGCGGTGGATGGTCGTTTTGACCGTCCGCCACAGAAAATGTAGAGTAGGCAGCCGGTCCGACGTGAGGCGTCGGTCAGGTTTGTCCGGGGCCGTTGGTTCCGGCCCCCGGAAATGTACGACAAGAACGAGAGTAGGTCAGGCGTGTACGCGATCGTGCGTAGTGGCGGCCGCCAGCACAAGGTGGCAGTGGGTGACGTCGTCGAGATCGACAAGGTCGCCGACGAGGCGGGCAGCAGCATCGAGCTGACCCCGCTCCTCGTGGTTGATGGCCAGTCCGTCACCTCCGACAAGGACGCGCTCGGAAAGGTCAAGGTCACTGCTGAGGTTCTCGGCGAGACCAAGGGCCCGAAGATCCGCATCCTCAAGTACAAGAACAAGACCGGCTACAAGAAGCGCCAGGGGCACCGTCAGAAGTACACCCAGGTCAAGGTCACCGGAATCGAAGGCTGAGGTAGACAGACATGGCACACAAGAAGGGCGCGTCCTCTTCGCGCAACGGTCGTGATTCCAACGCTCAGCGTCTCGGCGTGAAGCGTTTCGGCGGTCAGCTCGTCAATGCTGGCGAGATCATCGTGCGTCAGCGCGGCACTCACTTCCATCCCGGTGATGGGGTTGGCCGTGGTGGCGATGACACCCTCTTCGCGCTGCGTGACGGCAATGTCGAGTTCGGCACCCGTCGCGGCCGCAAGGTTGTCAACGTGACCCCTGTCGAGGCTCCGGTCGAGGCCTGAGTCCCCACGACACACGTAGTGGTCGGCCCCCGCCCTTGAGGTGGGGGCCGATCTGCGTCTGGGGGATCGATCTGAGCGGAATCGGGAATTCGGTACCTGAGCATTTGTGTGCCCGCGACTTGGCGGAACCTGAGAATTATGCCGGGGATTGCGACTGTCGTCGGATCCTCGCAGCGACCGTGGTCGCGACTGTGCCGCGATCGCTGGAAGTGACGAAATGGCGACCTACTCTCAAAACTTGGTCGTGATCGACCCTGTGACGATGGGAGATCAGAGAACCGTGGGTGATCGGATATTCAGCGAGGACGAGAGGTGGCTGTACCGGATCGAGCCGGGGTCGGACGCGCCGACCTTGGTGTCGACGGGGTCGATGCCCAGGATTACCGCGCCGCTGGCACCGATTTGTTCCTCTCGGCCCGCCGCAGCTGAGTCTCACAACCCTCGGGCTGCCGAAGCGGCACCCGCGCAGAAGGCCGAGCCCTGTCACCGGTGGCCTCGACCCTATGAGGTGGCGGCTGGTGCCTGCGCCTCGGCCGTTGCGACCGGAGTCGTGGGAGGCCTGGGAATCGGCGGGACGATGATCGGCGCTGCCGTCACCAGCCTCGTCATCGCTCTGGGCGGTGCCTTCTTCACCAGATGGTTCTCCCGGACCCGCGACAATGTCTCGGGAGCTCGTCAACGTCGAGGGATGTGGACTCGCATGGTCACAGTGGCCCTCGTCGTGAGTGTGTTCACGGTTGTCGTCGGGGTGCTGTGGTTGGCGCCATCGGTCGGTCAGGAAGCCGGATCCTGGGTGCATCGGGCCACCGGCTCGCTCGAGCAGTGGCGGGAGTCAGCCCAACGGGCCTGGCCCTATCTCAAAGCTGCCTGGCACGCCTTCCGGTGAACCTTCTCACGCCATCGTTCACCGAGGGCGTGACCCTTTGTGTACTGAGTGCAGGTTCTGCACTTGATGCAGACACTGCACTTAGTGCAAAATTGTGAGTGTGACTTCACCAACAGCAATCCGCACTCAGGGCGTCATTCGCCGTGCTGCAATGGAATTGGCGGTCGAGAAGCCGGTGGACGAGGTCACAGTCGACGACATTGCCGAGCGTGCTGGGGTGTCGCGACGAACCGTGTTCAACCACTTCCCGTCCAAGTACGACGTCTATCTGCCTCCGGTGGTCGCCCACTCGGAGGAGGCCCTCGAGACCTTCGCGACGGACACCTCGACGTCACTGGCCGATGCCATTCGCACCCTGCTCGATGCCAGGTGGCGAAGCTTCGACGTCGACCTCGACGATCTGCGAGAGCTCATGAGAATCAGCAGGGAGAGCACCGAGCTTCGGATGGCCCTCAAGGAGTCCGTTGACTGTCAACGCGCTGCCCTCATGGCGGCAGCTGCTCGCCGAATCGGCCGCTCCGAGGACTCTCTGGAAGTCCTTGCCCTCGTGGGCACCATCCAGGCGATGGAGCGCTCAGTCTTCCAAGCGGCCATGGTCCGTCCTGGGGCCAGTTCTGCCGAGGTGGTCGGCACCTTTGACCGGGTCGTCGATGTCTGGGTCAGGCTGTCTGCGGAATTGGCCGGCGATCAGGTGTCGGTCTTGACGACGTGAGCAGCGAGCTGACTCGTCACAACCTGCGCGACAACGCGCCCCACATTTCCCATCCAACATCAGAAAGCTGTGACATGTCTGCAACTGCTGCCGCTCCTGAGGCTGCCAAGTTCAAACCAGACCGCCGATTCTGGGTTGTCTATCTCTGCCTCATGATGGTGATGTTCCTGTCCTCCCTGGACCAGACGATCGTCGCCACCGCTCTGCCGACCATTGTCGGTGACCTGTCCGGCGTCGAGCACATGGCGTGGGTCATCACCGCGTACACCCTGGCCATCACCGTCGGTATGCCGCTGTATGGCCGTCTCTCCGACCTCATCGGTCGTAAGGCCCTCTACCTCATCGCCATTGGTCTGTTTCTGCTGGGGTCTGCCCTGTGCGGCACCGCCGGCACCATGATCACCTTCATTTTCTTCCGCTTCATCCAGGGCCTGGGTGGCGGTGGCCTCATGATCTTGTCCCAGGCCATCACCGGCGACCTCATCCCACCGCGCGTTCGTGCCGCCTACATGGCGCCGATGGGCGCGATGTTCGGTGTGTCCTCGGTGCTCGGCCCGCTGCTGGGCGGCTGGCTCACCGACTCGATCTCCTGGCGCTGGGTGTTCTGGATCAATCTGCCGCTGGGTGTCGTGGCCTGGGTGGCCTGCCTCTTCGCCCTCAAGCTACCCAAGCATGAGCTGACGACGAAGATTGACTGGCTAGGTCTGACCCTTATGGACGTCGGCGCCGTGGCCATCGTGCTGGTGGCCACCTGGGGCGGTTCCCAGTACCACTGGCTGTCCTGGCAGATCATCGGCCTGGGCGTCGTCGCGGTCGTGGCGTGGGCTGTGCTGCCCGTCGTCGAGTGTCGGGTCGAGGATCCGGTGCTGCCGCTGGAGCTGTTCCACAACCGCACCTTCGTCGTCTCGACGATCATCGGAATGCTCGCCATGGGCGCCATGTTCGGTGTGCTGGCCTATCTGCCGACCTACATGCAGATGACCTACGGCTACTCGGCCACGGTGTCTGGTCTACTGCTCATCCCCATGACGATCGGTATTCTGTTGGCCTCGACGGTGACTGGTCTATTGACCTCCCGGATAGGTCGTTACCGCATCTTCATCATCATCGGCCCGATCGTCGCTGCCGGTGGCATGACGCTGATGTCGACCCTGAACCAGGACTCCCCGGTCTGGCGGATCATGGGCGACACCTTCGTCCTCGGTCTGGGCATGGGTATGTTCTTCCAGCTGCTCGTCATGGCGGTCCAGAACGACGTCCGCCCAACCCTGCTGGGAACGGCCACCAGCCACAACAACTTCTTCCGTCAGATCGGTGTGTGCCTGGGCTCTTCTCTTATCGGCGTGGCCTTCACCACCCGCCTGACCAATCGTGTCACGGACCTGTTCACCTCCCTGGCCACCAGCAAGGATCCGACCGTTCTCAAGGCGCTGGGCTCGATGAGCTCGCACAGCCACGCCGCAGCCTCGCTGACCCCGGGTGCCGTCAATCAGATGCCTGACGCCATTCGGGACGGTATCGTCCAGGCCTACGTCAACTCCCTGACTCCGCTGTTCCTGTGGATGGCCCCGATGGTTGCTGTAGCAGGTCTGCTGGCCTTCCTCCTCAAGGACGTGCCGCTGTCCCACCACACTGGTATCCAGATGCGCGCCGCGTCTGAGTCCAGGGAGAGAACTTCTCAGGAGACTTTGGCAGCCTCCGGTGACGCCGTGGAGATTCCTTCCCAGGACGCCCACGCTGAGGCTCCGGACGGCTCGGAGAGGGACGAGCCCTCCGGTACGCCACGGCATACTGCAGATGCCGTGAAGGTTGAAGGAGCTCCGCCGCGTCGAGCTGCTGGACCGGAACGACCAGCACAGGCCTGACAGTTCGGGACGCGCCACCTGGAAGGGGTGGCGCGTCCCGGCGTCTAGACTTGTGATCCACCCTGGGCCAGACGGCCCGATCCCATCTTCGAGGAGCAGAACATGGCCATCCCGTCCTTCGTCGACCGCGCGACGCTGACCGCCGTGGCGGGCAAGGGGGGACACGGCTGCGCCTCCGTCAAGCGTGAGAAGTTCAAGCCGTTGGGTGGCCCCGATGGTGGCAATGGTGGTCATGGCGGGTCGGTGATTCTGCGCGTCGACCCTCAGGTGACGACCCTGGTTGACTATCACTGGCAGTCCACCCGAAAGGCCACCAACGGTGAGCCCGGACGCGGTGACAACCAGGCCGGGGCCAATGGCTCCGACATCATCCTCGGGGTTCCCGAGGGCACAGTCGTCTCCGACGCCGACACCGGCGAGCTGCTGGGCGACCTCGTCGGGGCCGGGTCCGAGCTCGTCGTCGCCGCCGGTGGTCGTGGTGGCCTGGGCAATGCCGCCCTGGCCAACTCCGCGCGCAAGGCCCCCGGCTTCGCGCTTCTCGGGGAGGCCGGAGAGGAGCGCAAGGTTCTGCTGGAGCTCAAGGTCGTCGCCGACATCGGTCTGGTGGGATTCCCGTCGGCCGGAAAGTCCAGCCTCATCGCGGCAATCTCGCGGGCCAAGCCGAAAATTGCCGATTACCCCTTCACAACCCTGGTGCCCAATCTTGGCGTGGTCGTGGCGGGGGAGACGACGTACACCGTCGCCGATGTGCCCGGCCTCATCCCGGGGGCGTCACTGGGCAAGGGGCTGGGATTCGACTTCTTGCGCCATATTGAGCGCTGCCGGGCCATCGTCCACGTCATCGACTGTGCCACCTACGAGCCGGGTCGTGATCCGGTCACCGACCTGGACGTCATCGAGGGGGAGCTCGCTGCCCACGGTGGTCTGGAGGATCGTCCGCGTCTGGTGGTGCTCAACAAGGTTGACGTCCCGGACGCCGCTGAGCTGGCCGACATGGTCTTCGACGACGTCGCCAAGCGTGGCTGGCCGGTGTTCCGTGTCTCGACGAAGTCGGGGGAGGGGCTTAACTCTCTCAAGTTCGCCATGGCCGAGTTGGTGGAGAAGGCTCGGGAGAATGAGCCTGAGCCTGCGCCGGAGCGCATCGTCATTCGTCCCAAGCCCAGGCAGGAGGGTCCGGCCTTCTCCATCAAGCGCCAGTCTGACGACGAGGGCGGCTTCCTGTGGCGTGTGACCGGTGACAAGCCGGCCCGCTGGGTTGCCCAGACTGATTTCAACAACCCCGAAGCCGTCGGCTATCTGTCGGATCGCCTCAACAGCCTGGGTGTCGAGGAGGAGCTGCTGGCGATGGGAGCCATTGCCGGTGACGCCGTGGCCGTGGGTGGCGAGGACGCCGTCATCTTCGACTTCGCCCCGCAGATCGAGTCGGGTGCCGAGCTGTTGTCTCGCCGTGGTGAGGATCAGCGTCTGGAGACTGAGCGTCCTTCGGCCACTCGTCGTCGCGAGATGGATCGCGAGTATCACCGTGCCCGTGAGGAATACGGCCAGGTTGGTCGCGATCCGAGGGGCGAGTCGTGGCGTGCTCGTGTCGCCGAGGATGAGTGGTTCGAGGGCCGTGACTGATCACCGCCGCGCCATTCGTGAGGCCGCCACTGTCGTGGTCAAGGTCGGATCATCGTCGTTGACCCTGCCAGGGGGCGGGATCGATGTTCGCCGCGTTGACGAGCTCGTTGACGTGCTTGGCGAGGTCATTGCGGACGGAAAACGTGTCGTTCTGGTGAGTTCCGGGGCCATTGCCACGGGATTTCCGGCGATGGGGATGACCCATAGGCCACAGACCTTGGCCGGCCAGCAGGCAGCGGCCTCGGTGGGGCAGGGGATCTTGCTGGCCCACTACACGTCGAGGTTTGCGGCTCACGGTCTGCGGGTGGGGCAGGTATTGCTGACCGTCAATGACCTGGTGCGGCCCACGTCATACCGCAATGCCTGGTCGACCCTCGACACCCTGCTCGGGCTGGGGGTCGTGCCGATCATCAACGAGAACGACACCGTCGCCACCGGGGAGATCACATTCGGCGACAACGACCGGCTGGCTGCTTTAGTGGCTGAGTTGGTGCGAGCACAGGCCCTTGTGCTGCTCTCCGACGTCGACGCCCTCTACACCACTCACCCGGATTCCCCGGATGCCCGTCGTCTCGACGTCGTCGAGGACCTTGACGCTCTGGAGGTCGACACCGACAAGGCCGGATCGGCAGTCGGAACCGGGGGCATGACGACGAAACTGGAAGCTGCCCGCATCGCCACCTGTGCCGGGATTCCCGTGGTACTCGCATCGGCTGCGCACGCCCGTGGTGCTCTGGGTGGGGCAGCCGTGGGCACCTACTTCCCACCGATGGCGACGCGGCGGTCCCGGCGCCTGTTGTGGCTGGCCGACGCCGCCACCCCGCAGGGCCAGATCGTCATTGACGAGGGGGCCGTCGAAGCGCTCACCACCCGGCATTCCTCGTTGTTGGCGGTGGGAGTCACCCAGGTTCATGGAGATTTCCAGGCCGGCGACCCGGTGACGATCCTGGCCCCGGATGGTCAGGTCGTCGGTCGCGGTATTGCCCAGTTCTCCCATGACGAGGTTCGGGTGATGAGGGGACGTTCGAGTGCGTGGCTGGCTGCAGAACTGGGTCCGGCGGCGTCTCGGGAGATCATCCATCGCGACGCCATGGTGTTGAGCCGTCGTCGATCCACCGACGGGTGACTCAGCGCCGCCGTGGTCGTCACGGTGATGTTGCCCCCGTGGCGAATACCATGTGGCCATGAGCTCGCGAGTCATCGAACAGGCCATAGCTGCCCGAGCTGCCGCCACAGTGTTGCGTCGGCTGCGTCGAGTCGACAAGGATGACATGCTGGCGGCCATGGCCGCTGGTGTGCGCACGAACCGTGACGACATCCTGGCTGCCAACCGCGCTGATGTCGATCGGGGCCGGGATGCCGGGATGGATGAGGCTCTTGTCGACCGTCTCACTCTCACCCCGGAACGGATTGAGGCCATGGCGGCCGGCCTGGAGGGGCTCGCCCTTCTTGACGATCCCGTCGGACAGGTCGTGCGGGGCTGGCACACCCCGTTGGGGGTCAAGGTGGAGCAGGTCCGGGTGCCGATCGGTGTCATCGGGATCATCTATGAGGCTCGTCCCAATGTCACCTCCGACGCTGCCGGAATCTGCCTCAAGTCCGGCAATGCCTGCCTGCTGCGAGGCTCCTCGTCTGCCCTGGAATCCAATCGTGCCGTCATCGCGGCGATGCGCTCCCGGTTGCCCGAGGAGATCGGCGAGGCGGTGCAACTCGTCGAGGGTGGTCACGAGGTCACTGACGAGCTCATGACGGCTCGCGGCCATGTTGACCTGCTCATTCCTCGTGGTGGGGCCGGACTCATCAACGCCGTTGTTTCCGGGGCGACGGTGCCCGTCATCCAGACCGGTACCGGCAACTGTCACCTCGTCATCGACGTCAGTGCCGACGTGGAGATGGCGATCGACATCGCCGTCAATGCCAAGACCCAGCGTCCCAGTGTGTGCAATGCCGTCGAGACGGTGTTGGTGCATCGGGGAATCGCGGAGGTCGTGGTGCCACGCCTGGTTGATGCCATGAATGAGCGGGCAGTGACGGTGCATGGCGACGAGGACGCCGTCCGGCTGGATCCGCGCATCGTGCCGGCTGGCCCCGACGAGTACGACGAGGAATACCTGTCCCTGGACCTTGCGTTGCGCATCGTCGATGACCTGGCGCAGGCCGTTGACCACATCGCCAAGCACGGTACGGGCCACTCGGAGACGATTGTCACCAGGTCGATGGCTTCGCAGGAGTTCTTCATCTCCAGTGTCGATGCTGCGGCGGTGTTGGTGAACTGTTCCAGCCGGTTCGTTGACGGTGGCCAGTTCGGATTTGGTGCTGAGATCGGCATTTCCACCCAGAAGCTCCACGCCCGGGGGCCGATGGGTTTGCAGGAGATGACGACGACGACCTACGTCCTGCGGGGAGACGGTCAGACCCGCCCGTGAGGCCGACCTTGGCTGTTCCACGGTTGTTGCGCCGTGATTGTGGGATAGGCTGAGGCGCCATGAGCATGGTTCCTCTTCTTGTGGAGTCCTCAGCCCTGGTTGGCGGTGGCGTGACACTGCTGGTGCTGTTGATCGCCCTGGGCATTGTCCGTGGCGTCGGCAAGGGTCGGCCGCATTCCTGATGCCCAGTGTTGAGTTGGGGCTGGCGCGAGTCCACAACGGACGTCGTTACCGGCTCGGGGTGATGGGTGGCACCTTTGACCCCATTCATCATGGCCACCTCGTGGCAGCTTCGGAGGTTGCGGCCAGGTTCGATCTCGACGAGGTCGTCTTCGTGCCCACGGGGGTGCCGTGGCAGAAGAAGGGACGCAAGGTCTCGCAGGCTGAGGATCGTTACCTCATGACGGTGATTGCGACGGCGTCGAATCCGTCGTTCTCGGTGTCGCGGGTCGACATCGATCGTCGGGGAGACACCTACACTGTCGATACCCTCAAGGATTTGCGTCGGGAGCGTGGCAGTGACGTTGACCTGTTCTTCATCACCGGTGCCGATGCACTGAGCCACATCTTGTCCTGGCGTGGGGCTGAGGAGCTGTTCGATCTGGCGCACTTCATCGGGGTGTCGCGTCCCGGGGTGCCGTTGGGGGCCAAGGACATTTCTCATCTGCCCGCTGAGAAGGTCACTCTTCTCGAGGTACCGGCGATGGCCATTTCCTCCACGGACTGCCGTCAGCGTGTCGGGGAGAACATGCCGATCTGGTACCTCGTGCCGGACGGCATCGTGCAGTACATCAACAAACGCGGTCTCTACCGCGACAACATCACCACGAATCCGGAGGATCATTGAGCGCCACTGACCAGGCCATCGAGCTCGCCCGTGTGGCGGCACACGCCGCCCTCGACAAGAAGGGTTTCGACATCGTTGCCCTCGACGTCTCGGAGCATCTGGCCATCACGGACATTTTCGTCATCGTCTCTGCGGCCAGTGAGCGTCAGGTCTCGGCCGTGGTCGACGCTGTTGACAAGGCCATGCACGAGAACAAGGCTCATCGTGCCCGCCGCGAGGGTGAGCGGGAGAATCGTTGGGTGCTGCTCGACTATGTCGACATCGTGGTGCATGTGCAGCACCAGGAGGAGCGTGAGCTGTACTCCTTGGAGAGGTTGTGGAAGGACTGCCCGGCTGTCGATCTGCAGATACCTGAGGAGCAGCTCGACTGGGACCAGATGTGACGACGCGGATCGTCCTGGTTCGCCACGGCGAGACGCAGTTCAATGCTGAGGGACGCCTGCAGGGGCAGTGGGACATTCCGCTGTCGGCGGTGGGGACGGCCCAGGCGCAGGCCGTTGCCCCTGTTGTTGCCGCGATGAATCCGGTGGCGATCGTGTCGTCGCCGTTGGTGCGTGCCAGGGTGACGGCCGAGACGATTGGGCGTGCCGCCGGTCTCGAGGTCGCTTTCGATGATCGGCTCAAGGAGGTCGATGTCGGTCAGTGGGCGGGCCAGACCGTGGCCGATCTGCATCGTAACGACCCCGAGTACACGAGTCTGATGGCTTCTGGTGAGGATTTTCGCCGCTCTGACGGTGAGACGACCGCTGAGGTTGCCCAGAGGGTGACGGCGGCGATCAAGGATGCCGTGGGCGAGCACACGGGGGAGACGGTGTGCCTGGTGGCCCATGGGTTTGCTCTGCGGGCTGGCGTGGTGAGGCTGCTCGGCGGTGGGTATCCGGAGTTCCTTCGGTTCGGCGGGCTGGGGAATTGCTCGTGGACTGTGCTGGACCGGATCGGGGCCGGTGAGGCTGACCGACGCGGAATGGACGATCGGTGGAGGTTGCGGACCTACAACGCCACCCTGATGTGAGGGTGTTGTCGGCGGTCTCTGGGTGGCCGAGGCGGTGTTATGGCGCGCCTGCGGGTCTGTGGCGAGGTTTGAGTTGGCGTAACCGGGTCAGGTCCGGTAGTGTTTGGCGGGTCGCCCGGACCGTCGGGTGAACGAAGGAGCCAGCCCTGACGAGGGGCTGTTTTCGGGGCATTGGCGCAGTTGGTAGCGCGCTTCCATGGCATGGAAGAGGTCAGGGGTTCGAATCCCCTATGCTCCACCAGACCCGATGTTTCGGTGTGGTGAGTGCTGCGACGAAGGATCGTGTCCAAGGCCTGACAAGGTTCCTGCGGGGCATTGGCGCAGTTGGTAGCGCGCTTCCATGGCATGGAAGAGGTCAGGGGTTCGAATCCCCTATGCTCCACCATCTAGGACGTCCACCCAGATACGACGTATCGGGGTGGACGTTTTGTTACTCCAGCGGTATTCGTGCTCGCGGGGCTTTCATGGGTCGGCCGCGTGGAGGTGCTCCTGCACGACCCGCCCGGCGGAGCTTCGGCACCCCCATTGCTTGCCGCGTGAAAACGTACTTGAAGAATCACGCCTGACGGGCTGATCTTTCAAACGTATTTGAAAATGGCTGTAGGCTGTGGGCTATGGTCGACCTCGTTGCTCGCCCACGATACGTTGACGCGCTCCAATCCACGCTCGACGAGCGCGACCTCGTGCGCGTCGTCACGGGTGTGCGGCGCTGCGGAAAGTCCACCCTGCTGACGCTCCTTGAGCGTGAGCTTCCCGCTCGATCGGTCCTGCGCATTGATCTGGAGTCCGCAGACTGGATGCACGCCCGGGATGGCGCGGCGTTTTACGATGAGGTCCGCAACCGCGCGCCGGGTGTGCGCTACGTGCATGTGGACGAGGTGCAGTACATGTCCGACTGGCCGAGGTGGGTGAACGCTGTCCGCCATTCCGGAGAAGTGGCGGTGACGGTCACGGGTTCTGATGCCTCGATGTTCAACCATCCGCTCATGCACGAGCTGTACGGACGGTATGTTGAGGTGCCCGTGCTGCCGTTCTCGCTGGGGGAGTTTCGGCAGTTGCGCGACCACACGGGAAGCACCGAGGAAAGCTATGCCGAGTGGCTGGCGTGGGGCACCCTGCCGCAGGCTGGCCGGCAGCCGGATGTGCAATCGGCCCAGGCTTACAACCAGTCGATGGCCGACCAGATTTTGCTGCGCGATGTCGTCGGTTTGAGTGGCGTGCGCAACATCGGGGGACTGCGCGCACTGGTGGAGTATCTCATGGCGAATCCCGGTGTCATGACCAACCTCAAGAACATTTCGGATGCCGTGGACCGCCTGAGCTACCCCACGGTCACAGACTATGTCCAGCGTTTGCTCGATGCTCACATGTTGTATCGCTGCGGGCACTATGACCTGGTGAGTAAGGCCCTGCTCGACGGCCCCGGGAAATACTATTTCGTGGACCCGGGTTTACGCTCGGCAATGACCGGGATCAAGCGGAAGGGTGCCGGCCGGGATCTTGAGAACATGGTCTTTCTCGAGCTCATGCGCCGCTATGGCAGTGTCGCAACGGGTACGTTCCCCAAAGGCGAGATCGACTTCGTGGTGCACCACGACGGCGAGCTCATCTGTGTCCAGGTTGCCCTGACCGCCCTCGATGAGCGCACACTGGAGCGCGAACTCTCCGCCTTCGCGGCTGCTCCGACCGGCGCCCGGTGCGTCCTGCTCACGATGGATCGCCTGCCCTTGGACACCGGCCTCATTCGCCACGTCCACGCCGCTGACTTCTTGGCTGGCGGGAGGATCTGAGCGCTTACGGTTTGCCCACCTCGCGCACCACGACCTCGTATTCGCGCTCGCCCAGGCTGAATCCGCCGACGGAGCGCCACCCGAGCTGCGCGTGGGCGGCGACAGAGGCGCGGTTCTCCAGCTCCATGAATGCGACGACAGTACGGTAACCGGCCCTCTCGGCCGCGTCGAGCACTGCTGCGACGAGGGCCCCAGGACGCCGTGGCGGCGGTACTCCTCGGCGACGACCGTCGGCCCGTACAGCACGGGCCGGGGCAGCCCGGCCTTCTCCACCACGTCGACGGCCAGGGCCGGGGGACCGGCATGTCGGTGCGTGTCGTCGGTGCGGAAGTGGTCGACGGGGTGGGTCATGGTGGCACCAGCCAGGGCGTCTCCGATCTGCGCGACGAAAGCCCTTCCTTCCTCCGCTGCGGCGGCGAGGGCGTCCGCGTCGAGGCGCCCCTGTACGAATCCGTGCTCGGAGCGCTGCTCGGGTGTCAGTGTGTCGCGCGCGTTGGCGGCGTACAGTTCGGCCACGGCCTCGACGTCGCTGCGGGCCATGGGGCGCACGGAAATGCTCTGTGATCTGGACATGGATAACTCCCAAGTGTTGATTGACAGGTTATTCCCTAGGTTCAGGCGGGCAGGAGACCGATGTCGGCGTCGTGCTCGCGAAGGTAGCGTTGGACGGCCACAGCGGCGGTGCGGCCCGCCTTGGTGGCGCCGATGGTGCTGGCCGAGGGGCCGTAGCCGACGAAGTGGATGCGGGGGTCGACGGCGCTCGTCGTGGCTCCTTGGACGTTGCCGCGTACGGGTTGGAGTGTGATCCCGCCGTGCTCATTGCGCAGGTGCAGCCTGGCGAGGTGTTCGAGGGCAGGCCGGAACCCTGTGGCCCAGAGGATTACGTCCACCGGTTCGAAGCGTCCATCGGCCCAGCGCACCCCGTCGGACTCGATGTGGTCGAACATGGGGAGGCGACGGTCATAGGCGCCCAGTTCGCGGGCCCGTTGCTCCTGCTCGCGCAGGACCAGACCCGTCACACTCACCACGCTCTGGGGTGGCAGCCCGGCGACGACGCGCTCCTCGACCTTCGTGACCGCGGCCAGGCCGTCGATCCGTTCGTCGTCGCGCCACAGCGGGGGCCGTCTCGTCACCCACACCACGTCGGTGACGGGAGCCAGCTCGCCGATGAACTGCACGGCCGAATTGCCGCCCCCGACGACGAGCACCCGTTGACCGCGCAGCGCTTGCAGTCCTGGATAGGTGGCGGTATGAAACTGACGGCCTGCGAACTCATCGATGCCCGGGTAGAAGGGCACGAACGGGCGGGTCCAGGTACCTGTGGCATTGACGAGAGTACGTGCGAACCACGTCCGATCTCCGGCGTCGACTCGCAGGAGGCCGCCGTCATCGACGACACGCTCCACCATCACCGAGTGCAGCACTGGCAGCTCGTGGCGTTGTTCGTAACCGGCGAAGTAGCGCGGAATGACGTCGTTGGCGCGGGCCGGTGAGCGGGGCGGGGCAGGATCGCCGGGCAGATCGGCCACACCGTGCACGTCGCGCATGGTCAGAGAGTCCCACCGATGCTGCCACGCCCCGCCGGGTCGGGGGTTGGCATCAAGAACGAGATGGCCGATGTCGCGTGCCGTGAGGTGGTACGACGTCGCCAGGCCGGACTGCCCGGCACCGATCACGATCGAATCAAGGACCTGCACGTCAGTGTCAACGCCGCGCTCGTCGCGAGTATTTCGTGGACCCACTGCGGGTGCCCGGCCATGACGGTTCACCGCAGCACTCCTCATGACCGATGACGCAGAGCTGCCCGGCACCTCAGGGGTGCCGGGCAGCTCAGGTGTTCAGCGGATTGGAGTATCAGTAAACGCCATCTCGGGTCTCAATCTCCTGAATCACATCCGGGAGACTCCGGTTGAAGAACTCGGTCGAGTTGGCCCATTCGCCGTCAAGGCCTCCTTGGTTACCCTCACGACCGCCATGTGCACCCACAGAGCGGAAGTTTCCGGCCTCGTGGGACCAGAACCACTCGCCGTGAGACAGCCGGGGCTTGGTGCCGTAGTTGTAATCCTTGCCCCAGCCAAGGTAGTAGAACTTCATGCCCAGCATGGTCTCAGCCTCACCGTTCTCGTCAGGCTCGAACCACTTCTTCGTGCGCTCCGTGTACGCATCCCGGTACGATGACTCAATTTGCGCATTGGTGAATTCCGGATGCTTCGTCTTGGCCATCGTCACAACGTCTTCCCAGGTGGGAGCAGCGAAGCCGATGGGGCGGATGCCCATGGCGATGAAAACGGGGCCTGATTTCGTGGAAGCCCGGTCTCTGGCCGCTTCAGGCGCCTTCAATGTGTAGGCGTTCAACCTCATCACACCGTTGCCCCCGAGATCACTCGCTCCGGGCTTTCCAGTTTTGAGGTTTCTATCGCCTAGGGGAACTTCGTTGTTCTTCTTGCTGAAGGCCATGAGGGCGCCGTAGACGTTTCTCCCGTCCTCGGTGGTCCACTCGGAGGGCACTCCGGGGAGATCGAAATCGATACGAGCATTCTTTGGATCGATCAGCTCCAAGGTGTCCCGCTTATAGGCGCGGACATACGACGAGTCCGTCCACCCGTATCGGTGGTTTGATGGACCGTTATTTTTGTTGACGGACGCAGCATCCCCCGGCTGCGCGACCTGCTTATTGCCAGCCTTCAGGCTCCAAGGCGTAACGATAGGTGCCCCGTCGATGTGGACATTTCCAGCCAGCGTCTCGTTGACCACCGGGGAGGTGTCGACGTTGAGTACAGCGAACTCGTAGGCCAAACCGAGCTTGGTGGGGTGGACATCCATGTCGCCCCACCTGAAGTTCTCGTTGCTGGCGTTGGTCATCTTCAACGCGCCCGCGCCGGCCTCTCCATTTGGCTGATCGGAGATATGCCATGAGAATTCCAGCGCAACCTTCTCGGCGTCCGGGTTGTTCTTCTTGAGATCTGCCGTGTGCCGGTTGAATAGTTCTTCAATGTCGGCGCTATAGTCAGGGGACGCAGCGAATGCTGGCACGGACGTGGCGGCGACCACGGCGGGCGCACTCCATGCTGCCGCTTTCGTCACGCTCCGGCGAGAGACCTGAGTCATGTTCTGCTCCTACAAGTGGTGGCTTCGACTGCCTTGCGCCTACTCCTGGCGTGGCTGCAGGCTACGGCAAGTGGGCGTAGGCCACTTGCGTGGACAGCGTCAATTTGCCGACGAGACTCACATAAAGTCCCCGGCGACCCGCCCCTGTCTCGCACAGAGTTTTCCCTCGTGAAACCGCTGGAGTGGCGGGAACAGGGTGCGGTATGTCATGGTCCGCACCCGGCGGAGCTATCGGCTCCTCACCACAGCTCTCAATGAGGTTCAGCCTCTCGAAACCAACGAAATGGCTGAGCCGACCTGGTGGTCGTCTCAGCCATTTTCGAAGCGAAGAGCAACTCTGCGTGAGTCGGTGCCTAAAAAGGGGCAATCAGTCAGCGATGTACATCTTCGGTTGTTTGATGGGGTCCGGGAAAGTCCAGCCGCCGCTGAAAGTGGGGGCAGGATCAATCTTCTGAATGCCACGCCTAGCGTCTTTGAGGGTGAACGTCATCTTGATGATGCGCTTGATGAGCTTGCCCTGGAGTGCACCAGTAGTGGCCGTGTAGGACACCTCAACCGGCACCGTAAACGTCAACGGGTAGGCCAAATCATCCCACGACTTGGGATCAGGGTTAGAGGACCGGGTATTGATCTCCCGGAACTCAATGGTCAGGGAGTACCGGAACCCGACGCGGTAACCGCCAGTCGAGACGTTACCGAGCGTCGCGCCACTCGTGGAAGCAACAACGTCCCCTTTGGCATCCGTGATCGTTGGGGCCGGGAGGTAGCTCTCGCCCGAGAAGTTGCGCACCTTGTAGGTAAGAATATTCGCATTCTCGGAGAGCACCGCACTACAGGCGGAGCTGGGTGCCCAACCGCCGTTGATGGCGATGCCGCCATTTTGGAGAAATCCGAACTGGATGGAGGAGGTGCCGCCATTCTCAGGCCACGCCATCATACGAGCCACCTGATGGGAGGTGGCAGTGCCGCCCGTGACCTCCTCCGGGGTGACGCCGCACTCGGCAATTTCTTCGGGGCTGGGGCCAGTGGTGGTTGAAGCTGCAAAAGCGGGTACCGTGCCGACGACCGCAGCGGTGGGCACGGCCCATAGGGCTCCGGAGGTCAGGGTACGTCGAGAAATCTGGGTGTCCATGGGCATGCCTTCCTCATGTGGGCATATTGTTCCATTGCCCACATTAACAACCAGCGTTTCACCTTGCAAATCCGCGAAGAGCTCCCATTCTTCAGGTGCCGAAACCAACGATCTGGCTGGGCCGACATGCTGCTCGGCCCAGCCAGATCGAAGCGATGAACCACTCTGCGCGAGGGTGGTGACTGAGGGTGTGATCAGTCGGGAATGTAGGTCGTGGGGTCACCGGTGGGATCCGGGAACGTCCAGCCGCCGCTGAAAGTGGGGGCAGGATCGATCTTGTGGACGCCCGCCCTGGAGTTCGGGATGGTGAACGTCATGGTGATGATGCGCTTGACGAGCTTGCCCTTGAGTGCGCCGGTAGTGGCCGTGTATGAAAGCTCAATCGGCATGTTCACGGTGAGCGGGTAGGACAAGTCCCTCCACCTCTGGTTGATCATCTCCTGGACGTTGCCGAACTGGATATTGGTGCTGTAACGGACGCCGACCAGGTAGCCGCCAGTCTGGACGTTACCCTGCGTCGCATCGCCGGTGGAGATCAACTTGCCGTTTGCATCGGTAAGTGTTGTGGGCGGCAGGTATTTCTCGCCAGTGGCGTTATGCACCTTATACGTGAGAATGTTGGACACGTTGGAAAGCGTCGCACCGCAGGCGGAGCTTGGCCTCCAACCGCTGTTGATGGCGAGATTGCCGGGGATGACGTTTCCGTTGGCGAGGCTGTAGGTGCCCCCGTCCAAGGGCCACGCGAGCATGCGGGCCACCTGATGGGAGGTGGCGGTGCCGCCCGTGACCTCCTCCGGGGTGACTCCACAGTCGCCCGCTGGTGGGGTAGAGGCTGCGGACGCAGGTGTTGTGCCGACGACCGCAGCGGTAGGCACGGCCCATAAGGCTCCGGAGGTCAGGGTACGTCGGGAAATCTGAGTGTCCATGGGATACCTTTCTCATGCACGCACTGTCGCCGCGCGTTAGGTTAGCGTCCCTACCTTCCTGATTGCAAATCGTCCGACAAAGATCGCCAACCAAGTATATCGTGCGGACTGGCTGTTGCGCAAGGAGGATGTTCCGGGTTGACAGTCGTCGTTTCGACGTCAACCGAGGTCACGATGATCCAATACAGCCTTCGCCGTTTCGATGTCGGTCACCAGATCCGTCACCAAATGACCCCGAAGGATCGCCGCCAGAGCGGGGACCTTCTCGGCTCCAAATGCACTGACGATGACATGGGTGATTGACGGTATGCGGTCAATCGGTATCGTCATCAACCCCTGACAGAAGTCCGCGTCGACGTGACGGCCCTGAGCGTCGATGTGATGTCCACAGATATGGCCGACCGCTCCCCGCGACAACAATTCGGCGTGAGCCCGTTCGGGCATCACATGGTCGAAAATCGGTGCCACCGAATTCACTCCGACGGCACCCACCCCCGTCACCAGAATGTCGGCATGGGAGGCCATCGCGATCGTCATCCCAATTGACTTCTCCGCTTTCAATGCTGCTGCCACCTGCGGATTCGACACCAACACTGGCGCAGGCATTACTCGGTACGCACAGCCAAGCCGCTCCGCCATCTGGCGACACAACTCGGGGGAGTCCAGCAGGAGATTGCCCCGAGCCGTCCCCCCAATCGCCTGGACCACCGTCGCCTCAGGATGACGTTTCGGAGCCATGGCGCGCACCACTGACGCCACCCCGCGCCCATTCGACAAGGCGATGACTGAATCCGAGTGCATATATGTCGTCACCAGATCAGCCGCCATGCGCGACACCTCGTCAGCCGCGGAATCGCCATCGGCCATCGCCGCCCGGGCACACGACAACCCGAAGGTTCGAGTCAGGTCGTCCTCCAGCTCGATTGCCCGCTCCAAGGGGTGCTGCACCGTGAAGGTGATGATTCCGCGACGGCGAGCCTCGTCGAGAAGCCGTGAGACCATCGACCGGGAATAGCCGATCTCCTTGGCTATCTCAGCCTGGGACGCCTGTTCCAGCCAGTATCGTCGTGCCACTGTCAGTAGGGTCTGGATGTGTTCGCGGTCAGTCATGGTGTGCTCACATGTGTGAAAGTTTGATGCGGATCATCTGGATATAACCGGGATTGTACGCCGTACTCGCTTGGTTCGCACTCGGCATAGATTCACAGATGTGAGTCCCCCTTCTTGCGTCGGGCTGATCTCAGCGGCTCAATGGGGTGCTGTCACACAGTCGTGAGAAAGGACTCACTCCCATGGCCATCGTCCGTACCATCAACGGCGACGTCGCCCCGCACACCCTGGGCGTCGTCAACGCCCACGATCACCTCATCCGCGTCGGAGCAGGTGAGGTCTACATCGATCCCGACCACCTGCTCGACGACGTTGACAAGGCCGCCCAGGAGGCGTCCTGGTTCGTTGAGGCTTCCAAGAAGTGGGCCGACGGCGGCACCATCATCGACATGTGCCCGGCCTCCTCCGGACGTGGAGTCCTCAAGACCCTCGACGTCGTCAAGAAGGTCCCCGGCCTGCAGGTCGTCCAGGCCACCGGCTTCCACCAGCAGAAGGTCTACCTCGAGTGGCGTCAGAGCTGGGTCAACCAATACACCATCAACCAGATCGCAGACCTGCTCATCGCCGACATCGTGGAGGGCATCGACCGTTTCGACTACATGGGTCCCATCGTCGAGCGCACTGACGTCAAGGCTGGTGTCATCAAGTGGGCCACCGCCTACGGCAAGATCACCGAGTGGGAAAAGAAGTCCGGTAAGGCGGTCGCCATCGCTTCCAAGGAGACCGGCTGCCCCATCAACACCCACGTCACCGCCGGCACCTGTGGCCCCGAGCAGGCTCGCTTCCTCGTCAACGAGGGAGTGGACCCGTCCAAGATCGCCATCGGCCACATGCAGCGCAACTGGGATCCCTGGGTCCACGAGCAGATCTGCAAGCTCGGCTGCTACGTCGAACTCGACGGCACCAACCGGATCAAGTACGTTCCCGACAACACTCGCGTCAACCTCATCAAGGTGCTCGGCGAGAAGGGTTACGGCAAGCAGATCCTCCTCGGCACCGACTCCGGTAAGGCCTCCTACCAGAAGGTCTACGGTTCGGTGTCCGGCATCGACTACGACCCGGCGGTCTTCTGCCCTCGACTGGTCGACGACGAGGGAGTCGAGCGAGCCTACGTCGACGACCTGCTGATCAACAACGCCGCCACCTTCTTCGCCTTCGAACCGCTGGCAGGGTGACGACGATGCCACGACTACAGATCGCCCTCGACACCTACGACCTGCCCTCCGCGCTGGCCCCTCTCGCCGCTGCCGCCGACGAGATCGACGTCATCGAGTGTGGCACCATCCTCATCCTGGCCGAGGGAATGGATGCGGTACGAGCCATGCGCGCCGCCCATCCCGACAAGCAGATTCTCGCCGACGTCCGAATTGCCGAGGCCGGTTCCAAGATCGCCCGCATGTGCTTCGAGGCCGGAGCGAACCTCGTCTCCTGCGTCGCCGGGGCATCGCTGGCCACCATCAACCAGGTCTGCCAGGTTGCCGCCGAGTTCGGCGGTGAGGTGCAGGTCGAACTCGCTGACGAGTGGTACGACGCCGAGCGCGCCCGACAATGGCGCGACTTGGGTGTTCAACACGTCATCGTCAAGCGGTCCCGCGACCGGGAGGCCGCCGGTGACCTGTCCTGGAAACCCGAGGACATCGGCCGCGTCGACGAACTCGCCGAGATGGGATTCACCGTCACCGTCACCGGGGGAATCACCCCCGCCGACCTGCCCGTCTTCGCCGGACACCCGGTCGGCATCGTCATCGCGGGACGATCCATCGTCGCCGCAGACGATCCCCGGGAGGCTGCCCACACCCTGCGCTGCGCCATGAATGAGGTGTGGCCGCGATGAGCGATCCGCTGTCCGATGGGGTGACCCTCGGCATCTACGAGAAAGCCCTGGTCGGCAACTCGTTGACGACCAGCGAGGATTGGCGACGATTCCTGGCGCAAGTGCCCGAGGCAGGGTTCAGTTTCGTCGACCTGTCCGTTGACGAGACCGAGGAAAGGACCGCACGGCTGGGATGGGACCAGAACCGTCGACGCATGGTGCGCCACTGCGCCGACGAGGTCGGGACCATGATCGGGGGGATCTGCCTGTCGGTACACCGGCGCATCGGCCCCGGCAGCGCTGACCCCGCCGTACGCCAAAAGGCCCGTCAGGTCATGGCCGACGGACTGCAACTGTGCCACGACCTCGGCGCCCCGGCGCTTCAGGTGGCTGGCTACTACTGCTACTACGAGCCGATGAACGATCATGCCGAGCAGTGGTACGCCGACCTCCTCCTCGACGCGATTCCGATGGCCGCCCGGTTGGGGGTCGTCATGGGAATCGAGAACGTTGACGGCACCGACGTCACCTCGATCCGCAAGGCCATGGAGTTCGTCCGCCTGGCCGACTCTCCCTACCTCCAGGTCTACCCGGACCTGGGCAACATCGCCGAGCAACAACTCGACGCCACGACCGAGCTCAAGGCCGGCCGCGGCCACATGGTCGCCATGCACGTCAAGGACGTCAGGCCAGGAGAGCCCCGTCGGGTACCGATGGGGGAGGGGACCGTCAACTGGGACGAGTCCTTCGCCATCCTTGCCGAGCAGGGCTGGCGGGGCCGCATGATGATCGAAATGTGGAATGACGACGCTCCCGATTCCAACGAACGCAGCGCGTCAGCCCGAGAGTTCATCGAACAGCGTCTCCACGGCGCTGGAATACCGGTTCGTCGCACTGCGGTCTGACCCCGAGTCGACCTCGCTACCCAAGTACCCCCATAATTTCCATTCCATTGTTCAAAGGAGAACCTTCCATGCTCGAAGAGCTCAAGGCAGACGTCTGCCGGGGCAACCTCGAACTGCCGCGTCACGGACTGGTGACGTGGACGTCGGGAAACCTGTCCGCCCGAGACCCGGAAACCGGACTGGTCGTCATCAAGCCATCCGGAATGCTCTACGACACCATGAGCCCCGATGACATGGTTGTCGTCGACCTTGATGGTCGCGTCGTCGAGGGCCATCGCGGGCCGTCCTCGGACACCGCATCCCACCTCTACGTGTATCGTCGCCGCGAGGACATCCGCAGCATCATCCACACCCATTCCACCTTCGCAACGGCATGGGCCGCGACCGGTCAGGACATCCCCTGTGCCCTGACGGCCGTCGCCGACGAGTTCGGTGGCCCGATTCCCTGTGGCGACTACGCCCAGATCGGCACCGAACAGATCGGTGAGCAGATCATGAGGTTCATCGACGAGTGCCCGGCCGTGCTACTCAAGAAGCACGGCGTGTTCACCGTGGGAACCTCCATCGAGAAGGCCGTCAAGGCCGCGGTCATGGTCGAGGACGTCGCGCGGACCCTCACCTACGCCACCATGATTGGTCAGATCTCCCCGCTTCCCCAGTCCGAGATCGACTCCAACCACGATCGGTACACCAACCGCTACGGCACCGCAGCAGCATCCCAGGGAGTGACGGCATGACCTACGACATTTCGACCATCGGTGAAGGACAGATCCGACTCACCTGCTACAAGGGGGAACGTCTGGTCAATGCACAGCAGCTACGCGCCACGGCAGCATGTTCCGAGGCCAACGTCGCCGGCTTGCTGTCCCAGCTGGGGCGTGACACCTGCTGGACCTCCGTCATGCCCGAGGGAGACCTGACCGACCGCGTTGTCAACGAGTTCCGCAGCGTCGGTGTCGACGTCTCCCACATCTGCATGAAGCCCGAGGGGCGAGTCGCACTGTACTTCATGGAACCCGGCGAATACCCCATGCCCGCCCGGGTGCTCTACGACCGTGAGCACACCCCCTTCCGCGACGTCACCATTGACGATCTCGACTGGGAAGCCATGCTCGACACCAAGCTCGTCTTCGTGACCGGCATCACCGCCGCCCTCACCGATAACACCGCGGCAGTGGTGCGTCATTTCGTCGACGAGGCCGATCGCCGCGGCATCGCCGTCGCCCTCGACGTCAACTACCGGTCCCTGTTGTGGGCACCGGAACGAGCCCGCGAAGTCCTCGAACCCATCGCTCGGATCGCCAGCATCGTCTTCTGTTCAGTGCGTGATGGCCAGGCCGTCTTCGGGATCGAATCGACGGGCGAGCAGGCATGTCACGAGCTGCGCGACCTTTTCGGGGCACCCACCGTCGTGTCCACCGACCAGATCAACGGTGTGTACCTGTCCGACGCCGAGCACGGCGACCACACCTTCGCAGTGACCCAGGTCCCCGTCGTCGACCGCCCCGGTGCCGGTGACTCCTTCGTCGCCGGAACCCTGCACGGCTACCTCGCAGGTGACGTCATTCAGGGAATCCACTACGGGCAGCGCACCTCAGCCTATGCCCTGACCCACTACGGCGACCTGACCCGCGTGAGCCCCAACGAGCTCAACATTCCTTCCAACACAGACATTCTGCGCTGATCGTGATCGCGGCGCAGACAGGAGACACACTCACATGTCCACATCGACTACTGCCAGGCAATCAGCCCTGGACCTCATTGACTCGCGTCCGCTGACGCGCAATCAGAAGAACCTCGTCGCCCTCGCCATCGTCGGCAACATCGCCGAGTTCTTCGACATCTTCCTCATCGGCTTCGTCGTTTCCGTCCTCACCAAACCCTGGCACCTCACCGGCTCCGAAGCTGGCATCATTCTCGCCTGCTCAGGCCTGGGCACCGTCATCGGCGCCATCATGTGGGGCCGCCTGGCCGACAAGATCGGACGCCGGTCCTCCTTCTTCTGGTGCGTCCTCATGTTCGTGGTATTCACCGTCGTGTCGGTGTTCACCCCCGACCGAGGATGGATCATGCTCGCCGTGTTGCGTATCGGGGTGGGCATTGGTGTCGGAGGGCTCAACATCACCTCGATTCCCTACGTCCAGGAATTCGTGCCCGCCAAACAGCGGGGCCTCCTGGCTGGCCTGGCCTCGGTGTTCATTCCGCTTGGTCTGTTCCTGGGATCCTTGGCCCAGCAGGTCCTCGGTGACAATTGGCGCGGCCTCATCGCGCTGGGAGCTTTGCCTGTCTTCCTGCTGCTGTGGCTGAAGTTCGTGCCGGAGTCGCCGCGTTTCCTGCAAAGTCATGGTCGAGAAGAGGAAGCCCGCGAGGCGCTGGCATGGGCCCTCGAGATGCCCGCCGACCAGATCGGCGACCTTCCCGTCGTCGAGCATGTCGAGCACGCCTCCTACTCGCTCATCTTCGGTAAGTACCGCAAGAGCCTCCTCATCGTCACCCTGGGCTCCTTCTGCTTCATTCTCGGTTCCTTCACCATCCAGTCGTGGGGCCAGACCCTGCTCAAGACCGGATTCGACAAGTCTGACTCCCAGGTCGGAACCCTGTTCATGTTCGTCTCCTTGGCCGACCTGCTCGGACGTTTGCTGTCCGCATGGCTTGCTGACCGGATTGGCCGCCGGGTGACCATGCTGGTCTTTGGTGTCGTCGGCGCCGTCGGTTCCCTCATCATCGCTTTGTCGGCTCAGCAGGGTTGGGGATGGCAGGCCTTCTTCATCGGCGTCCTCATTGCCATGGCCTTCGGTGACGGTGCCTTCGGCATCCTCAACGCCTTCGGCTCCGAGCAGTTCCCCAACGAGGCTCGTTCCACCGGTCTGGGACTCGGCTATGGCATCGGCGCCACCGCCAAGGTCATCGGCCCGGCTCTCATGGGTCTCATGGTCGGTGGCACTGCCGTCAAGCAGAACGTCACCCTCGACGCCGTCTTCCCCGCCTTCATCCTGTTCTCAGTGTTGCTGGTCGTGGGTGGTGTGATCTACATGTTCGCCCGTGAAACCCGCGGAACATCACTCGACGAGATCTGATCGTCGCGTCGTCGATTCGTGGCCCCGGTAGTACTACCGGGGCCACGTTTGCGTCCGCCCGAAGACGGGTGCTTCAGAGTCGGGAAGTCCGCTTGGGGCGTGCACAAATGGCCATACCATCTGGCATGTTGTTCAGATGCGCGGCCCAGGTGCGCAGTGCGGGGAATCACGTCCCAGGGCACCCTAAGATGAACGTCATGAGCACTTCTGACGTCACTCGCCGCGCCTCCAAGATCTCCGTCGTCGGGGCCGGTTCGGTTGGTTCCTCCCTGGCCTACGCCTGCCTCATCCGCGGATCGGCCGACCTTGTTGCCCTTTACGACATCGCCAAGGACAAGGTTGAGGCCGAGGTGGCAGACCTCGCCCACGGCACCCAGTTCACCCCCGCCTCGGTGATGGGGGGTGCAGATGTCCACGACACCGCCAATTCGGACGTCGTGTTCATCACTGCTGGAGCTCGCCAGAAGCCGGGCCAGACCCGTCTGGACCTCGCCGGGATCAACGCCAACATCCTGCGCTCCCTCATGCCGCAGTTGGTCGAGCAGTCCCCGAATGCCCTGTTCGTGCTCGTCACCAACCCCTGCGACGTGCTGACCGTCGTCGCCCAGCAGGCCACTGGGCTGCCGGCGAATCGCGTTTTCTCCACCGGCACGATGCTGGACACCTCGCGCCTGCGTTGGCTCATCCGACAGTGGGCCAACGTCGAACAGCGTCACGTCCACGCCACCATCGTCGGTGAGCACGGCGACTCGGAGTTCCCGCTGTGGTCGAGCGCCAACATCTCGGGTGTGCCGATCCGCGAGTGGACCGTCGGCGGTGAGCACGTCTTCACCGATGAGGTGCTGGCTGACCTGGCCCACGAGGCCGCCTTCGCTGCCTACAAGATCATCGAGGGCAAGGGGGCGACGAACTACGCCATCGGTCTGACGGGGGCACGTCTGGCCGAGTCGTTGCTGCGACCGGGACGTTCCGTGCTGCCGCTGTCCAGCGTCATCGAGGACGTCCACGGTGTGTCCGGTGTGGCTTTGTCGATGCCTTGCATCGTCTCGCGTGACGGCATCGAGGGGGTCGTTCCCGTCGCCATGAGCGCGGAGGAGGTTGCCTCCCTCAAGGCATCTGCTGACCGCTTGCGAGACACTTTGTCATCCATCTCCTGACTAGCTGAACATTTGTGCTGACGACCTCCTAGGCTAGGGGGTATGTCAGTTCCTTTTCAGTACGCGCAGGACAGTGACGGAGAGTTTCTCAAGATCGCGGCTCGTGGTCAGGAGGTATTGGCCAACCCCCTGACCAACCGCGGCACGGCCTTCACTCTCGAGGAGCGCAAGGTCCTTGGTCTGACGGGTCTGCTGCCGTCGGGGGTCATGACGATCACCGACCAGCTCAAGCGGGTTTACGCTCAGTACTCGGCACAGCCCGACGACCTGGCGAAGTACCTCTATCTCAACCACATGCACGACCGCAATGAGGTGCTGTACTTCCGCCTCATCGCCGAGCACATTGAGGAGATGCTGCCCATCGTCTACACCCCGACGATCGGTAAGGCCATCGAGGAATACAGCCACTGGTACGACCGGCCGCGCGGTATCTACCTGTCCATCGACGACCCGGAGGACATGGAGCAGGCCCTGGGGCAGTTGGGACACGGGCCTGATGACGTCGACCTCATCGTGGCCACCGATGCAGAGGGCATCCTCGGTATCGGTGACCAAGGTGTCGGTGGCGTCGCGATCACCGTCGGAAAGCTGGCGGTCTACACCGCAGCCGCCGGAATCCATCCTCACCGCGTCCTGCCAGTCGTCCTCGACGTCGGCACTGACAACATGGAACGTCTCAATGACGACGGTTATCTCGGTGTGCGCCACCCGCGAGTACGCGGCGAGCGCTACGACGACTTCATCCAGCAGTACGTCGAGACCGCCCACCGGATGTTCCCGCACGCCCTGTTGCACTGGGAGGACTTCGCGGCCGGTAACGCCACCCGCATCCTCAACAAGTACCGGGACGACTACTGCACCTTCAACGACGACATCCAGGGGACCGCAGCCGTGGTCGTCGCCGCAGTGTTGAGTGCTGTCAAGACGTCCGGTACTCCGCTCAGCGAGCACCGCATCGTCATCCACGGCGCTGGTTCGGCTGGCACCGGTATCGCCAACCTTCTGGTGCAGCTCATGGTCAGCCAGGGCATGGACGAGGAGACAGCGCGGTCCCACTTCTGGGCATTGGGGTCTCGCGGCCTGCTGCGCGAGGGCCTGCGTCTGCGTGATTTCCAGCAGCCCTTCGCACGGAGCAAGGAAGAACTGGACAGGTGGACCATTGACACCCCCGACCAGTACACGCTGCGCGACGTGGTGCGCAATGTCCACCCGACGATCCTCATCGGCTGCTCGGCCCAGGCTGGTGCCTTCACCGACGAGATCGTCACGACGATGGCGGCTCACTGCGAACGTCCGGTGATCATGCCGCTGTCGAACCCGACCCGTAAGGCAGAGGCCCTACCGTCCGACGTTCTCACGTGGACAGACGGACGCGCCCTGGTGGCCACCGGATCGCCCTTCGACCCGGTTACGGTCAACGGTGTCACCTACGAGATTGCCCAGGCCAACAACGCCCTGGTCTTCCCGGGAATCGGCCTGGGAGCGATCGCTGTGCAGGCATCTCGCGTCACCAACGGCATGATCGCAGCAGCTGCCGAAGCTGTGGCGATGCACGTCGACAGCCGCGTGATGGGGGCCTCCCTGCTGCCATCCATCAAGACCCTGCGGCCGCTGTCGGCATCGGTGGCCATCGCTGTTGCCCAGCAGGCGATGGAGGAGGGTGTGGCGACCGAGACCACGGACAACCCGGTCGAGAAGGTGTTCTCGGCGATGTGGCAGGCCCATTACCCGCGTATCGAGGTCGTCTGACGGCGTTGTGTCTCGACGAGGAATTGTGCGGCGAGGCGCCCGGTGTCATGCCGGGCCCCTCGCCTTTGCCCGATCAGTGCTGCACGCCGCGGATCATGCCTTGATGCGGATCAGCCCTTGATCGTCAGCGCGGAAATGGGATTGACCAGTCCGCCTTGATGAGTGAGCATGACTGTGGAGTCAGTGCGCGGGCAGTCAATGGTGATCGTGCCGTGGACCTCGTGGTCTGGGGAGACGGTGTCGCCGAGGGTCCCCGTGGTCCGCGAGTCCCCACCGTGGACGCTCGTCGACTCGTTTTCCATGACGTAGAAGTCGTAGCCGGTCAGGGATCCCTTGGTGACCTCGATGGTCACTGTGAGAGTGACACTTCCAGGCCCCCACTCGACGTCGTCGATCGACCACGTTCCCTGGGTGGCGTTGTCATCGTCAGTGAACGGCACTGAGGAGGCCGCCGCGGTGACCGATGCCGGGATCGGTGTCGCAGTGGTCGACGATGACGACGCCGTCACCGGAGTTGGTGTGGGGGTCGGGGAGGCAACAGGCTCTCTGGTGACCCGACGGGCGACCATGACGAGGGCAATGATGACTGCCACCGCGATGATGGCGGCAATCCAGCCGCCATGGCGTTTCGGCGGCTGATACTGGCTGATGTCAGGCGGTTGGCTCATGGTGGCCCCCACTGTACGTCGTCGCCACGTGCGGGTGTTGTCCACAGGGCCGGATCGGGGCGAGATGATCGGCGCCGGAGTTGTCCACAGATCCGAAATTGGTTGGCGGATTTCATGGGGTCGTGACGACAACTGTAAGTATGACAACACTGCATTCATCCACCACTGGTGATCGTGATCCGCTGACCGTCAGGACCGTCGACGATGCGATCACCCTGGCCCCCTATCTGCTGGGCTTCCACCCCAGCGACAGCTTGCTACTCATCGTCGCTGACGATGGCGCAACCTGCCAGGGGTTCGTCGCCCGGGTTGACCTCGACGACGTGGCATCGCCCCTCGGCATGGAGGCCTTCGCGTCTCGAATCGTCACGCTGGCAGGACACGGACGCACGGTCATCCTTGCCTTCACCGAGGATCAAGACCGGGGCATGGCCGTTCTGGCATCAGCCACCCAGGCGATGGCGGGCGTCAACATTGGTGAGGCCGCTTGGACCGACGGCCACTGCTGGCGCAGCCTCTACTGCAACGAACCACACTGTGCGCAGAATCACCCGTACACGCCCGCTCCGCAGATTGCTGCCGAGGCGGTGTATCGGGGGCTCACCGTCTTGCCGAGCCGCACCAACCTCGTTGATCAACTGTCGGGGCCCGGACGCACATGCGACCCCGACACCCGTGGACTCCTCACCAATGCGCGACGACGACTCTCGCGCCGCAGTGACGCCGTCGTCGCCGCCAGATGCCGTGCCCTCGTGACGTCCGGTTCGCCGATCGACCACGCCGTCGTCGCTGAGATGGCCGTCGCTGTCCAGCGCCCAGAGGTGGCACGCACCGTGTGGATGGCCATGGAACGCACGTCCGCGTCGAGATGGCTGACGATCTGGAGCCAAGCCGTCGGGATGATCCCTGACCGTATGGCCCCGGCCCCCTTGGCTCTCTGTGGGCTGGCCGGGTGGCTCAGCGGCGACGGGGCGGTGGCGTCAGTGTGTGCCAGCCGATGCCAGTTCATGACCGGGGCTGCAGACCTGCCCCAGGCCCTCACGGTCATCGTCGACTCCTTCGTGCCGCCCAATCTGTGGGAGATCATGGATCACGACCCCACAGTGATCGCCCACCCACTCCCGGAGGAGCAGGTGGGCGCATGAGTCACATGGCAGGGGCGAGGACGGTCAGACCTGCGCGCCGACGAGGTGACCGATGAGGTAGGTGATCGTCATCGAGCAGATGCCCACGATGATGTTGCGGGCTATCGGGCGGGCCTTGCCGCTGCCGCTGGCGAGGGCCGACCCCAGGCCAGTGAGGAACAGGCCGATGATCGTCGCGGCGATGGTCATGTAGACGCGGATGGTCGTGGGGGAACACACCATGGCGAGCAGAGGCACGAGGGCGCCGACGGTGAAGGCCGCCATCGAGGCGAACGCCGCGTGCCAGGGATTGGTGTACTCGTCGGGGTCGATACCCAGCTCAGCCTCGGCATGGGCGCGCAGCGGATCATGGTCGGTGAGCTCGCGGGCAACCTGACGGGCAGTCTTTTCGGACAGGCCCTTCCCGGCGTAGATTTCGGCGAGTTCCTCGAGCTCCTCATCAGGGAAGTCGCGCAGCTCGGCAGCCTCCTTGGCCATGACGGCCTTCTCGATGTCACGCTGGGAGCTCACCGAGACGTACTCGCCACCGGCCATGGACAAGGCCCCGGCGACCAGCCCCGCCAAGCCGGCGATGAGGAGGGAGGAACGATCAACCGTGGCGCCGGCGACGCCCATGACGATGCCGGCCGTCGAGATGATGCCGTCATTGGCTCCGAGCACCGCGGCACGCAACCAGTTGAGTTTGGAGTTGAGGCTGCCCATGCCCTTGTCAGCCTCGTGGGGCTTGCGGGCCGGAGCGGGGGAGTCGGTCGAGGGGGTCGACGATTCCTGGATGGGGGCCAAGGCAGACATGGCAGGAACGCAGGGCGTCGTGGTCTCCTCGTCTGGCGTGTTCGTGCGGCGTGCCGTGGTACTCATGACATCAACTGTGCTCTTGCGCAACGACTGTTCACAAGCAAGGACAGGGAACCCTGACGGTGCATGTGGGCTGGTTTCGCTACACTGGCGCGTACGTGTCGCGGGTCCGCTGAGACCCGTAGTGGATCCGAGAGGTGTGACGTGAGCGACGAGGTGCGCGAGACGACGGGCTACGACGCAGCCGCAGCCCAGGAGAAGTGGTCCCAGTACTGGCAGGACAACCGCACCTTCGCAGCCCTTGACGATGGCTCCAAGGAGCGCCGCTACGTCCTCGACATGTTCGCCTACCCCTCCGGTGACCTCCACATGGGTCACGCCGAGGCGTTCGCCATCGGTGATGTCCTCGCCCGCTACTGGCGCCTGCGCGGTTTCGACGTCCTGCACCCGGTCGGCTGGGACTCCTTCGGTCTGCCGGCCGAGAACGCCGCCATCAAGCACGGCACCCACCCCGCCGAGTGGACCTACCGCAACATCGACACCCAGGCCGCATCCTTCCAGCGCTACGCCGTCTCCTTCGACTGGTCGATGAGGTTGCACACCTCCGACGAGGAGTATTACCGCTGGACCCAGTGGCTGTTCAGCCGCTTCTTCGAGAAGGGGCTGGCCTATCGCAAGGACTCCTGGGCCAACTGGTGCCCCAATGACCAGACGGTGCTCGCCAACGAGCAGGTCAAGGATGGCCGCTGCGAGCGCTGCGGCGCCGTCGTGACGAAGCGTCAGCTCAACCAGTGGTACTTCCGCATCACCGACTACGCCCAGCGTCTGCTTGACGACATGGACCAGATCGAGGGCAAGTGGCCCGATCGAGTGCTGTCGATGCAGCGCAACTGGATTGGACGTTCCGAGGGCGCCTACGTCGACTTCACCATCGACGGCCGCCCCGAGCCGGTGCGGGTCTTCACCACTCGCCCCGACACCCTCTACGGGGCGACCTTCATGGTCGTCGCCCCCGATTCCGCCCTGGCCCAGGAGATCGTCTCCGACCAGGCCCGTCCCGACTTCGAGGCCTACCTCGACGAGGTCAAGAAGAAGTCCGAGATTGAGCGTCAGTCCACCGAGCACGAGAAGACCGGTGTGCCCCTGGGCGTCGAGGCCACCAATCCGGTCAACGGGGCCAAGATCCCGGTATGGGCCGGTGACTACGTGTTGGCCGACTACGGCACCGGTGCCGTCATGGCTGTGCCGGCTCACGACCAGCGCGATCTCGACTTCGCCCGCAGGTACGGCATCGACGTCATCCCGGTCATTGACACTGGTGAGGCTGATCCGCGTGAATCCGGTATCGCCACCACAGGAGACGGCGCCTACCAGAACTCCGGATTCCTCGACGGCATCACCACCAAGGCCGAAGCCATCGAGAAGATGAGCGAGTTCCTCGGCGACAAGGGGATCGGCGAGGCAACGATCACCTACCGTCTGCGTGACTGGTTGCTCAGTCGTCAGCGTTTCTGGGGATGCCCCATCCCGATCATCCACTGTGAGTCCTGTGGCGACGTCGTGGTCCCTGACGACGAGCTGCCGGTCAAGCTGCCCGACCTGCGCGGTGCCGAACTGGCCCCCAAGGGCACCTCCCCGCTCGCCGGTGAGGAGGCCCGCGAGTGGCGCGAGGTGCCCTGCCCCAAGTGTGGCCAGGCTGCCCAACGCGACACCGACACCATGGATACCTTCGTGGACTCGTCGTGGTACTTCCTGCGCTACTGCTCCCCGCACTTCGACCAAGGCCCCTTCGACACCGAGGCGGTGCGTCGATGGATGCCGGTCGCCCAGTACATTGGCGGCGTCGAGCACGCCACCATGCACCTGCTGTACTCGCGGTTCTTCACCAAGGTGTTGCACGACCTCGGCATGGTCGACTTCACCGAGCCCTTCGAACGGCTCATGAACCAGGGGCAGGTCATCAACGAGGGCCGGGCGATGTCGAAGTCGCTGGGCAACGGTGTTGACCTGGGCAAGCAGATCGACCAGTTCGGCGTCGACGCGGTGCGCACCACCGTCATCTTCGCTGGCCCGCCGGACGAGGACATCGACTGGGCCGACGTCTCCCCGGCCTCGACCCTGAAGTTCCTGCAGCGGGCATGGCGGGTGGCCTCGGAGGTCACCAGCGACCCCGACGTTGACGTGACCAAGGGGGACGGCAACCTTCGTCGCGTGACCCATCGCAGTATCGCCGACATCACCGAGCTGTTGGAAAGCGGTCGCTACAACGTCGTCGTGGCGCGCATCATGGAGCTGGTCAACGCCACCCGCAAGGCCATCGACTCCGGTTGCGGCCCGGCCGACCCTGCGGTGCGCGAGGCCGTCACCTTCACCGCCCAGGCGCTGTCGCTGGTGGCCCCGTACCTGGCTGAGGAGATGTGGGAGATGCTTGGTCTGGCTCCTTCTGTCGCCAACTCCCAGTGGCCGACCGCCGACGAGAAGCTGCTGGTCGCCGAGGAGGTGACGATGGTCGTCCAGGTGACGGGTAAGGTCCGAGCGAAGATCCAGGTCAGCCCTGACATCACCGAGGAGCAAGCCCTTGAGGTGGCCCTGGCCGATCCCAACGTCCAGCGGTTCACTGAGGGCAAGGAGATCGTGAAGGTCATTGCCCGCCTACCGAGGATGATCTCCATCGTCGCGAAGTGACCCGCCCAGATCCTGGCGGTCATGCTTCCGCATGATCGTGGCGATAACGACCTGACATTGTGACGACGCGGCGGCGAGCCTGTGGACAGCAGACTCGCCGCCGCGTCGCGTTGTCCACAGAAGTAAAAAAGGTGGCGGATTTCGGGGTCCTGAGACGACAAATGTAGGTATGAGCGACGAGTACCGAGAACGTCTTGAGGACCTCATGGCCCGCCTGCCTGCCCGGCAACTGGGGCCGCGACGTTCGGCCACCCCCGTGGCGCAGGAACCAGCGAGAGGGGCACCAGAGAGGCAGGAGCCGACCGAGGAGGAGTCCACGAGGCCGAGACGACCAGTGACCCGGGCCCACGCCTCAGCCGTGGGTATCCTGCTCGTCCTCGTGCTGTCGGTGGTGGCCGTGGGATTGCTGAGGTCCAAACCCACCGAAGTGCCTGCCGGGGTGGCGGTCGTCTCGACGGTGCCAGAAGGTGCCAGTCTGCCGGGTACCTCCAGCAGCGACTCGCAGACCACTGGGGAGTCAGCCCCGGCCGCAGGCCCAGGAGTGAACGCGGCACCAGAAGTGAACACCGCCCCAGGAGGGAACGCGACGCCGGGCGGGAACACGGTGCAGGGAGCGAACCCTTCGCCAGCGCCGGGCCAGGTCGGTAGCGTTCAGGTGCACGTGGCGGGGAAGGTGAGACACCCGGGCGTCTACACGGTGCCAGCCGACGCCAGGGTGGTTGACGCCGTTGACGCGGCCGGAGGTATGGCCTCGGGAGCCCATCCGGGACACCTCAACCTTGCTGCCCCGATCTGCGATGGCTGCCAGATATGGATTCCCAGCCGTGGGGACGCCACTGTGACCCCTCCTGGCCAGACAGCCGATACCCAGACAGCTACTACGACGACACATCAAGGGGCCGGGCCGACCGATGCTGGTGAGTCGGGAAGTGGGTCGACGGCTGGCGGTGGCCCGATCAATCTCAATACGGCGAGCCAGGGCGAACTCGAGTCGATCGATGGGGTGGGGCCGGTCATGGCAGGCCGGATCATGGCGTGGCGCCAGGAACACGGTCGGTTCACCTCGGTCGATCAACTGCGCGAGATCTCCGGGGTCGGCCCCAAGACCTTCGAGAAGATCAAACCCCATGTCACGCTCTGATCGTGCCCGTGAAAGGCAGGACGTCACACCGGATGTGCGCATGGTTCCGGTCGCCGCAGTGGCGTGTGTGGCAGCGGCACTGGGGACCAGCGATCATCCCCGGCTCATCCTCGCCGCCGCTGCAGGATGCCTTGTCGCGACCATGATCGCAGCATGGCGCACGAAATGGCTGGTGGTCGTGGCGGCCCTCGTGGGTCTCAGCGTCCTGGCCACCTCCGGTATGCGCAACCACATCGTCCACGACATGGGCGTGGCGGAGCTGGCCGACGCAGGGGCCATGGCGACGCTGACAGGTCGGGTGACCGTGGAGCCACGGACCTTTGAGGGTGACGGGCCTGGCGGATCGACGGTCATGATCACGCTGGCCGTCAGTCGCGTCGCCACGGAGGATCGGGTCGTCAAGCAGGCGACCCAGGTCGTCGTCATGGCAACGGGGGCCAGGTCGGCACCAGCCAGCAAGCTCGCCGTGGGGGATCATGTCGAGGTCCGTGGCCTGCTGACCCCGCCACGGCCAGGACGGGCGGAATCGGCCGTGGTGAAGTTGCGTTCACCGCCCAAGGTCGTGGCCCGCCCCGGTCCGCTGGACCGTGCCGTCAATCACTTTCGCGCCGGTCTGGTGACGGCGGTGGCGGGGTGTCCTGACGGTCAGCGAGCCATCGTGCCTTCCTTGGTTCTCGGGGACACCACTGCAGTCTCCGACGACATGTCCGACGACTTCCGTGTCACCGCCTTGACTCACCTCATGGCCGTGTCGGGGGCCAATCTGGCTTCCACGACCGCCTTGGTGTGGTGGATCGGGGCGTGGTGCGGCATGAAGAGACGCGGGTTACGGGTGCTCTCGGTGATCGGTGTCGTCGGCTTCGTCGTGGTGTGTCGGGCTGAGGCCTCCGTCGTGCGAGCAGCCGCCATGGGAGCCGTGGCGATGGCGGCAACCGGGGTGTCCTTCGACCGGCGCGGGGGAGTGCGGACCCTGGCGGTCGCGGTGACCGGCCTCATGCTCGTCGATCCGTGGCTGGTGCGCTCCGTGGGATTCTGGCTGTCGGCCTGCGCCACGGCAGGGATCTTGTGGTGGGCTCAACCCTGGGCGAGCGCGATGGCATGGGCGCCAACCTGGCTGGCAGCCGCCGTCACGGTGCCGTGGGCTGCCCAGCTCGCGACTCAACCCGTCGTCACCTGGATGGCAGGATCTGTCTCCACCACCGGTCTCGTCGCCAACTTGGCAGCCGCCCCCTTCGTCCCACCCGCCTCAGCCCTGGGAATGACGGCCGCACTCGTGGCCCTCATCTGGCCACCCTTGGCGGTGCCACTGGGTCGCCTGGCCGGGTGGTGTGTACAGCCCATCATCTGGATCGCTCATCTGGGAGCCAAGGCGCCGGCTGGCCTGCTGACCTGGCCCGTCACGGGAACGGCCATCGCCGTGCTCGGCGGGCTCTGCCTGGGACTGGCCCTCATGACACCAACCGTCCTGGCAAGGCCATGGTTGACGACGTTGGCTGGCCTTGTGATCCTCGCAGCCACCGTGGTCCGACCTCCCGTTGCCGGCTGGCCGGGAACCTGGCAGGTGGCGGTGTGCGACGTCGGGCCGGGGAGTGCTGCGCTGGTGCGTGCTGGCCCCCGTGCCGCAGTCGTCGTCGACACTGGTCCTGATCCGGGCAGACTGGGCCGCTGCCTCGACGATCTTGACGTCGACCAGGTGCCGATGGTGGTGCTCAGCCATGATCATCCCGATTCCGTTGGCGGGTTCGACGTGATCAGCGATCACGGGCCGACGACCACGGTTGTCGTCCCTGCGTTGTCGTCCGCCCAAGGGGTGGCCACGCCGGTGGGACAGACCGCAGCACGGCTGGGAGCACAGGTCATCGCGGCGCACTCGGGTCAGGTCATGACGGTCGGCACGGCACGGCTTGAGCTGTTCGCGTCGCACCCCCTGGTTGATGCTGAGGCACCCCAGGGCGAGCCTGTCGGGGAGAACACCTCTCGTCTCATCGTCAAGGTCACGGTCGAGGGACTACGAGTTCTGCTGGCCGGGGACGCCGAACCCGACGCGCAGCGCCATCTCCTGACCGGTCACGCCGACCTGTCAAGTGATGTCCTCGTCATTGCCCGGCGCGAATCGTCCCATGAGGATGGCGACTTCTGGGCTGCTACCGGCGCGAGCGTCGCGGTGATGTCGGCAGGCACGTCCAACTCGTCGGGGCGGTCCTCGCACCAGGCAGCGTCCCTGGCCGCGACGATGGGGATGCAGGTGCACAGCACGGGCGAGGAAGGCACGGTATTGCTGGCGCGCCGTGGTGAGACGGTCCTGGTGCAGACCCGGTCATGACCGATCCCGTGTTCTGTCTTGCCGGAAGATTCGTTGCTGTGGAGGTGTCGCTTGGGCGCGCTAATCTGAGCGGTCGGTTCACCTGAGGTGTGCCCTCGTGGGAAGGAGAACAGGTGGCGTCACGGTTCACGACCAAAGGGCCCCGCATGCCGATGCGGTTGCGTACCTGGCAGCGGGAGGCACTGGATTCGTACCTGGCTTCCAACCCCCGCGACTGGCTGGTGTGCGCCACCCCTGGTGCCGGCAAGACGACCTTCACCCTGGCCGTCGCAGCGCATCTGTGGCAAGACCACGTCATCAACCGTGTCATCGTCGTATGCCCAACTGATCACCTGCGCACCCAGTGGATCGGCGCGGCCCGAGGGCTTGGATTCGATCTGCGTGACACCACGAACGCCGAGGCTCTCCCACCCGACTGCCACGGCTGCGTCGTCACCTATGCCCAGGTGGCCCAGAAACCTGCGTTGCACGCTGCCCGGGCGACCAACATGCGCACCCTCGTCATCTTCGACGAGATCCACCACGCCGGCGACGTCATGAGCTGGGGTTCTGGGGTCATCGAGGCCTTCTCGGGTGCACAGCGACGCCTTGGTGTCACCGGAACTCCGTTCCGTTCCGACGAGGCCAAGATTGCCCACGTCCGCTACGAGGAGGTTGGTGATGGCGTCTTCGAGTCGGTGGCCGACTACACCTATGGCTACGGTGACGCCTTGCGCGACGGGGTCGTGCGTCCCGTCACCTTCGCCACCTACACCGGACGATCCACCTGGACTGACGCGGTGGGGGAGACCCACACCGCCATTCTCGGTGACTCCGAACTGACCAAGGCCAACGAGGAGATGGCCTGGCGTACCGCGTTGGACTCCGACGGGGAGTGGATCGCCCACGTCATGGCGGCGGCGTGGGCGCGCGTCAACCAACTGCGCGAGTCCGGGACGATTCCGCACGCCAAGGTGCTCATCCCGGCCTCGAACCAGAAGGTGGCCAAGGAATACGCCGAGGTCTGGCGAGACGTCACTGGCAATGAGCCTTCGGTGATCCTGTCCGAGGATGCGGCCTCGGCCAAGAAACTCACCGCCTACCGCGACGATCCCGACGCGATCTGCGCAGTCTGTGTGCGCCTCATCACCGAGGGCGTCGACGTTCCCGACGCCGCGGTGCTGATCTACTCGACGACGGCCTCCACCCCGCTGTTCTTCGCCCAGATGGTGGGGCGTGTGGTCCGTGCACGCAATCGTCGCGAGCGTGCCACGGTCTTCCTTCCGGCGGTGGGACGTCTGCTCGACCTGGCCTCCGAGATGGAGGAGACCCGTGACCACGTCATTGGGCCACCACAGGAGCCCGACCTCATCGAGGAGTTCGACACCCGGGAGCGTTCCGAGCCTGATCCCGACGCCGGGACTTGGCAGGCGGTCGCCTCCGACGCCATCCTCGGCGAGGTCATTGACACCTATGCCCCCACGCCGTCTGATGGCGGACTGTTCGCCCTTGACGGGCTTCTCAGCCCCGAGCAGGAACGCGCCCTGCTGGCCCGTGACGAGAAGATCCGCGCCGAGCAGGCTCGCCGCGTCGCCTCAGCTCGCCGTGCCTCCAAGGCGTCCCAGGCGGAGCAGGAGAGGCAGGCCCGACGTGACGACCTCGTCGCCCTGCAGCGCCAAGGTGGTTCGGTGTATGACACCATCAGCGATCCGCGTGAGATGCGCCGAGAGATCCATCGAGCCCTGCTCGACTACTCCCGCCACCACGACCTCACCCCGCAGGCAGGGTGGGGGCAGCTCTATCGGGAGGTGCCCGGCCCCAAGAACGAGTCGGCACCGATGGATCTGTTACGCGCCCGATTGGAGTGGCTGCACTCTCACTGAGTCCTTGACCAGGCAGAACATCGCCGGAGGCGATCTCGACGGCGTCCTCTGGCATCCTTGGGAAGGTGAGTTCGGTCTACGGCAGAGCATTGTTGGTCCAGGGGTCAGAGACCCTGCTGTCGGACAGGGCAGTCGACTCCCGGGTGAAGGCCGCCCGACGAGAAGCCCCGGAGGCTGAACTCGTCGAGTTGGTCGGTCGCGAGGTCGATGCCGGTCGTTTCGTGGAAGCCACCGGAGGATCGCTGTTCAGCGAGGCGACGATCGTCATCGTCGACTCCATCGCCGATCTCGACAAGGATCTGTTCGACCTGGTTGCCACCACCGCAGCGCACCCCTCGGAGGACCTGTGTCTCATCCTCGTCCATCCCGGAGGGGTGAAGGGGAAGGGGCTGCTCACCAAACTCTCCAAAGCCAAGATCGAGACGGTGAAGGCCGATTCCCCCAAGCCGTGGGCCATCCCCGAGTTCATCGCCACGGAGGCCCGTCGAGCCCATCTCGACATGGATCATGACGCCGCCGACGCCTTGCACCAGGCCCTCGGCAATGACCTGCGCACCTTGGCTGCTGCCATTGACCAGCTCGCCAGTGATTCACCCGACGGGCGGATTGACGCTCAAGCTGTCACGACCTATTTCGGCGGCAGGGCGGAAATCTCGGCCTTCAGCGTGGCCGATGCCAGCTTGGAGGGGCGACTTCCAGATGCGTTGGAAACCTTGCGATGGGGGTTGTCGACCGGAGTCCAGCCGGCAGCGGTGACGGCTGCGATGGCACTCGGGCTGCGTTCCCTGGGGTTGTTCCTGGACATGCGCAGTTCTCGGATGGGCGACAAGCAGTTGGCTCAGGCGATCGGCGTCTCGCCGTGGAAACTCAAGGCTCTCAACAAGCAGGGGCGGTCGTGGAGCAAGGCCGGGGTGGCCAGGGCAATTCGGCTGGTCAATAGCTGCGACGGTGCTGTCAAAGGTGCCGCAGTGGATGCCAACTACGCCTTGGAGTCGATGCTCATCGACGTCGAGAAAGCCCGGCAGGAGTAAACGTCCGGATGGTCGCGCCGGAGGACCCCGGACCGTCTGGCTGTCTGACGGGGTGGGTTGGGCTGCGATGGTTGGCCGGGTCCTGAGCGTGGTTCACAGCAGGCACGTCAAGCGCCTCGACCACCCAGTGGGTCGAGGCGCTGTGTGTGTCCCCTGACGGGGAGAGAAAAATACTCAGGCGGCCAGCGAGTTGAGCTTCTTGGAGATGGCCGACTTGCGGTTGGCGGCCTGGTTCTTGTGGATGACGCCCTTGGACACGGCTTTGTCGAGCTGACGGTTGGCGATCCTGGCGGCCTTGGTGGCAGCCTCGACGTCTCCGGCCTCAGCGGCGCGACGGAAGTTACGCACGTAGGTGCGCAGGGCAGACTTGACGGCCTTGTTGCGCTGGCGCGCCTTCTCGTTGGTCTTCACGCGCTTCATCTGCGACTTGATGTTGGGCACTGGGCAGCCTCTGATTTCTTGATCGATGTACGTGGAAAGCGCCAGACAGGCGCGACAGGACACATTACCAAATCAACACGGCAGCCCCAAATCAGTGGACTTTCTCGTGGCAGCCCTACCCCCGGCGTCGTCCGTCGTGCTCAGATGCGTTCGCATGTGAGCCCCCGACGTGAGCCCCCCGAGATGAGCGCGGTGTCGCTGGTGCGTGAGAGACTGATAGTTGAGCCGGTCACCCCGGCACCCACCGTCGAGACATGAGGGAGCAGATGTCCGCGCCTCAGCCTGGCAGCACAGATCCGGCCATCATTCGGAACTTCTGCATCATTGCGCACATTGACCACGGCAAGTCGACCCTGGCCGACCGCATGTTGCAGATCACCGGTGTCCTTGACGATCGCAGCGCCCGCGCCCAGTACTTGGACCGGATGGACATCGAGCGGGAACGCGGCATCACCATCAAGTCCCAGGCAGTGCGGATGCCGTGGCAGGTCGATGGCGTCACCCACATTCTCAACATGATCGACACCCCTGGTCACGTCGACTTCTCCTACGAGGTGTCGCGGTCCCTCCAGGCTTGCGAGGGGGCGATCCTGCTCGTTGACGCAGCCCAGGGCATCGAGGCCCAGACCTTGGCCAACCTGTACCTGGCCCTGGAAGCCGACCTGGAGATCATCCCGGTTCTCAACAAGATCGACCTCCCGGGAGCCGAACCGGATCGCCACGCTGCTGAGATCGCCGGGATCATCGGTTGCGACGAATCCGAGGTGCTGCGTGTCTCCGCGAAGACCGGTGACGGGGTCGACGACCTGCTCAACACCATCGTCGCCAAGGTCCCGGCCCCCGAGGGAGTGGCCGACGCCCCCGCTCGCGCCCTCATCTTCGATTCGGTTTACGACACCTACCGCGGCGTCGTCACCTATGTTCGCGTCGTCGACGGCGCGCTGAATCACCGCGAGAAGATCCTCATGATGAGCACCGGGGCCGCCCATGAGGTGCTTGAAATTGGTGTCATTTCCCCGGAGATGGTTCCCGCTGACGGGCTGTCCGTCGGTGAGGTTGGGTACCTCATCACCGGCGTGAAGGATGTTCGTCAATCCCGAGTCGGCGACACCGTTACCAATGCCGCCAAACCTTCCGAGACCGATCTCGGTGGCTACCAGCACCCCAAGCCGATGGTGTACTCGGGGCTCTTCCCGATTGACGCCAAGGACTTCCCGGAGCTGCGTGACGCCCTCGACAAGTTGCAGCTCAATGACGCGGCCCTGGTCTACGAACCCGAGACCTCGACGGCCCTGGGATTTGGTTTCCGCGTCGGTTTCCTCGGACTGCTGCACATGGAGATCGTGCGTGAGCGCCTGGAACGTGAGTTCGACCTTGACCTCATCTCCACCGCCCCCTCCGTCGTGCACCACGTTCTCATGGAGGACGGGTCGACCGTCACCGTCACCAATCCGTCGGAATACCCGACCTCCGGACGTATCGCCGAGGTGCGCGAGCCCATCGTCGATGCCACCATCCTCAGCCCCGCCGAGTACATCGGCACCATCCTCGAGCTGTGCCAGCAGCGTCGCGGGGTCCAGCAGGGGCTGGATTACCTGTCCTCAGATCGCGTGGAAATTCGGTACCAGTTGCCACTCTCGGAGATCGTCTTCGACTTCTTCGACCAGCTCAAGTCCCGCACCAAGGGGTACGCCTCGCTGGATTACCACGAGGCAGGCGAGCAGGCCGCTGACCTCGTCAAGGTCGACATCCTGCTCAATGGCGATCCGGTCGACGCCCTCAGCTCGATCGTTCACCGCGACAAGTCCTATTCCTATGGCGTCGCCATGGCAGCCAAGCTCAAGGAACTCATCCCACGCCAGCAGTTCGAGGTGCCGATCCAGGCCGCCATCGGTGCCAGGGTCATCGCCCGCGAGACCATCCGCGCCGTCCGTAAGGACGTGCTGGCCAAGTGTTACGGCGGTGACATCTCCCGCAAGCGCAAGCTGTTGGAGAAGCAGAAGGCCGGTAAGAAGCGGATGAAGGTCGTCGGCTCGGTCGAGGTGCCCCAGGAAGCCTTCGTGGCCGCCCTGCGCACTGGTGAGGCGACGGAGAAGAAGTGAGTGCCCATCTGCGGGCCTACCGGTTGCACGTTCCGCCGCTGCTGGCCGACCGCGGTATTGATGAGGTCATCGCCTTCACCGTGCCGCTCACGGTGAGATTCCGCGGCATCGAGGTGCGCGAGGGCACCCTGCTGCACGGCCACGAAGGGTGGGGGGAATGGTCCCCGTTCTGGGACTACGACCCGGTTGAGTCCGCATCCTGGTTACGAGCTGGGATCGAGGGGGCCACCGAACCTGTCCCAGCGCCCCGACGAGACCGCATCCCGGTCAACGTCACCATCCCTGTCGTCGACGCGGATCGGGCTCGGACGATGGCGGCCCAGTCGTCCTGCACCACTGCCAAGGTCAAGGTTGCCGATCCCCGCAGTGACCTGCGCGAGGACTGCCGGCGTGTCGCTGCGGTACGCGAGGCGATGCCGGCGGGCCGGATTCGGGTGGACGCCAATGGCGCCTGGGACGTCGAGACAGCAGTGCGGGCCATCACCGAGCTCGACGCCGCCGCCGAAGGGCTGGAATACGTCGAGCAGCCCTGCCCCCAGGTCGAAGATCTTGCCCGGGTGCGCCGGCGGGTCGATGTTCCGGTGGCCGCTGACGAGTCGGTGCGTCGCGCCGAGGACCCAGTGGCGGTGGCACGAGCCGGAGCAGCCGACCTCATCATCGTCAAGGCCCAACCGCTGGCCGGCATCTCGCGCGCCCTGGAGGTCATCGACGCTGCCGGATTGCCCGCCGTCGTCTCCTCAGCCCTGGACACCAGCATCGGCATCGGGCTGGCCACACACCTGGCGGCTGCCCTGCCACACCTCGACCATGCCTGCGGGTTGGGGACCCTGCGGCTGTTCCGCGGTGACGTCAGTGACTCGCCCCTGACTCCCGTCGATGGTTACCTGAGGCCCCAGCGAGGGGTTGTCGACGTCGTGGCCGACGACCCCGACGACGACCTGTGCCCCAGATGGGCCCAGCGTCTGGATCTCACCGTGGCCGCCTGGGCCGAGATGGAACGGAGACGACCGTGAACCCCTCCACCGCAGTGGCCCGCCGACTGGTCAGTGCCCTTGCCGCAGCCGGGGTCGAACATGTCGTCTACTGTCCTGGCTCCCGCGACGCCCCCATCGGTTATGCCCTGGCTGACGCCGAGGCCGCCGGGTGGCTGCGCGTGCATGTGCGCCTCGACGAGCGTTCCGCCGGATTCGTCGCCCTGGGCCTGTCGCGGGCCTCGGTCATGGAGGGGCTGTGGCGTCCGGCCGTCGTCGTGACGACCTCGGGGACGGCCGTGGCGAACCTGCATCCTGCGGTCCTGGAGGCCGACGCCAGTGGGGTTCCGCTCATCGTGTGCTCTGCCGATCGTCCCCACGAGATGTGGCAGACCGGCGCCAATCAGACCACCACCCAAGAGGGGATTTACGGGACGGCACCGAGATTCTTCGGCGCCATCCCCGCCGGTTTCCCCGCCGATGACCGCCTCGACGGGCTCGTGCTGCGTGCCGTCACGGCGGCCAGCGGGGCACTGTCGGCTGACCCCGGACCGGTCCACCTCAACGTTGGATTCCGTGACCCGCTCGTGCCCGACGAGCCGTGGCAGCCGTGTCTACCGAAGCCTCGAGTCGTGGATAGGGTTTCCCGACCGGCGACCCCGGTCTCCATGCCCCCTCACACCGTCGTCGTCGCCGGTGATGGTGCCGGACGCGACGCCGTGACCGCCGCTGAGGAAGGATGTTGGCCCCTCCTGGCTGAGCCGAGTTCTGGGGCCAGGCTGGGCCACAACGCCCTCACCGACTACCAGGGTATCCTCGGCACCGATCTGGCCGAGGAGGTCGAGGCCGTCCTCGTTCTCGGCCATCCCACTTTGTCACGACCCGTGTCACGGCTGTTGGCGAATCATCGCGTCACCGTCGTCGCCAAGCGGCCCCAGTGGACTGACGTTGCTGGGGATGCCCGGGTCGTCCCCGGACCCATCACCGTGCGCACCAGCAGCCAGAACGAGGGATGGCTCGCTCGGTGGAAACGCGCCGACCATCCGGCGGCCCTCACCCTCAAAGACCAGATCTGTGCGGCCATCTGGGCCGATGCCTGCCGTGGGGTGGGACCACTTCTCGTGCTCGGCGCATCCGCTGTCATCCGATCCTTCGACCGGTGCGCGGTTCCCCAGCAGCGCGGGCCGGTGGCCATCGCCAACCGCGGAGTGGCCGGAATCGACGGCACCGTCTCGACGGGTGTCGGACTGCACCTGGGGCTGGGAATGCCGGTGCGAGTTGTCGTCGGAGACCTCACCGCTGCTCACGATGCGACCGCCCTGCTCAAGGGAGCGGCTGAACGAGATGTCGACGTCCAGGTCGTCGTGCTCAATGACGCCGGGGGAGCGATCTTTGCCGGGCTGGAACACGCTGCTGCTCCTCGTCCGGTGTTGGAGAGGTTCTTCCTCACCCCGCAGGACTTCTATCTGGAGGGGCTGGCCAAGGCCGTGGGTGCCCGCTACCAGCGCGCCGACACCACCGATTTCCTGGCCGAACCTGTTCGGGGACGAAGCATCGTCGAGGTGACCCTGCCCCCGGTCTGAGTAGGGCCGAAGGTCTGTGGCAAGGGTTCCTAGCCCTCCAACACCGACGTGAAGGCCTCCATCTTGGCCCGGGTCTCGATCCATTCCTTGTCCGGGTCAGAACTGGGCATGATCCCGGCGCCGGCATGAACTCGTACGGATTGGTTGTCAGGGGAGAACTGACCGCAACGCAGGGCCAGGGCCCACTGGCCCGATCCGTCCGGCGACATCCATCCGACTGGGCCGGCGAACCGTCCTCGGTCGATGGTCTCGGTCTGCTCGATGAGCTGGTAGGCCAGTTCTCGCGGGGTACCGCACACGGCTGCCGTGGGGTGAATGACGTCGACGATGTGTGCCGCGTTCGTCGTGGTGACCCTGGCCGTGATGTCGGTGGCCAAGTGGGTCACATTGGGTAGTTCCAGCAGGAAGGGTCCTCGAACAGCAGGTTCGGACAGCCCTGCCTCGGCCAGTCGCCCCGTCACGGAAGCCACCGCGAGTTCGTGCTCACGGTGCTCCTTGGGATCGTGCAACAACTCATGGGACCACGAAGGCTTGCGGGTGCCCGCGAGCACCCGGCAACGAAACAGGCCATCGCGGCAGTCGACGAGCAGCTCGGGAGTCGCCCCAACCAAACCGTCATGGCAGTAGGTCCAGCAGCCGCTGAACTTGCCCGAGAGCCGGGCGGCGACCAGTCCACGGTCCATGGGGGCGGATGCTCGCACACTCACCGACCGCGAGAGCACCACCTTTTCCAGCTCCGAGTCCTGCGACAGCCGAGTCGTCGCGGTGGTGACGGCATGGCGCCACTGATCGGCGTCAAGGTCGAGAAGCAGGGTGTCGATGACCGGCAGGTCGCCATCGCGCCGATGAAGCTGGGGGGAGTCTGCGCCGAAGACGACAGTGCTCTCGCCCAGGTGACGACGCACGAGGAGGACAGCGGGGACGACGAGGAATCCGTCGGCGTCACGGGAGAACGGGAAGGACCCAAACGCCACGGGGGCTGCGTCGGGGTGCTCGGCAGCCCACGACGAATAGGCCGTGAAGGCCTTCTCGGCGGCGCCATGCCCGTGCGCGGTGAAACGGGCCTGCTCACCCCAACCGACCATGGCCGGGGCATCGTCGGTGTCAGGAGCGACCCAGATCCACGGGTCGACCTGCGGCGGGCAGTAGCGACGCACGGCGTCCAACCATCGTGCCCCACTCGCAGCAGACAGATCGACATCGCAGGACAAGGTGTGCACGAGGGCAGATGCTACTCCGGTGCGCCTCGCCTCAGGGGCGATCATCGCGTCCAGGCAGATCCCTCCGCCCGGGCCTGCTCGGCCAGCCTGATCACCTCACGGCGATCCACCTTCCCAGGAGCCAACATGGGAATGGCCTCAGCCGTCACAACCACCTGCGGACGCAATTGCCGTGGCAGATCGACGGCTTCTCGGACGCGATGCGGCTCCGCACACCCCGTGACGACAGCCGTGACAACCTGACCCCACCTCTCATCAGGTAGCCCCACGACCACACACTCAGCCGCCAACCCGGTCGAAGTGACGGCATGGGCCACGTGACCAGGGGAAATCTTGAGACCGCCGGAGATGATGAGGTCATCGGCCCGACCATCGACGACGAGACGGCCATCCTGCCAGTGGGCGATGTCCCCGGTGCGGTACCACTGCCCGGTCGGGCCCTCGTCGAGGTATCCCGACATCACCATGGGACCTGACAGGGACACTCGCCCGTCCTCGTCCAGACTCACCTGCACACCGTCGAGCGGAACCCCGTCGTAGACGCACCCGCCACAGGTCTCGCTCATCCCGTAGGTCAGCACGATCGGTATTCCGGCCGCCCGAGCCTCAGCAACCAGCTCTGGAGAGGCCGCAGCACCCCCGACGAGGATCGCCGCACACCTCGCCAAGGCCACCCGAGCAACCGGATCACCCATGCAATCGGTCAACTGGGTTGGCACCAACGACAGGTACACCCGATCCTTCGGGTCCTTCTGAACTGCGGCATCGATGGCCTCAGCAAGGGCTCCAGGAGTGACCTTTCCCTCGACGACGACCACCGAACGATCCCCGACTGCGGCACGGGCGACGACCTGCAGACCGGCAATGTGGTGGGGAGGAAGGGCGAGCACCCACGTTCCGGCCCCGCCGAGTCGGGCATCCGTGGCGTTGATGGATGCCAGCAGCTGAGACGCTGAGATACCGACAAGACGCCCGTGAGCAGATGTCGACCCAGACGTCCTCAGGACCAGCCCGACCTCATCGGGCAGGAAGACCGTCCGTCTCTCGATGTTCTCGAGGGTGGCCACGAGGTTCTCCTCGCCCCCGGCCGGCACGAGAACTGACCTCGTCGAACCATGAAGGAACTTTCTCAAGCGCTCTGTCAGCCAGTCGACGTCTGCTTGGGTGCGCTCCACCCTGACGACGTGCAGTCGTGCGGTCTCGGCCATCAAGCCTCCTGTCGGGTCGTGGTGTCCGCCGGTGAGGGATCAGTAGTAGTACGGGTAGGCCGACCAGTCGGGGGAGCGGTGCTCGAGGAAGGCGTCTCGACCCTCCTGGGCCTCCTCGGTCATGTACGCCATGCGCGTCGCCTCCCCGGCGAAGGCCTGCTGACCGGCGATGCCGTCGTCAACCATGTTGAAGGCGTATTTGAGCATCCGGATGGCCTGCGGGGACTTGCCGGCGATCGTCAAGCCCCACTCGATGGCGATGGTCTCCAGCTCGGCGTGGTCGACGGCGCGGTTGATGACACCCCACTGCTCGGCCTGTTCGGCGGTGTAGGTCTGGGCCAGGAAGAAGATTTCACGGGCCCTCTTGTCACCGATCTGGCGAGCCAGCAGGGCCGAACCGTATCCGGCGTCGAAGGAGCCGACGTTGGCGTCGACCTGCTTGAACCGTGCATTCTGCCGACTGGCCACGGCCATGTCAGCCACCACCATGAGGGAGTGGCCGCCACCGGTCGTCCAGCCAGGAATGGCAGCAATGATCGGTTTGGGGGTGGCGCGCATGAGGCGCTGCACCTCGAGGATGTGCAGACGCCCCAGTCGTCCCTTGGCGATCCGCTCCCGGCGTGCGTCAGTGGCCAGGTCCTCGTCGCCGGCAGCCTCCTGGGACTCATACTGGTAACCGGCTGCCCCCCGAATGCGCTGGTCACCGCCGGAGCAGAAGGAGTACCCGCCGTCGCGCGGGGAGGGCCCGTTGCCGGTCAGGATGATGGCGGCCACGTCGGGAGTGCAGCGGGCGGTGTCGATGCAGCGGTACAGCTCGTCGACGGTGTGCGGTCGGAAGGCGTTGCGGATCCCCGGACGGTCGAAGGCGATGCGTACCACCGGCAGATCCTCGCCGGCCGGGGCGTGATCGACCTCACCTCGCGAGATGAGCCGGTGGAAGGTCATGTCGGTCAGGGGATCGCCGGAAAGGCTGACCTCGCGCCAGCGGTCTGCGTCGAAGGTGTCGGAGACGAAAGGAAGGGTGCTCACTCGGTGGAAGCTACCACCCTTGGCTGGGCTGCCTCATCTGCGATGGCGTGCCAGCCATGACGCCGCGAGCACGCCACCGATGGCACCACCCAGATGGGCCTGCCAGGAGATCCCGGCCTGCCCGGGTAGGACACCCCACAGCACTGATCCGTAGATGAGGAAGACGACGATGGCCACGACGATGTCGCGCAGCCTCTTGGTGAACAGACCTCGGACGAGCAAATAGGTCAACCATCCGAAGACAATTCCGGAGGCTCCGAGGGTGATGGTCCCCGGGGCGCTGAGGAACCAGGCGAACAGTCCCGAGCACACCGTGATCATGAGTCCCGAGACGACCCAGGTTCGCGTCGACTCCATGTAGACGAGCATGCCGAGGACGAAGAGTGGCACGGAGTTCCCGGCCAGGTGGGCCCAGCCGTAGTGCAGCCACGGGGCAGTGAAGATCTCCCACAGCCCCTCGGCAGTCCAGGAGTGGATCCCGAACTGATCGAGGGTGTTGCCGAGCGCAGTGTCGACCACCTCGAGGATCCACATGATCGCGACGACGACAGTCATCACGCCAGCACTGCTGGCGATGGAGTTCGTGCGGCTCGGCGGTTGGGCCTGACGTCGACGGACAGGGGTGGACGTCGGAGGCGGGTAGGAAGTCATGTATCCAGTGTGTCAAAGAAGAATCGGGATAATTCTGTGATTTTGGTCACAAAAGACCCCCTGTTGTGGTTCCATCGTTTCCAACATGCGAAACGGATGCCGCGAGAGTGGCAGAAGGTCGAGGAGGACCGTATGACCGACCAGCACGACGTCTTTCAACCTGATCAGAGCATCATCGACAATGCCTGGGTCTCGGACTGGAAGACGCTTGAGGAGAAGGCCAAGGCCGACCCGGTGGCGTACTGGGAGGAACAGGCCCGCAATCTTGAGTGGTCCAAGCCGTGGGACAAGGTCCTCGACGATTCCGGCAAGCCCTTCTTCAAGTGGTTCACCGGAGCCAGGACGAATATCGTCACCAACGCGGTGGATCGTCACCTCAACACCGCTCGTCGTAACAAGTTGGCCCTCATCTGGGTCGGTGAGAACACCGACGAGGTGCGCACCTTCTCCTACTTCGCCCTCAACCGTGAGGTCGAGCAGATGGCCAACGTCCTCAAGGCCATGGGCGTGCGCAAGGGCGACGTCGTCACCATCTACCTGCCGCGCATCCCAGAGATCTTCTTCGCGATGCTGGCCTGTGCCAAGATCGGTGCGGTGCACTCGGTGGTGTTCGCCGGGTACTCGTCGGAGGCCCTCAATCAGCGTATTGACGGTTCGGAGTCCAAGGTCGTCATCACCGCTGACGGGTCGTGGATCAACGGCAAGGTCTTTCCGATGAAGCAGATCGTCGATGATGCCGTGAAGTTCTCGCCGACCGTCGAGAATGTCATCGTCGTGCGCAACACCAAGTCTGACGTCGCCATGGATTCCACCCGCGACCACTGGTATCACGAGCTGTGCAAGCTGCCGATCGCCAAGGGCAAGTGCCAGACCGTCCAGGTGGACGCCGAGGATCCGCTGTTCATCCTCTACACCTCCGGGTCGACCGGCAAGCCGAAGGCCATCGTCCACACCCACGGTGGCTACCAGGTTGGTACCTACACCACCCTCAGGAACTGCTTCGACATCAAGGAAGAGGACCGTTGGTGGTGTACCGCCGATCCGGGCTGGATCACCGGTCACTCCTACCTCGTCTACGGCCCCCTGCTCAACGGGGCCACCGTCTTCATGCATGAGGGCGGCCCGACCTACCCGTATCCCGACGGATGGTGGCAGCTCATCGAGCATTACGGCATCACGAGTTTCTACACCGCTCCGACGGCCATCCGCACCTTGATGCGCTTCGGCGAGGCCTGGGTGCGCAAGCACGACCTGTCCAGCCTTCGCATCCTCGGCTCGGTCGGTGAGCCGATCAACCCGGAGGCCTGGCGATGGTTCCACGATGTCGTCGGCAACGGCAAATGCCCCATCACCGACACCTGGTGGCAGACCGAGACCGGAATGTTCCAGATCACCACGGTTCCCGCGATGCCTCTCAAGCCCGGCGCTGCTGGTCGGCCGGTCTTTGGTCAGGAGGCCGCCGTCATGGACGAGGAGGGTAACGAGCTGCCCCCGGGTCAGGAGGGCTTCCTGGTGCTCAAAAACCCCTGGCCATCCATGATGCGGACCCTGTACAAGGATCCCGACCGCTACCTCGACACCTACTGGAAGAAGTACCCGGGGCTCTACCTCACCGGCGACTCCGCCCGTATCGACGAGGACGGCTACATCTGGATCATCGGTCGCACCGACGACGTCATCAAGGTCTCCGGTCACCGCATCGGCACTGCCGAGGTCGAGTCCGCCCTCGTCTCTCACCCGGCGGTTGCCGAGGCCGCGGCCATCGGCTTGCCGCACGAGGTCAAGGGAAACTCCATCCATTGCACCGTGATCCTCGCTCAGGGTTACGAGCCTTCCAAACAGCTCACCGCCGACCTACGCGCCCACGTCGCCGAGGTGCTCTCCCCGATCGCCAAGCCCGACAGCTTCGACTTCGTTGAGAAACTGCCGAAGACCCGTTCAGGCAAGATCATGCGTCGCGTCCTCAAGGCACGCGCCCTGGGCCAGGACGAAGGAGACTTGTCCACCTTGGACGACTGATTCCCGACGCTGCTTGCGCAGGTACATCGGACACCACCACATATGGACAACTGAAAAGGGTCTCGACGCTGGGTACGCCAGGCGTCGAGACCCCACCCATATCCAGTTCAGATTCACCAAACCCGAGTGTCAAGGAGGACACCATGACTGACGAGACCATTGTTGACCCACCCCAACCCGTCGTCGATGTCGCCAATGTGGGCGATTGGAACACGCTGCTCGAATCTGCCGTCGCTGATCCCGAAGGTTTCTGGGAGGCCGAGGCCCAGGAACTTGAGTGGTCCAAGCCGTGGGACAAGGTGTTGGATCGTTCCGACGCCCCGTTCTTCAAGTGGTTCACCGGAGCCAGGACGAATATCGTCACCAACGCGGTGGATCGTCACCTCAACACCGCTCGTCGTAACAAGTTGGCCCTCATCTGGGTTGGTGAGGACACCTCGAAGGTGCGCACCTTCTCGTACTTCTCGCTGGCTCGTGAGGTCGAGCAGATGGCCAACATCCTGCTCTCGATGGGTGTGCGCAAGGGTGACGTCGTGACCATCTACCTGCCGCGCATCCCGGAATTGTTCTTCGCGATGCTGGCGTGCGCCAAGATTGGTGCGGTGCACTCGGTGGTCTTTGCCGGGTATTCGTCGGAGGCTCTCAATCAGCGTATTGACGGTTCGGAGTCGAAGGTCGTCATCACTGTCGACGGGTCGTGGATCAACGGCAAGGTGTTCCCGATGAAGCAGATTGTCGACGATGCTGTGAAATTTTCCCCGACCGTCGAGAATGTCATCGTCGTGCGCAACACAGAGTCTGAGGTCACCATGGATCCGACCCGTGATCACTGGTATCACGAGCTGTGCAAGCTGCCGATTGCCAAGGGCAGATGCGAGACCGTCCAGGTGGACGCCGAGGATCCGCTGTTCATCCTCTACACCTCCGGGTCGACGGGCAAGCCGAAGGGAGTCGTCCACACCCACGGTGGCTATCAGGTGCACCTGTCGGCGACCATGAAGTACTGCATGGACATCCACGAGGAAGATCGTTGGTGGTGTACCGCCGATCCGGGCTGGATCACCGGCACCTCCTACGTCATTTATGCCCCGCTGCTGCGTGGCGCGACTACCTTCATGGCTGAGGGCAGCCCGGTCTTCCCGTACCCGGACGTGTGGTGGCAGCTCATCGAGCATTACGGGATCAACAGCATGTTCACCGCTCCGACGGCCATCCGTACCCTGATGCGTTTCGGTGACGCTTGGGTGCGCAAGCATGACCTGTCCAGTCTGCGCATCCTCTTCAGTGCCGGTGAGCCTCTCAATCCGGAGGCCTGGCAGTGGTTCCACGATGTTGTTGGCAATGGAAAGTGCGCCGTCATCGACACCTGGTTCCAAACCGAGACTGGTGCTATGCAGCTCACCAGCCTCCCCACGATGCCAAAGAAGCCGGGATCGGCGGGCAAGCCCATCCCCGGTCAGGAGGTTGCCGTCGTTGACGAGGACGGCAAGGAGGTTCCGCCGGGCACTGACGGCTTCCTGGTCCTCAAGAACCCGTGGCCGTCGATGCTGCGCACGCTCTACAAGGAGCCGGAGCGCTATGTCGACACCTACTGGTCGAAGTACCCGGGGGTCTACCTCACCGGTGACTCGGCCCGTATTGACGAGGACGGCTATGTCTGGATCATCGGTCGGACCGACGACGTCATCAAGGTTTCTGGTCACCGCATCGGGACTGCTGAGGTCGAGACGGCTGTTGGCTCCCACCCAGCCGTCGCCGAGTGCGCCGCCATCGGTCTGCCGCACGAGGTCAAGGGCAATGCGATCCACATGGTCGTGGTGCTCCACACCGGATATGAGCCGTCCAAGGACCTCATCGCCGACATCCGCGCCCACGTCGCTGAGACCCTCTCGCCGATCGCCAAGCCCGACACCATTGATTTCGTCGAGAAGCTGCCGAAGACTCGCTCGGGCAAGATCATGCGTCGGGTCCTCAAAGCCCGTGCCCTCGGCGAGGACGAGGGAGACCTGTCGACCCTCGACGACTGAGTCACGTCGCTGATGTGACAGGGCCAGGAGTGAGAGGACCGGGACACTTCAGGTGTCCCGGCCCTCGTCATGGTTCCCGGCGGCGTGGGCAGCCACGCTCCTGGGAATGTGAGGGGGCAGGTCCTCGACAGGATGGGAGTTGCGACACATCCATCCGAACGAGGAGCCTGCCTTTGAGACACCACCGTAATGCCGCCTTGACCTTCGAAGCACGTCGCCGGCTGGTCCAGCGCTGCCACCATCGTCTGATCGCCCACGTGGCAGCCGAGGCTGGCGTGTCACGGGCGTGCTTGTCGAAATGGGTGAACCGCTACCGCCGGTTCGGGCAGGCCGGCCTGGTCGATGGTTCCAGCCGTCCCCGCACCAGCCCGACCATGACCAGCCCTGAGGTAGTCGACCTGATCGATACCTGGGGTCGTGACCACACGTGGTCGGCCGCCCGGATCAGTGTGGAGTTGGGGGTCAAGGGCCACCAGCTGTCTGTCTCCACGGTGACCCGCTGGCTGCGGAAACTCGGGCTAAACCAGCGCCGCTTCCTCGACGTCGATGGCACCTCTACCCGCAAGCCTGGCCGTACCACCGCCCGGTTGCCAGGCCACATGGTCCACATTGATGTCAAAAAGGTCGGCACGATCCCCGAGAGCGGGGGCTGGCGCATCCACGGCAGGGGCACCGACACGTCAGGTCCCACACGGGGAATCGGTTACACGTTCCTGCACACCGCCATCGACGGGTTCAGCCGCTTGGCCTACACCGAGGCCCTGCCCGATGAAAAGACCCAGACCACGGTCGGGTTCCTTGCCCGGGCCCGGGTCTGGTTCGCCGCCCACGGCATCACCCGCATCCTCAAGGTGATCACCGACAATGGCAACGCCTACCGCTCAGCAGTGTTCGCCACAGCGCTGGCCGCCACCCGGACCCGTCACCAGCGGATCCGGCCCTACACCCCCGCCACAACGGGAAGGTTGAGCGCTGCCACCGGATCCTGGCCGAGGAACTCCTGTATGCCCGGCCCTACCGGTCAGAAGCCGAGAGGAACCGGGCCATCGCCGTCTGGAACATCCACGACAACTACCATCGACCCCACACCGCCTGCCGAGACCAGCCACCAGCCACACGCGTCCACGAACGCGTAACCAACGTCATGACCTCTTACAGTTAGTGTGGGTCCTTTCTTTCTTCGGATGACGGCTTAGACGCCACTCATCCTGACGGGGAGACCTGCCCCCTCACATCCCCGGCCGCGTCTATAACGTCATGGACCGCAACGCCTAGACGCGAGGAGTTGCGGGGCCTGGCTGTTGAGCGGAGCATGGCTGTTGATAGGGGAGCCAGACACAGGCGCGATAGTAGCCGCTCCACGATAGTTTCGTGATCGACTCCGTTTGAGGGCGCGGCGCGCTAACAGACATGCCTCAGAGGATTGAGCCTTCAGCGGAGGACACGAGACGGACACCGCTCCCGGCTGTTTCCCCCCGAGCGTAGGCAGGCAGCGGTCGCCAGCTTCCTGCGGCAGACGGGCCGTCTCCATGGTGTCTTGTCTGCAACCGCAACCGATACGCTTTCGCGATGACCTTACTGACGCCCGCGCAGCGTCCGATAGCCGAATCCTCCTGCGCTCAGACACCGATCATGCCCTCACAACCGCCCTGCCGGAAAGCTCGACGGTAGATCATCCTGTTCGCGATGATTAAGAACCGGTCGCCCGGTTGGATCCCCGCCTCGACACCAGAATTATCACCCGTTCCCCTCGTCGCTTGACGAGGAAGGTAAAGACACCCCGGTACCAGACGAAGCCTTTCGCAGACGGTGGTGATGAGGGCGTTTTCCGCCAGATTGGGATTCCCCCTGCGTAGTCATCAGCCACGAAGTCGAAGTAGGGCTTTCTGCATAACCAACTCGAAGGGTTCTAGGCCGTCGATTGGATTCAGCGCCGTAGGGACCGGTTCGTAGCGGGCGATGAAGTCCTGTAGAGCCGATTCGGTGACGTGCAGGGCATCCGCATGAGTCTCCCGATTTCTCGCTGCCAGACGCTGGCGGAGTACGTCGATAGGGGGTTCAAATTTGACCAGAACAGGGACTCCTCCCGCTCGTGAAACGAGGCGTACCCACTCCAGACGATCATCGTCCGTCCACAGTCCGTGATCTAGGACCACGCGCTTTTCCCGGCCGATCTCATCGAGCAGCTGTCTCCGTGCAGTCTCTAAAGCTCTACGCTCAAACTCGGGATATAGAGGCTCAGGGTAGTCAACTCCGTAACGTCCGAATTCGTCAAAAACCAGCTGGTCGACCGAGATGCGAATCCCGCCCTTTGAAGCCACCCTCTTTGCGAAGGTAGACTTCCCAGAACCTGTCAGCCCTGCGAGAAGGAGACAAAGGGTTCGATGTCTTTCGGTGGAGGGCATCTGCTCCGTGTGGGGAACGTCCATGGTGGCATGGTACTGAATCGCTCCGGTATGTCCGGCGACTCCGAACTTTGGGAAGGTTGGAGTCGTATCGGGCAACACGAGCAAGCGCTACCCGACTGAGTTGGCGCGGGTGGTGCGGATGTATCACGAGACCCGCCCGGAGTACGAAGGTGACTGGCCGGCTGTGGTCAAGGTCGCCCAACTTGTCGGTGTCTCGACCCGGAGACCCTGCGGCGCTGGGGGCCGTCAGGACGAGGTCGACCAAGGACAGCGTCGGAGTGTTAGCAGCGAGGAGTCGTCCGAGGCCGCACGGTTGAAGCGTGAGAATGCGGAACTGAGAAGGGCGAATGCGATCTTGAAGGCGGCGTCGGCTTTCTTTGGTGGCCGAGCTCTACCGGCCGGGGCAGTGATCGTCGACTTCATCCGCGAGCACGCCGGCAGGCGTGAGGCGGATGGGTTGCGGTGGGATGCCGAGTCGATCTGCCAGATCCTGCGGGTTCATGGCATCGAGATCGCCCCATCGGCCTACTACGAGTGGCGCGACAAGCCCTTCGGTAAGCGTGAGCAGCGCGTCTAGACGGTATGGGTGACTCTGTTTCGGGGGTGAGGGTCTGGTGGGCTGGGGTCTTGCCGCGTGACGATTCGTGGGTTGCCGGGCGGGGTGGGCCCCTCTGGCCTTTCCGTCATGTGTGGGGGCTTGGTTGTTTATCGAGCGTAGGAGTGTTGGTTTGGATGTGTATGCCCGGTCCGTGGTGGTGCATGTGATGGACGTCCAGACCGGAGGAGTCTTCAAGGCCAGGCTGTGTCCCGATCCTGGGGGGAGGTGACGGCGTGGGTCACGGCTTTGCCCGGGCTAGCTGCGGTGATCTTGGAGGCTGGCCCGACCGGTTATGGGCTGGCTCGAACTCTCCTGTGGTACGGCATCCGGACGGTCGTCGCGGCCCCGTCCAAGTTGCAGCGGCCTTCGGGGGCGAGGGTGAAGACTGATGCGATTGACGCCGAACACCTGTCGACCCTGTTGCGGCTGGATGGGTTCACTGCAGTCACTGTCCCCGACGAGTTCACCGAGGCTGCCCGCGGCCTCGTCAGGGCTCGGGAAGACTGCCGCAGTGACCTGATGCGAGCCTGTCATCGAGGCTCGAAGCTCCTGGCGCGTCATGGGGTCGTCTACTCGGGTGGGTAGGCCTGGAGTAACGCGCATGATGCTTGGCTTCAGCGGTAACGGTTCGACTCTGTGCTGGTCCAGGCCGCGTTCGATGAGGCCTATGACAGTGTGATCACGATCACGGCGCGCCGATTGTCTCGACCAGCGCATCACCGTCATGGCCCAGAACAGCCTGTGGGCCGACACGGTTCACCGGCTTGGCTGCCTGCGGCCAATCTCGACCCTGACCGGGTTTGGCCTGGTGGTCGAGATCGGCGACTGGGCCAGGTTCACTGGCAACTCGATTGGCTCGTTCGTCGGTGTGGTCCCGTCGGAGAACTCCTCGGGGCAGTCATGATCGCCGGGCCGATCACGAAGACCGGTAACGGTCATGCCGCCGGCTGCTGGTCGAGGCCGTGTGGCACCACCAGCACCGTTACGTGGCGGGCACGACGATGCGTGAGCGTTGGGACCTCGCATCCCCAGCGGCCCGGGCCCGCGGTGACCTGGGCAACCGTCGTCTCCACTACCGCTGGGACCAGTTCACGAAGCGTAGCAAGCCCAGCAACGTCGCCGATGCTGCGATCGCCCGCGAGTTGGCGGGTTGGTGCTGGTCGCTGGCTGTCCTCGAGGAATAACCGGCTCGAGGCTCACACACTTGGCTCGAAGACCGGCCGGTCACGGGGTGAGGTAGCGACCGGAACGACCCGCGATACACCATGAGCAGCCGACACCAACGTGTCGGCGATGCTCGATCCTAGACGCGCGTGAGGTTGCGAGCCGAAAACATCGTCCTGCGGTATCCAGCCCGCGAATATCAGACTGACATGGCCGTGGTACAGACACGCGGAACCCCTGACCACAACCACTTCGGGTTAACACAAGGCAGGCGCCGCCAGACATCCAGCCCGGTGGCGCCTCGTCCTGCCCTCTTGACAAAGCCTGCACCCATACCAGGTGTTGCGGTGCATGACGTTGGTTACGCGCCGGGGTGTGAGGGGCACGGATCGAGGTGGGAGGTCTCAGTCCATGCCAGAGGTCTCCAAGCCCTGCACCAGATAGCGCTGCAGGACGAGGAAAACGATGACGACCGGCACGATCGCCACCAAGGCTCCGGCGAACAACTTGGGGTAATTGACTCCCTGGCTCGTCATGAATCGGCTCAAGGTGAGCTGGATGGTCATGGTGTTGTCGCGGGCCACCAGAAGTGGCCACAGGAAGGAGTTCCAGGCACCGATGAAGGTGATCGTCGTCACGGCCGCGATGATTCCCTTGGAATTGGGGACGACTATGCGCCACATCGTCGTCCACGGGTTGGCTCCGTCGAGATTCGCGGCCTCTTCCAGCTCGTGGGGGAACTCCAGCAGGGACTGTCGGAACATGTAGGTTGCGAAGGCCGAGAACATCATCGGGATGATGAGGCCTCGGTAGGAATCGATCCACCCGAACCGGGTCGTCATGATGAAACTCGGCACGAAGGTGACGGCAGTCGGCACCATGAGGGTGAGCACCGTCAGCCGTAGCACCACTGTCGCGGCCTTGTTGGGGAACCTCGCCAGCCCGTAACCAGCCATGAAACTGACGAGGACCGTCAGCAGCGTCTGGCCGACGGCCTGGATGGCCGAGTGGAGCATCGCTGCGGGCAGGTTGAGGTCAGTGTCGCTGAACAGATCCCGCAGTACCGAGAAGTCGAGGTTGTCAGGCAGCCACGTCCATTCTGCGGCGACGAAGGCTTCCGAGCTGGTGAAGGCATTTCGGAAGATGACGTAGAAGGGCAGCAGGAACAGCAGGGCCAAGATGAACAGCACGACGATCTTGAGGCCGTGCAGGAATCTCCCGGAGCGGCCCGTGACCATGTGGGAACGTTCCTCAGCCATGGGACACCTCCTCGCGACGATCCTGGGCGGTCGGCGTGATGGCCTTCTTCTCGCGACGCTCCTGGCCGGTCACCAGCCAGTTCTGGGCCAGGCCGAACAGCACGATGATGCCGGTGACGATGACCGTTCCGGCCCCGCCCATGCCAAGATCCTGATCGGCCCCACCGACGCTGATGAGGTACAGGTGCACCAGCGGGGGACGCGCGTACGGCGGATAGGTGCCCGAGGAGGACAACAGGTTGTAGAACTCGTCGAATGCCTGGAAAGCACCGATGAGCAGCAGCATGAGGACCGCAGCGCTGACTGCGCGCAGTTGCGGCAGGGTGACGTGACGCAGGGTCGCCCACCGGCCCGCGCCGTCAATGGCAGCAGCTTCATAGGTGTCAGTCGGAATGCGGTTGAGACCGGCGATGAGCAGGATCATGTAGTAGCCGACCTGCAGCCACAGTCGCAGTGAGACCAGCGCGATCCAGTACCAGTAGCCCACCCCGGACAGCCAGTCGATGTTGCTGCCACCGACCTTGCGCAGCAGGGAGTTGACCAGGCCGAACCGTGCTCCGTTGAAGAAGCTGAGCCGCCAGACCATCGCCGCGACGACATAGGAACAGGCCGTCGGGATGAAGAAGGAGGAGCGGAAGAAAGCCCGCAAGGTGCCGACGTTGTTGAGTGCCAGCGCAAGGGCCAGGGAACACACGTAGGTGAGAGGGACGATGAACACCGCGAAGACGATGAAAACCAGCATCGACTTGCGGAACAAGGGGTCGGTCAACAGGTTCTGGTAGTTGGCGAAACCGACGAACGTCGTGGGGGACAGGGTCGCCCGAGCATCGAAGAACGACAGGTAGGCGCTCCAGATAATGGGGATGCAGACGAAGATCAGCAGCCCGATCAGGAACGGCGCAACGAACAGGGCAAACCAGAGGTTACGTCCCTGGCGCCCCCGAACTCGCTGCCAGAAACTGCGGGGCGGGGGCTTCGAGAGTGTCGACGAACTCACTTGTTGACGCGCTTGAGTTCAGCCTTGGCCGTCGACTGCACTCCCGCAAAGGCCGATTTCGGGTCTTCACCCTTCTTGACGACGTTCGTCAGCGCGGCGCTGTAGGCGTCGGAAATCTTGGAGGTCCAGAACAGGCTCGGGGCCTTGCCATACTTGTCGACCATCTTGGCGGCGTCCTTGCCGGGGCCGCTGTTGATCTGGGAGCACTTCTCGGTGAGGTCAGGCTGGGACGGGATGTGCGTTCCGAAGGAGTTGGCGAAGTCGACCTGCTTGTCAGTCTGATCGACCCACAGCCACTTGGCAAACTTCCGGGCAGCCTCGACGTCGTTGCTCGTCCCCTTGGCAGCGACACAGGAGCCGTAGGCACCGAAGGGGACGGCCTGCTTGCCGGATGCGCCGATGGCCGGGAATGCGATGACGCCGAAGTCGTCCTGCCATTTCTTGGCGATGTCGCGGAGGGACCACAGGCCACCCCACTGCATGGCGGTCTCGCCGTTGACGAAGGGGGCGGGGTCGAACCAGTCCTTCGATGCGGCGGTCAGCAGAGCACCGGACTGGTGGAAGTCACGGTAGGCGGACACGGCGTCGAAGAAGGGTTGCTCCATGAAGGCGACGTCGGTGTGGTCGTCATTGAGCTGGTCGAAGCCGGAGGCCCAGATGAGGAGGTTGCCGAGCACACCGACGCCACCGTCGTTGCCGGCGAAGAACCCGCCCATGTCGTTGGTCTTGACGGCCTTGGCAGCCTCGACGAGTTGCTCGAAGGTGGTCGGGGCCGACAGCTTGGCCTTCTCCAGTACTGACTTGCGGTAGTAGAGCAGCTGCATGTCGACGACCTGGGGGATCGCGTAGATCTTGCCGTCGAGGGTCATACGATCCAGCACCGGCTGGGAGAACGTGGACTTGGCGTCACCGATGGTGTCGGTGAGGTTAACGACCTGGCCCTTCTGGATCATGTCAAGGGTGGCGCCGTACTCGGACTCGAAGACATCGGGGACGCCCGATCCGGACAGCAGGGTGGTGCCCAGCAGCTTCATGTAGTCGGTGCCGGGGTTCCATTTCACGGTGACCGAGGCGTCCTTGTAATCCTTGGCGTAGCGATTGACGGCTTCCTGGACACCTTTCTCGCCGTACTCGTGGTACCACTGGACGATCTTTCCGGAGCCACCCGACGTGGAGCTGGACTTCGAGCCGGTGGATACCCCACCGGTGTTCGACCCGCACGCGGTCAGGACGGCGGCAGTGGCCAGGCCGGCAGAGGCGCTGAGGAGACGACGGCGAGAGACATTCATGAAGGCAGCTTAAACCTCGAACTGTTGAAATTTCACCCGTCGCCCTTGGTGTTCGCCATTCGGATAGCCAGAAGGTGTGGTGGCTCGGCCCCACCCGCCCCAGATGGCATCATGCAAGAGCGACATCTCAACCCCTGGGACTGAGGAGGACCATGACGCCCCCAGACGGACACCTGCCAGCCCTCCAGCCCGCTGACGGGCCATGGAGTATCTACGTGCACGTGCCGTTCTGCGCGTCTCGGTGTGGCTACTGCGACTTCAACACCTATGTCCTCTCGGCCATGGGGGATGATGCCGTCTCCGGTTACCTGGCCGCCGCTCATCGCGAGATGGATCGTGCTGCTCAGGTGTTGGGGCAGCGTCCGGCGGTGTCCACGATCTTCTTCGGTGGTGGGACTCCGACGATGCTCACTGCCGATCAACTGGGGGAGCTCGTCGACCACGTGCGTACGGTGTGGGGGATTAACGACGATGCCGAGATCACCACGGAGGCCAATCCGGAAACCCTCGACGAGGATGTGCTGTCCGGGTTGCTCGAGGCGGGGATCAACCGGTTGTCCATGGGTATGCAGTCCTCCGACGAGCACGTCCTGACGATCCTCGATCGTCGTCACCGGCCCGGGCGTGCGGTGGAGATGGCGCAACTGGCCCGCCGGGTGGGATTTGACGACGTCAGTCTCGACCTCATCTTCGGCACTCCAGGTGAGGATCTGGACTCGTGGCGACGCAGCCTCGATGCGGCGTTGACGGCCGAGCCCGATCACGTCTCCGCCTATTCCCTCATCGTCGAGGAGGGCACCAGACTGGCGGCACGCATTCGGCGTGGCGATGTGCCGATGACTGACGAGGACGACCTGGCCGACAAGTACCTCATCGCCGAGAAGACCCTCACCGAGGCGGGGTACGTCAACTACGAGGTGTCGAACTGGGGCCGGCCCCGCAACGGTCGTGACCACCGGTGTCGTCACAACATGGCGTACTGGCTGGGACACGACTGGTGGGGGATCGGTCCGGGAGCCCATTCGCACGTCAACGGGACACGGTGGTGGAACGTCAAGCACCCGGCGACGTATCGCAGCCGGTTGGCCGATGGTCGGCTGCCCGTCGAGGACCATGAGGTTCTTGACGCCCAACAGCGCCACGAGGAAACGGTGCTGTTGCGGCTGCGCCTGGCTGACGGGTTGGCCTTGTCCCAGTTGACGCCGGTGGAACGTCACCGGGCTGAGCAGATCGCAGAGCAGGGGCTTGGGGCATTTGAGGATGACTGCTTGGTCCTCAACCTGTCGGGTCGGATGGTGGCCGACCGGATCATCACGGATCTGTTGATGTGAGCGTGTCGCGGTCCTACCGGGGATTTTTCGGCTGGTGATCGACGACGTGTTGTCATGGCCATGGGTGGCAATACAGTGGCTACCGTGATCGACCGGTACTCCCACGATGTGCTCGCAAGCGGCTGGCGCACCTCTCACATGAAAAGCAGCGTAGACATGCCGTTGGAACTCGACATGGTCGTCGAGGATCCCTCGAGCGGATATGTCGGGGCCGTCGTCGCGTGGCACAACGGCCTGGTTGTGCTCGAGGATCGCAAGGGCAAACGCAAGTCCTTCCCTATCGGTCCTGGGTTCTGGGTCGACGGCACACCCGTCACTCTGCGCATTCCCTCGCGTCAGGGCAGTGCGAGTATCACGCACACGGCGTCAGGATCGGTTGCTGGGCCGGCCGAACCTGCCAGGGTCGCTCTTCCCAGCCGCATCTACGTCGAAGGTCGCCACGACGCCGAACTCGTCGAGAAGATCTGGGGTGACGACCTGCGCCACGTCGGGGTCGTCGTGGAATACATGGGTGGTATGGACGATCTGGTTGGGATCGTCGCCGAGTTCAGGCCGGGGCCAGGGCATCGCCTGGGAGTGCTCGTCGACCATCTCGTGGCCGGGACCAAGGAATCCCGCGTGGCAGACGAGGTTCGGCGCGGAGGATATGGCGAGTACGTCATGATCACCGGCCACCGGTTCATCGACATCTGGCAGGCCATCAAACCCGAGCGGATCGGCCGGAAGGAATGGCCGCAGGTTCCCATGGACGAGGACTTCAAGCTCGGCACCCTGAAACGCCTCGGCCTGCCGCACTCCACACAGGCCGACGTCGGCAAGGCCTGGCAGGCCATGTTGCACCGGGTGCGTGACTGGCACGACCTGGATCCGCGATTCAACACCGAGATGGAGAAACTCATCGATTTCGTCACCTGTGACCACGTCGATGAGCTCGACGATGAGGAGATGGCATGAACATTGACGCTCAGAGTGTCGGCGATCTCATCCGCGACGTCGCAGCCAGGGTCATCGATCCGCGGTTCCGGTCCTTGCAGGATCACCAGATCCACGAGAAGAAACCCGGTGACTTCGTCACCGATGCCGATCGTCAGGCTGAGGAGGAGCTGGGTGCGGCGTTGATCGCGTATGCGGGTGGGGTTGTCGTCGGGGAGGAGGCCGCCTTCGCCGACCCGACCATTCTCGACGCCCTTCCCGACGCCGACCTGGCCTGGGTCATCGATCCCATCGACGGCACGAGAAACTTCGTGCGCGGATCGGAGGACCACGGGGTGATGCTCGCCCAGCTCAATCATGGCGAAACGGTGAGGGCCTGGATCTGGCAGCCCCAGCACGGCCACATGTGGTGTGCTGAGCGTGGCGCAGGGGTCACCTGTGACGGTGAGACGGTGAGACGAGGAGGCTCCCAGGTCCCGATTCGCGCCGCGACGACCCATGAGGCATACAAGATCGCCTCACCGCAGGTCGAGTGGCAGATGTCGAAGTGGTGCTGCGCGGTGGACTACCCGCTGATCTGCCTGGGACAGACCGACGTCACCGTGTATCAACACTCCCATCCGTGGGATCACCTGGCTGGAGCCCTCATGGTGCGTGAGCTCGGTGGGGTCGTCCGCAGCGCCGATGGGGTCGAGTACGGGCCAGCCGGCATGGCGGGAAAGCTCGTCGTCGCGGCTGATGAGCAGGCTTACCGGGTGGTCGCTGATCTGCTGGGTTGAGCGGTGTGGGGCGGCCGGCCTCAGGCCAGCTGGGGAGGAATGTGCTGGCCCACCGGGGTGAGGGGAATCTCGACGGGGATTCTCTCGGCCAGGTCGCCGCGTTGTTCCATGACGGCGACGGCATCGACTGGGCGCCCGTGGCCAGGCACGTAGACGCCCACGCCATCGGTGCCCGTGATGACCGCGTCAATGGCGCGCGGCCAGCCTCGCACATCGGTTGTCTCGTCGGACTGTGGTGGCCCGGCGGTCTCGACCAGATCCCCGACGAAGGTCACCTTCTCCTCGCGGATGATGACGACGAGGTCCCCGTCGGTGTGTCCAGGGCCCGGGTGAATGACCTCGGCGCCGAGACCACCCAGATCGACATAGGCCATCAGGGCGATGGGGTGGTCAACACGCAGGCCGGGGCAGTGAGCCACCGCAGCCTCGTGCATCCAGCTCTGGGCCCCATCAATTCCTGCAAGTCCGCCACTGTGGTCATCGTGGTGGTGGGTGACGACGACCCGATCGACCGGGCGGCCCAGCATGGCTGCTGCCGACATTGCCAGGCGTGCCCCCTGCTCAGGAGAGGATCCAGTGTCGATGAGGAGAACGTGATCGTCGCCGGCCACCAATCCACAGGTGACGGTTTCCGGTTCGATCGTCGTCGTCCACACTCTGGCCGTCAGAGCGGTCCACTCGGGATTCTGGGGATTGGTCGACATGGCCACCAGTGTGGCACGTCTGGGGAAATGCGCTGCCAGCGAGAGAAGCAGAAGGATTCCAGACGAACGCGATAAAGTGGCACTCGGCACCTGAGAGTGCCAAAGTGAGGCTTGTACCCGATGAGGTCGCGTGAGGAGGGATTGTGCTCGACGACCGCAAGCTCGACGTGCTCAAGGCCATCGTCACCGACTATGTCTCCAGCAAGGAGCCGGTGGGCTCCAAAGCCCTGGTGGAACGTCACGGCCTGGGGGTGTCCCCGGCAACAGTGCGTAATGACATGGCTGTGCTGGAGGAGGAAGGCTACATCACCCACCCTCACACCAGCGCCGGTCGTATCCCGACTGACAAGGGGTATCGCCTCTTCGTTGACCGAATCGCCACCGTCAAGCCGCTGTCTGGGCCAGAGCGTCGAGCCATCCATGCCTTCATGAGCGGGGCCGTCGACCTTGATGACATCGTGCGCCGCACGGTGCGACTTCTCGCCCAGATCACCCACCAGGTGGCGATCATGCAATACCCGGTGGCGACGACGGCCACGATCCGTCACCTCGAACTGGTGAGCCTGTCGACCGACCGCGTCCTCATCGTCGTCATCATGTCGTCGGGGTCGGTGGAGCAGCGGATCGTGGAGCTTCCCGGCCACGACGAGCAGAATCTTGCTGGGCTTCGCACCAGGCTCAACGAGGCCCTCGTCGGCCTGACGGTTGCACAGGCCGCTGACTCCCTCAATCGGCTTCTTGACGAGTTCGACGAGTTCGGACCAGCCGAGAGCCAGCACGCAACCTCGGTCGTCGCGACTGTCCTGGAAATCCTCGCCGTCGATCCGTCCGCCCGTGTGGTCGTCGCCGGAGTTCCCAATCTCACCGCGTTCGGTGCACAGTGGGAGACGATGGTGCGTCCGGTCCTGGAAGCCCTCGAGGAGCAGGTCGTCCTCATGCGACTGCTCGGCGAGGTCACCGCCGGGGAAGCCGGCGAGGTCACGGTGCGTATTGGTGCCGAGAACACTGACGTGCCCTTCCAGTCCACCTCATTGGTGGCAAGCACATACGGTCCTGACGATGCCCTGTCAAGCCTCGGTGTCGTCGGACCCACCCGAATGGACTACCCCTCAACCATGGCAGCCGTGCGAGCCGTGGCCTGTTATGTGGGCCGGTTCCTGGCAGAAGGATGATCCTTGAGCAACGACTATTACGAGATTCTCGGCGTTTCCCGGGATGCCAGTTCCGACGACATCAAGAAGGCTTATCGCCGCAAGGCCATGAAACTTCACCCCGATGTCGCTGGGCCGGGATCGGAGGACGAGTTCAAGAAGGTCCAGGAAGCCTATGAGGTGCTCCAGGACCCGCAGAAGCGCGCCGTCTTCGACCGTGGCGGAGACCCGAACGCCCGCATGGGTGGATTCGGCGAGGGCGGATTCAGCACTGCCGGATTCGACTTCACCAACCTCGTGGACGCCATGTTCGGTGGCGGAACCTCCTTTGGTGGTGGCGGACGTGGGCCCCGCTCCCGGACCCGACGCGGCCAGGACGCCTTGGTGCGGATGCGCCTGAGCTTGGCTGAGGCGGTGTTCGGCGTCACCAAACCGCTGGACGTCGACACCGCGGTGGTGTGTCCGAAGTGTCAAGGTAAGGGAGCACAGTCCGGCTCGGAGCCGGTGACCTGCCACACCTGTGAAGGGCGCGGCGAGGTCATCACGGTGCAGCGGTCCCTCCTTGGTGACATTCGCACGAGCCAGCCCTGCCCGACCTGTCGTGGCTACGGCACGGTGATCCCCGATCCGTGCCAGGAGTGCTCCGGTGAGGGGCGGGTGCGCACCACCCGCACCATCAACGTCAAGATCCCTGCCGGAGTTGCTGACGGCAACCGGATCCACCTGGATTCCCAGGGAGAGGTGGGCCCCGGTGGTGGCCCGGCCGGCGACCTCTACATCGAGATGACGGTCAGCCCGCACGAGGTGTTCACCCGAGAGGGAGACAACCTCGAGATGATCGTGACGATCCCGATGACGGCGGCTGCGCTGGGGAGCAAGGTGCCGGTTCACACCTTGGAAGCCGATCGCGAGGACTTCGCGGACTCCGAGAAGTCGGTCACCGTCGAGGTGCCATCGGGAACCCAGTCGGGCGATCGCATCGTCATCCCCGATCGTGGCGTGCCGCGACTGCGCCGTGGTGGCCGGGGTGACCTGGGTGTCACTGTCATCGTGCAGACTCCGACCAAGCTCGATTCCCACCAGAAGGAGTTGTTGCGTCAGCTGGCCGAGGCTCGGGGGGAGACCGATGCGTCGGCGTTCGTGGAGAAGTCCGGGGCACGCGGCATGTTTTCTCGCATCAAGGAAGCGTTCGGCGGATGAGTGACCCCTGCTTCCTCGGTGAGGTTGCTGGAGCCACGCCCGGAACAGTGGTCGACATCACCGGGGCGGAAGGCCACCACGCCAGTTCGGTACGCCGTATTCGGGTGGGGGAGTCCGTTCTCGTCACCGATGGCCAGGGCCATGCAGTGCGCGGACCTGCCATCGAGGTGACGAAGGGATCGGTGAGAGTCGAGGTGGTCGAGGTGCTCGAAGCCCCCGTCACCGCTCATCGCTGGGTTGGTGTCCAGGCCCTGCCGAAGTCTGACCGCGCCGAGCTTGCCGTGGCGACTCTCACCGAGATGGGCGTTCACGAGATCCTGGCATGGCAGGCCGATCGCAGCATCGTGCGCTGGAAGGGCGACAAGCAGGCCAAGGGCGTGGCCAAGTGGCAGGCGGCTGCTCGTGAGGCCACCAAACAGTCGCGCAGATTCCTTGTTCCCCCGGTTGCGCTGGCTCAGACCGAGGATGTGGTGGACAGGATTCGTGGCGCAGCCGCGGCCTATGTGTTCCACGAGTCAGCCACCGAACCCCTGGTGCGTCAGAACCTGCCGGAGTCTGGTGAGGTGATGTTCATCGTCGGGCCTGAAGGTGGCATCACCGACCAGGAAGTTGAGGCCTTCGTGGCTGCCGGCGCTCATCCGGTGACCATCTGTGACGCAGTGTTGCGGACCTCGACGGCCGGCGTGGTTGGGCTGACCCAACTTCGGGCCATGGCCGACCACGCCGGGTGACCTTCCGCGCTGTTCCATACCTGACATGGCCATACCTGATATGGCGATGGGGCCGGACGGGTTTCCGTCCGGCCCCATCGGTGTGGAGGGGGATTGCCGTCGCGTGACGGCAGTTCACTGGCTCACTTCTTGGTGGCACCACCCAGAGCAACGGCGAGCAGGCCACCGATGAGGCTGATGTTCTTGAAGAACTGGATCTGCTCGCCGGCCTTCTCATCGCCGTCCTTCTCCCAGAAGGGGTGTCCGGCAAGAGTGACGGGGACGAGCTGGGCGGCCAGGATGGTGGCGGCCAGACGCGGCTTGATGCCAAGGGCCAGCATGGATCCTGCGGTCACCATGGTGCCGCCGTTGACCTTGACCAGCAGGCTGGGATCAACATCGGGGATCTGGGAGCGAACTGCCTCGGGCATCTTCCCGAAGAGTCCGTCGACAGCTCCGGAAAGGTAATCGGCGCTCGTGACCTGGCCGAGGCCTCCCTTGATGAAGATGGCGGACAGAGCGGAACGGGCGATGAACTTGGCAAGAGACATGAATCCTCCTAGGTACTAGGTGCTACTTCCATCGTGCCCTATCAAGGCTCGCGAAGGTGCCACGTTCGCGTTTAGGTGACGAATCCACTACTTTTTCGTGGTCTCGCTCAGGGATAGTGGCGCACGCGGACGAGTGGTTGGCGGGGAAGTGCCGGGTCTCAGTGGGTCAGCGCGAGGGCCAGCGGCAGGACGGGGCCTGACCCAGCTCGTCTCAACACCCGTGCGGCGACAGCCATCGTCCATCGACTCGAGATGACGTCATCGACGAGAAGTACTGGGGCACCGCCGAGGTGGGACAGCCGTGACATGAGTTGCGGTCCGACGTTGAAACGGTCGTGCACATCTCGAAGGCGGTAAGCCGAATTCGTCGATGAATCGAGGCGTGGGGCGTTGTGTTCCAGATCGAGCCAGCCAAGGTCTTGGAGCTGACCGACTCGGGCCAGCCCCGAGGCCAGGGAGTCGATGAGGCGAGGCCGGGTGACCGATGGCACTCGGACCACGGCGGCCGGGCGATGTCCCCAATCCCATTCGGCCAGGACCTTGAGGCAGGCCTTGGCCAGTGCCGGGGTGATCTCGGCGTCGATGGGAACGCCGTTGGCATCGTTGCGCAGCAGGTCTCGCAGCGGCCCTCCCCAACCCAGGTCGGAGAGCCTGGCGATGACGCGGCCCTCCTCGGCCATCTCCTCGGTGCCGATACGGCCCTTGAGACCAACTCCCAAGGTGTCCATCCCCGATGGCCAGGTGGTGCGCGGCTCGATGGGAACACCGACCCTGTCGAGGATGGTTGTCGCCGAGCAGGATGCCGCCGGGTCGATGTCCGTCGGGTACCACGGGCCAGCGCAGACGTCGCAGCGGCCGCATGGTGACGCGGAGGGATCGTCGAGCTGGCCGGTGAGGAAGGCCATCCGGCAGGTGTCCAGATGCTCGTAAGTGAGCATGGCCTGCTGCTCGTCGTGGCGTGCCTGAAGGATTCGCTGATAGCGCTGGGTGTCATGAACCCACCCATTCCCGGTGGCTCTCCAGCCACCACGAACCTTCTCGACCGCCCCGTCCACCGCCATCACCTTGAGCAGCAGATCAAGCTGACTGCGTCTGATGTCGACGCGGGCCTCCAACGCCGGAACAGAGAGCACCTGCCCCTCGGACAGTGCTCCCAGCACAGCGTCGGCACGCTCCTGGGTGGGCATGGCTGCGGTGGCGAAGTACGTCCAGATGTCCTGATCCTCCGGGCCGGGAAGCAGCAGGACGTCGGCGTTCTCGGTGGCCCGGCCTGCTCGACCGACCTGCTGGTAATACGCGATCGGAGAGCTCGGCGCTCCCAGGTGCACCACAAAACCGAGGTCGGGCTTGTCGAACCCCATTCCCAGGGCACTGGTTGCTACCAAGGCCTTGACCTGGTTGTCACGTAGGGCTTCCTCGAGGGTTGACCGTTCCTCGGGGTCAGTGCGTCCGGTGTAGGCCCGCACGTCGTGACCTGCTTCGACCAGTGCGCGAGCGGTGTCCTCGGCCGCGGAAATGGTCAGACAGTAGATGATCCCGGATCCTGGCAGGTCATCCAGATGTTGCACGAGCCAGCCCAGACGATCAGTTGGGTTTGGCAGGTTGAGCACACCGAGCCGCAGGGAGGCCCGGGCCAACGGTCCGCGCAACACGAAGACATCATCGAGATCACGAGCCGGAGCGATCTGTTCTGCCACGTCCTGAACGACTCGCGAATTGGCGGTGGCTGTCGTCGCCAGCACCGGTATGGTGTCGGGCAGGGCTGAGACAAGGTCGCGGATACGTCGGTAATCGGGTCGGAAATCGTGGCCCCAGTCCGAGATGCAGTGGGCCTCGTCGATGACAAGCATCCCCAGTCGTCCCACCAGATCGGGCAGGTGCTCCGTGGCGAACGTCGGATTGACGAGTCGTTCCGGAGACACCAGCAGGACGTCGATCTCGTCAGCATCGAGCTGCCTGGTGATGTCGGCCCACTCGGTGACATTGGCTGAGGAGATTGCAGCAGCCCGCACGCCAGCGTGTTCTGCAGCGGCCACCTGGTCGCGCATGAGGGCGATGAGCGGGGAGACAATGAGGGTTGGTCCGAATCCGGCAGCTCGCTGCAACAACGCAGCGACGAAGTAGACCGCTGACTTTCCCCAGCCGGTGCGTTGCACCACCAGCGCACGACGGCGATGGGCGACAAGGGCCTCGATGGCCTCCCACTGGCCGGGGTGGAACTCGGCATCGTCGCGACCGACGAGACGACGCAGGATCGCCAATCCGCGGTCATGCAGGGTGTTGTTCGGTGTGTTGAACGGTGTCGTCATGGCCCCTCCCTTCGCCCCTCATCCTGACCGCGACCACCGACGGTTTGGCGTCGAGATGCCGGAACACGAGGAGAACAGCGAAGTCAGAACGGCAACAGAAGCTGGTCGATGACCTCTTGGGCCTGGGACTGCTGGGTGGAGACGATGCTGCCGAGCCACTCGACAATGGCGTTCTGGGTGGCTTCGTCGAATCCTCGCACGACGTCGAGATACTCGGCGCCACCGTTCGCGGCAGCGCCACAGGTTTTCACGACGTCACCGGGGGCCGGGGAGTCGAGGACGTCGAGGGCGGTCAGGAAGGCATCGCGATTCTCGATCAGTTGAGCTCGGCCGGCGTCAGTCGGCTGGACCTTGCCGATGAGTGACTTGAGCCTCTTGATCCGCTCGGTGCGCGCCGAGGCGAGGTTGTCGAGGGCTCCCTGCCACACCAGTTCGGACAGCCGGTCGCGAGACATGAAGAGACGACGGATGTGGAGATACCAAGCTTGCAGGGCAGACAGGTTGCCCAGGTAGGTGACGTTGTGGGCGATGATGCGATCCAGTTTGCGATAGCTGGTCGGGGTTACCGGGCGCTGTCGACCGGTGGGCGGAGGAGGCAGGACGAGCTGGTCGTCGTCGAGGATGTCGTCGCGCAGGATTGACCCAGCCCCGACCACGGTGCCGAATCCGGTCGTCACTGGGCCAACTGTTCCGCCCTGACCGCCCAGGAAGATTGGATGCTGGTTGAGCAGCACTCCGTGTGGGACGTCACCGAAGAGAGAGGCCGTGGTCTTGTCGCCGTCAGGAGTGAAGTTGAAGTGAATGTAGGACGACCCGACCTCGGAGTGATCCGACCGAGATGTGCCACCGGCCATGAGGGCATCACAGAAGTTGATGAGGCTGCCGAGGGTGACGAAGGGCAGCAGAATGGTCTGCTTGAGGCCGACGGTGTGGGCCCCGTTGGCCTTCTCCTCGAGGATGGTGCCGCCACGGACGTGGGCTCCCGATCCCATGCTCGCCCCGGAAAGGAATACGGCGTCTTGGGCGAAGCCTCCCTTGAGTGTGACCCCGGTGCCCAGTTGGCAGTCCTGAATCGTCATGGGGGTCTCGTCGCCGAGCACGCACCCGGCAGAGATAACGGTGCGACGGCCACGAATCCGACATCCGGGGCCGATGACGACGCCCTCACCGCTGATGTTGTCGACGTTGATGTCCTCGTCGATGTCGACGGTCAACGGGTTGGGAATGTGCACCCCCTTGTCGATGAGCTCGGCTATCTTCTCCAGGCCACGCGGCTGAAGCGTAGGGAAGTTGACGTCCATCGGTGGTCCTTTCCGGGGGGCGGGTCCGTACCCAACAGGGTAGCCATAGGTGCTGGCGGCTATGGGTCATGGGCAGGGCCGCCGATGGCAACCGCATGGCAACTGTGCCCTGCGCTCATTTCTGGGCCATGGAGGTCGTGGTCAACGAGGTTTCGTGGTGAAGCGGGGGTCTCAGGGGGGTGTTAGCAAGGCGAATCCTGACAGAAATAGGCCAGAGAAGATGCCCCCGGAGCGTTCGTGGGCTTCCTTGGCTGCTGATGAGTCCACTTCTTTGATCATGGCTCCGGTTTCCAGATCGTAAAGGCGGATGGTGGGGGTGTCGGTGGAGGTGTCGATCACTCCGACGGTTTTGCCTTGGATCCGAGGTGGTTTCCCTTGGTCTGTGGCCAGGTCGGTGTTCACGATGAGGCGGGATTTTCCAGTGGTCAGGTCAGTGGCCACGACCTGTCCGGACAGGAGGGTCCAGATGAATTCATGTCCCATGATGACCGCGTCTGAACCGGTAGGGCCCATGCTGTCTTCGCGGACTCCTCCGCCGTCGATCGTATTGAGGGGTTTTCCGTGTTCATCGGTGATCGGGATTTGCCGGGCTGATCCTGTTTTCAGGTCGAAGAATGCCAGGGTGGTTTGCGGATATGTCGCCTTCTTGTTCCATGACGTTGCGCCCAGTCGCACGACGAGATCTTTCCCGTGACATGCGAGGCCGCTTTCGGGAGTCAACCCCCACCGGGGTGTCATAAGAGGCCCGAGGTCTACTGTCTTGCGGTGCTGTCGGTCGACACGGAAGAATTGCACTCCTGAAGGGCTATGGTATGCGTTGTGGGAAATCCCATATATCTGATTGTTGCACATTGTAATATCAGACACCCAGTGTGGTATGTGCATTGATGTGCCGTCGGTGAATTCGAGGAGGAATGTGTATTTGTCGGGATTTGATGGATCGTCACCCCAATTCGACAAGAATGCGAATTCTCCGCCACCGAGGGGATAGGGGTAGATGAATTGCGAATCTGGTACGTAAGGATCTGTCCGGGGTATGATCCTGGTTCCTGATTTCCCCATGACGTACATGTTGGAGAAGTCAATAAAGGCAACGTTCCCATCAGTATCGGAGCCGACGCTAGTGTATCGGGGCGCGTTGTCCAATTTTTTGACTGCATGGGTAGTGTCGCCGTCGAGGGACAAGAGCCCCGGACGATTGAAGATGGGGTCATCCGGTTGGCTCCAAGATGTGGCGATCCTGACATCGGCGGGAAGCGTATCGGTTTCACCGATGGGCGTCGTCTGGACCCTTGCGCAGGCGGTGGTCGTGACGAGACAGGTCACCGCCACCGTAAAGGTCGCAAGCCTCGTGCGCTTGCGTCGTTTATTGAGTGATTTCATGATGATTGATGCGGTTTCCATCCTCGGTAATTCACGGGCTGACCGTAGATTATCAGTAGGTCCCGTGCCGGCGAGGGGGCGGTGTCGTGGCCCCGCCGATGGCGAGCGCTCGGGGTGGACTCGTCAATACAATGACGCCCATGCCATTCGGATTCGACGTCACCTCACATCTCGATGATTCCCACGGGCGCACCGGCGTCATCCACACTCCACACGGTGACATCGAGACGCCGGCCTTCGTCGTCGTCGGGACCAAGGCGACCGTTAAGTCCCTGCTACCTGAATCCGTGGCGGCACTGGGGGCTCAGGCCGTGCTGGCCAACGCCTACCACCTTTTCCTGCAGCCAGGACCAGAACTTGTCGATGAGGCCGGAGGACTGGGCCAGTTCATGAACTGGAGCGGGCCTACTTTCACCGATTCCGGTGGCTTCCAGGTGCTCAGCCTCGGCGCCGGGTTCAAGAAGACTCTGGCGATGGACATCTCCGAGCTGACCGAGGATGACGTCATGGCTGCCGACGCCGACCGCAAGGCCATGGTCGACGAGGACGGCGTCACCTTCCGCAGTCCCCTCAACGGGGACCGTCATCGGTTCACCCCCGAGGTGTCCATGAGGATCCAGCATCAGCTCGGCGCCGACATCATGTTCGCCTTCGACGAGTTGACCACACTCATGAACACCCGTGCCTACCAGGAGGAGGCGTTGGAGCGGACCCGACGCTGGGCAGAGCACTGCCTGGCCGAACACCGGCGCCTGACCGAGGCCAGGGCGTCAAAGCCGTACCAGGCCCTCTTCGGAGTCATTCAGGGAGCCCAGTACGAGGACCTGCGTCGCAAGGCGTGCCGCGATCTGTCCGAGATGGAGATTGACGGCCAGCGGTTCGACGGCTTCGGTCTAGGAGGGGCCATCGAGAAGGTCAACCTCGGGCGAATCGTCACCTGGTGTGCCGAGGAGCTGCCCGATGATCGTCCCCGTCACCTGCTGGGCATCTCCGAGCCCGACGACCTCTTTGCCGCTTGCCGGGCCGGTGCCGACACCTTCGACTGCGTCAACCCCTCCAGAGTGGCGCGTAATGCCGCGATTTACACCGTCGACGGGCGCTACAACATCAACACCGCTCGATTCCGGCGCGATTTCGGCCCGCTGGAGGAGGGTTGCGACTGTTACACCTGCACCCATTACTCCCGCGCCTACCTTCACCATCTCTTCAAGGCCAAGGAGATGCTCGCCAACACCTTGGCAACGATTCACAACGAACGCTGGACGGTGCGGCTGGTCGACCAGATCCGCGTCGCCATGCGTGGCGGAGATCTGGACGCCCTCGAGACGGAGTTCATGGGTCGCTGGAATGCCAACGCTGGAAGGCTGGCCAAGGCCGACTGACAAGCCTGTTCTGTGACATCTCATCCTCACGACGGAGGAGACTGGGGGTGCCACTCGCTACGCTCAGTGGCGTGCGAGAGGCAATCGTGTCCTTCATGGCGATGGACGATCTGTGGCGCCGCCGAGTGCCGGATACACGGGGCTGGCGAGTCCCGAGGGTGGGGTTCCTACCCGCTGTTGACGTGCTCGTCGGGGCGCTCGTGGCCCTCGCCGTGGGTGCCGGTGGGCTCTTGCTGGCCGCTCTTCAAGACCGCCTTGACGTTCTCGGAGTAGGTGACGTCATCGTCGTCATCGCCCTTGCTGTGGTGCTGTCCTTCCGGCGAGTGGCACCGGTCACCTCGGCCGCCCTCATCACTGTCATCTGGGTCATCGGAGCCTATGCGACGCCGTACATGGCGGCCAACTGGGTGTCGACCCTGGCCGTCTTCTTCTCCTACGACTCCCTCATGGGGTGGGCGCGGACCCGCCGTCTCGCCTGGGGGTCCATGCTGGCAGTCTTCGTCGTCATCATGGGGTGGGTTGCCCTCACGATGGCATTCGGGAACTCGCTCACCAAGCAGATCGAAGCCATCAATCCTGACAGCAATGGGGAGGGGATCATTTATCTCGTCCTCACCTATGTCATCATCAACGTCACCTTCGTCATCGGCGCAGCGTTGGCGGGTCAGGTGTCCTGGCTGCGGGCACGGGACCTGGCCGAGGTCCGCCGTCAGGCTGCCACGATCGAACGACAGCGCACCCAACTGGCCGAGCAGGCCGTTCTCGACGAGAGGTTGCGGATCGCCAGGGAGATGCATGACTCGGTGGCCCACCACGTGTCGGTGGTGGGTATCCATGCCGCTGGTGCTCGTCGAGCCCTCGACATTGATCCGGATCTGGCCCGCGACGCCTTGGCCACCGTGGAATCGGAGTCACGGGCGGTCGTCACCGAGATACGTTCCCTGCTGGGATCCTTGCGCGCCGGTGGTGAACCACGTGCCCGCCTCGGCCTGGCCGACCTTGACCGTCTGTGCGAGGAGCAGCGACGTGCGTCGGTGCGATTGCTGCGAGTGGGAGACGACTCCATGGTCGGCCCCCTGCTGGGCCACACCTGTTACCGGATCGTCCAGGAATCCCTCAACAATGTGGAGGCCCATTCCAGCGCCACCGAGGTGACGGTGTCGTTGCGGTGCAATGATGACGAGGTCGAGGTGGAGATCACCGACAACGGCCGCCCGATTCGCTCCGGCCCCTCGACCGGGGTGGGGATCGTCGGTATGTCCGAGCGGGTCGAGGTGCTGGGCGGGACCATCGAGGTGGGCCCGCGCAAGGTCGGTGGATGGCGAGTGCGGGCCGTCATGCCATTGCGTCAGGGTGAAAAGACGAGGGCCGAGGACATCGAGGACGGAGTGGACTGATGCGCGTCGTGCTGGTTGATGACCAGAAATTGGTCCGTCAGGGATTTCGTCTCATTCTCGCGGTGGAGCCCGACATCACGGTCGTCGGGGAAGCCGCCAATGGGGCCGAGGCCGTGGACGTGGTGAGGGAAACTGCTCCCGACGTCGTCCTCATGGACGTCCAGATGCCCGTCATGGACGGTATCGCGGCCACCGCGAAGATCCGCGAGTTCAGCGATGTCAAGATCGTCATCCTCACCACCTTCGACCGAGACGACTACCTTTTTGCTGCCCTCGATGCGGGGGCCAGCGGATTCATGCTCAAGAACGCCGACGCCGAGTCCTTGGTAGCAGGTCTGCGGCAGGTGGCAGACGGGCATGCCTTGCTCGCCCCCGAGGTCACCAGACGAGTCATCGCCCGATCCTCGCGGCTGGGCAAGATGGCGACCGACAGCAGGATCGAACAGCTCACCGCCCGCGAGATTGAGGTCGCCAAATTGGTGGCGCGGGGTCTGTCCAATGCCGAGATCGCGGCGAAGCTCGTCGTCTCCGAAGCCACTGTCAAAACCCATGTTTCTAACTGCCTCATGAAGTGCGACCTGCGCGACCGGGTCCAGCTCGTGGCTTTGGCCTACGAGTCGGGACTCATTCGTGTGGGGGAGACATCTGCCGACTGAAATCCGTCGTACCGCTGATGCGTGAAGGCCGCGACTTGGATGTGATGGTCATGTGATCGCAGGTCAAGGACGTAGGAGGTAGCCATGATCGACACAGACATGCGCCACCGAGAACCGGTGTCAATTCGGGTTGACGAACTCACCCGAAGTTTCGGGGAACTGGTGGCCGTTGACCATCTCAACTTCGAGATCCCCTCGGGTCAGATGACCGGTTTCGTGGGAGCCAACGGCGCTGGCAAGACGACGACGATGCGGATGATCGTCGGGGTGCTCAAGCCCGTTTCCGGTCAGGTGTTGTGGTCGGGCAAGCCGATCACGGCGAAGGACCGTCGCACCATCGGGTACATGCCCGAGGAACGAGGGCTGTATCCCAAGCAGCCGGTCATTGACCAGCTCGTCTATCTCGCTCGGATCAAGGGGGCCTCGGCCGGAAGCGCTCGCACCCAGGCCATGGAGTATCTGGAGAGGTTCGGCCTGGCTGATCGCGCCCGTGACCAGGTGCAGAAGCTGTCCTTGGGCAATCAGCAGCGGGTCCAGGTGACGGCCTCACTGCTCGCTGATCCGTCAGTTCTCATCCTCGACGAGCCCTTCTCCGGACTCGATCCGGTGGCCGTTGACGCGATGGCCGACGTGTTGAGGGAGAAGACCGGCCAAGGGGTCCCGGTCCTGTTCAGCTCCCATCAGCTTGACCTCATCGACCGGCTGTGTGACCGCATGGTCATCATGCACAAGGGACGAATGGTTACCAACGGCACCACAGAGGAATTGCGCGAGGTCGGCCCTCGACGCTACCGAGTGGAGGCGCGCGGCGATCTCGGCTGGCTGCGATCTCTGCCAGACCTGACGGTCGTCGACGTCGGCGGCACCACCGCTGTCATCGAGTTCCCGAATCCCGCCCAGATCGATCATCTCCTCGACGTCATCGTCACCGAGTCGATGAACCGTGGCGGACTGATCGAGTTGACCCACATTCGCCCGAGCCTGGGCGAGATCTACCGAGAGGTGGCCCAGTCATGACGAGCACATCATCGACCTGGCGTCTTGTCGCATCCCGAGAGATCGGCGTCAAACTGCGCGACAAAGGATTCATCATCTCGATGATCATCACGGTGGTTCTCATCCTGGCGATCCCGGTGGTGTCATCCATCATCTCCTCCCATCACGACCATGACGGCGTGGTCGTGACCGACGACAAGGCCGCCGCCGTCGTCAAGGTGGCTCAGCAGGACCTGGCTGCCCGTGGATCGGGCGACAAGATCGAGGTGGTTCGGGCGGCCGACGAGGCCGAGGCCCACCGCAAGCTCCACGATGACGACGACATGGTTTATCTGCACCAGAAGGATGGCCAGTGGCATCTCGACGGCTACGACAAGACCCCTTCGGCTGACGGGTCGTCCACGCGAGTCATGGAGGCGGCGGTGGCCCGAGCAGCCGTCGCCGACAACGCCGAGGCTGCTGGAGCTGATGCCACGGCCATGACCAGGGGAATGTCCCTCCAGACCGGACAAGTCAAGGCATCTGAGGGCACCTCGGAGGCTGTCGGATACATGCTGGCCGTCGTTTTCAGCATCCTGTTCATGATGTCGGCGATCTCCTACGGCATGATGATTGCCAACTCAGTGGTCGAGGAGAAGCAGTCCAGGATCGTGGAGATCTTGTTGACCGGAGTACCTGCCCGGCAGCTGCTCATCGGCAAGATCGTCGGAAATACGGTGTTGGCCGTCGGACAGCTCGTCATCATCTGCGGGTTGGGCATGCTCGCTGTGTCCTTCTCGTCATGGTCGGACGTCATCACGGTCGCGATGTCGTGGTCTGTGCTGTGGTTCGTGCTGTTCTTCCTCATCGGATTCGTGGCGCTGGCAAGCCTGTACGCGGCTGCAGGATCGATGGCCTCGCGCACCGAGGACCTTCAGAGCACCGCAATGCCACTGATGTACCTCGTCATGATCATCTACTTCTGGGTGGTGATGTCGATGTCGAACCTTGACGGCCTCAGCGCCAGGATCGGCAGCTACGTCCCGATCGCCTCGGTGGTATTCATGCCGCTGCGCATGCTTGGTCATCGCGCAACGTGGTGGGAACCGATCATCTCGATCATCATCACCCTCGGCTTCACGGCGTTCGCCGTGCTGGTCGGAGAAAGGATCTACCGACGCTCGATCCTGCAGACGAACGGTCGGGTGAGCTTCAAGAACGCATGGAGGCACAACGAGTCAGTGGCGTGACGTCGTGCACGGTATGACGGTGCGGGTCCCGATGTGGTCCGCATCGTCATGGCTGCCAGAGAACGTGGCGGATGTCGCGAATACCTGAGGTGGCGGATGCCCTGCGGTCGTGAATACCTGAGGTGGCGCGTCACTCCTGGGTCGCCGTCAGTCTCTCCTGGTAGGTCGGCTCGTGCTTCTTGATCCAGGCGATGATCCGAGTCGTGATCGGGATGCAGGCGTACTCGACGAGGGTCTTCCACAAGAACCCGAAGAAGGCGTAGTTGCACCACTGACCGAAGCTGGTGATGCCCACCACCGGTGCCGCGACGGTACAGAAGATGACGGTGTCGACGGCCTCACCCGCGCCCGTGGACCCCATGAGCCGACCGACGAGGCCACGCTCCAACCACGTGGCCTTGAGTCGAACCATGATGACCGAGTTGGTGAACTGGCCAGCGAGGAATCCGCACGCCCCGGCCAGCACCATCTGCCACACCGGCCCCAGCGACATCTCCAAGGCGGCGTCACGAGCCACCGAGTACGGGTCGTTGAACCCCGGCAGGGCAATGACCCCCCAGAAGCACAGCACCGAGAGAATCGCGCAGATGAAGCCCATGACGATGGTGCGGCGAGCTGCCTTCATCCCGTAGACCTCGGTGGTGATGTCTCCCATGACGTAGGCGAGCGGGAACAAGAAGAACCCGCCGTCAGTGGTGATGGGGCCAAGTTGGACTCCCTTCGACCCGCCGATGTTGGACAGGATGACCACGACACACATGAGAGTCAGCAGGATGTCGTAGTGCCCGGATCCCCGATCGGCATAGGTCGGTCGAGCAGTGGCAAATGACCTGCGGCTGGTGGAGTCTGACGTCACGGCGAAATGGTAACGGTGTTGGCGCATACCATCGAGGTGACGATCGCAACCACAGGAGGTTTCCGTGACCCTTGCAACCTCGGAACTCAACATCAGCCCGCAGCGGGGCCTGTACCCGCCGATCGAGCCCTACGACACCCGGATGGTCGATGTGGGGGAGGGCCAGCAGCTCTACGTCGAGCAGTGCGGCAACCCTGACGGCAAGCCGGTGGTCTTCCTCCACGGCGGCCCAGGCGGTGGTGGCGGCACCGAACGGCGCCGTTTCTTCGACCCCGAGGCCTACCGCATCATCGTGTTCGATCAGCGTGGCTGTGGCCTGTCAACGCCGCAAATCGCCAAGGCGCGCACCCCTGAGGAGATGGCCAACAACACGACGTGGAAGCTCGTGGAGGATCTGGAGAAGATTCGCCAGCTGCTGGACATTGAGCGTTGGCAGGTCTTTGGCGGGTCATGGGGGTCGTGTCTGGCCTTGGCCTACGCCCAGACCCACCCCGAGCGCGTCACCGAGCTGGTGCTGCGCGGCATCTTCACCCTGCGTGAGCAGGAACTCGACTGGTACTACAACTTCGGTGCCTCTGAGGTCTTCCCGGAGCTGTGGGACATGTTCTGCGAGCCGCTGCGCCGAGCCGGACACGATTTCTCCCGCGACAACATCGCCGCCTACTACGACCTGCTCTGGGACGACGACCCCGACGTCCACGGCCCCGCAGCCGTGGCATGGACAACCTGGGAGGGGGCGACGACCTCGCTGTCCTTCGACCCGTCCCACGTCGAGGAGTTCTCGGACCCACAGTTCGCGTTGGCCTTCGCTCGCATCGAGAACCACTACTTCGTCAACCACGGATTTATGGTCGAGGGGCAATTATTGCGCGACGCCCACAAGCTCGCCGACATCCCGACCGTCATCGTCCAGGGCCGCTACGACATGTGCTGCCCTGACGTCACCGCCGTCGACCTGTCCAAGGCCCTACCGAGCGCCGACCTGCGCATCGTGCTGGCAGGTCACTCAGCCTTCGAGCCCCTCATCGCCTCCGAGCTGGTCAAGGCCACCGATCAATTCCGCGGCTGAGATGTGAATCCGACAGGGCCGGCGTCTAGCGACGTCGGCCCGTGTCATGTCCGGGTCATCTGCGCAAAACAGGGGACCGTCTCCAATTCCGATGGCCATCCCCACTCCTGGACGGCCAGATCAGCCGCCCGACCACACATGAGGGCCAACTGTGGTGTCCTCCCCGGATGGTCGGCCACCCACCGCCACCGTGAGACCAGACGCTGACGTCCACTGCCGAACCGGCCGGGGGCATCGCGACGCTGCAATGGTTCCAGTGACAACTCGGTCGTCTGCAAGGTGGCCGCAGTCGCAGCCAGGGCAATCATGTCGTCGCTGACGGCGGGTCCGACCTCCCGATACCCAGCCATGGCGGCATCCCGGAAGGTCCCGTTCACCTGTCCGGAGTCGTCACAACTGACCCACGGCACCTGCAGATGAGCGACGTCGACCGCTGGGTGGTGGACGCTGCTGGCCTCGAAGTCGATGAAGGTGGCGTCGGGGGCATCGGCAGGAATCACGATGTTTCCCGGGCACGGATCGGCCTGGGTGAGGACGGCATCGTCCCCGCCCGCCAGCTCGGCGAACAGCCCGACCTCGGCCGTCGCCTCCTCGCTGAGTACGCCGTCGTCGAGCAGATCGGCAAGCCGAGACGCCCCACGACCGGGCAGTCGAGGAGATGCCGGACCGCCAGCCGACAAGGTCTGCGGATCGGCGGTCCTGACGAGGCGCCGGAAGGTCGCGACATCGGCACCGCGCATCGTCGCGCCCAGCCCGCGACCCCACGCCCGACCAGCTTCCACAGCGGCATCGGGATCAGATCCGCCCAGCACGTCGGCAAGGGTCGTCACCTCACCAAGATCAGCCATGACGATGACCCCCAGATCCAGGTCGGCGGCCAACATCTGCGGCGCCCCTGGGATCGTCGCCAATCCGGCCCACTCCCGCACGATCCCGAAACCGCCGGAATTGTGGGCCATCGCCTTGGAGTGAAAACACTTGGCAATGACGGTGTGGGCTCCCTGACTGGCCACGGTGGAACCGTCCACCCAGCACCGGGCCACACTGGTGCGCACCCCGTCTCGTAGCACCTCGTCGAGGGACAACTCCGTACCCAGCACGAACGCGGCATCATCGAGCCAGCCCAGTCCCATGTCCACCTCCGGAACACCGCAGCGATCAAGTCAGTCGTCAGCTCCGTCTACAGTGGGAGAGTACACATTCACCCCACCCCGGAGAGAACCCTGACCACCACCGCGCACTCCCACAACACCGATATCGGCACACACGGCCCAGCGCGCCGAGTCGTGACGGTGCCCGCATCCATTCCCATGGTCACCCTGGTCGGACCCAACGACGAGTTCCTCAAGCATCTCGAGAACGCTCTGGGTGCCGACATCCTGGTACGGGGCAATGAGATCCACCTCGCGGGACATCCTGCCGATCTTGCCGACGCCAATGACATCCTCACCGAGATGATCACCATCATCCGTACCGGGCAAGGGCTGTCGGCTGACGACGTCGACCGGATCGTCGCGATGACCCGCAACGGAGAAGGACCGGCCGAGATCATGACGGCCGACATCCTCAGCAACCGTGGCAAGACGGTCCGCCCCAAGACCCTCAACCAGAAGCGTTACGTCGACGCCATTGACGCCAACACCGTCACCTTCGGTATCGGCCCTGCTGGCACGGGCAAGACCTATCTGGCGATGGCCAAGGCGGTGCAGGCCCTCCAGACCAAACAGGTGAGCCGGATCCTTCTCACCCGCCCGGCCGTTGAGGCGGGGGAGAAGATCGGCTTCCTGCCTGGCACCCTGTCGGAGAAGATCGACCCCTACCTGCGCCCGCTCTACGACGCGCTGCGTGACATGGTCGACCCGGACTCCATCCCGCGTCTCATGGCAGCCGGCACCGTCGAGGTGGCACCACTGGCCTACATGCGTGGCCGCACCCTCAACGACGCCTTCGTCATCCTCGACGAGGCGCAGAACACCTCACCTCAGCAGATGAAGATGTTCCTCACCCGTCTGGGTTTTGGGTCCAAGATCGTCGTCACCGGTGACATCACCCAGGTTGACCTTCCCGGCGGGGTGACCTCGGGTCTGCGAGTGGTGCAGGGCATCCTCGACGGCATTGACGACATCGCCTTCTGCAACCTCACCAGCCGTGACGTCGTCCGTCACCGCCTCGTCGGCAAAATCGTCGCCGCCTACGACCGCTATGACATCGACACTGCGCCGCAAAGTCCCAGGAACCCGCGCAAGAACAGGAAGACCCGATGATTGACATCACCAATGAGTCCGGCTCCCCGGCCGATGAGGAGAGGCTCGTCGGACTGGCGACCTTTGCTCTCGATTGGCTGCGCATCCACCCCTCCTCGGAGCTGTCCATCATCCTCGTCGACGAGGACACGATGGCGGCCTACCACGAGAAGTTCATGGGACTGCCCGGCCCCACCGACGTGCTGAGCTTCCCCATGGACGAGATGCGCGCTCCCGACAACGACGAGGACCCGCCCTCCGGTCTGCTCGGCGACATCGTGCTGTGCCCAACCGTCACAGCTCGGCAGGCCGCACAGAACGGTCGTACCCCTGACGGGGAGGCGGAATACCTCCTCATCCACGGTTTGCTTCACCTGCTCGGTCACGACCACGCCGAACCCGACGAGAAGCGGATCATGTTCGGACTCAACGATCAGATCATCGCCGCATGGGATGATCATCGAGAACAGGCAGGTCAGCGGTGACGCAGCAGGAATGGGTCGTTGTCGCGATCGCCTTCCTCTTCACGGTGTTGGCGAGCCTCAACGTGGCCATGGAGACGGCCCTTCAGCACATGTCCCACTCCAAGGCCGAGGAGCTGGCCGCCGACGGGCGCAAGCCTCACCTGCGAGTGCAGGACATGGTGGCCGACCCGGCTCCCTTCATCAACACCGCGATGCTGGTGAGGGTCATCTCGGAGGCGACGGCGACGACGCTTGTCGCCCTGATCATCTTCAGCCATTTTGATGTGCTCTGGGAACAGGTGCTCGTCGTCGTGGCGGTCATGGTCTTCGTCGACTTCCTGGCCTGGGGGGTGGCTCCGCGTACCCTGGGTCGCCAGCATGACAGCGCGATCTGCACCTTCTGGGCGCGTCCGTGGAGCGTCTTGGCCCAGATTCTGGGACCCGTTGCGGCCTTGCTCATTCTCATCGGTAATGCGTTGACCCCCGGCAAGGGATTTGCCGAGGGGCCGTTCACCTCCGAGGCCGAGCTGCGCGAGATGGTCGACTACGCCGAGGCCTCCGACCTCATCAAGGCCGGTGAGCGCGAGATGATCCACTCGGTCTTCGAGTTGGGCGATACTCTCACCAAGGAGGTCATGGTCCCGCGCACCGACGTCGTCTTCATTCCGCAGTCCAAGAATCTGCGTCAGGCCATGAGCTTGGCCCTGCGTTCGGGTTTCTCTCGGGTCCCGGTCATTGGTGAGGGTCTCGACGATGTTCGCGGCGTTGTCTACCTCAAGGATCTCTCCCGGCGCGTCCTCGACAATCCGGGCGGGTACGCGGCTGAGACCGTGGAGTCGATCATGCGTCCGGCGGTCGTCGTCCCCGATTCCAAGCCTGTTGACCAGGTGCTGCGCGAAATGCAGCGCGACCGCAATCACCTGGTCATCGTCGTCGACGAGTTCGGTGGCACCGCCGGCCTGGTGACGATCGAGGACATCGTCGAGGAGATCGTCGGCGAAATCGTCGACGAGTACGACGCCGAGCCCACCCTCACCGAGGAGATCGAGGACGGGGTGTTCCGCATCTCCTCGCGCCTGCCGGTCGACGACCTGGGTGAGCTGTTCGACCTCAAGGTTGACGATGACGACGTCGAGACCGTCGGAGGCCTCATGGCCAAGGAGCTGTCTGTCGTGCCCATCCCCGGATCTGTCATCATCTGGGAGGGGCTGGAAATCACCGCCGAGAAGGCAACCGGTCGACGTCACCAGGTGGACACCTGCCTGGTGAGGCGTGCCCCGGAAGGAACCCCCAAGGAGGAGGACGACGATGAGTGACGACGAGATGCCCTCACTGGCCGAACTCATGGACGGTGACGACGAGGAGATCTCCGACGTCGACTATGTGGCTGCCAGGGTAGCTGAGTCCACCCGAGCTGGATTCCACTCCGGGTTCGTGTGTTTCGTCGGACGCCCCAATGCAGGAAAGTCGACCCTGACGAATGCCCTGGTCGGATCCAAGATTGCCATCGCTTCCTCGAAGCCTCAGACCACCCGCCACGTCATCCGTGGGGTCGTCACCGACGAGGATTCCCAGATCGTCGTCATCGACACCCCAGGACTCCACAAGCCGCGCACCCTTCTGGGACAGCGGCTCAACGATCTCGTCTTCGACACCTGGACCCAGGTCGACGTCATCGGGGTGTGCCTGCCCTCCAACCAGCGGATCGGGCCGGGGGACACCTACCTCGTCACGCAGATCGCAGACCTGCCCAAGAAGCCTGCCCTCATTGCCTTGGCAACCAAGTCGGACCTCGTGTCCTCGGCTCGAATGGCGCAGCACCTCACGGCCATTGACAAGCTGCAGGAGGAGGTCGGCATCGAGTTTGCCGAGATCATCCCCTGCTCAGCGGTCTCCGGTGAGCAGGTCGATGAGGTCCACGACGCGATCACATCCCTGCTGCCCGAGGGGCCGGCCTACTACCCTGACGGCGAGGTCACCGACGAGCCGACCGAGACCCTCGTCGCCGAGCTCATCCGAGAAGCAGCCCTGGAAGGAGTGCGCGAGGAGCTCCCGCACTCACTGGCCGTGGAAATCGTGGAAATGGGCCTGCGCGAGGGACGACCGGAGGACCGCCCGCTGCTTGATGTCCACGCATCCCTCATCGTCGAGCGTGAATCCCAGAAGGGAATCATGATCGGCCACCGCGGATCTCACATCAAGGAAGTCGGCACCCAGGCTCGCCAACAGATCTCTGCTCTCCTGGGAACCCCGATTCACCTGGACCTCCAGGTCAAGGTGCTGCCGAACTGGCAGTCCGACCCCAAGTACCTCAACCGGCTGGGGTTCTGAGACCGATCCCGGCCCTCACCTTCGAAGAGACCACTACCGATGACGCGAATTCAGCCTCGCCCCTGCCAGCTGACCAGCTCCATGCCCATCGGTCGTTACAAGCCCTTCGTCGCCCAGAAGCTGGATGATCGCACCTGGCCTGACAAGACCTTGGACCATGCCCCTCGCTGGTTGTCCACCGATCTGCGGGACGGCAACCAGGCCCTTGTCGACCCCATGACTCCGGCTCGCAAGATGCGCATGTTCGAGCTGCTCGTCGAGATGGGTTACAAGGAGATCGAGATCGGTTTCCCATCCGCGTCCCAGGCTGATTTCGACTTCGTCCGTCAGGTCATCGAGTCCGGCATCATCCCCGATGACGTCACCATCTCGGTCCTGACCCAGGCTCGTGAGGACCTCATTGAGCGCACTGCGCAGAGCTTGATCGGCGCCCACCGCGCCACCATCCACATGTACAACGCGGTGGCCGAACTCTTCCGCCGCGTCGTGTTCACGATCGACGAGAACCAGTGCATTGACATGGCCCGTTGCGGCACCGAGTGGGTCGTCACGTACGCCGAGAAGTACCTCGATGACGTCGAGTTCGGCTATGAGTACTCACCGGAGATGTTCAGCCAGACTCCCACAGACTTCGCCATCGAGGTCTGTCATGGCGTCATGGACGTGTGGCAGCCCGGCCCCGACCGCCAGATCATTCTCAATCTTCCGGCCACCGTCGAGATGAGCACCCCGAACATCTACGCCGACCAGGTCGAGTATTTCTGCCGCACCATCCGCGACCGCGAGAACGTGTGCGTCTCCCTGCACCCCCACAACGACCGTGGCACCGCTGTCGCGGCCGCCGAGTTCGCGCAGATGGCCGGTGCCGACCGCGTTGAGGGCTGCCTGTTCGGTCACGGCGAGCGCACCGGCAACGTTGACCTGGTCACCTTGGGCGTGAACCTCGTCAGCCAGGGGGTTGACGCCGGCATCGACTTCTCCGACCTGCCCACGATTCGACGCACCGTCGAGTACTGCACCGGTTTGCCGGTCCCGGCCCGTCAGCCGTACTCGGGAGATCTGGTTTTCACCGCCTTCTCCGGCTCTCACCAGGACGCCATCAAGAAGGGGCTGGAAGATCTGACTCGGCGCGCCGAGGAGCAGGGGATCGACGTCCACGAGATCGACTGGCAGGCTCCTTACCTGCCCGTCGACCCGCACGATCTGGGCCGTAGTTATGAGGCCGTCATCCGCGTCAACAGTCAGTCCGGCAAGGGTGGCATGGCATACCTCATGAAGACCGAGCACCAGGTCGACCTGCCGCCTCGTCTGCAGATCGAGTTCTCCCGCGCGGTGCAGACCTACACCGATGACCAGGCCCGCGAGGTCTCCCACGACGAGATCTGGGACCTGTTCAACCGCGAGTACTTGCAGGTGCCCGGTATTGAGCTGGCCAGCCAGACGACCTCGACGGAGTCTGGGACCTACCAACTCACCGCGAACCTGCGGATCAACGGCACACAAACCCAGATCCACGGTGAGGGCAACGGCGCGGTCTCTGCCTTCATCGACGCCTTGTCCTGCCTCGACGTCGCTGTGCAGGTGCTCGACTACTGCGAGCACGCCATGACCTCGGGTGGCGCTGCGAAGGCCGCCGCCTATGTTGAGTGCGAGGTTGGTGACGGGGAGACCTCGCAGATCCTCTGGGGTGTCGGAATCGATCCCGACATCACTCAGGCATCCCTGAAAGCCGTTGTCAGCGCAGTGAATCGCTCCCGTCGCTGACGTGTGGTCGGCCAGTGACGACCAGCAGATCAGGTGGTGGGGGTGACCTCGTTGGGGATGGCCCCACCGAACCTGCGGTCCCGCTTCGCGTACTCCACGACAGCATCCCACAGGTCTCGACGGTCCACGTCGGGCCACAGCACGTCGGAGAACACCATCTCGGCGTAGGCCGACTGCCACAGCAGGAAGTTCGAGGTCCGCTGCTCTCCGGAGGAGCGCCAGAACAGGTCGACGTCGGGAATCTCCGGCTCGTCGAGGTGGGTGCGGAAGGTCTTCTCGGTGATGTGATCCGGGTCGATCTTTCCCTCGGCCGCCAGCCTTGCAACGTCACGCACCGCGTCGACGATCTCAGCGCGACCGCCGTAATTCACGCAGAACTGCAGGGTGAGCACGGTGTTGTCGGCTGACTGCTGCTCAGCCGACTCCAGCTCCTTGAGGACCGACTTCCACAACTTGGGACGACGGCCGGCCCATCGGATACGCACTCCCATGGCGTCAAGCTGGTCGCGGCGGCGATGGATGACGTCACGGTTGAACCCCATCAACCAACGCACCTCGTCGGGGGAGCGCTTCCAGTTCTCGGTGGAGAAGGCGTAGGCGCTCAGGTAGGGGATGCCCATCTCGATGGCTCCCTCGATGACGTCAAAGAGGGCATCCTCGCCACGGGCATGCCCCTCGGTGCGTTTGAGACCGCGCTGCTTGGCCCACCGACCGTTGCCGTCCATGACGATGGCGACATGCTGGGGGATGAGGTCGGGCGGCAGTTCCGGAGGACGAGCTCCGGACGGATGCGGCAGGGGGCCGCGCTTCGGGGGTCGCGGTGTGGTGTGGGCCATGGGTCACAGCGTAGTGGGGTCGTACTCGTCTGGTGGGCCTGTCCCCACCGTCACAGGGTCGTCGCGACGATGATGATTCCCGAGCAGAGACAGGTGATGATCGAGGCGATACTGGTCCAATGATTGACCCGTTCTCGGGTGCGTCCGGAGATACCCGAGGAATTGGGTCGCACACGATCGACGACGACCGGCAGCCATGCCGGAATGAGGACGATCCACCACGAGACGATGAAGGTGAGGATGCGCACGATGAGGGGCAGCGCGGCTGTTCCAATGCGCTGGCTGGAGGAGATGAACAGCGGAATCGTCGTGAAATTGGTGGCCATGCCGAGAGCACCCCAGGTGAACATGCCGTGGAAGCCCGTGGATCGGGGACCTGCCGATTTCTTGCGCCGGAATGTCTGGACGCGATGGGAGCCCCATTTCTTCCATGCCAGGTGACAGCCGAAGAGGAAGAGCAGAATGCCCAGTACCCGGTCGACGGTGTGGGAGGCCAACTGACGGGAGGCGAAGTCGGTGGCGCCATTTCCCAGTAAGCCGAAACTCGTGATGCCGATGGCGCCGATCACCAGACCCGCCCCAGACACGAAGGCCCAGCCGTAGTTGTGTTCCTGGCCGTGCACGGCGACGCTGGCATTGAGGATCATGACCGGGCTGATGGCTGCCAGGAGTACCAGGTACCACACGCTGCTCAGCAGCGCGACAAAGGTGTCCATGGGGCTTCTCCTAGGGCAGGGTTCGCGACAACGTTACTGGGTGGGGCGCTCCCAGTGTCGCCGGACACCCCTGACGGAGGTGCCCAAAGATCGTTGAGCAGTATTTTCGTGTGCGCACGGTGACGGGGAGACAATGGGTGTCATGCCCACCTACCGCGACCAAGCCGTCGTCCTGCGCACGCACAAGCTGGGCGAAGCTGATCGTATCGTCTCCATGCTGTCTCGGGAGCACGGCAAGATTCGCGCAGTGGCCAGGGGGGTGCGCCGTACCTCGAGCAAATTCGGGGCCCGACTGGACCCTTTCAATCTTGTCGATCTGCAGTTGGTGCAGGGACGAAACCTCGATGTCGTCGCCCAGGTGGAATGTCTTCACCCGTATTCGGCACCATTGCGCCAGGACTATCGGCTCTTCACGGCCGCAGAGGTCATGGTCGAGGCGGCCGATCACTTGGTCCCAGTGGACCGGGAGCCGGCTCCGGCCCAGTATCGATTGCTTGCCGGCGGGTTGCGGGTTCTTGGTCAGGGGACGACAGACGGTCCGCGTCCCCCTGAGATGGTGTTGGACTCCTATCTGCTGCGCTCCTTGTCGGCGTCGGGGTATGCCCCTGATCTGGTCGATTGTGTGCGTTGTGGAGCTCCCGGACCGCACCCTGGGTTCTCGCCCAGCCTGGGAGGGGTGGTGTGCATCACCTGTCAGCCACCCGGCACGCCACACCCCCATGAGGAGACCATCGCCTACCTGCGGGCGCTGCTGGTGGGGGATTGGCCCGCTACCCGTGAGGTGACGTGGCCGAGGATTCGGGAAGGATCGGGCCTCGTCGCTGCCTTCGTGTCCTGGCACATGGATCGAGGACTGCGTTCGTTGCCTTTCCTGGAACGTTGACTCGGTCTGGTCAGTTTTCGCGAACGGGTTTGGCTCGCGGGATTCGTGCATCGACGACCCACCAGCCGTTGTGTAGGCCAATGGAGATTTCTCCGCGCAGCAAGGAGACGCGTTCTTTGAGTCGCGCAATACCCATTCCGGTGGAACGGACGGGTTCAATGTCAGAGTCAGTGACGGGGTTGGACACGGTGACGACGACATCATCGCCGTCGTCACGGACAATGATCTTTACGGTGGCCGGGCCATTGTGTTTGATGGCGTTTGCCGTCGACTCGTCGAGGATTCGGTTGACGGCGTCGGAAACGCTCACGGGCATCGGTTCGCATTCAACCGACGACTCGACTTTCCATCCCAAGGTTTCCAGCCGTGTCACCATCGCTGCCACGGTGGCCTCGACGGAGTCCTCGTGGGTCGGGGAGGACACCAGCGGAAGATTCTGGTTGCGCAGCACCAGGAGGAGACGCTGAAGGTCGTCGAGGGCTGTCCGCGAGGTCGTCTCGATGGATTTCGACGCATCGATGACGCTCTCATCGGCCGTGTTGAGACGCAGGGAACCTGCCAGCATCGTGATGACGGTGAGGTCCTTGGCCACGACGTCGTGGAGTTCGGCTGCCAACTGTTGGCGCTCTTCCTCTCGGGCGTGGGCTGCCTGTTCAAGGGCGTCGGCTGCCTGCTCCTCAGCTTGCTCCCGACGACCGTCGAGCCAGCGAAAGGCGGACCCCAAGGCGGCTCCAATGCTAGCAGCGGCGATGGCGACGAATAAGGCGGAGGTCCATTGCGCCGTGTGTGAATGGAAAACTGACCGCAGTGTTATGACGACGACGCCGAGGACAATGGGCGTCCAGTGGCGTTTCAGGCCATGTTGGCCTGCCACGAATGCCAGCAAGCCGAGAATGGGTGGGCCGAGAGGAGCCTTCCCGACGACGACACAACCGAGGAGTGCAATGAGAAGTAAGAGTTCCTGTACCTGGGGCCATTTGGAGCACAGTAAAGCGATGATGCTGAGAACATAGACCCCCACAGCCACTGCAAGTGTGCCCGGGTGATCGCCGGCCTGGATAAAAAGTCGCAGGTCGTCGATCCCGGACAGCACAAGAAAGGTGATGGCAACTGCAGCCACGCTGATATTTCGGCTGAGGTGACCTTCGCTGCTATGGGGATGTCGTGTCGTTGAACCGGTGGTCATATGTGACGAATCCCCATGAATGAACGGGAAAATGAATCAGTCGCACCAACTGGGGTAGTAGTCGCAGAACGCGAACATGAGTCCCTGGGTCTGGGTGCCGGTCTGGGTGGAGACACGGTGCTGAAGGGAAGCGGATGTCGGAGCAGCCTGGGCGGGGGCGGCGATGGAGAAGGATGTGATGGTCAGGGCAGCCAAGGCGGCTGTGATGAGTTTCTTCATGGGAGAAGGGTATCTCCTCGCAGGGCCATCTCCAACGCTCTTCCAGCAAGGGAGGTCACCAAAAATGACGTCAGTGAGAGACCCCGCGTCGTGCCGGGTTTTCCCGACCGTATGGGCACGGCTGCTTCCACATTGTGGACGTTTGGCCATCGAGGGCGTGATTTTGGTAACGAGCTGCTCGTGAACTGTTCTCACGTGCGAGGATGGAGGTCCGCGAGGTGGTCCGGCTAGCTCGGGCTGATGGCGGTACATGGTTGAGCGCTGGAAGCTCTCACCCTTGTGGTCATTCCCCCGGCCAGGAGACAATGGCTTCCAGCTAAAGCATAGGGAGGTGCGATGTCAGTTCGACTCGTCGTCACTGACGATCATCCGATCATGAGGCAGGCCCTGGCTGGCTATTTCTCCCGCCTTGAGGACATGGAGGTTGTCGGTCAGGCCTCCAACGGCCGTGAAGCCGTCGAGCTCGTCGACGAGCTGGAGCCCGACGTTGTCCTCATGGATCTCAAGATGCCCGAGATGGACGGTCTGACGGCGACTCGCATGATCGTCTCACGTCATCCTTCGGTGCGCGTCGTCGCCTTGACGACCTTCGCTCGTCGAGACATCGTCGTCGAGGCCATCCTTGCCGGCGCGGCCGGATACCTCCTCAAGGAGTCCGAGCCAGAGGCCGTCATCGCCGGAGTACGCGCTGTCATGGCCGGTCAGGTGAGCGTCTCCCCGGAGATTGCTCGAGGGGTGGTCGAGGCCTTCGCGGCGCAGTCCAAGGACAATGAGACACGCCAGGTTGACTTGGCCCCGGTGGAACTGTCCGAGTCCGACAGTGCTGTGCTCAAGCTGCTTGCCGAGGGATTGTCCAACGCTGCCATCGCCGAAGAACTGTGCCTCAGCGAGTCCGCCGTCAAACAGCGCATTGGTCACCTGGCGAAGAAGTTGGGTGTGCGCAGCCGACTCGAGGTGCTGGTGCGAGCCTGCGAGCTGGGGCTGGCAACCCCTCGGCTGCGTCGCTGATCAGGAGTCCGCGCGCTGCGCTGAGCAATCCGAGCAGATCCCGAACAACTCCAGTTCGTGACCGGTCTCACTGAACCCGTGCGCGGCGGCGATGTCGCGCGCCCAGTCCTCCACGATCTTGTCCGAGCTGATCTCGACGGCCTTGCCACAATTGCGGCACACCAGGTGGTGGTGGTGAACCGAGGAACAGCGCCGATAGGTCATCTCACCGTCCTCGGAGCGGATGGCATCGAGCTCGCCATCCTCGGCCATCGTCTGCAAATTTCGGTACACCGTGGCCAGACCGACCTGCTCCCCGCGCTCCTTCAGCTGGTCGTGGACTTGCTGGGACGTCAGGAAGAAGGACTCGTCGTCAAACAGGGCACGAATGGCAAGGCGCTGTTTGGTCGTGCGCCGCCTATTCTCCACTGTGATCACCTCACTGCTTGGGCATGGAATTGGCTCAAATGTACCCCCAACCGCTTGTGGGAACACGTTTGGCCGCTGTGAGGCCGGTTGGGTGGTCATTGCTCTGGGGGTTCACCTGTAGGCTGGTCCGTGGCCTCGCTGCCCGGAGCTGCACATCCGTCGGTGGCGCTGCCCGCGTGGGCACCATCCGGGTGTCCACTCCAATGAGGACTTGGAAGAAAGGGACGGCCATGGCCTCCACCAGCACACTCGACAACGTCATCAACCTCTGCAAACGTCGCGGATTCGTGTTCCCCTGCGGCGAGATTTACGGCGGCACGCGCGCCGCCTGGGATTACGGCCCATTCGGCGTCGAGCTCAAGGAGAACATCAAGAGGCAATGGTGGCGTTACATGGTCACCCGTCGCGACGACGTCGTCGGGCTCGACTCCTCGGTCATCCTGCCCCGCGAGGTGTGGGTTGCATCCGGTCACGTCGGCGTCTTCAACGATCCGCTGACCGAGTGCCTGGCCTGCCACAAGCGCATGCGTGCTGACCACCTTCAGGAGGGCCACGCCGCCAAGCACGGGATTGACGATCCGGACTCTGTCCCGCTGGAGGAGATCCACTGCCCCAACTGTGGCAACAAGGGCCAGTGGACCGAGCCTCGCGACTTCAACATGATGCTCAAGACCTACCTCGGCCCGGTCGAGGACGAGTCTGGTCTGCACTACCTGCGCCCCGAGACCGCTCAGGGTATTTTCGTCAACTTCCAGAACGTGCTCACCAGCGCTCGCAAGAAGCCGCCCTTCGGTATTGCCCAGACCGGTAAGTCCTTCCGCAACGAGATCACCCCCGGTAACTTCATCTTCCGCACCCGTGAGTTCGAGCAGATGGAGATGGAGTTCTTCGTCGAGCCCGGCACCGACGAGGAGTGGCACCAGTACTGGATCGACACCCGCACGGCCTGGTACACCGACCTCGGCATCAACCCGGACAATCTGCGTCACTACGAGCATCCCAAGGAGAAGCTCTCCCACTACTCGAAGCGCACCGTCGACATCGAGTACAAGTTCGGGTTCGCTGGCTCCGACTGGGGCGAGCTCGAGGGTATTGCCAACCGCACCGACTTCGACCTGGGCACCCACTCGAAGCACTCCGGCAAGGACCTGTCGTACTTCGACCAGGCCAACAACAAGCGCTACCTGCCTTATGTCATTGAGCCGGCGGCTGGTCTGACCCGCTCGCTCATGGCCTTCATGGTTGACGCTTATACCGAGGATGAGGCCCCGAATGCCAAGGGCGGGGTCGACAAGCGCACCGTCCTCAAGTTGGATCCGCGTCTGTCTCCGGTGAAGGCTGCCGTGTTGCCGCTGAGTCGTAACTCTGACCTGTCTCCGAAGGCTCGGGATTTGGCGGCTCGTCTGCGTCAGCATTGGAATGTTGATTTCGATGATGCTCAGGCCATCGGCAAGCGTTATCGCCGTCAGGATGAGATCGGTACTCCGTTCTGCATCACTGTTGACTTTGATTCCCTCGAGGATGATGCTGTGACGATTCGTGAGCGCGACTCGATGGGTCAGGAGCGTATCGGCATCGACAAGGTCGAGGAGTTCCTCGCAGGAAAGCTGCTTGGCTGCTGATCGTTTGGTTCGATCAAGCTGAGGGGGTCGGGGTATCCAGTGGGGATACCCCGACCCCGGTGTATTCGGCGAAAACGTCATCCTTTAGTCTGTTGGGACAGCAGCGAAAGGGTGATGACTCCATGAGCGTGCCTGACGTTCGACAGCGACGTGGACGTGAACGACGGGGGGATGCTGTAGCCATTCATGCGCACAGCGCAGCGCGTCCCTCCAATGTCACACTGAAATTGATCATGGCCATTACGGGGACGATCTTCGCATTGTTCGTCTTCGTTCACATGGTCGGAAACCTCAAGGCCTTCATGGGCCCAGGCGATTACAACGCCTACGCGCAGTTCCTCCGCACGATCTTGTACCCGCTGTTTCCCATAGGCGGAGTGCTGTGGTGCTTCCGGATCGTCCTGCTGGTCTGTCTGGTCCTGCATGTGTGGGCCGCCCTGACGATCTGGGCACGAGGACGACGAGCCCGCGGACGGTTCTCCCGGCACAACATGAAGACGCTGGGATGGGGAGCCCGCACGATGGTGCTGTCGGGCCTGGTCATCCTGGCCTTCATCGTGGTGCACATCCTCGACCTGACCTTGGGCAAGGGTGTCGCGTCCTCATCCTTCCGCGCTCCGGTCAATGAGGGAACCCCCGACATCCAGATCAGCGCGTACCAGAACCTCATCGCCAGCCTGTCGCGCCCGTGGATGGCGACCTTCTACACCGTCGTCATGGTCATCATCGGGTTGCACATCTGCCAAGGTGTGCGCAACACCATCAACGATTTCGGCGGAACCGGCCGTCGCCTGCGTGTCATCTGGACGGTGATCGGCCTGCTCATCGCACTGGCCATCGTGGTGTGCAACGGCGCACTTCCCATGCTCATTCTCGCCGGGGTGATCTCATGAAAAACGTCATCGATGCCATCAAGAAACCTCTCGCCAAGACATCTCTCAGGAAGATTGTCGGTCGCCACGGTGAGGAGGCCGGCGACGAGACGGCCACAACCGTGGTCAAGGCCGAACGGCCCCAGATGTGTCGGGCCGAGGCGAAGGCGCCACGGCGAGTCGTCAGCAAGGGCGCCAAGGCCCGCGACACCCTGGGGCCAGCCCAGAAGAAGGCCGGATACCTCGTCGGTGACGACGTGGACGGCAAGGCTCCCGACGGCGACCCACTGACCGCGTGGACCCGTCGTCAAAGCGAGTACAAACTGGTCAACCCCGCCAACCGTCGCAAGATGAACGTCATCGTCGTGGGAACCGGACTGGCGGGGTCCGGAGTCGCGGCAACCCTGGGCCAGCTCGGTTACCACGTCGATGCCTTCTGCTTCCACGACTCCCCACGTCGGGCCCACTCGGTGGCAGCCCAGGGAGGCATCAACGCCGCTCGCGCCCGCAAGGTTGACGGCGACTCTCTCAAGAGATTCGTCAAGGACACCGTCAAGGGTGGCGACTACCGAGGACGTGAGGCCGACGTCGTTCGACTTGGCACCGAGTCGGTCCGGGTCATCGACCACATGTACGCCATCGGCGCCCCGTTTGCCCGCGAGTACGGGGGCCAGCTGGCCACCCGATCCTTCGGTGGAGTCCAGGTCTCTCGAACCTATTACACCCGCGGCGAGACCGGCCAGCAGCTCGAGGTGGCCTGCTCTCAGGCCCTCCAGGCGCAGATCGACGCTGGCTCGGTGACGATGCACAACCGCACCGAAATGCTCGACCTCATCGTCGCTGACGGCAAGGCTCAAGGCATTGTCACCCGTGACCTCCTCACCGGTGAGATCAAGGCATGGACGGCCCACGTCGTCATCCTGTGCACCGGCGGATACGGGTCGGTCTACCACTGGTCCACCCTCGCCAAGGGATCCAACGCCACCGCGACCTGGCGAGCCCACCGTCAAGGGGCCTACTTCGCCAGCCCCTGCTTCGTGCAGTTCCACCCGACAGCCCTGCCCGTCAGCACCCACTGGCAGTCCAAGACGACCCTCATGAGTGAGTCGCTGCGCAATGACGGCCGGATCTGGGTGCCGAAGAAGGCCGGCGACGACCGTCCGGCCAATGACATCCCCGAAGAGGAACGCGACTACTACCTGGAGCGCAAATACCCCGCCTTCGGCAACCTGACGCCCCGAGACGTCGCCTCCCGCAACGCCCGAACCCAGATCGACAGCGGCCACGGCGTCGGCCCGCTCAAGAACTCGGTGTACCTGGACTTCCGGGACGCCATCCAGCGCCTGGGCAAGGAGACCATTGCCGAGCGCTACGGCAACCTGTTCGACATGTACCTCGATGCCACCGGGGAGAATCCCTACGAGATGCCGATGCGTATCGCCCCCGGAGCCCACTTCACGATGGGCGGCCTGTGGGTCGACTACGACCAGATGAGCACCATCCCGGGGCTGTTCGTCGGCGGCGAGGCCTCGAACAACTACCACGGCGCCAACCGGCTGGGGGCCAACTCCCTGCTGTCGGCCAGCGTCGACGGGTGGTTCACCCTGCCACTGGCAGTGCCGAACTATCTGGCCGGATTCGTCGGGAAACCGGTGCTGCCCCTGGACGCCCCCGAAGTCAGCGCGGCCATCGACAGGGTTCACAAGCGCACTGAAGCCCTGCTCAACTGTGGCGGTACGCACCGCCCGGAGTGGTTCCATCGCGCGCTCGGTGACATCCTCTACGAGCACTGCGGAGTCTCCCGTGATGAGGCCGGTCTGCTCGAGGGGCTGTCCAAGGTGCGTCAACTGCGAGACGAGTTCTGGCGCGACGTCAAGGTCGTCGGAAGCGGCGACCGGCTCAACCAAGAGCTGGAAAAGGCGGGCCGGGTCGCTGACTTCATCGAACTCGGCGAGGTCATGATCCTCGACGCCTTGGACCGCCGGGAATCGGCGGGCGCGCACTTCCGCACCGAATACGCCACCGAGGCTGGCGAGGCCAAACGCAACGATGACGACTGGTGCACGGTGTCGGCATGGGAGACACGACCCGACGGCACCCACGTTCGTCACAGCGAACCACTGACGTTCTCGTTGATCGATCTGCAGGTGAGGGATTACCGATGAGGGTGACACTGGATATTTGGCGTCAGGACGGCCCGAACGCCAAGGGACATTTCGAACGCCACGTCGTCGAGGACGCCGAGCCGCAATGGAGCATCCTCGAACTGCTCGACCGGCTCAACGACCAGATCATCGACAATGGCGGTGATCCGATCGTCTTCGAGTCCGACTGCCGAGAGGGAGTGTGCGGCTGCTGCGGATTTGTCGTCAACGGCAAACCACACGGGCCGCTGCCCAACACCCCGGCGTGTCGTCAACACCTGAGGGCCTTCCCCCACATCACCCACTTCAAGATCGAGCCCTTCCGCTCGGCAGCCTTCCCGGTCATCCGTGACCTGGCCATCGACCGAACGAGCCTGGATCGCCTCGTGCAAGCCGGGGGAACCGTCGACGTCATGACCGGAACTGCTCCCGACGCCGACTCGATACCTCAGCCCCACAAGGAGGCCGAGCAGGCCCTCGACTTCGCCTCCTGCATCGGGTGCGGAGCCTGCGTGGCCGCCTGCCCCAACGGTGCAGCCATGCTCTTTGCCGGTGCGAAGCTGTCACACCTGGCGATGATGCCCCAAGGTCGCCAGGAACGCTCGAAGCGAGCCCGTCGCATGGTCAACGCCCTCGACGAGAACTTCGGCCCCTGCTCCTTGTACGGAGAATGCGTCGAGGCGTGCCCGGTCAGCATCCCGCTGGTCGCCGTCGCCCGGGTCAACCGGGAGCGCTGGCGTGCCGGGTTCCGGGGAGCGCGCAGCAAGGACAACTGACCAGCGCCTCCAGCAAACTTGGCCTCGAGGCGTTGGCCTAACGACCGTTAGTCGGGGTGGTTCAGTGCCCCCAGCAAACCTGGCCTCGAGACAGCGGCGTCTGGTAATCCTCAGTGCGTGCGCGCTGCGGTGCGTCGCACCTGCAGACCGGTGAGGATCGTCTGGGCTCCCAGACAGGCGCCGACCCCCTCACCGGCCCGCATCCGCAGTGCCATGAGGGGCTCCAGCCCAAGCTCGGCGAGAACAGCTTGGTGAGCGTGTTCCCGGGAAACATGGGAGGCGACGAGCCAGCCGTGGAGACCGGGGGCCAGGGTCGCGGCGATGAGGGCAGCGATGCTGGTGGCCAACCCGTCCAACACGATGGGGGATCCGGTCTGCGCCGCTCCCAGACACACCCCCGCGAGCACGACGAACTCGGGTCCACCGAGAGCTGCCAGAAGATGCTCGGGGTCGTCAGGGGTTGCATGAGCACGCGCCAGCGCAGCCGTGATGACCTCAGCCTTGCGCTCAACCATGGCGGTGTCGCTGCCAGCCCCCAGACCAACGGCCTTTTTGGGGTCCAGGTCGGCCAGGGCGCAGGCCAGGGCAGTGGCGACAGTGGTGTTTGCGACACCAACCTCTCCCAGACACACCAGGCCCGCCTCGGCAGCCTCCTTGCCCAGAGCTTGACCGTCGCGCAGCAGGGCCTCGACCTGGGTGGGGGACATGGCGTCGGTGTGGAGGAGGTCGCCGCGGCGGCCTGGAACGCGCATGGACCGGGCCCCGGCCACCGGCTGGGCGACCCCCGCGTCGATGACGAGATGGGACAGCCCAGCGGCGGTGGCCGTCGAGACGCCAAGTCCAGTCCCAGCGACCGAGGCCGCCATGACGTCATGGGTGACGGTGGGATCGAAGGCCGTCACACCCAGATCGGCGACGGGGTGGTCAGCTCCGACGAGGACGAGGGTGCCGCCGGTGATCTCGGCTCCACCTGCTGCCTCGACGCGATCCAAGGTCTGGTCGAGCAGACCGAGGGAGCCGGGCGGAGTGAGGAGCTGGTCGGCGTCGTCATGGGCTGCCACCACCCGGTGACGGTCAGGGGAGTGCAGGGTCTGCCGGAGGGCGGAGATGGGGGAGTCGGGCTGGCCGTCAGCAGGCCAACGATCAGCCAGGGTGACCTCGGACAGGGGAAGCCGTCGGGACCAGCCACGTCGCTCGAGTCCAGGGGCCGGCGGACGTTCATCAGGCCATCCCAGGCACAACCATCCCAGGGTCTCCACGCCTTCGGGCAGACCGAGCAGCGCAGCGAGCTCCTCGGGTTCGAAGAGGGTCACCCATCCCATTCCCAGGCCGTGCGCACGGGCCGTCAGCCACATGTTCTCCACGGCGCAGGCGCAACTCCACATGTCGGCGTCGGTGAAGGTGTTGCGCCCCAGCACTCCGGATGCGGGGGTACGGCGATCGCAGGCCACCACGATGCCAACCGGGGCCTCGCGGATTCCTTCGAGCTGCAGGTCAAGAAGTCGGGCGCGACGATCGGGGGTCAGCAGCTCGGCCTGACGTAGTCTCTGGCGGTCGGCCATGACGGCGGCGCGGTCGCGGGTGTCGGCGTCGCGTACCACGATGAACCGCCATGGCTGGCTGTGACCGACGCTGGGGGCGCGGTGGCCAGCCCACAGGACGGTGGTGACGAGGTCCTCGGGGACGTCGTCGTGGCGGTAGCGACGGATGTCACGCCGGGCGTCGATGGCGGCGTCAAGACCCTGCTGCACCTGGTCGCCCAGGCACCACCCAGCGGGATCGGCGGCGCGGGCGGCCGAGGAGGTGGTGTCGCCGATCTTGGGGATCGGGCGGGCCCAACGCTGGCTGGTGGGTGCAGTCTCATCAGGGGTGCTCACAGCACGAGGGTAGTGGTCAGCCTGTCGCGGGTTGCTGCCGGGATGGTGTGGTGATGTGGGTGGTGATGGGTTGAGGTGCCATCTGGGCTGGCACGACGGGTTCGGCTCACCCGGTATGCCACGTCTACCATGGGCGGGTGCCTTTGAACCCCTTGACCCTGACTGCGCCCTCTGGCGGCACCGTGTCGGTGGACACCCCGGTGGTGTTGGCGCCGATGGCCGGCGTCACCAATGCCGCCTTCCGTCAGCTGTGCGCTGAGCAGGGGGCAGGGCTCTACGTCTGCGAGATGATCACCTCTCGCGGCCTGGTCTACGGCGATCACAAGACCCACGACATGCTGGCCTTCGCCGACTGCGAAGATGTGCGCTCGGTGCAGTTGTACGGGGTTGACCCCGCAATGGTCGGTGAGGCGACGTCGATCCTGTGTGAGAAGTACGGGGTGAACCACGTCGACCTCAATTTCGGCTGCCCGGTGCCCAAGGTCACCCGCAAGGGTGGTGGGGGAGTCCTGCCCTGGAAGCGTGACCGGTTCGCCGCCGTCGTCTCCGCTGCCGTCCAGGCCGGCGACGCCCACGGGGTTCCGGTCACCGTCAAGACTCGTATCGGCATCGACCCCGACCACATCACCTATCTCGACTCTGCCCGCATCGCCGTCGACTCCGGATCCGCTGGGGTGTGCTTGCACGCGCGCACCGTAGCCGAGGCCTATGCCGGGCACTCTCACTGGGACGCCATCGGAGACCTCGTCGAGGCTGTCGACGTCCCGGTCATCGGGAATGGCGACATCTGGGAGGCCAGTGACGCCATGACCATGGTCGAGCAGACCGGGTGCGCCGGGGTCGAGGTCGGGCGTGGCTGCCTGGGCCGCCCTTGGCTGTTCCGTGACCTGGCTGACGCCTTCGCTGGTCGTGACACGACCACCTTGCCGACCTTGGGTGAGGTGTGCACGATGATCCGACGTCACGCCGAATTGCTCGTGAAATACCAGGGAATCCACGGCCTGGTCGACATGCGCAAGCACATGGCCTGGTACCTCAAGGGTTTCCCGGTGGGTGGGCAGACCCGCCACGCTCTGGGTCAGATTTCCAGCTTCGAGGAACTCGACGCGCTGTTGGCCACCTTGGACCACGACGCGCCCTTCCCGGTCAAAGAGCTTGGCAAGGCCCGCGGGCGGCAAGGGGCCCCGCGTCGCAAAGTCGTCATGCCGCACGGTTGGCTCGATTCGCGCACCCTTGACGATGACGATCTTTCGGCCGCCGAGATCGACGCGTCCGGAGGCTGAGACCACCCTGGTCTGGTCCCGGGGATCGAGGTGGGACAGGATGGAGCCATGTCCGAAGTGGGAGAACGTACCCGGGCCTGGGCTTTGACGATGGCTGGTCATCGCGGCGTTGGTGACGTCGTCCATGCTCACCCGTCAGGTGGCGCGCGCATCGAGACCGGAGAGGTCGTCGGACGACAGATGCGCGAGGAGAGGGAGAACCTCCTGCTGCGTCCCGGGGCTACCCGTGCCGACGGGGCGGGGAATCGTGCCATTGCCGAGGAGCCGGACCCGCAGCGGACCTGCTTTGAAAGGGATCGCGATCGCATCGTCCACTCGACCTCGTTTCGACGGCTGGCTGGCAAGACTCAGGTCGTCGTCCATCCCACTGATCACCAGCGCACTCGGCTGACCCACGCCCTTGAGGTGGCCCAGGTGGCCCGGTCCATCGCGGTCGGCATCGGCGCCAATGTCACCTTGGCCGACGCCATGGCGCTGGGCCACGACTGTGGCCACGGCCCGGGAGGTCACGCCTCGGAGCAGGCCTTCGACGCCTTCATCCCGGAGGGTTTCGATCACGGGCCGTGGGGGGCCGACGTCAGCTTGGCCAGCCTCAATCTGTGCGCCGAGACCCTGGACGGTATCCGTAACCACTCCTGGTCGCGTCCGGCTCCCAGCACCGTGGAGGGAGAGGTCGTCTCCTTCGCTGACCGGATCGCCTACTGCGCCCATGATCTGGAGGACGCCATCAAGGCGGGGATCGTCACCGTGGCGGACCTGCCGGAGGTCGTCGTCGAGGTGGCAGGCACGGACCGACGTACCCAGCTGTCGGTATTCATTCGTTCGGTCATCGACACCACGTGTGAGACGGGGCAGGTGGGGATGGCTGCCGATGTTGCCGAGGCCCTGGCGGCCCTCCGGGCTTTCAACTACGAGCGGATCTACACCCGGCCCGAGTCACTAGGGCAGGCAGAGGCAGTTGTCGAGGTTCTCCACGGGCTGGTCGCGTACTACCAGAGCCACATCGACGTGGTCCCGGCAGAATTCCTCCAGACCGACGCCGACAGAATCCACCAGGTCGTGGCATACGTGGGCGGAATGACCGATCAGTTCGCTTTCTCCCAAGCCACCGAATTATTGGGATGGGACCGCAGCCGGCTTCCCAAGGGGATGGGTCGGGGCTTCTGACGGGCACTCGAGTGTTACGTAGGAGAACAAGAGCTTCGAGATGGTGCACCGATGTCCTGATCCGGTGACCGTTGAATGAGTGTCGGCTGCAGTTTCGTCGACGGCGGAGGCGGTGAGGTCATGCGGGCTGATGAACGCCTGTGCCGCCCTGGCTCACCCCTGCAGAATCGGCTGAACCCGAGGCTGATAAGGTAATTCCCGGCTCATAGATCCGTTACCCCCTTGTCGTTCTTGCCCCCTAGGAAGGGAGCTTTCCCTATGGCCGGTATCTCGTACAACGCCCAAAAGAACCCATATTTGGGTCCCGCCGGTAGCGCCACGATGCACTGTGACGCGCAAGCCTCCGACGCCAGCCCTATGCGTGGCCCGGGCGTTCCCGGCCCCGGACAGCGGTGGGTCACCAAAGAGATCAAGATGGGCGGTGCCTGCCCCACGATTCTCGTGGGCGAGGACAACATCGTCCAGGTGCTCTGCACAAAGGTCGTGTCCTCGGATGGGATTGCCCTACAGCCCAATGTCGCCACACTCTCTGCTGACGGCACACCGATCGATGATCTGAACCTCCCCAAGGGGGCACTGCTCGGCGGCGTGTACGCCTACATCGACAACGCCAACCGCATGGTGCTTGTCGACGGCACCTCCACCCTGATCCGGGTGGCCCACGATGCCGGGGGCGGTAATCTGCACATCGATTCCCGTTTCGACCTCTCGTCCGTGCTTCGAGGCGACCAGATCGTGGGCCTCACCCCCGACTGGCAGGGCCGCATCTGGCTGGCCTCGAAGAATGCGTTGACCATCGTGGTGGATTTCGAGCGCGGCATGATCCGTGCCACGAAGCTGCAACAGTTCGCCACTACCGAGGTCGTCGACAACTCCATCTCCTCCAGCCCAGACGGGGTGAACATCATCACCTCCCACGGGATCTATCAGCTCCACGCCGACGAGATGGGCCGGCCTCAGATTTCGTGGTCCCACTCCTATGACCGTGGCAACCACCGCAAACCCGGTCAGCTCGCGTGGGGATCGGGTGCCTCGCCGACGTTCTTCGGACCCAACGGCTCCGATTACGTCATGCTCTCCGACAACGCCGACGACCAAGAGTCGGTGATCGTCTACCGGGTGGCCGACGGCAAGCTCATTGGCTCGGCGAAGCTCTTCCAGCCCGGCAAGTCCGGCACGGAGAACTCGATGATTGGCATCGGGAACACCATCATCGGCGCCTCCACTTACGGCTACCCCTACCCGAAATACCCTGACGGCGCCGGCACCTCCGTGCCCAAGAGTGCCCCGTTTGCGCCTGGCATGGAACGCTGGGACATCACCGAGAAGGGGCTCGTCAACGTCTGGAAGCGCGATGACGTCTACTCCTCGGCGGTGCCGCGCTACTGTGCGCCCGACAACATCATCTACACCTGCGAGCGCGGACGTGGTTTCTTGGGGATCGACCCCATCTTTGCCTTGGCCATCGACATGGAAACCGGCGAGACCCTGCACCGGGTGGAGCAGCCAGGAAAGGCGATGATCGGCAGCTCTGACACGCTCGAAATGGTCGGCGTCATCAAGGACGGCGTGTGGTGGCAGGGAACCATCAGCCGCATCCTCCGAATCTCGATGGGAGCGTGAACATGACCACCAACATCAAACGCCGCACCGTTGTTCAGGGCATCGCATGGTCTGTTCCTGCCGTCACCGCAGCGGTGACCGTGCCCGCCTTCGCGGCGAGTACGCCCGTGAATCCGCTGAGTTGCGCGGCCACCGATCCCGTCGACCAGGGCCGCATGGAATCCCCCAAGTGGAAGGACTCGAGCCTGAGGCTCAGTTTCTCCAAGCCCGAGGAGATTACCCTCAGTGGCGGGACTCGCCTGGCTGCGCCAACGAAGCTCACCATCGCCAACGTCGGCCCCACCGAGCTGCCTGCTGGCACCAGCGTCGGCATCACAGCCGCCAGCCTGGATGCCAGCGGTATCGTCCGCCCTAATGCCAATAGCCTCACTGCGCTGAGCGCGAAGGCTGTTGACGCCACAGGCAGGCCGGTGAATGCTCTGAAGTTCCAATCCCCCGACACCCGTCAGACGACGATGGCGCTGGGCTGCGCCATGGAGAAAGGGCAATCTGTGACCACCGAACTCACCTGGGGTCTCGCCCCCGGCGCCGAAACGTCCAACCTCGCCTCGCTGCAATTCATCGCCCGAATCATCACCGACGCCTCGGTGCCCACCTACACCGAGTTCCAGTCGCCCGAGGTTCTTGGCGGTACGCGCACACTCTGAGCGCAACCGTCGTCGCCAGCCAGACAACAAGGAGGGATTCCGCCGAATTTGGTGGGGTCCCTCCCTGTCGTGGGCGCGGCTGACACATCCCGGCGCGCATCTCGCCACGGGGCCGTGCGGGGGCCTACCGGTTCACGGGTGAAGCTTGCCGGCAAGGTCCTCGGGTAGCAGCTTGGCCCTCGTGACCAGGTCATGGGCCACGACCACGGTGACGACCTGACCCGCCAAGATGCCGATGAGGACGAGGGCTTGGGCGGCGCCGGCCTGGAGAGCCGAGCCGCCACCGAGCAGCACACCGACGAAGGCGCCCGGCAAGGTCACCAGGCCGACGGTCGCGGTGCGGTCGACAGTGGGCAGCACCGATTCGGTGACGCTCGGCTCAGTGACTAAAGCGATGGCGTCATGACGTGGGAAACCGACGGCCAGACCGGCCTCGAAGATGCCGATACCCTCGCGCAGATCAGCAAAGAAACGACGGCAGGCCAGGGTGTGACCGCTCATGATGTTGCCGATGATGATGCCGGCCACCGGGATGAGGGAGGCAGGGCTAAACGGTGCGCAACCCGTCGCGAAGATGATGAGGAGGACCGGGCTCACACCGGCAAACATGGATACCGCAGCCCATATCCACGCCTTGTCAACTCCGGAGCGATTCGCCGTCGTGCGGACTGCGATGGCAAACATCAACAGGGTGAACAGGCAGGCAGCCCACAGGTGGGAGAGGGCATAGACGAGCACGAATGAGACGATGCCGAGCTGTACGACAGCGCGGATCGACGCCACCACAGAGGCTTTTGCGATGCCCAGCCGTCCAACAAGCGAGGCGGCGACGGTCAGCACCACGAGCAGCACGATCGCCAATGCGAGTTGCCATGTGGGGTTCACGGTCACGGCGCAGAGTTTGGCACCAATCCGGCCCACCCGCATGCTTGGTTAGCATCACCTAGGCAGATGGGTAGGATCATGAGCATGGCTGGCCGGATCAACGAGGAGGACATCGCGCTGGTCCGGGAACGAGCGCGGATCGACGAGGTTGTTGGTGAGTACGTCGCCCTGCGCAACGCCGGCGGCGGTTCCCTCAAGGGGCTGTGTCCTTTTCACGACGAGAAGACACCCAGTTTCCAGGTGACCCCCTCTCGCGGACTGTTCTACTGCTTCGGTTGTGGAGAAGGCGGTGACACGATCTCCTTCGTCCAGAAGATCGACAACCTGACCTTCGCCGAGGCCGTCCAGCGTCTTGCCGACAAGGTCGGGGTTCAGCTGCGCATCGTCGATGACGGCCGTCCCGGTCTGGAACCAGGACTGCGCATGCAAATTCTGGCCGCCAATGATGCGGCCGCGGAGTTTTTCCAGGCTCAGATGTCGACGAAGGAGGGCCAGATCGCCCGAGACTTCGTCGCCGGACGCGGATTCTCCCCCGATGCCGCGGTGCAATTCGGGATGGGATATGCGCCGCGCGGCGGGCACGTACTGCGTGACTATCTGCTGGCGAAGGGGTTCACCCCCAAAGTTCTCATCGAATCGGGTCTGGTGCGTTCCCAGGGTTGGGACTTCTTCCAGGGGCGGGTTCTGTGGCCGATCAAAGATTCCGGGAAGTCGGTCCTGGGCTTTGGGGCCAGACGGGTTTACGACGATGATCGTCTGCCGGCAAAGTACGTCAACACGCCGGAGACCCCGGTCTACAAGAAATCCCACGTTCTCTACGGCCTTGACATGGCTCGAGCCAACATCGGCAAGAAGAGTCAGGCCGTCATCGTCGAGGGATACACCGATGTCATGGCGGCGCACCTGTCCGGCGTCGACACAGCTGTTGCAGCGTGTGGCACGGCATTCGGCGAGGACCACGCCAGACTCATCCAGCGTCTCATGGGCAACAGCGGCTCTCTCAACGGCGAGGTCATCTTCACCTTCGACGGTGACGCCGCCGGCCAGAAGGCTGCCCTCAAGGCCTTTCGCGATGACAAGCAGTTCTCCGCCCAGACGTACGTGGCCATCGAACCCACCGGACTCGATCCATGCGACCTGCTCATGCAGCGCGGCCCCGAGGCCGTCAGGGAGCTGGTGGCCCGACGGGTGCCGTTGTACCGCTACGTCATGGAGAACACCGTCGGCCAGTTCGACCTCGACCGGGCGGACGGACGTCTCGCCGCGATCCGGGCGGCAGCCCCACTCGTGACGAGTATTCGTGACCAGTCCCTGGTTGACGGTTACCTGCGCGAGCTGTCCCAGGTGGTGGGAGCCGACATCGACGTGGTGCGTCGTGAGGTGTCTCGTGCTGGCAAGCAGCATCACCGTGAGCCAGAGCTGACGGTGATGCCACCTTCTCAGGATCAGCCCCAGCAGCCCGCCGGTATTCCGTGGCCCGACCCGGCCGACATGTCCTTGGCCGTGGAGCGCGGGTTCCTCAAGCTGGCCCTGCAGTATCCCGAGCTGTTCGACGAGGAGTGGGATCAGGTCGAGGTCGAGGACCTACGCCACCCCGCCTACCGGGCGGTATTCGAGGCGATCCTGTCCGTACCACGGGGTCAGGACAGGTGGGCCGAGAAGGTCGGTGAAGCCACCAGCGACCCCCAGGTGAAACAGCTGGAGGTGGCCCTCCTCGTTGAGCCTGTGCTGCGCGAGGACCCCGACCGCAGCTACGCCGCTGCCTATGCCGCGCGGGTGCGATTGCTGTCGGTCACTGACGACATCGCCAACCTCAAGTCCCGCTTGCAGCGCACCAACCCGAACCAGGATCGCAAACTCTACGACGCAATGTTCTCCGACCTGGTGGCCTTGGAGGCATTGCGCAAGAGTCTCATCCTTGCTGGTGGAGCGACCTCAGCCTGATGTGACATCTGTGGACAATTCTCGTGGTGTCCACAGATCGGCGGACCAGGGTTCCACCCCAGGTGTGCGGCGCGTCATCGTCAGACCATGAGATACACCGATTTCATCGATGGTGTCGTCGCCCTGGACCCCGCTGACGAGCGTGAGCTGTTTCGCAGACTTGATGCCGGAGTCACCGCTGACGCCATCTTGTCCGGACGATTCCTGGCCTCGACGCCGGTCACCGTCGCCGAATTGACCGCGATCTCTGATGACGGGGCGGCGGCAAGGCAGATGCTGTGGCGACAGATGCTCGCCATGGTGCTCACCCAGGCCCGTCAAGCGGCCTCAACCCATGGGTGCAGCTTCGAGGACCTGGTCCAGGTCGGCTGCGTGGGGTTGGGGGAGGCCATCGAGCGCTACGACGAGCGTCGCGGGGCTCGGTTCTCGACGGTGGCCTGGACCTGGATTCGTCGTCGTATCGGTGAGGAGATCGTGCGTCTTCGCGGCGCGAGGTCACGGGCCGCGATGAGGGAGTCGGCGGAGGTGGCCCGGGTTGAGGAAGAATTGACGATGCGAACCCAGCAGGTGCCCAGCAGCGAGGCGATTGCCGCGCGCATGGGCAAGGACATCATGTGGGTCGAGCAGCGACGCGGTGAGTGCTGGCAGATCGACAGCGCCGTTGTGGAATACGTGGCTGATCCTCACGATCAGCCGGTGAGTCGGGAATTACACCTGCTCGCCGCGCTACCAGGACAGGAACGGCGTGTCGTGGCCCTGCGTCACGGATTCGAGGGGGATCCCATGACCTTTGAAGCCGTTGGTGAAGAACTGGGGATCTCGGCATCCAGCGTCAGACGCATTGAGCAGCGTGCCCTCGACCGCCTGCGTCATCGCATGAGGCGGGCTGGGACGGTGTGACAGGATGGGCGTCATGTGGTGGACGAGAGGGCCGAGCCGTGAGGAGATGACCCGGGTGCGAGCCGTTCTCGGGTTTGACGACGTCATGGTGCTCGCCAGCGGTAAGGGGGAGGAAGCTACCGTCATCGCGGTGACGGAAGGACTCGTGGTCCTGACCGAGGAGACGGACTCCGCAGTGGCCTGGCACGAGATCGTCCACGGCGGGTGGAATGGTGACACCTCGACCCTGACCTGGGATTTCCTGGACGGATCTGGTGCCCATGTGGTGCTCGAGAAGCCCGGCAAGATCCCCGAGGTGTTCCGAGCGCGAGTCACCGAGTCGATAGCGGCAACTCGAACCGTCCCGGTGCGTGGAGGAGACGTCCTCATCGCCGGGCGTATTCCGGCCGGACACTTGGGCGATCCACAGGGCGCCATCACGTGGACCGCGATGGCTCGGGGTTCTGCAGACCTCAATGATCCCGAGACTCGCCAGACGGTGTTGGAGGCCACCGAGGCTCTCAAGAAGGAGTGGAACTGACGGCCACGACGTCTGTGGCCGGGCTCGGTGTCGACTTCGAAGAAGCCGGCTTCGGCTTTGACCTTGTTGCCGGTTTTGCGCCGCGTGATCGAGGTGCGCAGCAGGGTGCCCGGTTTCGTCGAGGTCTTGGCCTGGGTCGTCTCGTTGGCCCGCATCGTGTCGTTGGCTCGGATCGGGGCCAGGTGCGGGTCGATTGTGGCCATCGGCAGGCTAGCGCAGCGGCAATAACTCCCGATTCGTGGCACATTAGGTTACCCGTCGCTTAGATTGAGAACATGCCATCCATCTCTTTGGACAACAATCGAGACTGTCTGGAACAACTCGTCGAGCAGGCCTCGATCCTTCTCCAAGAGACGACGCTCGCCTTCTACGACCGTCACCGATCCTCCAGGCAAGTTTCCATCGACCTTTTTGCCCAGCCTTTCCCTGCCATGCGCATGGCAGACCTCGGCCTTGTGTATCGCGCGCATTTCCTCGGTACCTTCTCCAACGTCTCCAACACCTTCCTGTGGGGCTGGGAAAACATCAACGGATTCCCGGAGGAAGCGATCACCGTCGCTCAGAACGTGCGCAGGTTCGGGGAGGCGGCCCACGTCCCCGAGTTCTTGACGCCCAGCATCCCCGTGCCCGATGAACAGACGGCTGCACGCATCGCATCCAGTGCGGTGCGCACCACAGGTAACGGTAACTTTTATCGCATCCCCTCGCAGTACGGTGAGGCGTACTACCTGATCGAGGGCTTCGATCTCGGCCCCTCGCAAGTGGTGGCTGTTCAGCGCGCGATTGGCAATGCGATCTCCAGCGGATCGGTACACAACCACGTCGACGCGCTCGCCGCCTACCTCGACATGCGCCCGGGTGTTTCGGGCCGTGGCACTCAGCAGGGCTTGGTCATCGACTGCTCCGACGGCAGCCTCGAGATCGGGCTCGACGATCAGCGGCGCGTCGCGATGATGCGGTTCATCGTCGACGAGCGCAGCAAGGATGGGCTACGCACCTTCGACGAGTAGTGACGCCCAGGCCTACTCGGCGTTGCCCAGGGCTACGGCGGCGGTGAGCTTCGGGCTAACCTGCCAGTCGGATGGGCAGCGCCGGGCCTGCCACTTCAGCGTTTCCCGGGGGTAACTCTGTGAGTGCCGTCGCGATTTGGCATGTGTCAAAGGGTGCTGCTAGTGTTCTATCTCGCGCCGGGGCGCTGATCCCCTGTAGCTCAATTGGCAGAGCATCTGACTGTTAATCAGAGGGTTACTGGTTCGAGTCCAGTCGGGGGAGCGTACACTATCCCAGATCCGATCATGGATCTGGGATTTTCCATGCCCAGACGGCGCCGATCATCGACGTGGGAGTGGCCGGTCGGTGTCACACCGATCGACCACTCCCACGTGCCGACTCTTGAGCCTGCCGCTCAGCGACCTTCCAGCTCTGTGAGGAAGTCGTCGGCCCAGACGTCAATCGTCTTGTCGAAAACCTGACGACGCATCGAGCGCATCTTGCGGGCCTTGACCTTCGGGGAATCCGTGAGGGCCTGCATGATCGTGGCCTTCATGCCGTCGATGTCGTAGGGGTTGACCATGTAGGCCTGCTTGAGCTCCCGGGCGGCGCCTGCGAACTCGGAGAGCACCAAGGCCGAATCATCGTTGGACCGGCAGGCGATGTACTCCTTGGCGACAAGGTTCATCCCGTCGCGCACCGGGGTGACGAGCATGAGATCAGCCACCTGGTACATCGCAGCAAGGACGTCGCGGGGCACCGATTTATTGCGGTAGACCAGTGCTCGCCTGGCGATCGTCCCCACCTTCGAGTTGATCTGTCCGACGAGGAGGTTGATGTCGTCGCGCAAGATCTTGTATTCCTCGACACGCTCGCGCGACGGGGTGGCCAACTGCAGGAAGACGACCTCGTCAGGATCGAGCTTGCCTTCCTTGAACAACTCTCCGACGGCCCGGATGCGCTGGCGAAGACCCTTGGTGTAGTCCAGGCGATCCACGCCGAAGATGATCGTCTCCGGGTTCCCCAGATCCTCACGCAACTTGTCGGCCTCGGCCTGAACCTTCTCGGAGGTGGCCAGTTCGTGGAATCCACGCGAATCGATCGAGATCGGGAAGTCACGGACGATGACGTCACGTCCGTCACGGGTGTGGGCCTTGCCTCGGGAGGTTGTGACACCGGGACGACGCTTGGCCAGACGCAGGAAGTTGGCGGCGGCGCCGGGAGTCTGGAATCCGACGAGATCGGCTCCCAGAAGACCCTCGACGAGCTCCTCACGCCACGGCAGACGGCTGTAGAGCTCAATCGGCGGGAACGGAATGTGGAGGAAGAACCCAATGCGCAAGTCGGGACGCATCTGGCGCAGGTACATGGGCACGAGGGTGAGTTGGTAATCCTGCACCCACACCGTGGCGCCCTCGGCAGCCTGCTCGGCAGCCTGTTCGGCGAACCGCTTGTTGACCTTCTGGTAGGCGTCCCACCACTCGCGGTGGAAGACCGGCTCAACGACACAGTCGTGGTACAGCGGCCACAAGGTGGCGTTGGAGAAACCCTCGTAGTACTCCTCGACCTCCTGGGCACTCAGCGGCACCGGATGGATGTCGTAGCCGTCATGGTGGAAGGGGTCGACGACTTCGTCCGGGGCACCATGCCATCCAATCCATGCGCCGCCCTTGCGCTGCATGACCGGCTCAAGCGCGGTCACCAGACCACCGGGGGAGGACTGCCAGCTGACATTGCCGTCATCGTCGACCTTCCGGTCCACGGGCAAGCGGTTGGCGATGACAAGGAAATCAACCTTGTCCTGGACGGTCTCCGACATGTCTGATCACACCTCTCATGCAGGTCCTGCCGAACAGCAGGCCCGCTTTCACGCTATCAAGCAGTAGTTCCCACCTGAAGATGATCCTTGTGATTTGTCTGCTGAGTGCCCGCCACGGGACTCAGATGTGTGACGATGGGACCATGACTGACCGTCGTGCCCCAGCCGAAAAGTCGTGGACCCCTCTCACCGAGGCCGGGAGGGGCCTTCTCGACGCCGTCGCCGCCGATCCGGGTTCAGTGCTGCTCGCATTGGACTTTGACGGCACCTTGGCCCCCATCGTCGACGATCCCGCAGACTCAGCCATGGCAGAGGAATCCCGACATGCGATGTCACGGATGGACGGCAAGCTCGCCATCATGGCCATCGTCACGGGCCGCGAGGTGGCCGCAGTGCGACGCATGACCAGCGTCGACGAGGTTCCCGGTCTGGAGCACCTGGTGGTGCTGGGGCAGTACGGGGTCGAGCGTTATGACGCCGCCTCCGGGGCTCTCCGAGACCCCGAAGTGCCCGAGTCGATACGCATCGCCAAGGGCCGTCTTGAACAACTCATTGATGAGCTTGCCCAGCACGATCCCCGTGACGCCGGGTGCCGGATCGAGGACAAGGGTCGCGCCGTGGCTCTGCACACCCGGCGTGCGGCTGATCCAGCCCATGCCTTGACCACCGCAGTGCCGCGAGTCCGCCAGATCGCCGAGGAACTGGGTCTCCACTGCGAGGACGGCCGCAACATCATCGAACTCAAGTCTGCCGTCACCACCAAGGCCCAGGCCCTGCGAGAGCTCATCGACGAGGTGACCCCGCGTGTGGTCATCATGTGCGGCGATGATCTGGGTGATGTCCCGGCCCTCGACGTCATCTCGGAGTGGATTGGGCAGGGCCACCCCGGTGCCCGCGTCGTCAGTTACTCCGATGAGCAGCCGTCAATGGCCGATCACGCCGACATCATCTGCGATCAGACGGAGGGAATCTCTGCCTTCCTGGAAGCTCTCGCAGACCAGGTGTGTTCTACAAAGTGAGACGAGATCTCAGAAGCTAAGACAAAATCACGGTTTTCTTGAAACATCAAGCCAACTGTGCTTGTCTGAATTCAGATGCCATTGACGACCGTTGTGACACAGCCTGCCCGGTATCCTCTGAAGAGCCGAGGAACGTCACGACGGAATCATCAATCATGGTTCATGAATGGAAGGACGAGAAGGTGAACACACGCCGTGTCTGGGGTCATCGTGCCGGTCGATCGGTCATGAACTCCACCATGATGGTGTGTTCGACCTGTCAGTGTTGTTGCTGATCCTGGGTTGATCCCACCTGCACCTGGCGCCTTTGTTATGCAACGCGCTCGCCCGTGATCGACGCTTTTCGCCAGGTATGGGTTCCCACGGCCGGCTACCCAGTTATCTACGTTCTCAAGGCGGGTGATGCCGGCTGGACGATCATCGTCGAAAAGGCATGACCCACACGAACCCACCCACAACAGCCGTTTTGTCAACACCACTTACCCCAACCTCAACCGAAAGGACTCACACCATGGCAAAGATCGCTCACGACGTCACCGAACTCATCGGCAACACCCCGCTGGTCAAGATCAACAAGCTCTTCCCGGAGTCACAGGCCACCGTGCTGGCCAAGCTGGAGTTCTTCAACCCCGCCTCCAGCGTCAAGGACCGTATCGCCAAGTCGATCATCGACGCCGCTGAGGCCTCCGGGCAGCTCAAGCCGGGCGGAACCATCGTCGAGGCCACCTCCGGCAACACCGGCGTCGGCCTGGCCCTCGTCGGTGCAGCGCGCGGCTACAAGGTCATCATCACCATGCCCGAGACGATGTCCAAGGAGCGTCGCGCCATCATTCGCCTCCTGGGCGCCGAACTCGTGCTCACCCCGGGGGCTGACGGCGTCCCGGGAGCCAACGCCAAGGCCGCAGAGATCGTCAAGGAAACCCCCGGCGCCATCCTGGCCAGCCAGTTCGACAACCCGGCCAACCCGGCGGTCCATCACGACACCACCGGCGAGGAGATTTGGAACGATACTGACGGCAAGGTTGACGCCATCGTCGCAGGCATCGGCACTGGCGGCACCATCAGCGGTGCCGGTAAGTACCTCAAGGCCAAGAATCCTGAGGTGAAGACCTTCGGCGCCGAGCCCGCCGAGTCCCCGGTCATCACCAAGGGCGAGAAGGCCCCGCACAAGATTCAGGGCTGGGGCCCGGGCTTCGTGCCGGAAAACCTCGACACGTCCGTCGTCGACGAGATTCTTCTGGTCCCTGGTGACGAGGCCATCGCACTGGCCCGCCGCGCCGCCGCCGAGGAGGGCATCATCACCGGTATCTCCGGTGGCGGCGCTCTGCAGGCCGCCGGCCAGGTAGCCGCTCGTCCGGAGTTTGCCGGCAAGACGATCGTCGTCGTCATCGCCGATACCGGTGAGCGTTACCTGTCGACCGCTCTCTTCGAGGGCCTCGTCGACTGACGATTGATCCGACGTTCGGCCGGTACCCCACAGGGTGCCGGCCGAGTTGCGTCATGAGCCGGTGCGGTCGGCGACCACCCGGGCGATCGTCGTCAAGGCTGCTGCCAGGGTGTCGTCGTCGTGGCTTCCGAAACCCAGCACGATCCCGGCCGCGTCGGCGTCGGTCGATCCCCAGTAGGTCGACAACGGTGTGACCCCCACCCCCTCACGACGACAACCCTCGACGACCTCCTCCTCACAGCCGTCAACACGCAACACCGCGTGCAATCCGCCGTCGATCGGCTGCAAGGTCGCACCTGGCACCGACCCGAGAATGTCGATGACGGTGTCGCGTCGACGTCGGTACACCTGGCGCATCCGCTGAGTGCGACGCCGCAACGCCCCGGTCGACAGGTAATCGGCGACGGCCTCCTGGACGATGGCCGCAACGGGTTGGCCGGTGGCCTGACGCTGCCGGGCGAAAGGGCCGACCAACTCAGGCGGGACCACCAGATACCCACAGCCCAGGGCAGGGGTCAGCACCGAGGAGAAGGTTCCCAGCACAATGGTGTGCTGGGCATCCAGGGAAGCCAACGCTGGCAGGGGGGCGCCGACGTGACGCAGCTCGGAGTCGAAGTCGTCTTCGATGATCCAACAACCCGCACTCTCGGCCCACTCGATGACGGCAGCACGACGACTCGCCGACAAGGACCCTCCCCAGGGGTACTGGTGACTCGGTGTGACGAGCACCGCATCGACATTCCTCGCATCACCTCCGGTCGGAAGGCCGTCGGGGTCGAGTCCCTGATCGTCAGTCGGCAGTCCGATGATGCGATGGCCAAGCGCCGTCGGCACCTTCCTCAGGCTGGGGTACCCAGGGCTCTCGACCCCGACCGTCAGGCACCCAGACCCATCGCAGAGCACCTGAATGAGTTCGGCGAGACCAGCGCGAGCGCCGCCAGTGACGACGACGTGTCGAGGATCGGCGAGCAGGCTTCGCATCTGACGCAGGTGTTCAGCGATCTCATGACGCAGCCGAGGAGACCCCAGCGGATCGGTGATCCGGCGCGGCTGGACGCAGGCACGACGCCACGCTGACCGCCATGCCGAGTTCGCCAACCCGGAGGTGTCGGGCGCTCCCGGAGTCAAATCGATTCCGTGGTGGTGGCGAGGAGGTGGGGGAGGGGTCGGGGTGGCAGAGCGTCGATGGAGACCCCGTAAATCGAGATTGACCTGGGTTCCTGACCCGCTCGACGCGACGAGATACCCTTCGGCCTCCAGCTGTTCGTAGGAGGCGACGACAGTGCCCCGGGAGACTGCGAGCTGAGCCGACAACGCCCTGGTGCTTGGCAGGTGGTCGCCAGGGGCAAGAACCCCGTCCATGATGAGTTCGCGCATCCCTTCACAGATCCGCACCGGGAGTGGGCGGGAGTCGGCAGGCAGGTCCAGGGGGACGTCGACGACGAGGTCCGGTCTCATCTCATCCACCCCAAAAGTGGTCCAACAAAAGTGGTCATATATGGATCTTGTCATGGACCATCGGTATCGGTTGTATGGAGTGCATGACTCAGAACACGACTGCAACCTCGACGGGAACCACGCGGGTCAAGCGCGGACTGGCTGACATGCTCAAGGGCGGGGTCATCATGGACGTCGTCACCCCTGAGCAAGCAAGGATCGCCGAGGACGCCGGGGCCTGCGCCGTCATGGCCCTCGAGCGCGTCCCCGCGGACATTCGTGCCCAGGGTGGAGTGGCCCGGATGAGTGATCCCGACCTCATCGAGGGAATCATCGACGCCGTCTCCATCCCAGTGATGGCCAAGGCGCGTATCGGTCACTTCGTCGAGGCCCAGGTGCTCGAATCCCTCAAGGTGGACTTCATCGACGAGTCCGAGGTACTCAGCCCGGCTGACTACGCCAATCACATCGACAAATGGGCTTTCGACGTCCCCTTCGTCTGCGGCGCCACCAACCTGGGCGAGGCCTTGCGCCGCATCACCGAGGGGGCCGCTATGATCCGCTCCAAGGGGGAGGCCGGCACCGGTGACGTCTCCGAGGCCGTCCGTCACCTGCGTACCATTCGAGCCGAGATGGCACGTCTGGCCAGCATGTCTCCTGACGAGCTTTACGTCGCCGCCAAGGAGCTTCAGGCTCCCTACGACCTCGTCGCTGAGGTGGCTCGCACCGGTGAGCTCCCGGTGGTGCTCTTCGTCGCCGGTGGTGTGGCTACCCCGGCTGACGCCGCCCTCGTCATGCAGATGGGTGCCCAGGGAGTCTTTGTCGGCTCGGGCATCTTCAAGTCCGGCAACCCGGCTGCTCGTGCTGCTGCCATCGTCAAGGCCACGACGGCCTATGACGATCCCGACACCATTGCCGAGGTCTCCCGTGGACTGGGTGAGGCCATGGTCGGCATCAACGTAGCTGACGTGCCGGCACCGCATCGTCTTGCCGAGCGGGGTTGGTGAGGTGGCCCCGCTCATCGGGGTCGTCGCCCTGCAAGGTGGATTCGCTGAGCACATTGAGGTTCTCGAATCCCTCGGTGCGACCACGCGTCGAGTCCGTCGACAGGCTGATCTGGTTGGACTCGACGGGATCGTCCTGCCTGGCGGGGAGTCGACGGTCATCGACAAGCTGATGCGCTCCTTCGGGCTCGCCGATCCGCTGCGCGAGGCCATCGCCGGGGGTCTGCCGGTGCTGGCCACCTGCGCCGGTCTGGTCGTCTTGGCCCAGGAGCTCGAGGACGCTGCCAAGGATCAGCAGACCCTCGGGCTGCTCGACGTCTCCGTGCGTCGTAACGCCTTCGGCTCCCAGCTCGACTCCTTCGAGGGACATGTGGACATCAACGGGGTGGGGGAGGCGATCCCGGCCACCTTCATTCGAGCCCCGGTCGTCACCCGTACTGGGTCTGACGTCCAGATCATCTCAAGGCTGCCCGACGAGGCCGGGGAGGCCAGCGGCGCCATCGTCGGGGTGAGGCAGGGGGCCATCCTCGCCTTGTCCTTCCACCCTGAGGAGACCACAGATGATCGCGTTCACCGGGCCTGGCTGGAGCAGGTGTCGGGCAGGAGTCTGAGTGCGGCTTGAGTCGACACGTCCGCCCTCTTGAACACTGCCCCTCCTGAACACTGTTCAAGGGTGACGATTAGCATTCTTCGCTGTGAGTCCTGAACAGCACCTTCTCGAATACGACAGGCGTCATGTCTGGCACCCCTACGCTCCGACGGTTGGCGCCGATCCGATGCTTGCCGTCACGGGGGCCGACGGAGTTCGGTTGCAGCTTCATGACGGGGATCGCCGCTACGAGGTCATTGATGGCATGGCCTCGTGGTGGTGCCAGATCCATGGTTATCGCAACCGGGTCCTCGACGAGGCCTTGAATCGTCAGAGCCGCCAGTTCAGCCATGTCATGTTCGGTGGTCTCACTCACCAAGCCGCTGTTGACGCCGTCGAGGCCCTGGTCAACCTCGCCCCAGACCCGCTGGATCGGGTTTTCCTGGCCGACTCAGGCTCGGTGGGAGTCGAAGTGAGCCTCAAACTGGCTCGTCAGGTACAGATCGCGCGTACCGCTGCTCGCGGCGGCACCCTCACTCGTACTCGCATTGCCGCGCTGCGTGGCGCCTACCACGGCGACACCCTCGGTGCCATGAGCGTGTGCGACCCGGTTGGCGGGATGCACGCCATGTTTTCCGACTCAATTCCCCAGCAGCTCTTCCTGCCCCGTCCGCCCGCCTTCGACGCCGACGCCGAGGCCGTCGAGACCTGGTGCGCCCAGGCTGACGAGATCCTCGACGCCCACCGTGACGAGCTGGCCGGAATCATCGCCGAGCCGATCCTGCAGGGGGCGGGAGGCATGTGGCCGTGGTCCCCGGCATGTCTCAAACACCTTCGCCAGCGCGCCGACGACCTGGACCTCGTGCTCATCGCTGACGAGGTTGCCACCGGATTCGGTCGGACCGGCAAACTTTTCGCCTGCCAGTGGGCTGACATCGTGCCCGACATCATGGTCGTCGGGAAGTCCATGACTGGCGGGTACATGACCCAGTCGGCCGTGGTGTGCTCCGACGAGCTGGCCACCGAAGTCAGCAGGGGCCCGGGCGGGTCCCTCATGCACGGGCCGACCTTCATGGGTAATCCGTTGGCCAGCGCCGTCACCGCGGCCAGCCTGGGTATCGTCGCCCAGGGCGGCTGGCGGGACGACGTCACCCGGATCAATGCGGTGATGACCCGTGAACTGGCTGCGCTGCGAGACTTTGACGGTGTCACCGAGGTGCGCGTCTTCGGAGCTGTCGCAGCTGTCCAGATCGACACCCCGATCGCCATGAGGCGAGCCACCCGCACCGCTGTCGAGCACGGGGTGTGGCTGCGTCCCTTCCGCGACCTCGTGTACGCCATGCCGCCCTACATCTGTACCGAGGACGACCTCGTGCAGATGGCCGCTGGAATGCGGGCGGTCGTCACCGACCAGCTGGAAAATATGTCACTGGAGGAGTCATGAAGATCACCGATCTCGACGGGATCGTCGTCGTCACCGGAACCGATACCGACGCTGGCAAGACCGTCACCACCGCTGTCATTGCCTCAGCGCTGAAGCAGGCCGGCAAGGACGTCCTCATCATCAAGCCCTACCAAACGGGTTTGGCTCCCGGGGAGCCCGGCGACGTCCATGACGCCGGCCGTTTGGCAGGTATTGATCGGGAGAATCTGCTTGAGTACGTGCGGTGCCCCGAGCCACTGGCTCCGACGACCTCGGCTGCTCGCGCAGGCATGACGATTCCTTCCATTGACGAGGTTGCCGCCCGGGTTCTCGTCGACTCTGATGGTCACGACGTCACCCTCGTCGAGGGAGCCGGGGGAGTTCTCGTCGGTCTGGACAATGACGGCGCCACTGTCCTGGACCTCATGGATGCTCTGAAACGCCGTGGCCACGAACCCCACGTCATCGTCGCAACCCGCTCGGGGCTGGGCACCCTCAACCACACCGGGCTCACCTGCAATGCCATTCGTGATCGTGGGCATCAGGTCGACGCCATCATCATCGGGTCCTGGCCGGCCGACCCTGACCTGGCAGAGAGGTGCAACCTCGAGGAGATTGAGGATGCCGCCGGAGCCCCATTGGCTGGAGTCATTCCGGCCGGCATTGGGAAAGACCCCGGCGCCGTTCAGCGGACGGCCCTGACACTGGGAGAAACTCAGTGAGCGTAACCCTCGCCCCCGACTCCCAGTTGGAGGACCTGGGCTACCAGCCCAGTCTGAACCGTCAGCTTCCCCTCGGTTCGCTGTTGGTCTACGGACTGCTCTTCTTCGTCCCGATGGCCCCGGTCGCCGTCGTCGGCCCGGTGGTCAACCGCTCCGGTGGGGTACCGGTGCTGGTGTACCTGGTGGCCGCTGCCGTCATGGGACTCTCGGCCATCAGCTATCGCGAGATGGCCCTGCGCTTTCCAGTTGCCGGATCGGTGTACGGGTACACCCGGTTCTCCCTGGGGCGATTCCCCGGGTTCATCGCCGGATGGCTCATCCTGCTTGACTACATCCTCATGCCTTCCTTGTTGACGGTGCTCTCGGCCGTCGCCCTGGCCCACATCTGGCCCAGCGTCCCGACGGGAATCTTCGCCGTGGTCTTCGTGCTGGCCTCCATGGCCCTCAACCTGCAAGGGGCGACGGTCACCATCCGACTTGGCCTCGTCCTGCTGGCCATCCAGTTGGTGACGATCGCCGTCTTCCTGGTGTGCGTCGGGCAAGGGTTGGCCAGTGGCGACGTGGCGTGGAGTTGGCATCCGGGGACGTCGTGGGTGTCGGTGGCCTCGGCGGTGTCCATAGCCGCGCTGAGCTACCTCGGTTTCGACGCTGTCGCCACCCTGAACGAGGAGGCCCGTGGGGGAGGCCAAGCCGTCGGCATCGTCACCCTCCTCCTCGTCGGCCTGCTGGCCGTCCTCTTCGGGGTGCAGGTGTTGGCCGCCGGTCTGGTCTCTGACACCATGCACTTCGCTCCCGGCGGGGCGACCGATCGGGCCTTCTACCGCACCGTCGATCAGGTGTGCCCGGGCTGGTTCACCTCGATCTTCACCGTCGTCAATGCCTTCGTCGCCATCTTCGCCTGCCTGGTCGTCGCCCATTCGTCGACGGCCCGGCTGGTCTTCGCCATGGCTCGTGACAAGGTGATGCCCTCGGTGCTCTCGCGCACCAGTTCCAAGGGTGTGCCGTGGGTGGCCACCGTTGTCGTCGCCACCGTCACCGCCATCCTGGCCGTCACCTTCGCCTCCCACGTCGAGACGATGACGACCCTGGTGACCTTCGGTGCGCTGTCGAGCTACGTCTTCCTGCATGCTGACGTCATTGCCCAGTGCGTGTTCAAGGAGGGCTCACGCAAGTGGATGCGTCACCTCGTCGTCCCGATCCTGGGTGCCCTGACCCTGCTCATCGCCCTGGCGAAGACCGAGGAGAAGACGCGGATCGTGGGCCTCAGCTGGCTCGCGGCTGGTGTCATCGGTGCGATCATCGCTCGGGCGCACAGGTCACGTCAGGCTGGGAAACTGGCCTCACATCAGGCGTAATTCCGCCCCGAAGAGGCCGCTTATCGCCCACACCGCGCACACCGAGACGAGGATGCTCGCGGGAACGGTGAGCAGACCCAGCCGGGTGAATCTGCCGATGTGGGCAGGTCGGTCATGTTCGCCGATGATGCGACGCCACAAGAGGGTGGCCAGGGATCCGGCGTAGCTGAGGTTGGGGCCGATGTTGACCCCGATGAGCATGGCCAGCACTGCGACCCACCCGGCGGGGGAGACGAAGGGCAAAAGAACCATCACTGCGGGCAGGTTGTTGATGAGGTTCGACAACAGAGCCGCGATGACGGCGACGGCCAGCAGGCTGAGCAAGGTCTGGCCGGAGGGGACGAGACGGTCGATAAGGTCCCCCAGCCCGTTGCCGACGACGGCCTCGACGATGATTCCCAGGCACAGGACGAAGGCCAGAAAAAGGGGCTTGGTTGCGCGCAGGGCGCGTCCGGCCTCGACTGCGAAGTTCCCGCTGTGACGGACGAGCCTCAGCACCATCAAGGCGAGGACGCCTCCCAGAGCAGCCCAGAAAGGTTCGGCCCCCAGCAGCGAGCACACCGCGAATCCGGCCAAGGTGAGTCCGAGGATGATGAGGGCTGCGATCGGGGCGCGTTGCTGCGTTTCGACCCCTGCGGTGACCTTTCCGAAGAATTCCTCGCGGAACTCGATGTGCATCGCCAACCATTCGATGCTGATGGACAACAGCCATGGCAGGGCCATGACGGCGGTGAAGCGTCCGAAGGTGAGTTCGGGCACGGCTGCCACCGCTAGCAGGTTTGTGAGGTTGGACACCGGCAGCAACAGGGACGCCGTATTGGCCAGATGTGCGGTGGCGTACAGGTGTGGTTCAGGTCGGGCCTCGAGTCGTCTCGTCGTCGTCAGGACGATCGGTGTCAGCAGGACGATGGTGGTGTCGAGGCTGAGAACCGCCGTCGTTACCGACGCCACGATGAAGACCCACAATAGAAGACGATTCGAGGAGGATTTTGCGTGGGTGGCCATGAGCTCGCCGGAGTAGCGGAAGACCCCTTCGGCTCGGGCAAGCTCGGACAGGGCGAGGACTGCTGCCAAGAAGATGACGGTAGGTCCCATGGTGGTGACCTGGTGGCCGGCATCGGACCAACTGATGGTTCCGACGAGGCACAGCAGCAGAGCTCCCGGCACCGCGGTCGTTGCCTCCGGCAGACCGTGCGGACGGACGAGGGCGAAGATCATCACGGTGACGAGGACCGCCACGCCAAGTGTCTCAGCTAACCACGAAGTCACTGCTGAATGCTATCGGAAGGCGGTGACGGTGGGCGGCGAAAAGTGTTGGCGACGGCTGGCACGAAGCACGGTCACATAGCCATAACGGGACCGAGGAGGATGCTGCCATCAGCATAACCCGGTAAGGTAATCATTCGTCTCGGGGCGTTAGCTCAGCCGGTCAGAGCAGGGGACTCATAATCCCTGGGTCGCGGGTTCGAGCCCCGCACGCCCCACTCCATCCGATCCTGCAATTTGCCCGGGCAGCTCGCCACTGCGGTTATGGGTTCCGCGGCGTCGAGATGTGAAATCGTCCGTCGAACCCGGAGCGAAGATGATGTGGGCGGTCATTCATTCGCATGATGAAATGAATTATTCAATCGGATGTTCGGGTGTCAGTTAAATGACGCATATGAGTCTACCGTGAAGCGAAAAACTGTGCGTTGAGATGCCTTGGTGCTGCACAATTGGTCGTTTTGTCAATGGTGTACTGAAATGCGCCATCCCCTCGGTAGCGTGATCGTCGCCTGGGCATTGGAGCCAGGTTATTGATCGACAAGGAGTGTCATTCATGAGATCTACCAAGCTACGTAGGTCGGTTCTTGCCGTCCTCACTGCGGCAGCTACTGCGCTACCGATGACGATGGCAGCCGGCACCTCATGGGCTACGGACTCGGGAATCACTCCCGATCATCCCGGTGGCGTCGCTGCTCCGCACAGCCCGGATGGCGTTCCGTCGAGTGGCACGGGGCCGCAGTTTCGCACCTGGCCGGTGGCTTCCCAGTATTCACACGCGCATGTGGGTACGAATCCAAAGGGAGCTAACGATTTCACGTGTAAGCCTGCGCCAGGTACTCGACCCGTCGTCCTCATCCCTGGCACCGGTGAGGACGCATTCGCCACGTGGTCATATTACGCGCCGGAGCTCAAATTGGCCGGTCTGTGCGTATTCACCTTCAACTACAACATTCAAACGAACCCTGATCGCGAATGGGCTGCCACCGCTGGCGACATTCGTTCCAGTGCCGCGTTTCTGGCCCACTACGTTGAGAAAGTACGGGCCGCGACCGGAGCCGAAAAGGTTGACCTGGTGGGGCATTCCCAGGGTGGAGGCCCCCTCCCTCGTGCCTATATCAAGTGGTTTGGAGGAGATCGGGTCGTCAACCATCTGATTGGTCTCGTCCCCTCCAATAAAGGCACCAGTGTCTACGGTTTGGCTACTTCCGTTGGCCTCGACCGGCCCGGAAGCCTGAGCGCTCGGGCTTTGCAGAACTATGCGGATAAACACAACTATGAGTCGCTTCCGCAGCAGCTTGCGGGCTCTCGCTTCCTGGGTGAACTCAATGACGGTGGGATGACCGCACCGGGTGTCCGGTACACCGTCATCAGTACCAAGTATGACGATGTGGTGACTCCATACACCAACGCATTCATCCGTGAGCCTGGAGTAACGAATATCACCATGCAATCAGTGTGTGCCAAGGACCACACGGATCATTTCGGGTTCACCTATGACCCCGTTGCCTTCCAGGTCGTCTTCAACACGTTGCTTCCTGACAAGGCCAAGGCCATCCGCTGCGTATACGTGCCGGGGTACATCCAGTGATCGTTATCGCTGTTGCTCCATTGGTGTGATGAGTCCTGTTCGCGCTGGTTGCCATCCTGGCAGCCAGCGTGAACGATGTCATGGTGGTGGTCGAGTGCTATGACTCACAAGTATGAGGGGCTGCACTGGATTGGCCAGGACGCGAATTAACCCAGCAAAATACGTATCTGTCGTCCTACCGCAGACTCGTCATGGTTTCCGATGATGGGGAATCCACGATCACGCAGTATTGGGTGGGCGTCCGAGACAACATACGGATGTCCCACTAACTCCAGCATGGTGAGATCGTTGGGCATATCACCAAAAGCTGCGGCGTCAGATGGGTCAATGCCGAGATCTTGACAGACCTGGGCCAACGCCATTCCCTTCGAAACCCCGGGAGCCGCGATCTCCACGAGACCGTTCGTCATGGTGGCGGAAAAAGTCGCCGTGCCGCGGTCGCCCACGATGGGAGCGACGACGTCGAAAAGGGCCTCACTGGGGACGTCAAGAGCTCGGACCAACAACTTGACGATACGATGATCGGTACCCAAGAAGTTCTCGATCGGACCCTCACCGTCGGGCGGACCGCCGATCTTCCAGCGATCGAATCCCTCGTCAGCGAACCACTGAGTGGCCTCCTCGGTGCAGAACAGCGCTTCAGGTAGGGCATTGCGCACGTCCGCGATGATCTGGGCGGCATCGGCAGGACTCATGAAGATGTCATGGAGGACCTCGCCGGTCGCGGCATCGACGCTCACCGCCCCATTGGAGGCCAGCAGGGTCGGATGGACGGACCGAAATGGCTCGAGAACCGTCAACCAGCGGTACGGACGGCCAGTGGCGAAGACGACGTGGATCCCCGCCTCGGCTGCCGCGAGCATCGCCGCAGTGTTCTCGGCGCTGGGCATCTTGTCGGCGCCCAGAAAAGTGCCGTCCAAATCGGTGGCAATGAGTGAGACCATCACAACCTCCTTCGACCAGTCGGGGATGCCGAGGACGTTCCGGAGCCACTGTTCCCCGGCGTGGACATCGACGGGGTGCGAGACCCAGACACGGATGGATTGTTTGACGGACTGCGTGACTCGTTCGGTGAGGAGCTGTCACCCGTCGACGGCGAGGGGCTCTCGCTCGAACTTTGATCCGGGCTCGGGCTCGAGGAACTGTTGGCCGAACTGGTCGACGAGGCTGAGGTCGGAACCGGGGGTGGTGGGGGAGCGGGCGGCACGTTCTGGAACAACAGCACCGCGATGAGCAGACCCGTCAGAGCGATGAAGATCGTCAACAGCCATGCCACCACAGTCGTCGACCAACCAGCCTTGTCGCGACGGCCAGGCCACGGCAGCGGCCACGTTCGCACCCGACCGGGGAGAGTGTCGTCGATCCAGTGCAACCGGAAATCTGGGCCTGCTGGCGATGATCCCGACAGGGTTGACATGTCGACGGCTTCCAGGATGCGCCTGGCCTCGGCCACCGCTGCGGCGGAGCCGTCGTACACCAAGGCCACCCAGGGAGCCAGGGACTCGCCGGCGGCGCCATCCGGACCGGTCACCGGGCGGTACAACCTGCCCAAGCGTCCAGAATCCTGCCCCGGGCCACCCCGGGCGATGACGGTATCGGAGTGCAGGTGGTTGACCTCTCCGGCCAATCGATCCCAGGAACCCGGATCGCTGGTGGCTCCGTGAGACAACAAAATGACCAGAACGGGCTGTCCCTGGTCATCGTGGGCGCGGTACACGGTGCCCGAAGGCGTCGCAAGAACACGGACGTCGAGCCAGAACTCGTCCACCCTTGGCGGGTCACACGGTTCTAGTGGCAGGGCCCCTACAGGCCACGGGTTACTCGACATCGCCCACCATCTCACCACATTCCAGCCCCGACCTCCCAACAACACGTGTTCGCACCCGGTGATTTCTCGCCGTTGTCGGGCTACGGCACTCTGACGGTATCGTGAGTGTGGACCCGTCGCGGGTCTTGCACCAGTCAGGCAGGAGACGTCAGTGAGCACCCAGCACTACTCGGATGGTCAGGACATCGGCAAGGGCAATCAGAATGGCCCGATGTCCAATGATGAGGCCGCTCAACTCATCGGCCAGGCCATCGGGCAGGTTCAGCGGGTCATCGTCGGCCAGGAGCGCATGGTCGAGCAGCTCATGGTCGGTGTGTTGGCCAAGGGCCACATCCTCCTCGAAGGTGTCCCCGGTGTCGCCAAGACCTTGGCGGTGCGCTCCTTCGCCACGGTCCTCGGCGGTGACTTCGCCCGTGTGCAGTTCACCCCTGACCTCGTCCCCTCCGACATCGTTGGCACCCGCATCTACTCGGCATCCAAGGAGACCTTCGACGTCGAGCTCGGCCCGGTCTTCGTCAACTTCGTGCTGGCTGACGAGATCAACCGAGCACCGGCCAAGGTGCAGTCGGCCATGCTCGAGCTTATGGCGGAAAAGCAGGTCTCCATCGCAGGCCAGACCTTCCCCGCCCCGCACCCCTTCAGCGTCATCGCCACCCAGAACCCGGTAGAGTCCGAGGGCGTCTACCCACTTCCGGAAGCTCAGCGCGACCGCTTCTTGCTCAAGATCGACGTCCCCTACCCGCGCGGCAACGAGGAGTTCGAGATCCTGCGCCGGATGAGCGTCAAGGCTCCCAAACCTCAGCGAGTGCTCACACCCAAGGCTGTCATCGCCCTGCAGGACATGGCCTCCGACGTCTTCGTCCACAATCTCGTCGCCGAATACGTCGTCCGGTTGGTGCTGGCCACCCGTAACCCCGGCGATTTCGGGATGCCGGACCTCGCCAACGTCATCCAGATCGGCTGCTCCCCACGAGCCACCCTCGGTCTGGTTGCCGCTGCCCGCGCGTTGGCTCTCGTTCACGGACGTGACTACGTCCTTCCCACTGACGTCCAGGCCGTCGCCGTCGACGTCATGGCTCACCGCCTGGTACTGAGCTTCGACGCCATCGCCGACAATGTCTCGGCCGCTGACGTCATCGAGCGGGTCGTCGCCATGGTTCCGCCTCCCACCCCGGTGTGGGACGAGGATCAGCGTGAGGCCTCCCACCAGCAGCACAGCTACCCCGGCGACCCGGCCCAGTATCCCGCTCCCACGATCCCGCCTGCCCAGTTCTGAGTCAGCTCCATGACGCGACCAACATTCCGCGATCCGCAGCCGTCATCGGTGGCGCAGACCCTGGTGAGTCCGCCCACCGGTGCGACGGTGCCGCTCAACCAGCTGGCCCCCGAGGCTGCGCTGCGCCGTCTGGAGCTGACGATCGTGCGCCGTCTGGAAGGGTTCCTGCACGGAGACCATCTTGGCCTGCTTCCGGGGGCAGGTGCTGACGTCAACGACGCCCGCCCCTACGAGCCTGGCCAGGACGACGTGCGCATGATGGATTGGGCCGTCACGGCTCGTACCACTGTTCCCCACGTTCGCGAGACCATCGCCGACCGCGAACTCGAGGTGTGGGCCCTGCTGGACGTCACCGGATCGATGAACTGGGGCACGGTGTCGATGACGAAACGTGATCTGGGCATCGCAGCGATTGCCACCATCGGGTTCTTGTCCCAGCGAATGGGGGACCGTTTCGGTGGGCTCATCATGAGGCCAGACTCGGTGCGTCGTCTGCCGGCCCGCTCCGGCAGAACCGCGCTCTACGGCCTGCTGCGCTCAATGCTGACCGACCCGATTGTGGCCGACAATGCCACTGGCGACATGACCTTGGCCAAGGGAATCGAGAACCTGGCGGCCTCAGGGCGACGTCGCGGCATGAAGGTTGTCGTCTCGGACTTCCTCTCCCCAGGCGACAGCACCATTGATCCCAATAATCGTCCCGACTGGGAACGCTCCTTGCGGCGTTTGTCAGTGCGCAACCAGGTGCTGTGCATCGAGGTCGTCGACGCCGCCGAGGTCGACTTCCCCGACGTGGGCGACGTCCTGGTCGAAGATCCTGAAACCTCCTTCGCCCACTACGTCAACACCTCCAACAAGGCCACCCGGGAGCGCATGAACGCGGCCTCCCAGGTCCAGCGTCAGCGGGTTGCGGCTGCTATCCGCCGAGCCGGAGCAGGACACCTGCAATTGCGCACCGACTCCGACTGGGTCACCGACATTGCCCGCTTCGTGCTCGGGTACCGCCGCACTGCGGCGATCCTGCATCAGCCTCCGCAGGGGGTGACGAAATGACGCCATTGTTCCTGGGCCTGCCTGAGGTCAAGACGCCGGCCGTGTTGTGGCTCCTGCTCATCATCCCGGTGCTGCTGGGCTTCTACATCTGGGCCCTGTATCGCAGTCGCTCCACGGCGATGAGGTTCACCAATACCGGGATTCTCGGCTCGGTCATGAACAAACAGTCGCAATGGAAGAGGCATATTGCCGTCGCCGCTGCGCTGATGTGCCTGGCGACGACCATCTTTGCGTGGGCCCGGCCCATGGGCATCGAGAAGGTTCCCCGCAACCGCGCCACCATCGTCGTCGCCATCGACGCCTCCTTGTCCATGAAGGCTGAGGACGTGTCGCCCAATCGCCTGGCAGCGGCCAAGACCAAGGCCAAGGACTTCATCAACAGTCTTCCGGACGGGTTCAACGTGGCGGTGGTCAGTATCGCTGAGCATTCCGAGATCCGCATGCCACCCTCGACCGACCGACCCACCGTCCTGCGAGCTGTCGACGGCATCGACCTGCAGGACGGCACCTCCTTGGGCGGGGCCATCGAGAAGTCCCTCGATGCCGTCAAGATGGCTCCTGGGGCCAAGGATTCCAAGGATCCTATCCCGGCAGCGATCGTCATGCTCAGTGACGGCGGCAACACCCAGGGCAGTTCTCCGCTGGTGGCCGCCAACCGCGCCGTTGCCGAAAAGGTGCCGGTGTACACCATCGCCTTCGGCACCGAGACCGGGTACGTCGACGTCGATGGAACCCGCGAGCGCGTCGCTCCCGACACCAAGGCGTTGTCCGACATCGCCGAACGTACCGGCGCCCAGTCGTGGACTGCCGACTCGGCTGACAAGCTCCAGGAGGTCTACAAGCAGGTGCATTCCTCGGTGGGTTATGAACCGGTCAAGAAGGAGGTGACGGCAATCTGGGCCTTCTACGCCTTCTGCTTCGCCGTCGTCTCAGGTCTGACAACGATGTCGGTGGCGGTGAGATGGCCATGATGACCCTCATTGCTTTTGGGCGTCCGGAGCGCCTGTGGTGGCTGTTGGTGCCGCTTGCATTTCTTGTCGTCTATCTCATCGTCCTCGTGTGGCGTCGCCAGCCTCGTCAGGGCCGCAACGAGCTCAAGAGGTTGCTGCCCAGTTCGCGTCCGTGGAAGCGGCATCTGGCGATGGGTCTGTCGATGATGTCGATGGCCACGATGGCGCTGGCCTTCGCCGAACCGAAGGCCTATCACGATGTGCCGCGCGACCGAGCCACGATCGTTGTTGCCATTGACGTCTCACGGTCGATGGTGGCCACTGACGTCGACCCCTCCCGGCTGTCTGCGGCCAAGACCGCTGCCAAGGACTTTCTGGGGGATCTGCCGCCCCGATTCAATGTCTCGCTGGTGAAGTTCGCGGCCTCTGCCCAGATCGTGGTGCCTCCCACCACCGACCGAGCTGCGGTGGCGAACGCGATCTCCAACCTCCAGGTCATGCCGTCCACCGCCATTGGCGAGGGGATTTATTCCTCCCTCAACGCCGTGAAACTTGTCCCTGACGACCCGAAACATCCTGGACAAAAACCTCCTGCGGCGATTGTGCTGTTGTCTGATGGCGCCACCAACGTGGGGCGTCCCTCCGTGGAAGCCGCCAAGGATGCCGGAAGCAATCACGTGCCCGTCTACACCATCGCCTATGGAACCGCCAACGGATACGTCGTCGAGAATGGTCAGCGCCAGGGTGTTCCGGTCAACCACTACGAGCTCGCCGCAGTGGCGAAGGCCTCGGGTGGTGAGAAGTTCTCCGCCGAATCCTTGGGCGAACTCTCCGAGGTCTACAAGTCGATCGCCCAGTCGGTCGGTTACGAGAAGGTCTATGGCGAGGTCACTCACACCTACGTCGGCGTTGCCGTGGCTCTCATGGTGTTGACGGCGGCATCCGTGGTCACCCTGTGTGCCCGTTGGCCCTGATCGGCCGTCAGCGCGGAGAGTAGATTCTTCAACATCTTCGTACAAGGAGTCACCATGAGCGTGGCCGACAATCTCACGGCTGTCCGTTCCCGCATCGATGAGGCGTGCCGCGCCTGTCATCGCGACCCCAGCGACGTGTCCCTGCTGCCGGTGTCCAAGACCAAGCCGCCGAGCATGGTGGAGGAGGCGTATCAGGCGGGCTACCGACTGTTCGGGGAGAACATCGTGCAGGACGCCCTGGCGAAGTCCGAGCTCATGGATGCCGATCACCCTGGGCTGCAGTGGGCCATCATCGGCGGTCTGCAGACCAACAAGGCCAAGTATGTTGCCCGATTCGCCACCGAGTTCCAGGCCCTGGACTCCCTCAAGGTGGCCCACGAACTCGACAAGAGGTTGCAGATCGAGGGACGACAACTCCGTGTCCTGGTTCAGGTGAACTCCTCGGGCGAACCGCAGAAATCCGGTATAGCTCCCGAGCAGGCCGTCGATTTCGCCAAGAAACTGGCCGTCTCCGACTCCTTGGACGTGCGCGGCCTCATGACGGTGGCTCTCAACAGCCCCGACCCGAAGGCGGTGGCTGACTGCTTCGACGTCGTGGTCGGCGTGCAGGACAAGCTGCGTCAGGAGGTCAACGAGGTCTCCGACTGGGCGCAACTGTCCATGGGGATGTCGTCAGATTTGGAGATCGCGGTCGCCCATGGATCCACCCAGGTGCGTATCGGCACCGACATCTTCGGGGCCAGAACCGACCCCGCCAAGATCTGGCATCGATGAACCCGGTCGTCTATGGTTGATGTGTCCGTACCGCACCACTGCAGGGGAAGGCACGTGGTATCGGGAGGACGACCGTGGAAACAACACAGCTGGCCAGTGGAACCCTCTTCATCCACTCGGCGCCGACGGCATTGCGCAGCCACATCGAATGGGCCGCCGATGCCGCATTTGCCATGCCCGCACCGCTGCGCTGGACCAGCCAGCCCGTGGAGCCCGGAAGCTGGCGAGCGGAAACCCCGTGGCGTGGCGACGTCGTCGATGCGCAGCGGTTCATCTCCACGGTCGCAGCATGGCAGCGGGTCCGCGTCGAGATGACCGTGCAGACTGGAGGCGTTCCGCACCGGTGGAGCGTCACCCCGAGCTTGGGTATTTTCTCCGCGCACACCGACGAGGCTGGATCGGTCCTCGTCGACGAGATGAGGTTGCGTGCCGCCATGACGGCGTCACGCAGGACAGGCCTTCGGCTTGAGGACGAGATCTGTGATTTGCTCGGTGAGCCCTGGGATGTCGAGTTGGAGGCCTATCGGGCGTGTGACCCGTCGGTGGACGTGTCGTGGCTGTCTCGCCAGGTCAGCTGACGGAATGTGCTGAGGCCCCGGCCACCACTGGTGACCGGGGCCTCATCACGTCTGTCAGCGGGTGGCGTTGGCGTTACTGAACGCCAAGGTGACGTTGTGGCCCCCAAACCCGAAGGAGTTGTTGAGGGCAACGAGATCACCGGCGGGCAGGTCAGTCGTCTCTGTGGCGATGTTGACCTCGAGCCCCTCCTCGAGCTGGTTGACGTTGATGGTGCCGGGAACCTTGCGATCCAACAGGGCCATCACCGAGGCGAAGGACTCCAAGGCGCCAGCTCCACCGAGCAAGTGCCCGGTCATCGACTTGGTACCAGTGACGAGTACCTGATCGGTGGCGTCTCCCAGCACCGCGGCGATGGAGTGAGCCTCAGCGGTGTCGCCGAGCGGAGTCGAGGTGGCGTGGGCGTTGACGTGCTTGACGTCAGAGGGGGACAGTCCAGCCGATTGGAGGGCCTTGCGCATCGCGGATGCCTGGCCTGAACCCGTCGGATCGGGCTGGACGATGTCGTGGGAGTCGGCGGAGATGCCCGAACCGACGAGGGTGCCGTAGATCTTCGCACCGCGGGCCTTGGCGTGCTCCTGGGTCTCGATGACCATGATCGCCGCGCCCTCACCAATGACGAATCCGTCACGGTCCACATCCCAGGGACGAGAGGCGTGTTCGGGGTCGTCGTTGCGGGTCGACAGGGCCTTCATCTGGGCGAAGGCGGCCACCGGCAGCGGGTGAATGATGGCCTCAGCACCACCGACGACGGCAATGTCGGCGCGGCCCAGACGAATCTGGTCCAGGCCCAGAGAGATGGCCTCCGAGGAGGAGGCACAGGCCGACACCGGGGTGTGGACGCCGGCCTTGGCGTGCACCAGGAGACCGATGTTGGCGGCCGGGGCGTTGGCCATGAGCATGGGGACGGTGAACGGGCTGACCCGCTTGAATCCCTTGTCCTTCTGGATGTCCCACTGTCCCAGCAAGGAGTGCAGTCCGCCGATGCCGGTGGCGCAGCAGACCGCGAGACGCTCGGGGTCGATGCCGTTGGAGGCACCTGTCTCGTCGTCGGGCTCGGGAAGCTCCAGGCCGGCGTCGGCCCAGGCCTCCTTGGCAGCGACGAGGGCCAGCTGGCTGGAACGGTCCAGGCGGCGGGCCTGGGGGCGCGGAATGTGATTCGTCGGCTCATCCACCACCGAGGCGGCGAAGGTGACGGGGACGTCGTCGATCCAGTCGACATCGAGGGTGTGCACCCCGTTTCGGCCTTCCAGCAGCCCCTGCCACGTGGTGGGGGCATCGGGTCCCAACGGTGTGGTGGCCCCGAAACCAGTGATGACGACGTCGCTCATGAATTCTCCAGTGTCGGTGATGGGTTGGGGTGGGACGGTGTCCGGGGCAGGTCCGCCCCGGACACCCTGGAATCAGTCCTTGTGCTCGATGACGTAGTTGACGGCGTCGCCAACGGTCTTGATGTTCTTGGACTCCTCGTCGGGGATCTCGACGCCGAACTTCTCGTCGCAGGCGTAGATGATTTCGACCATGGAGAGGGAGTCGACGTCGAGGTCGTCGACGAAGGACTTCTCAAGGGTGACCTCGGACTGGTCGACACCGGTGATGTCGTTGACGATGTCAGCCATGTCGGCGAGGATCTGGTCTTTGTCAGCCATGATGGTTGTTCCTTTTTCTCGGGGTTTCCCCGGGCCGTCGACCCGAAGTGTGTGGGTTTTCTTCGTGGGATGGGTATGGGGATCAGGGGAGTCTGATGACCTGGCCGGCATAGACCAGCCCGGCTCCGAATCCGATGATGAGGGCGAGGTCACCGCTGTGAGCCTCTCCACGGTGAAGCATACGGTCGATGGCGATCGGCACTGAGGCTGCAGAGGTATTTCCCATGTCAGCGATGTCGTGGCAGACCGTCACCGACTCGGGCAGCTTGAGATGACGGCAAATGACGTCGGTGATGCGGTCATTGGCCTGGTGGGGGATGAACACGTCGAGGTCCTCGGGAGTGATCCCGGCCTCGGCCAACGCCTCAGCGGCACGCTTGGCGACGTCGGTCATGGCCCACTTGAAGACCGCGCGACCCTCCATGTGGATGAGGGGGTGGACCTTCGCGGGATCGGCGCTGGCGCTCGCCCAGTCCTCGATCTCGATGGTCTCGAGCTGGTCGGAGCGTGACCCCCACACGACCGGGCCGATTCCCGGCTCATCGCTGGCACCGATGATCGCAGCCCCGGCGCCGTCGGAGAAGAGGAACGCCGTCGAGCGGTCGTCACGATTAATCATCTCGGAGAGCTTCTCGACACCGATGACGAGGACATGGTTCGCAGATCCGGTACGGATCATCGAATCGGCCAGAGCAGTCGAGTAGCAGAATCCTGCGCACGCGCCATTGAGGTCGAAGGCTGCGGCATTGCCCAGGCCGAGCTCGCGGGCGATGTAGGTCGCCAGGCTGGGGGAGGGATGGTGATGGGACACCGTCGCGACGATGATGGCGTCGATCTGGGAGGTCTCGAGGCCGGAGCGCTCCAGCGCGGTGCGGGCAGCTTCGGTACCCATCGACAAGACGGTCTGGGACTCGGTGGCCCACCGACGCTCGGTGATACCAGTGCGCTGCTCGATCCACTCCGGGGTGGAGTCGATCATGGTGCACATTTCCTCGTTGGTGACGACCCGCGATCCGCGGGTTGACCCGGTGGACAGGAACGTGGAGTACCTGTTGATCGGGCGGGTCTTGATGGTGGTCATGCATTCTCCTTGCCGGCATGGGCCGCGATGAACTCGCGGGCAGCCGGGATCTGGTCGGGGGTGTTGAGGTTGAACAGCTCAACCCCCTTGAGGTTGCGCTTGGCGATACCCGTCAGGGTGCCAGCTGGGGTGAGTTCGAGCAGGCCAGTGATGCCACGTTCGGCCATGGTGTCCATGCACAAATCCCAACGCACCGGATGGGCAACCTGATTGACGAGGCGATCAGCGAACTCGCGGCCATCCGTGACCACAGCACCGTCGCGGTTCGACAACAGGGCCACCGATGGGGTGGTCGTCGGCATGGCGGCGGCGACCTCGCGGAGGTGATCGACTGCAGGCTCCATGTGAACAGTGTGGAAGGCTCCCGCAACCGATAGCGGGAACAGTCGGGTACGAGCCGGAGGTTCAGCGGCGAAGGCCTCGAGCTGCTCGACGGTGCCAGCGGCAACGATCTGTCCCTTGCCGTTGTGGTTGGCAGGTGTGAGACCGGCGGCCTCGATGGCTGACAGGACCTCGTCAGGGTTACCACCGATGACGGCGGTCATCGAGGTGGCGGTACGAGACGCAGCTTCGGCCATGGCGCGGCCACGTTCGCGGACGAGAACCATGGCGGCCTCAGCGGAGAAGGCACCGGCAGCAGCGCCGGCAGCGATCTCGCCGACGGAGTGGCCGGCCAGCAGGTCTGCCTGGGAGAAAATCTCCGGATCGACCGACCATCCGGTCGCCAGCGCGGCAGCGACGAGCAGCGGCTGGGCGACAGCAGTGTCCTTGATGGTCGCCTCGTCGGAGGTCGTGCCGTGGGTCACCAGATCAATGTCGGCCACCGCTGACAACCACGCGAGGTGGTCAGAGAAGGTGGGGTCGGACATCCAGTCCGACAGGAATCCTGGTTTCTGGGCACCCTGGCCCGGAGCGACAATTGCAAGCACATCCCCACTGTGCCCCTTGGCTGGGCCTGACACGAGACATGGAACCGACGAAGTACCAAGGGTCGCCTTTGTAGGGTTCCCACAAAGAGACAGGGGGGTTCCTCCAAAAAATGGGTGTCTGCTTCGTGTCAGGCCCGATTCTTGGCCTCCCAGCGCCCCAGCACGGCCGACATGACGTCGTTGATGGGGGTGTCGACTCCCACCTCTCGACCCAGCCCGGGCACGGCCCCGACCTGGGCGGCGTACTCGCTCGCACGGCCAGCAAGGATGTCGCGCTGGAAGGACGTCGTGGATGCAGGATCCTGCCCGGCAAGGAACTCAAGGTTCTTCTCAACAAAGTCGTTGGGAAGCGCGGCACCGTGTCCACGAGCTACCTGCGCCGTTTCGTCAATACACCGGGCAAGGATGTCGCGGTAGGTGCCAAGCAGGTCGCCGAGGGGGACATCGAGGACAGCTCCACAGGCTCCCTGGGGGACGACCGAGCACATCTTGACCCACAGCGTGGTGGTGATGTCGTCAATGACGGGGGAGACGAGGCCGGCCTTCTCGCAGGCAGTTCGTAACTGGTCAATAATCGGGTTGGGGGAGTCGTCCATCGTCGAGACCTCCAACATCCGAGGTCCGCCCAGATCCATGATGAGCCCCGGCTCGATGATCTTAACCCATTCCCTGCAGACGCCGGGGGCCACATACTCGGCACCGATGATGTCGGACAGCACCCGTGGTGTCATGACGCCATTCTGGGTCGTCACGACGAGGGTGTCAGGGCCTAGCAGAGCAGGCAGGTAGGCGCGAGCGGCGTCAGCAACCTGGAAGGTCTTGGTGCACATGAGCACAACGTCAACCGGCCCAATGTCGGCGGCATTGTCGGTGACGGGAACGTCGAGAGTTACCTCAGTATCGCCGACGATACGCAGCCCATGCTCCTTAATGGCCTGCAAAGTCGTGCCTCGTGCGATGAAAGAGACGTCGACACCGGCATCAGCTAGCACTCCGCCGTAGAAAGCGCCGATGGCTCCTGCGCCAATGACTGCGACCCTCATGAATCCGCTTCCTTCCGGGCGACCGCGCAGGCGGTGACCATGGCATGCTCCACCGATTCGCGGGCATCAGGTAGCGTGGCTGGCAGCAGCGGAACCTTCATCGCGGCCAGGGTGCGCTGCATCCCCATCCCGGCGTGAGTGGCCACACACGCCACAACCTCGTGCTCGCGCAGGAAACGGACGATGCGGGCATGATGACTGCCCTCGGTGCCCTCGTCGTGGAGGCGGTCCCATTCCACCTCGAAGGTCTGCCACTGCGTGACGTGACCGTTATCGTCGACCTGTGCGACGGCCACCATGGGGGCCTTACCGAATCGAGGCTCCACTGAGCCATCCGGGCGAACCGGGATCATGACGTTCATAACGTGAGCCTAGCTTCCCGAACGGTACGTGTGATGACAAGAGAACCGCCACGCGCGGCGCGAGGAAGCCGGGTGGCCATCATTAGCTGTAGTGTTCAAGGGCTGGTCATGCCGGTTATTGCGTGCGTGAAGTTCCGTGCCCCAGAGAAAGGACAGCTATGGCGTCGAGTGACCCTGTGCAGCGAGATGTCAAGGCAAGCAGATATGAGACAGATGGTGCCGCGAACAGTAACCAGATGCGTCGAGCGATCTTCATCGCAGTGACAGCAGCAGCGTTGGGAATTACCTACGGTTATGATATCTCTAACACCGCTGCCGCGTTGCAGTTCGTGAAACGGGACTTTGGTATCTATAGCAGTATCAACACGGCGTCAGTGCTGGGTCAAATTGGTGGCGCTATTATCGGTGGACCCATGGCTAATGCCATTGGACGCAAGAAATCGATGATTATTATCGCTGCTGGCTACACTGTTTTCGCTGTCTTGACGGCTGTTTCTCCATCTGCTGGGTCATTCCTTGCGATGCGAGTCCTCTTGGGCATAACTATTGGACTTTCTATCACAGTCGTCCCAGTGTTCATCGCTGAATCCGCCCCGGCGTCTCGGCGTGGTGGGTTGGCGACGGCGTATCAGGTGACGTGCGTCATCGGGATTATTTTGGGCTACCTTGTCGGGTACCTGTTGCTGCCCACTGACACGTGGCGTTGGATTCTTGGTGTAGCAGCTATCCCGGCACTCGTCGTCTTGGTGATGCTGTTTCGCACTGAAGAAACCCCGTCGTGGTACATGCTCAAGGGGCGAGAGCAGGAAGCTCGTCGTGCCATGGAGCGTATTGAAGCAGCAGAATTGGTGGAACCAAGCCTCGACGAGATTCGCAACTCATTGTCGTCCCAACCCGACGGATCTGTGTGGCAGAGATTGCGTGAGATGTTCCATGGCGGCATGGCCCGAACTACTCTTTTTGCTATTGTGCTCGGATTCTCAATCCAGATCACCGGTATCAATGCCACTATTTATTACGCTCCTGGCATCTATTCTCGAATGGGGTTCACGGATACAGCGACGACCTATCTCGTGCCGTCCCTGGTTCAGTTCTTGTCGTTGATCAGTGTTGTCATCTCTATGCTGGTTATTGATAAAGTAGGACGCCGGTTTGTGCTTATCACCGGAATATCCACGATGATCTTTGCGACGATCCTTCTCATCGTGACCTATCTGATGAGTGGATTCGAGGGCACCGCGGCTGGTGTCATGGGCCTCATCGGCATGTCGTTGTTCACGATGGGATACACCTTTGGCTTCGGCTCAATCGTATGGGTCTACGCGGGTGAGATCTTCCCGGCTCGGTACCGATCGATCGGTGCGTCCTTGGTGCTCACTGCCGACTTGGTCGCTAATGCGATCACTGCCCAGCTAGGGGCCGTCATGCTCGACGGTATCGGACTGGCGGGAACCTTCGGCGTATACGGTGGGCTGCTTGTCATTGCGCTGCTATTCCTGCTGCGATACGCCCCGGAAACCTCTGGTCGTTCGCTCGAGGAAATCCAGGACTACTGGAACAACGGCGCCAGGTGGCCTGAGACTGAATCATCGTCGATGGCATGAGCCCGACGACCGGCCCGCGCTCTCAGCTCGCCAGCCGCCCCACGGTGATGGCCAATCTCAGGACGTAGGCCTCTCGCGGGTCGGAAGGGGAGTACCCGGTCACGTCCTGGATTCGATTGAGTCGGTAACGCACCGTGTTCGGGTGGATGAACATGGCTCGCCCCGTGCCTTCGACCGAGCAGCCGTGATCAAGGAAGGAGACGGTGGTGTCCATGAGGTCCCCACTGGCGGCAGCCAAGGGGGTGTAGACCTCATTGACAAGCCACGCGGTGGCCTCGGCGTCGCCGGAGAGGACTTGCTCTGGAAGAAGATCGATGGCGGCCATGACTCGCGGACCCTCTGGCCAGGCGCGGGCGGCCCGGGCCCCCGATAGAGCAGCGCGGGCGGAGGCCGGTGCCAGGGTGAGATCGGCGACGACCGGCCCCACGACGATGGGCCCGGGTGCGAAATGCTCGGCCAGGGCCTCGGTGGCGGCCACGGCGGCGGGGTCGTCGACAAGTTTCGGACTGGCGAGGATGACGACCAGGCGATCGGACTGCAGGGCGGCCAGCACCGTCATCTGCATCCGCTCGCCGTCGCGACGCAGCACGTGGAGTTCATGCTCGGTGGTCGGGGCTTGGCCCACCACGACACACAGGTTGATGCCGGGCCGCCATCCCAGGGTGGATGCTCGGGAGATGAGCTGTTCGTCGGCGTCGGCGCGGACGACGGCATCGACGACGAGGGATTCCAGTCTCTCGTCCCAGGTGCCACGCCGCTCGGCGGCTCGGGCGTACACCTCGGCGGCTGCGAAAGCGACTTCCCGGGAGTAGTGGACGATCGCGGTACGCAGTACTTGACGGTCTCCGCGTGGCATCTCGGTCTCGATCTGCGCCTCGACGGCGTCGATCGTCGTTCTAACGAGTTCGACGGTCTGGTGCAAGGAAATCTTGCGAGTCATGGATCGCGGCGCGACGTCGAAGACATCGGTCGGGGAGTAGGGCTTGGCGTCATCGTCAGTAAACCACTTCACGAAGCCGTCAATGCCGGAACGGGCCACGATCGAAATCCACGACCTGTCCTCGGCGGCGAGATCGCGGAACCAGGAATGACGACGGCCCATCTCCTCAAGGGTGGCAGTCGTCATGGCTGAGGTGCGAGCGGCCAAGCGTTTGGCGATGGCTCGGCGGGTGCGATCAGAGGGCACGACGGTGCGTCCGGTACTCGACGTTCGGCGTGCGGATGTGGTCGCGATGTCGTTCCTGGCCACCTGAGCCTCCCTCGGCGAAACTCCCGACATTCTAGTGGGGGTTGTGACTGGGCCACGATGCCCTCCCAGCCGCCTGCGATCAAGGCAGGAATTTCGCGCTGAGTCGATTTACGGCATCTGCAAGTGACTTTTCTTCCACAACACGACACAATAAGTTGGTGGCGGGCCCTCGGGCTGCCACCTCGAACCGTCACCGGTGATGACGCCGGTAGCGCGTCAATGTCGATGAGAAAGGACCCAGCGTGATCCCACGCGAAGAACGCGGACCAGTCCTCAACGGACTACCGACAACACTGCCTGACATCGATCCCGAGGAGACCCAGGAGTGGATCGAATCCCTCGACAAGATGGTTGAGGCTGACGGCCCCAACCGTGCCCGGATCGTGTTGCTGAAGATGCTGGAGCGGGCTCGTAGCCACGGGCATCTCGGTCTGTCGGCTCTCACCTCCACCGACTACATCAACACCATCGCCGCCGAGGACGAGGAGGAGTACCCCGGCGACGCCGAGATCGAACGCAACATCCGTCGTCTGTTGCGGTGGAACTCGGCCATCACCGTGCACCGCGCTCAGCGTCCCGGTATCGGCGTCGGTGGCCACATCTCCACCTATGCCTCTGCAGTGACCCTCTACGAGGTCGGTCAGAACCACTTCTGGCGCGGACAGGACGCCCCCGGCGGTGGCGATCAGGTCTTCTTCCAGGGACACGCAGCCCCCGGTATGTACGCTCGCGCCTTCCTGGAGGGACGCCTCAGTGAGGAGGATCTCGACGGGTTCCGTCAGGAGAAGTCGAAGGCTGGTCACGGCCTGCCCTCCTACCCCCACCCCCGCATGCTGCCTGACTTCTGGCAGTTCCCAACGGTGTCGATGGGCCTGGGCCCGATGGACTCCATCTACCAGGCGTCCATGAACAAATACCTCACCAACCGAGGGATCAAGGATTGCTCCGACCAGCACGTCTGGGCCTTCCTGGGCGACGGCGAGATGGACGAGCCGGAGTCGCGCGGCTTCCTTCAGGTGGCCGCCAACGAGGAACTCGACAACCTCACCTTCGTCATCAACTGCAACCTGCAGCGTCTGGACGGCCCGGTGCGTGGCAACGGCAAGATCGTCCAAGAGCTGGAGGCCGTCTTCCGCGGTGCCGGCTGGAACGTCATCAAGGTCATCTGGGGATCCGGCTGGGATCCGCTGCTGCAGGCTGACCGCGACGGTGCCCTCGTCGACATCATGAACAACACTCGTGACGGCGACTACCAGACCTTCAAGGCCAACGACGGTGCCTACGTTCGTGAACACTTCTTCGGTCGAGACCCGCGCACCGCCAAGATGGTCGAGAACTGGACCGACGAGCAGATCTGGGCGCTGCGTCGTGGTGGCCACGACTACCGCAAGATCTACAACGCCTACAAGGCCGCCACCGAGTTCAAGGGAGCACCGACCGTGGTGCTCGCCTGCACCATCAAGGGCTACGACCTCGGTACCCATTTCGCGGGCCGAAACGCGACCCACCAGATGAAGAAACTGGCCCTTGAGGATCTCAAGCAGTTCCGTGACCGCCTGGAGATCCCGATCTCCGACAAGGTCCTGGAGGCCGACCCGTACCGCGCCCCGTACTTCCATCCCGGTGCCGACGACGAGCGCATCCAGTACCTCATGGAGCGCCGTCGGGCCCTGGGCGGTTTCGTGCCGGAGCGTCGCTCGAAGTTCACCTCGCTGCCGATTCCCGAGCAGAAGGCCTTCGACGGGGTCAAGCGCGGATCGGGCAAGCAGGAAGTCGCCACCACCATGGCCTTCGTGCGTCTGCTCAAGGACCTCACCCGCGACAAGAACTTCGCCCCGCACGTGGTCCCGATCATCCCTGACGAGGCCCGTACCTTCGGTATGGACTCGTTCTTCCCGACGATCAAGATCTACAACCCGCACGGCCAGAACTACACCCCGGTGGACCACGAGCTCATGCTCAGCTACCGCGAGGCCAAGAACGGTCAGATCTTGCACACGGGTATCAATGAGGCCGGCTCGACGGCTGCCTTCATTGCCGCCGGTACGGCCTACTCCACCCAGGGCGTGCCGATGGTGCCGATCTACCTGTTCTACTCGATGTTCGGCTTCCAGCGCACCGGTGACTCCTTCTGGGCTGCCGGCGATCAGATGTCCAAGGGATTCATCATCGGTGCCACCGCTGGACGCACCACGCTGACCGGCGAGGGCACCCAGCACATGGACGGCCAGTCGCCGATCCTGGCTGCCACCAACCCGGCGGTCATCTCCTACGATCCGGCCTACTCCTACGAGATCTCCCACATCGTCCAGGCGGGCCTGGAGCACATGTATGGCAAGAACCCCGAGGACGTCATGTACTACCTGACGGTCTACAACGAGCCGATCATCCAGCCGGCTGAACCGGAGGGGGTCGACGCCGAGGGCATCGTCAAGGGTATGTACCTGCTGTCGAAGGGCTCCTTTGACGGGGTTGGCGAGGATGCCCGGCGCGTCCAGCTGATGGCATCCGGTGTTGCGGTGCCGTGGGCTCTCGAGGCACAGGAGCTTCTCAAGGACGACTTTGGTGTCGTCGCCGACGTGTGGTCGGTCACCTCGTGGAACAACCTGCGCCGTGACGCCATGGAGGCTGAGGAACAGGCCTTCCTGCATCCTGAGCAGGGCAAACGCACCCCCTACATCGTGCAGCGTCTGGCTGATGCTCCTGGTCCGGTCGTGGCTGCCACCGATTACATGCGCCAGGTCCCCGACCAGATCGCTCAATGGGTGCCAGGGGATTATGCGTCCCTGGGGGCCGACGGGTTCGGATTCTCCGACACCCGAGCTGCTGCCCGTCGCTTCTTCCACATTGACGGACCGTCCATGGCCGTCCGTGCCCTGCAGATGCTGGCCGAGCGTGGCGAGGTCCCACAGGATTGGCCGGCCAGGGCGGCTGAGAAATATGACCTTCTCAACGTCAACGCTGGGTCGTCGGGCAACGCCGGCGGCGACGCCTGATCGAATCTGACGACGCGGAGGTCACCCCTGAGGTGGCCTCCGCGTCTCGCATCTGGCACGCTTGTTCCAAGGCGTCTTTTCGCGCCAGACGCACGTACGTGAGGAAGCTGAGGATTCGTGGGAAGCGGCACCGATTTGGACAAGCTCGGTCTCGAGGCCGGGCGGGTGGTCCAGGAGCTCGGTTGGGACGATGACGTTGACGAGGACCTCCGTCAGGAAGTCATGGACATCATCGACGGTGACATGATCGAGGATTCGATTGACGCCGTCGACATCGTCTGGTTGTGGTTGCGTGCCGATGACGGGGATGTGGCCGATGGACTGGTTGATGCCATGCGTGACCTCTCCGATGACGGTTTCATCGTGCTCGTCACCCCCAAGGTGGGACGCCCCGGCACCATCGACCCGGCAGACCTGTCCGACGGGGCTGACACCGCTGGCATGGTGCTGACGACCAGCTATGACGTTGGTGAGGATTGGCAGGCCCACAAGGTCGTGCGGCCCCGAGGCGGACGCCGTTGACATCATGGCAGTGAGCAGCTACGTGGCAGCCGAGGACCGCTACGACACCATGAAGTACCGGCGTTGCGGGGCCAGCGGCTTGTTGCTGCCCGCCATCTCCTTGGGCCTGTGGCACAACTTCGGAGACCTTCACCCAGGGGCCACCCAGCGTGCCGTGCTGCGCCGGGCCTTTGACCGCGGCATCACCCACTTCGACCTCGCCAACAACTACGGCCCGCCCTACGGCCAGGCCGAGATCAACTTTGGCCGCATCATGGCCACCGACTTCAAGCCCTACCGCGACGAGCTCATCATCAGCTCCAAAGCCGGCTACGACATGTGGCCTGGCCCCTACGGACAGGGTGGCGGCTCCCGCAAGTACCTCATCGCATCCTGCGACCAGTCCCTCAAGCGGATGGGCTTGGACTACGTCGACATCTTCTACTCCCACCGCTTCGACCCAGACACCCCGCTCGAGGAGACGATGGGCGCCCTCGACCGCATCGTGCGCTCCGGACGTGCCCTCTACGTCGGCATCTCCTCCTACGATCCGCAGCAGACGGAGACCGCAGCCGCCATTGCCCGCGACCTTGGTACCCCGTTGCTCATCCACCAGCCGCGCTACAACATGTTCGACCGCTGGGTCGAGGACGGCCTCCTGGACACCTGCGAGCAGGAGGGGATGGGCATCATATGTTTCTCCCCATTGGCTCAGGGCATCCTCACCGACAAGTACCTCAAGGACATCCCGGCCCAGTCTCGAGCTGGCATGGGTGCGGCCTCCCTGCGTCCCGAACAGATCGACGACGCCACCCGTGGCGCGGTCGCAGCTCTCAACGAGATCGCCAAGGATCGTGATCAGACTCTCGCCCAGATGGCTCTGTCGTGGATCCTGCGAGATTCCCGCATCACCAGTGTTCTTGTCGGCGCATCCTCGGTGCCGCAGTTGGACTGCGACATTGACGCTGTGACAGCCACGCCGTTCACCGACGAGGAGCAGGTGAACATCGAATCGGTGCTGGCTGATCACGCTTGCTGAGATAACTCAGCCCGGGTCGTGCTACCCTTGTGGGGACGCCCTTTAATGGCGATCCCGTGAGGTCGCGAAGGTCGTGCCAACAGGCGGCTGCACAGACGTGCGTCGTCGGCTGTGCTCCACCCTCGCGCCAACGGTGTCCAGTGGTAGGAGCCCGTTATGCAACTCACCCAGTCATCCGGCCCCGTCACCGTTCTCGACTCCAAGGCCTTGGAGCGGGCGCTGACGAGAATCTGTTACGAAATTGTCGAGCGCAATGAGGGGCTCGACCAGTTGGTCATCGTCGGTATTCGCACTCGTGGCGCATACCTGGCACAGCGTATGGCCGCCAAGTTGTCCTCCTTGAGTGACGCGAATGTCCCTGTCAGCGAGCTGGACATCACCTTGTACCGGGACGATCTTGATCCCAATGAGCACCACGAGCGTCCGAAGAACCCGGTGCTGTCGGGCCATGACGTCCCGACAAACCTGGCCGGCAAGACCGTCGTCCTCGTCGACGACGTTCTGTTCACCGGCCGCACCGTGCGGGCAGCCCTCGACGCCCTGCTCGCCACTGGCCGGCCTGACCGCATCTTGCTGGCTGTCATGGTCGACCGCGGTCACCGCGAGCTGCCGATCCGCGCCGATTTCGTGGGGAAGAACATTCCCACGGCTCTCAGCGAGGCTGTTGACGTCCACGTCACCGAAGTTGACGGTGAGGACGCAGTCACCATTCGAAAGGTGGCTTCCCGATGAGCGCTGAGGCCGTTGAGGAGTTCGACGTCGACTATTCCGGACGTCACTTCCTGTCCGTGGAGGACATGTCCGATGATGACGTCATGGCGATCATCGAGCGCGGATGCCAGTTCAAGGCTGGTGACACCCCCCGCGTCGAGCCCGGGCACGTCGCCATCAACATGTTCTTCGAGAACTCCACCCGAACCATGATCAGTTTCCAGATGGCTGAGCACCGTCTGGGGATGAAGGTCCTGGACTTCGATCCGGGACACTCCAGCGTCACCAAGGGCGAGAGCCTGTACGACTCGGTACGTACCGTTGACGCCATCGGTGCCGAGGTCGCCGTCATCCGTCACTCCACCAACCGCTATTACGACTATCTGCTGTCGACCGGGATGCTTGGCCTGTCGGTCGTCAATGGTGGCGACGGCTCCGGCCAGCACCCCAGCCAGTGCATGCTCGACCTCATGACCATCGCTGAGGAGTTCGGTCACATCGACGGTCTGACGGTTGCCATCAGTGGCGACATCGCTCACTCGCGAGTGGCGCGTTCCGATGCCCAGATCCTCGCTCGCCTGGGCGCCAACGTCGTCTTCACCGGACCGCGCGAGTGGATGGACCACGACGTCACCAGACTCGGCACGATGGCCACCCTCGACGAGGTCATCTCCGACGTCGACGTCGCCATGATGCTGCGCGTCCAGCACGAAAGGTTCGATGCCGGCCCAGATTTCTCCGCCACCGACTACCTGCAGGCCTTCGGGCTCACCGACGAGCGGGCGGAGCGGATGAAGCCAACCGCGATCATCATGCACCCGGCCCCTGTCAACCGCGGATGTGAGATCTCGGGCCACCTCGTCGAGGCCCCCTCGTCTCGTATCTTCGAGCAGATGGGCAACGGAGTCATGGTGCGCATGGCGATTCTGGAGCAGGTGCTGCGAGCCAGGGAGACACAGTGAGCCGACGGGTCCTCCTCACCGGGTTGACCATGCTGGAGGGAGCCACCCCGGTTCCCTCCCAGCTCCTCGTCCGCGACGACCGGATCGAGGCCATCTCACGAGGGCGTCGCCACGCCCTCGACGGAGCCGACGCGCAGGTCATCGACCTGGGTGGGGCTCTGGTCACTCCCGGCCTGGTGGACCTGCACGTCCATCTGCGTGAGCCGGGGCAGGAGCACAAGGAGACCATTGCCTCGGGCACTGCTGCGGCAGCCCGCGGCGGGTGGACGACGATCTGTGCGATGCCGAACACCGTGCCCGACCCGCACACTCCTGCGCTCGTGGACGACCTCAAGCGCAGGATCGACGAGTCCGCGCTGGTACGGGTGCGTCCCATCGCCCCCATCACCGTCGGATTGACGAGCACCGATCTTGTCGACCTCGATGCCTTGGCCCAAGCGGGGGCCGTTGCCTTCTCCAACGACGGCAAGGGTGTCCAACTGGCCGCGACGATGTACGACGCGATGCGCGCCGCCGCCAAGGTGGACCGTCCCATCGCTGCCCACGCCGAGGACGAGTCCCTGGTACGTGGCGGAGTCATCAATGACGGACGCCGGGCCCGCGAACTCGACCTGCCGCCCATGACTCGTCTCACCGAGACTGTCCAGGTGGCCCGAGACGTCATGATCGCAGAGGCTACCGGGGCTCACTATCACCTGTGCCACGCCTCGACTCGCCAGTCGATTCGTACCCTGCGTCGCGGACGTGAGGACGGTGCGCATGTCACCGGCGAGGCCGCCCCGCATCATCTACTGCTGGCTGACGACGACATTCCCAGCGACGACGGGTTCTACAAGATGAATCCTCCGTTGCGCACCCGCGACGACGTTGACGCCATGATCGACGGGCTGTGCGACGGCACCTTGACCTGCATCGCCACGGACAACGCCCCGCACGCTGCCGCCGAGAAGGACTGTTCCTTCCGTGACGCAGCCTTCGGGGTCATCACGAACGAGCATACTTTCGCCCTGCTGTACACCAACTTCGTGCTGGATGGTCGATTCCGCCTCGACCAGCTCGTCGACTGGCTCACCGCCGGGCCCGCCGACACCTTCGGGCTGGCCGATGCCGGACGACTGCGAGTGGGCGGACCGGCCGACCTCGCCGCCTTCGACCTGGCGACCCAGACGACGATCATCCCCGAGGAGGGGGCCGGGATGGGGCGCAACACTCCCTTCTCCGGGCGGCGCGTCTTCGGAGATTGCGTATTGACCATGGTCGGTGGACAGACGGTGCACCGGCGAGGACAGCAGATCGGCAAGACGGGTGACCACGTGACGGGAGACTGGCAATGAGCAGACGGACCCTATTGTTGGCCGACGGGACGAGCTACCAGGGAGAGGCCTTCGGGGCCGACCGCGAGGTGAGCGCCGAGGTCGTCTTCACCACCGGGATGACCGGCTACCAGGAGACCCTCACCGACCAGTCCTACAACGGACAAATCGTCACCTTCACCTACCCCCTCATCGGAAACTGCGGCATCAACCGCGACGACATGGAGTCCCTCTTCCCGACGACCGCCGGGGTCATCTGCCGAGAGGTGCCGCGACTAGCCAGCAACTGGCGCAACCGTCTCAGTCTCGATGAGTTCCTCACCACCCATGACATTCCTGGCCTGGCCGGTATCGACACTCGTGCCTTGGTGCGACGGCTACGGCATGAGGGGGTCATGAAGGGGGCCTTGCTGGGCCCTGACGCCGATCTCGACGCCGAGTTGGAGAAGCTGCGTAGCGCTCAGTTGCCCACCGACCAGATCGCCCAGGTCTCCACCCGCACCGCCTACCCGTCACCCTTGGGTGGACGCAGTGTGGTGCTTTTCGACTTTGGCCTCAAACACTCCATCCTGCGTGAGCTGAGCAAGCGCGGATGCGCCGTCACCGTCGTGCCCTGGAACATCTCGGCCGCTCGGGTGCGCGCCCTGGCCCCTGACGGCATCATGCTGTCGAATGGTCCCGGCGACCCGAAGTCGATCCCGCAGGTCCAGGAGGTGGTGCGCGAGCTTCAGGAGGAGTACCCGATCTTCGGTATCTGCATGGGACATCAGATCTTCGCCCTCGCCAATGGCGCCGACACCTACAAGCTGCCCTTCGGCCATCGTGGCTTCAACCACCCGGTGCGGGAACTGTCCACCGGACGGATCGACTTCACCAGCCAGAATCACGGATATGCCGTCGATCCCGCATCGGTGGCCGGCACCGAGCTGGAGATCACCCACCTCGAGATCAATGACGAGACGGTCATGGGTGTGCGTCACACTCGCCTCGGATCGTTCTCGGTGCAGTACCACCCCGACGCGGCCGCAGGGCCACACGATGCAGCTCACGTCTTCGACGACTTCGTGGCACTCATGGATGCCAATGACTTTGGAGGACAGAACTGATGCCCCGCCGTACCGACTTGCATCGCATCCTCGTCATCGGGTCCGGTCCGATCATCATCGGCCAGGCTGCCGAGTTCGACTACGCCGGCACTCAGGCCTGTCTGGCCCTCAAGGAGGAGGGGTACGAGGTTATTCTCGTCAACTCCAACCCGGCCACGATCATGACCGACCGTGACATCGCCGACAAGGTCTACATCGAGCCGATCACCCTGGAATTCGTGTCCTCGATCCTGCGCCGGGAACGCCCCGACGCCATCGTCCCCACCTTGGGCGGCCAGACCGGTCTCAACATGGCCACCGAGCTGGCCAGGTCCGGGATCCTTGACGAGCTGGGTATCGAGTTGTTGGGCACCACGCTGTCGGCCATCGAGAAGGCCGAGGACCGTGACCTGTTCAAGCAGCTCATGGACGAGTTGGGCCAGCCGGTACCGGCCTCTGAGATCGTCCACACCGTCGACGAGGCCGTCGAGGTGGGCAGGTCCATCGGTTACCCGCTCATCGTCCGTCCCGCCTACACCCTTGGCGGAACCGGTGGCGGCATCTGCCACGACGAGGCCGAACTGCTCCGCATTGTGGGGAAGGGCCTGGAGCTGTCTCCGGTCACCGAGTGCCTGGTCGAGCAGTCGATCGCCGGGTACAAGGAGATCGAGTACGAGATGATGCGCGACGGTGCCGACAACACCATGGTCGTGTGCACGATGGAGAACTTTGACCCGGTTGGGGTTCACACCGGCGACTCCATCGTGTTCGCTCCTACCCAGACCCTCACCGATGTCGAGCACGAGATGCTGCGAGACGCCTCGATCGAGATCGTCCGCGCGTTGGGGATCGAGGGTGGGTGCAACGTCCAGCTCGCCCTGGACCCCGAGTCCTTCCAGTACTACGTCATTGAGGTCAACCCGCGCGTCTCACGGTCCTCAGCCCTGGCCTCCAAGGCCACGGGCTACCCGATTGCCAAGATTGCGGCGAAGATCGCTGTCGGCATGACTCTCGACGAGATTCGCAACCCCGTCACCGGGACGACCTGGTCGATGTTCGAGCCCACACTCGACTACGTCGTCGCCAAGATTCCACGCTGGCCCTTCGACAAGTTCGCCCGGGCCGATCGACGCCTGGGCACCCAGATGAAGGCCACCGGTGAGGTCATGGCCCTGGGACGCACCATCGAGGAGTCCCTGCTCAAGGCAGTGCGCTCCTTGGAGATCGGGGTTGACCACATCGCCTTGCGCGAGGTCGCGGATCTGCCTGACGACATCCTCGGGGAGCGCCTGCTGCACGCCCGTGATGACCGTCTCTTCTGTCTGGCCGAGGCGATACGGCGCGGGCGCACTGTGCACGAACTCCACGACCAGACCAAGATCGACGTCTTCTTCCTCGACAAGATCGCCCACATCGTCGAGATCGAGGAGACGTTGCGCTCCTGCCCCGACGACCCCGAGGCACTCTGGATTGCCAAACGCAACGGCTTCTGTGACCCTGCCATCGCCCGCTTCTGGGGCACCACCGCCGACCAGGTGCGCGCCCGCCGAGTCGAGACCGGGATCACACCGGTTTACAAGATGGTCGACACCTGCGCCGGTGAGTTCGAGTCCTCGACCCCGTACTTCTACTCCACCTATGAGATGGAGAACGAGTCGGTGACCTCGGATCGCCCCAGCGTCTTGGTGCTGGGCTCCGGGCCGATCCGCATCGGCCAGGGCATCGAGTTCGACTACGCCACCGTGCACTCGGTCAAGGCCATCCAGGCTGCCGGGTACGAGGCCATCATCATGAACTCCAACCCGGAGACGGTCTCCACCGATTTCTCCATCTCCGACAAGCTGTACTTCGAGCCGCTCACCATCGAGGACGTCATGAATGTCATCGACCTTGAGCAGCCCGAGGGAGTCATCGTCCAGTTCGGCGGCCAGACGGCCATCAACCTGGCCGGTCCTCTCGAGGCTGCCGGGGTGCCGATCCTGGGCACCCAGCTGGCCGACCTCGACCGCGCCGAGGACCGAGAAGGATTCGAGTCCCTGCTTGCCGAGCTGGGGATTCCGCAGGCTCCCGGTGGCACGGCCCGATCCGGTGAGGAGGCCCTGGCGGTTGCCGAAGAGCTCGGATACCCGGTGCTGGTGCGTCCCTCCTACGTCATCGGTGGTCGTGCCATGGCGATCGTGACGAGCCCCGAGGAACTCAAGCGCTACATGCGTGACGCCGTCCACGCCAGCCCCGACAAGCCAGTGCTCGTGGACCGGTACCTCAACGGTCTGGAATGCGAGGTCGATGCCATCTGTGACGGCACCGACGTCCTCATCCCCGGCATCATGGAGCACATTGAGCGGGCCGGCGTGCACTCTGGTGACTCGATGGCCGTCTACCCCCCGCAGCGGATGAGCCAGAAGATCGCCGACCAGATCGTCGACGTGACGACGAAACTGGCCCTGGGGCTGGACACCAAGGGCATCCTCAACATCCAGTTCGTCATCGCCGAGGACCCCGCCACCGGCCAGGACACTGTTTACGTCATCGAGGCCAACCCGCGCGCCTCGCGTACGGTGCCTTTCCTGTCCAAGGTCACCGGGGTGCCGATGGCCGAGGTGGCGACCCGAGTCATCCTCGGGGAGAAACTGTCCGATCTCGGCCTGCGGCCCGGACTGCTGCCAGTCTCGACGCGCATCCACGTCAAGTCCCCGGTGTTCAGCTTCTCCAAGCTCGACCTGGTCGACTCGCACTTGGGTCCGGAGATGAAGTCGACCGGTGAGGTCATGGGTTCTGACGACACCCTCGAGAAGGCGCTGTACAAGGTCTTCGAGGCCGCCAGCCTGCACGTGCCCGAGTACGGCAAGATCCTCATCACGGTGGCCGACGATGCCAAGCCCGAAGCTCTTGCCCTGGCTCGTCGCTTCGACCGGATCGGATTCCAGCTCGTCGGCACCACGGGCACCGCAGAATTCTTCGACGAGGGTGGGCTGCGAATCGACGTGGCCGAGAAGATCGGGTCAGGGGAGGCCGGATCCACCGAGTCCGTCCTCGACCTCATCAGCCGCAATGGCTGCGACGCCGTCATCAACGTCATGAGCAATGGCCAGGACACCATCATCGACGGTAAGCAGATTCGTCGTGAGGCCATAGCCCGCGGAATACCGCTGTTCACCTCCCTTGACACCGCCGCGGCGATCTGCCGTGTGATGGAGTCACGAGCCTTCTCGACGGAGTCGATCTGATGAGTGAGACGAATGTGCTACGACCGGCCTCTCAGATGATGGAACTGACGGATCGTCAGAAGATTGCTGCCGGGGTGTACTCGGTGCGACTTGTCCCTGATGAGCCGATGCCGCAGGTCGTTCCAGGAACCTTCCTCGACCTGCTGCCCGGTGGGTTGCACGTCCTGCGCCGGCCCTTGTCCATCGCTGACGCTGATGAGCAGGGGTACACCCTCATCTTCCGGGTGGTCGGTCGAGGAACCGATCAGCTGTCTCGCTCACCCCTGGGAGCAAGGATTGACGTTCTCGGCCCGTTGGGGCACGGATTCGACCTCGACGCGGTGCAGCCTGGACAACGAGCCTTGCTCGTCGGTGGTGGAGTGGGCATTCCGCCGCTGTACCTGCTGGGTCGTCGCCTGGTGGAACGTGGCGTCCAGGTGCAGTTCCGGCTGGGATTCCGGGATCGCAACGACATCTTCTGGGTCGATGAGTTCTCTGCGCTGGGGGAGGTGCTCATCTCCACCGACGACGGATCAGTGGGGACGAAGGGGACCGTCGCCCAGATAGCCCAGACCGACGAGGCGCGACGATTCATCCCTGACATCGTGCAGGCATGCGGGCCCACCCCGATGCTGAGGTGGGTGAAGTCGACCCTGGCCCCGACGGTGCGTACCCAGTTGTCCTTGGAGGAGAGGATGGCCTGCGGGGTGGGTGCTTGCTACGCCTGTGTCATTGGAGACGCCAAGAACCCCGATCATCAGTTCCGGGTGTGCTACGACGGTCCGGTGCTCGAGGCCGAGGAGGTCGTGCTGTGAACAGGTTGGCCGTGTCACTGCCGGGCCTGGAACTCAAGAATCCGATCATGCCCGCCAGTGGGTGTTTTGGCTTTGGAGCCGAGTACGCCGGGTACTACGACCTGTCGGTGCTGGGATCGATCATGGTCAAGGCAACCACTGTCGAGCCGCGTCCGGGCAATCCGGTGCCCAGAGTGGCCGAGACACCTGGTGGGATGCTCAACGCCATCGGATTGCAGAATCCGGGTCTCGACGTCGTCATGGCTGAGAAACTGCCGTGGCTGGCCGAGCATTTTCCCGACCTGCCGATCATCGCCAACGTCGCCGGGTACACCACCGAGGACTACGTCACGGTGTCTGAGGTCATCTCCACCGCCCCCAACGTGGCAGCCCTGGAGATCAACATCTCCTGTCCCAATGTCAAGCGCGGCGGAATCACCTTCGGCACCAATGCCAGCTCCGCCCATGACCTGACGAAGGCCGTCGTGGCGGCGGCCAGCGTGCCGGTCTACGTCAAACTGTCTCCCAATGTCACCGACATCACCGAGATCGCCCGAGCGGTCGCCGATGGTGGAGCTGACGGCCTGACCCTCATCAACACCCTCACCGGGATGAGGATCAATCTGGCACGGCGACAGCCTGTCATTGCCAACGGTACGGGTGGGCTGTCGGGGCCGGCCGTCCTTCCCCTTGCCGTGCGCATGATCGACGCCGTCACCCGGGCCGTCGACATCCCCGTCATCGGAATGGGTGGGGTGACGACCAGCGCCGATGCCCTGGAACTCATGATGGCTGGAGCCTCGGCCGTCGGCGTCGGTACCGCCAACTTCACCGATCCGCTGGCATGCCCCAAGATCATTGACGGGCTCGAGCCGATCATGGACGACCTGCACATCTCCAGCCTCGAGGATCTCCGGGCCGAGGTCCGGCAGTCTCGCTGACCATCGACCACCAAGGAGTACACATGGACACCAGCCGCCCGATCATCGCCCTCGACCTGCCCAGCGCCGAGGCCGCCCTCGACTTCGTCGGCAAGTTCGACGAGCCCCTCTTCGTCAAGGTGGGAATGGAGCTGTTCTACGCGGCAGGTCCGAGCGTCATCACCAGCCTCAAGGACGCCGGGCATGATGTCTTCTGCGACCTCAAACTCCACGACATCCCCAACACCGTCAAGGGTGCAGCCGCGAGCCTGTCCCGGCTGGGAGCGGACTTGCTGACCGTCCACGCTGCAGGCGGAAAGGCCATGATGGAGGCTGCTCTGGAGGGTCTGGGGGGCGCGGCACAGACCACCCGTGTCGTCGCCATCACCCAGCTCACCTCAACCTCCCCGGAGGCTCTCAAGGCCGAGCAGCTCATCGAGGTGCCGCTGGCTGAATCGGTGCGCAACTATGCCCAACTCGCCCAGTCAGCCGGGCTGGCCGGTGTGGTGTGTTCGGCCCACGAAGCCGCTGACATCGCCTCGGTGACCGGCCCGGATTTCCTGCGTGTCACCCCCGGAATCCGCCCGGCTGGCGCCGCAGTGGGGGACCAGTCCAGGGTCGCCACCCCTGGCAACGCAGCGTCGATGGGCTCCTCGGCCATTGTTGTGGGCCGTCCCATCACCAAGGCCGACGACCCGGTCGCCGCCTACCACGCCATCCGCGACGAATGGAATGCCGGACGCCGCTCAGCCTGACGACAACACCACCTGGAGGAAGACCGTCATGACCGTCACCAATAAGCAGATCGCCCAGCAGTTCGCGCAGCGCCTACTCGCCATCGAAGCCGTCTCGCTGTCCCCGGACGCCCCGTTCACGTGGGCCTCGGGACTGCATTCCCCGATCTACTGCGACAACCGCGTCACCTTGTCAGACCCCCAGACCCGAGACCTCATCGCCTCGGGCCTGGCTGACCTTGTGCGCGCACACTTCGACCAGGTCGACGTCGTGGCCGGTACTGCCACCGCTGGTATCGCCCACGCCGCCCTCGCCGCTGACCGCCTTGGCGCCCCTATGGCTTACGTCCGTTCTGCCCCCAAGGACCACGGACGCGGCAACCAGATCGAAGGACGCATTCCGGTCGGGTCGAAGGTCGTCATGGTCGAGGATCTCATCTCCACCGGCGGTTCGGTGCTCAAGGCCGCCGAGGCCGTCGAGCGCGAGGGGTCGACGGTGGTCGGCGTCCTCGCCCTGTTCTCCTACGAGTTGGAGAAGGGACACCGCGCGTTCGAGGAGGCTGGTCTTCCGCTCTACACCCTGTCGAACTACCCGACCCTCATCGAGGTGGCAGCCCAGTCCGGACTCATCACCTCCCAGCAACTGGCCACCCTGCAGACCTGGTCCTCGGATCCTCAGGCCTGGTCCGACGCCCACTGATGTCGTCTGACTACATCAAGGAGTGGCTGCGTGGTGTGAGGGGGCACACGTGGGTTCTGGCTGGCGATCAGAGGTAACGGCGTGCCACCTCGATGGTTTGGCTGACATATCCGCCACCGAAGAGGAAGCAGTGGACCATGAGCATGTGGAGCTGATGTAGTCCAATTCGCTCCTGCCATCCGTCGGCCAACGGGGATTCCTCGTTGTAGGCAGCACGAATCTCGTTGGTGAACGGGGCGCCGAAGACTGACAAGGAGGCCAGGTCTTCCTCGGCGTGTCCACCTTGGGCGGCAGGATCGATGAGGACGACCCCGTTGGGGGTCCACATGAGGTTTCCCGACCACATGTCACCGTGGGTCCGTGCGGCGGGATCGGTCACGAGGGCTGGTTGGTCGTGGTCGAATTTCCCGCTGACGAGCCGGTCGACGAGCGTGGACACGACAGCGCGGGCCTGGGCGTCAAGGCTGTCCATGTACGGCTCGATGCGATAGCGGGCGTAGAACTCTCCCCACGAGTCGATGTGCGCGGTCAGCAAGGGCAGGGGAGCCCGACCAATGTACCCACCGTCAGGGGTGAAGCCGTCGGGAGCTGCTCCCAAGTGGCTGGCCCCTGCTGCGTGAGTGTGGGCGAGGCGTCGACCGAATTCCTCGGCTGCCTCGCGAGTGGGACGCACCGACGAGAGTTCAGGCTCGGTGAGCCAACCATGGCCGTGGTCCAAGACCTCGACGATCGCGGCTCCGGCGGGCTGAGCAGCCGCGAGCCACGTCAGCCCGGCGACCTCATAGTCGATGGCGTTCCTGCGATGGTCGGTCTTGCGAAAGGTCATGTCGCTCACGGTAGATGACGAGTTCGTCGGTTCTGGCGCCCATTGACCAATCCGGGGCGATTTTCGTGGCGATGAGTCGCGTGATACCTCGTCGCGCGACATACTGACCCCATGGCCACGAAGAAGGACCGCCCCGGCAACATCAACGTTCCGAATGCGCTGACTCTGTTGAGAGTCATTGCGGTTCCCGTCTTCGGATGGATGCTGTTGGCCCATGCCCATGAGGGCAGTTGGCGGACGGCGACGACGATCGTGTTCATCGTGGCGATCCTCACCGATTTCGTCGACGGCAGGATTGCGCGCAAGTACAACCTCGTCACCAACTTCGGCAAGATCGGTGACTCCATCGCTGACAAGGCGCTCACCGGTATGGCCTTCATCGGTCTGTCCATCCTCGGCGAGCTGCCATGGTGGATGACGATCATCATCCTGCTGCGCGAGTGGGGCATCACGGTCATGCGGATGAGGATGCTCAAGTACGAGGTGATGGCGGCCAACAAGGGAGGCAAGCTCAAGACGGCGATGCAGTCCCTGGCGATCACCCTGTTCTGCCTCGGCTTGTGGCGGACCCCGGCCTTCGTCGACGCCATCGCCTGGGCCGTCATGATCATTGCCTTCCTTCTGACCGTCGTCACCGGCCTGGTGTACATCAAGGACGCCATTGAGATTCGCAACCGCGCGAAGAACGCCGGAGCCACGCCGGCCAAGGCTGGGAAGCGGAACCTCAGGTGACCGGCGACGAGGGAGCACGTCGACTCATCGCACAGTTGGGGGAACGCGGACTGACGGCGGCAACCTGCGAATCCTTGACGGCAGGGCTGGTCGCGGCGACGATCACGACCGTTCCGGGGGCCTCGGCGGTCTTTCGTGGCGGTCTGGTCACCTACGCCAGTGACCTCAAGTCCACCCTCGCCGGGGTCGATGCCGGCTGGATCGCCGAGAACGGGGTCATCAATTCCACCACTGCGGCTCAGATGGCCCTGGGATGTCGACAGGCCTGCCGGGCCGACGTCGGTCTGTCGTGCACCGGGGTCGCCGGTCCTGATCCCCAGGACGGTGAAGAGGCTGGGACAGTGTTCATCGGTGCGGCATACCAAGGAGTTCCGGTCGTCAGGCGTCTCCATCTGGAGGGAGCGCGGGAGGACATTCGTCGGGCGACGGTCGAGGCACTTCTGGGCCTGGGATGCGAGATCGTCAGCGGTACAGACAGGTGAGGACGAGCCGGGCACCAAAATGTGAAAGATTTCGCCGTGTGGGGAATGTTTCCTCGATTGAGGGCGTTGCCATGGATGAATCACCTAGGAGGAGACGCCCATGAAATCAGCTCTGCTGCGTGAAATGCTCGGCGAGTCGCTGCGTGAACAGAGATTCGCGCAGGGCCGTACCCTGCGTGAGGTGTCTTCTGCCGCACGCGTGTCCCTCGGATACTTGTCGGAGGTCGAGCGGGGGCAGAAGGAAGCTTCCAGTGAACTCATCCTGGCCATCTGCACCGCGTTGGATCTCCCACAGTCCGAGTTGATGCGTATCGTCAGCGACAAGATGCTCAAGAGCGAAGGCACCCCCGAGCACCGCATCACTGTTGCGGCATGAACAACACCCTGAACTTGTGAGTTTTCCCGGTCCCGATGGGGCCGGGAAAACTCTGTATTGGGGGTGTTTGGCTGCGGATGGCTCAAAGTGGCCCTGCTCCCCAGACGGTGAACAAGAGGTCGTCAGTCGACTGGCGCGTGGACGATACGAATCGCCATGCCGAGGGCGCGCAGACGGGCCAGTTCGTCGGGATCGGCTGAATTGTCGGTGACGAGGAGGTCGACGTCCTTGGCGTCGGCCAGCTTCGCCAGCGTGACCCGGCCGATCTTGGAACCGTCGACAGCGGCGATGATGCGAGCTGCCCTCTTGATCATGGTGTGGTTCGCGGCCGCCTCGATGCCGTCGTGGGTCGTCAGGCCACCCTCGGCGCTCAAGCCGTCACATCCGACGATGGCGGTGCCGACGTTGACCTGTTTGAAGGTGGACTCGGCCAGGGAACCGACCAGCTCCAGGGAGGATGGACGCAGCACTCCGCCGGTGATGAGGACACGCTGCTGACCCTGGCTGGCGGCTTCGAGGGCGATGCTCACAGAGTTCGTGATGAGGGTGAGGTCATGGCGATGACGCAGGGCACGAACGATCTCGGTGGTCGTCGTGCCGCCGGTGAGCCCAATCGCGTGACGCCCCACCGGCAGTTCGGAGGCAACGGCGTGGGCGATGGCCTCCTTGGCGCGACGACGTCGGCCGTCTCGCAAACTGACCGGCAATTCGGCGCCAGTTCCAGCGCGCCGAGCGGTTCCATGTGAGCGAATGAGCAGGCCCTGCTCGGCGAGTGCGGCGACGTCGCGTCGGATCGTCGCAGCGCTGGCCCCCAGGGCGGCCGCCATGTCTCGTAGGGAAACCTCGTCGTGGTCGCGCAACATTGCGAGAATGGCGACCATGCGGTCGTTTCGTCGTGAGGATGATGAGTGGACATCCGACGGCATCGTCATCGCTACTCCTTTCGCGCAACTCACGGCCCGCGGGGAGAGCCGTGCCCTGAGCATTCGCACATCTGCGCCGATCTTATCGTGCCCTTAGGCTTGGCTTCATGACACAGACCCAATTGTGGACGCGACTGGCTGAGGCCTTGGGTGAGGATTACTGCCGAATCTGGGCCGCACAGCAGGCGGTTCCAGGTCTCGATTCACGAACGGTGCAAGAAGCGTTGGCTGATGGAGTCGATGCCAAGACGATCTGGCTGGCGTGCTGGAAGGCCCTTGAACTGCCCGATTCGCTGCGTTGACATGGAGGGGTTGAGACGTGTTCAGACGTCGAGGATCGGCGCCAACCCCCGATGGAACACAACCGGAACACGATGCGCTGCGAAGTCGTCAGTGGCTTCTGGAAGGGTTGTCCACAGGTGAGGGGATGGTCGAGACGGCAGTTATCCACAGAAACGAAACTGCCTGACAGATTGTCCTACTTCGCTCCTACAGTTTGGGTGATGACACCGGAAACGGGTGCGTTTCCCTCATCAGAACTTAGGACCAACAGAACATATGACCAACGCTGCGGCGATGCCGCACGTCACATGAGGCGGGGGACCGCCATCAAGGAAGGAACGACATGGCAGCGACCGCAGATCGCGAAAAGGCCCTTGCCACGGCTTTGCAGCAGATCGAGAAGCAGCACGGCAAAGGCTCCATCATGCGCCTTGGCGAACAGGAGACCGTCAAGATTGCTGCGATCCCGACCGGATCGGTGGCTCTTGACGTCGCCCTGGGCGTGGGGGGTCTCCCGCGTGGCAGGATCGTCGAGATTTACGGCCCAGAGTCCTCGGGCAAGACGACGGTGGCCCTGCACGCCATCGCGAATGCTCAAGCTGAAGGTGGTATCTGCGCCTTCATCGACGCCGAGCACGCCCTCGACCCGGAGTACGCCCGCAAACTTGGTGTCGACACTGATTCCCTGCTGGTGAGCCAGCCAGACAATGGCGAGCAGGCCCTCGAGATCGCCGACACCCTGGTGCGGTCGGGAGCCCTTGAGCTCATCGTCATCGACTCCGTCGCGGCCCTCACCCCGAAGGCTGAGATCGAGGGAGAGATGGGTGATTCTCACGTCGGTCTGCAGGCTCGACTCATGAGTCAGGCCCTGCGCAAGATGACCGGTGCCCTCAACGCGGCCGGGACCACGGCCATCTTCATCAACCAGCTGCGCGAGAAGATCGGCGTCATGTTCGGCTCCCCGGAGACGACGACCGGTGGCCGCGCCCTGAAGTTCTACTCCTCGGTGCGCCTGGACGTGCGTCGTATCGAGACCCTCAAGGACGGTTCCGAGATGGTCGGTAACCGTACCCGCGTCAAGGTCGTCAAGAACAAGGTCGCCCCGCCATTCAAGCAGGCCGAGTTCGACATTCTCTACGGTCAGGGCATTTCCCGGGAGGGAAGCCTCATCGACATGGGGGTGGATTGCGGAATCATCACCAAGTCCGGATCCTGGTTCAGCTACAACAATGAGCAGTTGGGCCAGGGCAAGGAGAATGTCCGTACCTTCCTCAAGGGCAATCCCGACGTCGCCAACGAGATCGAGGACAAGATCCTGACCCATCTGGGTTTGCGTGAGTCTGAAGTTCCCGAGGGAGTCGATCCCGTGACCGGTGAGGTGGAATTCTGAGCCGACGACGCCAGGACCATCCCGAGGAGTTGACCGACGAGCAGTGGTACGAGGAAGCCCGCGAGATCTGCCTCAAGCGGCTGGATCGTCGGGCCAACACCCGAAGTGAACTTGCCACGGCGCTGGACTCCCACGGTGTGCCCGAGCAGGTGCGTGAGGCGGTTCTCGACCGTCTCACGCAGGTGGGGCTCATCGACGACGCCGATTTCGCTCATCGGTGGACAGCCTCCCGGCACGGCGTGCGGGGTCTGTCTCGCAGGGCAGTAGCAGCCGAACTGTCGCGCAAGGGGGTTGATTCCCAGATCGTTGAGGATGCGACCTCCCAGATCACAGACGCTGACGAATTGGATGCCGCCACCGAAATTGCCAGGAACAAGTTGGAGGCAGGTCGAGGCATCGAGGAGGCCCGTCTCACCAGGCGAGTGCTGGGGGCTCTGGCCCGCAAGGGTTACGGACCCCAGATCGCTTGGGCCGCCATCCGTGCTGCCCGCGAGGAACTCGGTGAGGAACCCCCAGAAGCTCCGACCACCGGCCTTTTCGACTAGAGTTGCATCGTTTGCCCCTCACCTCGGGTGTGATGTCCTGGCCCCACGGTCAGGGGCGACGGTGCAGGTCAACGTCAAGATGTGAGGAAGTGCAGAGGTCATGCTCATCGCACTCGTCGTGGTGGCGGTGCTCGCAGGCGCAGTCATCATTGGCTGGCTGACAGACCGCCGAGCCCTTGGGAAAAGGGTGCAACGAGCAGAGTCCGAACGCGATGCGAAGGCCTCGGAGCTCTCCCGCAACGAAGAGCGTCTGGAGCGAGTGACTCAAGACCTTGCGGACTGTCGAGACGAGGTCACCTCAACTCGCTTGCAACTCGAGTCCAGTCGAGTGCGGGTTGCTGACGAAGAGCGTCGAGCTGATCATGCCGAGCAAGCACGTCAGAGTGCTGAGGCCCTGCTTGAGATCAACCAGCGCTCCGTCGAGGAGCTGACCGAGCGTGATCGCCAGTTGCGTGAAGCCCGCCGCCACCTGGATGAGAGCCTCGACAAGCTCGAGACAGATCGATTGGATTTGGCCAAGCGTAGCTCCCTCCTCGACGAGCGGGATGCCGAACTCAATCGACGTGACGAGCAGGTTGACGCAGAGCTCCAGCGAGTCGCCGGGATGTCCCTCGACCAGGCCCGTGATGAACTCGCAGACCACCTCAGCAGAGAAGCCCGTGTGCTGGCCGAGAACGATGCTCGGGCGATTATCGCTGAGGTGACGAGCGACGCCGAGAGCAAGGCTCGCCACATCGTGGCCGACGCCATCCAGAGGTGTTCTTCCGAAATGGTCGCCGACACCGTCATCAGTGTCGTGCCCTTGCCCAGCGACGAGATGAAGGGTCGCGTCATTGGGCGAGAAGGTCGTAACGTCCGTACCTTCGAACAGGTGACGGGAGTGACGGTCATCATCGACGACACCCCAGGGATCGTCTTGTTGAGTTGTTTCGACCCCATGCGCCGCGAGGTGGCCCGACGAACACTCGTTGATCTGGTCGAAGGTGGTCGAATCCACCCCATCAGCATCGAGAAGGCCCATCAACGCGCCGTCGACCACATCGAGCAGATGTGTCTGGAGGCCGCATCCGAGGCATTATCCGAAGCTGGGATCGACGAGATTGACGATCGGTTGCTACCCATCCTCGGATCCCTGCGTTTCCGGACCTCTTACGGACAGCAAGTGCTCGACCACTGCGTCGAGTGTGCCCGACTCGCGGCCATCCTGGCGGCCGAAATTGGAGCCGACGTCGACACCTGTCGTCGTGCGGCCTTCCTGCACGATCTCGGAAAGTCCCTCACTCCGGGCGTCGAGGGCAGCCACGCGGCCATCGGTGCCGAACTGGCCCGACGCTACGGGGAATCCGATGAGGTCGTGCATGCCATCGCGGCCCACCACGAGGAGGTTGAACCGGTGAGTGTCACCGATCTGGTCGTCAGGGCCGCCGACTCGATCTCTGCAGCCCGACCGGGCGCCCGTCGAGATTCCTTGGAAGCCCATGTGCGTCGGATGAACACCATCGAGGAGATTGCCACCAGCTTCCCTGGCGTGGAACGGGCCTTCGCCCTGCAAGCTGGACGTGAGATCCAGATCCTCGTCGATCCGGGAGAGGTCGACGATCTCCGCGCATCGCGACTTGCTCGTCAGATCGCGCTGGCCGTGGGGGAGCAGGTGACTGTGCCAGGACGCTCCAAGGTCACCGTCGTCCGCTCCTTCCAGGCCGTGGAAACGGTGGGGGAATCCTGAGCCGCCACGCGCCGGGGGTAAACGGGGGTCACCCCTCACCCCGGCGGAGTCTTCCCTGAGCCACCACGTGCCGGGGGCCAATGGGGGCTCAGGGCACCATCCCGAGCAGTGGCTCAGGCAATTCCCCAGGTGAGGACGACCTCGTCCCCGGGTTCCAGCCGGATGACGTCGTCATGGGTGGGTCCCTCGTTGAAGGCGTCGGGCCCGCATGTCATCGGCTCGACGGCGAGGCTGAGCCGGTCATCCGGGGTGTACATCTGCGCCCAGCCCATGGTCGCATCGGCCCACAGCTCATGGCTCCTCTCACCGTTGGTGACCTTGATGCGCCACGCTGGTGACCCAACCATGTCCCCACGATTTAGGGTGTAGGCGGTGTCAAGGGTGCGCTGTCCCAGCGGCTGCCCGCTCATCGTGTGGATCTCGTCCATCTCAGACATGCCGACCGGTAGCAGTCGATCATCGACCTGCAGCCAGGATGCGAACGGGGCTTCGACCGTCCACTCATCGATGGACCCACCCAGGCAGAAATAGGGATGGGCGGCGTAGCCGAAGGGTACTGCCGTGGCCCCGACGTTACGAGCCCTCACGGTGACGGTCAGGCCATGATCGTCCAGGCGGTGGGTCAGCCTGACATCAATCGTCCCAGGCCAGCCAGGGCGAGCCATGACCCGAATCTCCTGAGTCACCGAGGAGTCCGTGTGCTCCACGAGGGACCACCGTGACCACGCCACCAGACCATGAATGGCGTTGTTGCGATCCACCTCGCTGATCGCCAATTGCTGGTCCACGTCATCGAAGCGGTAGTGGCCGTCACGGATGCGATTGGGCCAGGGGAGGAGCTGCTGGCCCTGCGACGAAGCGGGGGACTGGTCGGCCGCAAACGTCGTGATGACATCGTTGCCATTGTGGCGAAGGCTGCGAAGGGTGGCTCCTTGCTCCGTCACGACGGCCTGCCACGGGCCGTGGGACATCTCGTACTGGGTGCCGGTGGGGAGGATGACGTCATTGATCATGACGAAAAGCTTACCGTCCTGATCTTCCGAAGAGGTAATTGTTAAGCCCCGGCGTCTGCATGTCCAGGGCTATGGCGCTATCATTAATTGAGTTAACGGTGCCCAACGGAAGGTGGGTGAACCGGCAGCGTCGTCGGTCCTTCCGTTGCAATGACTCACCGCTACTGAAAGTAGGTGAACCTTGTCCAGCAACAATGCCAGTGCAACCCGTCATCGCCTACGGGTTCCGTCAGCTTTCACAATCCTTTTCATCCTCACTGTCCTAGCTGTTGTGTGTACCTGGCTCGTCCCAGCCGGAAGCTACTCAAAGATGAGTTACTCGGCGGACTCACAACAATTGGTCGTCGTGGAACCTGATGGCACCACGACGAACCATGCGGCGACCCAGGAAACCCTTGACACCTATGGCGTCGCGATGAAGATCTCCGAATTCACCACAGGGTCGATCACGGGTTCGGTGTCAGTGCCAGGTACTTATCAACGTTTGTCATCCCATCCTGCCGGTGTCGGCGATATCACGAACGGGATGGTGACGGGAACCATCGAGGCTGTCGACATCATCGTTTTCATTCTCGTTCTGGGCGGCCTCATTGGCGTCGTGAGAGCGAGCGGCGCATTTGAGGCCGGTCTGGGGAGGCTCGCTTCCAGATCCAAGGGCAAGGAATTTCTCCTCGTTCTTTTCGTGTCGTTGTTCATGATCGTGGGCGGGACGACGTGTGGACTCGAGGAGGAGGCGGTCGCCTTCTATCCCATCCTTGCGCCGGTCTTCATAGCGATGGGATACGATTCTCTGGTGGTCGTCGGGTCAATATTCCTTGCTGGTTCGATTGGCACCTGCTTCTCGACCATCAACCCGTTCTCCTCTGCCATCGGAGCGAATGCGGCCGGTATCCGACTGACTGAAGGTATGCCATGGCGTGTGGTAGGACTGGTCGGAGGCGCCATAGCTGTCATCATCTATCTCGCCTGGTATTCCCGAAAGGTCAAGGCGAATCCCGAATTCTCCTATGCCTGGGAGGATCATGACGCGTTTGCGGCGCAGTGGTCCCTGGGTGATGATGGTGTCGAGATGACGTTTGATTGGCGTCGTAAGGTCATCCTCGTTCTCTTTGCAGCGGCCTTCCCCATCATGGTGTGGGGAGTTATAGCTCGAGGATGGTGGTTCCCGGCGATGGCATCATCGTTCCTCGCCATTGCCATTATCATCATGTTCATTGCCGCAACGGGGCCCAACAAGCTCAGTGAGAAAAAACTTGTTGATGCGTTCTCTGCCGGGTCGTCGAGTCTGGTGGCTGTCTCCCTGATCATCGGGTTGGCGCGTGGAATTAATCACATTCTCAATGAAGGATTGATTTCTGACACTCTGTTGTACGAGTCAGCCAAGGTCGTTTCTCACGTCAACGGTCCGGTGTTCGTGCTGTCCCTCCTCATCGTGTTCTTCCTGCTCGGCTTCATCGTCCCCTCATCGTCCGGGCTGGCGGTCTTGGCCCTGCCGATCATGGCTCCCCTTGGCGACGCTGCGGGGGTCTCGCGCGCCACAGTACTGTGTGCCTACCAGTGGGGTCAGTACGCAATGTTGTTCTTGGCACCCACCGGGTTGGTGATGGCAACTTTGCAGATGTTGGACATCGAGTACTCACACTGGCTGAAGTTCGTGTGGCCAATGGTGTTGTTCGTACTGGTGTACGGCGGGATCCTGCTCGTGCTGCAAACGGTGGTGTGAGGAAGGACTGGCCTCATGGCTGGGCAGATGACGTAGAGTATGTGCGCCATGCCCGAGAACACCATGTCCAACAGCACCGAGGCCCCGACCTATCGGGTCGTCACCTACGGGTGTCAGATGAATGTCCATGACTCCGAGCGTATTGCCGGCCTCCTCGAGGAGGCCGGCTACGTTCCCGACCCCAGAACCGACAGCTTGGCGCCTGCTGACGTCGTCGTGTTCAACACCTGCGCGGTTCGGGAGAACGCCGACAATCGTCTCTACGGCACCCTTGGCCACATGGCCTCGGTGAAGTCGGCCCATCCCGGGATGCAGTTGGCCGTCGGTGGCTGTATGGCCCAGAAGGACAAGGACACCGTCGTCGCCAGGGCACCGTGGGTTGATGTCGTCTTCGGCACCCACAATGTCGGTTCCTTGCCGGCTCTGCTCAAGCGGGCTCGTCACAATGCCACGGCTCAGGTGGAGATCGAGGAATCCTTGGTCACCTTCCCGTCGAACCTGCCAACGCGACGCGACTCGGCATATTCGGCCTGGGTGTCCATCTCAGTGGGATGTAACAACACCTGCACCTTCTGTATCGTTCCCCAATTGCGTGGCAAGGAAACGGACCGACGCCCCGGCGAGATCCTCTCGGAGATTCGAGCCCTCGTCGACGAAGGTGTTCAGGAGATCACCCTGCTCGGTCAGAACGTCAACTCTTACGGGGTTCAGTTCGGTGATCGTGGCGCTTTTGCCAAGCTCCTGCGTGCGTGCGGCCAGATCGACGGCCTGGAAAGGGTGCGGTTCACCTCTCCCCACCCGGCCGCCTTCACCGATGACGTCATCGAGGCGATGGCCGAGACCCCCAACGTCATGCCCAGTCTGCACATGCCCTTGCAGTCCGGGTCTGACGATGTGCTGCGTCGCATGCGTCGGTCGTACCGGTCCAAGAAGTTCCTCGGCATCCTCGACCGGGTGCGTGAGGCCATTCCGGATGCCGCCATCACCACCGACATCATCGTTGGTTTCCCAGGGGAGACCGACGAGGATTTCGATGAGACCATGCGCGTCGTCGAGGAGTCGAGGTTCGCCGCGGCCTTCACCTTCCAGTACTCCATCCGTCCCAACACCCCGGCCGGAGTCATGGCGAACCAGGTTCCCAAGCCGATCGTCCAGGAACGTTACGAGCGCCTTGTTGACCTCGTGGACGACATCGCATGGCAGGAGAACAAGGCCCAGGTCGGTCGCACCGTCGAAGTGATGTTTGCCGAGGGGGAGGGGCGCAAGGATGAGGCCACTCACCGCGTCACCGGAAGGGCTCGGGACAATCGATTGGTTCACGTCAGTCTGGCCGAGGGCGACGAGGTTCCGCGTCCCGGTGACGTGGGCGAGGTCGTCATCACTTCTGGCCATCCCCATCATCTAGTCGCCGATGGTGGTTTGGTGAGTTTGCGTCGTACTCGAGGTGGAGATGCGTGGCAGATTCGCGAGGAATCCTGCACTCAGCCTGATGTCACCATGCTCGGTATTCCGTCGATCGGTGCGCCACGCAACTGACCGGTCAACTGGGCCGTGTGAGGTATCCGGTCATGCCCACCCGGCGCCCTGGCGACCTCAGCCGGCACCGTGTGTGCACATGCAACGAGGGGTGGTGCCCCGCAGAGCACCACCCCTCGTCTCGCAGCTCATCGGTTCCCATCCGGAACCGGTCCTCTCAGAGGACCGGCTGCGTCATGTCTAGGACGACTCACAGGTCGCCAAGCTTGTCCTTGAGGGCCTCCTGGCCCTTGTCGACCTGATCGGAGAACTTGCCGCCGGTCTTGTCACTGACAGCGTCCCCAGCCTTGTCGATGGCCTCCTCGGCCTTGTCGCTGTGCTGGCTGACCTGATCCTTGATGTCGTCCTGGTGGTCGTTGATGGCGTCCTTCGCCTTGTCGAAGAGTCCCATGTGATCTCCTTTCGGGAGGTTTCCCCCTCTCGGGGATGACCTCTCCAGGCTACACACGGGGTGGGCCATCGGTGTGAGGTTTTTCGCTCTACGCGTTGATCCCGGAATGTCGTACCAGTGCGCAAGGATGGGGACGTGGATCTGCCGGTCATCTGTCTTCTCGGGCCCACCGCCAGCGGCAAATCAGGGCTGGCGGTGCGCATGTGTGTACGTTTGGGCCGCGAGGGACACCCCGCCGAGATCATCAATACCGACTCGATGGTGGTGTACCGGGGGATGGACATCGGTACCGCCACCCCCACGTTGTCCGAGCAACGCGCCGTGAAACATCACCTGGTGTCGATCCGCGACGTCACCGAGCCGTTCTCGATCGTCGGTATGCAAACCTTGGCCCGCCAAGCCACGGACGATTGTTTGTCGCGTGGTGTCATTCCGGTGTTGGTCGGCGGTTCGGCCCTCTACACCAAGGCCGTCATCGACGAGATGGCCGTTCCTCCCACTGACCCGAAGGTGCGAGCGAGGTGGCAGAAGCGATTGGATGCCGAGGGCCCCGAGGCATTGCATGAAGAACTCGCGCGACGAGATCCCAGGGCGGCCGAGTCGATCCTGCCGGGAAATGGTCGCAGAATCGTGCGGGCTCTCGAGGTCATCGAGCTCACCGGGTCCTTCGCTGCGACCATTCCAGACGGCACCTACCATTGGCCCGCCACGGTGCAAATTGGCCTGGAACTTCCTCGCGAGGACATGGATCGACGGATTGAACAACGGGTTGACCAGATGTGGGATGACGGGCTGGTCGACGAGGTCCGTGCCTTGGATGATGTCGGATTGCGCGACGGACTCACGGCACGTCGGGCGTTGGGATACCGACAGGTCCTCGAGTTCCTCGACGGTGACTATGACGAGGACGAGGCTCGTCGTCGCACTGTGACCGCGACCCGACGCTTCGCCCGCAAACAGCTCATGTGGTATCGCCGGGACGAGCGGATTGAGTGGTTCAATGCCCTTGACCCCGATCTCGATGACAAGGTCGTGACGCGGGTGTTGACCGCCCTGTCCGGTGACGAGGAGGATTGACGACATGACGACGACGTTCTGGAAGGGCCACGGCACCGGCAATGACTTCGTCATCGTCGATCGCCCCGAACCCCTCACCTCGGGACAGGTGCGCTGGCTGTGCCACCGTCGATTCGGTATCGGCGCTGACGGTACCCTGCAGGCTCTGCGGGCCGGCGACGTCGCGGATTGGGACGGCGACCCGGACCTGTGGTTCATGGACTACCGCAACGCTGACGGCACCATTGCCGAGATGTGCGGCAACGGGCTGCGGGTGTTCGCCCGCCACCTGGCCCAGACAGGTCGCATCACAGGCGGGGAAGCCGATGTTGCGACTCGCGCCGGTGTGCGCCATGTCAGCCTCCATGACAACGGCGATGTGTCGGTGACGATGGGGACCGTTCATGTCACCGACAACGATGTCACCATCGAGCATCAGGGCATGTGGTGGCCGGCACACAAGGTCGACGTCGGTAATCCGCACGCTGTCGTCGTGACCGACCACACCACCGTCGCGGCGCTCAACCTCGACGAATCTCCTACCTGGCGTCCACGCTCGGCCTTCCCCGAAGGGGTCAACGTCGAATTCGTCGAGCAGCTCGACGGCCATACGGTCTCGATGAGGGTCCATGAGCGTGGATCGGGAGAGACGATGTCGTGCGGCACCGGAACCGTCGCCGTGGCAGCGACAATGGCCACCCGTACCGGTCGCCGTGGCCCCTGGACGGTTCATGTGCCCGGCGGCCATGTCATCGTCACCCTCAGCCCTGGTGACGACGGCTATGACGCCGTGCTGACAGGCCCCGCAGTGATCCTCGCAACTGGAGAGGTCACCCTTCCCGAGGACTGAGGAACAACACAGGTGATGAACCCGTTGGCCTGTCGGTTCCTCCTCCTACACTTGGCGCGGTGACCTCGCAGCACGAGGTATCGCGACAGCAGACAGTGGGTCAACAGGACGGGGACCGGGTGAGCGACACCGCACGATTCGACGACGAGCGCGGGGATGCGCCCGGATTCGTTGAGGATTTCAGCGACGACCAGAACGACTACGACGGTGACCAGTTCGACCTGGATGCCCGGTTGTCCCTGACCCGTGTGCCAGGCATGTCGACCGACCTGTCCGACATCTCGGAGGTGGAGTATCGACAGCTCAGACTCGAACGGGTTGTGCTCTGTTCGGTGTGGACCCAGGGGTCGGCTGCTGATGCCGAGAACGCCATGGCTGAGCTCAAGGCGCTGGCCGAGACAGCGGGTTCACAGGTCCTCGAGGCCGTCATGCAGCGGAGGACGACACCCGATCCAGCCACCTACATCGGCTCTGGCAAGGTGGCGGAGCTGGCCGAGGTGGTTCGGGCCACCGGGGCCGACACGGTCATTTGTGATGGTGAACTCGACGCCGCCCAACTTCGTAACCTCGAGGATCGCGTCAAGGTCAAGGTGGTCGACCGGACAGCGTTGATCCTCGACATCTTTGCCCAGCACGCTCGTAGTGTGGAGGGTCGTACCCAGGTCGAATTGGCCCAACTCAACTATCTCAAGCAGAGGCTGCGTGGCTGGGGTGGAAACCTCTCTCGGCAGACGGGTGGCCGAGCGGCTGGTGGCGCCGGTATCGGTGGCCGTGGCCCCGGTGAGACCCGGATCGAGACCGACAGACGTCGCATCGGTCATCGCATCGCCGTGCTGCGCCGTCGTCTCAAGCACATTGAGTCCACCCGTGCCGCCAAGCGGGCTGACCGTCTTCGCAACGAGGTGCCCTCCGTCGCCATCGTTGGGTACACCAACGCGGGGAAGTCCTCCCTGCTCAACCGGCTGACCCGTGCCGGGGTACTCGTCGAGAATGCCCTCTTCGCCACCCTTGACCCGACCACCCGGCGTACCACGACGTCGGATGGTCGCGTCTACACCCTCACCGACACGGTTGGATTTGTGCGCCACCTTCCCCACGACCTTGTCGAGGCGTTCGCATCCACCCTCGAGGAGACCGCAATGGCAGACGTTCTGGTGCACGTCGTCGATGCCGCTGACCCCGACCCCGCTGGGCAGGTTGATGCGGTGCGTGGTGTCTTGGCGGGAATCGGTGCCAGCGACATTCCTGAGATTCTGGTGCTCAACAAGATCGACCGTCTTGACGACGACACCATCGTGACGTTGCGGTCGATCTTCCCCGGAGCCCATCTCGTCTCCGCTCATACGGGGGAGGGGATCGATGACCTCGTCGAGGCCATCGAGGGGGCGTTGCCGGTGCCGTCCCGCAAGGTTGACGTCGTCGTGCCGTATGCGCGCGGGGATCTCATGGACAAGATTCACCACCATGGGACGATCGAACTCCTCGATCACACCGCCGATGGCACCCATGTCATTGCCCATCTTCATCCTGCCCTGAGCGCCGAGATCGAGGAGGCATGTCATGGCGCGTGAGTCTGGCGGGACCAGTTCCATGTGCCACGACCTCCTCGCCACCGCGGTGTCGCAGATGGGAGGCCAGGAAAGAGCCGGTCAGGTGAGGATGGTCGAGGCCGTCGATCAGGCGATGCGTGAGAAACTGCACCTCTTGGTCCAGGCGGGCACCGGGACGGGAAAATCCCTGGGCTACCTGGTGCCAGCCTTGATCCAGTGCGTCGAGGAGGGGGCGCAGGTCATCGTCGCCACCGCTACTCTCGCACTGCAGACCCAGTTGGCCCACAAGGACATTCCGGCAGTTCTCGATGCCTCGGAGAAGGTCTTGTCCCGCCGGCCGACGGTGGCTGTGCTCAAGGGGCGCAACAACCACATCTGTCTGCACAAGGTTCGCGGCGGTGTGACGGGGGTCAGGGGTCAGGACGCCTTGGTCCCTGGCGCCGATCTCGCGGCGCAGGCCGAGGGGATCGAGGAGGCTGGGACGGCGCCAGCTTCTGCCTTGGGCGCCGAGGTCGTCATGCTGCGTGAATGGGCCGAGAAACAGGTTGAGGAGTCAGGGCTGGGTGATCGTGACGACGCCCCGCCACACACTCCCTTGGCGTGGGCCCAGGTGAGTGTGCCAGCCAACGAATGTCTCGGGGCCCAGCGGTGTCCCTTCAGCAGCGAGTGTCTGTCCGAAGCGGCTCGCGAGAAGGCCCGAAACGCCGACCTTGTCGTCACCAATCACGCCTTGCTCGCCATCGATGCGCTCAACGGCAACACCGTGTTGCCCGAGCACGACGCCGTCATCATCGACGAGGCCCACGAGTTGGTGGACCGATTCACGAGGGCCGCTTCCAAGGATCTGTCCGTTTCCGTCGTGACGACGACCTCGAAGCGGGCTGCAGCATGGCTTGACGACGACGTGGCCGCTGATTTGCTCGATCAAGCAGACGTGCTGGCCAGGGCCTTGGATGCGACAGCACCGGGGCAGGTCACCCAGCCCGACGCCCAGGTGATACAGGCGTGCACGGTGTTGCGGGATCTGGTCAGGCAAGCCGTGAGTCAGCTGGGTCGACGCGACGAGGACTCCTCAGAATCCGTCGACGCCGAAAGGGTGCAGGCCCAGGCAGCCATGCGCGAGGTCTTCGAGACCGTTGATCGCATGGTGTCGATGGCAGCCGCTGACGTGGTGTGGGTCTCGGAATCGGAGAAGGGGTACCGCAGTATCCACGTTGCCCCCTTGAGTGTGGCAGGCCTGCTGCGTGAGAACGTCTTCACACAGGCCACGACGATCCTGACCTCGGCCACCTTGTGCATCGGCGGTAATTTCCTGGCCACGGCGCGCAACGTCGGGCTGTCGCCACGTGAGCAGATCGAGGGGGATGCGCCGGAGATTCTCGACACCCAGATGGGGTGGCGAGGAGTCGATGTCGGTTCACCGTTCGACTACGCGAAGCAGGGGATTCTCTATGTCGGTAAGTCGTTGCCACGCCCGGGCCGAGATGGCATCGCGGCAGAAGTTCTCGACGATCTTGCTGAGCTGATCTGGGCCGCTGGCGGACGTACCCTCGGGCTGTTCTCCTCACAGCGCAATGCGGTGGCTGCCGCTGAGCACATGCGCAAGGTCATGCCGGACATTCCGGTGTTGTGTCAGGGCGAGGGGCATCTGGCCGATCTCACCCGTCGGTTCACGGCTGATCCGCGGACCTGTCTGTTCGGAACCTTGTCCCTGTGGCAGGGGGTGGACGTTCCCGGAGACACGTGTCGGTTGGTCGTCATCGACCGGATTCCCTTCCCACGTCCGGATGATCCGCTCATGGCGGCACGGAGCAAGGCCGTCCAGGATGCTGGCGGTAATGGATTCATGACGGTCTCGGCCGGGCACGCGGCCCTGCTCCTGGCTCAGGGGGCGGGCCGGCTCATCCGACGTTCCGACGATCGGGGAGTCGTCGCTGTCTTGGACCCCCGGCTGGCGACGGCGCGATACAGCAATTTCCTGAGGGCGTCCATGCCCCCGTTCTGGACGACGACGGATCGCGAGATGGCAGTAGGAGCTCTGCGCAGGCTGGGAGAGTGACCCGCCTGAGTCACAGTCGTCTCATGATGGAGACGACCCGCCCGACGAGAGAGGCATCATCGAGGTTCACCGGCGAGTGTGCGGGGTTCGAGGCCATCAGCCACGGTTTCCCGCCGAGCTTGGCCAAGGAACGGATGATGGTCGTGGCGCCCACCGTGGCCGCCACGACATAGGTCTCGGGCGGATCGTCGGGAAGGTCTGCCACGGACAACTGCTGGACGACGACGAGGTCGCCGACATGGAAATCAGGCATCATCCCATCGTCATGGACGATGACCACCACGTGGTCTCCGTGGCTCAGTAACTGGGAGGGAACCGCGATGGCAGCGCCGTGATGCTCGTCATCGACACTCTCACCGGCGTTGAAAACCTCGATCTGAAAGGCGTGAGGTCCGTGGGGGTCGCTGACGTCGACGATGTCCTCGACGACCTCGAGGGTGCCGTCGGTGCGCCGCAGCAGGCCGAGCTCGATGAGAGCGGAGATGCGCCGTTGGATCGTGGACGTACTGGATGCTCCTATCCTGTCAGCCAACGCGCGAACAGTCGGTGCGCGACCGTCGCGACGCAGCCCTTCCTTGACAGCGTCCAGCACCGCGCGCTCCTTGGCAGAGGGCTCACGGGTGGCGGTGAACGGGACGGCCGACGAGACGGCGGCCGGGTCCGAGGAATCGGTTCCGGGCGTATCGGTGGTCATGACAGTCACGGTATAGGTCGGCTACGACAGTTCTCCGTCGGCTGTGTTCGACCAGTGTTCTGCACCATCGGCACAGCGTCGATACGAGCCTCAGGGAACCCGAAAAGTGCTTTTGACTAGGTTGTTCTCCTGCTGTTCCAGGTTGATGGCGGCGAACCTGTCGGTCGAGGCGGATGTCATTGATGACGCCGGCGGAGGTTGTGCTGCCGGGCCCTTCCCGGGATGAGTTCCGGGGCCGCTGACGGGAGCGGATGGCTCTCGTCGACAGAGAGGTGATCCGATGAGTGCTCAGACTTACGAGTGGGATGGTGAGACGACGACCAGTCAGTACGGTGACTTGGTCGTCGGGCCGTGGCAGGATGAGCTGGCCGAACCGGTGGTTGTCATTGATCGTCGGGAATTGATGGCCGGGCGTCCTGGTGCCGTCTCTCGCCATGAATCCGTCCACGACCGGTTCTGGGATGTCGCCGTCATGGCTACTGTTGCCGTGATGATCATTGGCGTGATCCTGTCCCTGGGGCGCCTTGGCCAGGTGTGGCAGGGCAACTCTGAGAGCGGTCATGTCGACTCGGCTGCTGTCGTCCGCATGGGTGGGTATCAGTCTGGTGATCTTCCTGACGTCAGGTCTTGACAGGGGAGGTCGTCGTGGGGGCTGAGCATCTTGGGCGTGTCGCGCGTGGCGGCTTGACGGACCATCACCGGGCATCCTCATCAATTCCCCCTTCAACACCAGATGTTGTGGTTGGCAAACTCGACACCCCTACAAGTTGTGTTTTTGGTCGAAGTTCGAGGTAGTCTTCCGGGAGACGGCGAACCTGCCGTGAGGAACCCAGCGAGGTTGAGGAAGGAGGCGACGATGCGCTGTCCGTTCTGCCAGCATGACGACTCGCGAGTCCTTGACTCCCGAGTGTGTGAGGACGGCACTGCGATCCGGCGGAGACGGCAATGTCCCGTGTGCGAACGACGGTTCACCACCATCGAGCGTATGCAGATGACGGTTCACAAACGCAACGGCATCGAAGAACCCTTCTCCCGAGACAAGGTGATCCGTGGTGTGCGTAATGCATGCAAGGGTCGCCCGGTCTCGGATGCCGACCTGGCCTTGTTGGGGCAACGTGTCGAGGACGGCCTTCGGGCCCGAGGAGTCGCGGAGATTCCCAGCGACGAGATTGGATTGGCGATCCTCGGCCCACTTCGTGAGCTCGATCCCATCGCCTATCTGCGGTTCGCAAGTGTGTATCTCAATTACGACACCATCGAGGACTTCGCCACTGAGATTGATCGGTTGCGCGACGAGTCCCCCGACAAAACGCGGTCCTCGGGCCGCAAGCGGCCCTCGAAGCAGGACGAGCCGCTGTTCTGACCAGCCGTGGCCACGTGCGCCTCAGCTGACACCAAGCACCAACACCAAACCACCCGTATCACCGAATATCTAGAGGGAGCCATGACCGAGACCAAGTCCGCACCACGCAGGACGAGCCGCCCCAAGGGGCTGCACGTCGAGCGCACCTTCAGCACCGAGGGTGTCCATCCCTACGACGAGGTGACGTGGGAGCGTCGCGACGTCGTGCAGACAAACTGGCGCACCGGCGACGTGGTCTTCGAGCAGCGCGGAGTTGAGTTCCCCGATTTCTGGAGCGTCAACGCCTCGACGATCGTCACCAACAAGTACTTCCGTGGTGCCCTGGGAACCCCTGCCCGTGAGGACAGCCTCAAGACCCTCATCGACCGTGTCGTCAACACCTATGTGACCGCCGGACGTGACAACGGCTACTTCGCGTCCGAGGCCGACGCCAAGGTCTTCGGCGAGGAGCTGACCTGGCTGCTGGTTCACCAGTACTTCAGCTTCAACTCTCCCGTGTGGTTCAACGTCGGTACGACGAGCCCTCAGCAGGTCAGCGCCTGCTTCATCCTCTCGGTGGACGACTCCATGGAGTCGATCCTCAACTGGTACCGGGAAGAGGGATTCATCTTCAAGGGTGGTTCTGGTGCCGGTCTCAACATCTCCCGTATTCGTTCCTCCAAGGAGCTGCTGAGCTCCGGCGGCACCGCATCCGGTCCGGTCTCCTTCATGCGCGGCGCCGACGCCTCCGCCGGAACCATCAAGTCCGGTGGCGCCACCCGTCGCGCTGCCAAGATGGTCGTCCTCGACATCGATCACCCTGACGTCGAGGAGTTCATCGAGACCAAGGCACGTGAGGAGAACAAGATCCGTGCCCTGCGCGATGCCGGATTCGACATGGACCTGGGTGGCCGCGACATCACCAGCGTCCAGTACCAGAACGCCAATAACTCGGTGCGCGTCTCGGATGCCTTCATGACGGCCGTCGAGCAGGGCAAGCCGTTCGGGCTGACCTCCCGCACCGAGCCGGGTAAGGTGCTCGATACCGTCGACGCCAAGGAGCTTTTCGGCAAGATCGCCCAGGCTGCCTGGGAGTGCGCTGACCCCGGTCTGCAGTACGACGACACCATCAATGCCTGGCACACCAACCCCAACACTGGTCGGATCAACGCCTCCAATCCGTGCTCGGAGTACATGAGCCTGGACAACTCCTCGTGCAACCTGGCCAGCCTCAACCTGCTGAAGTTCCTCGACCAGGACGATCACTTCGACGTCCAGAAGTTCACCAAAGCTGTCGAGCTGGTCATCACCGCGATGGACATCTCCATCTGTTTCGCCGATTTCCCGACCGAAGCCATTGGGGAGACCACCCGCAACTTCCGTCAGCTCGGCATTGGATACGCCAACCTTGGTGCCCTTCTCATGGCCCTGGGCCTGGGATATGACTCCGATGGTGGTCGTGCCCTGGCCGCTGCCATCACCTCCCTCATGACCGGTGTCTCTTACCGACGCTCCGCCGAGTTGGCGGCCATTGTCGGTCCTTACGCCGGCTACGCCGAGAATGCCGAGCCGCACCAGGCCGTCATGGCCAAGCACCGCGATGCCAACCGTCAGGTTCATCCGTTGCACGACAATGACACCGCAGTGCTGACTGCTGCCAAGTCCGAGTGGGACAAGGTCGTCAAGCTGGGGCGCACCCATGGTTTCCGCAACGCCCAGGCCTCGGTGCTGGCCCCGACCGGCACCATCGGCTTCATGATGGACTGCGACACCACTGGTATCGAGCCGGACTTCTCCTTGGTGAAGTTCAAGAAGATGGTCGGCGGTGGCTCCATGCAGATCGTCAACCAGACGGTGCCACGCGCCCTCAAGAACCTGGGCTACACCCCCGAACAGTCCGAGAAGATCGTGGCCTACATTGCCGACAACGGTTCGGTCGTCGGAGCCCCCGAACTCGACGAGGCCCATTACGAGGTCTTCGACTGCGCCATGGGCGCCCGGTTCATCGCCCCGATGGGTCACGTTCGGATGATGGCCGCCGTCCAGCCCTTCCTGTCCGGCGCCATCTCCAAGACCGTCAACCTGCCGGAATCCTCCACTGTCGAGGACATCGCGAATGTCTACATGGAGGGCTGGAAGCTCGGCCTCAAGGCCCTGGCCGTCTACCGCGACAACTGCAAGGTTGGCCAGCCCCTCTCTGAGGTCAAGAAGACGGAGGAGGAGAAGACCGAGCCGGAGGTCCGCATCGAGTACCGTCCGCGTCGTCAGCGTTTGCCGAAGTCGCGCATGGGTCGCACGACGAGCTTCCAGGTTGCTGGAGCTGGTGGCTACCTCACGACCGGCGCCTACGATTCCGGCCGCTTGGGCGAGATCTTCCTCAAGCTCGGTAAGCAGGGGTCGACCCTGGCGGGCGTCATGGATGCCTTCTCCATCGCGGTGTCCATCGGCCTGCAGTACGGCGTGCCGCTGGAGTCCTTCGTCCAGAAGTTCTCCAATCTCAAGTTCGAGCCAGCGGGCATGACTGACGACCCGGACATCCGGATCGCCTCGTCGATCATCGACTACGTGTTCCGTCGCCTCGCCCTCGACTACCTCGACTACGACGAGCGCGCCGAACTGGGCATCTACACCGCCGCCGAGCGCGCCCACTACGTCGAGACCGGCTCCTACCTGCCCGATGAGGAGGGCGAGCTCATCGACTCCGAGACCCTCAAGGACACCCCGGCTGATCGCGTCCGGGTGCATGAGGACGGTGCCAACCAGCCTGGACTCTTCGCTGCTCAGGAGACCGTTGAGCGAGTCGGTGGCGTCCACACCAGCGCCGAACTGCTCGAGGAGCAGATGGGGCGTGAGGTCGATGCCCCGCTGTGCATGACCTGCGGAACGAAGATGCGTCCGTCGGGATCCTGCTACGTCTGCGAGGGCTGTGGATCCACCAGCGGTTGCAGCTGATGACGTCATGATCTGATGAGGTGGCCGGGGCATGCCAGAGGGTGTGCCCCGGCCACCGGCGTGTGCGCGTCTCAGCACCCGCCGGCCCTCGAATGTCCCAGCGACGCCGCGCCCCGCCAGGCATCTTCACCAGATGACACCGGAAGACAGACTCAGGCTCCACATCTGCTTCCAGACCTACTAGGTTGGAGACATGGAGGAGCCACCAGACTTCGGGTTCGACCTGGACCGCAGCACGGCACAGGCCTGGGACCAGTTCGCCGAGCGCCTGGCTGAGGTCGTCTCCGTCATTGACGACGATGGTGAGTTGACGATCTCAACCATGTCAGCGCGCAATGACACCACGCCTTTCATTCGCTTCGTGCAGGAGGACCCCGGTCGCAGTGACGACATCGCGATGATTCTGGCCGAGGCGTCCAGCAACACATGTCTACCCGACAGTTCTCAGCTCACCGATGCCCAGCTCGACGGGTTGAGTTCCCTGGGATGGCAGGACCCCGGGACATGCACCTCTCACAAGACTGACAACTACTGGGTTTACCGCAGTCAGGATGACAGTGAGCAGCTCGCTGAACTGGCAGTGACGACCCTTCGCGACATCTTCGGTGTCCCTCACCCGGTCTTCCTGGCCCCCGACCAGCTTGCAGAGATCCTGCGGCCCGAACCTCCGCTGTCTGCCACCGAGGCGACCAGCGTCCCGGCCATCATGCCGGTCGACAAGGACCACCTCGATCGTCTCGTGGCCGACGAGTTGTCCCAGATGTTCGGCCACCCCGCCATTCGCGACAGCGAGGGGGATTTCGCCATCCGGGTGGGCACCTGCATGGTGTTCGTGCGGACCACCCCTGACGCCTCTGAACTGTTGCTCTTCGCAGCCCTCGTCCATGACGTCGAGGGACGATCTCGAGCTGTTGAGGTCCTCAACGACCTCAACGTCCAGTCTCGATACGGGCGCTTCGCCCTGCATCAGGATCGTGTCTTCGTCACCATGTCAGTGATGGCCCATCCCTTTGTTGCGGCGCACTTGCACCAGGCAGTCTCCATCATGTCCCGGTTGGCTGATGGATTGGACAACGAACTGGCTCGCAAGCTGCGCGGCAGAACCACGTTTGAAGAGGGATCCTGACCCGATCCCCTTTGCTACCAGCCAAGTGGTGGGACAATAGGACAAAGGGGACCGATGCTCCCCAACGTCTCACTGAGGAGGACCACCATGACCGATGATCGAACCTCGTCGAAGGGCCGCCGCGCCACGGTCATCGTGGGAGTCGACGGCTCGGAGGACGGTCTGCGAGCTGCCCGGTACGCCGCAGGATCCGCCATCAGGAGAGACGCCGATCTCGTCGTCCTTCACGCTGTTGACGATGCTGCTGTCGCCGGCACCTGGGGTATCGCCTATGACCCGACCGCCCTGCAGGACGCCGGCCAAGTCGTCGTCGATGACGCCATCGACGTCGCCAAGGACCGCGGGATGGATCCCGATCGCATCTCGGGTGAGGTGGTTCTGGGTAATCCAGCCGCCATCCTCGCCGACCGCAGCGCCGACGCCCAGCTCGTCGTCGTGGGCCGTCGGGCCAGCTCCGGACTGGAGCGGATGTTCGTCGGATCAACGTCTGTGGCCGTGGCTGGCATGTCCGTCGCACCCGTCGTCGTCATCTCGCGTGCCTCCAACCCGAACCCGACTGGTGGCAAGAAGTGTGTGGCCGTGGCCGTCGGCCCCCAGAACACAGGGCCTGCCGCCATTGAATTCGGATTCGCTGAGGCCGACCGCCGGGGCTGCAAACTCCTGGCCGTGACCGTTGTGGGGCAAGACTCTCAGACGATCCACGAAGAGGCACTCCAGCGGCTCGACAAGGCCATCGCACCCGTTGCCGACAAGTACCCCGGCGTTGAGGTCGAGACCCGGCTACTGTCCGGCGAGCCTGTGGATGCCCTGGTCGACCTGTCCGGCGACGTCGACCTCCTCGTCATCGACATGAAGAAGCACCCGATTCTGGGATGGATCGCTGGCGGAGTCAGCCGCGGCATCATGGCCCATGCTCGGTCCCCGTTGGCCATTTGCCACTGACCCGCCGGTGAGGTCGATGTTCGTGGTCATGGTGCGCTGTTGGTCGTGCCGCGTGCAGCCTGACCACGCAAGCAGGTGCGGTCTCGTGCGTCGCTGAGTGTCAGACCTGCCACATAGACTGGGTGGGTCATGTCTGATTCACGACTGGAAGGTGAGCTGCCCGGTGGGGGAGTCATCGCTTTCGACACCGAGCTTCCCATCGCGGCACACGCCGACGACATCGCCGACCTCATCCGGGACCATCAAGTCGTGGTCGTCGCCGGTGAGACCGGTTCAGGAAAGACCACCCAGCTTCCCAAGATTTGTCTGGCCATCGGGCGTCGTCACATCGCCCACACCCAGCCTCGCCGGATTGCCGCGCGCAGCGTTGCCGAACGCGTTGCCGACGAGATGGGTGTCGAACTGGGGGACCAGGTTGGCTATCAGGTGCGGTTCACCCGGCGTGCCACCTCTGAGACCGCACTGACGGTCATGACCGACGGCGTGTTGCTGGCCGAGATCTCCCATGATCGCGACCTGCGCGCCCACGACACCATCATCATCGACGAGGCCCACGAGCGCAGCCTCAACATTGACTTCCTGCTGGGCTATCTCAAGCAGCTGCTGCCGCGGCGCCCCGACCTCAAGGTCATCATCACCTCGGCCACCATCGACACCGCGCGGTTCTCGGCTCATTTCGACCACGCCCCCGTCATCGAGGTCTCTGGACGGACCTATCCCGTCGAGGTGCGTTATCGCCCGCTGGACCCCTCCGAGCAGGTCCGCGCCGACGACGAGGATGACGGTGATGACGGCGATGACGAAGGTGAGGAGTTCTCGGAGACCACCTCGGCTCCTGCCCTGACCACTGGCAATGACGACGTCGTCGACCAGGTCACCGGGATCTGCCGAGCCGTCGAGGAACTGACACGGGAAGGACGTGGTGACATCCTCGTCTTCCTGGCCGGTGAGCAGGAGATTCGCGAAACTGCTGAGGCCCTTGCCGACCTCAAACTCTCCAACACCGAGATCCTGCCGCTGTTCGCTCGGCTGTCGGCCGCCGAACAGCACCGGGTCTTCACCCCGCACAGTGGCCGTCGCATCGTGCTGGCCACCAACGTCGCTGAGACCTCCCTCACCGTGCCGGGCATCCGCTACGTCATTGATCCGGGAACTGCTCGCATCTCGCGGTACTCGGTGCGCACCAAGGTGCAGCGTCTCCCCATCGAGCCGGTCTCCCAGGCCAGCGCGAACCAGCGAGCCGGACGATGTGGCCGCGTCGCCCCTGGTATCTGCATCCGTCTGTACTCCAAGGCCGACTTCCAGTCTCGTCCTGAGTTCACCGAGCCGGAGATCCTGCGCACCAACCTGGCTGCCGTCATCCTCCAGATGGCCCAGGCCAGACTGGGTGCCATCACCGACTTTCCCTTCGTCGAGGCCCCCGACCGCTCCCGGATCAATGACGGCATCCGGCTGCTTGACGAGCTGGGAGCCCTCAAACCCGGTCACCGTCACGCTCCCCGGTTGACCACGATTGGCCATCAGCTCGCCCGGATGCCGTTGGACCCGCGCCTGGGACGGATGCTGCTGGAAGGGTCGAGGCAGGGCAGCCTTGCCGAGGTCCTCGTCATCGTTGCAGCCCTGTCCACCCGCGACGTCCGGGAGCGTCCTGCCGACAAGCGGGACGAGGCCGACAGTTTCCACCGTCGTTTCGCGACCGAGGCGAACCTGCTGCAGACCCTTCAGGTCGTCGACAGCGCTGCCAACAACCGGGTGGGGGACTGGTCCCAGGTCCGTCAGCAGGCACACCAGCGCGCCGTCGACACCCCGAAACCGGGGGCACCGGCCCGCCACACTCCGCACACCAATTCCCGTCCTGGAAAGCCCACACCTCAGACCAAGCCAGGCGGGATCGACGAGGGCGGCGACATCATGGCCATTCATCGGCTGTGGCGTTACCTGCGCCACCAGCGTCACCAGATGGGGTCCTCCGCGTTCCGTCGCATGTGCCGAGCCGAGTACATCAACTACCTGCGCGTCCGTGAGTGGGACGACTTGCACGGCCAGCTGCGCCAGATCGCCAAGGAATTACACCTGGAGATCAACCAGACCCCGGCGCCGACCGACCGTGTTCTCGTCGCTGTGTTGTCCGGCCTGCTGTCCCACATCGGTCTGGCCCAGGTCCGTGAGTCCTCGAAGCGTCGCGGACCCCGTTCCGGGCCGCAGGAGTACACCGGGGCTCGCGGCACCAGGTTCGCCATCAATCCCGGTTCCCTGTTGGCGCGCACGTCCCCCGAACTCGTCGTCGCCGTCGAGCTGGTGGAAACCTCTCGGCTGTGGGCGCGAGGGGTGGCAGCCATCCAGCCCGAGTGGGTCGAGGAGGTCGCCGGGGCGCTCATCAAGCGTTCCTGGGCCGGCGCCCACTGGTCAGCCTCGACGGCCTCCGTGGTCGCCACGGAAAGGGCGACCCTCTTCGGGGTGCCGCTGTGGGCCGATCGTCGTGTCAACTACGGACGCATTGACCCGGTCGTCTCCCGGCAGATCTTCATTCGTTCGGCCCTGGTGGAGCGCGACTGGCGATCCCATCATGGCTTCCTCAAGCACAATGACCGCGTTCGTGACGAGGCTGCCGATCTTGAGGAACGCAGCCGTCAGCGCGGATTGGTCGCCGATGACGACGCCATTTTCGCCTTCTACGACCAGCGTGTTCCCGAAGGTATCGTCTCCGGGTCCCATTTCGATGCCTGGTGGCGACGAGTCGAGGACCGCCACCAGCTCGACCTGTCCCTCGATGATCTCGTCGACTCGGACTCGGTCAACGCCGATGCCTTCCCCGACCACTGGACGGTCGGCAATCTCGATCTTCCGGTGCGCTACGTCTTTGATCCCGGATCCGGCCATGACGGGGTCACCGTCACCATCCCGCTGGCCCTGCTCAACCAGGTCCACACCGAGCCATTCAGTTGGCAGGTCCCAGGGTTGCGCACCGAGTTGGCCACCGAGCTCATCCGCGCCCTTCCCAAGCCGATTCGTACTCAATTGGTACCGGCTCCCGACCGTGCCCGAGCTGCACTGACCTGGCTTGAGGACAACGACGCTGACCGTCAGGCTCCCTTCACCGAGGAACTTGGGCGGGCATTGCGCGCCCTCACCGGAGTCGTCGTCGAGGCCGGCGACTGGAACACAGCCGCCATTCCGGCCCACTTGCGGGTGGGTTTCGACATCGTTGATGCCGAAGGACATGCCGTCGGCAAGAAGTCCGGGAAGAAGGGCGCGAAGAAGCCGAACTCAACCCGGCCCACGCACGTCGCCAGGTCCGAGGACTTGGAATCCCTCCAGACCGAGCTGGCCGCCAAGGTTTCGCAATCCTTGACGAAGGCTGCCAGACGGCCTCAGATCCACGGGGCGAGGCAGTGGACCTTCGATCCGATCCCGCAACGGGTTGACCTGTCGCGCAAGGGTGCTGACGCCGTCGGCTATCCCTGCCTGGTTGACGAGGGGGATGCGGTGGGCACCACCGTCCTCGACACCGCGCAGGCTCAGCAGGCCAGCCATGCTGCGGGAGTCGTGAGGCTGCTCGTCCTCACTCTGCCCGACCCGACGAAGTGGGTCGTGGCGCACATGGACAATGGCACCAAGCTGGCGCTGGCGACCTCCCCGTATCCCACTGTGCCGGCATTGTTGGCCGATGCGCGTCACAAGGCGGTGGCCTCGGTCGCCCACGAGAAGGCCGGGGACCTCTCGGAGATCCGGACCAAGAAGGCCTTCGACGACCTTGCCCTGGCCGTCCGTCAGGACCAAGCAGATCGGATGGCCCGTGTGGTGCGCACCGCCGGGCGGATTCTCACCAGACTCGTCGAGGCTCGTCAGGGACTGGCAACGGTCTCGGATCCGGTCGTTCGCGACGACATCACAGCCCAGATTGACGACCTCGTCTTCGAGAACTTCATCTCGGCCACTCCGGATCCCTGGTACGACGACATGCCGCGCTGGATCGAGGGGGTGAGCGTGCGCATCGAGTCCCTCACGACGAATCCGCTGCGCGATCCTCGTCAGATGGCCGAACTTGAGCCGCTGCTGGCCGAGTACGACGCCTTGTGCGAGCAACAACCCCCGGGGAAGCTTCCCGCCCAGGTCGAGGAGATCGGGTTCATGCTGGAAGAACTTCGCGTCCAGTACTTCGCCCAGCGTCTTGGCACCAGGGTCACCGTCTCTGCGAAACGGATTCGTTCGGCCATGAACAAGGTGTCCTGACCACATCGATGAACACGTTCACATAGAGTGAGCGAGAGTCCAAAACCATCGTCGCGCCGTCGGTAAGATCAAACCCCGGCCGCACTCAAGGAGGAATGCCCATGACCTCGTCTGATCCCTGCACCGTGGGGAGAGTCACCCTGCCAGTCGAAGAGGGTATGGATGACGATCTGGCTGCGATCATCGAGAGTCTCGGTGCCGACGCAGTGCGTAACAGTGACGGCACGTGGTTGCCCACGATCGTGTCCGACCTGGGGACGAAGGTCTACTCAACCCGGTTCTGTGCCCGTGGGGATGAGGCCTGGGCCCTGGACCATCTCGACGAGCACGTCAGTCTGTACCTGTGCTCCGACCGAGTCCCGGCCCTGGAGGACGGTCCACTGGAGATCCACATCATGCGCGGCTTCTTCGCCGAGCAGGTACGCCCCGACACCGACGTCGACATCAAGCGGTGGTGGCAGGTGCGAGACCGCACCACCGGCGAGGTCATCGACGACTGGACGGTCACCGGGGAGGGTGCCGACTGCGTCGTGACGGTGCCGGCGATGGCCGGGCACGTCTACACCGTGGCATTCCTGGCAGCTCAGCTGTGGGACACCACCCAGATGTACAACTACACGACGAATCACTGGGAGAACGACCCCACTCGCAGCAAGGAGCATCCCTTCGACGTCGTGTACCCCGCCACCTGGAATCACGTCCAGGAATCCTTGTCCGAATGGCTCGACGCCCACCCAGAGGTCGACGTCGTCCGTTTCACGACCTTCTTCTACCACTTCACCCTCTACTTCAATGAGCAGGCCAAGGAGAAATTCGTCGACTGGTTCGGGTATTCGGCGAGCGTGTCGGTGCCCCTCATGGAAGCCTTCGAGGCCGAGACCGGCTGGAAGATCGACCCGGAGGACTTCGTCGACGCCGGATATCACAATTCCTCCTTCCGTCCGCCCTCGAAGTTCTTCCTGGCATGGATCGACTTCGTCAACCGTTTCGTCACGGACCGGGTGCGACGACTTGTCGAGATCTGCCATGACAAGGGCCGCGAGGCGATGATGTTCCTCGGGGACAACTGGATTGGCACCGAGCCCTACGGTGAGCTCTTCGCCACAACCGGTCTGGACGCCGTGGTCGGTTCCGTGGGGTCGGCCGCCACCTGCCGAATGATCTCCGACATTCCCGGTGTCCGCTACACCGAGGGGCGATTCCTGCCCTACTTCTTCCCCGACGTCTTCAACGACGAGGGCGACCCGGTGGGGGAGGCCAACACCTCCTGGGTGCAGGCTCGTCGCGCCATCGTCCGCAAGCCGCTGGACCGCATCGGCTACGGTGGATACCTCTCCCTGGCCAACCAGTACCCCGAGTTCATGGCGCGGATCGCGCAGATCTGTCAGGAGTTCCGCGACATCTGGGAGCGCAGCGGCGGAAAGACCCCACGCACCGCACCGTTCAGGGTCGGCATCCTCAACTGTTGGGGAGCACGTCGCACCTGGATGACCCACATGGTCGCCCACGCCCTGTACTACAAACAGGCTGCGCCGTACCTGGGTGTCGTCGAGGCCTTGGCCGGCCTGCCCTTCGACATCGACTGGCTCGATTTCGACGACATCCGTGACGGAGTTCCCGAGGGGATCGGGGTACTCATCAACACCGGGGCTGCTGGAACCTCCTTCTCGGGCGCCCAGGAGTGGGCTGACGTCGCAGTGCAGGCAGCAGTGCGCACCTTCGTAGCTCGCGGAGGCGGTTTCATCGGGGTGGGTGATCCGACCTTCTGGCCTGGCGGTGGGGCGTCCTTCCGGCTCTCTGACGTCCTCGGCGTCGATCGTGAGATCGGTTGGAGTCTGTCGACCGACCGCTACCCGAATGTCATTGACTCTCATTTCATCACCGACGGTCTGAGCCTGGAGGTCGGCCCGGTCGCTCCCGAGATCGTCCCGGTGTGCGACGACACGCAGGTGCTGGAGATCGAGGACGGATCAATACGCGCCGCCGTCCACACCCTCGGCAAGGGACGGGCCGTCTACCTGGCCGGCCTGCCGTACACCGTCGACAATTCGCGACTCCTCCACCGGGCGATCTGGTGGGCCGCTGGGCGTGACGACATGTTCGCCGACCAGTACGTCGCCGATGATCCTCGCGTCGAGACGGCCTGTTACGACGAGGCTGGTCTGGTGCTGGTGACCAACGTCAGCTTCGATGAGGTGACGACGACCATCAGCGGTCTGGCCGACGAGGTGACTCTCGCCCCAGCCGGATCTGTCTGGATCGACATCTCTGCGTGACGACGAGAACCCAAAACCACTGTGCCCGACCCGTGCGTCTGGCACAGTGGTTGGGTGCCATCGACGACTGCTGAACTGCTTGACCTGCTCGATCTCGAGGACTTGGACCTCGACCTGTTTCGAGGCAAACAACCTCGTACCACTTGGCAGCGAACATTTGGCGGTCAGGTGATCGCCCAGGCCTTGGTGGCTGGTGCTCGGACGGTTCCCGAGCGCACCGTCCACTCCATGCACGCCCTGTTCCTCCATGCCGGTCGCACTGATCTGCCCATGATTTTCGACGTCGAGCGGATTCGTGACGGACGGAACTTCAGCACGCGTCGGGTCAATGCCCGCCAACATGGTCGCACCATCTTCACCGCAGAGCTGTCCTTCAAGAACCGTGAGAATGGACCGGAACACTCCGACCCCATGCCGGACTATCTGCCCGGCCCGCAGGACTGCCCGACCCTGGCCGAGGCCTTGGTGCAGATGTTCGGCCGACCGATGCCGACCGTCAAGGAATGGGACGCCCTCGATGTGCGGCTGGCCAGTGACGGGTCCAACCTCGTCGATCCCAACCACGCCACCCATCTGAGCTTGTGGGTTCGCACCACTGCCAGTCTTCCGGACTCTCGGGTGGTGCAACGGGCCATCTTGGCCTACATCTCCGACATCAGCTTGATGGCCGGTGCCGTCATGCCGCACGTGGGGTCGATCCCACCGGGCATGGTCGTCAATCCGGCATCCCTGGATCACGCGATGTGGTTCCATCGCACCGCCAAGGCAGACCAGTGGCTGCTCTACGACCAGGTGTCCCCAAGCGCTTCGGGTCTACTCGGATTCTCCATGGGTCGGTTGATGCAGGACGGACAGCTCATCGCGTCCTGTTGCCAGGAGGGAGTCATGAAGCTGGTGGACGCCAACGACGTGGATGCCTCGGTGACCTTCCCCGTTGGGCCCCGACCAACGGCCACGTCATGACAACAACGATGGCCCCGGATTTCTCCGAGGCCATCGTTGTCGTTGGTGGTGTCGTTGTAGGGATCAGGCAGCCATGGTGGCCAGGTTGCGCTGACGCATGGTGGCCAGGGCGGCACGCTCGATCTGACGGACGCGCTCGGCGGTGATTCCCCAGACCTTGCCGATGTCGGCGAGCTTGGCCTGGCGACCGTCAACGAGTCCATAGCGGCGACGCACGACGTCAGCGGAACGCTCGTCGAGGTCGTCGAGCAAGCCCTCGAGACGACCACGGTCCTCGGCGTCCAGAACGATGTCGTCGGGGCCGGGAGAGGTCTCACGGGCAATGAGGTCACCCAGGCTGGTGTCGCCGTCGTCTTCGACCGGGGCATCGAGGGAGACGTGGTCGCGTCCGAACCGGATGAGCTCGACGACACGCTCCTCGGTGATCTCCAGCTCGGCGGCGATCTCGGAGATCTCGGGCTCGCGGCCCAGCTGGCGCTCCAAGTTGCGGCGGGCGGCAGAGACCTGGTTCACCTGCTCGGCGACGTGCACCGGGAGACGGACGATGCGGCCCTGTTGTGCGATACCGCGGCTGATGGCCTGACGAACCCACCATGTGGCGTAGGTCGAGAACTTGAAGCCTTTGGCGTAGTCGAACTTCTCGACGGCGCGAATGAGGCCGGTATTGCCTTCCTGTACGAGGTCGAGAAGAGGCATCTGGGAGCGGCCGTACTTTCGGGCCACCGAGACGACCAGACGCAGGTTGGCGCGCACGAAGTGGGCCATGGCCTCGTCACCGTCAGCGGCGATGAATCGCAGCTCCTCCTCAGTGGCATCAGAGGTGGTTTCGGCCTGCCCCTCGAGAACGGCGCGTGCAAACACACCGGCCTCGATCCTGCGGGCCAATGCGACCTCCTGTTCGGCATTGAGTAGTGGGGTGCGGGCGATTCCGTCCAGGTAGAGGCCGACCGCATCCTTTCCGTCGATGCCATCGGTGGTACGAACCCGGGACTTGGTGTCCATGTGCTCCGCCTTTCTCCGTCGGACTGGCTGACACCCATACCAACGCCCAAAGGGGTCGAATGTCATCCCTCATGGGCCCAAGAGTGCCTGCAGTCGTGGACGAGCGCGGAGGATCAGACTGTGGTCGTACCCGATCGACCGGGGCAGCCATTCCGTGGCAGGAGGGTGAGAGGTGGGGTCGAGTTTGTGTCATCGGGCACGGGGTGCCACAATGGTCGAAAGGTCTTGACGCCTCCCGGGCGTCGTATGCCCTAGGGTCCTTTAGGTGAGTAGTCGTCGAGTACTCGTCGATTGTCGCGGACCCATTTTTGGAGGGGACAGCACTGAAGGACTGGTCAGTCCTTGGAGAGGATACCCGTGTCGACCACCACGTCCAGCACTGCAAACACCGCTGCAGACGAGGAGGCGAAGACAGCCACCACGAGGAAGAGCACACGCTCCACCTCTGCCAAAACCAATGCCACCGGTCGGGCCAAGAAGGCCACGACGAAGACGAGCTCCGCATCACCCAAGAAGTCCACGGCCACGAAGTCGTCACCCAAGAAGTCGTCGGCCACGACGTCGGTTGATGAAGCGAAGGCTCCTGCAACCAAGAGGACTTCCGGTACCAAGACTGCTGGCAAGTCCGCCACGACAACCGCAGCCAAGACGACGAAGACCTCTGCGACGAAGGCGTCGGGGGCCAAGAAGTCGACCACGAAGTCGTCGGGGACCAAGGCAACTGGAACCACCTCAACTGGCACCAAGAAGTCGACCACCAGCAAGAAGTCCACCACCTCGAAGTCGACCACCACCAAGAAATCCACGGCCAAGAAGTCGACCACCACCGCGAAGGCCAAGAAGGAAACCACCATCGCCGAGGCCGCTTCCGGCGCGGTTGATGTGACGGTCGAGCGCGACGGTGACGACGTGGTGCTGACCGTGGGAGGCAAGAAGCGTTCTCTCGACGACGTCGATGACAGCGAGTACGACCCGGCTGAGGCTGCCAAGGACGAGCAGCAGATCAACAAGGAGGCCGAGGGGTTCTCCCTGTCCGACAACGACGACGCCGACGAACCCGAGCAGACCGTCATGGTTGCCGGTGCCACCGCCGACCCCGTCAAGGACTACCTCAAGCAGATCGGCAAGGTGGCCCTGCTCAACGCTGTCGAGGAGGTGGACCTCGCCAAGCGCATCGAGGCCGGCCTGTTCGCCGGCGAGCAACTCGCCGACCCGGATCTCAAGATCTCTGAGGAGGACCGCGAGGACTACGAGTGGATCGCTGAGGACGGCAAGGCCGCCAAGAACCACCTGCTGGAGGCCAACCTCCGTCTGGTGGTGTCGCTGGCCAAGCGCTACACCGGTCGCGGCATGCTCTTCCTCGACCTCATCCAGGAAGGAAACCTCGGCCTCATCCGCGCCGTCGAGAAGTTCGACTACACCAAGGGTTACAAGTTCTCGACCTACGCGACATGGTGGATCAAACAGGCCATTACCCGAGCCATGGCTGACCAGGCCCGCACGATTCGTATCCCGGTGCACATGGTCGAGGTCATCAACAAGCTGGCCCGAGTGCAGCGTCAGATGCTCCAGGACCTGGGACGCGAACCCACCCCGGAGGAGCTGGCCAAGGAACTCGACATGACGGCCGAAAAGGTCATCGAGGTGCAGAAGTACGGCCGCGAGCCGATCTCCTTGCACACCCCGCTGGGTGAGGACGGCGACTCCGAGTTCGGCGACCTCATCGAGGATTCCGAGGCCATCGTCCCGGCCGAAGCCGTCAACTTCACCCTCCTGCAGGAGCAGCTGCACGACGTCCTCGACACCTTGTCCGAGCGCGAGGCCGGCGTCGTCTCGATGCGATTCGGCCTGACCGACGGTCAGCCGAAGACCCTCGACGAGATCGGCAAGGTGTATGGGGTCACCCGTGAGCGCATTCGCCAGATCGAGTCCAAGACGATGTCGAAGCTGAGGCACCCCAGCCGTTCTCAGGTGCTGCGCGATTACCTCGACTGAGGACCGGTCACGATGAACGAAGGGGCGCCCCGTGGGACGCCCCTTCGTCATGGTCGAGTCATCAACACATCATCGCTCCACATCGTCAAGGAAGTGACGCACGGCGATCTGTTCAGGATTGAACCCTGTGGGTAGTCCATCGAGGTTCATGATGACGGTCCTTCCGCTTCGCACATCGAGGGCCGACACGTCGGCTCGAACTGCCGGCCATGGGGTCAGGACTCGGACGAAATAGGCGAACATCGAGGCCGTCACCCGGACTTTCGCCGTCGTAGTTCCTGTCGCCGTCACCTCAATGTCAAGGTCGGGGTCGGGCAGGTCAAGATCAGCGATACGTGTCAGGAAGAGCCGGTTGGAGGGCAGAGTCGCACCTTCAACCCACACGTAGTGGTCGCCGTTCACCGGCACTTGGGTGCGTGGCATTGACCACACCATCTCGGAGGTCGATGGCGGCACCGACACCTTCACCTTGTGCGTCTGCTCAACAGTGCCATCAAATCTCTCGATGGTGACGGCCACCGTGTCAACGACCCGGTTGGGCTGGACGTTACTAACCCACAGTTCCAAGGACTCGTCGGTCAGTCGCAGGATAGGAAGGGCTGGAGCAAAAGCGCGAGCCGCAGCGTAATAGCCCGGTTTGGCTCCCAGATCGTGATCGATCAGGGACCACGTCATTCCTGGCCAGGGTTCATTGAGCTGCCACACCAAGGTGCCGGCACAGTGAGGCCAACGACGTCGATAGTGCTCGATGCCGAACTTGAGCCCCTCAGCCTGCACCACCTGGGTGGAGGTGACGTAGGACTGGACCGACGTCGGCCTTCCCACCTCGTACTCGACGAGAGCCATTCCCTTGGCCTTCGGAGTGTCCTTGTTGCGCGCGATGAGCACTGGATCATCGAGTGTCAGATGGTCTTTTCCAAGCCACCTCTCCAAGGTGGGTAGGTCAGCGCTGGCGTGAATGCCGAACTCACTAATGAAGCGCCCGGTGTCATGGCGATAGCGGTGGAAGTGCATGGCCTCGGCCGGGCTGACGTAGTTCTCGTGGGTGCCGGCGCCAACGTCGGCTCCGTGCCAGACCTCCCATGCGTGACGGTCGCCGGCACCAGTGCCGTTGACGCGCGGGTCGGTGTCGGCGTCGGTGGCTGGGCTGTTGGCCCAGTAACCCACGGTGGGGCTATTGCGGCCCACAGCCTCGGGCAGAATCTCGTCAAAGATCGCCGATCCCCATTGTCCGGGGTTCAGATTGCTCCAGACTGCCTGGTGCATGGCCTGCACCTCGTTGCCGCCAGCCCACAGTGCAAGGCTCGGGTGATGGGCCAGACGGCGGGTCTGGTAGTCAGCCTCTGTCCGCACCTCAGACATGAACTCTTGGTCGTCACCGGGATAGTCGATGCAGGCGAACATGAAGTCGTGCCAGACAAGGATGCCGTTCTCGTCGCAGGCATCCATGAAGGCGTCAGAGGCGTAGACGCCGCCGCCCCAGACGCGCACCATCGTCATGCCACCGTTGCGGCAGGCATCCACCAGATCACGATCCTGTTCCGGTGACACCGAGCCCACGAGCATTGACTGTGGAACGAGGTTGGCTCCCCGGGCGAAGATCGGCACACCGTTGAGCATGAAGCGGAAGTGACGGGCTGGCCCGTCGTATTCGGGATCGTCGGGGTCGATGGAGTGGTCGACCGTGATGGTCCTGATGCCGGCCATCCCAGAATCCGTGGCGATGGTGTTGGCATCCTCGTCATGGACGCCGACCTCGACGCGATACAGGAAAGGCTCACCCATATCGTGGGTCCACCACAACTGGGGATGGTCCACCTGCAGCACGACCGAGGCAACCCCATCGTGGATGAGGGCATGGCCGTCGGTGCGATCTCCGGTGGGTGAGGTCAGGGAGACATCGACGTCGAAAGGCAGGAGGTCGTCGTGGGTGGTGACGGCCACGACGACGTTGACCGTGGCACAGTCTTCAGCGATGGAGAGGGTCTCGACGCGATGAGTGACCTCGACAGGAGGTCGGCGGGTGAATTCAACCTTCCCCGTCAGCCCGATGGAAGGAATGCGTGGGGCGAAATCCCACCCCCAGGAGAACATCCCCTTGCGCCGCCGTGTTGCAGCGAGGTTGAGGGTGAGAATCCCGGCTCCCGGTTCGGCGTCGAGTTCCTGAGGAGCAGCGGCATTGAGGAACTCGCTCACGGCATTAACCATGGCCCGGGTGGCAGGGGGCTCGGTGAGGCCGTCCAGCGGGGGAGCGAATCGAATGAAGACCTCTGCCTGGTCGCCCTCGACGTGTGGCACGACGGTCGAGAAAGGACGGAACTGGCTGGCATGACGTCCGACGTGCTTGCCATCAACCCAGATGTCGGCGACCGTGTCGACTTTGGTCAGGGTCAAGACGAGAGGTTCATCGCCGTCCGGGATCGGTACCCTCCCGCGATACCACCAGGCACGGTCCTCGACCCAGCGGCAATCCTTCTCATGATTTCCGAGGTAGGGGTGATCAATGATCCCAGCCGCAATGAGGCTTTCGTGGACTCCACCTGGCACGACCGCGTCGATCCACTCGCGATGGTCGGCCGCCAATTGACCTGGATCGAGGACATGGGGGTCACTGGAGGTGAGCTGGAACAGGGCACTCATGAGAACTCCTTCGTCGGCCCGAAGCACATCTAAACCCTAGTACAACTCGGTATTCATTGATGGGGGTAGCAGACCATCACCTGAGATTGCCCTCTATCGTTGGGCCCATGGCAGTGACGACGAAAACCTCAGCTCGACGTGGCCCGTACGCCAAGGGGGTCGCCCGACGGGCTGAGATCCTTGACGTTGCGCTGCAACTGTACGGCGCGAGCTCGGGCGATCGACCGACCTTGGCTGCCATTGCCGCGCAGGTCGGTCTCACCGAGGCTGGCGTGTTGCACTATTTCGGTTCAATGGATGAGCTCTTCGTTGCCATCTTGGAGGCTCGCGACATTCACGCCGTCGATGCCGGAGCACTCACCGACCCCGAGCACGTGTGGGCATATCTGGCCCAGACGACCCGTACCCCGGGCTTGACGAAGCTATTCGTCGATATGAGCGTGGCTGCTGCCGACCCCAACCATCCCGCCCATGCCTTCATGGAACGGCATCGGCGGCGGGTTTACGAGGTCGTCAGGACGGGATTGGGGATTGACGACGAGCAGGCTGTAAGGCTGGCAGTAGCGGCCGCAGAGGGTTTGCAGCTGAGGTGGGTTCAGGATCACAGCACCGACATTGCCGGGGATCTGGAGGCCTTGGCCCGGATCCTCACTAGTGTTCGTTGAGGAAGGCCAGCCCAACAGTGGTGACGACCTGGAATCCCAGTGAGTTTCGCGCCTGGATGTCAAAGGCATGGTTGAACATCGGCAATTGCACGTGTGTCACGTCCACCCCGGCCTGGCGGGAGTGAGCAACGAAGTCTCGTACGCTCGAGGGCGGGACAAAAGTGTCGCGATTGCCCTGGATCACCATCGTCGGGGGAGCCTTAGGAGTGATCCAGGTGGAACTGTTGACGGCGCGGTAGCGGTCGGGAAACTGTTCGGGCGCGCCACCGATGTACATCGTGGCGGCATTTCCCGCTCCCAGGGTGGTAACTGACTGGACTGCTGCGACGTCCACCGTCGGGTACAAGGCCAAGACCGATTTCGGGGCGCGCATTGGTCCGCACGAACTTGTCATCTTCCCACTTGCGGCGCCGTAGGCCAGGTTGATGGCCATCCCACCGCCGGCAGAATCTCCCATGATCGACACTCGGGACGGATCACCACCGAACTCCTTGACGTGAGCCAGGCTCCAGGCCCAGGCGCAGGCTACCTGCTTCGGTGCGATGTCCCAGGTGGGATGCCCCTTGTATGCCAAGACATACGAGGGGCGAACAACCAACCAGCCATGGTCGGAAAACCACCTCAAGGTGGCGGGCATGGTGGCGTCGGTATTCCACCCTCCGCCGTGAATGTCGACCAGAACAGGTGCGTTGTGTCGTTGGGGACGGTAAATCTGGGCGGTCTCATCGGGTCTGGAACCATACCGGACCGTCTCGTCAGGGTGACTTGCCATTGACGACACTGCAGCTGCCGACAAGACGTTGATCCGTCCACCGGCTCGATCAGTCACCCATGTCGTCGAGGCCGTGGCAGTAGCCGGAAGGATCAGCGCCATCACCGAGGCGATGACGGCCACCACTCGCAGAGCACCTCTGGCCAGAAAGGCGAAGACGAGAGCAATCGCGACAATGCCCAGGGCCGGCACGGCCAAGGAGCCCACCAAAACCGAGGAGACGAAGGTCAGGGCATCACGAGAAGGCAGGATCGCAGCTACTGACCACGCCAGCACCGGAAGGGCCAGTATCAGGCCAAGGAGGCCAGAGGCGATGCGTAGCCAGGAATGACGAGAAGTTGTCGTGTCTGCCACGTGCCTACCGTACTCACGAGCTGTGGTCGGTGGGACCGTGGCGCAGGAGGGCCACGTGCCTACCGACCAGCGTCCATGGCGAACCTCGCCTCGGCGAGGCTGCGGACCGGTAGAATCAGGTCATGGATACGTCAGTCAATGTCGACACGTCGTCACGGGCGGGGCACGATCAGGGCAGCGCCGCCGGTCGTTTCGTCGTCAAGGATGCTCATCGCGAGGACCTGCCTGAGGCCGCAGCCGTTCAAGCAGTGTGCTTCCGGGAGATCGGTCAGGGGGTGATCCCCGACGACATCCTCACCGAGGTCACCGGCCCTGGCATCGTCCACACCACCATTGAGCAGTGGGAGCAGTTCATGGACGACGGCGCAGTCTTCAAGATTCTTGTCGATCGTCTCGACATGAAGATTGTCGGCGTGGCGATGGCGCGCATGTCCACCAGTCCGGACGCTCCCACGCCGTGGGAGGTTGCAACCCTCCACGTCCTACCCGAAGCCCGCCATTGCGGGGCCTCGGACGACCTCCTCAACGCCTGCATCGAACATCGCTGCGCCTACGTGTGGGTCTTTGCCGACAACGCCCGCGCGATCAAGTTCTACCAGCGCCACGGGTTCCACGTCGACGACACCGACGGTGCCGTCGACGATTCCCTCGGCGGGGTGGAACTCCAGCGGCTCATTCGCGTCGCCGAACTCGATGCCGTGACGTCGGCGGGGGTGGTGGAATCCGGCCCACGCCCGTGAATCGTAGGTTTTCTCAGCTACGGGAGGACAGCTTCGTGGTGTCGTCCTGAATGTGCAGGGCTACCTGCTTCAGCTTGTCCTCGTGGGCCCGAGCATGGTGGGCACAGAAGAGGAGCTCGCCACCGTTGCGCAGCGTGATGCGCACATAGGCCTGTGCGCCGCAACGATCACAACGGTCCGCAGTGGTGAGGGCGTGGTGCTCGATCATCGTGGTGCTCATGACAACCTCCTCCGGTTCAGGTGTTCGTTCACCGCACTGGTCAACATACGTCATCGCTGGAATGTTCCCAGGAATATCGCTGAATGGTACGCGGCTGGGGGCGAACACTGTCGTCGAAAGCTTGTCCGAGCCTGCCGATAAGGTGTCCGAGTGACCAGGGACAAGACCTCGACCTCATCATCCGCGCCTGCTGACACCTCAGCTGGCGAGGCAAACACCGTGCGCACGGCGTCGACGAGCCGCGAGTACGGTGCCAAGAACCTCTTGGTGCTGGAAGGTCTTGAGGCCGTCCGAAAACGTCCCGCCATGTACATCGGGTCGACGGACACCCGCGGTCTCATGCACTGTCTGTGGGAGATCTTCGACAACGGTGTTGACGAGGCTCTGGCCGGGTTCGGGCGTCGCATCACCGTGACCCTCGAGAAGGGCGGGTCCGTTCTCGTCACCGACGAGGGGCGTGGCATTCCGGTCGACATCGAGCCGAGGACTGGGCTCAGCGGAGTCGAGGTGGTCTACACCAAGCTCCATGCCGGCGGAAAGTTCGGCGGCGGGGCCTACAACGTCTCCGGTGGTCTGCACGGCGTGGGCGCATCTGTTGTCAATGCCGTCTCATCCCGTTTGGACGTTGAGGTGGACCGCAAGTCCACCGTGTGGGGGATGAGCTTCCGGCGCGGTGTCCCCGGCGTCTTCGACGGAGACGGACCTGATGCCCCCTTCACCCCCGAGTCCGGGGTGCGCAAGATCGGCAAGGCCAAGCGCGGAGCCACCGGTACCAGGGTGCGGTACTGGCCAGACCGTCAGATCTTCCTGCCCGACGCCACGTTGTCGTGGTCCAAACTTGCTGATCGTGCTCGTCAAACGGCCTTCCTCGTCCCGGGCCTGGAAATCGTCATCACTGACGAGCGTGGCATCCAGACCGACCCGCAGACCGGAGATGTTCTCGAGACGATCAGCGAGACGATGCGCTTTGACGGCGGTATCTCCGAATTCTCCGAGTTTCTCGCCCATGACGAGCCGATCAATGACGTCATGAGGTTGCAGGGGGAGGCTTCCTTCACCGAGACCGTCCCGATGCTCGACGAGAATGGTGGCATGACGCCGACCGACGTCGACCGGGACCTCGCGGTCGACATCGCCCTGCGTTGGGGGACTGGCTACGACACCACGGTGCGCTCCTTCGTCAACATCATCGCCACTCCGAAGGGTGGCACCCACGTCCAGGGGTTCGAGCAGGGTCTGCTGCGGGCCTTCAATGCCGGCCTGGAGGGCACCCGCATCCTCAAATCCTCCGAGGAGATCGTCAAGGACGATGTTCTGGAGGGTCTGACGGCTGTGGTGACGGTGAGTCTGGCCGAACCTCAGTTCGAGGGCCAGACCAAGGAGGTGCTGGGCACCCCGCCGGTGCGGCGTCTCGTGGCCCGCATCGTCGAGGAGAAGATGACGGCCTTCCTGACCTCGTCCAAGGCCGCCGACAAGCCGGTGGCGCGGACCCTCATGGAGAAGGTCGTCAATGCCTCCCGGACCCGCGTCGCAGCCCGCGCCCACAAGGAGAACCAGCGTCGCAAGAACGCCCTGGAGTCCTCCCATCTACCTCCCAAGCTCAAGGACTGCCGCTCCTCGGATCCCGACGTCACCGAGTTGTTCATCGTCGAGGGCGATTCGGCCTTGGGAACGGCCAATGTGGCACGCAACTCCGAGCACCAGGCCCTGCTGCCGATCCGAGGCAAGATCCTCAACGTCCAGAAGGCTGACCTCGGCGCCATGCTCAAGAACCTCGAGTGCGCGTCGATCATCCAGGTCGTCGGGGCTGGATCGGGAAAGACCTTCGACCTCGATCAGGCCCGTTACGGCAAGGTCATCTTCATGGCCGATGCCGATTCCGACGGTGCCCACATTCGTTGCCTGCTGGCCACGCTCTTCTTCCGCTACATGCGTCCGATGGTGGAAGCGGGTCGGGTGTTCTCGGCGGTGCCCCCGCTGCACCGGTTCGAGATCATCAACCCCAAGAGGGGGATGGAGAAATACCTGTACACCTACAGCGACGCCGAGTACCAGCGCACCGCAGCCCAATTGGCCAAGAAGGGGGTGCGGTTCAAGGAACCACAGCGCTACAAGGGTCTGGGCGAGATGGACGCCTCCCAGCTCAAGGAGACGACGATGGACCCGCGTCACCGCACCTTGCGCCGTATCACCGTTGACGATGCGGCTGAGGCCGAGAGCACCTTCGAAATCCTCATGGGTAACGACGTCGCCCCGCGCAAACAGTTCATCGTCGAGGGGGCTTATCGTCTCGACGCCGAACAGATCGACGCATGAGAAGGTCTCACATCGGTCGACACCACCGTCGTCGGACTGGTTGGGGAGCTACCGGTCAGTAGATCTTCTCGACGCGCCCGGTCATGACGTCGTAGACCATCCCGGACACCTCGGCAGCCACCAGCGGATCGCAGCGCAGGGTCTCGACGTCGTGACGCAGCCCGGCCATCTGATCGGGACTGGACCCGATACGCATACCGGACAGGTCCGTGCCGTCGGTCTGGCGCACCTTCTCGATGAGCGTGGCGTCATCCCCGCTGGCCATCGCGCATTTGGTGTGGGCCAGCATGATGATCCGATCAATTCCGAGGATGTGAGAGCCCACGATCAGCCCGATGCGAGCGTCGGGGGTCAACCGACCACCAGGAGTGCGCAGCACCTTGGCGTCTCCGACCTTGAGATCGAAGATCGCCAGGGGATCCAGCCGGGAATCCATGCAACAGACCATGGCGACCCCACGCGCCGCCCGCCCCGGTGTGTCGGCCAGGTCGAAGGACTCGACGTACCGGGCATTGCCGTCCATGAGGTCGTCGAACATGGTCACAGTCTCCTGATCAGCTGAACAGATCCGGTTCTGATTCGTCGTCGTGGTCAATTGTGGCACGGCGACGACGTCGCTGCGCCGTGGACTCCTCCCCGTCCTGCGGGGGTGTCGACGCCGGGGCGGGGATGAGAGCACCGTCGGTATCTGGGGTCTCCTGATCCGAGCCGTCGACGGCGTCCACATCATCGTCCCAGGTGTCTGGGGCGAGCGGTGCGGCGGACTGGGCCATCTCGCCGCCATGACTACGGGTTCCGACGGCGAGGATGGGCTGGCGGCCCTGATCCCCGGAACCATCTCGACGCATGTTCGGCTCCGGCAATTCGACCGGAACACCCGATGCCGCACAAGCCACGGCAGGATCGGACCCGATCCAGGCCAGCACCAAGGCCGTCTCACCCTTGAGGAAGCGCTGACACCTCATGCCGCCGGTCGCCCGGCCCTTGGGCGGGTACTGGTCGAAGGGAGTCACCTTGACCGAGCCGGGCTCCTTGCCGGCGGCAGCGGGGGAGGAGGCCGCCACCGTCACGACTGACGAACCATGGCCGGCAGCTGCCCCGAAGAAGATCACCGGGTCCTTGGCCTTGATGCCGGCCACACCACCTCCGGAACGTCCTTGCGGGCGCACCGATGAGGCGGGGAAGTGAAGCAGGGACGCCCCCTCCGTGACGAAGCACAGTTCGAGGTCCTCATCGTCCAGCTCGGCGGCTCCGACGACCTCATCGCCGTCCTTGAGGCCGATGACCTCCCAAGAATCCTTGTTGAGCAGTTCCGGATTGACCCGTTTGACGACGCCATTGCGGGTGCCCAGGGCCAGGGATGGACCCTGTCCGGACAGGCTCGTCACCGCGAGAGCCTTCTCACCCTTGTCCAACTCGACAAGGTCCACCAGCGGGGTGCCGCCAGCCAGTGACGGGGCGGTGGCGGTCATGGGCAGACTGGCCAACTCGATGGCGTGTGCCCGGATGAGACGCCCGGCACTCGTGATGACGCCGAAATCACCACGTGTTGTGGTGCGGGCACGAGAAACGATGACGTCGTGGCTGGCCCGGTCCCCGCCACTGGGAAGATCGTCGTCGGTGTCGATACGAGCCAACAGACCGGTGGCCGACAGCATCACCCAGCACGGGGAGTCGGGGACTTCCAGGGGGGCGGAGGCGGCGGCGACGGCGGGAGCCGCTCCCAGCAGCACGGTGCGACGAGGGGTGCCGTACTTGGTGGACATCTCGGCGAGGTCCTGGGAGACGACTCGACGCAACTCGGACTCGTCCTGGACGATGAGGGTCAGTTTCTCGATACGCTCGCCCAGGTCGTCACGCTCGGACTCCAACTCAATCGTGGAGAATTTCGTGAGCCGACGAAGCTGCATGTCGAGGATGTAGTTGGCCTGCACCTCGTCGAGGTTGAACGCCTCCATGAGTCGGGTGCGGGCCGTCGTCGCGTCCTCACTGGACCGGATGATGGCAATGACGTCATCGATGTCGACGATGGCCAGCAGCAGGCCTTCCACCAGGTGCAGCCGGTCCTTAGCCTTGTCGAGCTGGAACTTGGTGCGCCGCAAGGTGACCTCGAGGCGATGGTCGAGGTAGACCTGCAGCATCTCGCGCAGACCGAGGGTTCGCGGCTGCCCCTCGACCAGGCTGACGGCGTTGATGGCGAAGGAGTCCTCGAGCTTGGTCAGCTTGTACAACCGCTCCAGCAGGGCCTCCGGGTTGATGCCGTTCTTGACCTCGATCACCAGACGGGTGCCGTTGGTCAGGTCCGTGAGGTCCTTGACGTCGGCGATGCCGGTGATCTTCTTGGATTGCACCAAGGTCTTGATCTGGTCGATGATCCGCTCCGGGCCGACCATGTACGGCAATTGCGTGACGACGATTCCGTGACGTCGCGGGGAGACCTTCTCGATGCGTGCGGTGGCGCGGATCTTGAAGGAGCCCTTCCCCGTCCGGTACGCCTCAGCGATGCCGTCAAGGCCGATGATCCGCCCTCCGGTGGGCAGATCCGGCCCCGGCACGAAGCGCATGATCTCCTCGAGGTCGGCGTCGGGATGGTCGAGCATGTGACGCAGGGCTGCGACGATCTCGACGAGGTTGTGTGGCGGAATGTTGGTGGCCATCCCCACCGCGATGCCCGAGGCCCCGTTGACCAGCAGGTTCGGGAAGGCGGCCGGCAGAACCGAAGGCTCGGTCTCCTTGCCGTCGTAGTTGGGTTCGAAGTCGACGGTGTCCTCGTCGAGCCCGTCGATCATGGCCAAGGCGGGGGGAGCCATCCGGCACTCGGTGTAACGCATGGCGGCCGGGCCGGCGTCCAAGGATCCGAAGTTGCCATGCCCGTCGACCAGGGGGAGGCGCATGGCCCAGGGCTGGGCGGTGCGCACCAGGGCGTCATAGATGGCAGCATCGCCGTGGGGGTGGAGCTGTCCCATCACCTGACCGACGACACGGGCCGATTTCACATGGGCGCGATCGGGGCGAACCCCCATGTCGCCCATGGTGTAGAGGATGCGACGCTGCACGGGCTTGAGACCGTCACGGGCATCCGGCAGGGCACGAGCGTAGATGACGGAGTAGGCGTATTCGAGGAAGCTGTTCTCCATCTCTCGGGAGACATCGACGTCGATGATGTTCTCGGTGAAGTCGTCATCCACCGTCTTTCTGGCCATCGTGTTACCTCCCTGGAAGCCGCTGACGACCTATTTTGGTCGATGGACGCGACATCCGCATGTCAGGGCCGCTGCGAGGAGTCCGCGTCGTTGAGCACCTCGTCGAGCAACGGGGCCAAGTGGTCTCCGTCAGGAGCGCGTACCAGCGGGGCTGATTCGGGGGTCCACTGCACCCGGTGGAGGTCCTCCAACACCGTCGTCGTTCCGTGAGCCAACACCTGCTGGGTCGTCGAGAGCTCCCGAATCGCGATCGCGCGGGTGTGGCCGGGCTGTAGCTCGTCGAACTCGGAGTAGATCCGGATGTCGTGCTGGCCATCATCGCCGACCAGCACCCACTCGATGTCAGGGAAATCGCGGGCCAGTTCACGCAGGGCCGTCCGCTTGTGATCGACGCCGGAGCGAAACCAGCCGGTGTTCGTCGGTCCCCAGTCGGTCAGCAGCAGCGGTCCTTGCGGGTAGCCGTGGCGGGCCAGGAACCTGACCAGGAACGGATAGGTGTTCCAGGCTCCGGTGGACACGTAGACCACGGGCGCGTCGGGATGACGTTCCAACAGCTGCTGGTACATCCGGGCCATGCCGGGAATGGATTTTCGGGCCTGCTCGGTGAGAACGAAGGAGTTCCATGCGGCGATGAGGGACCGTGGCAGGGAGGTTGCGATGACGGTGTCGTCGATGTCGGACACGATGCCAAAACGGGTGTTGCGTGACACGACGAGGACCTTCGCCTTCGTCGTGTCCCCGGAGGTCGAGAGAGTCACCTCGTGCCATCCCGGTTGCAATCCGTGGTTCTTGACGCGCACGTCGACGTATCCGGCTCGGTCTGCCCGAACGGTGATCTTCTCCCCGTTGACATCGACCTCGACCTCGGTGTCGGGGGCCGGTAACCCGAGGAAATTGCGCCATCCCCGCTGGGAGAGCAGGTCGATGGACAGCATGTTGCGCTGAGTGAGCGGAGAACGGTCGGGATGACGCTCCCGTTCCGGGCTGTTGCCGGGAGGACTGGTGAGGACGACTCGGCCCAGAACGCGCACATGCGTGGCCGATCCGTAACTGCGATACCCGATGACTCGCGGCATCCAACCGTGCCGGCGCAAGGTGGTGTTGAGACGCCGGTGAAGGGCATACTCGACTCGGGCTCCGATGAACGGCCGGTTCGACATGCCTTGGAGATTACTGGATCGGGCCGCATCGTGGGACGATGGGCCGGTGAGCCAGTCTGTCGATCAAGCCCGAACTCCCCTTCCGGCTGCCCTAGCCGCTGAGATCCAGTCCTGTGGATTCTTCCCCGAACTGGTCATCGACGCCGCCGAAACCTCGTTGGCAGGGGAGGAGGTCTGCGATCATCTGCTTCATCTTGAGGCAGCCTTCGACAATGACGAGGTTCACCGACATCTCACCGTCATCTTGCGTACCCCGACCCGAATGCTCATCGGTCACACGGACGAGCGCACCGAGGGAGGACGGTTGCAGGCCGTCACCGCGAGTGAGTCGATCCCCTTGTCGGACGTGAACTCGGTGGTGCTGACTCGCGTTGTCCAGAACCCCGACAAATTCGGCAAGGACCCTTCGGCGACGACGGTGGAGACGTGGCTTCAGATGACATGGCGGGCGGTCTCGCGTATCGAACTCGAGCCAGCCACCTGTGGTGACCCGATGTGTACTGCCGATCACGGATACACCGGCACCGTCAGCGGGGACGACATCGTCATCAGGATGAGCCCCGCCGCAGATGGCCCCGACCAAGTCGAGCGGATGATGGGGTTCGCCACTCGGATGCAGGTCGCCACTGGGGCAGCACGATGAGTTCCTTGCTGGGACCTGACCTCATGGCGCCGGGTCCGCAGACCCTGTCTGACCTGGTGCCCGCAATGGGCCGGGCCTTGACGGGTCTGGGATCGGCTGGGCTTGGCCTACCTGATGCCCGCCGTTACGTCTTCCTCCTCGTTGACGGCATGGGGCGGGAAAACCTTGAGCAGTCCCGACACCTGGCGCCCACCCTGTCTGACATGCAGATGTGCCACGACCTGACCTGTCAGATTCCCTCGACCACGGCGACCTCCTTGAGCTGTGTCGGTACCGGTGCCGCTCCCGGACGCCACGGCGTGGCCGGGTACACCTTCCGTGCTGCCTCCGGACTGGTCATGAACGCGTTGAGCTGGGCCAACGGCGACGACCCCGAGGTCATTCAGCCCCACCCGACGGCCTTCGACGATCTGGTATCGGCCGGGGTGACGGTCAGCAGCGTCGGTCCGGCTCGGTTCGAAAGGTCTGGGCTGACGCGAGCGAGCTTGCGCGGTGCGCGATTCGTGGCCATCCACGACGAGGAGGACGTCGACGAGCGGGTCGCCAAGACCCTCACGGCCTCTCGAGCTGGCGACGCCTCCCTGACCTACGTCTACGAGCGTTCCCTCGACCATGTGGGCCACGGAGAGGGATGGCAGTCCGCCGCGTGGAGATCGCGTCTCATGTGGGTTGACGACCTCGTCGGCGCCCTTCTTGACGCATTGGACCCCGGGACCGCCCTGGTCGTCACGGCAGATCACGGCATGATCGACGTGCCCCGGGACCACCGCGTCATGGTGGAAGATGAGGCAGGACTGCTCGCAGACGTCGATCTGTTGGCAGGAGAGCCACGTTTCCGCCACATCTACACCCGGCGTCCCGACGAGGTCGCACAACGGTGGCAACGGGTGCTTGCAGATCGTGCTCGCGTTGTCGTGGGCGATGAGGCCGTTGACGCCGGACTCTTCGGGCCTGTCGACGAATCCACCCGCCCCCGGTTCGGTGACGTCCTGGCCATCACCCGTGACGACTGGGCGATCATGAGTCGTGCCACCCCCAAGGAACTCTCCCTGGTCGGAATGCATGGTTCCCTGACCCCTCGAGAGATGAGGATTCCGTTGCTGGCACAGGTTTGCGAGGGCTGAGGATGGCTGAGCTCGTCTTCCACACCGGGCCGATGGACTCCGGAAAGTCCACCCTTGCGTTGCAGATGGACCACGCCCAGTCAGCCCACGACCGCCAGGGTGTCAGGTATGCCATGCATGATCGTTCCGGGGCGGCTCGAATCACGTCCCGTATCGGGTTGAGCGTCGAGGCCGTCGAGGTGACCGATTCCCTGGACCTGTACCAGGACGTCGTGGATCGGCTGAGTCGCGGTGGACGGATCGACTACCTCATCTGCGACGAGGCGCAGTTCTACCGTCCCGAGCAGATCGACCAACTCGCCCGGGTCGTCGACGATCTCGGGATCGACGTCTACTGTTTCGGGATCCTGGCCGATTTCAGGACCGAGCTTTTCCCAGGTTCCAAACGGCTCGTTGAGCTCGCCGATCGCGTTGTCCAGCCGCCCGTCTCGCCGCTGTGTTGGTGCGGACGTCCTGCGACCCACAACGCCCGTATCGTCGGCGGTGTCATGGTGCGCCAAGGAGATCAGGTAGGCGTCGGCGACATCGGCGGTGGGTCCGAGATTCACTACGAGGTGTTGTGTCGGCGTCACCACCGTCAGGGAATTACCGGAGAAATGTCCAAGGCGACCCTTTCGGAGCAGACCCTGCCCTTCGACGACTGACGGTCTCACGCACCACGAACCCAGCTCGACGACTGGGCTCGCGGGCATTCGCGTCCCAGACGGTCGGGACCTCTCAGGCGTGCGGGGCGGGGCCTCCGAACATGATCTCGTCCCACGAGGGGATTGACGCCCTCTTGGACTTGCGTGGCTTGCGCTTCGTGCGCGGCTGCTCCCCACCCTCGACGAGGGCATCTTGCGCTGGCTCGTCGTCGCTGTGCTGGCTGTCCTTGGCGGGCGTTGGCGTGCGAGTCGTCGATCTGGCTGCCTGCCTCTTGCCAGCGGGGTCCTTCCGCTTGCCAGCCGGGTTCTTCCTGGGCTCAGGCTCGTCTGTCGCAGGGCTCGAAGAGGGCTCGTCGGTGGTGGCCGCGTCGGCGCTGGTCGCCTCGCCGTTGGTCTGGGCCTCTTCTTCCTTGAGCTGGGGCTCGGGGGAGGAATCAGCGTCGACGACCGGCGTCTCCAGGCCCTCGTAGATGTTGACCGAGTCCTCCTGGAAACCCGCCAGCATCTCGTAGAGCATGTCCATGTCAGCCGGGGATGAGGGCACGAAGTCATAGACCCCGTCGTGCTTGGTCATTCCGGCGACGGCGTCGGGATCGGCCGACCGCTGAGGACGATTGCTCACGGCCCGAACGATGGCCAACTCGTCGTTGAGATCCAGCGTCGGTTCCTGGTCAGGATCGCGGGCACCAGCAGGCAATGGCTCGGCGGGGGCAGGGGAGCGGTCGTTGACGAGCCAGCGTGCACCGGCGTCCTCAGGAGAGGTGTGGCGGCCCTTGAGATCGAAGCGGAACATCGCTGTGCCCGGAGCCTCTTCGTCGGTCTTGGGCCAGGTGGCCTCGAGGGCCCAGGTGCGATCCTCGTGGCGCCACGATCGCCACGAGATCTTCTCATCGGGGATCGAATTGGCCTTGGCAACTCGGGAAATGACGGTTCCCAGGGTGCGGTGGGACCCAGGCGCGCCAGTGCGTCGAACCGGACACGTCATGGCGACCTCGATGATGTGGTCCAACTCGGCGAGGACCGGTACCGCGAAGGGTTCCACCTGATCGACGCCGACGCCCGCCTCAGCGGCCACCTCCTCGACAGTGGCCCCGGAACGGATCCGCGACTGAATCTCGCGGGGGCTCAGAGCGCTGTCCATCGTCCACCTTCCCTCCCGACTCCTTGTGGTCGGGGTTTGGCTGTGTGAGTCACCAACTTACTGCCTTCGGGCGTGATGGTACCGCCCGGATGCCCTGGCGCGCTGTCAGTCGGCTTGACACGTGTGATACACAAGGGTGCGAATGTTGTGCAGTCGCAACTCGCAGCATGTGAGTCGGCGACCTCTCGAGCCCTTACTGGAAGGTGACCATGGCTACCGATTACGACGCTCCGCGCAAGACCGATGAGGACGTCAGTGAGGATTCCATCGAGGAGCTCAAGAACCAGCGCAACGACAAGAACTCCGGAAAGGTTGACGAGGACGAGGTCGAGGCTGCTGAGGCCTTTGAGCTTCCCGGCGCTGACCTGTCCCACGAGGAGTTGACCGTTCGGGTGCTGCCTCGCCAGTCCGGCGAGTTCACCTGCGCATCCTGCTTCCTCGTGAAAGGACGTTCCCAGCTGGCTGAGGAGCGGGACGGCAAGTTCTACTGTGTCGATTGCGTCTGATTCTCCTCCCTGACACGCACGGGCCCTCGTCTCCGCGGAGACGAGGGCCCGTTGTCGTTGCTGGGGTGAGGCTCAGTCGTCGTCCTCGTCCCCGAGGCTCTTGCCGGTGATGGGGTTGACCGAGCTGAACTTCATCCAACGCTTGTTGACGAAGCGGTGCATGAGCAGCTGGGATCCGGCGATCCCGATGCCGCTGGCCAGCGCCCACGAGATCGCCTTCACGGTCGAGACCTCGGGGTCATTGGGCTCGGGAGTCTCCTCGTCGCCGGTGACGTACTTCCACACGCCCTCGACGACCTTTTGGCTAACGATGGTGGTGACGGCGCCAAGAGCACCGGCGTAAACCTTCCACAGGATCTTTTCTGGGATCATGACGCCATCATATGGGCTCGGGGACCGTCGACTAGGCTGAGATGGTGAATTCCCCCCACCCTTCCGGAACAGTGGTCTACTCCGAGAGACTCTGGGCGCCGTTCTCGTGGTGGCTCATCGGCGCCGCGGTGGCGATCTCGCTCATCGTGGCGATTGGTGCCTGGACGAGCCCGTCCACGGGCATCATCGTCGCCGTCATCACCACGGCTCTCGTCGTTGCCGTCTTCGTCGAGGCCGGACGGGTACGCATCGTCGTGACGGAGGAAGGATTCGGGGCAGGATCGTCCTGGATAGAGTGGAAGTGGGTCGACCGGGTACGCGGCGTGGATGCCCAGACCATGGCCTCGGTGATGCATTCCAGCCATCAGGTGGGCTCCTTCCTCCTCACGCGGCCCTGGATCAGGTCGGGGCTGGTGTTGAGGCTTGCTGATCCTGCTGACCCACATCAGGCTTGGATCGTCAGTACACGTCACCCCGACGCAGTGGCGGCGATCGTGTCTGAGTACGTCATGGCTCCCGATTCCGCCCCCGTGTCCGTCTCGTCCGTTTCCCCTGACCCTTCCAATGACTCTCGTGATGAGGAGGACAACCGTGGCTGACGTCATTGTCCCGACCGTGGCAGATCCCCAAGCCATGCCCCGCTATGCCATGCCTGGTGACGCCGGGGCCGATCTCACCTGTCGCCATGATGTCGACCTGGCTCCGGGGGAGAGGGCCATGGTCGAGACCGGTGTGCGTATCGCCTTGCCAGACGGCTATGTCGGGCTCATCAATCCGCGGTCAGGTCTGGCAGCTCGGTGTGGGTTGTCGATCGTCAACGCCCCCGGCACCATCGACGCGGGATACCGAGGTCAGATCAAGGTGTTGCTCATCAACACCGATCCCAGACAGTCAGTGCACCTTGAGGCCGGGTCTCGGATAGCACAGCTCGTCGTCGTCCCAGTCGTCCAGGCAGTGTTCCAGCCTGTCGATGACTTGGACCAGACCGAACGCGGCCAAGGCGGGTACGGGTCCACCGGCGTTTCCGGTGCGCGTCCCGCTGATGGTTAGACTGAAGTTGTTGACACACAGTGTCGGTCGAGGAAGGACACAATGTTCGGTCGCAAGAAGCGCAACGACGACGTCGAGACGGATGAAGTCATCGACGAGGAGCTCGAGACCAGTGAGGAGGTTCCCGACGACCCCGAGGAGGACGAGCCCAGCGAGGAGAAGGACACCTCCGCCTACCGGATCAACCTCGACCGTGAGGACGGTCCCTTCGACATCGATGAGGTCGACCTCGACGCAGACGATGTTGAGCGCATCGATTTCGGTTCCCTCATCGTCACTCCCTTCGAGAACATGCAGATGCAGATCCAGCTGGATCAAACCTCTGGTGCTGTGCAGAGCCTGCTCGTCGTTCAGGGGAACTCCGCCATTGAGGTGGCCCTCTTCGCTGCTCCTGCCTCGACCCTCATGATCGACGAGGTACACGAGGAGATGATTCAGGGCACCGCTGCTCAGGGTGGTGAGGCCAATGTCGGCCCCGGCCCGATGGGTGCCGAGTTGCGTCGCATCGTCCCGATGAAGGGCCCCGACGGAGAGGACGGCTACCACGTCTCTCGCACCTGGCTGGCCCAGGGGCCACGCTGGCTGCTGCGCGGTGTGCTTATGGGCGAGTCCGCTCTCGGCGAGAAGCTCGACGCCACCGGTCAGTTGCTGCTGGAGTTCTTCTGCAACCTCGTGGTGCGCCGTGACGACAGTCCGCGTGTGCCCGGCGATGTCATCCCACTCAAGGTTCCTGAGGGTTTGCGCCCGGAGGAGTCCTGATCATGGTCAGAGGCACCGATCCTCGCGCTCCCCGCGAATCGATGCTTCGGCGGGTCCTGCACCGGGTCACGGCATCCAACGAGGATCTCGTCGATGACGACCTGCAGCGCTCCAGTATCAAGGCCGGGGTCTCGACGATTGCCGAGGCCGCGATGCGCTCCCGCGCATCTCTCCAGGGGCGCATCGAGGTGCTGACCCTCAACCCGCGCGGGACGAATTGTTGGCTTGAGGCGGAGCTGCGCGACGGCACTGGGGCGGTGACGCTGATCTGGATGGGCCGACGTCGCATTGCGGGTCTGCGTGCCGGACGACGGATCAGTGTCGAGGGGATGATCACCGAGGCTGATGGTCGCCGGGTCATTTACAACCCCCGGTACACCGTTCTTCCTGACTGAGACCCAGCTTCTGGCCCTTTGAGAGCCGCGGCGAAGGATCCCGCGGTTTTTGCCTTCGCCGGGCTGGACATCCTTGCCGGACGAGGGTTTTCTACGAGCCCGCCCGCTGGGTCCGGCCGGTCCTCGGCGACATTCCTGGCGACCTTTGTGGCACTAGCCGTCTTCTGTCCTGTCCTTGTGGTGATGTGGGTGGTGATGGACTGTGGTGTGGGTTGGGGTAGCAGCTGGTGTGGTCGTGACCGGTTTTACCACGAGTGGGGTAGGCAGGGCTGCGGTGCAGGTCGTGGTCAAGCAGGCGTCGAGGCGCGCTCCCGGGTGATGAGTGGCGGTTCAGGCTGGTGCGGCACCGCCCATGATCTGTCGTAGGACGGGTTCGGTGAACATGGTTCTGGGTCGGTGGCGTCGGTGGAGGTGGGAGGCCAGCCAGTCCAGCACGAACCTTGGATTCCTGCGCATCATGGTCGGGGTGACGTGGAGCACCCTCCAGCCATGACAGTCCAGGTGAGCCGACCTCATCATCGTCTCCTCGAATCCCTCAACGGTGCCGTGCACAGACCGCCCATCAATCTCCACCGCGACTTTCTCAGCATCGAAGGCCTGATCCAGGTAATACGAGCGGTCCCCTGCCCACACTTTCCGGTTGGGTTTATGACCCCTCACTCCCACCGCACGCAACATTCGGGCCATCTCCAACTCCGGAACCGACCACGCGTTGAGATCAATATCAGCCAACGCGGCCTCGACCTGGGCTTTGGGATAGCGGCCCGTCAGGCTTTTACGGGCCCGCCGACATGACTCGGGGGTGACGATCCGTTGGCGAAGGGCTTCACAGACCCACTCCCACTGCCCCTGGATCGCCAGGACGAGGACGGATACTTCAGCGGTGGCGATGCGGACCCGTTGCCGCTCAGTGATGAACCGGCCTGGCACATGCCAACGATGCACGCGAATACCGGGGCGGGCCACCCGGCGCGTGGAGGAAAACGCCTCAACCTCATCGATGGTTCGAAAATCCATGGGTCTGGTGGTGCCAGGAGCCGTCATCCCCAGCAGCACAAGGGCGGCCTTGCCAACGATCACGACGTCGCGGTGCCATAACAGCAACGCCTGCATGATCGTGGTGGGTTGTCTGGCCAGGGCTGTGGCGGCGACCACGCCAGGCAGGATACGCACAGCGTCTCCTCGAGCTACTGCCCGGTCGGCCTGGCCTCGGATGTAGCTGTGACGATGGATACGGGCCACGCCGCGTTGATCGAGTCGTTCTTGGAGAGTTCTCACAACCATAGTTATCGGCAGACCAACCGATTTCCGCCAGGCAATCTCACATCTGTGGACAACCACGGTTGGGGCCATCAAACCCCCTGTGGACAACCGCCTCGTGACGCGGGACCCTGCTCCCTGAACTGGCAACACCCCCACCCACAACCCCGATCACCACCACACAGGTAGGGGATGGTCGGTCAGGTGGGTAGGCGGTGGTGGTCACAGGAACAGTCGGCCAGCCGGGTAGGTCATGGTCACCGCGGTGGTGATCCGGGTGATGACACACCAGCCTGTCACGAGAACTGGCAACACCCCCACCCACAACCCCGATCACCACCACACAGGTAGGGGCGGTTAGCCAGGTGGGTAGGCGGTGGTGGTCACTACGACAGGGGTCGGCCATCCGGGCCGGCGGTGGTGGTCACAGGAACAGTCGGCCAGCCGGGCCGAGGTCGCGAGACCCCCGTTTCAGCTGGTTCGGTGAGGCGCCAGTAGATCGGCCAGATCTGGCTCATAGTTTGGCGAGACCATGAAGAGCAGCTCGTCCCCGGCCTCGAGAGCGGCCTCGCGTTCGGGTGCACGACCTTGGCCGTCGCGGATGATGGCAACGAGAACGGCATCTCCGGGCATCGCGATGTCGCGGATGCGGTCACCAACACGCGGGGAGTTGTCAGGCAGGGTGAGCTCGACGAGGTTCGCGCGCCCCTTCTGGAAGGTGAACAGGTGCACCAACTCGCCGACGGTCACGGCTTCCTCGACCAAGGCCGCCATGAGTCGCGGGGTCGACACCGCAACGTCGACTCCCCACACCTGGTCGAACATCCACTCGTTGCCGGGATGGTTGACGCGGGCGACAGTCCTTGGCACGCCGAACTCCGTCTTGGCGAGCAGTGAATGGACCAGGTTCACCTTGTCATCACCGGTAGCTGAAATGGCGACGTCGCAGTGATCGAGGCGGGCCTCCTCAAGGGCGGCCATCTCGCAGGCGTCCGCGCACAACCACTCAGCCTCCGGGACAGTGTCTGGCTTCATGGCCTTGGGGTTCTTGTCAATGAGCAGGATCTGATGTCCGTGGGCAGTGAGCTCACGAGCAATGGACCTGCCGACGTTACCGGCTCCAACGATGACGATTCTCACGATTCTCCTTGCCTCAGGTGGTCAGCGTCGTGGGGTGCACTCAACGCTTGACCGGCGGCTTGGCCAGCAGGCTCTCGATTTCGGTGATGCGATCAACCTCGACCGCCACGTAGACGACGTCGCCGTCCTGCAGCAGGGTGGCCGCGTCAGGAACCATGCCCTGACCGAACCGCAACAGGAAGGGAATCGGGGTGTGGATGCGGTCCTGGATGGCGGAGATCTTCATCCCGACCCAGTCAGAGTGGGTGTTGACACGAATGAGACGCACCTGACCGGACGGGTCGCGCCATGCCGGTTCAGAACCCTCCGGCATGAGGCTTCGCAACACCTGGTCGGCAGCCCAACGCACGGTGGCCACCGTCGGGATCCCCAACCGCTCGTAAACCTCAGCACGTCCTTGGTCGTAGATGCGCGCCACGACGTTGTCCAGGCCAAACTCTTCGCGCACGACCCGCGCCGACAAGACGTTGGAGTTGTCGCCGCTGGAGACGGCAGCGAATCCGTCAGCCTCGCGGATCCCGGCCTTCTCGAGCACCGAGCGATCGAACCCAATTCCCTTGACCGTCTGTCCCTTGAAGTCGGGTCCCAGGCGGCGGAATGCGTTGTCGTCAATGTCGATGACCGAAACGTCGTGGCCACGCTTTTCCAGGAGAATGGCCAAGCTCGATCCGACTCGGCCACATCCCATGATGACGATGTGCACGTGACCCCTCTCCTGGGTGGCGGTAGCACCCATCCGTGTCCTGGTTGTCGGGGCCATTCTGCCGCGTCCCGGTCTGGTTGTCTCGTCCGAGGGTGATCGCTGGGCCGGGTGCGATGGTTGGCCTGACGATTATGAGGGTAGCGGCAAGGTGCCAATGATGTCTTTCGCAAGTAGAGTGACCCGCCGTGAAGGTTTTCCAAGCCGTCAAGAGGGTGCTCATCGGGCGCAAGCTTGAGAGCAGTGCTCTCGGTGAGACCCTCCTGCCGAAGCGGATCGCGCTACCGGTGTTCGCCTCTGACGCCCTGTCGAGCGTGGCGTACGCCCCTGACGAGATCCTCATCACCCTGTCATTGGCGGGTGCTGCCGGATTCGCGTTCTCGTGGAAGATTGGCATTGCTGTCGCCCTCGTCATGCTCATCGTCGTGATGAGCTACCGCCAGACGGTGCATGCGTACCCGTCCGGCGGTGGTGACTACGAGGTCGCGACGGCCAACCTCAGCCCACGATTCGGGCTTGTCGTGGCCTCTGCCCTCCTCGTCGACTACGTGTTGACGGTGGCCGTGTCGGTCTCGTCGGGCATCCAGAATGCCGAGGCCATGATCCCCGGTCTTGCCGGTCATGAGGGTGTCGCGGCGGCCGTTGTCATCGCGATTCTCACAGCCATGAACTTGCGTGGCGTCAGGGAGTCCGGAACTTTCTTCGCCATCCCCACCTACGCCTTCATGATCTCCGTGATCTGCATGGTTATTTGGGGTCTGACGAGGATTTTCGTCTTGGGGGACCACCTGCGTGCTCCTACCGCCGACTACACGGTCGTCGGAGCGCCGAAGTACACCGGCCTGGTCGGGATAGCTTTCGTCATCCTCATGGCGCGCACCTTCTCCTCAGGCTGTGCCGCCTTGACCGGTGTCGAGGCCATCTCCAACGGTGTGCCGTCCTTCCGCGAACCGAAGTCGAGGAACGCGGCCACCACCTTGGCAATGTTGGGCGGAATCGCCGTCTCGATGCTCATGGGCATCCTCATCCTGGCCAATGTCACCGGCGTCAAGATGTTCGACACGACGGGGGAGTCCCACCTCGTCGACACCCACGGACATGTCGTCACGGACCAGGTGACGGTCGTCGGACAGTTGGCCCGAACCGTCTTCTATGACTCCTTCAAGCCGGGGTTCTACATCATGATCGTCTGCACGATGATCATCTTGTTCCTGGCCGCCAACACGGCTTTCAACGGCTTCCCGGTGCTGGGTTCCATCCTCGCTCGTGACGGTTACCTGCCCCGCCGCCTGCACACCCGTGGTGACCGTCTCGCCTACTCCAACGGCATCCTGACGCTGGCCACCGGTGCCATCATCCTCGTGCTGGTCTTCAACGCCTCGGTGACTGCCCTCATCCAGTTGTACGTCGTTGGCGTCTTCATCTCGTTCACGGTGAGCCAAACCGGCATGATGCGCCACTGGACGCGGTTGCTGCGCACCGACACCTCCGCCTCGGTCAAGGAACGCCGCAAGTGGAAGCACTCGCGGGTCATCAACGGCATCGGTCTGGCGGGCACTGGTGTCGTCCTTCTCATCATCTTGGCGTCGAAGTTCATCCACGGTGCCTACCTCGCGCTCATCGCAATGGCCTTGGTGTACGTCCTCATGACGGGGATCAAGAAGCATTACGACTCGGTGGCCCAGGAGTTGGAGCTCAACAGCCCGTCCGACCGTGCCCTGCCGTCGCGAGTGCACGCGGTCATCATGATCTCGGACCTCAACAAGCCCACGATGAGGGCCATCCAGTTCGCCAAGGCCACCGTGCCGACCTTCTTGGAAGCGGTCATCGTCGACGTCGATCCTGACGTCACGGACCGTCTGTTGGAGCGGTGGGACGACGAGGACATCGACATTCCCCTCAAGGTCATTGCCTCCCCCTACCGCGAGATCACCAACCCCTTCATTGACCATATTCGCCGTATCCGTAGCGAGAACCCCCGAGACATGGTCGAGGTGTTCATCCCTGAGTACGTCGTCGGTCACTGGTGGGAGCACGTCCTGCACAACCAGACTGCTCTCGTGGTGCGGGCTCGCCTGCACTTCATGCCCGGAGTGCTCATCTCCTCGGTGCCCTACCAGTTGCGCAGCTCGGCGGTTCTGGAAAAGCGCTGGAAGCGGGAGGACCCGCGGTCATGGCGAGATCCCAGCGCCACCATCAGTGCGCGTCACTGACTGTGTGATGGTGTCCTTGCGAGGGTCTCGTGGTGACGATCAGCTCGAGACCCTCGCAGCTGTGCCATGACGGCCCGCCTCCTGCGAACCTGGCCTTGCTCACCCCCAAACTGCGGGGTTTGCAGCTCATCAACGCCCCAGCCGCCAGGACGTGACACCGTTGGGGGTCCTAGACTTGGGCGGGTGCAGGTGTCTGTTGATGCGACCCCGGTCGAGGAATTCGACCTCGTCATGGGCAACATTGCCCACGGTGGTTACTGTGTGGCGCGTCTGGACGGCAGGGTGGTCTTCGTCCGTGGCACCTTGCCGGGGGAGACGGTTCGGGTCCGACTCACTGATACCTCGAAGGCTTCACACTGGTTCGGGCAGGCCGTCGAGGTCATCTCGGCCGACCCGCACCGCGTCGACCCGCCGTGCCCGGTTGCGGGGGAGTGCGGAGGTTGCGACTTCCAGCACGTCGACATCGAGTTCCAACGCGAGCTCAAACAACGGGTGGTCGCCGAACAGCTCAGTCGTATCGCCGGTATCACCTGGACGGGATCGGTGGAGGCTGTCGAGGGTTCCTCCGACGGCCTGGGCTGGCGGACCCGTATGCAGTATCGCAGCATCAAGGGACGTCCGGGCCTGCGACGCCACCGCAGTCATGACGTGGTGGAGGTGCCCGACGGTGGCTGTCCCATTGCCCATCCGGCGGGGCGAGATGCCGCAGAGGCCGCGTGCCGGGGGTGTGAGCAGGCGATCGTCATGGTGACCAACTGCCTCACCGACAACCCGGAGGTCAGTGTCATCGCGGATGGTCAGCTCATCGCTGGCGGCGAGACGATGACGGCTCAGGTGGGCCAGCGTCGTTGGAAGGTCGGCGCCGGTGGTTTTTGGCAGGTCCATCCCGGGGCGGCTGAGGCCTTGGCTGACGCTGTGGTGGCTGGCTTGGATCCCCATCAGGGCGACGAGGCGTTGGACCTGTACTGCGGTGTGGGTCTGTTCGCGGGTCTGCTTGCTGATCGTGGCGTTCGTGTCCGTGGCATCGAGGTGTCACGTCAGGCGGTGGCATTGGCACGACGCAATGTCCCGGGTGGACGTTTCGTTGCTGGGCGCGTGGAGCGGGTTCTGCCCCGTATGAAGGCGAAGGCGAATCTCGTCGTGCTGGATCCTCCGCGCAAAGGCGCGGGAAAGGCCGTGGTTCAAGCGGTGACCCGTACCTCGCCGCGAGCGATCGCCCATGTCGCATGCGATCCGGCCGCTCTGGCCCGCGATCTGCACCTGTTCGAGATCAACGGATATGTGCCTCGTTCGATTCGGTGCTTCGACGTCTTCCCGATGACCCATCACGTTGAGGCCGTGGCGATTCTGAAGCCGAAGGTCTGAAATGGCAGACCCAGTTCCGAAGTGTCCGCTACGCCCAGGAGACCCCTGCAGCCTGTGCCAGCTCTATGTCACCGGGCCTCAGGATTGTGGGTTGGTCTACCTCGTCATGGGTGACGACGCTCTGCGCGACGAGCTCGTGAAATCGCGGAAAACAGCGCGCGAGAAGGCCAGGAAGACGGCTCCTGCGCAACCGGTTGACACGACCAACGCTGAGTTGGGACCTGATCCTCGGCTTGAAGGGCTCGACTGACCGCGACGTGACCCCTGGGCACAGGTATGACGTCGGTGCGTCCGCGGAGAGCCTGGAAGAGCCCTGGCAGTCACTGAAATTAGCCAACCCTTAGTTTGTAGCCGCCTCGCAACGCGATATCTTGACGTCAAGATATCTTGTTCCGCCACGATGTTGGGGTGGACGCGAGATGATGAAATCTGCATCGACTAGTCAGGAGTCCCCATGAGTGTCAACAGCTTCGACGCGAGGCGAACCCTCGACGTCGACGGCCAGTCCTACGAGATCTACGACATCACCAAGGTTGATGGTTCCGACAACCTGCCATACAGCCTCAAGGTTCTGCTTGAGAACCTGTTGCGCACCGAGGATGGTGCCAACATCACCGCTGAGCAGATCAGCGATCTGGGGCATTGGGATGCCGACGCGCAGCCGTCCAAGGAGATCCAGTTCACCCCGGCCCGCGTCATCATGCAGGACTTCACCGGCGTGCCCTGCATCGTCGACCTGGCCACCATGCGAGAGGCTGTCGCCGACCTCGGAGGTGACCCCAGCAAGGTCAACCCGCTGTCTCCCGCCGAGATGGTCATCGACCACTCCGTCATCGTCGAGCGCTTCGGCACCCCGCAGGCCTTCGAGCAGAACAAGGACATCGAGTACCAGCGCAACCGCGAGCGCTACCAGTTCCTGCGTTGGGGGCAGACGGCCTTCGAGAACTTCCGCGTCGTCCCGCCAGGCACTGGCATCGTCCACCAGGTCAACATCGAGCACCTCGCCCGCGTGACCTTCGTCCGTGACGAGGAGGGCAAGAAGATCGCCTACCCCGACACCTGCGTCGGCACCGACTCCCACACCACCATGGTCAACGGCCTGGGCGTCGTCGGCTGGGGCGTGGGCGGCATCGAGGCCGAGGCCGCCATGCTCGGCCAGCCTGTCTCCATGCTGGTTCCGCGCGTTGTCGGCTTCAAGCTCTCCGGCCAGCTTCCCGACGGCGTCACTGCCACCGACCTCGTCCTGACGATCACCCAGATGCTTCGTGAGCACAAGGTCGTCGGCAAGTTCGTCGAGTTCTACGGTCCCGGTGTGGCCGCCGTGCCGCTGGCCAACCGCGCCACCCTGGGCAACATGAGCCCCGAGTACGGGTCGACCATCGCCGTCTTCCCCATTGACGACGTCACCCTGGACTACCTGCGCCTCACCGGCCGTGACGAGTCCCAGGTCAAGCTCGTCGAGGCTTACGCCAAGGCCCAGGGAATGTGGCACGACCCGGATCGCGAACCGCGGTACTCCGAATACATGGAGCTCGACCTGTCCACGGTCAAGCCGTCCATCGCCGGCCCGAAGCGTCCTCAGGATCGCATCCTCGTCTCCGAGGCCAAGGACACCTTCGAGAAGACCGTTGGTGACTACACCACCAACCCGGGTGCCGTCGTCCCCGTCACCCTGGCCGACGGACGCTCCTTCGAGCTGCGCAACGGTGCCGTGACGGTTGCCGCCATCACCTCGTGCACCAACACGTCGAACCCGAGCGTCATGATCGCCGCCGGTCTGGTGGCCAAGAAGGCCCACGAGCTGGGTCTGTCTCCCAAGCCCTGGGTCAAGACCTCGTTGGCTCCGGGCTCCCAGGTCGTCACCGACTACTTTGAGCGCGCCGGACTCTCCGAGCACCTCGCAGCCATGGGCTTCGACCTGGTTGGCTACGGCTGCACCACGTGTATCGGCAACACCGGTCCGCTCATCCCCGAGGTCTCGGCCGCCATCAACGACAATGATCTGGCCGTCACGGCCGTCCTGTCTGGTAACCGAAACTTCGAGGGTCGTATCAGCCCCGACGTCAAGATGAACTACCTGGCCAGCCCGCCGCTGGTTGTGGTCTACTCGATCGCCGGCACCATGGACATCGACCTCGACAACGACGTCCTGGCCACCACCCCGGACGGCCGCGAGGTGCGTCTGGCCGATCTGTGGCCATCCACCCAGGAGATCGAGGAGATCGTCGGATCGTCCATCTCCGCCCAGATGTACTCGCAGCGCTACGCCGACGTCTTCGACGGTGGCCCGCGGTGGAAGGAGCTGGAGACCCCCGAGGGCGAGACCTTCGCATGGGACCCCACATCCACCTACGTCCGCAAGTTGCCGATCTTCGACGGTATGAAGGCTGAGCCCGACCCAGTCGGTGACATCACCGGCGCTCGCGTCTTGCTCAAGCTCGGCGATTCGGTCACCACGGACCACATCTCACCGGCCGGCAACATCAAGACCGACTCCCCGGCGGGCCAGTGGCTGGCTGGCAACGGCGTCGAGCGTCGAGACTTCAACTCCTACGGCTCCCGCCGTGGCAACCACGAGGTCATGATGCGTGGCACCTTCGCCAACATCCGCCTGCGCAATCAGCTTGCCCCGGGCACCGAGGGGGGCTTCACCCGGGACTTCACCAAGGCTGATGGACCGGTCACCACGGTCTATGACGCCTCGGTGAGCTACCGCGAGCAGGGCATCCCGTTGGTCGTCCTGGGTGGCAAGGAGTACGGCTCCGGGTCTTCTCGTGACTGGGCCGCCAAGGGCACCCAGCTGCTGGGCGTCAAGGCCGTCATCACCGAGAGCTACGAGCGCATCCACCGCTCCAACCTCATCGGCATGGGTGTCCTGCCGCTGCAGTTCCCGGAGGGGCAGTCTGCTGATTCCCTCGGTCTGACCGGTGAGGAGACCTTCGAGATCACCGGCGTCGACAAGATCAACGAGACGATCCCGGAGACGGTCCACGTCAAGGCCGTCAACGGTGACAAGGTCGTCGAGTTTGACGCCGTCGTGCGCATCGACACCCCAGGGGAGCGTTCCTACTACCTCAATGGGGGCATCCTGCAGTATGTGCTGAGGAACATGGCTCGTCACTGACGTATGCCTTCCGTCGGGGGCGGTGACCACGCGGGGTTGCCGCCCCCGACGGTCGTCTCGTGGGACAGGACACCAGGGGGCGTGACGACGACAACGGGTCGGCCCGGCGCCCCCTCGCCATGCCGATGGTTCGTGCACCCCTGGCCCTGCTCGGGGCCATGAACTTGCGCAGTCGAAGGCCAGAAGGTGTGCGTGAGGCGAAACGAAGTGGAAAGTGGGTTCGGCGTCATGCTGACAGGTTCTAAGATGTCACCTATGGCTCTTCTCGACGACATCGGCTGCCCCGACGACGTGAGGAAACTCACCATCGAACAGGCCGAAGACCTCGCCGACGAGATTCGTACCTTTCTCATCAAGAATGTTTCGCGGACTGGCGGCCATCTGGGGCCCAATCTTGGTGTGGTCGAACTGACGATTGCCCTCCACCGGGTCTTCGACTCACCCTACGACCCCATCATCTTTGACACCGGTCATCAGAGCTACGTTCACAAGATCCTCACCGGACGCGCTGCGGGCTTCGACAAGCTGCGTCAGCGCGGTGGATTGTCCGGGTACCCGAGCCGGGCCGAGTCGGCCCACGACTGGGTCGAGAACTCCCACGCCTCCGCATCGTTGTCCTGGGCCGAGGGCATGGCCAAGGGATTCCTCTCCCGTGGTGAGGACCGCACCGTCGTCGCCGTCATTGGTGACGGGGCTCTCACCGGCGGTATGGCCTGGGAAGCCCTCGACTCGATTGCCGATCAACAGGACCTGCGACTGGTCATCGTCGTCAACGACAATGGCCGCTCCTACACCCCGACGGTGGGAGGGCTGGCCAACCAGCTCGCCATCATTCGCACCGATCCTCACTACGAGGAAGCCCTCGATCGTATGAGGCGACACGTCACCGACAAGCCGCTGGGCAAGCAGGTCTTCGGTCTCATGCACGCCGCGAAGGCCGGCGTCAAGGACGCTCTCATCGGCAATGGAATCTTCTCGGATCTGGGAATCAAGTATCTCGGTCCGGTTGACGGCCATGACGTCTCGTCGGTCGAGCGAGCCCTCGAACTGGCCAAACGCTATGAGCATCCCGTCATCGTCCACGTCATGACGACCAAGGGCAAGGGATTTGCTGCGGCCGAGGCCAACGAGGAGGACCACTTCCACGCCGTCGGTCAGATCGACCCCAAGACTGGCGAATCCCTCAAGGTCTCCGGTGGCGCCTCCTGGACCCAGGCTTTTGCCGGGGCGATGGTCGAGCTGGGGGAGAGGCGTCCCGACGTCGTGGGGGTGACTGCTGCCATGCTTCACCCGGTCGGATTGGCCCCGTTTGCCGCCCGCCACCCGGAACGGGTCGTCGACGTCGGCATTGCCGAGCAGCATGCGGTCGCCGCAGCAGCGGGTTTGGCTGCTGCCGGTATTCATCCCATCGTCGCCTTGTATTCGACCTTCCTCAACCGGGCCTTCGACCAGCTCCTCATGGACGCTGGTCTGCATCATGCTGGCGTGACGATCGTGCTGGACCGTGCTGGAGTCACCGGAACCGACGGTGCCTCTCACAACGGCATGTGGGACATGGCGATCTGTGGAATCGTGCCTGGTCTCATGCTCTCGGCACCTCGTGACCGTCAGCATCTGATCTCGGCGCTCAATGAGGCCGTCGACATTGACGATCGCCCCACCGTCATCCGGTACTCGAAGGACCTCATGCCTGACGACATCCCGGTGGTGTCGTGTCACGATGGTCTGGACGTCCTGCGCGACGGACCCGAGGACGGCATCCTCCTGGTCGCCCATGGCCAGTTGTGCACTGATGCCGTGCAGGCGGCAGACAGCCTCGACATCCCGGTGCGCGTCGTGAGCCCCCGCTGGTCCTTGCCGGTGTGTGCGGGCCTGCTCGAGGAGGCCTCGAAGGCTCGCGCCATCGTCAGCGTGGAGGACGGTCTCGTGGTTTCCGGGCTCGGATCCCATCTCGCTGACGCCTTGTCACAGCGTGGGGTCTGGCCCGCGATGCGCAACCTCGGTATCCCACAGCGCTACCTTGACCACGATTCGCGATCGAGCATCATGGCTGAGCTGGGCCTCACCGCCGAAGGGATCGCCGAGGCCGTCACTCAGATGGCCTCGCACCTCGACGCCCACTGAGCTGGCCTGCTCGCCGCGCCCGCGATCTCGATCACAGTTCGGCCATGACCTGGCTGAGCAGACCTGCGAGGATCCCTCGCTGCCACGGGCGGGCGCCCACATCTGTGAGGAAAGCATCAACCCCCGCGACGGAGAGGTCGTGGGGTGGCTGCCATGCGAAGTGCCGCAGCCATGTCGGGGTGCACAGGTTTTCGGGTGGGAGGTCATGATCGGCAGCCGCCTCGTTGACGGCAGGTCTGAGAGCCTCCCAGCGGGCAGCCTCGTCCGGATGGTGGTGTTTCCAGGACCGGGGGTGGGGAATGGCTGAGGAATGCTCGCGAGGTGGCGGGTACTTCTTCGGCGGCACGCCACGGGCGTGATTGATGGCGTCAATCCAGGTCTGGCGATATTTCTTGGCCTGGCCGCGATGGAATCCCCTGATGGACAAGATTGTCTCGGCGTCGACGTCAACGGTGCGGTGGCAATGTTTGGCCGCCGCGACGAGGACCTCGTCACGCAACAACCTGCCTGGAGCAACGTCGAGGTCGTGGGCGAGGTTTTCGCGCGCCAGCCACAGGTCTTGTACCAGCTGCAGGCCAGCTCGACTGTCAATGTCACCGATGTGGCTCGTCTTGCGCCAGCGGGATGGGTCGATTCCCGGTGCTTCGCTGGGCAAGCCGGCGCCCACCTCGACGAGGTGGACGAACTCCTGACGGGCCCACTCGGCCTTTCCGGCCTCGTGGAGGTCAGCGATGACCTTGACGCGCACCTCATTGAGCAGCTCGACGTCCAGGGCGGCGTAGACCAGCCAGTCATGAGGGAGAGGACGTTGAGACCAGTCCGAGGCGGAATGCTCCTTGAGCAGGGTCACCCCGCAATAGTGCTCAATCATCGCTCCCAGACCGACACGCGGGAGGTTGAGAAGACGCCCAGCCAATTCGGTGTCGAACAGGTCGCCGGGGCGCAGACCGTCCATCGCCAGGCACGGCATGTCCTGGGTTGCGGCGTGGAGGATCCACTGTGTGCCGGCGAGGGCTTCGGCCAGGGGTTTCAAACCGTCCGTCTCGCCCAGAGCGATGGGATCGACGAGGTGAGTGCCAGATCCTTCACGGCGCAACTGGATGAGGTAGGCGCGCGGGCTGTAACGGAAACCGTGGGCCCGCTCGGTGTCGATCGCGACGGGGCCGTGGCCGTTGCGAAGTGCCTCACATGTGTGGCGAAGAGCCTCAGGAGACGTGACGAGTGGCGGCACTCCTTCCCGAGGCTCTGCGAGGACGGGGAAATCGCTCACGCGAGCTTGGCCCGGCGTGGTGCGATTGCGGTGATCTCGTCAGGCATCGGGGAGATCCCACACGAGAGCAGACAGAGGTCACTCCACGATTCCAGGTGTGAACTGACGTCCTCGGAGGTTGAGAAGGTCGGTGTCCACGAGGCACGTACCTCGATGTGATTCGATTCCGGGTCGGTACTGAGCTGCCCGAATGGCCGACTGACCACAGAGGTGACGGTGCCAGCCTCGGCGTGATAAATCGCGTGGTGGGTGTTGAGGGAATCGGTCAACCAGGACCATGCGACGTTGCCGACCAGCGGGTCAGAAGCCATCGACGGATCGACCTCGGCTCGGATCATGGCGACGAATCGGCTCGTTCCCTGCCATGCCTCGGAACCCGAGGGATTGTGGAGCAGGATGAGACGTCCGTTTCCGAGTTCATCGCCCTCGATGACGACGGATCCTTCAATCGCCACCGAGAACGGCGAGATGCGGGTCGGGGCGGGTATCTCGCGAACCTCGAGCTTGCTTGACCAGGAATACTCGAGGATTCGGGAACGCACGTCCTCGAAATTCACCGGATAGATCTGCCGAATCACCCCTTCAGGCTATGGGGGTTGGCGTGCGCGCTGCTTCCCCGACGCGCCGCAGAGGACGGATATGTGCGCTCCGTCGGGTTGAGGTCGAGGGTTCTCGTCGCGAGGAGGAGGTCACGTGTCGGTTCTTGCCGGCTCCAGATCAAGGCAGATCGAATTGATGCAGTACCTCAAATCGGTCGGGGTGTCGAAACCCTCACCGGCGAAAACGTGTCCGAGGTGGGAGTCGCATCGGGCGCACCTGACCTCGGTGCGAGGGCGTCCGGGAATGGACTCATCGGTGAGGTAGACAACCCGGTCCTCGGCCAGGGGAGCAAAGAAGGAGGGCCACCCACAACCGGAATGGAATTTCTGGGTGGAGCGAAACAGCTCGGCCCCGCAGGCGCGACAGCGGTACACGCCCTCAGCGGTGGTGTCGGTGTATTCCCCCACGAAGGGAGCCTCGGTTCCGGCCTCTCGCAGGACGTGGTATTCCTCATCGCTGAGACGCTGACGCCACTGATCGGGGGTCAGCACGAGGCGCGGTTGCAGGTCTGGTGACGTGGTGTGCTCGTCGGTCATGATCTCCTCCAGCCCGGCGTATCTCGCCGGTTCCGTGTTGAGTGAAACAGTCATGCGGTTGTTGTCATTCCCGCATCGAGTCCGCTGGGTCACGGCAAGATGGAGGAGCGAAAATCGAGGAAGGACGAATGTTCATGGCCAAGGACTCCCCTCAGCTGTCGGATGTGCTGCGCTGTCCACAGCCCCCGGTCGACATCACCACGATCGACACCGGCGCAACCCCGCAGGCGCCAGGGGACAAGGAGAAGACCCTCAAGGAGTTCGAGCCGATGGCCGAGGAACTCTCACAGTTGCAGGAGACGCTTTTTGCTCGCGGTCGCAGCAACCCGGAAGCGGCCCGCCGCATACTCGTCATCCTCCAAGGTCTCGACACTGCTGGTAAGGGTGGGGTGGTCCGCCACGTCTTCGGGCTCGTTGATCCCCAGGGCATTCACCACCACAGCTTCAAGGCTCCCACCGACGAGGAGCTCAAGCACGATTTCCTGTGGCGAGTGCGGAAGGCGTTGCCCGAACCGGGGATGATAGGTGTCTTTGACCGTTCCCACTACGAGGACGTCCTCGTCGCCAGGGTCGACAACCTCGTCGAGGAAGATGTGTGGAAGGAGCGTTACGACCTCATTAATGAGTTTGAGCTCGGCCTGGCTGCCGACGGCTACAAGATCATCAAATGCTTCCTGCACATTTCTTCCGACACCCAGAAGGAGAGGCTGCAGGCTCGTCTGGACAACCCCGCCAAATATTGGAAGTACGACCCGTCGGACCTCGACGCTCGCTCGAAGTGGCCTGACTACACGGATGCCTACAACGACGTGCTCAACAAGTGCAATCCTGACGTGGCTCCCTGGTACATCATCCCGTCGGATCACAAGTGGTATCGCAACTGGGCGGTGGGACGCATCCTGCTGGAGACGATGCGTTCGATGAAGCTGACATGGCCTGCCCCTGATGTCGACGTCGAGAAAGAGAAGGAACGCCTCAACAACGCGTCATGAACGTGAGTGGCCCCGTGCGCGGGCCACTCATCGGTCGAGGCGGTATTTACTGGGAGCCGACCTCGTCGTCGGTCGGCCCGGAGACCAAACCCATGGCGGCCGAACAGTATCGCTCAAAGGCGAGGGCTGCCAGGACCGGATCGTCTCCCAAGGGCGCGGAGACAACCTCTGCACCAGCGTGAAGGGCCTTGTGAGTGTGGGCGCGGAAGGTTTCGTCGTCGCAGATCCACAGGCTTCCCACCGCAATGTGACGGCGACCCTCCCGACGCAGGTGAGCGACGACCTCCTCGATGTCGGTGGCGCCTCCACTGTTGGTGGCGATGTGAACCGGAAGATGGTGGTGCTGGGACCACAGGCGCGTCAGTTTGGACAGCATGGCCGCACCTCGCGGATCACCGCTGTCGGGGGCCGAGAGGATGAGGGCATCCAACTCCTGGGCGTGCACGCGGTGGGCCGCCAGCCGCAGACGCGCATCGACGAGGTTGAGCAGGGCCGGAGTCGGGCCGGTGGGACGGGCCACGTGGACGGTCAGGTCGGGATGATTCTGGCGGATGTCCTCGGTATGGCGGGCCAGTCGTGGCGGGCTGGAATGAAGGTGGGTGGCATTGATGGGGACCAGGACCAACTCACTCCACGACGGCTTGATGCGGGGAGCCTTGAGAGGGCCTTTCTGAGGGACGAAACTGACCGTCGACTCGATGTGCGGGTGGAGGTGAGACATTCGCTGTCGCAACCTCTGGCCAATGAGAGTCGCGGAGGCTTCGGGCATCGCTGGCAGGACGAGGTCGAGTACGGGCGCAGCCATGTGAGCACTCCCTTCCCCCACTCGTCAGGACGATCCAACACGTTGCGTTCACCTTATCGAAGGAGATCCGTCGAACTGGCGAAAATGTCTGTGTGAACCCCTCACCCATTCATTCGTTCACGATAAGGGTCGTCTGAGCGGTAACTGTGAGCGTTACGGTTTCACCGGGACTCATTTCCGCGGAAAAGGAGAACGGTCGGTGTGGCAAAAGGCCGACCGACTTTCGTCGGCCGACCTTTGTGGTGGGCGATGCCAGGTTTGAACTGGCGACCTCTTCCGTGTCAGGGAAGCGCGCTACCACTGCGCCAACCGCCCGAGGTGGAGACGGGATTTGAACCCGTGTACACGGATTTGCAGTCCGTTGCCTCGCCTCTCGGCCACTCCACCACGTGGATAGGTCCGAAAGACCTCTCCGAGCGGACGACGGGACTCGAACCCGCGACCCTCACCTTGGCAAGGTGATGCTCTACCAACTGAGCCACGTCCGCACGACTTCCGGCGGTCCTCCGAGGGGCCTTGCCCCTTGTCGTTCCTGCCGGGCGACGAGAAAGAACTGTAGAGGATGATTCGCGGGCAATGCAAATCGAGGTGCGAAACCCGCAGCAGATTCGGGCATTTCACCTAGTCAGAGCAAATTGCATGGTTATGGTCCGAGGGTGTGTCGCGATTCGCAGGTGCCTGTTACCCACCGACTTCCGGCTCAGACACACGTCGAGTCGACTCACGTCACGGGCGATGCGGGGTCGCAGGGGGTGACTGGGTGGCAGGTGCCCCGAGGGTCCGGTGGTAATGAGGTTGCTGATCGAGTTCGTTGCCACCGTGCGTTGCACGATCGGGTACCAGAACCGCGATCACCACACGGGGTGTGCGGCGCGCCCCCGTGATGCCTGGGTGATCGGTGTCGGGGTTGTCGGCTGATGTCGGCCAGCCGACTTGGACAAGCACTCTGCCTTCTGGCATAGTTTCTCCAGCGCGGGCGGTTGGCGCAGCGGTAGCGCACTTCGTTCACACCGAAGGGGTCGCGGGTTCGAACCCCGCATCGCCCACCATCACACATGGCTGTACGGGAGACCGTGCAGCCATTGACGTCTGGTGCACATGCCCATGTGATCACGCATCTGGGCCGCCTCACAGGTTGATTCGCAATATTCTGACGATGTTCGTGTCAGCGATATCGGTGTCACGGATTGGCACTGGGGGATCAATCAGGAGGCGCACTCATGCCCATGACCGTCAAGGCTCTTCAGAAGGAAGGCCCGGACAAGCCGTTCAAGGTCGTCGAGATCGAGAGGCGAGATCCGCGTCCCGATGACGTCGTCATCGACATCAAGGCCGCAGGAATTTGTCACTCCGACATCCACACCATCCGCAACGAGTGGGGACAGGCTCATTTTCCGCTCGCCGTCGGTCACGAGATCGCCGGTGTCGTCGAAGCCGTGGGTTCTGACGTGACGAAGTTCGCGGTCGGGGACCGCGTTGGCGTCGGGTGTTTGGTCAACTCCTGCGGTGAGTGTGAACAGTGCCGTGCCGGTCAGGAGCAGAACTGCCTCAACGGGCCTGTGGGAACCTACAACTCCGCCGACGTTGACGGCACCATCACGCAGGGTGGGTACAGCCAGAAGGTCGTCGTCAACGAGAACTTCGTCTGTCGCATCCCGGACTCTCTCCCGCTTGACGTCGCCGCCCCGTTGCTGTGCGCGGGCATCACCACCTACTCGCCGCTACAGACGTGGAACGTCGGAGCCGGTAAGAAGGCTGCGATCCTCGGTCTGGGTGGCCTGGGCCACATGGGGGTCCAGATCGCTGCTGCCAAGGGGGCAGAGGTCACCGTCTTGTCGCGGTCGACCGCCAAGGAGGCCCTGGCCAAGGAGCTTGGCGCCACCCGGCTGCTGGCCACCAGTGAGCCTGGGTTCTTCAGGGACCATCGCGGCGAGTTCGACTTCATCCTCAACACCATCAGCGCACCTATCGACCTGCGTGACTACCTCGGCCTCCTCAAACCCGGCGGCGCCATGGTGCTCGTCGGGCTGCCCCCGGAGGGCCTGGAGCTGCACGCCGGCAACCTCATCGGTGGTCGGAAGGCCCTGGCGGGGTCGAACATCGGCGGCATCGCGCAGACCCAGGAGATGCTCAACTTCTGTGCCGATCACGGGTTCGGGGCGAGGATCGAAAAAATCGGGGTGCACGACGTCGACGCCGCCTACAACCGGGTGGTCGCCGGTGACGTGCGCTTCCGTTTCGTCATCGACACCTCGACCTTCGAGGATGCAGTTCCAGCTGAGTGAGTTACGCGCCGATACGGCCACGAGCCGAGGCCGAGCCGTGCTGCGACGGCTTCTCCTCGCAGGTTCCACGCACCTGGGTGAGATGGCCGTCGAGCATCTCCAGATGCTGGGAGCCGTGATCGATGAGCTTCTCGTCGTGGGTCACGAGCATCGTGGCCGTGTCGTGCTCACGGGTCAATGTGGCCACGAGTTCGATGATGCGGGCGCCAGCCTGGGAATCCAGGGCACTGGTCGGCTCATCGACGACCAATACGCTGGGGTCGTTCATGAGAGCCCGGGCGATGTTGACTCTCTGGCGCTGTCCACCTGACATCTGGGCCGGCCTCTTGTGCATGTGGTTGGCCAGGTCGACGGCGTCGAGGAGTTCCTTGGCCCGCTCTCGGCGTTCGTCACGGGTGGAGCGATGCGCACCGTCGAGTTCTCCCATCATGACGAGCTGGTCGACGGCGTCGAGACTGGGGATGAGGTTGGACTGCTGAAAGACGATGCCGATCTTCTCCCTGCGCAGTTTGGTGGCGCATGCGTCGTCGAGTCCGGTGACGTCGATGCCGTCAATGAGGATGGTGCCGGTGTCGGGTCGGGCCAAGGTGGCAGCCACGGCCAAGAGGCTCGACTTTCCTGACCCGGACGGTCCGGTGATGACGGCGACGTGCCCGTTGTCGACGCGCATGCTGACGTTGCGCAAGGCGGTGATGCGACGGTTGCCGTCTGGACGGGTGAAGGCGACGTTGTCGAGGGTGATCATGTAAAGCTCCTGAAGATTGGGGGCTGACGGGTCAGCGGGTCGAGCCGAGGGCCTGCTCGGGTTGCGCACTCGACAGGGAACGGATCGCCACCGCAGCCCCGGCAAGGCCCAGTAGACCGAGCAGGGCTCCTGGACCGAGCACCGTCCACCACGTCATGGCGAAGGGCATGGTCGAGCGGATGGCAAATCCAGCGATCGTCACGAGGACCAGGCTGGCACCGATACCGATGGCCAGCACCACACCGGCCTGTCCCAGGGCGTCACGACGCAAGGCCCGGGTCGTCGCTCCCAGCGCACGCAACACACCGATGTCGTGCTGGCGCTGAATCGTCCAGACGGTGAAGAACGCTCCGACGACGAGGGCGGAGATACCCAGAAGGAGGCCGATGATGAGAGCCAGGGAGCCAATCTCAGGTCCGAAGGTCGGCAGCATCCGCAACGACTTCCAAGGAGACGCCGATTCGGTTCCGGCGGCCTTGTCGACTGCCTTCCAGTCGGGCTGGCCATGCACCAGCAGAGCGGTCGGCTCGGCCTTGGGTTGTCCCATGCGCGTCACGGTCGCCTGCCAGTCGTTGTAGCCCATGGCGACGACGGCCGAATGGCAGTACCAGGTGTCGTCACCGACGGACTCGACGGCGAACTTCTGGGACCCGATGTCCATCGTGTCCCCGGCTGCCAGGCTGAGGTCATCGGCGATGGTCTGGGAGATGATGACCTTCCCTTTCGCGGGGGTCCCCAGGGAGGTTGCTGCGACGTCGGACCCGAAGATCGCCACCGCGGATCCGGTGCCGTTCTTGCTGGCGCGAGTCTGGGTGACGCCCACGGGGGTGACCTCGGACACCCCATCAGCTGACTGCCAGGTCTTGAGCTGGTCCTCAGTGACCCTGGAGTCGGTCCACATCGTCGGCGATCCCGTCGTGGCCAGCACGACCCGATCAGCCGGTACACCCACCACCGCGGCGATGCTGCGCTGGGCGAGGCCGCCTGCCAGACCGGTGAGGAAACCGACCAGTACGCAGATGAGGGCCACTACGACGGTCATGAGGGCAAACCGGCCTTTGGCGAAGGCCAGATCACGCCGGGCGAGGAACATGAGAACTCCTTGTCGTTGTCGTCGTCACCACCTTCCCGGTAACAGCCTTTGTTGGAATCAGTGCGTGGTGTGGTTGTGGGGCGACTCAAGGTGGAGGCGGATATCATCCTTTGGGATGATGCGGGGCAGGGATCCTGGCGGCACGGACATGTGAGTTGCGCACCTACACTGGGGGCCGATGAGGACGACCACACTCGCTCGTGATGGGCTGCACCGTTGGCGCGACATGGACGCCGGTCACCGCGGACGTGCGGTGGTCATTGAGGTGGGCATGCAGATCGGCATCCAGGTGCTCTTTGCCGGTCTGGTCATCTTCACCGTCGTGATGGCTCTGGTGCTGTCACCACCCCACGTGTGGCGAATCCTCACCTGGGAGGTCCTGCTCATCCTCGTCCACTCCGCCCTCATGACGACCCATGTCATGGACCGCCCTCGGCGTGACAGGTGGCGGCCCATCCTGGTGGCGGCGATGGTCGCCGTCTCGATCCTGTTGGCCATCGACTTCCCCTATGCCGCCTACCTGATGATCCCGCTCTCCTTTGTCTACCTGGACCACTTGGCCCCGCGTGATGCCTGCATCGCCGTCATCGTCGAGGCCGTGGCCATCATCCTCGGTGTTGGACTGACGAGTGGCTGGAGCGTCGGGGGAGTCGTCGGGCCGGTAGCCGGTGCCGCAGTGGCCGTGGTTGTCGGTTTGTCCCTCAAGGCGATGCAGGCTCAGGCGGTTGAGTTGGAACGTCTCAATGTTGACCTGCTCGCCGTACAACGGAGGCTAGCGGCCTCCCAACGGGAGGCAGGAGTGCTGGAGGAACGGGCCAGGTTGGCCCGAGAAATCCACGACACTGTCGCCCAATCCTTGTCGAGCATCGGGCTGCTGTTGTCGGCGGTCGAACGCACCGCCCCTGATCACCCGGGAATCGAGCAGATCCAGCTGGCCCATCGCACCTCGTCTGAGGCGCTGTCGGAGACCCGCGGACTCATCGCGGAACTGGCTCCTCCTACCGTTGCCGATCAGGGGTTGCCGGCAGTGCTTGCGCGACTGGGAGCGACGACGTGGTCACTTGGCGGGCTCCACGTCGACGTCGACTGCCCTGACACCTCAGACCTGCCCATCGAGATTCAGACGGTCCTGCTCAGGCTATGCCAGGGAGCCATGTCCAACGTTGTGCGTCATGCCCATGCCCGTCACGCAACGAACCGGATCTGGCGTACCGATGCATCCCACGTCCATCTGAGGGTGACCGATGACGGAGCCGGGATGGACCTCGACGCGCCAGTGCGAGAGGGAGCTTTCGGACTGCACGCCATGAGACAGCGGGTCGACGAGCTGTCCGGTGAGTTCTTACTGACCTCACAGCCGGGGGAGGGGACGATCGTCGACGTCGATCTTCCGGTGCATTCTGCCGCAGAGCAACCACGCTACGTTCACCAAGGAGAACCGTCATGACCGTACGTGTCCTCATTGCCGACGATCATCCGGTGGTGCGCGCAGGAGTGACGGCCCTGCTCGCTACCGACCCCGACATCGAGATCGTCGCCACCGCATCGACCCCTGCCCAGGCCCTTGCCGCCGTAGCGACGACGGACCTCGATCTGGTACTACTCGACCTGCAGTTCAGCAGCGATGCCAATGCGCCGTCCGGGGTGGACGTCACCCGCAAGATCCGGTCACAACCGAATCCCCCGGAAGTCCTCATCCTCACCAACTACGACACCGACGCCGACATCCTCGCAGCCGTCGAGGCCGGCGCGACCGGTTACCTCCTCAAGGACGCCCCTGCCGAGGATTTGCTGTCGGCGATTCACCGTGCTGCTCGCGGTGAGGGAGCACTAGCTCCGACCGTCGCCACTCGTCTCATGACTCGGTTGCGCTCCCCGAGGACTTCTTTGACCGCCCGGGAGCTCGACGTCCTGGAAGCTTCGGCGGAGGGGCTCTCCAATGCTCAAATCGCCGATTCTCTGTACGTCTCGGAGGCCACCGTCAAGACCCATCTGTCCCACATCTACAGCAAGCTTGCCGTGGGTTCCCGCAGCGCAGCAGTGGCTCGAGCCCGAGACATTGGTCTCATTCGCTGACCCGCAACTCGAAGCAACCCGACTCGGTACGGCATTATTGACCGTGTCCGGCATCCGTCGGGCTGCCATCGAGTGAGGAAGTCAATCGTGTCCATCAGCATCACCCTGCACCGTTCCGGTACCTCCAGGACCGAGCAGGTGGACACTACTACGACCGGCCTGGATCTCTTCGGCTCACAGCGTGACATCGTCGCCATGCGGGTTGACGGCAACCTCGTCGATCTGCAGCGCGAACTCCACGACGGAGCCGAGGTGGAGCCGGTCGAGGCGACCAGTTCCGACGGGCTCAACATCATTCGGCACTCGTGCACCCACGTCATGGCACAGGCCGTCCAGCAGCTGTACCCCGAGGTGAACCTGGGAATTGGCCCGTTCATCACCGACGGCTTCTACTACGACTTCGGCAACATCGAGCCCGTCACCCCCGAGATCCTTACCGAGCTCGAGAAGCGGATGAAGCGGATCGTCAAGGAGAACCAGCGCTTCGTGCGTCGGGTCACCAGCGAGGAATCGGCCCGCGAGGAGCTTGCCGACCAGCCGTACAAGCTGGAGCTCATCGGTACCAAGGGCAAGGATGCCGAGGGAGCCTCGGTCGAGGTGGGCGGCACCGAGCTGACCATTTACGACAATGTGCGCCGCAATGGCGAGGTTGCATGGAAGGACCTCTGCCGTGGCCCGCATGTGCCCTCGACCAAGTACCTGGCCAATGCCTTCGCCCTGACGAAGTTCTCAGCAGCGTACTGGAAGGGTGACCAGGCCAACGACCAGTTGCAGCGCATCTACGGCACCGCATGGGCCAGCCGTGAGGATCTCGTTGCCTACCAGGAGCGGATCAAGGAGGCGGAGCGTCGCGACCATCGCAAGCTGGGAGCCGAACTCGATCTGTTCTCCTTCCCTGAGGAGATCGGACCGGGCCTGGTGGTCTTCCACCCCAAGGGTGCGATGCTGCGTCACCTCATCGAGGAACACGTCATCGCTCGTCACATGGAGGCAGGATTCTCCTTCGTTCACACCCCGGAGATCACCAAGGGTGGGCTGTTCCACACCTCGGGCCACCTGCCCTACTACGCCGACACGATGTTCCCGCCGATGCTCGTCGACGAGGAGCGTGACGAGGAGGGCCACGTCACCCGGGCAGGCCAAGAGTACTACCTCAAGGCCATGAACTGCCCTATGCACAACCTCATCTTCCGGTCACGTGGTCGGTCCTACCGAGAACTGCCGCTGCGATTCTTCGAGATGGGTCATGATTACCGCTACGAGAAGTCGGGGGTGGTGCACGGTTTGACCCGCATGCGCGGCTTCGCCCAGGACGACTCGCACACGTACTGCACCCGCGAGCAGGCCCCCAGCGAGATCAAGAAGCAGATCGAGTTCTTCTTGTCGATCCTGGCCGACTTCGGTCTGACCGACTTCTACCTCGAGCTGTCCACCCGCGATGAGGACGGTGCGAAGAAGGAGAAGTTCATCGGCTCCGACGAGGACTGGCAGGCCGCCACCGACACCCTCGACGAGGTGTGCCGCAGCACCGGCCTGCAGCTCGTCCCCGATCCGGGCGGTGCGGCCTTCTACGGCCCGAAGGTCTCGGTCCAGGTCAAGGACGCCATTGGTCGTACCTGGCAGATGTCGACGATTCAGTACGACTTCAACCAGCCCGAGCGATTCGACCTCGAGTACGCAGCCGCTGACGGTACCCACCAGCGCCCGATCATGCTGCACTCGGCCAAACTGGGCAGTGTCGAGCGGTTCATCGGAGTGCTCACCGAGCATTACGCCGGTGCCTTCCCGGTCTGGCTGGCTCCGGTCCAGGTGCGCCTGGTCCCGGTGGCCGAGGCCTTTGACGAGTACGTCACGACCTTCGCCGAGGTGCTGCGCAGCCAGGGCATCCGGGTTGAGACCGACCTGTCGTCCGACCGGTTCGGCAAGAAGATCCGCAATGCCTCCAAGGACAAGGTGCCCTTCACCCTCATTGCCGGTGGCGAGGACGCCGAAGCTGGTGCGGTGTCGTTCCGTCTGCGTGACGGTTCCCAGGTCAATGGCATCGCCCAGGACGAGGCCGCGCGCATCATCGCTGCCTGGAACAAGGCCCGTCGCAATAACGATCCGACGGCCCAGACCCTGCGCGGAGTCATCGATGACTGAGGATTACCGACTCGAGTTCGCCGAGGACATGGCCGGAGTCCCGGACCCCTTCCGGAGGTTCTGGACCCCGCACCGCATGGCGTACATCGGTGGTGAGAACAAGCCCCGGGGTGACCGTCCCGAGGACGGGTGCCCGTTTTGTGTCGCTCCGCAGCGCAGCGACGAGGACGCCCTCATCGTTCACCGTGGCCAGACCTGCTACGTCATCATGAACCTTTACCCGTACGGGCCGGGGCACATGCTGGTGTGCCCCTACCGTCATGTCGCTGGCTATGTCGACGCCACCGAGGAGGAGGTCATCGAGATGGCCCACCTCACCCAGGCCGCCATCCGGACCCTTCAGGTGGTGTCTGGTCCGCAGGGGTTCAATGTCGGCATGAATCAGGGAGCTTCTGGTGGGGCTGGAGTGGCCGCCCATCTGCACCAGCACGTCATTCCGCGCTGGATCGGGGACACGAATTTCTTGCCCATCGTCGCCGGTGTCCGTGCCGTCCCGCAGCTCCTGGGGGAGGGACGTCAGCTCTTGGCCGATGCGTGGGTGGCTCATGCTTGAGCGTTTTCGTGCCGCCTGGGCCAAGGTCATGAACCCCATCGCTGACGCCCTGTTGCGGGCTCACGTCACCCCCGACATGGTGACCTGGGTCGGTACCATCGGCGCTTGTGCCATGGCGCTCATCTGCTTCCCGCAGGGGTGGCTCTGGCAGGGGCCGTGGCTTGTCACACTGTTCATCTTCTCCGATTCCCTCGACGGCAACATGGCCCGCAAGATCGGGAGCCACTCCCAGTGGGGCGCCTTCCTCGACTCCACCTTGGATCGGTTCGGTGACGCCGCGATTTTTGTGGGTGTGGCGTTGTACTACGCCGGTCCGGGACACAACTTGCTGTGGACCGCAATGTCCCTTGCCGCGTTGGTCTTCGCAATGGCCACCTCCTACGTGCGTGCCAGGGCCGAGTCCCTGGGCATGGAGGCCAAGGTCGGCATTGCCACCCGTGCGGATCGTCTGCTGGTCAGCTTGCTGTCCATCGAGATCACGGGTCTGGCCAGGGTTGGTGTCTTCCCGCACTGGTGCCTCGCTGTCCTACCCATTGCATTGTGCTACCTGACGTTGGCCGGGGCCATCACCGTGGCACAGCGGATGGTGGCAGTGCGTCGAGGCTGTCAGTCGTGACGGGTCGGGTCGCGGCGAGTTCAGGCCCTCGACTGAACAGGTTCAATGACTAAGGTGGACGTCGTGACGCGCACCCTGCCGCCTGAGGAAGTGTCCCAGGCCGATCTGTGGGACACCGATCGATTCTGGACGGTTCCCAACGTCTTGTCGGTGATCCGCCTCATCGGAGTACCTGTCTTCCTGTGGCTCGTACTGGGTCCACATGAGGACGGCTGGGCTATCGGGGTGCTTGCCGTCGCCGGCATCACTGACTGGCTCGACGGCAAGATCGCCCGTCGCTGGCACCAGATCTCGCGCATCGGCCAGATGCTCGACCCCATCGCTGATCGTCTCTACATCTTCGCCACGGTCATTGCGTTGGCCTTGCGTGACGTCATCCCACTGTGGCTGGTCATTGTGCTCATCGCCCGGGATGTGTGCCTGGCATGCCTGGTACCGGCCCTGAGAACTCGCGGTTTCACTTCGCTGCCGGTGCACTTCGTCGGCAAGGCCGCCACCTTCTGTCTGGTGTACTCCTTCCCGTTGATCTTGCTGGGCCACTTCGGAACTGGCGTCTGGACGGTCTGCCGGGTTCTCGGCTGGGCCTTCGCGATCTGGGGGACCGCACTGTACTGGTGGGCCTTCTTCCTCTACCTCCTCCAGACCATTCAGATCGTCCACACCCTGCCTCGGGTCGATCGCCGGGGTGAGCTGTCGTGACTCAGCGTCCTGATGCATCGATGGACCTGTTGCGGGAAGTCCGCTCGCAGGCCTTGGACCCGGGGTATCAACGGTTTCACGATCGCAACCCAGACAGCACGAAACGACGGCCTGTCGGGGTGGGCGCCGTCGTCATCCTGCTCGTCACCGGGGTGCTCATCGGGATGGCGTGGCGCTCAACGGCCGCACGCGAACCACTGGACGCCCGGGAGCGCAAGAACCTCGTCGCCCACGTGCAATCGGCCCAGGCTCACGAATCGGCTCAGCAGGCGGAGCTGGTCAGGTTGCGCGCATCCGTGAATGCCATGAAAGGTACCGCCACACCCGTCGACGACCAGGACGGGCAGGACTCCGCAGTGCTCGCGTTGACCGGCCCTGGGGTGCGGATCGTGCTCGACGACACCAATGCGGCCCCGAACGGTGAACTGGGCGATGCCGACGTGCGCAAACTCGTCAATGCTTTGTGGCAGTCCGGGGCGGAGGCTGTGGCCATCAATGGCCACCGGATCGGGCCCCGCACGGCGATTCGCACGGCTGGATCGGCGATCACCGTTGACTACGTCTCATTGTCTCGACCCTATGTCATTGAGGCGATCGGCTCTCCCCAGACGATCCCGGCAAAACTGGCTGACACACCGGGAGGGCGCTGGTTGACCTACCTCAGGGACAACGCATCGGTCACGTATACGGTGGCGACCAGGGACCAGATCTCGGTGCCGGGATCGAAGGCGTCGGTGAGTCACGCGAGTCCTCGACGATGATGGTCAGATGATGAACGGTATCGGCACACAGGAAGGACACTCATGATTGCGCTCATCGGTCTGGTGGCCGGGATCATCATTGGCATCGTGGTCAATCCCACCCTGCCTCCTGGCCTCCAGCCGTACCTGCCGATCATGATCGTCGCCGCCCTTGACGCCATTTTCGGTGCGGTGCGTGCCTATTTGGCCCACACCTTCTCTGATCGCGTCTTCGTCGTCTCCTTCCTCTCCAATGTCGCCATTGCCGCCCTCATCGTCTGGGTGGGGGACCAGATCGGTGTCGGTTCGCAGTTGTCGACTGCCGTCGTCGTCGTGCTCGGCATCCGAATCTTCACCAATGCTGCCGCGATTCGTCGTGAGATCCTCCATGCCTGAGCACCACGCCCCGCGGGAATGGGCCGAGAATCACTGGCGCCGGATCGGCAAGGACTTGGCCTCGGTGTCGACCGGGCAGATCCTCGTGGCCATCATCTTGTGTCTGTGCTCGGTGATGATCGTCACCCAGGTGCGTTCCCAGCGCAATCAGGACGCATTCTCGACGATGAGTAGAGCGGACTTGGTGACGATGCTGGACACCCTCTCGGACTCCTCGCGCCAACTGGATTCCGAGATTGCTGACCTGCGTGCCACGACGAGGGAATTGCAGTCGGGGGCCAATTCGCGCAAGGTCGCTCAGCAGGAGGCAGAGGACCGGCTCACCCGGATGAAGGTGTTGGCCGGAACGGTTCCGGTACATGGACCGGGAATCACGATCACCATTGACGACCCGGAGGAGAAGGTCACCTCCGACATGATGCTCGACGCCGTCCAGGAGATGCGCGATGCCGGAGCTGAGGCCATGGTTGTCAACAACAAGGTTCGCATCGTTGCCGACACCTGGTTTGCTGCCAGTCCTGACGGCCTTGACGTCAGTGGAACGACGATTCGCCGTCCCTACACCTTGACCGTCCTGGGGGATCCCCATGCCCTGCGCGAGGGGGCACGGTTCCGTGGTGGTCTGGTCTCCCAGATGGAGTCCGACAAGGTGGGGGCCTCGGTCACGATCACGACGTCTGAGGACCTCACCATTTCCGCAGTCGCCCATCCGCGTCCGATGACTCACGCCACACCGGTGAGATGACGCGGGCATCGAGGGGCTGAGCGCGGTAGTCTGCCAGTACGAGGATTGTTCCGTCGGCCGTGTCATGGAGGTGGCGATGACCGAGATTCCTGATGATGTGTTGTGCACGTCGGATTGCCTGTGGATCAGACCGGGTAATGGTGACAGGGTACGCGTCGGGGTCACGTCGGCCCTCCTTGACCAGTTCGGGCCAGTGGAGTCATTGTCCCTTCCTGACGACGGGCAGGAAATCGTCGCGGGGGACATCTGCGGCGATCTGGAGTTCTCGTCTCGCAGCTGGGAGCTCGTCTCCCCGGTCGCTGGGGAGGTCATCTCGGTCAACCAGTCGGTTGACGCCGACCTGCTCGAGGCAGACCCGTGGGGTGACGGATGGCTGTTCGACATGAGACTGTCCGACCCCGAGGAGCTCGACGAGTTGCTTGACCCGGACGAATACCTCGCGACCATGGGGGAGTGAGCCCTAGAATGAGTATTTCGGAGACTGCCGAGAGCGAGGACGCGAACATGAACAAGTGCCCCATGTGCGGCCACGTCAATGACGACGGCGCAAACTTCTGCTCCCGATGCGGGACCCGTCTCGGGGTGCCCATCGACACCCCTGGGGACAACACTGGCGTCATTCCGACCATCACCGAACCGCCGGTGGCCGAAGAAACCTCGCCCAATCTTGACCTGCCCGCCGATGTGTTGCGAGACATCGCCGACTTGCCGGTCGAGAACGCCATGCTGGTGGTGCGACGCGGGCCCAACCTCGGCGCTCAATTCCTGCTCGACCAGGATGAGACGACGGCTGGACGCTCCACCCGATCTGACATTTTCCTCGACGACATCACGGTCTCTCGCCACCATGTGAAGTTCATCCGTCAGCCCGACGGTCGCATGATCATCGAGGACCAGGGCAGCCTCAACGGAACCTACGTCAACCGCACTCTGGTCGATGGCTCGGCCGTGCTGAGAGACGGCGACGAGGTGCAGATCGGCAAATTCCGGATGACCTACCACACCGGTGGGACGGCCTCTGGTGCCAGCGGGGCTGGTCGCGTCTGATGCCAGGATCTGTCCGAACCATCGGGCAGGTGATGAAGACTCTCAAACCGGATTTCCCCGATCTGAGTATTTCCAAGATCCGATTTCTAGAGTCCGAGGGCCTGCTGTCGCCTGAGAGGGCACCATCGGGATACCGCAAGTATTCCGACTCTGACGTGGAAAGATTGCGCTACATCTTGACGTGTCAGCGGGATCACTTCCAGCCGCTGCGTGTCATCCGAGACCATCTGGAGATGATGGACCGGGGCGAAGAGCCTCCAGTGGCCGAGGCGCCGCCGTTGCCGACCGAGAGCGAGGGGACTGCCGTCCCGAAGGCTCCGGAAGGCCAGGGAATCGTGCAGACCCGTGGCCCGATCAAGATGAACCGTCGTGAGCTCATCCGAGCGTCGGGCATCACCGAGGCCATGCTCATGGAACTTGAACGGCATCAGTTGGTGCGTCCCAAGCGGGGGGCCTCCTACTTCGGGCAGGAGGCTCTCGTCGTCTGCGTCGCGGCCCGCCGACTCTCTGCCTATGGCATGGACACCCGTCACATGCGCGCCATCCGTCAGGCTGCCGAGCACGAGGCTGGTCTGATCGAACAGGCCCTCATCCCGCACGCTCGTCATCCAGAGCAGGCCTCCAAGATTGCTGCCGAGACGACCAAGGTGATGATGCATGCCCATACGGCGATGGTCTACGACATGTTGGAGCACTGGTCGGCCAACTGAGCCCTGTGGCGCTCAGTGAGACTTGCGTGACGGATTGACGACGAGGCCGCGCTAGGCTGGCCGCATGGTCTTGCTCGAGGTCGCCGAGATTCGGACCGAGCCTGTTTCCGGGGCGGCGGTGCTGCTGTTGCGCGAGGTCGATGGTCGTCGCCATCTTGCGTTGTGGATCGCCGAGCCAGAGAAGGTGGCCATCACTGACGCCATCAACGAGGAAGAGCCGATCCGGCCCTACACCCATGACCTCCTTGCCCGCGTCGTCGCGGTGCTGTGTGAGGAAGAACCCCAATGCGTCATCACCAAGGTCGAGGATGGCATCTGGTTCGGCGAGTTGGTGTTGGGAGATATGAGGATCGACGCCCGACCTTCCGATCTGGTCGCCCTGGCGCTGCGTCTTTCGGTGCCGATCTGGTGCACCCAGGAGGTCATCTCCTCAGCCGGAATCCGCCTGGACGCTGGGCCGGAGGATGCCGTTGAGGAGTTCCGGCAGTTCTTGGATCAGGTCAGCCCGGATGACTTCGGGCCCGGACCCTCGACCTCTGGTTGACCGTGAGTCCACGATAAAATGCCTTGTCAAGATTGTATTTGTTGCTGGAATGTGAGGACGACGTGAAGCCATCGGCGTGGCTTCGATGGTGATCGAGGCTCGCGCCGTAGCGTCAAGGGCGTTCGACGGGGCAACCGTGCTCCGCTGTTGAAACCACGAAGAGAATTGGTGAAGGGTGACGAGATGACAACGACCGGTGACCAGCCGAGTGTTGAAACTCCCCTCGACGGCCCCGCGCGTCGCGGTCAGGATGCCCTTTTCGAGGGTGACTTCGCCCCGATGCCTGAGGACATCGGTTTCAGAGGGCCCGTCGCATCCGGTGCGGCTGGTATTACCTACCGCCAGCTCGACTACTGGGCGCGAACCGGCTTGGTTCGTCCGGAGATTCGGGCTGCTCGCGGCTCCGGTAGCCAGCGTCTCTACTCCTTCCGCGACATCCTCATGCTCAAGGTCGTCAAGCGCCTCCTCGATGCCGGGGTCTCCTTGCAGCAGATTCGGGTGGCCATCGACCATCTGCGCAGCAATGGCGTCGAGGACCTTTCCCGAGTCACCCTCATGAGTGACGGGGTCTCCGTCTACGAGTGCACCAATGACAACGAGGTCATCGACCTGTTGCGCGGTGGCCAGGGAATGTTCGCCATCGCCCTGGGAGGGGTCTGGCGAGACGTCCAGGGCAGCCTCGCTGAGTTGCCGAGTGAGCGTCTTGAACCGACTGAGGAAGAAGAGCTCGACGAGTTCACTGCCAGAAGAATTGCCAAGCACGCTTCCTGAACTGGCGCTGAATTGACGGGAAACGTCCCCCGTCATCCGTGAGGGGTGTGCTCGTCGAGCGTGCGCCGCATGTGGCCTCCATGTCATGATTCGCACTGAGGAGGCCCCTGTGAAGGACATGATTGCCGCCATCATGAAGCGGCCCGGTATCGCCCATCTGCTACGATCCCACACCCGATTCACCCGACGACTCGGCAACCATTTCGCCGCGTCCATCACTTATTTCACGGTGCTGGCGATCGTGCCGGTCATCGCATTCGCCTTTGCCGTGCTGGGATTGATTCTGAGCGGGTTGAGCCCTTATCTGCTCGATCAGGTGGTGGACTCGGTCGTGGGTCTGGCCACTCCTCAGGGTGACGAGGAACAAATTCGCGGCATCATCGACAACGCCATGAAGGTCGGCGGATCGATCTGGGCGTTCATCATCTCCATCCTCACCGCCTTCTGGGCTGGAATTGGCTGGATCGGAAACATCCGTAAGGGAATTCAGGCGCAATGGGCGCCAGACTTTGACATGGTGACCGACGACCGCGGATTCGTGCGCGCCAAGCTCTCCGACATGATGGCCTTCCTGGGATTGCTGCTGGTGAGCCTGCTGACGATCGTCACCTCCCAGGTCGGCTCCTCGATGGCTGGGGTATTGGCCGCATGGACTGGCCTGGACACCGTCCCCGGACATGCCCTGCTGTTGACCCTGGCTGGCCTGGTGGCCACGACGATTGCCGGCTGGCTGCTCTTCATCTTCTTGTACACCGTCATGCCGCGAGGCAAGCCGGTGTGGCGTCCGATCCTCAAGGGCTCCCTGGCCGCAGGTTTCGCCCTGGCCCTGCTGCAGGTCGGTGCTGGGTATCTCGTTCAGGCCTTCAGCTCCAACAAGGCTGCGCAGGCCTTTGGATCGGTCATCGTCATCATGCTGGTCTTTGACCTCGTCGCTCGGTTGATCCTCTTCATCGCCGCGTGGATCGCGACTGCCAATCAGCCGGCCATCGACAAGGAATGGAATGATTGCGACGAGCCGCTGCTGGGCCGAGACGACTGCCGTACCGTCGAGGGGCACTGGGAGGCGGCTCTGGCGGATCGTGCTCGCAAGCAGGCCAAGAAGGATGAGAAGGAGGGAAAGGATGGCGTGGCACCAACTGGTAGGTACCGCGTCGTCGAAGGGGTCGTTCATCACGATGACGACGAGACCGTGCCAGGTGGCGCGGGCGATCTCACCTCAGCGACCTTGACCGGTCTGCAGAGCACTCAACATCCTGGGGTGGTCCACCCAGCACCGGCCTCGCACAAGGATCGCCGCGGACCCGTCATCCACGTCCTCGTGACCGCAGGCCTTGCTGTGGGAGCTTTCTTCCTGGGCAGGCATCAGGACTGAATCGTCTTACCCACGTCGGACGCGAGAGGTGGGGGGAACCGATGTTCCCCCCACCTCTCGTCGTGTGATCGGACACTGACGTCACTGACGTGTCGTCAGTGAGCCTGGCCGATCTCGTCGAGCATCTTGACGAACCAGTCAGCCGTGGTGTCGAAAGGCTTGCCGCCCTTGATGCGGTCGAAGGCGATGTTGGTCAGCTCGTCGCCGTTCTCCTCGTCCTGGCCGATGACGCCAGCCTTGCCGGCCAGAGCGCAGTCGACAGCCAGATCGGTGCAACGGCCGATGAGCTCGAGGTCGGCCTCGTTGGAGGCAGCCGAACGGGAGAAGTAACCCGACTTCTGGACCATGACCTTCTCGGCGCCCAGCTTCTCGGCGAACTGCTTGCCGAACCAAGCACCAGGATTGACCTTGTCGAGCTTGACGTGGCCGAAGGGATCGCGGGGGACCTCCTGACCGGCCTTCTCCATCTCCTCGATGATGGCGTCGAGGCCAGCACCCTCGGACAGGAAGATGGTGACGTTACCGACCACGTCCATGACCTTGTTGAGGCGCTCGGCCTCGGCCTCGAGATCGATGTGGGCCTCCGGGACGTACACGGCGTGGACGTCCCACGCCTCCTTGGACAGGCCGATCTCGGGCAGCCACTCCTGGGTGTCGAGCCACTCGCGGTACTTGGCGGCGGTGGCTGCGGTCAGCCAGCCGCAGTTACGTCCCATGACCTCGTGGACGATGAGCATGCGGGACCCGGAGTTGTGCTCACCGACGATGTTCTGGGCGAAGCGGGCACCCTGCTCGGCGGCGGTCCAGGCGCCCAGCGACTGACGGATCGGGATGACGTCGTTGTCGATGGTCTTGGGCAGACCGACGACGGTCAGGCCGTAGTCGTGCTCGGCCAGGTAGGCGGCCAGGTCAGCGGCGGTGGTGTTGGTATCGTCGCCACCGATGGTGTGCAGGACGTCGACCCCGTCGGCGACCAGACGGTCAGCAGCCACCTTGAGGGGATCCTCGCCCTCGGCGACGAGCCCACGCTTGACGAGGTCAGCGGCGTTGGTGAGCTTCACGCGGGAGTTGCCGATTGGGGAACCACCGAAACGCTTGAGGATGTCGGCATTCTTGCGAACAGTGTCGGTGACCTCGAGAAAGTCTCCCTTGAGCAGGCCTTGGTAGCCATGCTTGTAGGCGATGATCTCGACCTCGGGAGCGACCTCGGTGTAGCGCTGGATCAGACCACTGATCGCTGTGGACAGACAGGGCGCGAAGCCACCGGCGGTGAGGAGGGCGACCTTCTTGACGGCCATGGGGAAACCTTTCGTTCGTCGGACGATGACGTCATCAAGCCTATGGCACGAGGTGAAACCGGCACATCCGGGGAGGAAAAGTCAACCCTTTTCACGACGTGCGGGCTCGTGATGGTGTCATGGCATGACATGTCATGAGTTGTGTCACCGAGGGTTGAGCGGTGAGCAGAGGATGGACACTTCCCGGCCAGGAGACGGCCGCGGCGTCAGTTTGTCCGTCGTCGTCGCGGTATTGCTTCCTCTCCTTCTGATTGCCGCTGGGGTGGCTGTGGACGGGGCGGAACGAGCCAGGGCGGTGCGGGTGGCCCACACCGTCGCTGCGGAGGCAGCCCGGGCTGGATGCGAGGAGGGATCGGCTGCCCAACTGGTGGGACAGGACGGTTCCGGCCCGGCGCGTAAGGCCGCCGAGGAATCGGCCCGTGGGACTGGAATCAGCGGCATGAGTCAACCGGTCGTTGCCGTCGAGGGCGACACCGTCAGCGTGGCCATCCAGGTCGCCAGACCCACTCATCTGCTCTCGCTGGTCGGCATGACCCAGGTCCACGGTCAGGCACGGGAAATGTGTACGTTGATGGCTCGATGAGGGCCGTGTGGCGTCGCCACGGCGATACGATGACACGGTGTCCACGTACTTTCCGGTGCACCCGGAGAACCCACAGCGCCGTTCCATCAACCACGTCGTTGACATCCTGCGTGACGGTGGCCTCATCGCCTACCCGACCGACTCGGGTTATGCCTTTGGGGCACGGCTGGGAAACAAGGACGCCTTGGAGCGGATACGCAAGATTCGCGACTTGTCCGACAAGCACCACTTCACCCTGGTCATGAGCCAGTTCGCCCAGGTTGGGCAATACGTCCAGATGGACAACTGGGTCTTCCGGGCCGTCAAAGCGGCCGTGCCCGGGCGATACACCTTCATCCTCAAGGCGACTCGCGACGTCCCGAAGGTCATGTTGCACCCGCGCAAGAAGACCGTGGGTGTCAGGGTTCCCCAGCACGTGACGGCCCTGTCCCTGCTGGAGGTCCTCGACGAACCCATCGTCTCCTCGACCCTCATCATGCCTGGGCACCACACCCCAATGGTCGATGGGTGGCAGGTGCAGGACGAACTCGGTGACCATCTGGATGCCGTCATCGATTCGGGAGACTGTGGCGCCGAACCCACGACAGTGGTTGACTTCACCTCCGGGGAAGCACTGATCACGCGCCGCGGCGCCGGTGATCCGACTCCCTTCGAGTGAGACCATCGGTCCCTCGAATCGTGGTGGCGACAGGCGAAGGATTGTGACGGCGTGTTCGGTCTGATGGGGGCGATGGAGGATGAGGTCCGCCTCATCCGTGCAGACCTTGACGAGGTCGTGGAGTTGGACGGTCCGTGCGAAGTGCTGCGCGGTCGGCTGGACGGAGCACCGGTGGTGCTGGCCAAGTGCGGTATCGGCAAGGTCAATGCGGCCCTCGCAGCTTCGGCCATGGTTCAGGCCGGGGCCAGCAGCATCGTCTTCACCGGTGTCGCCGGAGCCGTGGCTCCCGGCCTGGGAATTGGCGACGTCGTTGTCGGGGACAAGTTCTGCCAGCATGACGCCGACGACACCGCCTTTGGCAGCCCCATCGGCGTCGTCCCGGGGGAGCCGGCCTTCTGGGAGCCGGACCCTGCCCTCTTCGACAAGGTGTTCGGGGCGCTGCGAGCTCTCGAGGAGCCGCGCGGTCATCAGGTCGTGGCCGGAACCATTGTCAGCGGCGATCAGTTCATCGCCCAGGCCGAGAAGGTTGCCTGGCTGCGCACCACCTTTGACGCCAGCGCAGTGGAGATGGAGGGTGCGGCCCTGGCCCAAGCTGCCAGCCACCTGGGGGTGCCCTTCGCCGTCGTGCGTATCTTGTCGGATTCGGCGGACGGTGACGCCGTCTCGGATTTCCCGGCCTTCCTCAAGGACGCCGCTCATCGGGGACGCGACCTAGCTCACGCCTTGGTCCAGGCTTGACGGGTCGGGGCTAGCCCTCTGGTCGGTAAAGCCCTCAGGCTCGCGCTGGGAGGGTTCAGGCTCGCACCAGGAGAGCTCCGGGGGCCACCCGTGTCCTCATCGCCGTCGCCATGCCCACCGGATCGCCATCGACCTCTGCGAGAATCGGACCGGAACCAGACTTGACGAACGCTGTTCGTGAGGATGCGTGACGCACCAGGCGGTGCCCGTGGCGATGCCGGGTGATGAAGTGGTTGACGACGGCGACCCATCCGACGATGCCGTGGGGGGAGACGGTCAGCACGTCGAGGGTGCCGTCATCAATGCGTCCTTCGGGGACGAGAACGACACCACCCGGCATGATCGAGCAGTTGCACACCAGTACCGTGCGCGCCCTCGTGACGATGGGTTTGCGACCATCGACGCTGGCACGAACCTGGAACCCGGGTTGAATGAGGGTGTGGAGCCCTGCGGCCACATAGGCCAGCCAGCCGACCTTGTCCTTGAGGCGGTCCTGGGTGCCGGCCATCGTGTCAGCATCCATGCCCATGCCAATGATGACGGTGAAGCACATCTCCTCGGACTCATCGAAACGGACGTAACCAAGGTCTATGGCCCGCACTGGGCGGGTCAGTGCGGCGTCGAGGGATGCGCCCAGATCAGTGTGGGGCAGATTGAGGTTGCGGGCCAGCAGGTTGCCCGTCCCCATGCCCAGAATCCCCATCGGGACTCCGGTACCTGCCAGGCCAGCCGCGACCTGACGGATCGTCCCATCGCCGCCCAGGGCCAGGACGAGCTCGGCACCGTCAGCAACGGCCTCGCTGGCCAGACCGTGACCGAAATCATCATGGGTGGTGGGCAGGAAGTACGGGTTGACCCCCAGGTGCTCCTGACACTTGTCCTCGATGAGAGTGCGCCACCGGGGATTGTTGGCCGTCTTCACCGAGTTGTGGATGACTGCGACGGTGCGCGGCTGAGATGTGTGCACCTTGCCAGCCTAGGCCATCGCACTCGTCGAGTCTCAGTGCGCGAGGTCGACCCAGCGTTGTGCCATCGGGACCAGACCGACGTCACGGCCCAGGAGTCCGGCCAGTTCCACGGCCAGATGGTCGCCCTGACCCGCCTGGCAAGCCAGGGTGAGGACAGCCCCATCCGCGGTGTACTCAACCGTCAGCACCTCGTGCCCGGCAGCTCGGATGAGTCCTTCTTCATGGCCAGCCTGGCTCAGGTCGAGCAGGGTTGTGAAGGTGTCCATGAGGATCCGACGGTGCAGCGACGCCGAGTCCAAGGCATTGGTCACCGCGTTTCCATAGGCACGGGTCAGGCCGCCTGCGCCCAGTTTGATGCCACCGAACCACCGGCTCGTGACGGCAACGACGTCCGACAGTGGTGGCTGGTTGGCAGTACTCGAGGCCGTCAGGGCGTTCAAGGTCGGCATTCCAGCGGTGCCAGCAGGCTCGCCGTCATCGCTGCAGCGCTGGGCGTGGCGATCGGGGCCAAGGACGAAGGCGGACACGTGGTGACGGGCGTCGTGGCCATCTCGTCTGGCCTGAGCAATGACCTCACGAGCCGCATCCTCGGTCTCGACGCGGACCAGTCTGGTGTGGAAGATCGAGCGTTTGATGTCGAGTTCAGCCTCGACGGGGTCGGTCAGGACGAGGTACTCGTTCACTCGACCCCCGGCAGGGATGTGACCATGTCACGGCGGATTCTCTCCACCTGGTCGGCAACAGTGTGGGCATCGAGGTTCTGGCTGGAGATCGGGGGCAGCCCGGTGATGAAGATCGCGATGTCGGCCAGGATTCGGCGTGCCCATGGGACGGGTTCGTCGATGGTGTGCCAGCACACCGAGAGCAGGTCATAGCCGGTTTCGGTGACGGTGCGGTCGACCCGGGACCAGTCCTGCAGGGCTTGTGGGGCATCAGGGCGGGTGGCAGAGAGCAGGGCAGACCCGCGAATCAATTCATGAACCATTTGGTTGCGTTCCACCTGGGCCTGCGGGCTACTGGTGTGGCCTTCCTCCAGCGACCGCAGCACAGGCATCGTCGAGCGCAAGGTGCGACGGTACTGGCTGCGCACCAGGAGCACCGGAGCCCGCCGACCGACGACGTGGATCGTGATGATGCCCACGGCCAGACCGACGACGGTCTCGATGATCCTGTCCTGGGCCAACTGATACATCTCACCGGGGTGGGTCAAGGGTGTCATGAGTAGCGCGAAACACGTGATGAAGATGCAGGAGAGGCCGTAATTGCGCGTAATCAAGGCCTGCATCGTCCACAGGAAGACGATGATGAGGCCGAGCTGAACCCAACCTGAGGGCCTGAAGGCCGCCACCGCCAGGTAGAGCCCCAGACCGACGATCGTCCCGAGCACGCGATGAATGGCCCGGATGGTCATGTCGGAGCGGGTGGCGTCCATGTGCATGAGGATGAGCACGCTGAGGATGGCCCAGTAGGGATGGCCGAAGGGCAACAGGATCATGAGCAAGGCGGAGAAGAAGACACCGGTGGCTGCGCGCAGCCCCAGCATCGTCGGCCGGGAGCCACGCTCCAGCGCTGTTCTGAGCAGGTAACTGGTCTTGGGTCGGCCCAGCGGAGTCCACTCCAGATGGTCTGGAAGGGACAGGTCAGCAGACGGGAAGGCTTCCAGCCTCAGCTGGTGTTCCAGGCGCATGTGGGCCGTGACGAGGCGGGCTCTCAGGTCGGAAAGCTCTGACTTCTCCGATGGGCTGTCGACCCTGGTCGCGTGGCCGTCATGGTAGGCCCACCACGCCTGATGGATGGCTGCGTGCGCCGCCGAGCGCAGCCGGGCCACCTCGTGGGCCTCGACCTCCTCGTCGGGCTCGCAGTACCTGTTGACCGCGGTCTCGGCCTTCTCGACGGCCAGTCGTACCGGCCGGTGGGGCGAGATGAAGCTGATGATCATCGACACCCCGGCGGCGATGAGGAAGGAAGGACCGGTCGAGGTGAGGATCGTTCCGATCGTCCAGCCCTGGCTGGCCATGTAGGCGCCGAAAGCCCCGGCGAACAGGATGTTGAGCGGGCCTGGCGGGCCCAACTGCAGGGCGTGCCACGTCCAGATGACGACGAGGGTCCACGCGGCGAGGAGGAACGGCATGAGCCATTCCACCCGCATGGACAACAGGCCGAGACACTGGGCGAAGATCGTCGCCATGCCGACACCGAGGAGGATTCGAGCTCGCGACAGCGGGGCATTGCTGTTGCCTGCCAGCGCGCTCATGGCGCCCATCATTCCCATGGCCGCATGGGTCGGGTCGGTGAGGAGACCCATCGTCACCAAGGACACGGCCATCGGGATGGTGAGAATGACCGCCTGCTTGTTGCGTCCCGGATCGGGGCGAATGGTGATCAGTTTGCGCAGTAGTTGGCGCAGCGAGGATGGCTTGTCGGTCGGGCTCATCGATGCACCGAACCGGTGCTCGTCGTCGTGGGGCGTCCCATGGCAACGGTGGTGGACCATCCAGTGTCGACGTCGGTGATCGTCGCGGTGACCATACCGGTCTCGAGGATGGTGTAGGTCTCCTCAATGAGGTGACCGTCGTCAACCTCGTGCACCTCGACCCGGTCAGCGTCAAGATCGGTGCCCGCGTTCTGCAAGGCCGCGTCGAAGGGGAAGACGACAGTCGCGAAGGGGACGAGGTCTCCCACCGGTTCGCCCGCGGCGTCAGTTCGCGAGAACTCCACGAAACGAAAGACACCGATGTTGTGACGGGACCGGTAGCTGCGAGTGATCGTCGTCGTCCCGGAAAGCCGAGTGCTCTGATCGGTGAGGACGTCAAAGCCGACGCCGCGTCCGGACTCAGTCTCGCGAAACACCCCGAAACCGCGGGAAAGACGGTCACGGATTCCCAGGGTGTCCGCGTCAGCGGCGACGGCCAGACCGATCGCGGTGGCCGAGGTCGGGTTGGGAGAACGGTGCACCCGCCTGCCGTAGAGTTCGCGCAGGCGGCGGGGGACGATCGGCAGGGCTGTGGCGCCACCGACGAGGTGGATGCCGGCGATGTCGGAGTCAGTGTTCTTGAGCAGCGAGGACAACGGGTCCATGGCCTCGATGGTGCGATCGACCAGTGGCTGACAGGCTTCGGCCACCTCGGCCACCGGAATGCGCAGCGTCGTCGAGTCGAGGTCGACGAGGAGGTTGCGTGACTGGGGACGCAGGGCTTCCTTGGCGATCCGACATGCCTCGACGAGCTCGTCGCGATCGACGCAGGCCTCACCGAGATGACGGGTGGCCAGGTCAGCCAGTGCCTCGTCGATGTCGTCGCCACCAAGGTCATTGAGACCAACGGAGTCGAGGACCTCGGGGCCTTGGCCGGCCATGTTGACCAGGGATGCGTCGAAGGTGCCACCACCGAGGTCATAGATGATGACCCTGGTGCGCTTGGAATTGAGGGTGCGAGCCTGACGGAGGGCGAATTCCAACCCGGCCGCAGATGGTTCGTTGACCAGCCCGAGCACCTCGATGCCGGCTTGGCGTGCTGCATCCATCGTCACGAGGCGTTGCCCGGTGTGAGCATGGGCGGGTACGCCGAGGACCCCACGGTGAGGACCGGGAACGTCAATACACGAGATGACATGATGCAGGAAGTCAGCCCACAGATCGACCAACGGGATCTCCATCTCCCCGATGCGGACCAAGGTCGATGGGCCAGCTCCGGGGGCCGCCAGGAGGCGCTTGACCGAGCGGACGCCAGGAGCTCCATCGGCCATCGCCTGACGGGCCTGGAAACCGTGGACGAAGGACCCGTCGACGACCGCGCTCACGCTGGGTAGCTGGTCGTGCGAGTCTCCTTCAGTGTCGAGGAATGGCAGCAGGGGATAATTTCCGTTGTCAACAGCAGCCACCGCGGTGTAGGTGGTTCCCAAGTCGATTCCCAGATCCATGGCGGGAAGTCTATGACCGGGTAGCGACAGTGCCCTTACTCGTTCGAATCGCCTCCGCGACGGGGACGGTAACCGGAGGTGTCGTCGTCGGAGTTCCCGCCGCCACCATGTCGTGGGCCCGAGGACGTGTCCTCATCGCTCGAGTCGTCCCGGCCCTGGTCGCTGTCGCCGATGGAACGTAGGAAGTCCTCGACCTCGGCGCCAATGTCCTCGGCGTCAGGGACGGAGACCTCAGTGGTACCGAGTTCGCGCTGGGCAACTCGCGAGTCGTACTGCTCCTCGAGGGCATGGAGCATGGCCTTGAGTTCCTCAGATCCCTCGACCTGAGCGTCGATCTCGGCATGGACGGTCCTGGCAGCCATCGCCAGAGGGTTGATGGGCAGGGCCAGCCCGGTTGCGCCGCGCAGGGCCTCGACGAGGGCGCGGGCCGACTCCGGGTAGTCGAGGTCAGCCAGGTAGTGGGGCACATGGGATGCCAGGCCGATGACGGCGTGGTTGGTTTCCCCCAACCGCTGCCCGAGGACGACCGGGAAGGAGGCAGGCACCTGCACGCGGCCAAAGGATGAGGCCGATCCCAGGATGAGCTCGGGACGCGACGCCCATCGGGTGATCGTGGCGGGGCGAGTATGAGGTGTGGGCACCGGAATCGAATCAGTGATGACCGTCAGACGGATACCAATGGAGTCCACGAGGTCGGTCAACGAGGAGACCATCGACTCCCAGCCCAGAGCCGGTTCGGGGCCATCGAGGACCAGGAAGGCCTGTCCGAGTTGATCGGTGACCTCGTGAAGGACCATGCGAGGACGTTCATATCCCTCGAAATGGTCGGTGTCGAAGATGATGGGCTGACGGGTGTCGCGGTGATCCAGCAGGAAATCAATGTCGAATTCACCGAGTTCGTGGTGAGGCAGCTCGGAGAAGATCGCGTCACGTACCCGTGCCTGAACCCGTCCGGTGTCATTGAAGGACTGCACCAGAGTGATGAGGGTGGACACCTCCTGATCAGGCCCCACGATTCCGGGATGCCAGCTGTACGGATCGCTGTGCTGATCCATGGGTGTCCTCCCTATCCATTGAGCTCAGGTTGATGCAACCCCGTGAGTCCTCACTCTATTCCGTTGTGGCGGTGGGTAGCCTGACCGCGTTGCCAAAACGACAGAAGGACCGACTCCATGACGATGACGCACCGAGCAGCCACCGCGGTCGCCGTTGCAGGATTCTGCCTGCTTGCCGGATGCTCACAGACCAGAGGAGAGGTGCCCGGGGTCAGCGATACTCCTGATCGCTGGTGGACGGCGTCTCCCACGGCTGCGAGCCAGCCTGCCAGCACCCACGAAGTCCAGGCCAGTCCCGCCCCTGTTCCAGCAACGACGACGACACCGACGCCAGTGGCGGCCAGCGGTCCCTGTGGTTATGCCGTGACGGGCAAGGCGGCTCGTCCTGTCGACATGCCTCATTCCGACGAGATTGAGAAGACCGGGTCGACGCCGGTCACCTTGACGATCAATGACACGCCGGTGGTGCTGACGGTGGATCGTGCTACCGCTCCCTGCGCCGTCAACTCCTTCCTGTCCCTGGCTGAGCAGGGGTTCTACAACGACACGTCGTGTCACAAACTGTCAACCGGGGACACGAAATACCTGCAGTGCGGCGACCCGTCGGGCACTGGTAACGGCGGCCCCGGGTACTCCTACCCGGTTGAGAAGGCCAAGACTGGCGGGTCAGTCGCAGCGGGCACCCTGGCCCTGGTCGCAGATTCCCAGCATCGGCTCGGATCGCAGTTCGCGTTGGTCTACGGCGACTCCACGTTGCCAGATTCATTCCTGGTCATCGGAAGCATCGATGCGGAGGGTGTCGACGCCATCTCTGACATTGCTGGCGAGGGGGTCTCCGATGACGGGAGGTCTCCCAAGGTTGACACCCGTATCGGCGCGGTGGTGATGGGCTGAGCCTCAGCGGGAGGCCGAGTCCGCCTGGCAGTGCGACAGGAAGGTTGCCAGAACCTGCACGAACACTGCCGGCTGGTCCGAGTGCACCCAATGCCCGGAGTTCTTCACCCGAATCCGGCGCACCTGGGGGAACAACTCGTGTATGGCCTGGGAATGGTCCGGGCCGACGTAATCAGACTGTTCGGCGGTGATCCACAACACCGGTCCGTCCCATGTCGTGGTGACTGGGGGCCAGGCCCCAACGTCGGACAAATCATTGCCCAGCAGGTCGAGGTTCATCTGCCAGTACCAGCGCTCGTTCTCACCGGTGTCGTGTCGCAGGTTCTGCAGCAGGAACTGGCGGATCGTCGCCGAGGGGACCTCCTGGCGCATCTGGTCCTCAGCCTCGCGTCGGGTGGTCAGGGCGTCCAGATCAATGGACTTCATGGCATCAACGAGGGGGGCCAGGCGAGTGAGACGTGAGTCCACCGGTGCCATGTCGACGACGGTCAGGCTGCGCGCCAGGTCGGGATTGTCCAGGACTGTCCGCATGACGACCTTGCCACCCATGGAGTGGCCCAGGAGGTGAACCGGGCGATCCGCGCTGGTCGTCCTCACCGTCTCGGCGAGGGCCTCAGCCATGTCCGGGTACGAGAAATCCCGTGTCCAGGGGGAACGGCCATGGTTGGGCAGGTCCACGAGGATGCAGCGGTATGCGTCCGGGCCGCTGGCGAGGAGGTCCTTGGCGACCCGGGTGAAGTTCTTCCCCTGCCCGAAGATTCCGTGGCACCAGTAGACGTCCTGACGACCGTCGCCAAGGGTGGTTACATGAAGCTCAGTCATGGCCGCGACCTCCAACATCCGGTGTGCCAGTGACGACGTTCCTCGACGGGGGACTCGGAGAACATTGACGGTTCATGCGGCCAGGCGACGATGTGCGGGGTTCCCGGTTGGATGGGGTGGAGACACCCCGGACAGGTGTAGACCTTGAGCGCCCGGTCAGCGGGCACCATCCGTACGACGTGTTGACCATCCCTCTTGGACTCAGCATGGGGATGACTGGCCGCATTGAGGGGTCGGGGCCGACGCTGCCACTTGCTCGAACCATGATGACGACCCATGGGGCCCATTGTGCCGCACGCGGTGCTGCCGCGGACAATGCCGACGGGGTGGGCGCCGCAGAGTGCAGCGTCACGATGGCGTTCGAGATGGAGGCTGAGGTGCAGGTAGAGTCCGACCCTGTGCGTCTCGTCATCGCTTTCTGCCAGGTTGACTACACCGGTCGTCTCAGCGCCCATCTGCCGTGGGCGAAACGGCTCATCGTCGTCAAGTCAGACAACTCGGTGAGCGTCCATGCTGACGACCGGGCGTACAAGCCACTGAACTGGATGAGTTCTCCCTGCACCTTGACGACTCGTCCATGCCTGCCTGACGAGCCTGCTGCCGTAGCTGGCATTGACGCCGAGGTCGAAGAGGTCTGGGAGGTAGATGCCCCAACCGGAGATCATCTGCAAATCCTGCTGGGGCCAAAGATCCTTGACGTCACCGAGGACCTGGGAGTCGATCCTGGTCTGCAGAAGGACGGGGTGGAGGCCCATCTCCAGGAGCTGCTCGCCGAGAACCCTGACACCTTCGGGGAAGGGTGGTCGCTGGTTCGGCGCGAGTACATGACGCCGATCGGCCCGGTGGATCTGTTGTGTCGTGACGCCGAGGGTGTCTATGTTGCTGTCGAGGTCAAGAGGCGAGGCGAGATCGACGGGGTCGAACAGCTCACCCGTTATCTGGAACTCATGAACCGCGACCACCTGTTGGGTGATCGGGTCAGGGGAGTCTTCGCGGCCCAGAAGATCAAGCCACAGGCGCGCACCTTGGCCACGGATCGGGGCATCGAATGCGTCACCGTCGACTACGACGCCCTGCGTGGCATGGACCATCCAGAAGACCGCTTGTTCTGACCTGTCATCACACCAGGCTGCCAACCCAACAACGTGGCCCCCGACCTCATGGTCAGGGGCCAGTCACGGGCATAGGCCACTCACGGTGTGGGGCACACCTCACTTCTTGGGAGTACGACCTGCTGAGAGAACCTGGGTCTTTTCGTCGTCGGACTCGTCGCCCTGATCGCCTTGGGGTTCTGATTGCTGAGCTGGAGTGGCACCGTTCTGGGTGTCGCCCTTGACGGTTGGAAGCACCTGGGTGGCCTGATCCTCGCGGGGAGCCGCTGTCTCAGACGGCTCGGCGTCGGTCTTGGGAGGGGTCTTCGGGTCGATGACGATGGTGGCGTCCTCGGTGCCGTCGGCCTCCGGCTGCTCAGCGAATGGATCAGCGTTTGGATAGGCGCTCTCGGCTTCTCCCGCCAGGGCCTTGAGATTGCTGAGCTGGGCGATGACGGACTTCTTGCGCTGCACCAGGGCAGCGGTCTCGCGCTCCAACTGCTCCTTGCGCCAGGCGTACTGCTCCTCGAGACGTTCCTTCATCATGGCCGCCTGACGGTGAGCCGTGGCAATACGGTTCTCTGCGTCGCGAGCGGCCTGGTTGCGAATGGCCTCGGCCTCCTCGAGGGCGCTGTTACGGATGGCGTCGGCCTCTTGAGTGCGCTGGGTGACGGTGTCGCTGCTGGCCTGCTGATGAGCCTTCGCCTGTTCCAGCAGCTCATTGATCTTGGCCATGGCCTGGTCATGGTTGGCACGAGCCTCCGCAGTGAGGGCAGCGGTCTCCTCGCGCGCCTTCTGAGTGATCTCGGCAGCCTCACGACGAGCGGACTGCACAATCTCCGCAGCCTCGGATCGAGCCGTCTCGGTGATCTGTGATGCCTGAGCACGGGCATTCTGGTCAATGGCCGCAGCCTTGGTGCGCGCCTCGGTGACGACGGCCTCGGCATGGGTTCCGGCCTGGTCGACGATGGTGCGGGCCTGAAGACGTGCCTGCTCGACGGCAGCTCGGGAATCCTTGGCGGCCTGGTCACGCAGCTCCCGCTGGTTGGCCAGTCCGGCGACGCGGATGTCATCGGATTCGGTCTGGGCCGCAGCGCGCATGTCGGCAGCGACGCGACGTCCCTCCTCCTTGATGCGCTCAGCCTCGTTGCCGGCCGCAGTGACGATGTCGGTGGCCTGAGCCTCGGCCGCGGTGAGGATTTCGGTGGCGTGAACTCCCAGACGCTTGAAATCGGTCTGGGTGACCTCAGCCTGGGCCTGAGAGACCTGCCCGCGTAGGTGCCGGGTGAGTTGCTTGAGGGTCGAGACCTGCTGCTCGATCTCCCGGACGTAATTGTCGACGCTGGTGCGGTCATAACCCCACATCGAATGGGTGAAACTACCGGCCGCGCTGGCGGTGTCGTCGAAGAGGTTGAGTCCGGTCTCCTCGTCGAACTGGCCGTCAGAAACGTCTTGTGTGCTCACCGATGGTCCCCTTCCAATAGGTGACTCCAACGGTACCAATGCCGACCGAATGACAAGGGCGGAACTCACCGGGACGAGAAGGGCTCCGGGGAGTCTGTCCCCGGAGCCCGAAAATCTCTCACCTCAACGGCGTGGCATCAGTCGTTGTAAGGCATCCCGTCGGCCGGGGGCTCGGTGATCTCGATGAGAAGACCGCCGGTGTACTTCGGGTGCAGGAAGATGACGCGGGAGCCAGCGGTGCCGATGGAGGGCTCGCCAATGAAGACGGCGCCGCGCTCCTTCAGGGTGGCGATGGTCTTGTCCAGGTCGTAGGTGCGGTAGCACACCTGCTGGATCATGTTCTTGTTCTTGGCAATGTACTTTCCGATGGTGCTGTCCTCGCCGAGAGGAGCGAGCAGCTGGATGACGGTGCTCTCCTTGCCGCGATCACCGGTGGCGATCATGGCCTCCTCGACACCGTGGCCCTCATTCTTCTCGCGAAGCAGGACGTGGAAACCGAGAACATCGCAGTGGTACTTGATGGCCTCGTCCATGTCCTTGACGGCAAAACCGACGTGATCGACGCACGCAAAGGGATCATTGTTGAAGTTCTCCATGTCTTCATCCTTGCACTGCCAACCAAGCCGGGTTCAGCCGGGGTGGGTTTGCGACGCGACCGTGAGTGACCTTGCCCGGGCGGGCTCATGAGGCGCACCGTGATCTGCTGGCCGCAGCGCTGAAACCCTGACGAGAACTGGCGTCCTGCCGATGTCGGTGCTGCCCGGCGTTGCGCGTGGTGCCCGTGACGTTTTCGGTCAACAATGACGGTGTCATGCCCCTGTGCCCTTCCCCGGGCCACGTGCCGAGCAAGGAGCCTTAGTGAACCTGCTCGAGTGATTCGCGGCTTCTTCAGCGGGCTCTTCGGGTTCATCAGGGCTCTGGGTGGGCAGTCCTGACCTTGCCCGGCATCATCGGTCGTTTCATCGACCCCGATGTTGACCGCCACCTGTTGGTCAACGAGGGAGAATACGTCATCGACGAGGTTGCCAAGCACTGGATCGTCCTGGTAGCCCCGACAATCGCCATGGTGTTGGCCAGTCTGTTGTTCATCTCGACGCTTTTTGCGCAGCGGTGGTGGGGTATCCCCTTCGTGATGGGAATCATGCTGGCGATCTGGGGAGTGTTACGTTTTCATCTGGACCACATGGACCGCTTCGTCATCACCAATATGCGGGTGTTCCGTGTCCATGGCATCTTCGATCAGCACCTGGCGACGATGCCCATGACTCGCATTCTCGACATTTCGGTTGAGCAACCCTTCCTTGGTCGCGTGCTCGGTTATGGCCATTTCGTCTTCGAGTCGGCAGCCCAGGATCAAGGTCTGCGGGAGATCACCTACGTCGGACATCCCGAGGATCGCGACCTGACGATCCAGCGCGTCATCCAGATGGCCGGTTTGCGGACGAACCTGGCCCATCCCAAGTGACTGTGGTGCGCGGCAGTGATTGTCTGATGGACGCGGCATCGCCCCGACCGCAGGGAAGTGGTCGGGGCGATGTCCTCCTCACGGTGTCATGCGTCAGGCCGTCAGGGCCTTGTCGACGATCTCGCGGGCCTCGGCCTGCACGGCGGCCAGATGGTCGGCGTCACGCAGGGACTCGGCGTAGATCTTGTACTTGTCCTCGGTACCGGAGGGACGGGCAGCGAACCAAGCGTTCTCGGTGATGACCTTGATGCCACCGATGGGAGCGCCATTGCCGGGGGCCTTGGTGAGGATCCGCTCGATCTTCTCCCCAGCGATGGTCTCGGCAGACACGTCGTCGGGGGAGAGGGCCTTGAGGCGAGCCTTCTGCTCACGGTTCGCGTCGGCGTCGATACGGGCGTAGTAGGACTTGCCGAAGCGGCTCTCCAGATCGGCATAGTGCTCGGAGGGAGAACGCCCGGTGACGGCCTTGATCTCGCTGGCGAGCAGGGCCAACAGGATGCCGTCCTTGTCGGTGGTCCAGGTCCGGCCGTCGAGGTCGAGGAAGGAGGCTCCCGCAGACTCCTCGCCACCGAATCCCAGATCGCCGCGCATGAGGCTGGGCACGAACCACTTGAAGCCAACTGGCACCTCGACGAGGCGGCGGCCCAGATCGGCGGCCACCTTGTCGATGAGGGAAGAGCTCACCAGGGTCTTGCCGATGCCGGCGTCGGGTCCCCAACCAGGACGGTGGTCGAAGAGGTAATTGATCGCCACCGCCAGGTACGCATTGGGGTTCATGAGCCCGGCATCAGGGGTGACGATGCCGTGACGGTCGGAGTCGGCGTCATTACCGGTGGCAATGTCGTAGGCATCCTTGTTGGCGATGAGGGATGCCATGGCCGACGGGGAGGAGCAGTCCATGCGTATCTTGCCGTCGGTGTCGAGGGTCATGAACCGCCACGTCGGGTCGACCTTGGGATTGACGACCGTCAGGTCGATGCCGAGGTGATCGGCGATGTACTCCCAGTACTGCACCGACGCCCCGCCCAGCGGGTCAGCACCGATGTGCACCCCTGCCTCGTCGATGGCGCCGAGGTCGATGGCATTGCTCAGGTCGTCGCAGTAGGCGCTGCGGTAGTCGTAACGCGACACCTCGTCGCGCACCTGCTCGTAGGGCTTACGACGAATACCTGACGGATCGGCGAGCAGTTCGTTGGCTCGGTCGGCGATCCAGCCGGTGGCATCGGTGTCGGCCGGGCCACCGTGGGGCGGGTTGTACTTGAAACCGCCGTCGCGAGGCGGGTTGTGGGAGGGGGTGACGACGATGCCGTCAGCCTGGCGTCCCTCGCTCAGACGGTTGTGGACGATGATGGCTCGCGAGACCGCCGGGGTCGGGGTCCACTCGTCGTCATGCTCGGCCACGACCTCGACGTCGTTGGCACGCAACACCTCGATGGCAGTGGTCCACGCGGGCATGGACAGGGCGTGGGTGTCCTTGCCGATGAACAACGGGCCATCGACGCCCTGAGAGGCACGGTATTCGACGATCGCCTGTGTCGTGGCGGCGATGTGGGCGTCATTGAAGGCGCCGTCCAAGGAGGAGCCGCGGTGACCGGAGGTGCCGAAAACAACCATCTGGTCGGGGTTGGAGGGGTCGGGAGTGATGTCGTGGTAGGCCGACAGGACGGCATCGACATCGATGAGATCGGATTCCTGGGCAGGTTTCCCAGCACGTTCATGAGCCATGGGGCCAGTCTCTCACCCACCGGCGCACTGTGGTAGGCCACCATGAGGAATGAGGGTGTTCGCGTCATCGGTCGGCACCGATGACGGGGTGTCTGGTTGAATGGGTGACATGTCTTCTGACTCGATTCATCGTCATGATGCCGTCGATCTGTCGGGGCTGGCAGCTGCAGCCGGTTCCTCCGACTCTCCCTCCGGTCCCGTCCCGGCTGGTTCGGGAACCACCAGGACCTGGGTGGTCGAGGGCACCGAGGAGAATTTCAACTCCCTGCTCCAGAAGTCGGTACAGCACCCGGTGCTGGTGGAGTTCACGACGCCGAAGGCCCACGGTGCCCAAGAGATGTCGCAGGTACTGCGTCGAGTCACCGACGAGGCCGCTGGCGCGTGGCTGCTGGTGCACGTCGACATCGACGCCCAGCCTCGGCTGGCTCAAAGTCTGGGAGTTCAGGCCGTCCCCATGCTCGTCGCCGTCATCGGTGGACAGCTGGCACCGCTGGCCCAGGGCACGATCGACGAGGAGCAATTCCGTCAGATGACCGCTCAGGTGACCCAGGCGGCGACTGCTGGTGGCATGGTCGGTCGCGCTGAGCCGGTGACGGTCCAGGCGAGCCCAGATGAACCCGTCGGACCTGATCCGCGCACCATCGAGGCCGAGAAGCTCATGGATGCCGGCAAGTTTGACGAGGCCGTCGCGGCCTATGACGCGCTGTTGGCCAAGGAGCCCAATGATTCGGTCCTCATCGCGGGACGCAACGGGGCAGCCCTGCTGGGGCGGTTGGACGGCAAGGACCCCGCTGCGCTGTTGGCTGCTGCCCAGCGCGATCCTCGCGACGTCGAGGCCCAGCTGGCCGCTGCGGATGTCGAGCTCATGGGAGGACGGACCGGTGATGCCTTCAACCGCATCATCGAGGTGGTGCGCACCACCCATGACGAGGAGCGCGAAGCCGCTCGTACTCGCCTGCTGGAACTGTTCGCCATGGTGGGACAGTCCGATCCTGACGTGGCGGCCGCGCGACGTTCGCTGGCAGCGGCATTGTTCTGATTCGCGCGTCCATGCGTGATGACGGCCCGGCCCGACGTTCCCGGACCGTGGATGTGTGGGGCGAGTCTGCCCCAACGCGGCTGGACGTGTCGTCATTGACCAATAGCATGGGGTCATGGACTCGACCCGATTCGACGAGAAGTTCCATGGCGTGCTGTTCGACCTCGACGGCGTCCTCACCCCTACCGCACTCATTCACATGCGTGCCTGGAAAGAGATGTTCAACGAGGAGTTGGCTCGTCACGAGGGCCAAGCCCCCTACACCGACGAGGACTATTTCGCCCATGTTGACGGTAAACCTCGCTACGACGGGGTACGGGACTTCCTCGCCAGTCGCGGTATCACGCTTCCGGAGGGGGACCCCTCCGATGGCCCCGATGCCCAGACCATCTGTGGGTTGGGGAATCGAAAGAATGACCTGTTCAACACGGTGTTGACCCGAGACGGTATTGCGCCTTACACGGGGTCTGCTCGTTGGGTGGGGTTGCTTCACGAACGGGCCCTGCCGATGGCTGTGGTGTCCTCGTCGCGCAATGCTGCTGCCGTGCTCAAGGCGGCCGGTATGAGCGATGATTTCCCGGTGCTGGTTGATGGCAACCGTGCGAAGGCGGAGAACTTGGCCGGCAAGCCCGCCCCCGACACTTACCTGCGTGGAGCCGAGTTGCTCGGTGTGCCCGCACATCAATGCGTTGTCGTTGAGGATGCGGTCTCGGGGGTGCGCGCCGGAGCCGCAGGCGGATTCGCAATGGTGCTCGGCGTCAATCGCGGCGTGGGTGCTGACCGGCTTCTCCAGGCCGGTGCTGACCGAGTGGTTGATGACCTGGACGAGATGGCTGAGGAGATGGCATGACGCGAGTGGGAGCCGACCCGATGGATCGATGGCGTTTCCCGGACGATCCGTGGGCGATCGTCGAGACGGCACCGAGCACCGCTGATCTGGGCAAGACCGAGACGCTGTTTGCGGTCGGTAACGGTTACCTCGGTATGCGCGGTAATCCGTCCGAGGGGCGTGACTCCTTCAGCCATGGCACCTTCATCAATGGATTCCATGAGATCTGGGACATCCATCACGCTGAGAACGCTTATGGTTTTGCGCGCACGGGACAGACGATCGTCAATGTCCCTGACGCCAAACTCATGAAGCTCTACGTTGACGATGAGCCGCTGCTGCTCAGCGTCAACGAGATTCAGTCGTACAAGCGATGGATTGATTTCCGCGAAGGGGTGCTGCGTCGCGAGCTGGTGTGGCGGACCCCGGCGGGCAAGTTGTTGCGAGTGTCGACCTCCCGGATGGTGTCCTTCACCCACCGCCACATGGCCTTGATGAGCATTGAGGTGACGATGCTGGAGGGGGACGCTCCCATCGTCATCAGCTCCCAGATCCTCAATCGTCAAGACGGTATGGACGAGTATCACGCCCGTGCCGAGGACTCGGGTCAGACTGCCGATCCTCGGCAGGCCCGCAAATTCGCTGATCAGGTTCTCGTCGCTGAGCAGGATTGGCATTCGGACCGGCGGATGATCCTGGGTTTCCACACCGCCAGGTCCGGGATGACCCTGGCCGTGGGCGCCGATCATGAGATCACCACTGACAATGAGTACGTCTCCCTCATCGACACCGAGCCCGGACGTGGCAAGCGGGTTTATCGCATCGAGGCCACCCAGGGCCGTCCCATCCGAGTGGAGAAGGCCGTGGCCTATCACTCCTCGCGTGGTGTGCCGGTGCACGAACTGTTCGACCGAGTTCGTCGCAGCCTCGATCGAGTCCGGGAACAAGGACACGAGATCTATTACGACGAGCAGAGACAGTGGCTCGACAACTACTGGGCGACGGCCGATGTCGAGGTTGACGGTGCACCGGCAGGCATCCAACAGGCGGTGCGCTGGAACATCTTCCAGATCGCCCAGGCGTCCGCGCGTGCCGATCAACTGGGTATTCCTGCCAAGGGGGTGACCGGGTCCGGGTACGAAGGCCATTACTTCTGGGACACCGAGGTCTACGCCATCCCGATGTTGACCTACACTCATCCGCGCATTGCTGAGAATGCCCTGCGGTTCCGCGTCAACACCCTTCCGCAAGCCAGACGGCGAGCCGAGGAATTGTCCGAGCGGGGAGCCCTCTTCCCGTGGCGGACGATCACCGGCGAGGAAGCGTCGGCCTATTACGCGGCAGGTACCGCCCAATACCACATCAACGCCGACATCGCTCACGCCCTCATGAACCACGCTCGGGCCACGGGGGACACGAACTTCCTCTTCCGCGACGCTGCACCGGTTCTCGTCGAGACGGCGCGTATGTGGGCAGATCTGGGCTTCTGGCGGATCAACGGAGGCCGGGAGTTTCACATCCACGGGGTGACGGGGCCCGACGAGTACACCACGGTGGTCAACAACAACCTCTACACCAACGTCATGGCGCGAGCGAACCTCATTGACGCCGCCAGTGTCATGAGGCGGATGAGGGACGAGGACCCGCTGTGGTTCGAGCATCTGTGCTGTGAACTGGACCTCACCGAGGACGAGATCGGTGGTTGGGACGAATGTGCCGCAGGAATGGTCATTCCCTTCGACGACACCTTTGGCATCCATCCTCAGGATGACCAATTCCTCTCCCGGGAACTGTGGGACCTCGCCAACACCCCCGACGACAAGCGCCCGCTTCTGCTGCACTATCACCCGCTGGTGATCTATCGGTTCCAGGTGCTCAAGCAGGCCGACGTCGTGCTGGCCCTCTTCCTGCAGGGGGACCAATTCACCCAGGCCGTCAAGTTGGCTGACTTCGAGTATTACGACCCCATCACCACCGGTGACTCCAGCCTGTCGGCAGTGGTGCAGTCGGTGATGGCAGCCGAGGTGGGCCACCAGGAGATGGCCATGGAGTACTTCCTCGACGCCCTCTACTGCGACCTGGCCGACACCCACCACAACGCATCGGATGGTGTGCACGTCGCCTCGACCAGTGGCGTGTGGGGTTGCCTTGTCCATGGCTTCGTGGGCATGCGCAATGACCGGGAGAACCTGCGTTTCGATCCGCGTCTGCCGGCCCAGTGGACGTCCATCAAGCACCACATGCTCATTGGCGACTCGCACATGCTCGTGACGTTGGAACGCGACGCCATCACCTTCCAGATCCTGTCGGGACATGACCGCGAGGTGACGGTGCGAGGGCAGCTTCACCACGTCGGCGTTGAACCGGTTCGGGTCGCGTTGAGCGACCAGGGGCCGCTGCGTCCCAGTCTGCGCGGAACCCACCCGATTTCGGGACTGCGGCGTGCCGACGGTTCCCTCATCACGGCCGAGGTTCCCGGAAGCATCGCTGAGACGATCATCTCCTCCCCGATTCCGCCTGCGCGCGACTGAGGAGAGCCCACCGGGACCACGACGACAAGGGGCCGACACCGTACGGTGTCGGCCCCTTCATCTGTGAGAATTGTGGGGATTGGAGCGGCGGGTCATGGACCCGGCCGCGCTCGGCTCACTTCTCCACGGTGAGGACCGGGGTGCTGGTGGTGACCTCGTCGGCTGGAATGCCGGTGACGTTGGAGTAGTCGAACCCATTGGTCACCAGGACCGGGGTGATCCTCGAGTAGCCCGCGGCGTCGATGACGGCGGGGTCAAAGACGACCAAGGGCTGGCCAGCAGCGACGTGGTCGCCAGCCTTGACCTTGACGTCGAATCCCTTACCGTCCAGCTCGACGGTGTCGATACCGACATGGATGAGCAGCTCGACGCCCGAATCCAGCTTGAGCCCGACGGCGTGGCCGGAATCGGGGGCCGTGATGACGGTGGCGTCGGCGGGACAGAGGACCACGTTGTCAGTGGGATCAATGGCGATACCGTCACCGACGACTCCGGTGGAGAATACCGGGTCGGGGATCTGGGAGATCGGAACTGCACGCCCCTTGAGGGGGGAGGTGATGGTGAGGGCCTTCGATGCGACCTCAGCGGCAGTGGAGGTCTCGGCTGAGTCAACCGTGGCGGTCTGGGTCGTGGGCCTGGTGGCAACTGCGGTCGCACTCCCAGCGGTGGCAGTCCCAACAGTGGCAGTTTCAGCGCTAGCACTCCCGGTGCTGACAGTCCCAACAGTCGCAGTCCCAGCGGTGGCAGCACCGGCAGATGCAGTGGCGAGGGCGCCCGGTGTGGCCTTGGTGCCGCGAGCCTGGGCGGCCTTGGCCTCAGCGCGGCGAGCCTTGGCAGCAGCCTTCTCGTCGTCGTCACGGTAGTCGCGCACGATGACCAGGGCCATGGCGGTGAAGAAGGAGGCTGCGATGGCGACCGCGTACAGGCCGATGTTGTCGAAGGCCGGGATCGTCAGCAGGGAGGTGAAGACGAAGGCCGGGGTGTGCAGACCGCCACCAGCACCGATGATGACACCACCGACAAGACAGCCCACCAGCATGGACGGGTAGATCTTCTTGTAGCGCAGGTGGATGCCGTAGAGGCTGGGCTCGGAGATACCGCCGAGCAGACCGGCTGCCAGGGCGCCGGTTGCGCTCTGACGCATCGTCACGTCCTTGTCACGGATGGACAAGAACAAAACGCCGGCGGTGGCGCCGAAGCAGGCAAAGTTCCAGGCACCCATCGGGCCCTGAATGTAGTCGTAGCCTAGGGTCTGGATGTTGAGCAGCATGACGGCGTTGAGCGGCCAGTGCAGACCCAGCGGAACCATGAACGGGTAGAGCAACGGGATGAGGACGGCGAAGATGAATGGGGAGACGTCGTTGACCGCCTTGAGTCCGTTGGCCAGGCCAGCGCCGGCGTAGACCCCGATGGGGCCGATGAGGAAGGCCGTCAGCGGGATCATGATGAGCATGGTCAGGAAGGGCACGAAGATCATCTGGACATTGGGGGAGATGACCTTCTTGAGCCACTTGTACAACGGAGCCAGGATGGCCGCCATGATGAGAGGCGGGAAAACCTGCGAGCCGTAGTTGAAGATCGTCAACGGCAGGCCGAAGACCTCGACGACGTTGACCTCGAATCCGCCCAGGGACAGCGGGTGGGCCGCCTTACCGAGCTCGGCGAACCCGGGGAGCATGACGACGGCCATGACGGAGAATCCCACCCAGGGGTCAGCGTTGAGGCGCTTGGTGGCGTTGTAGGCGACCAGCAGTGGCAAGAAGTAGAAGACACACTGCCAGGCAAGGTTCACGAACTGCCAACTTGGGGGCAGGGAGACGCGGGAGTCGGCCCAGTTGCCGATGACACCCATGGTGCCCATGAGGGCCATGAAGGTGATGAACAGCGAGGCACCCAGAAGGGTTCCCATGATCGGACGGAAGGAGTCCGACAGGTACTCGAACAGGTTGTCGAGCCAGGAGAACTTTCCGCGCGGACCCTGGGAACGATGCGCGGCCTTGACGTCGGCATCGGAGGGCTCTGTGTTCCTGGAGCCGAGGTTCTGCATGTTCGGCAGTGCCATGATGTCGTTGTAGACACTGTTGACCGCCCCGCCGATGACGACCTGGTAACGGTTGCCCGACTGGGGTACTGCTCCCATGACGCCGGGGATCTTCTCCACGTCGGCCTTGTCGATGGCCGAGGAGTCACGAAGCTGGAATCGCAGACGGGTGGCGCAATGGGTCAGGCCGACGATGTTGTCGGGGCCGCCCACCACGTCCACGATCTGGGACGCAGTTGATGACATGTAGGTGGTCCTCCTGTGTAATCAGTCTCCCCTTGTCGGGACAACGACGCAGAAGCATAACCGTTTTGGCTGAACGTTCGTTCACCACCCCCAGGGTTACAACGAAAACCCATTTTCCGTGGCCCGTGGCGTGGAATCTGCGAGCATGGTCGAGATACGTCGGGCCGACAGCTCGGTGACGTGGTCTGGGACGTCAGCAGGATCAACCCAGTGCAACTGGCCGATCTCGCTGTCGCCAGGACGCATCGTGGCAGCCAAGGAAGGGTCGACGACACCGGCGTCGTAGATGAACTCGATGGCGTCAGACCACCCCAGCGCAGGGGGCATCCAATCGATGAGCACGGGGGTGGCCGGGATGTCGAGGCTGACCCCCAACTCCTCCCGGCACTCGCGCACCGCACCGGCGTGGGGCGATTCCACCGGCTCGACGACACCGCCGGGAAGCTCCCAGTCGGGCTTGTAGGTCGTCTCACACATGAGTATGCGTCCGAGTTCGTCTCGGACCAGGACATGGGAGATGACCCGTTTGGTGGGCAGCACGGAGTCGAGCATGCCGGTGTGACCGGTCCGCGTGTAAATCTCGTCGGTGGCCAGCCGGGAATAGACGAATTCGTCGGCCCACCCGTCCGGGCAGTTGCGAGCCTGTCGCAGTCGTCCCTCCCGCCGGTATCCGGCCCGGTGCAGGGCATGGATGACCTCTTCGTCGTCGACGGCCACGCGGGCCTCCAAGCGACGCACCTCGTGGCCAAGGATGGCGTCGTCGGAGGCCAGAGAAATGGCCCGCGTCAGACCTTCTGGATATGGCGGATCATCGAGGAGAAGGCGACCGCAGTCGCCCACCACCTCGACCTGGATCCGAAAGTCCTCGGGATCGGACTCGTCATCGACCACGAATGATCCTCCTTGTCGCAGTCACTGCATTCCCGGATCGCCGGGCAGTGTGGCGGTTGCCGAGGGGTCGTGACGCAGCCATACCGATCCCATCGGCGGGACACACACGGTGGCGACGGCCGGGAAGCGGTCAGGAACCGGTATCGGGGTGGCCACAACCTGGCCGAGGTTGCCGAACTCTCCCGTCCCGTCGTACTCCAAGGAATCGGTGTTGAGGATCTCGGTCCACACACCCTCCTTGGGCAGGCCGACGCGGTAATCGGTCTGCGGGTTGGGAGAGAAGTTCGTGAGGCAGGCGATCGTCGAGCCGTCCTCGCTGCGGCGCAGCCAGGAGAACAGGTTGTTGCCGGCGTCGTCGGCGTTGATCCACTCGAACCCGCGAGGATCAGAGTCGAGTTGCCACAACGCGGGGTTGTCCTTGTAAACCTTGTTGAGATCGCGGAAGAGGCGCTTGAGACCACCATGACCCCACAGATCGGCGACGAACCATTCCAGGCTGACCGATTCGTCGAACTCGTGACGCTGGCCGAACTCCTGACCCATGAAGACCAACTGCTTGCCGGGGAAGGACCACATGTAGGAGTAGAAGGCTCGCAAGGACGCGAACTGCTGCCAGTCGTCACCGGGCATCTTGGTGATCATCGATCCCTTGCCGTGCACAACCTCGTCATGGCTGATCGGCAAGATGAAGTTCTCCGAGTACTGGTAGACCATGGCGAAGGTCATCTCGCCGTGGTGGTACTGACGATGGAACGGGTTGAGTTCCATGTAGCGCAGGGAGTCGTTCATCCAGCCCATGTTCCACTTGAACCCGAATCCCAGGCCACCGTGGTCGACAGGTTTGGTGACGCCCGGGAAGCTGGTCGACTCCTCGGCGATCATGAGGATGCCGGGGTGGCGCGAGTACAGGTGCGAGTTGACGTAGCGCAGGAAGTCGATGGCCTCCAGGTTCTCGCGGCCGCCGTACTTGTTGGGCACCCACTGCCCCTCCTCGCGGGAGTAGTCCAGGTACAGCATTGAGGCGACGGCGTCGACACGCAGACCGTCGACGTGGAACTCGCTGATCCAGTACAGCGCATTGGAGACGAGGAAGGACTTCACCTCGTTGCGGCCGTAGTTGAAGATGTAGGTTCCCCAGTCCATGTGCTCGCCCTGACGCGGATCGGCGTGCTCGTAGAGGGCGGTGCCGTCGAAGCGTCCCAGGGCCCAGTCGTCCTTGGGGAAGTGTCCGGGAACCCAGTCCATGATGACGCCGATGCCGGCCTGGTGAAGCTTGTCGATGAGGTAACGCAGATCGTCGGGGGAGCCGTAACGGCTGGTCGGAGAGAAGTATCCGGTGACCTGGTAGCCCCACGATGGAGCGAAGGGATGCTCGGCCAGCGGCATGAACTCCACGTGGGTGTACCCCTGCCAGGTCACGTAACTGACCAGCTCGTCAGCGAGCTGACGGTAGGTCAGCCCTTGACGCCATCCGCCCAGGTGGACCTCGTAGACGCTCATCGGCTCGGCGTGGGCGTGAGCGGCCTCACGGCGGGCGATCCACTCGTCGTCATTCCACTCGTAGTGGGTCTCGGTGACGATGGAGGCGTTCTGCGGGGCCTGCTCGCTGAAGCGGGCCATGGGGTCGACCTTCTCGTGCCAGGTGCCCCCCTGGTCCTGGATGCGGAACTTGTAGAGGGTGCCCTCTCCCACCCCCTCGATGAAGGTGCCCCAGACACCAGAGCCCGGGATGAGACGCATCGGGTCGCCGGTCCACCAGTTGAAGTCTGCGATCACCTCGACAGCCTGGGCATTGGGGGCCCAGACGGCGAACCGGGTTCCGGTGATGGGGCCGCGCTCGTCGTCGACAATGGTGACGACGTGGGAGCCCAGTCTCTTCCACACCTCCGTGTCCCCACCGGAATGGAACCCCTCGAGGTCCCAACCGGTGAGTCCTCCGAACTCATCGTGAGCCATGTCGTCCTCCTGGCATGTCGTTGGTGTGGGTATGGCCGTCGGGTCGCTGACTCGACGCAGATGTGTGGGTGGGCATGGGCATCATCCATCCTGCTCCATGGCCCGGATCGCCGACAGGGGGATGTCAATCCATGTCGGCCGGTTGAGGGTTTCGTAGACGGTTTCGTATCCGGCCTTGTCGGCCTCGTAGGCGGCCAAGACGTCGCTCTCGGCGTCATCTGGTCGACCGTAGCCGTCCAGGAAGGCGTCGCGGGCCCGTTGCGCCCACGCCAAGGTCTGCGGGGCGGTGGGTTCAGCATGGGCCGAGGTGGCATAGGACAGCGAGCGCATCATTCCTGCCACGTCACGCCAGCGAGAATCGGGTAGGCGCCGTTCGGTCAGGGGCTTGAGGGGTTCTCCCTCGAAGTCGATGATTCGCCAGCCGTCAGGGGTCAGCAAGGTCTGCCCGAGGTGGAAGTCCCCGTGCACCTGCTGAGCGGCCAGACGGCGACCGCGCAACTTCTCGAAACGAGTGGCGAGGACATCGCGATGCGGTTCCAGCGCCGGGGCTGCCGCGACGGCAGCGTCGAGGCGACGCACCATGTCGTCGGCGATCTGGTTCCCGTCCACCTCGGCGGTGTCGAAGGTGTGCTCCAACGCAGCATGGGTGGTCCGCAGGCATCGGCCCAGGTCAGCGACGAGGTCGGTGACGTCTTCCAGAACGGCGGCCTTCTCACAGATGAGTTCCCACCCGTCCTGAGGCTGGGGGAGCCTCTCGACGATCATGGCCAGATCGGTGTTGATGTCCTCGTCGGCAGGGATCTGGCCGCTGATGTGGCCGTAGAGCTTGGCCACCGAGGAGACGCCGGCATCGTTGAGGGCCCCGTGAATGGCGATGTCGAGGTTGTCACCGGGTTCGAGGCGACGGAAGACCTTGATCATGATGGCATCGCCGACCATGATCGAGGTGTTTGACTGCTCGCCGCCAAAAACGTCGACTGATCGCACCGGTTCAGGGGGGTCGAGGCGACGATGAACCTGCCATGTGCCGTCCGCGGCGTGAGGGTCAGCCTCGAGAATGGTCCGGGCCCACACCGTCAGACACTCTTGGTCGGCAATGGCGTCGGTGACCGTGACGGTCTCACCATTGACGTGCAACTGCGCCAGGCCATCACGGGTTCCCGGGCGCAGGGCCAGCAGGAGTTGGTAATACTCCTCAGGGGCCTGCGGGTAGCAGACCATGGCAATGACGGGCAGCACGGTCAGGTCATCGAGGTCAACGACCGGGGCCAGCGGCAGCAGCCGGGCCAACGTGCCACCTCGACCCTTGCCGGAGAACCACCGAGCAGTGCTGATGTGGTCCCACATCCGGTCCCGGACCTGTGCGTCGTCCCATGCGGTCATGACGACTCCTCCCCGGTCATCTGCAGCCATCGGTAACCATAGGGCGGCATGGCAACCGTCAGGGTTCCGTCGGCCTCGACCGGATGGGCATCCTGGCCGTGAATGAGCGACACTCCCGTCATCCCTGCGAACTGCGGCAGGTCGAGGGTGACGGTCCGATCGGTGTCGGAGAGATTGGCCAGGCACAGGATGGTGGTGTCCTCGTCGTGGCGTAGGAAGGACATCACGGCCATGTCCTCGCCGCCCAGATCGGTGAACTTGCCAGTTCCGAACACCGGGTGATGACGACGGATGCCCAGCATGGCGCGGGTCCACACCAGCAGGGAGGACGAGTCGTCCATCTGGCGTGCGACGTTGACGTCCTCGGGGCCGTGGCCAAAGGTGTGGATGAGAGGCAGGTGGAAATCCTCCGGCAGAGCGGTTGAGAAACCCGCTGTCTCGGAATCGTCCCACTGCATCGGGGTGCGCACGCCATCGCGGTCAGGAAGCCACGGGTCATCGCCCATGCCGATCTCGTCACCGTAGTAGAGCACCGGGGAGCCGGGCAGGGACAGCAACATGGCATTGAGCAGACGAACCTTGGCCTCGTCGTTGTCGAGCAGGGGGCTCAACCGGCGACGAATGCCCAGGTTGCATCGCCAGCGCGGTTCGGGAGCGTATTCCTCCCACATGTACTGGCGGTCCTCCTCGGTCACCATCTCGAGGGTGAGCTCGTCATGGTTGCGCAGGAAGGTTGCCCACTGGCACCCCGCCGGGATGTCCGGGGTGGCGGCCAGGATCTCGCTGATGCACTCCCTGGACCCGCGGCGCAGGCCCATGTACAGACGTGGCATGACGGGGAAGTGGAAGGCCATCTGGCACTCGTCACCGTCACCGAAGTAGGCGACGACGTCGTCGGGCCACTGGTTGGCCTCGCACAGCAGGATGCGGCCGGGGTACTCCTCGTCGACCATGGCACGCAGTTGTTTGAGGATCGTGTGGGTTCCCGGCAAGTTCTCGCAGTTGGTTCCCTCTTCCTCGATGAGGTAGGGGACGGCGTCGAGACGGAAACCGTCGATGCCCAGGTCCATCCAGAACCGAACAGCGTCAAGCATCTCCTCCATGACCCGAGGTTCGTCGAAGTTGAGGTCGGGTTGGTGGTGGAAGAAGCGGTGCCAGTAGAACTGCTTGCGTTCGGAATCCCAGGACCAGTTGGAATCCTCGGTGTCGCAGAAGATGACACGAGCCTGCGAGTAAGCCTCGTCGGTGTCGGCCCACACGTAGTAGTTGCCGTAGGGGCCGTCAGGATCGGCTCGGGAAGACTGGAACCAGGGGTGGGAGTCCGAGGTGTGGTTCATGACGAAATCAATGATGACGCGCAAGCCACGGTCGTGGGCGCCGTCGAGGAAGACCTTGAAATCCTCGATCGTGCCCAGCTCCTCGCGGATCCAGCGGTAGTCGCGGATGTCGTAGCCGCCGTCGTGGAGCGGGGAGTCGTAGAAGGGGGGAAGCCACAGGCAGTCCACTCCCAGCCACTGCAGGTAGTCGAGTTTCTCGGTCAACCCCTTGAAGTCGCCGGTGCCGTCACCGTTGGAGTCCTTGAAGGAGCGCACCAGGACCTCGTAGAAGACGGCGGTGCGGAACCACTCGGTGTCTGTGCGATCGATCGATCCGATCGGGTGAATCTCGTCGAGCTTGGCCTGCAACTGGGCCGAGGTGAGTCCGAGAGCCCCGGTCGGTGCCAGGGTCTCTGGAATGTCCTCGGCCGGGGTGTAGGAGGAATGGGTCATGAGGTGGTCTTCCGCACGTGCAGGATGTGGGCCGGCTGGGCGGGGTAGAGCCTGACGAAGGCTTCCTGTCCCCAGGTGAAGTCGGCACCCGTGAGCTCGTCGTGGACCTCGAAGGTGTCCTCGTCTCCCAGGCCAAGAGCAGCCATGTCCAGCATGATCTGCGACTCCACACCCCACACCGGATCCAGCGAGACGATGACGATGACGACGTCGTCGCCAGCCTTCTTGGAGAACACGAAGACGTTGTCGTGGGGAGCATGGTGAATGGTGGTGTCACGCAGCTGTTGCAGGGCCGGGTGGGCGCGGCGAATCTCGTTGAGCCGGGTGACCAGCAGTGTGATGTTCGACTCGGAGTCGAAGTCGCGCGGACGGTACTCGTACTTCTCGGAGTGGGCGTACTCCTCGCGTCCGGGCAGGGGTTCATGCTCACAGATCTCGAACCCGGAGTACATGCCCCAGGACGGGCTCATGGTTGCCGCGAGGATCGCCCGGATGGCGAATCCGGCGGGGTTGCCGTCGTTGAGGTAGATCGGGTTGATGTCGGGGGTGTTGGTGAAGAAGTTCGGGCGGTAGAAGTGGGCGCTCTGGTGGGAGACCTCATCGAGGTACTCCTCCAACTCCCACTTGGCGGTGCGCCACGTGAAGTAGGAGTAGCCCTGCTGGAAGCCGACCTTGCCCAGGGCACCCATCATCTCGGGACGGGTGAAGGCCTCGGCCAGGAAGATGACCTCCGGATGACGGCGATGCACTTGTTCCAACAACCAGGCCCAGAAGTTGAGCGGTTTGGTGTGCGGGTTGTCGACTCGGAAGATCGTCACCCCGTGGGAGATCCACAACTCGAGCAGCCGCAGGCACTCGTGGTAGATGCCCTCCGGGTCGTTGTCGAAGTTGATCGGATAGATGTCCTGATACTTCTTCGGCGGGTTCTCCGCGTAGGCGATGGTGCCGTCGACGCGGGTGGTGAACCACTCCGGGTGCTCTGTGACCCACGGGTGGTCCGGGGATGCCTGCAGGGCGAAGTCCAAGGCCACTTCCATACCCAGCTCATGGGCATGGGCGACGAAGCGGTCGAAGTCCTCGAAGGTGCCCAGATCGGGGTGGATGGCGTCGTGGCCGCCGGCTGCAGAACCAATGGCCCACGGCGAACCGGGATCATCGGGTCCAGGGGTCAGAGTGTTGTCCTTGCCCTTGCGGAAGGTGGTTCCGATGGGATGGATCGGCGGCAGATACACGACGTCGAATCCCATCGCAGCGGCGGCGTCGAGTCGCTGCCAGGAGGAGTCGAAGGTGCCTGAGACCCAGTGGCCGTCCTCGCCGATGTGGGCGCCCTGCGACCGTGGGAAGAACTCGTACCACGAGCCATAGAGGGCCCGACGCCTCTCCACCCGAAGTGGGGCCGGGGTGGTGGGGGAGGTCAACGGGCGCGGGGCATGGATACGCATCGCCTGGGAAAAGGCGAAGGTGTTGATGACCTGGCGCAGCGAGTCCGGGGCACGGTCAGGGGTGAGGCTGGCATCGGCCTCGCGCAGGGCTACCACGGCGTCGGCGTCGCCGGCGTGCTCGGCATGGGTGATGGCCTCACTGATGAGCGCGTGACCCTCGGCGCAGACGAGCTCGATGTCGATGCCAGCGGCCAGTTTGGCGTCAGCATTGTGGTGCCAGGTACCCCAGGTGTCCGACCAGCCCTCGACGTGCATCGTCCAGTCGCCCTCGGTACCGGCCGAGACACGGGCGGTCCAGATGTCCAAGCCCCAGGGATCGACCTGATGCATGTCGGTGACATGACGGTTGCCATCCGGGTCAGTGAGGACGACGCTGGCGCCCACGGCGTCGTGGCCCTCACGAAAGACATTGGCCGTGACCTCGAACTCCTCGTCGACGACTGAGTAGATCGGCAATTGACCACCCTCGACCTCAGGGTGGACGTTGTGGACGGGGATACGCCCGAAACCACGCAGCGGGGGACAACCGGGAACGTCGATGGCTGAGGTTGCAGAGACCAGGGCCTCGTCGTCGGCGTGCTCAGCGGCGCGCCGAGGCGAAGGCGTGTCGGCCTCCTGCTGGCTAGTCTCACCTGCCAGCGCATTCGCCGACACAGTGCTCGATGCGCTCTCGGTGTCAGCAGGCACATCCTGCGCCGGCTCATCTGGGACGGTGACGGTGCCGTCAGCATCCGGCGTGGTGGCAGGGTTCGGGCCGGGGGTGGACGGGGCGGAATCCGAGGACTCATGCTGGGCAGCTGGCTCCACAGTAGGATCCGGCGTCTGCGAGTCAGCGGGGGTGGCTACCGGTTCGGGTGAGGGTTGCGGTGCAGGGGGCCTCATCTGCACGTCCTGGTCATCGGCGCCGTTCTCGTCTTGCCTGCGGTCTCGTCTGGTGATCCTCCACACGGATCACAGGCTACCGTGGCCGGTTCACGGCCGTCATGATTCTCACCAGCGTCGCGGGGCAATCTCATCGCGAATCCGTGGCGCCCACGCTGGCACAGTGTGCCCGGCCGCGAAATGGGTGTGTCTGGGGCGCACCAGTGCCCACGGAATCACCGATGAGCCGCTCGGCTCACCCGCCGCACGTGCGCTTGGCGCGTAACTGAGTTCTGGGATCAGCCCTTGTCGTTGGCCAATGAGGCTCCCATGACGACGACGCACCTGCTGGGCAGGGTGATCGACAGCCCGGCGGGGACCGGCTCGTCGGGGAGTTCACCGGGCAGAGTCGTCGAGGCCACGACCTGCCAGGACTGGCCCCAGCGTGGGCTGGGCAAGATGATCTCGGTCGGGTGATCGTCGGCATGGAACCAGATGAGGAAGGCCTCGTCGGCGTCACTGGTGTACATGCCCAGGGTGCGACGGCTCTCGTCATGCCAGTCGTCGGTGACCATCTCACCACCGTGACCGGAGAACCAGGCCAGGTCGACTCGGGTACGCGCATTGGTTGCGGGACCAACCGGGTCATGGTGGCGATAGATCGACGGGCGAAGGGCAGGGTGCTCACGGCGCAGGGTGGTCAGGGTGGCGACCAGATCGGTGACGTCGGACCAGGCCTCGGCGTCCTCCCAGTCCATCCACGAGATGGGGGAGTCCTGGCAGTAGGCGTTGTTGTTGCCCTGCTGGGTACGACCCATCTCGTCCCCGGCGGTGATCATCGGTACACCGGTGGCCAGCAGCAAGGTGGCGACGAAGTTTCGGACCTGACGATGACGCAACATGATGATGGCCTGGTCAGTCGTCTCACCCTCCCAGCCACAGTTCCAGGAGCGGTTGTCGTTGGCCCCGTCGTGATTGTCCTCGCCGTTGTCCTGGTTGTGCTTCATGTCGTAGGTCACGAGGTCACGCATGGTGAAGCCGTCGTGAGCGGTGATGAAGTTGACACTCGAGGTCGGCTGACCATAGAGGTCCGGGGATCCGCACAGTCGGGTGGCCAGTTCCTCGACACCGCAGACCGCACCGCGCCAGAAATCGCGGACGTAGTCGCGGAAGCGGTCGTTCCACTCGCTCCAATGGGGTCCCCATGCGCCGACCTGGTAGCCGTAAGGGCCCAGATCCCACGGTTCGGCGATGTGCTTGACCTTGTTGAGGACCGGATCGTCGAGGAGGGCCTGCTTGAAGGGATGGTTTTGGTCGACCCCGTGGGACTCATCGCGGATGAGGGTGGTCGCCAGGTCGTAGCGGAAACCGTCAACACCCATCTCGGTGACCCAGTACCGCAGCGAGTCGAGGACCAGGGCGAGGACTTCCGGATGGGAGGTGTCGACCGAGTTGCCACAGCCGGTGACGTCATAATCGTTGCGATGGTCATTGTTGAGCCGATAGTACGACTCGTGATCGATGCCACGGAACGACAGCGTCGGCCCTTCGTGGCCACCTTCGCCAGTGTGGTTGTAGACGACGTCGAGGATGACCTCGATGCCGGCCTCGTGGAAAGCCGTCACCATCTCCTTGAACTCGCGCACCTGGGCGCCCATGGAACCCACCGAGCAGTAAGCGGCATGAGGGGCGAAGAACCCCAGGGTGTTGTAACCCCAATAATTCGACAGGCCACGTCCCACGACGAAGGGCTCGGAGACGAACTGCTGGATGGGCAGCAACTCGATGGCAGTGACGCCGATGGATGTGAGGTGCTCGATGACGGCCGGGTAGGCCAAACCGGCGTAAGTGCCGCGCAGATGCTCGGGGACCAGAGGATGCTGGCGGGTGTAGCCCTTGACGTGAGTCTCGTAGATGACCGACTCGCTCATGTCACGACGACGAGCGATGGGCTTGGGCGGCTCGGAATCCTCGATGACCACGGCCAACGGGACCGACGTCGCGTCGTCAGCAGGGTCGGGCTCGTAGTTGGACTCCGGGGTGTGATCCATGATTGGCCCGTGGTAGTCGACACCTGCCGTGACGGCCTTGGCGTAGGGGTCAAGCAGCAGCTTGGCGGGGTTGAACCTCATACCGCGATCGGGATCCCAGGGTCCGTGGACTCGGAAGCCGTAGCGCTGGCCTGCCGAGATGTCGGGGACCACGATGGTCCACACCCCGTGCTCGTCGACGGTCATGTCGTGATTGACCTGTGACCTGTCATCTGCCACGAGTGCCAGCTCGACACGCTCTGCCCGTGGCGCCCACAACCCGAAACGACAGCCACCGTCAACGAGGGTGGAGCCAAGCGCACTGGTGTCGAATGGCGCCGTGTTGATGTCGGTCACAATAGGGCCTTTCGTCGGGGATCATGGCCGGAACGTCAGTGAACCGACGCATAATACTAGCTTGAATCGGCCGCAGTGTCCCCACCAGCGGCGATGCCCACGTCGCCAACGCTCAATTCCATGCCCGCCCCATCAGCAGTAGCGTCGAGGAGTCGCCAGGAAGGATCGGTATGTCGCAATCACAACTCGGGTCACGACGTCACGGTCGTGCCTACTTCGACCACGCGGCGACCTCCCCGCTGCGCCCTGAAGCCTTGGCCGCGATGAGCGAACCAGTGCCCGGGAACCCTGGCGCCATCCACGGTTCAGGGCGTGCCGCGCGAGCTTTGTTGGAGGATGCGCGAGAAGAGATCGCCAGTCTGCTCGGTGTCGCTCCGCTGGAGGTTGTGCTCACCAGCGGGGGAACAGAGGCCGACATGGTGGGTGTCATGGGAGCGGTGCGCCACGGCCACGCACTCATCTCGGCGGTCGAGCATCCCGCTGTCGGCACGGTCACCTCGCCGTGGCTCCTGGGCACACGAGCGGGGGTGCTTCCCGTTGACCAGACCGGAATTGTGGACCCTGACTCGATTGCCGTGAGCCCGCTGAGCAAGGACCTCGACGTCGTGTCGGTCATGACCGTCAACAACGAGACCGGCGCATGCCAACCCGTCCCCCAGATCGCTGAGAAGGCCCATGAGGCCGGGGCTCTCATGCACACCGACGCCGTCCAGGCCCTCGGCCACATCCCGGTCGACCTTGATGGGTGGGGAGTGGACCTGGCATCATTCTCCGCCCACAAGATTGGTGGACCGGTGGGGATCGGTGCCCTGTGGATTCGCAGGGGAGTCGAGGTGCACCCAGTCTCGCCGGGAGGCGGGCAGCAGTTCGCGATTCGCTCCGGTACCCAGCCGGTCGCGCTGGCTCGCGGTTTCGCGGCGGCTCTGCGTGCCTGCATCGCACAGTTCGATGAGCAGACGGCGCAATGGCAGGTTTGGCGGGAACGCATCGTCGAGTCGTGCCGACTCATTCCTGGGGTCAGCGTGGACGATGCTGCCACGACAAGCCCCACGATCATCCACCTCAGCGTGGACCGGGCACGAGGAACCGACATCGTCACCCTCGCCGACCGTGACGGGGTGGATCTGTCGGCAGGATCGGCATGTCATGCCGGGGTTTCTCGACCCTCGCCGACGATGCTGGCCATGGGACGCTCCGACGTGGAAGCCTCCTCGGGAGTGAGGATCTCGATGGGGTACACCACCACCCAGGCCGATGTCGACCGGCTGCTCGCTGTCCTGCCGGCGGTCATCGCTCAGGCCAGTGGGGCGCGATGAGTCGGCGTCAACCCTTATCATCGACATCGCGCCGGGTCTCGTCCCGACCATTGATCCGCCCCTGCACGTCCACGGAGAGGAAGCATTGTGAAGGTTCTCGCTGCCATGTCGGGAGGAGTCGACTCCGCCGTCGCTGCCGCCCGTCTCGTCGCGGCAGGCCATGACGTCACGGGTGTGCATCTGGCACTGTCGCGTAACCCGCGCTCCCATCGGGAAGGGTCGCGAGGATGCTGCTCCCTGGAGGACTCCTTTGACGCCCGACGGGCTGCGGACAGGCTGGGAATCCCGTTCTACGTGTGGGACTTCTCCGACCGGTTCGCCGAGGAGGTCATTGACCCCTTCATCGCCGAGTACCAGGCAGGTCGAACTCCCAATCCCTGCCTGCGATGCAACGAGAGGATCAAGTTCGCAGCCCTGCTGGAACGCGGACTCGACCTGGGATATGACGCTGTTGCCACCGGTCACTACGCCCGAACCGAGGCCGTCGATGGCGTGACGAAGCTGTACCGGTCGGTCGATCCGGGCAAGGATCAGTCCTATGTGTTGGCGGTCCTCAACCAGGATCAGTTGTCCCATTCGCTGTTCCCGCTCGGGGGCTCCCTCAAGACCGATGTGCGACGCGAAGCGGCGGAGCTTGGTCTGTCGGTGGCTGACAAGCCTGACTCCAACGACATTTGTTTCATCCCGGACGGGGACACTCCTGGCTGGCTGTCGGAGAAGATCGGCTCCGCCGACGGGCAGATCCGCGATGAGACCGGTGCCCTCGTCGGTCATCACAACGGGTATCACCACTTCACCATCGGCCAGCGACGAGGCCTTCGGCTGGGGGTCCCCGCCCCTGACGGCAAGCCGCGCTATGTCCTCGACATCGAACCGGTGACCAACACCGTGATCGTCGGAGGAGCCGACGGGCTGACCGTGCGCCACATCGAGGCCATCCGTCCGGTGTGGTGTTCTGGTGAGCCTGCCCCCACCTGGCATGGTCAGGTTCAGGTGAGGGCCCATGGTGACCCGGTGGACGCCACGATCACCACGGTTCCTGGTGGCGTGGTGATGGACGTCCAGGAGCCGTTGCGCGGAGTCGCTCCCGGTCAGGCGGTGGTCTGCTACGACGGTGATCTCGTCGTCGGATCGGCAACCATCTGCGGTACCGATCGGGCGGGAATGACGGCGGAGCAGGCAGCGTGATCGCCAGCGGCATTGGTTCCCTGCCCGGCACCGACATGCGTGGCAGTCTGGCTGCGATGGCCGAGATTTTTGACCAGCTCATTCCGCTGCCAGAGCTACCAGCCCGTGGGGTCGGCGCCCAGATGGTGGGCAGGACAACGGCCTTCCTCGTCGATCTGCCGGTCGATCACGGCCCGGGTGGATGGCGGCTGGCCGACGCCAGCGACCATGCCGCTCGTTCCGCGCGATCCTTTTTGCGTAGCGACCTCGACGACCTCGAGGAAGTGCTGGCCGATCAGGAGGCCACCGTCAAGATCTCGCTGACTGGTCCGCTAACACTAGCGACGGGCCTGCACCTGCGCGCGGGAGAGTCGATTCTTGCGGATTCCTCGGCGCTCAACGACGTCACGGCCAGTCTGGCGGAGGGTATCAGCCAACTGTTGGCCGAACTGCGTCGCCGGATGCCACGGGTGACGTGGCGGATGCAGTTCGACGAGCCCGCGGCTCCCGCTGTGCTGTCGGGCTCCGTCCCTACCCAGTCGGGCCTTTATCGCCACCCCGCGATGGAGGCCGCCACAGCGACACGGCACTGGCAGACGGTGATCGGTGGATGCGGGGAAATCCCGGTGGGACTGCACTGCTGCGGCTCTTCCATCCCATGGGAGGCGGCTCATAAAGCCGGATTCACCACGATGTGGTGTGAGATCACCGACGCGATGTCATTGGATGGCGCCGCGCAATGGGTGGAATCAGGCGGACAGCTTGGGTTGGGAGTCGTCGACACTATGCAGGTCGATCAGGTGCCCCCGGTGGATCGCCTCATCGACAAGGTGTTGTGGCTGGCACGATGCATACAGGTGGACCCCTCTCTTCTCACGGCAGGTGTCCTGACTCCTGCCTGCGGGCTGGCCGGCTGGTCTCGTCAGGCGGCTGCCGAGGTATGCCGGACGGTGAGACGGGCGGGGGACCTCGTCGATGAGCAACTGAACCGGGCAGGCTGAGCAGGTAGGGTTCCGATCGTGGGTTTCTTCACCAATCTCAACCTGGATGCCCAGACACCCCCGCGCACTCGACCGCGTGTCGGTGAGAAACAGTGGGCTCCGGCTGGCGTCCCGACCACGAGGCGCAAGAACGTGCAACGAGTCCTCGCGCCCATCGTCTTCCTGCTCGCTCTCGCGGCGCTGGTGGCAGTGGGGTATTACTTCTTCCGCATCCTCGTCCTGGGTGGGTGAGGCTGGACCTGGCAGGGCCGACGCCCGCGAAAGGCCTCCTCGGACGTGTCAGATGATGAGATGGAAGCCATACTGGGTAGCCAGGGCCAAGGCGTAACACCGGATGAAGAACCCAATGGTGACCCACAGCGAGAACCGCCAGAAGTCCATCTTGGTCGTCGCCGCGTAGATGACGACGAGGTAGACCGGCGGGATGCCTGTGGCCGCCGAGAAGAACAGCAGCGGCATTCCCCATCGCGGTGTCTCGACCAGGTGGGCAGCCTTCTCATTCCATCGCCGTAGTCGCCACCGCCAGGATCCTTGCGGGACCGGTTTGGGCTCCTTACGCGCGACCCATCGTGATTGTGACCCGCGCCGAATACCGACGAACATGATCTGCTTGCCGACGCCGTGGCCCAGAGCAAGCCCCAGGGAGACAGACAGCGGGCCCAGGAGTTTGGATCCCAGGGCACCGACGATGAACAACTCCGAATTGAGCACCGGTACCAAGCTGGAAGCCACGCCGAATGCGAAGGCTGACACGACCTGGTACCAGAACTGCCAGGTCACAACGACCCCCATGTGGCATCAATTGGCCAAAGCGGCCATGTGTTGCAGCCGGTTGAGCTCTGAGGGTAGGAATTCCGGGCCGCCCTGACGTCCGGCCACCAGGCAACGTCCCCCCGACAGTGGGACAGCGGCGATGATGGTGTCACCCCAGCCAGGCATCCAGCCGGCCTCGAGTTCGGCGACGTGGCAGCAATCCATCGGTGTCAGACGTGCGATGCCCTCAGGGGTGAATTCAGGAGCCAGAGCAGTCGAAATGATGACCTGCTCATCGGCATCAAAGAGTGCCGACCACTGAGTGTGGAAGACGACCGGGACGGCGCCGCACAGAATTTCAGCGGAATGCTGCGGATCCGCGGACATCCGGTTCAAGGCTGAGATGTCGGACTCGATACTCCAATTCTCCTGATGCCTGCTCAGCCACAGCACATGAACGCCGTCGAGCATGTCGCAGGCCGATACCAGGGTGTCAGGCATCGTGGTGGGAGGAAGGGTCAGCATGAAGTCGTCAATGACGTAGTCATCGCCTTGTTCGACAATCTCGATCGCGGATATGTCGGCATCGGCAGTGCCCATGGCTGTCGCCACCGAGCCCAAGGAGCCTGGTGTGTCTGGCAGCTGAATACGGATCACGAGCACTCACTCATTGTTGCGGGTCCATCCGAAGATCCCAAACTCGACCCGTCGTCGGTCGGGTCATCAGCAGCGCCGAGGTGGTCATCTGGCGGTCATGTCTGCCAGTGGTCCTAGGATGGTTCGCGGGCGTTCCCGCCCCCATGCCGTCAACCAGGAGATTCATCGTGGCCCTCACGCCGGATGACGTCGTCCGGCTGGCCGGCCTGGCACGCATCGACCTCACTGACGACGAGACCACGTATCTGGCTGCTCAGCTTGACGCGATTCTCGACGCCGTGGCCGCAGTGTCAGCCGTCGCCACCGACGACGTGCCACCCACCTCGCACGCTCTTCCGCTGTCCAACGTCTTCCGCGAGGACGTCATCAAGGAGTCGATGTCGGCTGATGACGCCCTGGCCATGGCCCCTCGCAGCGAGGACCAACGCTTCCGCGTGCCACGCATCTTGGACGAGGAGGCACAGTGAACGAGCTGTTGACCCTGACCGCCGCCGAACTTGGTGCCCGCATCGCGTCCCGGCAGATATCCAGTGAGGAGGTCACCCAGGCTCACCTGGAGCGCATCAACGAGGTCGACGGTGACGTCCATGCCTTCCTGCTGGTTGACCACGACGGGGCTGTGGAAGCCGCCCGACGCATCGACTCCCGCATCGCCAGCGGTGAGAAGCTCGGTCCGCTGGCCGGTGTGCCGCTGGCCGTCAAGGACCTCTTCTGCACCAAGGGGCTGGCCACCACGGCCTCCTCCCGAATGCTGGAGGGATGGGTCCCGCCCTACAACTCGACCATCGTCAGCCGGTGCAAGGACGCCGGCATGGTGATCCTGGGCAAGACGAATCTGGATGAGTTCGCCATGGGTTCCTCGACCGAGACCTCTGCGTTCGGTCCCACCCACAACCCGTGGGATCTTGATCGCATACCCGGCGGTTCGGGTGGTGGGTCGTCGGCCAGTCTGGCTTCTTTCGAGTCGCCGTTGGCTCTGGGTACCGACACCGGCGGATCCATCCGTCAGCCCGGTGCCGTGACCGGCACCGTCGGTATCAAGCCGACGTATGGGTCGACGTCGCGCTACGGCGTCATCGCCATGGCCTCCTCCCTGGACACTCCTGGGCCTTGTGCTCGCACCGTCCTCGACGCTGCCCTGCTGCATCAGGTCATGGCCGGTCATGACCCGATGGACCAGACGACCATCGACCAGCCCACCCCGGCCATCGTCGAGGCTGCCAACCAGCCGGATGTTGCCGGCATGAAGATTGGCGTGGTCACCGAATTCGCCGGTGAGGGGTACGACCCGCAGGTTGAGGCACGGTTCAACGAGGCCGTCGAGATGCTGACGGCGGCCGGTGCGCAGATCGTCGAGGTTTCCTGCCCCCACTTCGATCTGGCCCTGCCTGCCTACTACCTCATCCAGCCCGCTGAGTTGTCCAGCAACCTGGCCCGCTACGACGCCATGCGTTACGGACTGCGCGTCGACGATGACGGTGAACACTCCGCCGAGCAGGTCATGCGTGCCACCCGAGGTGCCGGATTCGGTGCCGAGGCCAAGCGTCGCATCATCTTGGGCACCTATGCGTTGTCGGCCGGCTACTACGACGCCTACTACGGCTCGGCCCAGAAGGTTCGCACCCTCATCCAGCGTGACTTCGAGAAGGCTTGGCAGTCCTGTGACGTCCTGGTCTCCCCGGCCACCCCGACGACGGCCTTCCGGCTGGGGGAGCGCACGGCCGACCCGATGGCGATGTACCGCTGTGACCTGTGCACCATCCCGGCCAACATGGCTGGCAGCCCTGCGGGGTCCTTCCCCATCGGCCTGTCAGAGACCGACGGTATGCCCGTCGGTATGCAGGTGATGGCCCCGATCATGGCCGACGACCGCGTCTACCGGGTCGGTGCGGCCCTGGAGCGGCTGCTGAACGAGAAGTGGGGTGGCCCGCTGCTGGCGCAGGCTCCCGAGCTGAGGGGACATGATGACTGACGAACTGTTGTCCTATGACGAGGTCATGGCCGACTACGAGCCGGTCATTGGACTCGAGGTCCATGTTGAGCTGTCGACGGCGACCAAGATGTTCTGCGGGTGTTCCACCGACACCGAGAAGGATCCCAACACCAACGTCTGCCCGGTGTGCTTGGGTCTTCCCGGATCGATGCCGGCCATCAACGGCCATGCCGTCGAGTCAGCGATTCGCATTGGCCTGGCCCTCAACTGCAAGATCGCTGAGTGGTGCCGCATGGCCCGGAAGAATTACTTCTACCCGGACATGACGAAGAATTACCAGACCTCCCAATACGACGAGCCAATCTGCTACGACGGTTGGCTGGACGTCGAGGTCGACGGCGAGGTCTTCCGTGTCGACATCGAGCGTGCTCACATGGAGGAGGACGCCGGAAAGTCCCTGCACGTCGGCGGCTCCGACGGACGAATTTCTGGTGCCAGTCACTCCCTCATGGACTACAACCGTGCCGGAGTCCCGCTCATCGAGATCGTCACCAAGCCCATTCGTGGTCTGGGGGCCAAGGCTCCCCAGGTGGCACGGGCCTACATGGCACAGCTGCGCGACATCATGGTCGCCTTGGGCGTCTCCGAGGCGAAGATGGAGCGAGGCAACCTACGATGTGACGCCAACGTGTCCCTCATGCCTCGTGGCAGTGACACCCTGGGTACTCGTACCGAGACCAAGAACGTCAACTCGCTGCGATCGGTCGAAGGAGCCCTGACCTACGAGATTCAGCGTCAGGGGTTCGTGCTGGCCGAGGGTGGCAAGGTCCGTCAGCAGACCCGAATGTGGCAGGAGAGCGGTGAGTACACCATCGCCGGACGCGACAAGTCCGACGCCGAGGATTACCGCTACTTCCCCGAGCCTGACCTGGTGCCGATCGCGCCGTCGGGAGAATGGGTGGAGCAACTGCGCGCCGGGCTTCCGGAGCTGCCAGCGGCCAAGAAGGCTCGTCTGGCCTCCCAGTGGCAGTTCAGCGAGCTGGAGATGACCGCAGTTGTCAACGCTGGTGCCCTCGACCTGTTGGCCGAAACCGTCGACGCGGGCTGCCAGCCCGCTGCCGCACGCAAGTGGTGGCTCACCGAACTGTCTCGTCGGGCCAACGAGAACGCGGTGGACTTGTCCGAGGTCGGCATGACCCCAACCCAGGTCGCCCAACTGCAGAAACTCGTCGATGACGGCACTCTCACCGACAAGCTGGCTCGCCAGGTCATTGACGGTGTCATCGCCGGTGAGGGAGATCCCCAGCAGGTGGTCGATGGACGCGGGCTGGCTGTCGTCACCGATGATGGTGCCCTCGGTGCGGCCGTTGACGAGGTCATCGCTGCCAACCCGCAGATTGCCGAGAAGATTCGCGGTGGCAAGGTCCAGGCGGCCGGTGCCCTCATCGGTCAGGTCATGAAGGCCATGAAGGGACAGGCAGACGCCAAGCGTGTCAGGGAACTCATCCTCGACAAGCTCTCCTGACTCGCCCAGTCAGCTTTCTGCGCTCCGGCCCTCACAACGAGTGGTCGGAGCGCAGGAACTCGGCAACGGTCTCGGGCTCGCCCAGCACGTCGACCTGGGCGACCGAGGTGCGCCCGGTCAGCAGGAGGAGGATTTCCGAGGGCTTGCCGACGATGGTGACGATGCGGTCACCGGGATGCAGGGTGAGGGGGCCTGCCACTGCCGTCATCTCGACGCGCACGCCCACGGGGGAGCGACGAGCCAGGGCACGACCGTACTTCCGGATGATCCCCGCCAGCTGAAGTTCAACGCGGTGGCCCAATGGTCGGGGGCGCCAGTCGGGCTGGGCTCGTAGCAGATCCTCGTGGTGGATGAAATACTCCATCGAGTTGGCGGCAGCGTCCATCCCCGGAACACGAAAGACCGAGAAACGATCCGGTCCGTGGGCGAACCGTACCACCAGATCCTCGAAGGATCCCGAAGCCTCCACTTTGTCGGCGCGGGCCTGGGTGAGGGCATCGAAGACACTGACGGCCATGCCGGGGATGGCCAACGGGTCATTCTCGCGCAGCAGCATGTGGGTGAGCAGATCTCGGGCGCTCCACCCCTCGCACAGAGTCGGTGCGTCGGGGCCAAGTCGTAACAGATCTGCAGCCAGGCCTGCTCGTTCGTCTCGGGCCAAAGACATTGAGGTCCTCCTTCGAGCTGTGGAATCCATCTTGCCAGCACCGATCCGGAACACGGTGAGAACTCCAAGTGTCGGTGGAGCGGTGTTCAATGGGGCCCGTGCTGACCGAAGAACCTACTCTCGACCCCGGCATCGCGGCGCGCCTACGACGCAATGAGGCCGGCCTCGTGCCGGCTGTGGTCCAGGAGGCCACCACCGGAGAGGTCCTCATGATGGCCTGGATGGACGATGTGGCTCTGGCTCGTACCTTGGCCACCCGGCGTGCGACCTATTGGTCGCGGTCGCGGCAACAGTACTGGGTCAAGGGGGAGACCTCGGGACATACCCAGCATGTGCGCTCGGTCCACCTCGACTGTGACGGTGACACCCTGCTTCTTCGCGTCGACCAGGTCGGTCCAGCCTGCCATACCGGGAACCGTACTTGTTTCGACGCCGATGTGCTGCTTGACGAGGAGGTTCAGCGATGATCGAGGTCACAGTTTTGGAGCCCAGCTGCGAACTCGTCTGGACGGACGCACGGTGAGGACGGCGCTGCCACCTGTGTGGCGGGTGGTCCTCGTGGCCTCCCCGATCCTGGCTGCCCTCCTCGTGAGTGTCGCTTCCACGCGGACTTGGATCCAGCGTGCCGGAATCGGATTGACGGGAGCTGACATCACGGGCGGGCTGATCACGGCCACTGCCCTCATGCTTGTCATCACGGCAGCCCTGCTGCTTGTCGTCAAGACGGTTGGACGCCGTGTGACCGGCATCGTGCAGGCCCTGGTCGGGGCCGGGATCGTGGCTGTCGTGCTCACCCACCGCACCGCATCGGCCCGCCAGTGGGCTGCCAAGGGCGTTGACCCAGGAGCAGCGCAGATGACCGTCACCCCGTGGCCATGGGTGTGCCTGGCGGCCGGTGCCCTGACGATGGTCACCGGGTGCGGGCTGGCTGTCCTCGCCGATCGTTGGCCCAGCCGTTCGGCCCGTCGTGATGGAGATCTGGTCGGTGACTCGAGATCAGCGTGGGATGCCTTGGACAGGGGGGAGGACCCCACCCTGGCCGATTCCCAGACGCGGCGGGAGGCTCCGTCGCCGGCACAACCCGAGCCGGCAGAGCTCGAACCGTCGACATCGCGGTGTGACGAGTCGGCCCACATGGATGGCAACGGCTCGCCCCATCGTCGCCAAGCCCGCACCGACGGCCAATCAGGGTAGAATTGTCCCCGGATGCGCCGCGTTGCGGGTATCAGACGGCATTCCGGCCCACCTCGGGACGCCCACCTGCATCATCGACCAGTTGCGTGGAACACCCCGCGCCTGACCACCGGAGGGAACACCATGAGCGCTGATCGCGCCACTCGTCAGTACAAGCACGGCGGGACCCCCGCGAACTGGGCAGGTTCGATCGTCGCCCTCATTGGCTTCATCATTGCCGCGGTGGGCGCCATGGCTGGCCCCAGTTGGATCACCTGCATCGTTGGCGCTGCGGTCGTGGTTCTCGGCGGTGTCGTCACCCTGGTGATGCGCGCCATGGCTCACGACCACGGCGAGGCCCGCTGAATGGGGTCCATCGATTCCCTCGCTGACGGCATCACCGTCTCGGACCGCACGTCCGGAGTGCGCCGGGTGAGGCTGCCGTGAACCAGCTGTCGATCCCCAGTCCGTCGATCGAGGCCTTTCACCTCGGACCCGTGACGATTCACATTTACGCCCTGTGCATTCTGACTGGAATCGTCATCGCCTTCATCAGCGGTGAGCGTCGCTACCTGTCTCGAGGTGGCAAGCAGGAGCACTTCGAGGAGTTGTGTGCCCTCGCCGTCATCGCCGGCATCATCGGTGGACGTGCGTACCACGTCATCACTGACCATCAGCTCTATTTTGGTCCCGGCCGAGTCTGGTACCACAGCTTCTACATCTGGGAGGGTGGCCTCGGTATCTGGGGTGCCATCGCGCTGGGAGGCTTGGCCGTCTGGCTGTACTGCCGCCACAGGGGAATCTCCTTCGCCCCGGTGGCCGACTCCTTGGCGCCGGGCATCCTGGCCGCTCAGGCCATCGGACGTCTTGGGAACTGGTTCAACCAGGAGCTCTTTGGCCGCCCGACCACTCTGCCCTGGGGGCTTGAAATCGACCCCGCCCATCGACCGGCGGGCTACGTGCAGTACGCAACCTTTCACCCCACCTTCTTGTACGAATTGCTGTGGAGCTTGGCCGGGGCGGCGTTCCTGGTCTGGGTGGATCGGCGTTGGAAGTTCGACCACGGCCGTTTGTTCACCCTCTACGTCGCGGTCTACACCTTTGGTCGCTTTTGGGTGGAGCGATTGCGCATTGATCCGGCCCACCACGTGGGAGCATGGCGGCTCAACGACGTCACTGCCCTGGTGGCCTTCACTGGCGCGGTCGTCATCCTGGTCATCCTGCAGCGTCGCCACGGCAAGGGTGATGGGCACGGCGCCCGCCCGGCTACTCAGGAGGAGTGAGTCTGCCGAATCCTGCCAAGCCGTCTGATTTTCAGACGATGCTCTGAGCTGGCCGACCCGCCCTCCTGTGAGTTCGACAGGAGGGGCCGGAGGGGAGGAGACTGCTGCAATGAACGATGACCAGCAGGATCTCGATTCAGCTATTCACCGCGCCAAGGTGCTGACGTGGGTGTGCGTCGCGCTTTTCGTCGTGCTTGACGTCGTCGGTCTCACGGCAACCAGCCAGAGCGATCCGCGTTTTGTCCTGGGAGCCTTCGGAGGAGCTGCTTTCTTCCTCGGGCTCATCGCGGCCTCCGTGTGGTGGGCCTACCTGGCCTCCCAGCGCAGGGCTCGTGGCCTGGATGATCGTCTGGATGACGAGCTCGGCACGGCGGACAAGGACGACGAGAGTCACCGAACCGCTGTACGCTCAGGCCTCATTTGAGTTCACGGTGGGGTGAGGTCTCCTGCGAGCCCTCAGGGGAATCGACGACCTGCCCCTCGATGACGGTGTTGCGCGGGTCACGACGCACGGCCGAGGAGATGGTGTTCGTGATCTTGTGCACACCCACGGCGATGGCGATGTTGGCGAGGCCGTAGACCAGGACACCGATGGCCAACAGCCAGCTCATGGCCACGACACCGAATCCAGGGTGGACCAGGACGACGATGCCCAGTACGAACAGTGCGATGCCGCCGACGAGCATCCAACTCCAGGCTTTCTGCGTGACGAACCTCATCGGTAGGGCAAAAGTGACTGCCGCGACGCCGAGGAACACCATCCATGCCCCGATGAGGATGGCGATGATGTGGAGCGAGAACCCGGGATGGATGGCGAGGACGAGGCCAACGATGATGCCGATGATGCCCCAGGCCCACATGAACCTGGTCCCTGCCATGCCGTGAAGGGCCAGAGCATTGATGAGGGTCATGACGGAGTCGACGATGGCGTAGATACCAACGATCACCACGAGAACTTCCATGGTCTGGTGGGACCACACCACGGCCACCAGTGCGGCGATGATCGCGAGGATTCCCTTCGTGAGGGGAATCCATGCAAGCGACTTCCAGGTCTTTGTCAAGGTCTGTGACGACATACGTCAAGTCTATGTGAGGCCGCCAGGTTCGGTGGGTGCTCACTGCTGGTGGAGGGATGGTCAGACCACGAGGAGCCCGCCGTCCGACTGTGTCCAGGTCGCCCCGGTCGGTGGGGCGGACTAGTCTGTGCGAGTCAGCACCACCCAGGCCCGGAGTGAGCGTCATTCCGGTCGGTTCGTGAAAGGACTGTCCGTGGCCCGATCCGACTTCGTCCACCTTCACACTCACACCGAGTACTCGATGCTGGATGGTGCTGCCAGCAACGAGAAACTCTTCGCCGAGGTGGCTCGTCAGGGCATGCCGGCGGTCGCCATGACCGATCACGGCAACATGTTCGGCGCCTACGAGTTCTTCCAGATTTCCAAGAAGTACGACGGGGATCAGAATCCGCTGGTCAAGCCGATCATCGGAATCGAGGCCTACGTCGCCCCGAGTACGCGCAAGTCCCGGGTCCAGGAGTTCTGGGGAACCTCCCGCGACGCGGGCGATCCGGACGCCGAGGGTGGCAAGGACGTCTCCGGTGGTGGCCGCTACACCCACATGACGATGTGGGCCAAGGACCCTGAAGGGCTGCACAACCTGTTCCGGTTGTCCTCCCTGGCCTCCTACGAGGGCTACTACATGAAGCCCCGCATGGACCGCGAACTGCTGTCCCAGTACCCCGGTGGCATCATTGCCTCCACCGGGTGCCCGTCGGGTGAGGTGCAGACCCGACTGCGGCTGGGCCAGTTCGACGAGGCATGCCAGGCAGCGGCGGCCTACCAGGACATCTTCGGCAAGGAGAACTACTTCTGCGAGCTGATGGACCACGGTGTCCCGATTGAGAAGCAGGTGCGCTCCGACCTGCTGAAACTGGCCAAGAAGCTGGACATTCCGCTGCTGGTCACCAATGACTCGCACTACGTGACCGAGGACCAGGCTGACGCCCACGATTCTCTGCTGTGCGTCGGTGTGGGCCGCAACAAGGACGATCCACACCGCTTCCGTTTCAATGGTTCGGGCTACTACATCAAGTCCTCTGAACAGATGAGGGCCCTGTTCCCGGATCACCCCGAGGCCTGCGACAACACCTTGCTCCTGACCGAGATGATCGGGTCCTACGACGAGGTCTTCAAGCACGTCGATCGGATGCCCCAGTTCGACGTCCCGGAGGGGGAGACCCAGGAGTCGTGGCTGCGCAAGAAACTTCAGGAAGGCCTGGATGAGAAGTTCGGCCCGAACCCGCCCAAGGAGGTCCTCGACCGTCTCGAGACGGAGCTGTCGGTCATTGAACCGCTGGGATTTTCCTCCTACTTCCTCGTCGTCTCCGACATCTGCAATGCGGCGCGTTCCATGGGCGTGCCGGTGGGGCCGGGGCGTGGATCGGCTGCCGGCTCCCTCGTCGCCTATCTGACGGGCATCATCGCCGTCAACCCGTTGGAACACGGACTGCTGTTCGAGAGATTCCTCAACCCGGAACGTGTCAACCCGCCCGACATCGACCTCGACTTCGACGATCGTCAGCGCGACAAGGTCATCGACTACGTCACTCACAAGTACGGGGCGGAGTACACCAGCCAGGTCAACACCTTCGGCAAGATCAAGGCCAAGGCTGCCGTCAAGGATGCCAACCGTATTCTCGGCTACCCCTTCGCCCTGGGCGATAAGATCACCAAGGCGATGCCCCCCGACGTCATGGGCAAGGGGGTGCCGCTGAGCAAGATCTTCGATGCCTCCCACGAGAGGTACGCCGAGGGCCAGGAGTTCCGCCAACTGGTTGCCGACAACCCCGACGTCGCCAAGGTCGTGGAGACGGCGAAGGGGCTTGAGGGATTGATTCGCGGCACCGGTGTGCATGCCTGTGCCTTCATCTTGTCCAGCGCCCCGCTGCTCGACCTCGTGCCGATGCACAAGCGCGACAAGGACGGCATGATCATCGCCGGTTTCGCCTACCCCCAGCTCGAGGAGATGGGGCTCATGAAGATGGACTTCCTGGGCCTGCGAAACCTCGGCATCATGGACCACTGCATCAAGATCATCAAGAAGAACCGAGGAATCGACGTCGATCTCAATGATCTTGCCCTCGATGACAAGAACACATACGAGATGCTGGCCCGCGGTGACACCTTGGGCGTCTTCCAGCTTGATGGCACGGCCATGCGCTCCCTACTGCGCCTCATGGGGCCGACCTGCTTCGACGACATCGTCGCCGTGTTGGCCCTGTACCGACCGGGCCCGATGGGCGCCAACGCACACATCTCATACGCCCAGCGCAAGAACAACCGGGAACCGATCGTCCCGATCCATCCCGAGCTCAAGGAGGACCTCGACGAGATCCTTGCTCCCACGTATCACCTCATCGTGTACCAGGAGCAGATCATGTCGATCGCCCGAAAGCTTGCTGGTTACACCCTGGGTGGCGCTGACCTGCTGCGTCGAGCCATGGGCAAGAAGAAGAAGCACATCCTGGAGGAGAACTTCATCCCCTTCCAGGCCGGCATGCGCGAACACGGCTATTCCGATGACGCCATCCAAACCTTGTGGGACGTCATGGTCCCCTTCGCCGGATACGCCTTCAACAAGTCTCACGCCGCCGGTTACGGCCTGGTCTCCTACTGGACGGCCTACCTCAAGGCCAATTATCCGGCCGAGTACGGCGCCGCCCTGCTGACCAGTGTCGGTGACGACAAGGACAAGATGGCGATGTACCTGGCCGACATGCGCGCCCAGCACATCAACGTCCTGCCCCCTGACGTCAACGCCTCCTCACTGGAGTTCACCGCTGTCGGCGAGGACATCAGGTTTGGCCTGGGAGCTGTCCGCAATGTCGGCGCCAACGCTGTCGCGGAGATCATCCGAGCTCGCGAGGAGAATGGTCCAGCCACCGATTTCTTCAGCTTCCTTGACCAGGTCAGCCTGACGGTGTGCAACAAGAGACTCATCGAGTCCCTCATCAAGGCTGGCGCCTTCGACTCCATGGGCCACTCCCGACGCGGCCTCATGGCCATCTACGAGCAGGCTGTCGACGCCGTGATCGACATCAAGCGCAACCAGGCCAATGGCCAGGACGATCTGTTCGGCACGACCGACGACTCCGAACCCACCCAGTTGGGCGTCGAGAGAGTGGTTCCCGAGGACGATTGGGACCGCAGCACCAAGCTTGCCTTCGAGCGCGAGATGCTGGGTCTGTACGTCTCCGATCACCCGCTTCGTGGTCTGGAAGCCGCTCTGGAGGCCGAATCAGACATCTCGGTGGCTGAACTGGTCAATCCTGAAGGTCATCACGAGGGGCGCTACACCATTGCGGGTATGGTCACCCAGATCGTCCGACGCACCACCAAGAATGGTGACATCTGGGCTTCCGTCACCCTGGAAGATCTCGACGCATCCATCACCGTCGCCTGTTTCCCGAAGGTGTATCAGCGCGTGGAGCCGCTGCTGGCCGTCGACAGCATCCTCAAGGTGCGCGGATTCGTCCGCGAGCGTGAGGAGACCGTCGAGATGTCGGCCAATGACGTCTGGCTGCTGGACTTCACCGATGCCGGCGATGCCCCCATGACGATTGATCTTCGTCGCGGACGATGCACTCGTGGCACCATCGAGGGCTTACGAGGAGTGCTGCGCAACCACCCGGGAAGCTCTCAGGTGAGGCTGCGACTCATCGATGGCAAGGTGACGACGACCTTCCAGCTCGCCGATGAACTCAAGGTCTCCACGGGTCAGCCGCTGATGGCCGATCTCAAGGCCCTGCTCGGCCCCTCGTGCATCCCCAGGAGGAAGTCATGAACGAGACGACCCGCGCTCAAGTCCTCGCACTGTTGCGCTCGAGCCTGCTCGTCATGGGGATCGGGGTCGTCCTGGGCGGATTGGCGGCTCCGCTGTGGCATTCCATGGTCACCCTGCCGACCTACACGGTGGGATCTGATGGGGCGGCATCGACAACGGAGAAGGGCCTCACCCAGGTCTTCTCGACCGACGCCATGTACTGCCTCGTGGGCCTGATCGTCGGACTGGTCATCGGTTGCCTCGGCTGGGTGCTTATGCGCCGCCGTGGGGCGTGGGCAGTACTGGCCACCGCGGCGTCGTCGGTTCTGTCGGCCCTGGCCTGCTGGTGGGTAGGAGTACTCATCGGCCCCGATTCCTTCGCCGAGCGCATTTCCTCGGCCAAGGAAGGCGATGAGGTCCCGGTTGATTTTGCCCTGCACACCTGGGTGTCGGTGCTGGTCTGGGTGCTCTCGGCCATGATTGCGATACTGATCGCATCCCTCGTGACGGTTCGACGTTGTTCTACGCGGAATGGACATTCTGAGCCGGCCAGCGAGGCTTCATTAGACTGACGCTGTGTTGAGAATCGTCGATCTGACTGGTGAGACCACTGGCGACCTGCGTCGCGTCGTGCCCCGTGCTGACGTTGATGTCGACGCCGCGATGGCGGCCGTCATCCCTGTCTGCGCTGCGGTCAGGGACCGTGGCGTCGCGGCCCTGCGCGAGTACAGCGCCGAGTTCGACCATGTGGTTCCCGACCACCTGCGGGTTCCCGCCGACGCCCTGGCGCAGGCCGATGCCACCCTTGACGACTCCTTGCGTCACGCCTTCACCGAGTCCATTCGTCGCCGCCGCCAGGTGTGCCGTGAGGCCGAAGTGGAGGTCTCCTCGGCGCCGGTCGAGGTGGCTGCCGGCGCTCGTGTGAGCCAGCGAATCCTTCCCGTCGGCCGCGTGGGTCTCTACGTCCCCGGCGGGTTTGCCCCGTTGGCATCCTCGGTCATCATGAACGTCGTCCCGGCCCAGGAAGCTGGTGTTTCCTCGATCGCGGTGGCATCCCCGCCCCAGGCCGAGTTCGGCGGCCTGCCGCACCCCAACATCCTCGCCCTGTGCCACCTGCTTGGGATTGACGAGGTCTATGCCGTCGGCGGTGCCCAGGCCATCGCCATGTTTGCTTACGGTGTCGAGGGCTGTGACAAGGCCGATTCCTGCCCGCGGGTCGACATGGTCACTGGACCGGGCAACATCTATGTCGTCGCTGCCAAACGCTACCTGCGCGGGACGGTCGGTATCGACGCGGAGGCTGGCCCCACCGAGATCGCCATCCTGGCCGACAACACCGCTGATCCGCGTCACGTCGCCGCCGACCTCATGAGTCAGGCCGAACACGACCCGCTTGCCGCCGCTGTGCTCGTCACCGATTCCACCGAGCTGGCACACGCCGTGGAGAAGGAGTTGGCCCCGATGGTCGAGTCCACCGTGCACTCCGAACGGATCCGCGCCTCACTGACCTCCACGCAGTCGGCCATCGTCATGGTGCGCGACATCGACCAAGGCCTGGAGGTCGTCGACGCCTATGCCGCAGAGCACCTGGAAATCCAGACCGCCGATGCCGCCGCAGTGGCCGCGCGAGTCCACAACGCCGGTGCCATCTTCGTGGGCCCCTGGTCGCCGGTATCCCTGGGGGACTACTCGGCAGGATCCACCCATGTGCTCCCCACGGCTGGTGCTGCCTGCCACTCGTCGGGGCTGTCGGTACGGTCCTTCATGCGTGCAGTCCACGTCATCGACTACACCCGGGACGCCCTGCTCGAGTGCGCCGATGGTGTCGAGAACTTCGCCCTGGCCGAGAACCTGCCAGGTCACGCCAATGCCATCACCGTGAGGAGGCCGCGATGACCCATCGTCGACCAACTTCCCAGCCCCGTCCGGTCGCCAAGCCTCAACCGAACCCCATCGAGTTGGCCGACCTGCCGCTTCGTCCCGAGTTGGTGGGCCAGGAACCCTATGGCGCCCCCCAACTTGACGTCCCGGTGCGTCTCAACGTCAATGAGAACCCGTACCCGCCGTCGGAAGCGGTGCGCAAGGAGATGGCCAAGGCTGTCGCCAATGCCGCTAAGGAGCTCAACCGCTACCCGGACCGGGAGGCCACAGCTCTGCGTGAGGACCTGGCCAAGTACATCGGATTTTCGGTCAGCAGCGATCAGATCTGGCCGGCCAATGGCTCCAACGAGGTCATGACTCACATCCTGCAAGCCTTCGGAGGCCCGGGTCGCACCCTGTTGACCTTCACCCCGACCTACTCGATGTACCCCGAGTACGCCCGTAACACCCACACCGACTACGTCACTCGCGCCCGCAATGCCTCGTTCAGCCTGACCACTGACGAGATCCTGGATGCCATCGATGAGGTTAAGCCGGACATCATCCTGCTGGACTCCCCGAACAACCCGACCGGCACCACCATCCCGGTGGCGGTCATCGACGAGGTCTGTGCGGCCAGCGACGCGATCATCGTCGTCGACGAGGCATACCAGGAGTTCACCGACGCCCCTGAGGACTCGGCCATTGCGCTGCTTGCCAAGCATGGACGACTCGTCGTCGTGCGCACCCTGTCAAAAGCATTTGCCCTGGCCGGAGGCCGTCTGGGATATGCCGTCGCGGCTCCCGCCGTGGTGGACGCCCTGCGGATCGTCCGGTTGCCCTACCACCTGTCGGAGGTGTCCCAGGTGGTCTCTCGGGTCGCTGTGGCCCATGCTCCCGAGATGCTCGCCCGGGTCGACGAACTCCGTGAGACCCGCGCCAACCTTGAGGACTGGCTGCGCGGGCACGGTCTGGACGTCGTCTCCTCCCAGGCGAACTTCATCCTCTTCGGGAGGTTCGCCGACCGTCACGCGGTCTTCGAGGCCCTACTTGACCACGGCGTTCTCGTCCGTGAGGTGGGTCCGACGGGCTACCTGCGGGTGTGCGCTGGCACTCCTCGACAGACGGACGCATTCCGGGCTGCACTGCTCGACGTCCTTCCGACTGCCCGTCGACTCGAGACCGAGGAGGATTGATGAGTCACCGCTGCGCTCATGTTCACCGGGAGACCTCTGAGTCCACCGTCGACGTCTCCATCGATCTGGATGGCACGGGGGAGTCGACCATCTTCACCGGGGTCGGCTTCTACGACCACATGCTCACCGCCCTGGCCAAGCACTCGGGCATCGACATGACGATCACCACCACCGGTGACGTCGAGATCGACGGCCACCACAGCGTCGAGGACACCGCCATCGCCCTGGGTCAGGCCCTGGGCCAGGCCCTTGGGGACAAGAGGGGCATCACCCGCTTCGGTGACGCCATGGTTCCTCTCGACGAAGCTCTCGCCCAGTGCGTCGTCGACGTCGCCGGTCGCCCGTGGGCCGAGTGCACTGGTGAGCCCGACGGCCAGGTCTATGCCCGCATCGGCGGATCCGGTGTCGCCTACCAGGGATCCATGACCTATCACGTCGTGTCGTCCCTGGCCCTCAATGCCGGCCTGTGCGTGCACCTGCGTCTGCTGGCCGGACGCGATCCCCACCACATCTGCGAGGCCCAGTACAAGGCCTTGGCGCGGGCACTGCGGGCGGCCATCGCCGTCGACCCGCGTCAGGCCGGGATCGTCCCCAGTACGAAGGGTGTTCTCAATGTCTGATCCGGTGCGGGTTGGCATCATCGACCACGGGTCGGGAAACCTGCACTCGGTCGAGCGCGCCCTGCGCAAGGTTGGTGCCACCGTCACCGTCTCCCACGACCTGGCTGTCCTGGACGACAATGACGCCCTCGTTCTGCCTGGAGTGGGGGCCTTGGCAGCCTGCATGGCAGGGCTGCGCGCCATGGGTGGGGACCACCTGGTGCATCGTTGGGTTGATGAGGGACGGCCTGTGCTCGGGATCTGTGTCGGCCACCAGATGCTCTTCGAGCGCGGTAGGGAACGGGGAGTCGACGTCGAGTGTTTGGGGGTGCTGCCCGGTGTTGTCGAGGAGCTGCCGGCCCGTCGCCTGCCCCACATGGGGTGGAACACCGTCGACCCGGCAGCCCGGACGCGCCTGTTCCAGCATGTGGGAGACGAGAGGTTCTACTTCGTCCACTCCTACGGGGTGCTCGTGGACGGCCACGATGACCACGTCACGGCGGCCACTCATCAAGGGGTGACCTTCGTCGCGGCTGAGGAGGTTGGTTCGGTGACCTCCACCCAGTTCCATCCCGAGAAGTCCGGGGCCGCGGGCCTGTCCTTGCTTCAACGGTGGTTGGCCGTGGTGAGTTGATACCCTGACCCTCGTGACCGGAGCACTCACACTACTTCCAGCCATTGACATCCAGGGCGGACGTGCCGTCCAGTTGCAACAAGGGGTGTCCAGTTCCGAGCGGGTGTTCGGTGACCCTCTGGAGGTTGCTCACACGTGGCGAAGTCTGGGAGCCCAGTGGATTCACCTGGTCGACCTCGACGCCGCTTTCGGACGTCGATCCAACACCGATATCGTGCGCCACATCGTCGAGCAGATGGACATCAACGTCGAGGTGTCTGGCGGTATCCGAGATCAGAAGAGCCTGGAATCGGCTCTGTCAGCCGGGGCCACCCGTGTGAACATTGGTACCGCAGCCCTCGAGAATCCCACGTGGTGTGACGAGGTCGTGCGCCGCTATGGCGAGCAGGTCGCCATCGGTCTGGACGTCAGGGGAGACCAGCTCGCCGCCCGTGGCTGGACTCGCGAGGGCGGGGATGTCCTCGACGTCCTGGCTCGTCTGGAGGATGCCGGATGTCGGCGCTATGTCGTCACCGATGTCGCCAGCGACGGCATGTTGACCGGGCCGAACTATGAGCTTTTGGGCCGGATCTGTGCGCGCACCCAGGGCACCGTCGTCGCCTCTGGTGGCATCGCCACGCTCGAGGACCTACGGCGTCTGCGCGGACTGGTCCCGATTGGGGTGGAGGGAGCCATTGTGGGAACTGCTCTCTACGTGGGTAACTTCACCCTGCCGGAGGCTCTCAAGGTGTGTCGGGCGCCGATCCCGGCGGACTCTGCCCCCATTCCCGACGCCCACTGACGGTCAGCTCATCGTCTGGCGTTTTCCACTCGATTCGGCGTCGCACCGAAAGTGTAGACTGCCTCATTGTGTGCGTGGGCTCGTCCTGCGCCGAAGACTTGGCCCCTCTGGGCCGAAAACTGCGATACTCGAGGAAGGGAGACACCGTCCATGAGCGGTCACTCCAAGTGGGCCACAACCAAGCACAAGAAGGCGGCCATCGACGCCAAGCGGGGCAAGTTGTTCGCCCGCCTGATCAAGAACATCGAGGTGGCTGCCCGACTCGGTGGCGGAGACCCGTCGGGGAACCCGACCCTTTACGACGCCATCCAGAAGGCGAAGAAGAACTCGGTCCCCAACGACAACATCACCCGGGCCGTCAAGCGTGGTTCCGGTGAGGGAGCCGACGCGGTCAACTACGAGACCATCATGTACGAGGCCTACGGACCTGCCGGCGTCGCCATTCTCATCGAGTGCCTGACCGACAACCGCAACCGCGCTGTCTCCGACGTGCGTGTGGCCGTCACCCGCAACGGTGGCACCATCGCCGACGGTGGTTCGGTGCAGCGTCTGTTCCAGCGCAAGGGCGTCGTGGCGGTCTCGAAGACCTATGAGGTCGAGGAAGGTCGCAAGACCGAGACCCGCGAGGTGAGCGAGGACCAGCTCATGGAGGCCACCATCGACGCCGAGCCCGAGGACATCGTCGACGAGGGTGACGTCTTCGAGATCATTTCCGACCCCAATGCTGTCGTCGACGTCCGTAAGGCCGTCCAGGACGCCGGGATCGACTACGACTCGGCCGAGGTCTCCTTCAAACCGGACTTCACCCAGGCTGTCGAGCTCGACGACGCTCGCAAGCTCTACAAGATTCTCGACGCCCTCGAGGACCTCGACGACGTCCAGAACGTCTTCTCCAACGCTGACATCCCCGCCGAGGTCGCTGCGGAGCTCGACGAGGAGGAGTGACCATTCCAGAGGTGACCCCCAACCCGCGTGTCACGCGGGTCATGGGGGTCGACCCCGGATTGACCCGATGCGGGGTCGGGGTCGTTGAGGGCGGCCCTGGGGTCGGGCTGAAACTCGTTGCCGTCGGCGTCATTCGTACCCCTGCGGACCTGGATCACAGCCATCGTCTGCTGCGCATCCACGACGGGTTGGAGGAATGGTGGGATCACACCCGTCCTGACGCCATTGCCGTCGAGCGGGTTTTCGCCCAACACAACCGCAACACCGTCACCGGAACCGCTCAGGCCGCAGGTATGGCGATGATGATCGCTGCTCGCCACGGCCTGCCGGTTGCCCTGCACACCCCGAGTGAGGTCAAGGCGGCCATCTCCGGTTCGGGGCGGGCTGACAAGGCTCAGGTAGGTCTCATGGTTGCGCGGGTGTTGAGACTGTCAGCCCCACCGAAACCCGCCGATGCCGCCGACGCGGTGGCCCTGGCGATCTGTCATCTGTGGCGGGGCGGGGCGACCAATCGTATTGAAGCCGCTGTGGCAGCCCAACGACACGGCCGTCGGGCTCCTCGTTCCTGGAAGGACCTTGCCCGGTGATCTCCCATCTTTCCGGCACCGTGACTGCGGCCGGCCCGACCTGGGTCGTCCTTGACAATCATGGGATTGGCGTCAAGGTGTTGTGCCCTCCTGCCACGGCTGCCAGTGCTCGCATTGACCAGACGATGAGCTTGCAGACCTCCCTCGTCGTGCGCGAGGACTCCCTGACCCTCTACGGCTTCGTTCAAGCTGAGGATCGGGACGCCTTCGAGCTCGTCCAGACCGCTTCTGGGGTCGGCCCCAAGCTCGCCGCGGCGATCATGAGCGTGTTGGACTCCAACCAGCTCGCCTCAGCGATCAGCGCAGAGGACGAGGCGACGCTGTGCCGGGTGCCCGGAATTGGCCGCAAGGGCGCTGCGAAGATGATCCTCGAACTCAAGGACAAGATGGCGGCCCTCGCTCCCGCCGGGTCCGCCTCTGCTGGTACGAGCGGGTCGGTGGCGCCGTGGCGAGAGCAGGTTGCCGACGGCCTCATCGGTCTGGGGTGGTCGGCGAAAGATGCTGACAAGGCTGTTGAGGAGGTCGCCGGCCTCAAGGAGGCCGATCCCTCGATGACGATCGGCACCCTCATGCGGGCGGCCCTGCGCAGTTTGGCTCGATGAGATGTCGGACCCCTCTGGCACACTGACCAACGTCGTCAGGAAGGAGAACCTCGGTGGAGCATTCGCCCGTCGATCCGTGGGCCGAGCCTCCTGAGAAGGCCGAGGAGGCCGCTCTGCGCCCCGGTGCCCTGGAAGAATTCCGGGGACAGCAGCGCGTTGCCGAGCAGCTGGGGCTCGTCCTGGCCGCATCGAAGTCACGCGGAGTGGTTCCTGACCATGTCTTGTTGTCGGGGCCTCCGGGGCTCGGAAAGACCACCTTGGCCATGATCATCGCGGCCGAGATGTCGGCCCCGATTCGCATCTCCTCAGGCCCTGCCATTCAACACGCGGGGGACTTGGCGGCGATCCTGTCCTCCCTGGTCCCCGGCGAGGTCTTCTTCCTCGACGAGATCCACCGGATGTCCAAACCTGCTGAGGAGATGCTCTACCTGGCGATGGAGGACTTCCGGGTCGACGTCGTCGTGGGCAAGGGTCCTGGGGCCACCGCGATCCCGATCACCATTCCGCCCTTCACCCTCGTCGGGGCGACGACACGCGCAGGCCTGCTTCCCGGCCCGCTGCGAGACCGATTCGGCTTCACCGCTCAGCTCGACTACTACGACGTGGCCGACTTGGAGCGAATCGTGACTCGCTCCGCCGGAGTCATCGGGGTGGAGCTGGCTGAGGGCACTGCCCACACCATCGCCTCCCGTTCTCGCGGCACACCTCGTATCGCCAACCGGCTGCTACGTCGTGTCCGTGACTGGGCCGACGTCAACAACGAGTCCCCGGTCACACCGAGGGGAGCTCAGACGGCCCTGGATCTCTACGAGGTGGATCCGCTTGGCCTTGATCGCCTCGACCGTGCCGTTCTCGATGCCGTCTGCCTCAAATTTGGTGGCGGTCCGGTTGGTCTGTCCACCCTCGCCATCAGCGTGGGGGAGGAGCCCCAGACGGTCGAGGAAGTCGCTGAGCCCTTCCTCGTTCGGCTGGGCTTCCTCATGCGTACCCCTCGGGGTCGAGTCGCCACTGACAGGGCGTGGCGTCACCTCGGCCTCGAACCTCCCACCAACAGTGCCGGGGACGGCCTGTTCTGACCACGTTCACCACTGCGGGGTAGCATGACCCCGGTCACATCCACAGACAAGGAACTCTCGATGCCTCTTCTCGCCAGCCCGCTGGGCGGTTTCATTCCCATCCTGATCCTCTTCGTCGTCCTCATCGGATTCACCGTGTGGCAGGGCAAGAGGCAGGTCAAGAAGCAGCAGGAGGAGCGAACTCAGCTCGAGTCGAGCCTTCAGGAAGGCAGCCGCGTTCTGCTCAACAGTGGCATCTTCGTGACGGTCACCCACCTGGGTGACAAGCAGGCCGTCGTCGAGCTCGCCCCCGGCGTCGAGGCCAACGTCCTCAAGCAGGCCATCGTTCGACCTGCCGGTGACGAGGAGGAATTCGCCTTCGCCGACGACATCCCCGCACAGACGTCTGCGGTCAGCGACGAGGAACCCGCTGCGGATTCGGCACGTGACACCCAGTCCGAGACCTCGGCCACCGAGACCACCGAGTCCAGCGAGACCTCGGCCACCGAGCCCACCGTCGCTGCTGAAGCTGACGAGCAGACCCGAGCCTGACACCTATCTACCAAGACCAAGGAATCTTTTCGACGTGGCAACGAAAAAGCGGACACACCACCCAGGCAGAACCCTGGGGATCTTCCTGGCGGTGATCATCGTCATGTACGTGCTCATGGGAGTGACGCGTACGTGGTCACCCAAGCTCGGACTGGACCTGAAGGGTGGCACATCTGTCACCCTGACGGCCAAGACCGAGGACGGCAAGGCTCCCACCGCGACCAGCCTTGAGCAGGCGCGTCTCATCATCCAGCAGCGCGTCAATTCGCTGGGCGTCGGTGAGTCATCGGTGAAGACGATGGGCGATCGCAACATCGTCGTCTCGGCCCCGAACGTCAAGAGTTCCAAGCTCGTCGAGATGGTCGGCCAGACCGCCCAGCTCGGGTTCCGTATGGTTTTCGCCGAGGAACCTGCGGGGCAGAACAGCCAGACGCCTGGCCCCGTGACTCCCTCAGCCCTTCCCACGGCCGATCCGAAGGCCGAGGCCTCAGCAAGCGCCTCTGCCAGCTCGAAGCCCGGTGCCAACAGCACGGCTGTGAAGTACAACGAGAAGGACCCGGCCTCCGCAGCCAAGATGGTCAAGGATGCCGAGACATGGCAGCCCTCCCCGGACGACATGAAGGCCTTCCAGGACTTCAAGTGCACCAAGTCCGTCGACTCCCCGCCGGACAAGGCTCTGGTGACCTGTGACCGGGAGGGCCAGATGAAGTATCTGCTCTCCCCGGTTGCCATCACGGGAACCCAGGTCGCCAAAGCCGATTCCGGAATCCCGCAGGGACAGTTGTCCTATGTCGTCAACCTGCAGTTCAATGCCATCGGTACGAAGTCGTTCAGTGACGCGACCACCTTCCTGTGCTCGCGCCAGAGCCCGCAGAACCAGTTCGCGGTCGTTCTGGACGGCCATGTCATCTCCTCCCCCCAGCTGGACGGCAGCAAGGGTGCCTCCTGCCCGATCAACGGCGGTCAGGCAGAGATCTCGGGCAACTTCACCCAGGACAGCGCCGCTGACCTGGCCAACGTCCTCAAGTACGGCGCTCTACCGCTGTCCTTCGACATCTCCAGCGTCGACAATGTCTCGCCGACCCTGGGCGGCGAGCAGCTCCGCGCCGGAATCATCGCCGGCGTCGTCGGCTTGATCCTCGTCGCCGCGTACTGCCTGCTGTACTACCGTGGTCTGGGCCTGGTGGCCATTGGCTCCCTGCTCATCGCCGGTGTCACGACCTACGCGGCCATGGTGCTGCTGGGCGAGGCTGTCGGGTTCACGCTGTCCCTGGCCGGTATCGCTGGCGCGATCGTCGCCATTGGTGTGACGGCGGACTCCTTCATCGTCTATTTCGAACGAATCCGAGACGAGATCCGAGAAGGGCGGACCCTGCGTACGGCCCTTCAGACCGGTTGGACGAAGGCCCGCGGCACCATCCTCATGGCCGACGGCGTCTCCTTGCTGTCTGCCATCGTGCTGTTCGTGTTGTCGGTCGACCAGGTGAAGGGATTCGCCTTCACCCTGGGCCTGACCACCGCGATCGACCTGGTCATCTGCTTCTTCTTCACCCACCCCGTGGTGTCCCTGCTGGGACGCACCAAGTTCTGGGGACAAGGACGACGTGGCTCCGGTCTCGAGGCTGAGCACATGGGCGTCACGGAAGCCCAGCTGCTCGGGCGGCGAGGTAGACGATCCACTTCGCGGGCCAAGCGCCCCGTCGAGACGCAGGAGGCCTGACATGACCGACGACAAGAACGTCAAGACCTCGTCCGTCGCCCCGAAGCGCTCCGAGGAGAAGGGCAAGAAGCGCAAGCACGGTTTTGCCCACGCCCTGTACACCGGTGAAATCTCCTATGGATTCATCGAGCGCCGCAAGCTGTGGTACTCGATCTCCCTCATCGTCATCGCGATCTCCCTCGTGGGCCTGTTGGTGCGCGGCCTGAACCTCGGAATCGAGTTCAAGGGCGGTGTGCAATTCCGCTCTCCGGCCCACGTCGCGGCCTCCACCGTCGATGACGTCAGGAAGTCGGTGCTGTCCTCCGGTGTGTCCGACATGGACTCCACCGAGGTCGTCAGCCTCGGCTCGGACTCCGTCCAGGTACAGACACGGGCACTGGACAACGACGAGACCACCAAGGTCCAGGGGGCCATCGCCAAGGCGACCGACACCACGACGGAATCCGTCACCTACTCCAAGGTCGGTAGCCAGTGGGGTGAACAGATCACCGGCAAGGCCATCAAGGCGTTGGTCGTCTTCCTGATCTTGGTGATGTTGCAGATCTGGGCCTACTTCCGACATTGGAAGATGTCCATTGCTGCGCTGATAGCCCTCCTTCATGACCTCATCGTCACGATCGGCGTCTACGCCCTGGTCGGCTTCACTGTCTCCCCGTCAACCGTCATCGGAGTGCTGACGATTCTGGGCTACTCCCTCTACGACACCGTCGTGGTGTTCGACAAGGTACGCGAGAACGTCCAGGACATCGAGAAGCGCGACGAGACCTTCGCCGAAGGGGCGAACCGAGCCGTCAACCAGGTGCTGGTGCGATCCATCAACACCACCATCGTCGGCGTCCTGCCGGTGGCGGCACTGTTGTTCGCAGGCGCTTTCGTGCTCGGCTCCGGACCCTTGGAGGACCTCGGCCTGGCCCTGTTCGTCGGCATGATCGTCGGCGCTTACTCCTCGATCTTCATCGCCACCCCGGTGTTCACCCAGCTGAGTGAGAATGAGCCCGCCATGAAGGAACACACCGATCGCGTCCTGCGACGCCGTGAGCGTGCCTCCCAGAAGGGTGTTCATGTCTCAGCTCAGACCGTTGCCGCCGAAGGGCCTGGTGACGTCGCGTCCATCACAGGGGGCGAGCGTCACCAGCCGCGTCGTTCCACTCGCTCGGAGAGGAAGAAATGACCTACCGTACTGACCTCGTTGCCGGCCTGATCCGCGACGTCCCTGACTTCCCCGAGCCGGGGGTGACCTTCAAGGACATCACCCCGTTGCTGGCCAATGCCAATGGGTACGCTGCCGCAATTTCCGAACTCGTCGACACCGCTCCGCGCGGGATCGACGTCGTCGTGGGCATGGAGGCGCGTGGATTCATGTTCGCCGGACCGGTGGCCCTGTCCTTGGGCGCTGGGTTCGTCCCGGTGCGCAAGCCCGGAAAGCTCCCCGGCGACGTCTACTCCCAGTCTTTCGTGCTGGAGTACGGCTCGGCCACCCTCACCGTCCATCAGGACGCTATCCGTCCGGGCTCGAAGGTGCTCATCGTCGATGACATCCTCGCGACGGCAGGAACGGTCGGCGCCACAGCTGCCCTGGTGGACAAGCTCGGTGGCGAGATCGTCGGCGTGTCGGTGCTCATGGAGCTGTCGGCCCTGGGAGGGCGCGAGAAGCTCGACAGCGCCGGTATTGGTCCAGTCAACGCCGTGGTCACGGTCTGATCATGGCCGCGGAATCGACGGAGTCCTCGAGCCGTCTCAACATCTTTGACCAGACGGCTCTGGTCAAGCTCCCGTTCAAGACCACCAAGCCCTTCCATGAGTTGGTCAAGCGGTTGGTCTGGTCGGCGATCCTGTTGCTGGCCAGTACGGTGATCGTCTGGATCGACCGTGACTCCTACGTTGATTCCACTGCCGGTGACGGCGTATCCCTCATCGACGCCTTCTACTACTCGACGGTCACCGTGACCACAACTGGTTACGGTGACATCACCCCGGTCGCGCCGCATGCGCGTCTCATCAACGCCTTCATCATCACCCCGTTGCGCATCACCTTCCTCGTGCTGTTGGTGGGTACCACCCTCGAGATGTTGGCCAACGAGGGACGACGCGGAATGCTTGACAGTGCTTGGAGGAAGCGCATGAGGAACCACACCGTCGTCATCGGGTACGGCACGAAGGGACGCAGCGCCGTCAACACCCTGCGTAATCATGACGTCCCCGTCGACAAGATCGTCGTCATCGACAATCGCCCCTCTGCGGTGGCCGAGGCCAACCGGTCAGGCCTGGCTGCCTTCGAAGGCGATGCGACCAGACGTGACCTGCTGAGACGAGCTGAGATCAGCAAGGCACGCGAGGTCGTCATCACTCTCAACCGCGACGATTCGGCCATCCTCACCACACTGACGGTGCGGCAGCTCAATCCGCGCTGCCACATCGTCGTGTCCGGCCGGGAGGACGAGAACCTTCCGCTGTTGCGTGAGTCCGGGGCCGACGCCGTTGTCACCTCCGCCGACGCGGTGGGCCGTCTGCTTGGCCTGTCCTCGGTCAACCCGCACGTCGGGACCGTCGTCGACGACCTGTTGTCCAGCTCGAAGGGCATGGAGGTCGTCCAGCGGATGGTGTCCAAGACCGAAGTCGGTGCACATCCCGCCGATATTCAGAGTGAGCGAGTGCTGGCCGTCATTCGCAATGACGTGCAGCGTAACTTCTACGATCCGTCGATCGGAAGGTTGCAGGCCGGTGACGTCATCGTCGTCGTGCGCAAGGCTGTTCCCCGCGCTACTGAGACCCAAACCGAGTCCGACCTCGTCCGCTGAGGACGTGGGGGACGTCCACGTGGGCAGGCCCATTACCTCATCACCACCCGATGTCGGCCGGCCGGTGTCGCGGCATTCAACCGACATGGACGTGGGAAAACGCCACTAGAATGGGGGTCCAACATTCCAGGAGGTGCCCCGATGACCGACGACAGCGTGTACGGTCCGTACTCATCGGGCAAGGGAACCCTGGGCAAGCCGAAGCCTGACCAGCCGCGTCCCCAGCCCCGGATGAGTATGCGCGAGCGTATCGTGCGCTGGGGAACCCCGAAGCCTTCAGAGCCGACGGACAGTGTCACCGACCCGCTCATCTCGGTCGTCCTGGCCAATCATCCCAAGGCCGACACCGCTGTTATCGAACGGGCGTATCGCACCGCCGAGCATTACCACCGTGGGCAGACCCGCAAGTCCGGAGACCCCTACATCACCCATCCGCTCGCGGTGACGATGATCCTGGCCGAGCTGGGCATGGACGAGCAGACCCTGTGTGCTGGTCTGCTGCACGACACCGTCGAGGACACCTCGTACACCCATGAGCAGCTCACGGCAGACTTCGGTGAGGAAGTGGCCCTGCTGGTCGACGGGGTGACGAAACTCGACAAGGTTCAGTACGGAGACTCGGCCAAGGCCGAAACCATCCGCAAGATGGTCATCGCCATGAGCCGAGACATCCGCGTCCTCGTCATCAAGCTCGCCGACCGGCTGCACAACATGAGGACCTTGGGGTACTTGCGTCCGGACAAGCAGAATCGCATCGCCAAGGAAACCCTTGAGATCTTCGCGCCACTGGCCCATCGCCTGGGCATGAATGCCATCAAGTGGGAGCTGGAGGACCTGTGCTTCTCCACCCTCAACCCCAAGCTCTACGACGAGATCGTCCACATGGTCGCCGAAAGGGCCCCGCAGCGCGAGGCCCAGCTCAAGGAGGTCATCGAGATCGTCCGGCAGGACCTCGACGAGGCCGACATCAAGGCAACCGTCTACGGTCGACCGAAGCACTACTACTCGATCTACCAGAAGATGGTCGTGCGGGGCCGGGACTTCTCCGACATCTACGACCTCATCGGTCTGCGCATTCTCGTCGACACCCCACGCGACTGTTATGCCGCGCTGGGCGTCATGCATGTGCGATGGAACCCCCTCCCAGGACGGTTCAAGGACTACATCGCGATGCCGAAGTACAACATGTACCAGTCCTTGCACACCACGGTGCTGGGACCTGGCGGGCAGCCGGTGGAGTTGCAGATCCGTACCCATGAGATGCATCGGCGCGCTGAGTACGGTGTTGCAGCCCATTGGAAGTACAAGGAGAATCCCAATGCCGTCGGCAAGGGCATTCAGCCTGACGGTGCCGACCTGTCCTGGGTGCAGTCGCTCAACCAGTGGTCCAAGGAGGAGTCCGATCCCAGTGAGTTCCTGGACTCCCTGCGCTTCGAGATCAACTCCTCACAGGTCTACGTGTTCACCCCGAAGGGTGACGTCATGGCCCTTCCGCAGGACGCCACCCCCGTTGACTTCGCTTACGCCGTCCACACAGAGGTCGGTCACCGCTGCATCGGGGCCCGAGTCAACGGCAAACTCGTCACCTTGGACACCACGCTGAGCAACGGTGACGTCGTCGACATCCTCACCTCGAACGCCCCTGATGCCGGCCCTAGTCGCGACTGGCTGGGCTTCGTCGCATCCCCGCGCGCTCGTTCCAAGATCAAGTCCTACTTCACCAAGGAGCGCCGAGAGGAGTCCATCGAGGCCGGCAAGGACGCCATCGCTAAGCAGTTGCGTCAGGCCGGTGTGCCACTGCAGTCCCTGTTGACGGTCGAGTACCTCACCGCGGTGGCCGACGACTTGCGAATCCGCGGCATCAACGCCTTGTATGCCGCGGTGGGGGAGCACACCGTCAGCGCCCAGTCGGTCGTCGAGAAGCTCATTGCTCTTGGGGGCGGCCCGGAAGAGACCACGGCAGACGTCGAGGAAGAACTGGCCGTTGGCGTCAAGGCTCCTCGTCACCGCACCAGTGAGACCGGGGTCATCGTTGACGGCGACCCTGACATGCTGGTCAAACTGGCCCGATGCTGCACCCCCCTTCCCGGGGACCCGATCATGGGCTTCGTCACCCGCACCGACGGCGTCTCAGTGCACCGGACGGACTGCTCGAATGCCAAGAACCTCCTGGAACACCCCGAGCGGATCGTGCCGGTCTCGTGGTCGCAGAACCAGCAGGAGGGCTACCAGGTCACCATCCAGATCGAGGGCCTTGACCGTGCCGGGCTGCTGCTGGACACCTCGCGGGTCCTCGCCGAGCAGGGAGTCAGCGTCATATCGGCGAATATGAGCGCATCGAAGAGCCATCTGGCTCGGTTGCGACTCACCTTCGAGGCCCCCGACCCGACCCATCTCAAGCACCTCATCGAGTCCATCCGGCGGATTTCCGGGGTCTATGACGTCTTCCGTGTGAAGTCGTGACCTGTTGATCCTCTGTGTGAAACGCCACCGGTAGGACGAACGGCCCCGGTCATCGTGACTGGAGCCGTTCTTGTGTGGGCAGATACTCAGGCGCTGAACTCGTCGAGGGCTTTCTGAGCCTCGTCCAGCCAGGTCTGGTAGGTCTGGATCGACGCGCGGGCCTTTTCGGCATCCTTGGTGCGACCAGCAGCCTCTGCCTTCTCGGCCTCGCGGTTGAGCTTGTCAATCTGGGCACTGAACATGTCGACGGTGGCGCGGGCGCGCTCACGAGCCTGCGGGTCAGTGCGCTTCCACTCGGCCTCCTCGGCCGAATGGACCTGATGCTCCAGGTCACGGACGCGGGCGTCAATGCGCTTCATGGCGTCACGAGGGACGCGACCGACCTCGTTGAACTTCTCCAGGAAGGCGCGGAACTTGGCCTTGGCCTCCTCGATGTCCTCGACCGGCAGGATGTCCTTCTCGGCCTCGTCGAGGAGCTTCTCCTTGACTTCCTGATTGCCGCGGTACTCCTCGTCCTGCTGGCTCTGCGCAGCGCTACGGGCGTCGAAGAACTTGTCCTGGATGGCGCGGAACTCCTTCCACAGCTTCTCGTCGACGTCACGAGGAGCCGGGCCAGCAGCCTTCCACCGGCTCATGAGGTCGCGGAACTGACGTGAGGTCTCACCCCAGGCAGTCGAATCGGCCAGCGAACGGGCCTCCTCGATGATCTGCTCCTTGGCCACACGAGCCTTCTCACGCAGGTGATTCTGCTCTGCCATGTGCTGCTTGCGACGCCGGGTGAAGGCGGTGCGAGCGGCGGAGAAGCGGCTCCACAGTTCGTCGTCGGTGGCCTTGTCGATACGGGGCAGACGACGCCACTCCTCGAGCAGGTCGCGGAACTTTCCGATGCCACCGCGCCAATCGGTGCCAGCCGCGATGGCCTCCGCCTTGGCGACCATCTCTTCCTTGGCCTGCTTGGCGTGGGCCTTCGCCTCGGCCCTCTCCTCCCGGCGGGTTTCGGCCTTGGCCTCGATGGTGGGGCTGAGAGCCTCCAGTCGAGTTACCAGCGCTTCCAGATCGCCGACGGCGTTGGCCTGTCGGATGGACGTGTCGAGTTTGCTTGCGGCCGACCGGGCCTCCTCCGGCGAAGCGGTCCCGGAGCTCACTCGTGATTCCAGCAGCGACACCTCGGTCTCGAGGGCGTGATAGCGGCGCACGAAGAATTCCAGGGCTTCCTCGCTGGTGGAGTCCGGCACCTGGCCGACAGGCCTTTCCCCGTCACTGGTTTGGACGTAAACGGTGCCGTCATCATCGACGCGGCCGAAGGACTGCGGAGCTTGTGCGTGACTCATACGCTCCATCTTGCCCGATAAAGTGGCAAACGTGTTCATTGCGTCCTTCATCACTGGTCCTTTTCAGGCCAATTGCTACCTCGTAGCCCGCGAGCCAGGGTCAGACTGTGTCGTCGTTGACCCTGGGATGGGTGCCGAGGAGTTCCTGCCAGAGGCACTCAAGACCCATCATCTGAGGCCGGTGGCGGTCGCGCTCACCCACGGACACATCGACCATGTCGGCTCTGCTCGCCAAGTGGCAGACGAGTACGGCATTCCAGTGCTGTGTCCCCGAGATGACCGGCATCTGCTCACCGAGCCGATGGCGGCGCTGTCTGACTTCGCCCGCCCCCTCATCGAACAGTGGTACGGATCGACGACCTTGCGTGAGCCTGCCGACGTCCTCGACGTCGAGCCATTCTCCCACCATGAGTATGCCGAACTGGATCTGGAGTTCCTCCATGCCCCAGGTCACACCCCGGGGTGCTCCATGATCCGCCTGATCGACCCCGAGTACGGCCCGATCGTCATGTCCGGCGACGTCGTGTTCGCCGGGTCCGTCGGACGCACCGACATGCCCGGGGGCGACCCGGCGCAGATGTCGCGCAGCCTGTCCGAGGTCGTCTGGCCCCTCGATGACTCCACACACCTGCTGCCCGGGCACGGGGGAGCCACGACGATGGCCCAGGAGCGCGTCTCCAACCCGTACCTGAACCGTCCTTGACGGCCACCATCCCGCCACGAGGACGTCTCACTGGGTAGTGCCCAATGAGCCTCGTCGTCGTCGGGCTGGCACAATGACCCCAGCGGGTTGTCCCGCTCACACAACCAACTGTTCGTACACCAACTGTTCGAAGGATTCCTTCCATGGCCCGTCTCAAGCCCCTGTCCGGTTTTCCCGAGTTCCTGCCCTCAGGACAGATGGTGGAGAACCATGTGACCCGGATCCTTGAGGAGACCTTCGAGCTTCATGGATTCGCGCCGATCCACACCCGCGCCGTCGAACCCATGGAACAACTCACCCGCAAGGGAGAAATCGACAAAGAGGTCTACGTCGTCGATCGGCTGCACGCCGACCCGCACGATTCACGCTCGGAGAAGGACCGGCTGGGCCTGCACTTCGACCTCACCGTCCCCTTCGCCCGGTACGTGTTGGAAAACGCCGGACACCTGCACTTCCCGTTCCGTCGCTACCAGATCCAGAAGGTGTGGCGTGGTGAGCGTCCTCAGGAGGGACGCTACCGCGAGTTCACCCAGGCTGACATCGACATCGTCGGTGACCAGACCCTGGCCGAGCACCACGACGTCGAAACCCCGCTGGTGATGTTGTCGGCTCTTGAGCGTCTGCACACCGAGTTGGGCTTCCCGACCGTCACCATGCACGTCAACAACCGCAAGCTCTCCGAGGGGTTCTACCGCGGGCTGGGCATCGAGGACCACATGGCCGTCCTGCAACGGGTCGACAAGTACGACAAGATCGGCCCGGACGCGGTGCGTGACCTCCTCACCGACGAACTCGGCCTGTCCGACGAGGTCGCCGACAAGTGTGTCGCCCTGGCCTCCATCCAGTCTGCCGACGATTCCTTCATCGCCAAGGTGCGTGAACTCGGGGTGTCCAACGACATGCTCGAGGAGGGACTCGACTCCCTCAACCGGGTCGTCACCGCCGTCAACAAGGTCGTCCCCGGACGCATGGTCGCCGATCTCAAGATCGCCCGTGGCCTGGACTACTACACCGGCACCGTCTACGAGACTGAACTGACCGGTCACGAGTCGATGGGCTCGGTGTGCTCGGGCGGGCGCTACGAGTCCCTGGCCTCCGACGGCAAGCACGTCTACCCCGGGGTGGGAATCTCGCTGGGCCTGACCCGCCTGCTGGCCCCGATCATCTCGCGAGGAGAGCTGACGTCGTCTCGTTGTGTTCCCTCGGCGGTGCTGGTGGCCGTCAACACCGAGCAGGATCGCGTCAGCTCCGAGGCCGTCGCCCACGCGCTACGTTCCCGTGGCATCCCCTGTGAGGTGGCCCCTAAGGCCGACAAGTACGGCAAGCAGATCAAGCACGCTGATCGTCGCGGAATCCCCTTCGTGTGGTTCCCCGGCGCTCAGCACAGCGATCACCGTGACCCCGACACCGTCAAGGACATTCGTTCCGGCGATCAGATCGAGGCTGATGCCGCGAGCTGGACCCCTCCTGCCGAGGATCTGCATCCCGGCGTCGTCGGCTCCTGGTGAGACAAGCCGACACCCCGCGACGCCGCACAGAATCAGGGCTCCCGGTGTTGACCGGGAGCCCTTCGTGTCTCATCTGTCAACAGATCGTCATGCGTCGTTGAGCACGCGAGGTGAGGATGTCATCGGCAGCCAGCGTCAGCCACCACAGGGTGCCCAGGGACAAGCTGAAGCGCTGCCAGAGTCCGGTGTAGTCCATCGGGGTGCCGTCGAACCAATCCAAGGCTCCGATGCCATTGAGCAAGGTGAAGACGACCCACGCCCATGCCACCACCAGGCCGACAGGGCGCAACCTCGTCATGGTGGAGTTGAGCAGCAGGATCGGGAGGGCGAAGCCGACGACGACGATGGTCGAGGTTCCCACGTGGAGGATGTGACTCAGGCTGACGTGACCGGCGTCCTCAGCAGCCTTACAGGCCGTGGACCGGTCAGGGGAACAGTCCATCGTCACCAAGGCGTCAACGACGCTGAACAGCCCGCCGGCCACGAATCCAATGCCCGCCCACCCCTGAGGGGTGAGGGGGCGGTGGCCTGCCCATACGAGAGTGGCCACACCCGCCAGACACAGGAAAGCACCCATGATGACGTCGGTGGTCTGGAAGAGGTACCGCCACGGTTGGTCACGGGCGGAGTACTCCGAGATGAAGGCGTGCAGCTGGCTCATCTGCGGGTTGAGGATGCCTGCGAAGGCCCAGGTCAGCGAGGCCAGCGATGCGACGGCGAGGAAGACTGCGCGCCACCGTCGAGGCGTCGCTTCGTGAGCATGGTTCAGCACTGACGCCCTTCCCATTCACTACGGAGCATGCCGTGGTAGAGCTGGTCGCGGATCGTCGACCCACTGAGGTAGCAAGCCCGACGCAGACCCTCGGTCACCATTCCGGCCTTCTCCATGACTCGTCCCGAGGCAACGTTGGCAGGATCATGGCTGGCCTCCACCTTGTTGACCTCGACCACGTCGAAGAGATAATCCATCAGTGCGACCAAGACCTCTGTGCCGTAGCCCTTGCCCCACCATCGCCGTCCGATGGCGTAGCCAACATTGACCAGGCCGGTGCGCAGATCCTTTTCGCCGACCGAGGTCTGCCCAATGAGGGTCCCGTCCGCGATCAACTCGATGCCCCAGTTGAAAGTTCCTGGGTCATCGTAGGAATCGACCCATGAAGCCAAGATGGTTCTGCTCACGTCCACGCTGGAATGGGCGGGCCACGAGAGGAACTGTGTGACCACCGGATCGCTGGCCCAGTTGTCGTACATCTGTTGGGCATCGTCGAGGGTCAATCGGCGCAGCACCAGGCGATCTGTCCGTAGACGACGGGTGCCGGTCAGTTTCATATCGGTGACGATATCACCGGCTCCCGAAGAGATACTACATACGTAAAGACAGCTCCATCACCGGGTTTGGGTCCGGAAGCGACGCGGTTTGTGGCGAGGAAGGGATGTCCTCGCCCGGCTCCGGACGCACGGCCTCGTTGGCGCCAAGTTTTTCCGGGTCGTTGCGATCGCGTGCCGTAGCAGCCATGAGCTTGATGCGGTTGAGCTGGTTGACCTGGGATGCACCGGGGTCGTAGTCGACCGACACCACATTGGCGTGCGGGAACTGACGGCGGATCTCGCGGAAGATGCCCCGCCCCGTGACATGGTTCGGCAAGCAGGCAAACGGCTGGACGACGGCGATGTTCGGTACACCTTCACGGATCATGTCGACCATCTCACCGACGAGGTACCAACCCTCACCAGCCTGGTTACCAAGCTGGACGATGCGCTGGGCGTCCTCCATGAGTTCGGTGATCGGGGTTGGAACCTCGAAGCGGGTCGACTTCTTCAGCGCAGCGGTCACTGGCTTCTGGTATTGCATGAGCAAGGCACGGAAGGCCTTCTTGAGGTGACGAGCCCACTTGTCAGTGCCGAAGGTCTTGTAGTTGTAGTCGCCAGCAGACAAGCAGTTGTAGACGAACCACATGAGGCCCGGCAGGACGGCCTCGCAGTCCTCGGACTCGATGGTCTCGACGATGTGGTTGTTGGCGTCCGGATGGAACTGCACCAGGATCTCCCCGAGGACTCCGACGCGAGGTTTGCGCGGGCCATCGACAAGCTCAAGGTGGTCAAAGTCGTCGACGATGCCGTTGACGATGGCCTTGTAGGAGGTGCGTCGTCCCCAGGTCTGGGAATGCCCGTCGTCGAGGAAGTGCTGTCTGGCAATGGTCGTCCAGCGGCTCATGAGCTCATCGGCCGAGCCTGGCACCGCCTCGTAGGGGCGGGTACGCAGGTGAACCTTTTGCAGCAGGTCGCCGATCGTGATGGCCTGAACCATGCGGTGAATCAGGGGGGCGGTGAGGGAGAAGCCCGGGTTGTCCTCGACACCTTGCAAGGAGGCCGCGATGACCGGAATGTGTCCGAACCCGGCGTCCTTGAGGGCCTTGCGCAGCAGACCGATGTAGTTGGTGGCACGGCACATACCGCCGGTCTGGGTGAGGAAGAGGGTGGTGTGATCCAGGTCGTACTTGCCCGACTTCAGCGCCGAGACGAGTTGACCAATGACCACGATGGCGGGGAAGCACGCATCGTTGTTGACCACCGACAAGCCGAAGTCGATGTTTTCCCTGGATGCCTGCTCCAACACCTCGACGTTGTAACCGGAGGCGCGCAGAGCCGCCTCGGCAATGGAGGTCTGGTAGGGGGCGAGCTGGGGCACCAGGATGGTGTGGGTCGCCCTCATGTCCTTGGTGAAGGGGACTCGGTCGTCAGAGAGTCGATGGGTCACCGCCGTGCGTTTGTGGCTGGCACGTTCCTTCGCGGCGGCCTGCAGGGAGCGCATCCGGATTCGGGCCGCGCCCAGGTTCGACACCTCGTCAATCTTGAGGGTGGTGTAAATGCGGTCGCGGGCAGCCAGGATCTCGCGCACCTGATCGGTGGTGATGGCGTCCAGGCCGCAGCCGAAGGAGTTGAGCTGAACGAGCTCGAGATCGGGGCGGGAACCCACGAAAGCGGCTGCTTGGTAGAGGCGAGAGTGGAACATCCACTGGTCGCGCACGCGCAGTGGACGCTCCAGCAGGTCAGCCCCCAGATGGGCCACGCAGTCCTCGGTGAGGACCGCCATCCCCAGGGAATTGACCATTTCGGGAATGCCGTGATGGATTTCGGGATCGACGTGGTAGGGGCGTCCTGCTAGCACGATGCCGGGAACGTTGTGCTCGGCCATGTAGGCCAGGGCCTCTTCGCCCATCGCGCGGACGTCGTCATGGAAGGCCTTGTCCTCCTCAAGCCCCTTGGCGACAGCTTGGCGGGCCTCCTCAACGGTCACCCCGTCCTCGGCGAAGACCTCGGCCAGCCGTTCCGCGAGTTTGTCCGGGTTGGCCAGGGAGAGGAAGGGAGAGATGAGTTCGACGCCCTTGTCGCGCAGGCTCTCCACATTCGCGCGGATGACCTCGGGGTAGGAGGCGACGATCGGGCAGTTGAAGTGGGCGTCAGCATCGGCCACGCTGACCTGCTCGAAACGGATGCAGGGATCGAAGATCCGCTTGACGCCCCGCTCCACAAGATCTTCGACGTGACCGTTGTTGAGTTTGGCTGGATAGCAGATGTTCTCGCTGGCGATGGACTCCATACCCTTCTCGAACAGGGCATGGGAGGAGCGACCTGAGAGCATGACGCGATAACCCAGAGCTGACAGGGTCGTGAACCAGAATGGGTAGTTCTCGTACATGTTGAGGGCACGAGGCAGACCCAGGTCACCACGGAAGGCCTTCTTGGCGGTGAGTCGTCGGTAACTGAACAGCCTCTTGTACTTGGCCTCGAACACGTTGGGTAGTTCAGACTTCGGCGCCTTGGCCATCTTGCGGTTGTCGACCTCGGCGCCACGGTCGCACCGGTTGCCCGAGACGAAGACACGTCCGTCCGAGAAGGTGGCGATGGTGCGCTGACAGTGGTTCTGGCACAAGGTGCAGTCGTCACGATGGGTCTCGACGGCGAATCCGTCCAGTTCGGCACGGTCTCGCAGCCCCTCAGAGGTGGTGGGCTCCCCAGCGTGGAAGCGGGCACGAGCCGTCAGGGCTGCCCCGTAAGCACCCATGAGCCCGGCCTCGGCAGGACGGACGACTTCGCGGCCGGTGAGCTTCTCGAAGGCTCGCAGCACCGCGTTGTTGAGGAAGGTGCCGCCTTGGACGACGATCTTGTCACCCAGTTGGGACGGATCGGTGAGCTTGATGACCTTGTACAAGGCGTTGCGGACCACGGAGTAGGACAATCCGGCAGCGATGTCGGCGGGGGAGGCGCCCTCCTTCTGGGCCTGCTTGACCGAGGAGTTCATGAAGACGGTACAGCGGCTCCCGAGGTCGACGGGATGTTGGGCCATCAGGCTCATGTCGGCAAAGGACTGGATGTCAGTGTTCATCCCAGCGGCGAAGGTCTGGAGGAAGGATCCACATCCCGACGAGCAGGCCTCGTTGACGGAAATGGAGTCGATCACCTGGTCAACGACGCGCAGGTACTTCATGTCCTGGCCGCCGATGTCGATGATGGCGGTGACTCCGGGAAGGAGGTGATCGGCGGCCCTGTAGTGGGCCATCGTCTCGACCTCGCCGTCCTGGGCACCCAGGGCGGCCTTGACGAGTCCTTCCCCGTATCCGGTGGTGCAGGTGCGGGCGATGGTCGCCTCGGCGGGCATGGCGTCGTAGAGGTCAGCGAGGATCTGAACCGCGGCACTGACCGGGTCGCCCTCGTTGGACGCATAGTGGGAGGCGACGATGTTGAGGGACTCGTCGAGCAGGACTGACTTGATCGTCGTCGAGCCGGCGTCAATGCCCAGGAAGAGGTTGCCGCGGGCATCATGCAGCGGCAGATGGGGGAGTTTGGCCTGCCCATGACGCTTGGTGAACTCCGCCAGCTCCTCCTCATCCTTGAACAGCGGTGGCATCGACTGGGACAAGCCGTTGCGAGTGCGGGCGTGACGGGAACGCTCGGCGGTCTCGGCGAGATCGACGGGCTCCGAGGTTGAGGTCAGGGCAGCCCCCATCGCCACGTAGAGCTGGGCGCGCTCCGGGGTGATGTACTGGTCTACCTTGCCCTCGAGAACACGGGCGAAGGCGTCGCGCAGGGTTGGCATGAAGTGCAGCGGGCCGCCGAGGAAGATGACCTTGCCACGGATCGGGCGTCCGCATGCCAGTCCGGCGATGCACTGGGTGGCGACGGCCTGCATGACGGATGCCGCGAGGTCTTCGTGACGCGCACCCTCGTTGATGAGGGGCTGGAGGTCAGACTTGGCGAAGACACCACAGCGTGAGGCGATGGGGTGGATGGTGCGGGCTCGTGAGGCCAGGTCATTGAGGCCCGGGGCGTCGGTGTGGAGCAGGGTGGCCATCTGGTCGATGAAGGCACCAGTACCGCCGGCACACGAACCGTTCATGCGCTGCTCGGGGACCGGTTTGAGGTAGGTGATCTTGGCGTCCTCGCCGCCCAGTTCCAGGAGGACGTCGGCCTCGGGGTTCCAGTGTTGGACGGCGGCAGTCTCGGCCATCACCTCTTGGATGAAGGTGAGGTCCAGGGCCTCGGCGGTTCCCAGGCCTGCCGATCCGGTGACGGTTGCGCGCACCTTGGCACCGGGGAGGGCGTCGGCAGCATCGCCAAGCAGTGATGCCATGGCGCCGGTGATGTCGGCATGGTGGCGTCTGTAGTCCTCGAAGAGAATCCTCTCGTCGGGGTCGAGGACGACGGCCTTGATCGTCGTCGATCCGATGTCAAGACCCATCCGAAGGTCTTGGTCGGCCAGTGGAATCGCAGTACCAGGATGTGCGCCCATGTCCCTATTTCATCACTGTCGAAATCACCGCGCAGCATCTGGTGCCCCCTTTTTCGCAAGATTTTTGAGGGGAGTACGGTCGTGCCATGTCTGTCCCAGGTCAATCACAGAGCACTCGAGCGCCTCGCCGTGGTCCGAGGGGTGAGGTCGGAGCAGCGCGAGCGTCGATTCTGGCCGCTGCCAGGGCACTTTTCCTCGCCGATGATTTTCAGTCGGTGAGCCTGCGGGCCATTGCTCGTGAAGCCGGGGTGGACACGTCGTTGGTGAGCTACTACTTCGGCTCCAAGCAGGCCCTCTACAACGAGGCGATGTCCCTGCCCAGCGGGCCACACCGGATCATTGCTGACGTCTGCTCCCGGACGGATCCGGATCACCTCGGGGAGGAGCTGGTCAGGGCCTTCATCGATGCCTGGGACGGCCACCTCGGCCTGGGCGGTCCGGATCCGCAAATGCAGGGCGTGGTTCAGGCTCTTCTCACCCAGCCCGACGCCTTCGACATGATCCGCGAGTTCTACACCGATCAGATCTTGGCGCCGGTCGTCAAGCTCCTGGCGCCTCGGTTCGGGGAGGAGGATGCGGGGGTGAGGGCCTCGCTGGGACTGTCACAGTTGTTGGGAATCTTCACCGCCCGTTACGTCGTTGGGCTGCGATCCTTGGCAGCCCTTTCCGCCGCAGAACTCATTGCTCGGGAGGCCCCCACTCTTCAGAAGACCCTCACCGGGCCGACGCCCACCGCATAACACATCCTTGTTGGCCTGAGCCCATTCAATTCTCCTACCGAAGTGCCACCCTCGGCGATAGAGTGGCGCTCATAAACTTTGTGCACGGCCGCACCTGCGTCCACGGATCACGGGAGATGACCAATGACCATCGCAATCAAGATGGGTTTCCTCGATGGTGGCCCCATTGTTGACGACCAGGGTCGACTTGTCGGACGAGGAGGCGGAACCGCACTGGTCGAGCGACTCCTCGCGATGTACCCGGGAGCCGTCGTCGTCAACCACGAGGATCGCCAGTGCGACGGTTTCGAGGCCAAGGCGCTGACCAGCCTCGACCCCTTGGAAACCCTCGTCATCAACCTCGACGTCATTGACTCGGTCGGCGTCTTCCAGACGATGCACCGTGAGGGTGCCGAGCCGAAGATCCTCAACCTGCAGTGGCTGCCCCCGTCGCACTACCACCACAAGGTGAACTTCGCGGCCATGGGCTTGGCATACGCCCTCTTCCCAACGCTGTGCTCCGGTGAGCGCACCGCCGGTGAGGTCACCGAGCTGGTCCGTCGCTGGACGATCTCCCCGCTGGCCCACCAGGCTCGGGTCGCCTGGATTCAGCCTGGTATTCGTGACGATCTGGTCCGCGAGCACGTCGATCCTGAGATCCCGACCGTGCTTTACCCGGCCATCCACCTCACCGACAACAAGCGTCCGAAGATCTTCCTCGACGTCATGAACCGTGTGGCTTCCGAGATGGATGTGCGTATGGAGGCTCGTCTGAGTCAGCGCGACCTGGCCAGCGTCATGGCCATGAAGATGTCCTCGCCCAAGTGGGCCTCGGTCGGCCCGCTGTTCGGTCAGCGTGAGGAGTACTGGGAGTCCTTGGCCCGCATGACGGCTTTCCTCGCTACCGCGAAGAACGAGGCCTACGGCTTTGAGTATCTCGAGGCGTTGGTCGCTGGCGCGGTCGGTGTCTTCCCGGATACCGCCTGGGCCCGCAAGACCGTTCCGGAGGACTACCCGTACTTCTACCGCACCACTGACGAGGCGGTGTCGATGATGAAGGATGTGTTGGGAGATCCCGAGACGGCCCGAAACGCCATCAACGACGCGGCGGGTGGCTCCCTGCGTGAGTGGATCCTCGCCAACCACAAGCGTTCCGGTGGTAACGAGGCGATGCGTAAGCAGATCGAGGAGTGGTTCCCCGAGATTCAGGCCTGATACTCAGATTTCGTGAATGAGAGAGCGCCGTGGCGGTAACAGCTACGGCGCTCTTGTCATGTCTTGTAGTGCGGTCCGTCTCGCTCATGCCCGGATGACGGCTGAGGTGGCTGTCGGTATGCTGGTTCGTGGCCCGTACCGTCTATACGTGGCCCACGACAACGGAAGGATGACACGTGCTGCGAACCCACGACGCCGGAAGCCTGCGAGCCAGCGACATTGGCAAGGAGGTGACTCTCGCCGGATGGGTCGGGCACCGACGCGATCATGGCGGCGTCGCCTTCATCGATCTTCGTGACGCCTCCGGTCTGGCCCAGGTCGTCATCCGTGACGAGATTCTCGAGTCCTCGGGCGCCCATGATCTGCGCAACGAGTACTGCATCAAGGTGACCGGTGTCGTCGAGGCCCGCCCGGAGGGCAACGCCAACCCGAACCTTCCCACTGGTGAGATCGAGGTCGCGATTTCCGAACTCGAGGTGCTCAACTCCTCGGCCCCGCTGCCCTTCCAGATTGACGAGCACGTCACCGTCGGTGAGGATGCCCGCCTCAAGTACCGCTACCTGGACCTGCGCCGTCCCCGTCAACACGAGGCCCTGGTGTTGCGTTCCAAGGTGACCCACGCCATCCGCGAGGTCCTCGACCGTCACAACTTCTACGACATCGAGACCCCGACCCTGACTCGGTCCACCCCCGAGGGCGCCCGAGACTTCCTGGTCCCGGCCCGTCTGGCCCCAGGCTGCTGGTACGCCCTGCCGCAGAGCCCCCAGCTGTTCAAGCAGTTGCTCATGGTGTCGGGCATGGAGCGTTACTACCAGATCGCCCGGTGCTACCGGGATGAGGATTTCCGCGCTGACCGTCAGCCCGAGTTCACCCAGCTCGACGTCGAGATGAGCTTCGTCGACCAGGATGATGTCATCGCCCTGGCCGAGGAGATCATGGCGGCCTGCTGGAAGATCATCGGCGTTGACATGCCGACACCGCTGCCGCGCATCACCTGGCACGAGGCCATGGACCGTTATGGCTCTGACAAGCCAGATCTGCGTTTCGGCAACGAGATCACCGAGGTCACCGACTTCTTCGCCAACACGCCTTTCCGCGTCTTCCAGGCTCCCTACGTCGGTGCCGTCGTCATGCCTGGGGGAGCCTCCCTGCCGCGCCGTCAGTTCGACGCCTGGCAGGAGTGGGCTCGTACCCGAGGCGCCAAGGGGCTGGCCTACATCACCATTTCTGATGAGGGTGTGCCAGGCGGCCCGGTCGCCAAGAACATCTCCGACCAGGAGAAGGCCGGTATCGCCGAGAAGGTCGGTGCCAAGCCCGGTGACGCCATCTTCTTCGCCGCCGGTCCGAAGACTTCCTCCCAGGAGTTGCTCGGTGCGGCCCGCCTGGAGATCGGCCGTCGTTGCGAGCTCTTCGACCCGGCCGACTGGGCCTTCTGCTGGGTGGTCGACGCCCCGCTGTTCAAGCCCACCAAGGAGGCCGAGGCATCCGGTGACGTCGCGGTTGGCGGCGGCGCCTGGACTGCTGTTCACCATGCGTTCACCAGCCCGACCCCCGAGTGCATGGACACCTTTGACACCGATCCCGGTTCGGCTCTCGCCTACGCCTACGACTTCGTCGTCAATGGCAACGAGGTCGGCGGCGGATCCATCCGTATTCACCGCCGTGACGTCCAGGAGCGTGTCTTCAACGTCATGGGCATCGGTGAGCAGGAGGCTCAGGAGAAGTTCGGCTTCCTCCTCGACGCCTTCAAGTTCGGCGCCCCGCCGCACGGTGGCATCGCCTTCGGTCTGGACCGTCTGGTCATGCTGTTGGGCGGCTTCGAGACGATTCGCGACGTCATCGCCTTCCCCAAGACCGGCAACGGCTACGACCCGCTGACGGCTGCTCCGGCCCCGATCACCCCGGCTCAGCGTCGTGAGGCTGGCGTGGACGCCAAGCCGAAGAAGAAGGCTGAGTCTCCCGAGGGTAAGGACGAGGCAAACGCGTCCACGAAGTGACGATCATGCGATGATGACGGGCGGTGACTGTCGTGGACAGTCACCGCCCGCGTCTCATGGCGAACACCAGGGGGACCGAGAGTGTCACAGTGCGGCGATATGGTGCCACGGTGAGTGAGGATCTCTTTGGCAACGTCGGGCCGACACAGCCCGACGCGACCAGTGGCGGGTCCCTGGACACTCCCAACCCTGATGCGCCACTGGCGGTTCGACTGCGCCCCCGCACGATTGACGAGATCGTCGGTCAGCAGCATCTTCTGACCCCCGGATCGCCGTTGCGCCGGCTGGCTGACGGCACCGGGGCCATGAGCGTGTTCCTATGGGGTCCACCGGGGGTCGGCAAGACGACGATCGCCTCGGTGGTGTCCCATGCGACAAACCGACGATTCGTCGAGATTTCGGCTGTCACCGCCGGGGTCAAGGACATCCGCAGGGAACTCGACACTGCTCGTCGTCAGTTGGCGCTGGGCAAGCCGACCGTCCTGTTCGTCGACGAGGTGCACCGCTTCTCCAAGGCCCAGCAAGACGTCCTGCTCCCCGCCGTCGAGAACCGAACCGTGACCCTCATCGCCGCCACCACCGAGAACCCGTCCTTCTCGGTCATCTCGCCGCTGTTGTCACGATCCCTGCTGTTGACCCTCAAGCCTCTCACCGAGGCTGACGTGTCGTCCCTCATCGACCGTGCATTGAGTGATCCGCGCGGGCTGCGCACCGAGTCCGACGGGCTGTACACCCTTCACGATGATGCCCGGGCTGACCTTTTGCAGCTGGCCGGGGGAGACGCGCGGCGTGCCCTGACCTACCTTGAGGAGGCCGCCGCAGGAGCAAGCGCGGCCGGCACCGACACCATCACCAGTCAGATCGTCTCGACGGCCGTGGACCGTGCCGCAGTGCGCTACGACCGTGACGGAGACCAGCACTATGACGTCATCAGCGCCTTCATCAAGTCGGTACGAGGCTCGGACGTCGATGCTGCCCTGCATTATCTGGCCCGGATGATTGAGGCGGGGGAGGATCCCCGGTTCATCGCCCGTCGTCTGGTGATCCTGGCCAGCGAGGACATCGGCATGGCGGCACCGAGCGTTTTGCAAACCTGTGTTGCCGCAGCCCAGGCAGTTCAGCTCATCGGCATGCCCGAGGCTCGACTCAACCTGGCCCAGGCAACCATTGCGGCAGCCACCGCCCCGAAGTCCAATGCCGTCATCACCGCCATTGATGAAGCCCTGGCCGATGTGCGTGCCGGTAAGGGAGGAGAGGTTCCTGCCCATTTGCGTGACGCGCACTACTCATCTGCCCACGACCTTGGTCATGGAGTCGGATACCGTTACGCTCACGACTTTCCGCACGGGGTGGCCCAACAGCAGTATCTTCCTGACGACATCGCCTCAACGCGGTACTACGAACCGACCGACCATGGCAATGAGGCTGCCATTGCACAACGTCTGAGCCAGATACGGATGCTGCTCGGGCGAGAAACCACCGAGGAGAAGAAGTCATGACCCTGGGTCAGATCGCTGGACTCATCGCTGCCCTCGCGGCGGTGGTGCTCGTCGCACTGTGCGCCGTGCCCCTACTGAAACTTGGTGGTGTTTTCGACGAACTGCGCAAGACCGTCCGCGACGTGGATGAGTCGACGGTGCCGATCCTGGAAGAACTCAAGTCAACGGTCGTCATCACCAATGGCGAGATTTCCAAGCTTGACCAGGTTATTGAGGATGTTCACACCATCTCCGGCCACGGCGCCGCCGTTACCGGTCAGGCTGCTGAACTCGCTCAGACCTTCACCCAGACGGTCGGGACGCCGATGGTCAAGGCGGCTGCTTTCGGGGAGGGAGTGCGACGCACGATTCGTCGCCCCAAACGTCGTAACCGTCCCTCCCAGGTCGAGAATGGGACAGGCCCGGCCGAGGTGGATCACGGCACCACGGCAGCCGCCGACGGCGACGACCAGAACTGATCCGCGCTCGGATCACCCCCCGTATTCGCCATTCCCAACCCATCATTGTGCGCAACGTGCTGAGGTGTGGCCTGCCCCTCGGACGGGTAGGGTTGGTTGAAGGTATGTCCTGAAATAAGTCGGGGCGACCATCACAGGCCACGATCAGCGACCACGTCAAGAAGGACCAGGTATGAGAACAGCGGAGATCGGACAACGCTTCGTCGACTTCTTCGAAAGTAAGGGTCACGCAGTGGTGCCGAGCGCATCGCTGCTGTACAACGACCCCACCCTGCTGTTCGTCAATGCCGGTATGGTGCCGTTCAAGCCCTACCTCATGGGTACCGAGCCCTCCCCGTGGAAGCGCGCCACCAGTATCCAGAAGTGCGTCCGCACCCTCGACATCGACGAGGTCGGCAAGACCACCCGTCACGGCACCTTCTTCCAGATGCTGGGCAACTTCTCCTTCGGTGACTACTTCAAGACTGAGGCCATCCAGTACGCCTGGGAACTGGTCACCAAACCCGCTGACCAGGGCGGATTCGGCTTCGACCCGGCCACCATCTGGGTGACCGTCCTCGGCCCGGGATTCCACCCGGATTACCCCCAGGGCGACGTCGAGGCCCGCGAGGCCTGGCGTTCCGTTGGCGTCCCCGACGATCACATCCAGGGCCGTTCCCTCAAGGACAACTACTGGCACATGGGCGTCCCCGGCCCAGGTGGCCCCTGCTCCGAGATCTACATCGACCGCGGCCCGGCCTACGGCCCCGATGGTGGACCGGAAGCCGACGAGGATCGTTACCTCGAGATCTGGAACCTCGTGTTCGAGACCGAGGATCTGTCCGCGGTTCGGGCCAAGGAGGACTTCGACATCGCTGGTCCGCTGCGCAGCCTCAACATCGACACCGGTGCTGGTCTGGAGCGCATCGCTTATCTGCTCCAGGGCGTCGACAACATGTACGAGATCGACCAGGTCTTCCCCGTCATCGACAAGGCTTCGCAAATGTCGGGCAAGCGTTACGGCGCCAACCATGACGACGACGTGCGGCTTCGTGTGGTTGCCGACCACGTCCGTTCCGGTCTCATGCTCATGACCGACGGCGTCACCCCTGGTAACGAGGCACGTGGCTATGTGCTGCGCCGCCTGCTGCGTCGCGTCGTGCGAGCCATGCGTCTGCTCGGCGTGGAGGATCCGGTGTTGCCTGAACTGCTGCCGATCTCCCGCGACCTCATGTCTGACTCCTTCCCTGATGTTTTGACCCAGTGGGACCGCGTCATCGGGGCCGCGACCGCCGAGGAGGAGACCTTCCGTCGCACCCTCAGCGCCGGTACCGCGATGCTCGACGCAGCAGTGGTCGACACCAAGGCTGCCGGCTCCACCACCCTGTCTGGGGACAAGGCCTTCCAGCTCCACGACACCTACGGCTTCCCGATCGACCTCACCCTCGAGATGGCCGCTGAGCAAGGACTTCAGGTCGATCGTGAGAAGTTCACCGCCCTGATGGCCGAGCAGCGTGCTCGCGCCAAGGCCGACTCCAAGGCCAAGAAGGGCCTGCTCACCGACCCGGAGGCCTACTCCCAGGTGCGCGCCCTCGGCGAGACCCCGTTCCTCGGCTACACCGACCTGACCGTTGACACCACCGTCACCGGCATCATTGCCAACGGCGCGTCCGTGGCGGCCGCCGAATCCGGCACGGTCGTCGAGGTCGTGCTTGCCGAGACCCCGTTCTACGCCGAGATGGGAGGCCAGGACTCCGACTCCGGCATCATCCGCGCCAACGGCTTCGATCTGGAGGTCCTCGACGTCCAGCGCCCGGTTCCCGGCCTCATCGTCCACAAGTTGCGCCTTGACGCAGACCTCGCCGTTGGTGACTCTGTGACGGCGCAAGTCAACCCCGCCACCCGTTTCGGAGCCTGTCAGGCCCACACCGCCACCCACGTCATTCATGCCGCCCTGCGCGAGATCGTCGGCCCGTCGGCCACCCAGGCAGGCTCGTACAACAAGCCGGGCTATCTGCGTTTCGACTTCTCGGCCACCGAGGGGCTCTCGGATTCCCTCAAGGGTGAGATCGAGGAGCGCTGCAACATCGCCATCCACGACGACTTCGAGGTCACTGACACCCAGATGCCTCTCGAGGAAGCCAAAGCCATGGGAGCGATGGCCATGTTCGGTGAGAAATACCCGCCGATCGTGCGCGTCGTCGAGCTGGCCGGTCCGTGGTCCCGAGAACTGTGTGGTGGCACCCACGTTGCTTCCACCGGTCGTATCGGAATGCTGAGTCTGCTGGGCGAGCAGTCGGTCGGTTCGGGCACCCGCCGTGTCGAGGCGCTGGTCTCCACCGACGCCTTCCACCACATGGCCGCTGAGCGTGCCTTGGTCAACGAGCTCACCGGCATCCTCAAGGTGCAGCCCGACCAGTTGGCTGACCGTGTCGCCAAGCTCGCCGCCGACCTCAAGGATGCCGAGCGCAAACTTGCCGCCGCCCGTACCCGCGAACTCATGGGACAGGTTGACGACATCGTTGCGGGCGCCACCCCGGCAGGGTCGTTCGACCTCATTGCGGCCAAGGTTCCTGGTGTCGTGGGTAACGACCTGCGCACCCTGGCTTCCGAGGTCCGGGCGCGCGTCAAGGATCGCCCGGCCGTCGTCACCCTGATCGGAGGTACTGACGACAAGCCCGCCATGATCGTCGCCACGACCGAGTCCGCTCGTTCTGCCGGAGCCAAGGCTGGCGCCCTCATCAAGGCCGGCACCGGCCCGATCGGTGGCCGCGGCGGCGGTAAGGACGACATGGCCCAGGGAGCCGGCAGCGATGCCTCTGGCATCGACGCTGCGCTTCGCGCCGTCAACGCCGAGCTGTCTGCGCTGTGAACGGCGAGGAACGTCCCGATACCTCGCTGCCCGGTGTGAGGATCGCCATCGACTGGGGAAAAGCACGGATTGGTGTGGCCGCGAGCGATCGCGACGCCATCCTGGCCTTCCCCGTCGAGACGGTGCAGACCGCGAATCGTCCGGTGCAACGGCTGGCCGAGATCATTGCCGAGTACGAGCCGGTCGAGGTCATCATGGGCCTGCCCGTGGCCCTCGACGGCGCCGAACAGATTGCTGCGCGCGACGTTCGGGAGGCCGGACGTCAGCTCGCCCAGGCCATCAGTCCGATTCCGGTGCGCTGGGTCGATGAGAGAATGACCACACGGATGGCTGCTCGTGCTCTTCATGATGCCGGACGCAATGCGCGCAAACAGCGTGGCGTCATCGATCAGGCTGCGGCGGTGGCCATACTGGAGCACGTGTTGGAGCAAATCCGGTCGGCTCGATCGGGGATGACGACAGGAGAGGCGGATTCGTGAGCGGACCCTTCGACGACCACGATGACCCCAAAGCGGAGTTCTGGTACAAGTTTCGCAGCGCTGTGGCGGTGTTGTTGGCCTTGGCAATCCTCGCTGGCGGAGGGGCTTTCGTAGGCGTCAAGATCCATGACGCCTACATCTCGTACAAGTCTGCCGACGACTACCTCGGAGACGGCGAGAAGGATGTCCTGGTGCGCGTGCCCTCAGGCGCATCGGTGAGTGAGGTCGGTTCTATTCTGCTCGACAGCGACGTCATCAAGTCCACGAAGGCCTACAACAAGGCCATTGCCGACTCGGAGTCCGACGTCACCATTCAGGCCGGCCAGTACAAGCTCAAGACGCACATGAGCGCCGCGAAGGCCGTGGCCGTTCTGAGTGATCCGGACAACATTCAGCGCACTCGTGTCACCCTGCCCGAAGGACTGACCACCGAACAACAGTTCGCCATCATGGCCGAGGGCACCACCATGCCCATCGACAGTTTCAAGGCCGCCTACAAACAGACCGCCAAGCTTGGCCTGCCGGTGTGGGCCAAGGGCCGTCCCGAAGGATTCCTCTTCCCCGACACCTACGAGGTGGGATCCAACCCGACGCCGCTGGAAATTCTGCAGATGCAGACCAACCAGTTCGTCAAACAGGTCAACACCATGAATTTCATCGGTCAGGCCCAAGCGATCAAACGCACGCCCTACGACGCCCTCATCGTCGCCTCCATCCTGGAGAAGGAGGCCAAGAACCCCAAGGACATGAGGACGGTCGCCGGCATTATCTACAACCGGCTCAATCAAGGTATGAAGTTGGAGTCGGACGCCACGGTGCTGTACGCCAACCACGCTGAGGGCAAACTGACCACGACTGACGAACAGCGTGCCAAGGACTCGCCGTACAACACGTATCTTCGTAACGGCCTTCCGCCCACCCCTATCAACAATCCGGGCGCAGCGTCGATGGAAGCGGCCGTGACCCCGATCAAGAGCGATTATCTGTACTGGGTGGTCACCGATCCCGACAAGGGGACGACCGCCTATGCCAAGACTCTGGCCGATCACGAGAAGAACGTGAAGAAGTTCCAGGCGTGGTGTCAGGCCCACAAGGGCAAGTGCTGACCTGGAGGGGTTGACCATGCGGTGCGCGGTTGTTGGTCATCCGGTGGCTCATTCCCTGTCGCCGGTCATTCATCAGGCCGCGTATCGGGCTCTCGGACTGGACTGGTCCTATGACGCCATTGACGTCGAGCCTGGTGGGCTGCGCGCCTTCGTCGACGGGCTTGACGAGTCGTGGCGTGGCTTGTCGGTGACGATGCCCCACAAGCTTGATCTCATGGAGTTGGGCGAGATCGATGAGACCGTCGAGCTGCTGGGAGCGGCGAACACCTGGGTGCGTCGTGACGGACGGGTTATTGTTCGCAACACCGACGTCACTGGGGCCGGTGTCGCACTTCGATCACGCGGGGTCGGCGAGGTCAGCAAGGTCGTCATGCTCGGAGCGGGGGCGACGGCGAGGTCGGTCCTTGCCGCCGCCGTCGATCTGGGAGTTGACGAGGTCATCATCATGTCTCGGGCTCGGGAGCGCTCGACTGAGATTCTTGAACTCGCCGATCGTCTCGGGGCCCGCGCCGCCTGGTTGCCCTTCGAGTCCGAGCCGCCGCACTGCGACCTCATGGTGTCGACGGTGCCGGCCGGGTCGCTCATGCACCGAGTTGAGGACCTCGCTGCCCGTACCGACGCCGTTTTCGACGTCATTTACGATCCGTGGCCGACACCCCTGACGGTAGCTGGGGAGCATGAGGGTGTCACGGTCGTCGACGGGCTCGACCTCCTCGTCGGACAGGCCGTCGATCAGATCCGACTCATGACGGGTCATGAGGTTGCCATGGACGTCTTGAGGTCCGCAGCACAGAACGGTCTGGCCGGGCGCGCCCGCCTTTGAGAGACTGGACCTCATGCTACGCTACCTCACTGCTGGGCAGTCCCACGGACCTGCCCTTGTCGCGATCATGGAGGGCATCCCAGCCCATGTGCGCGTCGGGGCCGAGGAGATTTCACAGGAGTTGCGACGTCGTCGCCTCGGGGTGGGTCGAGGGGCCCGGATGTCTTTCGAGGCCGATGAGTTGGAACTGACGTCCGGGTTCCGTCATGGCGAGACCTTGGGCGATCCCATCGCCGTTCGTATCGGCAACTCCGAGTGGGACAAGTGGCGCACCGTCATGGCTCCCGGGCCGGTGGACCCTGAGGAGCTGGCTGGCCAAGCACGTGGTGCCGCCCTGACACGGCCTCGTCCCGGACACGCTGACCTGGCTGGAATGCAGAAGTACGACTTCGACGAGGCCCGTCCGATCCTGGAACGGGCTTCAGCTCGTGAAACCGCAGCGCGAGTGGCTCTGGGAGCCATCGCCAAGGCCTTCCTCACACAGGCCCTCGGTATTGAGGTGCTCTCTCACGTGGTGTCCCTCGGGTCGGTCGAGTGCCCTGAGGGTTTGCGGCCGAAGCCGGACGATTTGGCCCGGATCGACGCCGACCCAGTGCGCTGTGCTGACCCCGCCACGAGCCAGCGCATGGTCGCCGAGGTGGAGACATGCCGCAAGGAGGGCGACACCTTGGGCGGTGTCGTCGAGGTGCTGGCATACGGGGTGCCGCCGGGATTGGGATCCCACAGCCAGGGGGACCGACGACTCGACGCGCGGCTGGCCGGCGCTCTCATGGGTATTCAGGCCATCAAGGGAGTCGAGGTGGGTGACGGCTTCGACCTGGCTCGTCGTCGGGGGTCCAGGGCCCATGACGCGATGGAACCAACCCCGGCCGGCATCCACCGCACGAGTGATCGCTCAGGCGGCACCGAGGGCGGCATCTCGACCGGTCAGGTGTTGCGGGTGCGGGCGGCCATGAAGCCCATCGCGACGGTTCCTCGAGCCCTGCCGACGATCGACGTCACCACTGGCGAGGCCGCCACGGCCCATCACCAACGTTCCGACGTCTGCGCTGTCCCGGCGGCAGGCGTCGTGGCCGAGGCGATGGTTGCCCTGGTGTTGGCCGAGTGCGCCCTGGAGAAGTTCGGCGGAGACTCGCTGTCAGAGACTCGCCGTAACGCCCAGGCTTACCTGGATCGTCTTGCCGAACGCGGTGTGGTGGTGGCTCCGTGAGTGTCATTGTTCTCATCGGTGCCCCCGGATCGGGCAAGTCCACCGTGGGGCCATTGTTGGCCGAGCGCCTGGGGGAGGAGTTCGTTGACGTCGATGCCCGCATCGAGCAGGTGGAGGGGCGCGACATCCCCGAGATCTTTCTCGTCGACGGAGAGCCATATTTTCGCCAGGTCGAGAGACGAGAGACCCTCGCTGCGATTGAGCACGGCGGAGTGGTGTCCCTGGGTGGCGGAGCGCCCCTTGACGTCGAGGTCGGCAAAGTCCTGGATCAGGTGTGTGTCGTGTGGCTTGATGTCTCGGCCCGCACTGCTGCCGACCGGGTGGGGTTGAAGGACACCGGTCGTCCGCTGCTGGGAGGCCAGGTGCACTCGCAGCTGGTGCGTCTCATGAAGGAAAGGCGCGCGGTGTACGCGCGCCCAGCGACCATCCGAGTGAGCACCGACAGGCTGACACCCGATGAGGTTGTCGAGACGATCATCGCTGAGCTGGCCGACCTTGAGGGAGAGTCGTGAACGTCGTCGAGGTGGCAACGGCTCGGCCGTACCAGGTGCGGATCGGCTCAGGTGCGGTGGGGGACTTGGCAGCTCTGGTGGCAGGACGCCGGGTTGTCGTCGTGTGTCCGCAACCACGTGTCGACCTCGTGGAGCGACTTGGGCTCGATGCCCCGATCATCATCGAGGTGCCGGACGCCGAGGACGCCAAGACACCCGATGTGCTGGTCAGCGGGTGGGAGAAACTTGCCGAGGCCGGCATGACCCGCGGCGACGTCATTGTTGGTCTCGGTGGGGGAGCCACCACTGATCTGGCCGGGTTTTTGGCGGCGACATGGATGCGCGGCGTTGACGTCATCCATATTCCAACGACAGTGCTCGCCATGGCCGATGCTGCCATTGGCGGCAAGACGGGTATCAACATACCCGCGGGCAAGAACCTTGTCGGGGCCTTCCATGAACCGCAAGCGGTACTGTGCGACACCGATCTGTTGACGACCCTGCCCGCCCGTGAGGTGCGATCGGGCCTGGCAGAGATCGTCAAATGCGGGTTCACCAATGATCCTGTGATTCTGGACCTCGTTGAGCAACCGGGCATTCTCGACGTCACATCAGATACCTTCGTCGACGTGCTCACCAGGGCCGTCACGGTCAAGGCGGGCGTTGTCAGTGAAGATCTCTATGAAGGGACCTCGTCGCGTGGCCACGTTGGCCGCGAGAGATTGAACTACGGACACACCTTGGCCCACGCCGTCGAGGCCCACGAGCACTTCACCTGGCGCCACGGTGAAGCCGACGCCGTCGGGATGGTTTTTGCTGCTGAACTGTCTCGGCGATACCTGGGTCTGTCTGACGAGGTCGTGGATCGAACCCGGACCATCTTGGCCGGGATCGGGCTTCCCATCACCTTCGACGAGGTCGGGTGGGCGGATCTACGGGAGACGATGAACCTCGACAAGAAGACCAGGCTCGATCCACGGACCCAACGGCGGGTCTTGAGGTTCGTCGGCATCAGCGAACCCGGCGAGGTCGCGATGATCGTTGATCCCGACGAGGATGTGCTGGTCGAGTGTTATCGGAGCTTGCGGGCTGCTTGATGCCGCCGGCTGCCAAGGCGTTGACAGCCAACCAAACCCCCGGTCACGGCCCTTCCGTGATGCCAACCAAGCCCCCGGTCACGGGTGCCCTCCCTGTCATGTGGCGATCCCGGTTGTGAAAGCTGAGGCTGCTACGTGGGGCCGCACGGTGGCCAGTCATCACCGACATTTCCACAGCAACACGATGAGGAAGCCGAAAGCCAATGTTGTCTTGAAGGAGATTCCACCAGGAGCGGGGTCCGTCGACCTCCTAGGCCGCGGCCAGACCCCGCATGATGTCACGCAGCACCGGTTCGCTGAACATGGCCTTGGGTCGGTGACGGCGATGGAGGTGCGAGGCCAACCAGTCGAGGACAAACCTGGGGTTTCGCCGGATCATGGTAGGGGTGGTGTGCAACACCTTCCACCCATGCCGGTCAAGATGAGCCGACCGCATCATGGTCGCCTCGTAGCCATCTGCGGTGCCATGGACGTTCCTGCCGTCAATCTCGAGGGCCACGGTCTCGGCCTCAAAGGCTTGGTCGAGGTAGTAGTGGCGGTCACCAACACGGACCTTGTGATTTGGTTTGTTTCCGGTGACACCCACAGCTCTGAGGATCCGGCCCATCTCCAACTCGGGAATCGACCACGGGGCCAGGGCGATGTCAGCCAGAGCAGCATCGACCTGGGTTCTCGAGTATCGACCCGTGAGGCTCTTACGCGCTTCCCGACAGCCTTCGGGAGTGACGAAGCGTTGCCGTAAGGCCTCACAAACCCACTCCCATTCCCCCTGGATGGCCAATATCAGAACCGACACCTCGGGTTCAGCAAGACGGACCCTTTCCCGTTCGGTGATGAATCGGTGCGGCATGTGCCAGCGATGAACGCGGATGCCTGGCCGAACGAGGCTGCGGGTTCGAGAGAATGCTTCGACCTCGTTGATGGCACGCAAGTCCATCGGGTGGGCCGATCCCGGCGGCGTCATCCCGAGCAGGATGAGGGCCGCCTTGCCGACGAGGACGACATCACGGTGCCAGAGAAGGAGGGCACGGATGATCGTGCGAGGGTCGCGGGCAAGAGACGTTGCGGCGACGACCCCGGGCAGGATCCGCACGGCGTCTCCGCGTGCCACTGCGCGGTCGGCCTGGCCCCGAATGTAGCTGTGACGGTGAATACGGGCGACTCCACGGCGCTCGATCTGGTCTTGAAAGGTTCTCACACCTACAGTTCTCGTCGCAGACCCTGGAATCCGTCAGGCAATGTCAGATCTGTGGACAACCGCGTTGGGCGCACTCAAACCGGCTGTGGATAACTGCCGACTGATCAAGCTTGGAGCTGCGGGAAGTGGCACCGGACAACTTCGTCACCGTGATTGCCATAGGACGCGCGGTGACACGAAACCCGAGGCAAGACCTGGTGGCTGCGTCGTGGTGTGCGGCGAATGTTCCTCACCTGGGATCGTGGGGGTTGCCAGGAGTCATCCTCAACCCTTACTATCATCGTATGAGTGAAGATACGCATACATGTACATTTGGTGTTGACAGCGCCTATGTCGACCTCGCAGCAGAGGTGTTCGCCCTGCTGGCTGACCCAACTCGCATCCGCATCATCCTTGCGCTTCGTGACGGCGAGATGTCCGTGAAAGACCTCGCCGACGTCGTAGCCAAGCGTCCCACGGCCGTGTCCCAGCATCTGGCGAAATTGCGCATGGGCCGTATGGTTTCGGCCCGCCGCGACGGCACCACGATGTACTACAGCCTCACCGATGAGCACGCCCGCAATCTGGTTTCACAGGCTGTCTTCCAGGCGGAGCACGACGTTGACGCAATCCCGACCCATCACATGGTTGAGATGACCCACCCCAAGTCGTGTCCTGCTCGTCATTCGAGCGAGGCCTGATCATCCCGGTTTTGGCCAGTCGAGGCGCCGGGGTGTCCGCCCCGGCGCCTCCAGCGGTCGGCTTCATCTTTACCGTTGGCTGCTGGCCCTTCCTCGCCGATTCGGGCAGATCAGGCCTCGGTAACCCCTTGAACACCCAGTGAGAGGACGGTCTTGGAGACTTCGCGCTCCGCTTCCTCGAGGCGCGTCTCCTTGCCGTGACCGGACGTGAGCTCGTTGTGAACGGCGTGGATGCGGATCGGACCGTCTTTCTTGGACCCAATGAGAATCGGGATGTACTCGGCTTTCGTGGTGGAGACCTTCCCGGAGTTCATCGAGAAGGTCACCCTGCCGATCACCCCTTCATAGGTGCGCGGCATGTCCGGGGGCTGTTGAGCGACGAGGTTACCCATCCCGTACATGACGATCTTGCCGTTGATGCGCGCCCAGGGCTCGACGACGTGGCTGTGATGGCAGTACACCATGTCGACCGCTGGGGACGCGGTGAGTTTCTCGGCCAACTGCACCTGTTGCTCGGTGGGCTCGTGGTGATACTCGAGTCCGGAGTGCATGGCGACGATGACGATATCGGCGCCGGCCTTCTTGGCGGCTTCTGCCCTTTTGATGAGGTGGTCGGCCTCGATGTCGCTCCACGCCCATGACTGGTTTTCCGGGGGCGTCGATCCGTTGAGTCCGTAAGCCCCTGAAACCAGCCCCAGTTTGACGCCATTGCTCGCTGTGAGAATGACAGGTGTCTGAGCCTCTTTCTCGGTTCGGGCCGTCCCGGAGTGCCTGACATGTTTGGCGTCCATGGCGTCGAGGGTGGCCTTGAGGCCCGCGAACCCTCGGTCGAAGGAGTGGTTCGACGCCGTGCTGCAGGCATCGAAGCCGACGTCGGCAATGGCCTGGGCGCTTTCGGTGGGAACGCCGAACTCGGGGTAGCTCGTGTACCGAGTTCCCTTGGGGGCGACGGGGACCTCTTCATGGCAGATGGACAAGTCGGCGTCGCGAATGATGGGGGCGACGGTGCCGAAGATGGGAGCGAAGTCATAGCCGCCCTTGCCATCTCGCTTGGCGGTCTGCCACGTGGGTCCGTGCCACAGCAGGTCTCCGGAGACGGTGACGGTGAGATTCTTGCCGTCAGTCTTGTGGCTGACCGTCTTGGCGACCCCGTGCTTGGTTGACGCCGACTGCGCCGCGCTCGGCGAAGCCTTTGGTGATACTGGCGCAGCCGTCTTCGGTGTCCTGGCAGATGCGCTGGCACGTGAGACTGGGGATGTCCTGGCACGTGAGACTGCGGGTGCGCTGGTGCTAGAGACTGGGGCGGGCGCCGTGACGTCGTCAGGGGGTGTCGACGCGCAACCGCACACCATCAGCCCCGTTGCCAGGGCCACAATCAGCCGCTTTCTGCGGACCAGCACAGCTCAATCTCCCACCATGTCTCGGGCTCGACGCACCAACAAGGGATCGGGTTCGCCGACGACCTTTTCGTCTTTGCCTTCGTAATCATATTGCGACAAGAAATACCTCATGGCGTTGAGACGCGCGCGTTTCTTGTCATTGGACTTGATGCATATCCACGGAGCGACATCGGTGTCAGTCGCGGCGAACATCTCTTCCTTGGCGCGGGTGTAATCGTCCCAACGTCCCAAGGATTCCAGGTCCATGGGGGAAAGCTTCCAGCGGCGAACTGGATCCAGCTGACGAATTGCGAACCGAGTGCGCTGTTCCTGCCGGGTTACCGAGAACCAGAACTTGGTGACGTGGATTCCCGACTCGATGATCATCTCCTCGAGGATGGGGGCCTGACGCAGGAAGATTCGATGTTCTTCGTCGCTGCAAAACCCCATGACTCGCTCGACGCCACCACGGTTGTACCAGGAACGGTCGAAGAGCACGATCTCGCCAGCCGTGGGCAAGTGCTGGATGTAACGCTGGAAATTCCACTGACCGAGTTCGCGGTCCGAGGGTTTGTCGAGGGCGACGGTACGGCAGCGACGGGGATTGAGGTGTTCGCTGAACCGCTTGATTGCGCCACCCTTACCGGCGGCGTCGCGTCCTTCGAAGACGATGACGTGACGTTCGCCAGTGTCGTCGATGGAGTACTGGAGCTTGAGAAGCTCAATTTGCAGCAACCTTTTCTGGGTTTCGTACTCGCGCCTGTCCATGAGAGTCGGGTAGGGGTAATCCTCATGCCAGGTCTCCACGGCCGAACCGTCGGGAGCGATGAGTTCGGGGTCGTCCCCATGCTCATCGGAATCGACGACATATCCGGCATCGGCGACCAGATCAATGAATTCACGCAGCGAGTGCTGGTCGGAATCCGTGGCGGGATCGAAGTGGGCGCGCAGCTCATGGGAGTCGAGGTCGTGCATGGCGACAACGTTACTGACCAGGTATGCGGGCAAGGTCTCAATGACGTGAACGGGACATGACGAGGTCGTATCATGGAGATGTCGAGCGGAGAGTGCGTGCTCGGCGTGGGCCTGTCCACTACCGACAATAGGGGCTCAAGCCCCGCGTCCGCTAGACTTGCCCAGGATGGTGGCCGGTGTGCCCCCATCTTGATTCATGATCAATGCACCTCATCTCGAAAGGGACCGACCTGTGGTTATCTCCACCAATGACATCAAGAACGGCACCGTTCTCAACCTCGACGGCCAGCTGTGGACGGTCATCTGGTTTCAGCACCACAAGCCGGGTAAGGGCAACACCGTCGTTCGTACCAAGCTCAAGCACGTCCTGAGCGGCAAGGTCGTGGACAAGACCTTCAACTCCGACGTCAAGATCGAGTCGGCCGAGGTTGATCGTCGCGACATGCAGTACCTGTACCAGGACGGCGATGCCTACGTCTTCATGGACGAGACCACCTACGAGCAGCTGCCGATTTCCTCCGAGGTCGTCGGAGACGCCAAGGACTTCATGCTCGAGAACCAAACCGCCACTGTCGCCCTTCATGAGGGCAACCCGCTGTACATCGACCTGCCCGCCTCGGTCGAGCTCGAGATCACCTACACCGAGCCGGGTCTGCAGGGTGACCGTTCCACCGGTGGCACCAAGCCCGCCACCCTCGAGACCGGTCGCGAGATCCAGGTTCCGCTCTTCATCACCACTGGTGAGAAGGTCAAGGTTGATACCCGCTCGGGCGACTACCTCGGTCGTATTTCCGACAAGTGAGTACCAACACCACTCCCACGCCTGACGACGAGGGGCCCATCGAGAGGATCGGGGAGCTTGAGGTCAAGCGCGTCAGCGGAGACATCCAGAAACACGCTGACCTCTCGACTCGGTCCAAGGCTCGCAAACAAGCCCTCGACATTCTCTTCGAGGCTGACCTCATGGGCACCGACCCCTTGGACGTGTTGGCTGCTCGCCCCGACGTCTTCACCAATCCGGTGCGCCCGTTCGCGGCTGATCTGGTTCGCGGGGTAACCGCATCTCAGGCTGGCCTGGACTCAGTTCTTGCTGACTGCCTGGCGGCGGGCTGGACGCTGGCTCGGATGCCGCGCGTCGATCGCGTTCTTGCTCGTCTGGGCGCCTTCGAGATTCTGCACACGGACACCCCGAACCCGGCCGTCATCTCCGAGGCCATCGAGTTGAGTGAGGAATTCTCCACTGACGACTCGGCGCCCTTCCTCAGTGGCGTGCTGAACGCTGTCATCGCCCACGGTCCAGCTCGGGTGGCGGAGGTGTCGTCTGCTGACGGCGTCTCAGCGGAGGTTGCCGAGGATGGCGAGAACACCTCCGAAAAGTCAGACGACACTGATTCTGTGGCCTCAAAGGGCATCCCGGACCCCGATCCGCTCTCTCATGAGTCCGACAATGTGGGGATGACTACCGGAAACGGTGTAGAGTCCCCGAAACCCGTTGATGGGGCGGGTCTGAAAGCCGAAGAACCTCCGACGTCCAAAGATCACAAATTGGGCAAGGATCTCGACAAATCAGACCCAAGCCGCGACCAAGAAGACTAGTGTGCCGAGAGTCCCCACCAGGGTTTGGTGGGGACTCTCCGCATTGTTCGGAATGGCTGCACATTTGATCGGAGGGGCTTCGTGTCCATACCCACTCTTTCACCAGAACAGCTTTCGGCTGCTCGTGACGCAGCGACGCGCGCGAGGCGAGTCCGAGCTGACTTCAAGGCAAAGGTTCGCGCCGGTGACCTGTCGTTGTCCGAGGCCTTGGACGAGGCCGCCAAGGATGATGTGCTCGCTCACGTCAAGGTTGTTGACCTGCTGAAGGCCCTTCCGCGCGTCGGTGAGAAGCGCGCTGCCGAGATCATGGAGCGTCTCGAGATTGCCCCGAATCGTCGTATTCGTGGCCTGGGACGACACCAGATCGCCGGTCTACGTGCTGAGTTTGACTGTCATTCCTGAGTGTCTTCACTCCGGAGCCTGTTCACCCCTGCGCGACGTCGTCACAGCCGACCATTAGGGTGAAGTCATGAGCACCGACCCCGTCATCCCACAGGCCCGTGGCCTTCAACACAACGACCCCGTCAAGGTGGCCGTCGTTTCTGGGCCAACGGCCGTTGGCAAGGGCACGGTGGTCGGCGCACTGTTGCGCCGCCACCCTGAGATCGTGGTCTCGAGGTCGGTGACGACTCGCCCGCCTCGTCCCACCGAACGCGACGGTATCGATTACGACTTCGTGACCCCGGAGCAGTTCGATGCCCTTGTCGACGGTGACGGGTTGCTGGAGTGGGCCATCGTCCACAACAGCTATCGCTACGGCACGCCACGCAAACCCGTCGAACAAGCGGTTGCAGATGATCGCACCGTCATTCTTGAGATCGATCTCCAAGGTGCCCGCCAGGTCCGCGAGACCTATCCGCAGGCCACTCAGATCTTCCTCGCTCCGCCATCGTGGTCCGAGCTCGTGCACCGTCTCGTCGGCCGAGGCACCGAGACTCCCCAACAGCAGGAGCGTCGATTGCAGACGGCTCGCGTGGAGCTGGCGAACGCCCATGAGTTCGACGCCGTTGTCGTCAACGACACTGTGGACCATGCCGTCGCATCTCTGGTAGAGTTGTTGGGTCTATGACCACACTGGGAGGACATTCCTTGACCGAGACCACGCCTGAAGGCATCGTCAACCCGCCCATCGACCAGCTCCTCGAGCACGTCGACTCGAAGTACCGCCTCGTTCTTTTTGCCGCGAAGCGCGCCCGTCAGATCAATGCGTACTACTCGCAGTTGGCGGAGGGTCTGCTGGAGAACGTCGGCCCGCTGGTGGAAACCACCAACCAGGAGAAGCCGATTTCCATCGCCATGCGCGAGATTCAGGCTGGGGTCGTGGAGGCTCATGAGATGGACTCCGAGGAGATCGCTGCTCAGGCCGCTGCGGCCCATGAGGCCCCGGCCATCGAACTCGATGACCCCTTCGCTGACCTCGCCGATCCGACCGACTGATCCGAGTCTGCCGTGAGTGTCGTCGTCCTTGGCGTCGGAGGAGGGATCGCGGCCTACAAGGCGTGTCTGCTCTTGCGGCTCCTCTCCGAGGCTGGCCATGAGGTCCACGTCGTCCCCACCAGGGCTGCTCTCGAATTCGTGGGTCGTCCCACGTGGGAGGCGTTGAGTGGACATCCGGTCCACACCGAGGTTTTCGACGACGTGCCCGGCGTCGAGCACATTCGCTTGGCTGAGCGTGCTGACGTGGTCGTCGTGGCCCCAGCGACCGCCGATCTCATGGCACGCATTGCTGGTGGTCACGCCGACGACCTCTTGACGACGACGATTCTCGCCACGTCCGCGCCGGTTCTGTTGGCTCCCGCCATGCATACCGGCATGTGGCACAATCCGGCCACCATCGACAATGTCGCGACCCTTCGCCGTCACGGCGTCGTCGTCAAGGATCCGGCTTCCGGGCGACTCACCGGCAAGGATTCTGGGCCGGGGCGTTTGCCTGATCCTGCCGAGATTGCCGAATTCGTCGAGTTGTTGCTGGTTTGCCCGGATGCTGCCGAGGCGCTGTGTCGTCAAGATTTTTCCGGCAAACGCTTCGTCATCTCGTTGGGGGGCACCCGCGAGGCCATCGACCCCGTGCGATACCTCGGGAACTCCTCGTCGGGACGCATGGGGCGAGCCATCGCTGTGCTGGCGGCTGCTCGAGGCGCGGACGTTCACGTCGTCGCAGCCCACACCGATGTCGCCATGCCGTCATGCGTTGACGTCACTCGAATCGACAGCACCGAGGATTTGGCTCAGGTCATGGATGACCTGGCACCAGGGGCCGACGTCGTCATCCAAGCCGTTGCTGCCGCCGATTTCGCGCCGGTGGCGGCCGGCGTCAAGATCAAGAAACACGAGGGGGACTCCGCCGTCGGCGCTACGACCTCCCTCGAACTCCACCAGACTCCCGACGTCCTGGCCCGAATCAGTGCCCAACCAGTACCGCATCGGGTCGTCGTCGGGTTTGCCGCCGAGACGGCACCTGATCGTGCCCAGCTCCTGGAGCTGGCGCAGGCCAAACTCGCCCGCAAGGGATGCGACCTTCTGGTCGTTAATGATGTGAGCGAGGGAAAGGTGTTCGGCAAGGTCGGCACCGACGTCACCGTGGTCCACCAGCAGGGGCCCGGTCGACGTGTCACCGGATCGAAGTCGCAGGCCGCACTGGCCATCCTCGACGAGGTCCACACGCTGCTGGCATCCAAGTAATGCAATGCGCGGCTTGTGGCCGCGCGGACAGGAACCAACCATGCCCACTCGTCTGTTCACATCCGAATCGGTGACGGAAGGCCATCCCGACAAGATTGCTGACGCGATCTCCGACGCCGTCCTCGATGCTCTCCTTGCCGAGGATCCCCACTCCCATGCAGCCGTGGAAACTGTCGTGACGACCGGTCAGGTGATGGTCTGCGGTGAGGTCACCACTGAGGCCTATGTCGACATCGCCGGAATTGCTCGTTCCCGCATTCTCGACATCGGTTATGACTCTTCGGCCAAGGGCTTCGACGGTGCCTCCTGTGGCGTCTCGGTCGCGATTGACGCCCAGAGCCCCGACATTGCCCAGGGAGTGACCTCAGCCTACGAAACTCGGCATGGTTCCACTGACCTTGTCGACGCTCAGGGAGCTGGCGACCAGGGCCTGATGTTCGGATACGCCTGCACCGAGACCCCCTCCCTCATGCCCCTTCCGATCGACATGGCTCACGCCCTGTCCCTGCAGCTGACCAAGGTTCGCAAGGAGGGCGCGCTGGACTACCTGTGCCCCGATGGCAAGACCCAGGTGACGATCCGTTATGACGAGAACGACAAGCCAGTGGCGGTGGACACTGTGGTCGTTTCCAGCCAGCATCGTGACGGCGTCGACATCGACGCGACGATGACTCCAGATCTGCGTCGCCTGGTCATTGCCCCGGTGCTCGAACGTTACGACCTGGATCACACCGACATGAGGGTTCTGGTCAACCCGACAGGCAAATTCGTCATTGGCGGACCCATGGGTGATGCCGGTCTGACTGGTCGCAAGATCATCGTCGATACCTACGGTGGCATGGCCCGCCACGGTGGCGGTGCCTTCTCTGGCAAGGACCCCTCCAAGGTCGACCGTTCCGCTGCCTACGCCATGCGCTGGGTGGCCAAGAATGTCGTCGCCGCAGGGTTGGCCGACCGGTGCGAGTGCCAGGTGGCGTACGCCATCGGCGCCGCACGTCCGGTGGGTCTGCGCATCGACACCTTCGGGACCAACCACGTTCCCGAGGTCGCGATCGAGCGCGCTGTGACAGAGGTGTTCGACCTTCGTCCCGGCGCGATCATCAGGGACCTCGACCTGCTTCGCCCGATCTATTCCCAGCTGGTGGCCGGAGGCCATTTCGGACGCGAGCTGCCCGGCGTCACCTGGGAGAAGACGGACCGTGCCGACGCCTTGGCCGCGACTGCTGGTCATTGACGGAACACACTTCGCCGCAACCTCGTCGGTGGTGAGCCGTAGCATCTGACCCATGACCGAACCACTGCTGGAGACGACCTCGTGGATTGCCCATGTCGTCGTCTCCTCTGGTTTGGCCCACCTTGACCGCCCCTTCGACTACCTCATCCCTGATGACCTCGTCGATCGGGTCACGGTGGGTGTGCGGGTGCGGGTGAAACTCGCGGGACGGCTGTGTGACGGCATTGTGGCGGCTGTCGATCACGACCAGGAACCAGGGGTCAAGCTCTCCCCGGTCGTCACCCTGGTCTCCGAGCAGGTGGTGTCGACCCCAGACCAGCTGAGGCTGTCACGCGCGGTGGCCGATCACTGGGCCGGCACCCTCGACGAGGTGTTGAGGTGGGCCATTCCGACCCGTCACGCGACGACAGAGGCGGCCGACCCGCCACCGTGGCCCACACCATCGGCGACGATGCCCTCGGGCGCCTTGCGTGCGCTGGCTGACGGACGTCATTTCCTCGACGTGGTGGCAGCCGGCGAACGGCCCAGGGCCCATTGGCGGGTCACGCCGGTGAGTGGACCGGGAGATGACGAAGGTCTGGGGGATTGGGCCACTGGCCTGTTACAGGCCGTCTGTGCTGCCCTGGCCTCCGGGCGCACTGCCATCGTGTGCTGCCCGACGGTGGAGGCCGTCAGCACCCTCCATTCCAGGTTCGAAGCGGTTCTGGGAGCTGGAACGGTGGCCGTCCTTCATGCTGATCAGCCGGCGTCGACGAGGTGGCGCCACTATCTGGCCGTCATTCGGGGCATGGCCAAGGTTGTCATCGGCACCAGGTCAGCCGTCATGGCCCCCATCGCGAATCTTGGACTGGTCGCAGTGTGGGACGAGGGCTCCGACCTGCATGACGAACCGCGAGCTCCTTATCTGAACACCCGTGATGTCGCTGCTCTGAGGGCCCAGACCGACCACTGCGCCCTGCTCCTGGCCAGCTATTCCTGCTCAGTGCGCAGCGCGTCGTGGTTGGGGTCGGGCTGGCTGGTCGGCATCCGGGCAGACCGTCAGACGACACGATCGGTGTGCGCGCCGGTACGCGTCCCAGGTGATTCCGACATCGCCTTGGAACGCGATCCCCTGGCCCGATCGGTCCGGCTGCCTGATCTGGCCATGACGACGATCCGTGACGGGTTGATGCGTGGACCGGTGCTGGTGTCGGTGCCTCGAGTCGGCGATTTGGTGTCGCCGTCCTGTTCGCGGTGTCGGACTCCGGTGAGGTGTCCATCCTGTGGCGGTCCGGTGACAGGGCGACGTACTGACATCGGGGTCGACCTGCAGTGCACGTGGTGCGGCACCGGGCTACCTGGGTGGCATTGTCGCGGGTGCGGCTCGACTGACGTGAGGTCGGGAATTGTCGGTGCGACGACGACAGCCGCGGAATTGGGCCGCTCTTTCCCGAAGGTGCCCGTCGTCGATTCCTCAGGACACCACGTACGAGACAGCGTCGACTCAGCCCCACGGCTCGTCGTGGCCACACCGGGAGCCGAGCCCGTGGCCGAATCGGGATACTCCTGCGCCGTCATCCTCGACGCGGTGTCCTCCCTGTCCCGACCAGGGCTGTCGGCGGTGGAACAGACCGTTGACCGTTGGATGGCGATCCTGGCCCTCGTCAGGTCAGTTCGCGATGGCGGGCGAGCGGTCATCGTTGGCCCCTCCGAGGTTGCCGCAGTGCAGGCCATGGTCCGCAACGATCCCGTCGGCTGGGCCAGCCGCGAACTCGATGACCGGCACGAGGCCCGGTTTCCACCGGCGATTCCCTGTGGACTTGTCGACGGTGATCCGCACGCGGTGGCCCTGGCCCTCGAGCGACTGACCGAGGACATGGGCAACGAGCTGGAGGTGCTGGGACCCGCCCCCCAGCCTCACCGAACTGGCGACAGCGAACGTCACCGGATCATCGTGCGTCCGGCGGGTCGACTCTCCGTCGGTCAGTTGTCCTCGGCGTTGTTCCGTCTACGTTGCAAGCACACCATGAACCACGAACTCGGTAGTCTGCGCGTCGTCATCGATCCGGTCCATCTGCTGTGAGGCCAGGGGCGTTGTCCGGCCGATAGGCTGAAGGGGTGAAATTACTGTTCGCTGGCACCCCGGACGTGGCCGTCCCCACTCTGACGGCCCTTGTTGACGACCCGCGCCATGAGGTCGTTGCCGTCCTGACCCGGCCTGACGCTGCGGTCGGACGGCACCGAACACCGCGTCCGTCCCCAGTCGGGAAAGCTGCCGATGATCTCGGCATTCCGGTCATCAAGGCATCCAGCGTGAAGCGTGCCCCGGGCCACGACGCCGTCGCATCCCTCGACATTGATGCCGCCGTCGTGGTCGCTTATGGCGGTCTGGTTCCTGCCGATCTGCTGGCCGGGCCGCGCCATGGCTGGATCAACCTGCATTTTTCCCTGCTGCCACGCTGGAGGGGCGCTGCCCCGGTGCAGCGGGCCATCATGGCTGGCGATGTTGAGACAGGTGCCTGCGTCTTCCAGCTGGTCGAAGACCTCGACGCCGGACCGGTGTATCGCTGTCTGACAGTGCCGATCGGGGAGACGACGACGGCCGGCGAACTCCTGGACGAGTTGGCTGACAGCGCCACCCTGTTGGTGCTCCAAACCCTCGATGACATTGAGGCCGGCGTCCCCCCGATTCCTCAGCCAACTGAAGGAGTGACGACCGCCCCGCAGATTCATCCCGATGACGTTCGCATTGATCTGACGGCTTCGGGCGAGCAGATCGATCATCTGGTCCGTGGCGCATCCCCGGCTCCAGGAGCGTGGGCGGAACTCGAAGGCAAACGTTTCAAGGTGCTACGCACCCGCTGCCTTGGCCCCGACGCGACAGTCCCCGACACCGTGGCGCAGGCCCAACCGGGCCAGCTCGTCGCCACCCGAAAGCAGCTCTTCCTCGGCACGGCCTCACGTCCTCTCGAGCTGTTGCAGGTCCAGCCTTTCGGCAAGAAGGTCATGGATGGTGCGGCTTGGGCGCGAGGCGCCGGTATCGATGCCGGAACCAGGCTGCGATGACTCAGCGTCCGCATCAGAAACGTCGCAAGGCTGATCCGGCGCGACGACTGGCGTACACCGCGTTGCTGGCGGTCGAGACTCGGGGTGCCTATGCCAATCTCGCCCTGGCTGACCAGTTGCGGGCCACCAACATGACTGGTCGTGACGCGGCGTTCGCGACCGAGCTCGTCGACGGTACCTCTCGGGGATCGGGTACCTGGGACCGCATCATTGCGTCCGCGTCCGGGCGCGACCCAGCCAAACTCCAGCCGGGAGTACGCGTGATCCTGCGCATGGCGGCACACCAGATCCTTGCCATGAGGGTACCCACCCGGGCTGCTGTGGCATCGTCGGTTGACCTGGCCGGTCAGGTCGTCGGGGAACGGGTGACCGGTCTTGTCAACGCGGTGTCCCGACGTATCAGCACCCACAGCCTTGAGGAATGGGCCAAGGAGATTGGTGGGAATGACAGCCTTGACGTCATGGCCCTGCGGGCCCTGCATCCGACGTGGATCGTCAAGGCCTTCCAGGATCGTCTTGGAAGTGACGAGGTGGAGGCAGGCCTGCTGGCCGACAACGAGGCGCCGGTCCCGACCCTCGTCATTCGTCCTGGCCTGGCCGATCGTCAGGAGCTTCTCGGCGATGGCGGGACTGCGACTGCGTACTCGCCATGGGGAGTACGGCGACCAGGCAATCCCGCCGACCTCGACGCCATCCGGCAGGGACGTGCCGGGGTCCAGGATGAGGGATCCCAGCTCGTCGTCCTGGCGCTGCTGAGGGCGGCCCAAGCTCACGGTGCATTCGGCCAATGGCTCGACCTGTGCGCCGGACCCGGTGGTAAATCGGCACTGCTTGCTGGTCTGGCGGCTCAGCACGATTCCTCTCTGACCGCCATTGAACTTCATCAGCACCGGGCTGAGCTCGTGCAACAGGCACTGGCACCGATTCCAGGTATTCATCGGGTGGTCACCGCTGACGCAACAAATCCTCCCGTGCCGTCACAGTCGTTCGACCTCGTGCTGGCTGACGTGCCCTGCTCTGGGCTGGGTTCACTGCGGCGGCGCGCTGAGTCGCGGTGGCGTCGCACCCCTTCCGACGTCAAGGAACTGACAGTCCTTCAGCGCCGTCTGCTGACCTCGGCGGTGAACCTCACCAAGCCCGGCGGAGTCATCGGGTACGTCACTTGTTCGCCTCACCGCGCCGAGACCGTCGACATCATGGATTTCGCGCAACGCAATCTGCCTGTTGACCTCCTCGACGCCCCGGCTATGATTCCCGAGGTTCCCAACACTGCTGCTCGTGGTAATGCGCGCATGATCCAGCTGTGGCCCCACCGTCACGGCACCGATGCCATGTTCTGCGCATTGTTGCGTATACGCGACAAGTGAGGAATGCGATTATCAGGTATATGTGTGGCCGAAGGATGTCACCCGACATCTCCCAGGATCAGAAACAGCCCGGTCCACGCTGACGTCGGCAGCAGCCTTGATGCGCATGGTCCTCGACACCCTATGGTGGACAAAAGTTAGCTCTCGTCGTCCTGCGGAGTCCTTTGGTACACACGTAGGTGGCTTTTTGGGGGATATCCCGGCTTTGGCATTCTCAGCACGTGGTCTCGCCTGCGATGGTGATGTTGTCCGAGGTCGCGGACAAGTCGCTCTAACCAGGAGAATCTCATGAGGATCAAGTTGATCGCCGCCCCACTGGTTGCCGGTGCCATGCTGGCTCCAGCCGCTCTTTCCACCCCCGCGGCTCACGCTGCCGTGCCGGCTGTTTCCACCGTGTCGAGTAATACCTCTGATGCACACGCATTGCTCGGCGATGTCATTGATCGTATTGACTCGCTGACCAATGATCTCAAGGACGCCAAGGCCTCTATGTCTCCCAAGGAGGTCATTGATACCATTTCGGACCTCCTGAAGCAGGCCAAGGCTCTCAAGGCTCAGCTTGAGAAGGTCATCAAGGGAGTCACCCTCCTCGTCAAGTCGATTCCGGCTCGTGTCGAGTTGTTCCTGGCTATGTGCGACACCACGCACACCGCAACTCTCACCATTCAGGACAAGGTGCAGAACGCGCATACTGTCGTGTTCGATGAGATTGCCCACGCCATCAACGTGCTGATCTCCCTTGACTCCACCCCCGCGCAGTTGACCGACGAGGTGGCTGCACTCAACAAGGCTCTCGCTACAGCTCAGGCCATGCCCGACCTCAAGCCGAACGATGTTGCCACCAAGTTCGTGCGTGCCAAACTGGGACGCTTGATGTCGCAAGTTCGGTTTGACCGTAACACGTGCGTCACCAAGTACAAGGACCACGACACCGTCCGTCTGCTCAATCGTGCCATCGACAGGGCTGGGCTTGTCCGGGGTAACGCATGGGTGCGGGTCTCCGAAGTCGACCAGGCCATGAAGGACCTCGAGGCCGCCTACCAGGATGCCCTCAAGGCCCCGAACAAGGAGAACGCCCCGGCCTCGCCATCCGTCTGCATGCCGGCTGCCAATGCTCCGGTAACTTTCGCCTGATACCAATGATCGATCATCAGGACCACGCTGGTGGTCCTGATGATCGTTCTATGTGTGGCTGGTCATGTCAGTCGTGATCAACGTCCTTCCCACATCCGGGACAAAGACGTGAGTCGTAGTCGTCACCGATGGACGATGGGGACGCCAAGATATTGGTGATGCATCGACAGGATATTGCGGACGTCCACCCTCATGACGGTTACTGAAGTGGCCACCGTTCAGGGGCCGTGCAGCGCGACATGTCGCGGTCCTGACGTCGTGGCGAGGAGAGTCTTTCTCCGCGTCCCGTTACGACCCTCTAGGCTGACAGCATGACAGTTCGCATCACACCGTCAATTCTCAACGCTGACCTGGCCAATCTTGCTGACGAGGTGGCGCGAATCCCGTCTGCCGACGGCCTTCACATCGACGTCATGGACGGCCATTTCGTGCCGAACCTTGTCATGGGAGCGCCCTTTGTGGCATCCCTGCGCCCGACCACCGATCTCATGTTCGACGTCCACCTCATGATCGAGGATCCCGACAGGTGGGCACCGCACTATGTTGAGGCCGGCGCCCAGTCGGTGACTTTCCACTTGGAGGCTGCCACCGCACCGATCAAGCTCGCCCGCGAACTCCGGGCGATGGGAGCACGGGCATCCGTGGCGCTGCGTCCGGCGACACCTATTGAGCCGCTCGCCGATTTCCTGACCGAGTTCGATCAGATTCTCCTCATGACCGTTGAACCTGGATTCGGTGGCCAGACATTCCTCGACCCGGTGCTTGCCAAGATCCGTCGGGCACGCAAGCTCATTGACGCATCCGGGGCTGACATCTGGTTGCAGATTGATGGTGGGGTTTCGGCAGACACCATCGAGCGCGCTGCCGAGGCCGGTGCTGACACCTTCGTGGCGGGTTCTGCCGTGTACCGATCCGATGACCCGGACCAGGTGGTCACCTCCCTGCGCAGTCAGGCTCAGGCCGCCCAGGGGTGCGGCCACTGATTCAGCTACCGCGATGACGTAGATAGGACTGGAACTCCACAGCCAGGACGTCTCCGGTGAGCCCTTCGGGCAGGGCGGCGTCCTGTTCGGTCTCCAAGGCCGCGACGTATTCGGCCAGATCGGGATGTTCCGACAGGGCCTCGTTGATAGCCTCGCCCCAATCCCGCTTGTCCTCCTCCAGACCAACTTGCGGCACAGCGATTCCGGTGAGTTCCTCAATTCGGACCAGGAGGGACTGCACAGCCGGAGGGCAGGGAGATTCGCAGGCGTATTGCGGCACTCCGACCCACAGACCGACGGCATTGAATCCGAGATGTCGAGCCTGGATCACCAGGACGAAGGGGATGCCTGTCGGGCCGTCGTACTCGAGCTTTTCTGCTCCCAGAGTGCTGACGAGGTCGGGGTCGGTCGTGGAGACCATGACCGGCAACTGCCGGGTGTGGGCGACGTCGGTGGCCATCGCGCCGAGCACGACAAGACCGGCTGGCTTGAGCTTGCGCAGTCGTCGAAGCAGACGGAAACAGTAGGTCCGCCAGTGCAGACTCGGTTCCGGGCCGGTGACGACGACGATCGGCTGACCTTGCCAGTTACCGATGCGGATCGTCGTGCGGGGCCAATTGACGATTTCGACGTCATTCATGACGGTGATGGCAGGACGGGTCTGACGGAAGTCGTTGAACTCCTCGCAGTCGATCGTCCGCCAGGTTTTCGCCTCGGAATACTCAGCCAGGAGGAGCGCCGCTTGGGTGGCAGCCGAGCCCGCGTCGTTCCAGCCGCTGAAGGCCACCACGACCCATGGTCGGTCCATGTGTCGAAATCGCATGTTCCCAAGGCTAGCCCGACCCCTGGTCCGGAACCCAGATACCGGGGGTGGACGTCACCGAGGCCACCGATAACCGGACCCAGTGCGGCTGACGGTACAGTTTTGGGTACGCTGCCTGCCCGAACCTCCCAGGACAGGGCCAAGGTGGTGAAACTGCTCGACCCGGCGAGGATCGGTGCGCGGCTGTCGATGGAGTTCCAGCTTCATCTCGAACAGTCCACCGACTCCTTCGTCATCCATCACCCGGAGGCCAACCATTTCCACGCCACGTGAGACGTCCTTGCACACCTCGACCGCTGACCGTTTTTCGGCGGTGCTGTGGGACTTCGACGGGACCCTCGTCGACACAGAGCCGCGATGGGCCGAGGCAGAACTGGCGATTCTGGCCTCGCATGGAATCGCGTGGGATTCGGAGAAGGCCAGTAGCTTCACGGGCAGACCGATGATTCACGTCTGTGAGGCCATGGCTTCACAGATCGGAGAGTCGGTGACCGTCGATGACGTGCGTCATCAACTCCTCACGATGGTCTCGACCTTCAATCGGGAGCGCGATGTGCCATGGTGTCCGGGAGTGCTGGACCTGCTGACCCAGATCCGCCAGGCCGGTATCCCCATGGCCATCGTCACAGGATCGCCGCGCGCTGTCGTCGAGCCGGTGCTTGAGGCCATGCGCGAGGGTATTGGCAACCCCTTCGACACTGTCGTGACCGCCGATGATGTCACTGAGGACACGGCCAAACCGGCTCCAGGCCCGTATCTGCTGGCCGCCGAGAGACTTGGCGTCGACATCGCCAACTGTCTGGTGATCGAGGATTCCCCTGCGGGGACAACCTCAGCGACGACCGCCGGGGCTGCGGTGCTCACCGTGGACGGACTGGCTGAGGTCGGACCCGGCCCACGGCGTGTTCACCGTCCCAATCTGGCTGGCCTGTCGCTGGCTGACATGATCACCTTGTGGCACCTGGCCGACGAGCCTGCAGCCCCGGTGGCCAATGGTGGCGGTGGAGTCCTGCGGGCTGGGGAACGGATCACCCTCACCGATCCCAAGGGGCGCAAACACTCGATCGTCCTGCAGTCGGGTGGCATCTTCCACACCACCAAGGGTGCGGTGCGCCACGACGACCTCATTGGTGGGCCTCAGGGAGTCGTCGTCACCTCCGTCGGCGGCCTGGAGTTCCTGGCCATGCGGCCGATTCTCAGCGAGTTCACCGTCTCGATGCCGCGCGAGGCCGCCATCATTTATCCCAAGGAGGCCGCCCAGATCACGATGTGGGCCGACATCTTCCCCGGGGCCCGAGTACTCGAGGCGGGAGTCGGGTCGGGCGGACTGTCGATCCCACTGCTGCGCGCCATCGGGCCGAATGGACGCCTGTATTCCTACGAGAGGCGTCAGGAGTTCGCTGACGTCGCACGCAAGAACGTTGAATCCTTCTATGGTGAGGTGCCGTCCACCTGGGACCTCAACGTGTGTGACCTCGTGGCCGGCATCACGTCCGAGCCGATTGACCGCGCCATCCTCGACATGCTCGCCCCGTGGGAGTGCGTCGAGACGGTTGGCAAGGTGTTGGTTCCGGGCGGAGTGCTGTGCTGCTATGTCGCCACCACAACTCAGATGGGTCTGGTCATGGACACCCTCCGTGCCGACGGTGGGTGGACCGAGCCTCAAGCCACCGAGACCACGACCCGGGACTGGCACGCTGAGGGGCTGGCCATTCGTCCGGCTCACGGTACGACGGGCCACACCGGCTTCCTCGTCATCTCGCGGCGTCTTGCTCCTGGCGTGACGGCACCGATACGCAAGCGTCGCCCTGCTCCGGGTGCTTACGGGCCTGACTACCACGGCCCTCGGCCACGCAACATCACCGAGCACGACCAGTGGCGCTTGCCGAAGGAGGAGAAGTGACACATGGGGGCCGCTGACCACGGCGGGGTCGTGTAGCCGAGGATCTCAACGTCACGAGTCAGTCACGCCTGGGGCCGGTGGATCATGTCCACCGGCCCCAGGCCGTCACGCTCGCCGTCCCTTACGTCGTGCTGCTGTGATCCACATCGTCACAGCTCGCCAACCGATGAGGGTGAGAGCCAGGAAGCCTGCCGTCACGAGGATGAAGGAGACGGCCACTCCCTGGTGCGTGAAGTGGCGAACCGCCATTCCCACGATGAGGGTCGATGCCCACACAACCAGTCCAGCCACCCAGCGCTGTGCTGGGACACGAGCCATCACGACGATCACCCAACCGACGGTCAGCCCCAGTACGAAGGGAGTGCATGTTCGCAACAGACCGCCGGGGGAGAGAGGTTCTCCATGGCTGGCCCGTCCAATCGTCGCGAAGAGGACCACGCAGAAGATGTCGGCGAGGAGAGCACGGCGCACTGCGGGAGACGCCATGTCGTTGCTCATCGCGGCCTCACCGAGAAGGCGAAGTCAGCCGTGGACGTCGAGGTGATCATCGGCGGGTGCAGGTCACGCATGCGGAACAGCTTGTGACGATGGACGAGGGCCAACGTGATGATTGTCGAGATGATGAGGATGGCACCCTGGACGGCGAACCCAAGCGCCATCGTCGACATCGGTCCACCTGAGATAAGGACGCGGAAGGCGTCAACGGAGTACTTCATGGGCATGACGACGGCCAGCTTTTGATAGACCGACGGCAGCATCGTCACGGGGAAGGTTCCGCCACATGTCGGCAGCTGGAGCACCAGGAGGATGAGGAAGATGGCTGTCTGTGGCGAGCCGAAGATGAGTCGCATCCAGAAGGCCAGCATCATCCATGACAGTGATGTCAGCGTGACGAAACCGATGAAGTACCAGGGATGAACCGGGTCGAGACCCAGGGAGAACCAGACGCCGAATGCCATGATGTAAGCACCGAGAAGGGCAATCACGGCCAGTGGTCCGAACCCAACCAATGCGATCGACAAGGCGTTGGCCCTACCAGTCATGGCGCGACCGGAGAAGGTGCGCACGACGAGGAAGGTCGAGATGCAGGCAATCCACATGGCGATGGAGAAGAACATCGGAGCCAGACCACGACCGTAGTACTTCGCGGAGTGTTGGATGGTCTGTTCGACGTCGACCGGGGAGCTCATGACGTTGGCCAGGTTGGTGCGTTCGTTGTCGGTCATACCAGGAATCTTCTTGGCGCCGCTGTCAAGGCCATCATGGAGCTGTGTTGCTCCCTTTGACAGGGCGTCGGATCCGGCCTTGAGCTGACCCAGACCATTGCTCAACTGCATGACGCCAGAGGCAATCTCGGGGGCCTTCGCGGTGAAGTCGCGTCCGGCATCGGTGGCGTTGTTGACTGCCTTGTTGAGATCCTTGGTAGCCGAATCAGCGGTGTCCATGGCGCCGTTGATCTCGTCGAGGCCATTGTTGACCTGCTGCGCGTCGGCGTTGAGACGATTCAGTGCAGTCTTGGCATTGTCGGCCAGGGTGTCAGCATTCTGCTGATTGAGGCTCAGATTGAGGCCAGCCGAGACATTTGCCACGGTCGCGATATTGGACGACACGGTGGTCGTCGATTTTGTGGCGCCGCTGATGTTATGGACCAATGCGATGTAGTCAGGATCGTTGGCAAGTTCAGGGTGCTTGGCAACAAGAGCCGATGCCTTGCTGGCTGCCCCGTTCACGTCGCGTTGAATCGTGACGACAGAATCTCCATTGGGGTTCTGGAGGGTCGCCGTCGCGGAGACGAGATTACCGGCCTGTTTCTGCAAGGCGGGAAGGTTCTTCGTCACGTTGTTGATGAGCGGAATCATGGCCGAATTGATGGCCTGGGTGTCGGCCATGACGTTTTGCGCAGCGCCGGTCATGGCCTGGGCTCCCACTCGAGTCTGGCTGACGGCCATCGACGTCTTGGCCGCTGCCGAATCGGCGTTTGCCAGAGCCGAATTCACCTTGTTGACGGTTTCGGTGGAGTCACCGACGGCCTTGGTGGCCCCCAGGACCTTGGTATTCATCTCATTGACACCAGCATCGAGGGTCTTCATGCCATTGTCGAGTGTTGCTGACCCGTCAGATGCTTTGGTCAATGCCTCCTTGATGGTACCCAGATTGACGAAGAGTGCGTTGAAATAGGTCTCGGAGACACTTTGGTCCAGGGCCTGTTCCAGGGCTGTCTGAACCTGCGAGGTCAACAGGCCGATGATGAATCCGTTGGCGTCATCACGGTGAAGTTTGAGTGTGGCCCGAGCTGGTTTGAAGTCGCCGGCCGACACAATGCTCGCCGAGAAGTTCTCGGGTACCTCGATGACCATGAAGTAATCGGCGTCGCGAAGGCCCTGATAGGCCTTGTCATCGTCAGTGCCGAGGAACTGCCAGTCGAATCGAGGATTCTTCTTCAGCGTGTTCTGGAACTCTTTGCCGCCCTCGACGCTCCGGCCCCCGAACGTAGCTGGCTTGTCATGATTGACGATCGCGATCTTGATCTTGTCGGTATTGGAATAAAGATCCCAGTTGGCATGTAGGTAAATGCCACCGTACAACAGTGGAATGATGAGAATGAAGATGAGTCCGAGCTTGGAGCGTCCTTTGAAACGCCGGAACTCGAATTGTACGAGTCTGATAAAACGAGTCAGCATGCGTTATCTCCGAGGGGAGTCATCGGGGCGGTCATTTTCCGTTGGTGGGTCGGTCTCGGGTTCTTCATCGGGCACGGGGTCAAGTGGGGTGTCATCCACAGGTTCTGCGTCCTCCTCGTCATTCGCGAGAGGAATTTGCGTCACCTCCGGGGCCTCCGGGTCATGGGACGTGCCGTCGGTATCCTTGTCCCCATGAATGTCGGTCACCGCTCGGCCTCGGTTGTGGGCCGGCAATCTGACGTCGAGGGACCCGGGCGGGGCCATGTCGTCATCCACTGTCGCAGCGATGATGGTCGAGGCGTCGAGCTCGGTGAGCTTCGAGAACAATTCGAACAACAATCGCTGTTGGTTGTGTGGCACCATGACGTCGGCATCGTCGATGACGACAACCTTGGTCTCCCTCAGCATGGCCAGAGCCACTGACGCCACAGCACGCTCAATGGCTTCGAGCTGCTCGAACTCTCGGGATCGGTCAATGCGAAAACCAACGATTTCCTCGATCTGACGCACCCTGCTCTCGGCTGTCTTGAGGTTGACGGCGTCAAGGTGGCAGCGTTCGGCAACGGATTCGTTGAGGGTCAGGCGATCTTCGGGAACAACGTAATCGGCGATACGAGCCACGGATGTGCGTTGAATGGCGCGATAGGGCTCGGCCATTGCGTCAATGCCGTCAATGACCAGGGTTCCGCGCGTCCTGCGGAATCGTCCACACAAGGCCAGCAGCAAGGCTGACTTTCCGGCGCCAGCCGGGCCGTGAATGACGGCGAGCTGACGCGGCGCGAGGTCCATGTCGAGAGGCCCGAAGATCATCCCTTGCCGCCCCTGGGCGGTCAGGTCGCGGGCGTGGAGCACCACTCCCGAGGCGTCCTCGAGGGCCTGGGTGTCGACCGGAGGACGTTTCGAGGAACGTATCACTGAAGGAACCCCCTGATTGAACGTTCGATGACATCGGTTATGACCTGCTGGTCGATGACTGCACTCGCAGCGGAGTATTCCAGAGCGAGCACGTTGACCAAGCTGAGGACGACCACTGCGAGACTGCGAGGATTGGCTGCCTCGGTGGATTCGATACGGTCGAGAGCACCGTACTGTGTTGTCGACTCCACCAGTTGAGCGATCCGCTGTTGCTGCAGTTTCGCGTAGGCCGCCCCGATCTCCTCGTCCCGCAGAGCCAGAGCGCGGAACTCAGCCAGAGCCACCTGCCACGGGGCATCCTCCAAGAGAATTTCCGTGAGCTTCTTGCTGATCTGCCTCATGGTCTCGTCAGGATCCTCACCGCTTGACAATATGGGGGAGAGGGCATCGACGACGTCCCTCTCGCCACTGGCAAGTCTTTCGGCGCACACCTGCCCGAACAGATCGGGCTTGGATCCGAAGTTGGAGTACACGGCTCCCTTGGTGAATCCGGCATCCGATGCGATCCGACGCAGGCTGGCGCCGGCATAGCCGTCCCGTTCAAAGTTTTCGGTGGCGGCGGCGAGTATGCGATTTCTCACCTCATCGTGATGAGGCCTTTCCACTGCGGTGGGCATCACAAGTTGTCGTCCTTCAGATGAGCATGGGGATTGGAGGCAGTACCACTGGCATCGGATACCGATGGTATCCGCATCGAGGGCTGGGCCCAAATCGGTCGGCTAGGCTGGAAATCCCCACGACATCCGCCACGAGGAGGGTCATGTCACAGCCGCTGTCCAATCTCGACGAGGGTTACCTCACCGCGAGCACGACCACTGATTCGTTTGCCCTGTTGTTGCGGCGGGTGGCCCCTGAACTGCTGCCTCCGACGACGGTGGACACTGGTGTTCCCGAGTTGTTGAGGCACGGCAGGACGGCGCTGGCCATCCGTTACGGGGGCGGCGTGGTTGTCGCTGCCGACCTCGGATCGACGATGGCAAGGCATCCAGAACAGCCCGATATTGACCGAATTCTCAGCACCGATGATCGCTGCGTAATCGCCGTTGCAGGAGCTGCCGGTCTCGCAGGGGAGATGATTCGTCTCTTTGAGGCCGAGGTCGATCACCTTGAGAAGATTCAGGGGGAACGCATGAGCATGGATGGTCGAGCTGCGAGGCTGTCGAGTCTGGTGCGTTCGAACGGCACGATGATGGCCCAGGGGATGGCTGTGACTCCGTTGCTGGCCGGGTGGGATGACCTTGCTCACCGGGGACGTATCTTTTCCTATGACGGAACCGGTGGACGCACCGAGAAGCGCGCCCACGCCTGCGTTGGGTCGGGGGCTCTCTTCGCCACCGAAATCCTCAATGACAGCTACCGATCCGGGATGGATCGCGACGAAGCCGTCATGCTCGCGATCCGGGCCCTTCACACCGCCATCAACGACGACACCACCTCGGCGGTGCCCGGGCCAGATCTGTCCCGCGGACTCTACCCAGCCGTCGCCTGTGCCGATGCCACCGGCGTCACGCGGATGTCAACCGAGGAAGTTGCGGTGGTGGCGAAGCGGGTCGTCGACGAGATCACGACGCAGACCGATCGTGAGGAGGTCCAGTCATGACACTTCCCGCTTACGTCCCGGTGAGCCAGTGGGTGGCCGACCGGGCCAGTTTCGTGTCTGATTCCCTGCGCGACAGTGGTGACGGCGTCGTCGTTGCTCGCTGTGCTGAAGGCATCGCCCTGGTTGCCCACCACAGCGAGGCAGATCCTCCCAGAGCCATGCGGTCGATTTCCGAGATCCATGATCGGTTGGCCTTTGCCGGGGTGGGGGTTTTCCACGAGACCGAGGACCTACGGGTGGCAGGGATCCGATTCGCCGATCTGCGCGCCTACGCCTACGACCGGCTCGACGTCACAGGACGCAGCCTGGCGAGTATGTACTCCCGCGTCATCGGCACGCTCTTCGCCCGCCCTGATGTCAAGCCCTACCAGGTCCAGGTGACCGTGGCCGAACTCGGTCTTGTCCCTTCCGAGGATCGCTTCCACACCATTTCCTTTGACGGGAGCGTGCGTGTCAGCGTCGATCCCGTCGTCATGGGGGTGGCTCCTGGGCGCTGTGTCAACCTGCCGGACCATCCGACGCTGTCCCAGGTTGTTCGGGCTTCGGCCAGCACCCTTGACACTGACCCGGCAAACCTTGAGGTGGGGTTGCTCGATCGTCACGTGTCGACCCGACGCCATTTTCGTCGTCTCGACGCTGCCGACGTGCTGGAGACCGACGGTGACGAGTCCTGAGGGTGCCGCAGCGACCTTGAGGGGCCCGGTTCTCGTCGTCGGCGCTGGACTCATCGGTGCGTCGATGGGAAAAGCCCTCGTCACCGCTGGAGTTGAGGTCCATCTGTGGGACATTGACAGGGGCAATGCGCTGGTGGCTGCCGGACGCGGCGCAGGTCGGCTGGACGGCTTGGACGACGACGCGTATCGGGTTGTCGTGGTGGCAACCCCGCCCGCCGCCGTCGCCTCGACCATCGTCGAGCGTCTTACCCGTCATAGCCACGCCGTCATCACGGACACCGCGTCAGTCAAGGGAGCAGTGCTGGCACAACTGGAGGAACTGACAGCTGGTCGCGATGTCGATCTCAGTCGTTATGTCGGCTCTCACCCGATGGCCGGCACGCAGTACGCCGGTCCGCTGACGGCTTCCGGCGAGCTCTTCGTCGACCGCACGTGGGTGGTGACTCCCCGTACTGACAACCGGCACGATGATGTTCAGCAGGTCATTGCGTTGGCTCAGGAATGCGGTGCTCACGTGGTGTGCATGGATGCTGACGAGCATGACCGGGCGGTGGCCGAAGTGTCGCACCTTCCCCATCTCATGAGCATCCTCACCGGAGCCAATCTGCGACATGCTCGCCCCGAACATCTCAGACTGGCTGGATCAGGCATCCGTGACGTCACGCGGGTGGCACGTTCCCAGACCGCCATGTGGCGTCAGATCCTCAGCTCCAATCGCAATGAGGTGCGTCGCCAACTGGAAGCCATCCGCACCGACCTTGACGACCTCTTGTCTCGTCTGGATGACCCGGATCGCCTCGAGGAGTTCCTTGGGCTCGGGCAGTCGGGGGCGCGCAAGCTCGCCGGTAAACATGGACACCAGATGATGGCGACCAGTGCCGTCGTCATCGAGATTCCCGATGAGCCTGGCGCCTTGGCGAGGTTGTTTGCTGATGTCGAGGATGCGGGGGTCAACGTCGAGGACCTGTCGGTGGAACACGATCCAGCTCGTGAGATGGGATTCCTGTCCATCGACGTTGCCCCAGATCGTGCTGAGCAGTTGACGGTGTCCATGCGCGATCATGGCTGGTCGGTGCGTTCCTGATCGGTGTCGCTGGCTGCCGATAGTCTCACATCGTCGGATCGCCATGGAAAGGCAGGCAGAACGTGTCAACCTCACCTCTTGTCATCGCGATTGACGGACCCAGTGGGTCCGGCAAGTCGTCAACCTCTCGGGGGGTTGCCGCCCGACTCGACCTGGCCCATCTGGACACCGGATCGATGTATCGCGCGGTGGCTTGTCGCCTCGCTCATCTGGGAATCGATCCGAAGACCAATCCGCTTGACACCATTGAGGTGGCTCGCACCTGCCGCTTGGAGATTGACACCTCCGCCGATCATGACCTCGTCCTGGTCGATGGGGAGGATGTCACTGAGGAGATCCGGCTCCCGGAGACCAGCGCCAAGGTGTCTGCGGTGGCGACGATACAGCCCGTCCGTGACGCCTTGACCGCTCGCATGCGCCAGATCGCCGCTGAGCGCGGACGTATCGTCATGGAAGGCCGCGACATCACCACGGTGGTGTGCCCCGATGCCCAGGTGAGGGTGCTCCTGGTGGCTGATCCAGCCGTCCGCATCGCCCGACGCCAGGCCGAGCTGGGGGAGAACGTCGACATGGCGCAGGTCATCGACTCCATCGTGCGTCGTGACCGTGACGACTCGACCGTGTCGACCTTTGAGGAGCCGGCCGACGGGGTTGCTGTGGTCGACTCCACCCATCTCAATCTGGCCCAGGTCATCGACGCCGTCATCGACCTTGTTCCGCAATCGCTGCGCTGAGCAGCATTTCCACGGGCGCGGGACCGTGTACCGTGGTTTGGTCCCCTAGCAGGAGTGTGTCCTCATGTCCGACTCGCCCGAGTTCCTCGACGGCCCCAGCGACGGCATTGAGGAGGCTCTTCCCAAGCCTGTCGTCGCCGTCGTCGGACGACCCAATGTGGGTAAGTCCACCCTTGTGAACCGCATCCTTGGCCGGCGAGCAGCTGTCGTGCAGGATGTCCCCGGCGTGACTCGAGACCGCGTGTCCTACGACGCCGAGTGGTCCGGTCGCCAGTTCGTGCTCGTCGACACTGGCGGCTGGGCCTCTGATGCCTCGGGCATGGCCGCCATGATCGCCGAGCAGGCTGAGTTTGCGATCTCGACCGCAGACGCCGTGTTGTTCGTCGTCGACGCCACAGTAGGCACGACTGACGAGGACGAAGCCGTCGTCCAGGTGCTGAGGCAGTCGCGCAAACCCATCGTCGTGGCCGCCAACAAGGTTGACGACGCCCGTGGCGAGGCCGAGGCCGCGACGATGTGGAACCTCGGTCTGGGGGAGCCCCACCCGGTGTCGGCCATGCACGGTCGTGGATCGGGCGATCTGCTCGACGCACTCATCGACGTGTTGCCGGAGCGCCCCGCCAGCTACGAGACGACGGGCGGGCCGCGCCGCGTTGCCATTGTCGGTAAGCCGAATGTCGGCAAGTCCTCGCTGCTCAACCGACTGGCTCGCCAGAATCGTGCGGTGGTTTCGGATGTGTCCGGAACGACTGTCGACCCGGTCGACGAGCTCGTCACCGTCGGCAGTACGTTGTATCAGTTCATCGACACCGCCGGTCTGCGCAAGCGAGTCAAGGAAGCCTCGGGGCACGAGTACTACGCCTCGCTGCGCACCCAGACCGCCATCGAGCGAGCCGAGGTGTGCGTGGTCGTCATTGATGCCTCGGAGTCGATCAGTGACCAGGATCTGCGCATCCTCACCATGGTCGAGGAGGCAGGACGCGCGATGGTCATCGCCTACAACAAGTGGGATCTGACTGACGAGGAGCGTCGTCGTTACCTGGAACGCGAGATCGAACGGGACGTGCAGGCCTATGCGTGGGCTCCCCGAGTCAACATCTCTGCCCTCAAGGGTCGCAACGTCGACAAGTTGGAGAAGGCCATTGAGACGGCTGCCGACGGGTGGGAGACGAGGATCTCGACCGGCAAGCTCAACGCTTTTCTTGGACGTTTGGCTGCGGCGCATCCGCACCCGGTTCGTGGCGGCAAGCAGCCGAGGATCCTCTTCGGCACCCAGGCTCACAACTGTCCGCCGACCTTTGCCCTGTTCACCACGGGGATGTTCGACCAGGGGTACGTGCGTTTCATCATCAGGCGGCTGCGCGAGGACTTCGGGTTCGCCGGATCACCGGTGCACGTCGAGATCCGTCCGCGTGAGAAGCGCAACAAGAAGTGACGGATTTGGTCGCGGGACAGGAAGTACGCTAATGTACTTCCCCGGATCGCTCAATGATCCGATCGGGCTGTAGCGCAGTTTGGTAGCGCACTTGACTGGGGGTCAAGGGGTCGCAGGTTCAAATCCTGTCAGCCCGACTTAGCGAGATTGAAGCGCGGTCGACCGCGTCATGAGGCGATAGAGGCAAGGCTGAATGGCGCCTAACTTGACGCCTAATGTAGTCCGCGTACGATTCGGATGAGCTCACCTCCAGCAAGAGTGAGACGGACCGTCTACAAATAATATTAACTGACTACGAATCGTCCGATCAGGCATCAGTCTTTTCTGGGGGCTATCACCCTCCAACTCGCGTCCGCGGTAAGTATCGACCATGGCATTGGTTCCGGCCACGATTTCGGTCCCATCACATGGGCCTACTCCTGGTTGATTTGCAACTCATTACCGTCGGGATCAATGACTCGCAGAGACCGGCCGAAGTCCTCCTCGACGATGCGGCCGGGGTCAAAACCTGCGGCAACGAGGTTGGCCTGTACGTCCTCGAGTGGGCAATCGGTAACCATGCAGGGATCGAAACCGCGCTTGTCATGGTCGGTCGGTCCACCGTGAATAGCGAATGTGCCACCCTCGGCAGACAGCTCGGTCCACATCGGGTCGACCTCAGCAGGACCGTGGAGGCCAAGGGCGGTGTAAAACTTGGCACTGGCCTGCGGATTGGCGGAGTACTGGACGATCAAGAGTTTCATGCTGTTCTCCTTTGAAGCTGATCCCAGAGCAATGGGTGATTGTGGGCAACGGTGTTGACGGCGCGTCGTCGATCCTCCCGGGCCTGGGAAGCTCCCCACCCTCTCAGATCGGTATCCTGTCGGCGTGGACACACCGAAGCCTACCGCTTTCCCTGCCCCTGCCAGAGATTTACGACTGGTCATCTGCGACATGGATGGCACCCTCCTCGACGGCCAGGGAAACATTCCGGCCCAGTTGTGGCCCCTGCTGGAACTCATGAAAGATCGTGGTGTTGCCTTCGTACCTGCCTCCGGACGCCAGTTCACAACGCTCTCGGCGATGTTCAGTTCCCATCTCGACGGCATGCCGGTCATCTCCGAGAACGGCACCTACGTCGTCTGCGACGGTGTTGAGATTTCCTCGTCGATCATCGACCCTCATCTTGCTCACGCGGTCATCACGGGAGTTCGTGACCTTGTCGATGAGGGGCGCGACGTCGGCTTGGTCGTAGCCACAAAATCCATCGCCTATCTCGAGCGCGGGGACGACCGGTTCGTCTCCCACGTCGCGACCTATTACCACAGCCACACCGTCGTCGATGATCTCACCGAGCACACCGACGACGTCATCAAGTTGTCCATCTACGATTTTGGTGAGGCCCGTGACCTCACTCACCCCACGATGCAGCGCATCGCTCCTGGTCACCAGGTGATCCTTGCCACCCCGAACTGGGTCGACATCATGAACCCTGGGGTGAACAAGGGCAGCGCGGTCGAGGCGGTGCAGGCTGATCTGGGTGTGACCCCTGACCAGACGGCTATTTTCGGAGACTTCCTCAACGACCTCGAGATGATGCCCCTGGCCAAGTGGTCCTTCGCAATGGCCAACGCCCACCCCGCCATCATCGAGGCCGCGAACTATGTTGCTCCGTCCAACACGGACAACGGCGTTGTCACCGTGCTTGCCCAACTGCTGGGCGTCGAGATGCCCCAACCCTGATCAGGCCAGACCAAACTCCCGGGCCCGCTGCCACAGGTGGTCGCGGGCATCCGGGTGAGCAGTGTTGTCGATGAGTTGGCGAGCCTGCTCGTTCTGGGAATTGCCGAACAGCTCGGCTGTGCCCTGTTCGGTGATGACGGCCGAGGGTTGGATCGCTGAGACCGGAGACTTCAGGACGTCCACGATCGTCGAACAGTCGGCCTTCGGATGCCAACTGAGCATCGTGAGGAGGGCTTGACCCCCGGGGGAATGCATGGCGCCCACCAAGAAGTCGGTGGACCCACCGACCCCGGAATAGATCTTCGTGCCGACTCGCGTTGCGTTGACCTGACCGAACAGGTCCACCTGCAATGCCGTGTTGACACTGGTCATTTTGGGCTGGTCGGCAATGTTTCTGGGGTCATTGGTGGTCTCGCAGCGCAGTAACTGCACGCGCGGATTGTCGTCGAGCCACTCGTAGAGAGCTGGTGTTCCCATTGCGAAGGTGCCGGTGATGACTCGATCATCGAGGGTGTGAGCCTGTTCCAAGAGACGGATGGAGTCGGTGAGGAGCTCGGTCCACACCCCGACGTGGATGCTTTCGGGCAACTTGGAGACGGCGGCGTCAGGAACCGCGCCGATTCCCACCTGAAGAGTCGCACCGTCGGGGATTCGCGACGCCACACGGTCGCCGATGCGGTGGGCCAGCGGACCCGGCGACGGCATGGCTGCCGTTGGCAGGGGAACGTCGACGACCACGCCGATGTCAATGTCGTCAACGTCAACGATCCCATCGCCCAGGACGTAGGGCATGTTCGGATTGATCTGGGCAATGATGAGAGCACCGCGTCGCTTGGCCGCCTCCAAGGCGGCTGGCAGGACCTGGACCTCAATACCCATGCTCACGGTGCCATGACGTGGCGTACTGGTGTGCAACACGAGGATGTCGGGCGCAAACCGCTCCTCGTAGAGACGGGTTGCCAGGCTCAACCGGCAGGGGACGTAGTCGAGGGACTCGGCACGGCGACTACCCGGACCGATGAAAACCGTCTCGTGAATGACGTCTTTGCGTGTCGGAACGCCGGCTGGTGCATTGATGCACACCAATCGCCATGTCTCCACGCATCGGTCGATGAGGTCGAGGAGGGGGAGGGGAGTGGCTCCTGAGCCGCCACAGACCACCCGCGGCTGGCCCTCCACATCGTGGAAGATTCCTTCAAGGCCAGCTTGATCCATCATGCGCACAGCAACGAGCCTAGTGGTGAACGCCTGTCACAGGATGGCTATGCGGTCCAGAACTGGCAGAATGTCTGCAATGTCACCGGGCCTGCCAGCGCCCCGGACCAGCCTCGAGTGACGCGCAACTGGGACTCTCGACAACCACTGCACCACGATCGCCACACCGGACGAGCCGCTTCGTGCGATGAGGTTGTCAAAGCGAGGTAGCATCTGCGACACCAAACTTGCTCGCTGGATCCCCCATTCATGTGCCGAGATCCCGCTGGGCCAAACGGGGGACGGGGAGGAACTACCCATGACCAAGCACCACGACGAGGAGGACGAGGATCGTTCGCCGATCCTGGAAGCTACCGATCGTCAGATCCTGAGTCTGCTCGAGGAAGACGGGCGGATGTCGTGGACCGAGCTGGGACACCAGACGGGTTTGTCCACCTCAGCGGCCCAGCAGCGTGTCAAGCGGCTCGAGGCGAGGGGACTGATCCGGGGCTACCACGCCACCCTCAACCTGGAAGCCATCGGCGCAGGTGTCACGGCCTTCATCTTCCTCAATCCCATTGATCCACAGGAAGACGAGAAGATTCCCGACATTCTGAGGACCTTCTCAGAGGTGCGAGGGTGTCACTCCATCGCTGGTGCGGCCTCCTACCTGGCGAGAGTCCAGGCACCCAACACCAGTCACCTCGATCAGCTGCTGACCCGCATCCGTAAGGAATGCCATTGCGGGACGGAGACGGTCGTCGTCCTCGACACCATGTTTGATGATCTCGGCATGTTGGGAACCCGGTGACGGGCCCGTCTCACCTACCGCCCACGTCGTGGCTGCGCGGCCTGGCTGCGCTGGCCGCTGGAGCTGCCACGGGTGCCGGATTCCAGCCGATCGGCTGGTGGATCCTCGTCATCCCTGGCCTCGCAGCACTCATCCTGCTCGTGCGTTCGACGACAGGCCGTTCCGCAGCCGGGCTGGGATACCTGTTCGGTTTGGGCCTGTTCGCCACCACCATCTCCTGGGTGGGTGTCATGGGCCCTCCCGTGGCGGTGCTTCTCGTCGCCGTCATGGCGTTGTGGTGCCTCCTTGCTGGGTGGGCCATCCGCTGCGTCAGCGTCCTGCCCGGTTCACATTTTTGGCAGGCCGTGGTCTGGACAGCCACCGAAGTTGCAGCCGCTGCGGTCCCGCTCGGGGGCTTCGGTTGGGTACGACTGGCCTGGACAGTCGTCGACACCCCTTGGGTTGGTGCCTTGAGATGGGCTGGGGCAGTGGGGACGAGTCTCCTGGTCGCATGGGCGGCAGCCCTCGTGGCCCAGGTTGTCGTCACGCGCGGACGATCGCGAGTCCACCATGCTGTTGGCCTCGTCGCGGAATTGCTCGTCGTGGCAGTCTTGTCGACGGTCTCGGGCGTGGTTTCCACACGCGACAATCATGACGACGACATCCGGGTACTCGTCGTCCAAGGGGGAGTGGACGGCACTGCTGGTCCGTACGCGATGGGCTACGCGCGGTCCGTCACCGACAATCACCTGTCCGAGACGATCATGGCCCTCGCCCAGCAACGCGTTTCGGGCAATGACACTCCCGACATGATTTTGTGGCCCGAGAACTCCACCGACATCGATCCACTACTCGACCCCGAGAGTCACGACATCGTCATGGGGGCGCTGGCCGTTGCCAAACGGCCAATCCTGGTGGGAGCGGTGACCGACGGACCCGGAGACGATGAGCGTCAGACGACGTCGATGTGGTGGCCGGCATCATCACCCCAGCCGACGTCGATCTATCACAAGCGCAACTTGGTTCCTTTCGGGGAGTGGATTCCCGCCAGGTCATTCTTCCTGCCCCTCATTCCCATATTGGAAAACATCGGACGCCAATCCATTCCAGGCACCAGTCCTGGTGTCCTTGACTCGACCATTTCTGGCACGAAGATTCCGGTCGGCGTGGTGGTCTGTTTCGAGGTGGCCTACGACGACACCGTCTCGGACACGGTGCGCCACGGAGCACGGATTCTGACGGTGCAGTCGAACAACTCGTCATTCATCAACACGGCACAGACACCCCAGCAATGGCAGATCACCAGGGCGCGCGCGGTCGAAACCGGCAGACACGTCATCGTCTCGACGACGAACTCCTTCTCCGGGCTGGTCAATCCGGATGGCTCAGTGGCCCTGCGCACCCACGAGGGGGGCCACACCCATGACACGGTGACAGTGCCGTTGGAATCAGGGCTCACCCTGGCGACGAGGATTGGGCCGTGGCTACGAGTCGGCGTGGTCCTCGTTGCGGCTGGGGCGATGGTGGCGTCAATGATGCGACGGCGTCGCGATATGCTCGCACAAGCACATCACAACAGATCGGAGAGCGATGCCTGCCACCGACACTGAGGTCCGGCTCGACAAGGTCTTGGTCATTATTCCGACCTACAACGAGGCAGAGAATGTCGAGACGATTGTCGCGCGTACGCGCCGTGCCAATCCGAAGGTCGACGTTCTCGTCGCTGACGACAATTCTCCCGACGGTACCGGCGAGATCGCTGACCGCCTCGCGTCGGCCGATGACCACGTTCACGTCATGCATCGCAAGGGAAAGGAAGGCCTCGGTGCCGCGTACCTGGCCGGATTCCACTGGGGTCTGGGCCGCGGCTATGACGTCCTCGTCGAGATGGATGCTGACGGCTCCCACCAGCCCGAGCAGCTCCCGTTGCTCCTCGAAGCCCTCAAACATGCCGACATGGTCAAAGGATCTCGCTACGTCAAGGGCGGGTCCGTCGTGAACTGGCCGATGCATCGCAAGCTCATCTCCCGTGGTGGCGGCATGTGGACCCGAATGTGCTTGGGAATTGGTGTCAAGGATCCCACTGGTGGATTCAATGCCTTCCGCGCGAACACTCTGCGCACCATCGGTTTGGACGAGGTCGCCTCGGCTGGTTACTGCTTCCAGCTCGACATGACATGGCGCACCCTCAAGAAGGGTCTGACCGTCGCCGAAGTGCCGATTGAGTTCATCGAGCGCGAGTACGGTCACTCCAAGATGAGCAAGGATATCGTCGTCGAGGCTCTGCTTCGCACCACGTTGTGGGGAGTTGATTACCGCTCGGGACAACTCAAGGAGCTCGGACACCTCGCCCTCGAGCGGGTTGAGCAGGTCGCTGGGAACCTCAAGGAACGTCGCCGGAAGCATTGAGAGCAATCACGGAACATGGGATGTGCCCGCGGGGAGACTCCGCGGGCACAATCCATCTCTCGCCAGGCCAGGACACGGCGACTCGGTGTTCTGGCGGCATGGCCAAGAATTAATCCTCCTTGCGGATTTCGGCCAGTCTCTCAGCGAGCAGTTCTTCCAGCTCGGGGATCGAGCGTCGTTCGGTGAGCATGTCCCAGTGGGTGCGCTGCGGCTTGTTCTTCTTGCGCTGAGGATCGGTACCGTCGCTTCTGACCGCCTCGCCTCCACAGCGCGGGCACTCCCACAGGCTCGGAAGATCTGCCTCGGTGGAGAAGGTGAGATCGAAGTGGTGGCCGTTCTCACAGTCGAAGCCAATGACTTGGCGTTCGGCCATCTCAACGCCCTCTTCGTCCTCGAAGCTCTTGGATCCCAACCCCATGCCTCGCAGTGCACGGTCGGCCATGGTGCTCCCTCCTGGTCGTAGGCGTCAGACCCTGGTTGGGCCCTTGTCCATAGGCCCAGCATCCCACAAGGTACAAATTCCGGGAGCAGAAACGGGTTACGGGACGGGTGTTCACGATGTGGAGCGATTCATGACCGGTGAGCGTGCAGCTCGGCTGGGCTCATCTGGCAACCAGTGTCGGGGCGTCCTTGGGTTGGTGAATCCGTGCGAAGTCGCACATGAGGTCAGGGCGGTCGGTGACGATCCCGTCGACCCCCATGTCCATGAGTTCGCGCGCCTCGGACACTTCGTTGATCGTCCAGACGTGAACCGCGCGGCCCAGGCGATGGGCAGCGGCAACGAAGGTTGGCGTCACCAAGGGGATACCGTATCGGCTCACACGGTGGGGGACCTGGTACACGTCACCTCGCGATTCAGCCATCTGGAGGCTGTTGGGTCCAACAACGGCCCAGCCCACTCCGACCGGTCCCACTGCAGTCGCTGTGCGTTCATGGACCAATCGACGGAACCGTCGTATGCGTTTGCTGCTGAACGATCCGATGCAGACCCGATCCCACGCACGGTGACGGGAAAGAACGTCGATGAGAGGCATGGTCGCAGCGTCGTGCTTGATGTCGATGTTAAGGAACGATTCTGGGAACGCATCGAGGACCTCATCAAGGGTCGCAATGGGTTCTCCGCCGACCCTGGCTTGTTTCACCTCGTGCCACGGCATTGTCGCGATGACACCGCTGGAGTCGGTGACTCGGTCAAGTATGGGGTCGTGAAAGACCACGAGAACGCCGTCCTTGGTGGCGTGAACGTCTGTCTCGAGGTGGGTGCATCCCAGATCCACGGCATGTCCGAAGGCCGCCAGGGTGTTCTCGGTGCCCTTGTTGACGGCCATACCGGCCCCTCCTCGATGGGCGAGGACCGTGAACGGACGTTGGCAATACGGGTAGTCAGTAGCTCTCACAGCCATCAATTGTGCCTCGCCGACGTTTCATACCCGTGATCTCCACGGTCACTACAGTAAAGCGGTCACTACAGTACAGATGCGTGAGTCCCACCGTCTTGTCATTGCAGTCCCATGTCGTGCAGGGAACCGTTGGAAACAGCATCGCGGTTCCGGTGATGCGCGCGATGGGGGTTCGGGCATGGGGGATGCCGACGGCGCTGCTGTCCAACCACAACGGCCGTTCCAGCGTCGCCGGTATCCCGATCGATGCCCAGCAGATCAACGACATGGTTGACGCCCTTGACTGCAACGGCGAACTGACCCATGTTGACGCGGTGCTGTCGGGTTACCTCACGGCTGGCACCGGGCCGGCCGTGATACGAACCGTCGAGAAGTGCCGTCAGCATCACCCCGACACCATGTGGGTGTGCGACCCCGTCATGGCAGACATGGCCGGGGACCAGGTGAAAAGGTACGTCCCTGACGACACGGTGGCGTTCATGAAGGAAGCAGCCCAACGAGCCGACGTCCTCGTGCCCAATGTGGCCGAGCTCGCCATCTTGACCGAGTCCATGCCGCACACCATCGACGAGATCGTCGGAGCCGCTCGCAGTCTTTCCGGACCGCGCCTCGTCGTCGTCACCTCAGTGCCGTATGAGGGCGACGATGGGTTGGCCATGGTTGCGGTGACCCAGGAGAGCACCGCCCTCACCCATGGCCGACTCATCGCCCGTCATTTCAATGGGGCTGGCGACCTGACGACGGCTGTCCTGACGGCACAGCTCGTCGCAGGACAGTCCCCGCAGTCTGCTCTGGGCAAGGCTGCCGGCGTCGTCCAGGCCGTCCTCGAGCGCACCTGGAACCATCCCGGTGACGAGCTGGACTGGTGGCCCGAGGATGCTTCCGCTCAGCCGTGGAAGACGGAGATCTTGGCCCCCAACGCTCCGAGTCGTGTGGGCAGGTCCTCATAGCCACGATTGATCATGTAGACATCGCGCAGGGTCGTCTCGCCCGATGCCGCCAGGGCGGCCAGCAGCAGGCACACGGCAGGGCGCAGGGCCGGCGGGCAGATGAGCTCACGGCCGCGCCAGCGCGTCGGTCCTCGCACGATGAGTCGGTGCGGATCGAGAAGCTGGACATCGGCGCCGAGCTTGCCTAACTCGAGCAGATGGATGGCACGGTTCTCGTAACACCAGTCGTGAATGAGGGTCTGGCCGTCAGCCTCGGCTGCGATGACGGCGAAGAACGGCAGGTTGTCGATGTTGAGGCCCGGGAAGGGCATCGGGTGGATCTTGTCAGCTACCGCGCGCAGCTGGCTGGGGCGAACGGTGACGTCGACCAGCCGGGTGAATCCGTTGTGGGAGACGTACTCGGGGGTCAGATCGAAGTCCAGGCCCATCTCCGAGAGGATCGCCAACTCGATTTCGAGGAACTCGATGGGGCAGCGGGTGATCGTCAGTGTGGACTTGGTGACGACGGCTGCCGTGATGAGGCTCATGGCCTCGATCGGGTCCTCCGAGGGCGCGTACTCGACGTCAACGTCGATGTTCTCGACGCCGTGAATGCGCAGAGTCGTCGTGCCGATGCCCTCGATCGTGACTCCAAGCTGACACAGGAAGACGCACAGGTCCTGAACCATGTAATTCGGGCTGGCGTTGCGCAGCACCGTCACGCCAGGGGTCTGGGCGGCAGCGAGCAGAGCATTTTCGGTGACGGTGTCGCCGCGTTCGGTCAGGACGATGTGACGCTCCTTGACGGTGCGATCCGTCACCTGGCACTGGTAGAAACCCTCGGTTGCGACGACGTCAAGGCCGAAAGCGCGTAGCACCTGCAGGTGAGGCTCGACGGTACGGGCGCCCAAGTTGCAGCCACCGGCGTAGGGGAGCTTGAAGGAGTCGTAGAACCGCATCAGCGGGCCGAGGAACATGATGACGCTTCGGGTGCGACGGGCAGCCTCGATGTCCATGTCCTCGAGGTTGAGGTCAGCGGGACGAGTGAGGGTGAGGTCGCGCTCGTCCTCGGACCACTCGTAGGTGACGCCGATGGAGGTCAGTACCTCAAGGATGCGATTGACCTCCTCAATGTGGGCGATCCCGCGCAACACGGTCCGGCCGCGGTTGATGAGGCAAGCACACAGCAGGGCGACGGCAGCGTTCTTGGAGGAACGGACCTCGATGGACCCTTCGAGCTGGTGGCCACCTTCGATGTGGTAGTTCATCGTGCCGCTGCCAGGCTGGGGGATGATGGGGGACTCCAGGGCTTCGGCGATGCGGTTGATGTAGTCCAGGGAGAGGTTCTGTGTGCCTGACTCAACCCGGTGGATGGCGCTCTGGGAAGTCTTGAGGAGCTCCGCCAGTTGGTTTTGCGTCATGCCACGCTGCTTGCGTGCGTCGCGAATGAGACGACCGACGGCAGCTGGGGTCATGTTGTCCACAGCAGATCCTTTCGACGAGAACGATTCTTCCGACGAGGATATATCAGATCTGAGTTCAAAACGGTGAGGGGGAAGGGCTCGTCGCGAAACAGCCGGCATCTCTCCTGTGAGATCTTCGTCACAGAGCATCCTTCCCACTAGAGTGTTACCCATGAGCTCACATTTTGACGTTGTTGTCCTCGGAGCTGGCCCTGGCGGCTATGTTGCCGCCATTCGTGCGGCTCAGCTCGGCAAGAAGACCGCCATCATCGAGAAGGAATACTGGGGCGGTGTCTGCCTCAATGTTGGCTGCATCCCCACCAAGTCGCTTCTGCGCAACGCAGAACTTGCGCACATCGTCACCAAGGAGGCCAAGACATTTGGCATCGGCGGTGACATCACCGTTGATTACGGCAAGGCCTTCAGCCGTTCTCGTGAGGTGTCGGCCCGGATGGTCAAGGGCATCCACTTCCTCATGAAGAAGAACAAGGTCACCGAGTTCAACGGGTGGGGAGAGTTCACCGGCCCCAAGGCCATCTGCGTCAAGGACGCCGAGGGCAATGTGACCGACGAGATCACCTTCGACAACGCGATCATCGCTGCTGGCTCGGTCGTCAAGACCCTGCCGGGAACTCAGCTGTCGGATCGCGTCGTCACCTACAAGGAGCAGATCCTTTCCGAGGACGTCCCGGGATCCATCGTCATTGCCGGATCCGGGGCCATTGGCACTGAGTTTGCCTACGTACTGGCCAACTATGGTTGCGACGTCACCATCGTCGAGTTCCTCGACCGCATGGTTCCCAACGAGGACAAGGAAGTCTCGGCCGAGTTGACCAAGGCTTACAAGAAGCTCGGCATCAAGGTCCTCACGTCCACCAAGGTCGACTCCATCGACGACTCCGGTGACAAGGTCAAGGTCACCGTGTCCCCCTCGAAGGGTGGGGACTCCAAGGTCATCGAGGCCGACCGCGTCCTGCAGGCCGTCGGATTCGCCCCGCGTGTTGAGGGTTACGGTCTGGAGAAGACTGGGGTCAAACTCACTGAGCGCGGGGCCATCGAGATTGACGACTTCATGCGCACCAATGTCGACGGCATTTACGCCATCGGTGACTGCACCGCCAAGCTCATGCTGGCTCACACCGCTGAGGCCCAGGGCGTCGTCGCCGCTGAGACCATCGCTGGAGCCGAGACCATGCCGATCAACTACGACATGATCCCGCGCGCCACCTACTGCCAGCCGCAGATTGGTTCCTTCGGTTACTCCGAGGATCAGGCTCGCGACAAGGGCTACGAGGTCAAGGTGTCGAAGTTCCCGTTTGCGGCCAATGGCAAGGCCTGGGGTCTGGGGGATGGCACCGGTTTCGTCAAGGTTGTCGCCGATGCCCGCCACGGTGAACTTCTGGGGGCCTCCTTGGTTGGACCCGACGTCTCCGAGCTGTTGCCTGAGTTGACTCTGGCTCAGCTGTGGGACATCACCGCCGAGGAGATTGGACGCAATATCCACGCCCACCCGTCGCTGTCGGAGGCCCTCAAGGAGGCTTCTGAGGGCATTAACGGACCGATGATCAACTTCTGACGTTCTCAGGTACGGATCGAGGGGCCACGGTCATCCGCGGCCCCTCGATCTCTGGTGTCGGGTGTCAGTACGAGAGGTCCTCGTACTCCGGGTTGTCGATCTGGAGTTCGGAGTAACGAGTCTCGGGGGCCGAGACGTGATACGGGCGACCCGTGGCCTGCCAGGTGAGGTTCGGCGCACAGTGGACATTCTGGGCATCGGCATCGAGGATGATGAACCCCCAGGCCAGACGTCCTTCCTTGCCGGCGGGCAGGGAGTAGGGGCCGACGACCTGCTTGAGCGACCAGTGCACCTCGTTGACGTAGGTGAACCCGAAGGTTTGCGTCATGATCTTGGCCAGGTCACCCTGACCGGCGACCTTTGCGCTGACCTGGAGGGTCTGGGTGCGCGACTGTGTCACCTTCGTCGAGACGGGCACGGCATCGGCGGTGTCGTTCGCGACGCTGGAGACGTCGGTCTGCTTGAACCAGCGCTTTTTGGCGGTCAGGTAGGTGCCGTTCTCACCGGGGGTCGAGCACTCGGTTCCCGGCTCGTAGTCAAAGTTCCACCGTTGTGGCAGCTCGAACTGGGTCGGGTCAGTGGCGGAGGCCGATTCGGCTGCATGGGCGTCGGAGACGGCGAACGCGGCCACTGACAGGGCAACCGCCGCCGCGAGCGTGACCCCGCGACGCACCTGATATGTCAGGAATCCCATCGGCAATCAGGCCTCGAGGGAGAGGTCGTTGTCGCGGGTGCTGATCGCAATGTGACGCTCCTTCGGAAGAGTCGCGGTGAACTCACCACCGTTGGCCTTCCAGGTGTGATCCGAGCCGCAGATGGTGTGCTGGCCACGGAAGTCCGAGACGACCCATCCGGCACGCAGGACTGCGGTCTTGCCCGGAGCCAGGTTGTACGGGCCAACGGTGTCGCCAACCTGGTAGGACTGGGTGTCGGTGTAGCTCGTCGAGAAGGTGGCGTGGATGACGTCGAGGATCGGGAAGTCGACCCCGGCCGAGACGTTCCAGGTCTTCGTCTTGGTCTCGGTGATGGTCCGAGTGATGGGCAGCGGCTCGTCGTTGTAGTTCGAGATGGTCCACGTGCCGGCCGAGTCGTCGAAGTAGCTACGAGTCCGGGTGATGGTCTGGCCGGTCTCGCCGACGTTGGCGCAGGTGGCGCCGATCGTCGTGGGGTTGGCGGCCTGGACTGGGGTGGCAGCATGGGCCGGGACGACCGCGAAAGCGGCTGAGGCGGCGAGAGCTGCGGGAACGGCAAGCAGTCGGGTGATCATGAGTGTTCTCCTTTGTGGTCGGGTTGACGGTGGTCGTGGTGTCGAGAATGCCGAGGTCAGAAGTCTGACTGAGTCGGCAGGGGAAGCTGGCGGTACTCGTCGGGAGTGACGTCGATCTTGCGAACGCTGCCGTCCGGGGAGGTGACGGTGGCCTCGGCCCAGAAGCCGCTCGGCGCCGAAGCGGTGCCGTAGTTCGACACCAGGCTGTACGTCCTGTCCTTGCCGCAGTGGATCTCGCGATAGTTGACGCGGGTCATCGTCGTTCCATAGGTGACGCGCACGCGCTCACCGGGCTGCAGGTGCACCGCACCGAGGGCGGTTCCGACGGGCATGTAGGCACGATAGGTGGTGCCGACCGAGCCGAGCCATCCCGCCGGCGGGCGGCCGTAGCGACCCATCCAGTTGGTGGGCCCGTTGTACTGTGCGCCCACGACGAAGTCGGTCACCGGGTGGAAGTCGTAGGGGGCCTTCGACCAGTTGAGGAAGTCCGTCGAGTAGCCGGGCTTGCGGTAGGTGGGCTGGATCGAGGAGATGTCGTAGGGGTACCACGAGATGTCGCGGGCACGGCAGGCCTGGCCCTTCGTCGGCCAGGACGGATCCTTCTGTGGAGCGGTGGCGGGTTCGACGACGTGGTCGATCGGTGTGGCCACGGACTCCAGGCTGGGGCCCGAGATGGCGGTGTAGCCGTCTGATCCCATGGGCTTGCTGTTGGCACCCGCGTGGCGAGACGGGATCTGCATCGCCACGTCCGAGATGGAGCCGTCGGCGTGGATGAGGTAGACAAAGGCGTAGCGCTCAGCCGGACCGGTGCCGCGGATGACGTTGGCGTCGTTGGAGTTCTGCAGGACACCGTCCTGGCAGGTGACGAACATTGAGATGAAGTCCTTCTCAAGGACTCCGTATTCGACGCGAATCGACTCACCGGGCTTGAGCTTGACGGGACCGACGGTCTCACCCTCGACCCAGCCATTCGACAGCTTGAGGCCGATGTCAGACTTGGCGGTGGTGTCCCATCCGGAGGGGAGCTTCGCCGCCGAGGTCGCCGAGATGGCGTGGTTGGTCTCGGTTTCGATCGTGCCGGTGTATGGAACGACCTGATCGGTGCGATTGGTGAACTGGATCGTGCCGTCGCTAAGGTAGCGCCGTCCCGTCTCGCCGTAATGCCACTGGGGGTATCCCTGGGCGTGGGCGGAGGCATCCGTGCACGGCTCGTAGAGGTGCGCTACCGGATAGCCCTGCGGCCAGGGCGGAATGACGGCGTGTGCCGTCGGACTTGCATACATGGCAGACACCGCGAGGACTGCCGAGGCAGCCGCCGCGAGAACTCTGCGCCCTGGACGTCTCTTCAAAGGCATGGGTTTTCATACTCCTCACGGGTTCGTATCCATAGGAATTGGTGTGCTGGACAGAATCCCCACGGAAGTCGATGCACGCCCTGTCACGGAGATGGGCAACTGGCCCAGGAGAATCTGCAGCCCAATGCTAATGACGCGGAGGGTCAGTTCAGGATGTCTAGGTGTACTGACCGGAGAGGTTGATTGACCCGTACTTAGTCAGCGCGGAAGGTGCGCCGGTAGTTCGTGGGAGTCACGTCGATCTCTCGACGCAGGTGACGCCGTAGCGTGCTTGCTGTTCCCAAGCCGGTGCGCTGCGCAATGACGTCCATTGGCAGGCTGCTGTTTTCCAGTAGGCGTCGGGCAGAAAGAACCCGCTGGTGCAGGATCCATTGCAGAGGGGTCTGTCCCGTCTCAGCAACGAAGCGCCGCGCGAGCTGCCGTTCGGACAAGTGCGCATGGCGCGCCAGATCGGCGACGCTGAGCCTCTGCTCGAGGTGGTCCACGATCCAGTCGGTGAGCTCGGCGAAACCGTGTGTCGTGGGAGCTGCCGCTGGCTCGATGTATTGGGCCTGGCCGCCTGCTCGGTGGGGCGGTACCACCATGCGGCGGGCAATACGGGCGGCGACCCGCTCCCCAAGGTCCCTGCGCACCAGGTGCAGGCATAGGTCGATTCCGGCGGCCACGCCGGCACTAGTGGCGACCTGTCCGTGGTCCACGTAGAGCACATCGGGCTGCACCGTGATTTCGGGGTACAACCGCCGCAACTCCCCGGCGTCCTGCCAGTGCGTGGTGGCGGTCAGCCCGTCAAGGAGCCCGGTTGCAGCGAGGGCAAAGGCGCCAGTGCACACCGACGCGACTCTCGTGCCGCGCTCGTAAGCGTTGCGGAGCACCCTCAGCGTGTCGTCATGAGGACGGTGATGGGGCCGGTAGCCAGGGATGATGACCGTGCGGGCGTGGGCCAACGCATCCAGGTCATGGACGGCGCCGATGCTGAATCCGCTGGAGGTCATGACGTCATCACCGTCGAGCGCCGCCACCGCGAAGGTGTACTCCTCTTCGGCGGGATGCCCGAAGACCTGGGCAACCGTCGACAGGTCGAAGGCGACCACTCCGGGCAGGGCGAGGGCGACGACGTGGTGTGGCACGCACCGATTATGGCAGGAATTGCGCGCACTACGTCATTCCTGCCCCTCGCACTGGGCAAGGCGCCCCGACAGGATTGATGCCATGAGCAAGCGCATCGTGATCGACCTGTTCGACGGTACGGAGGAACTCGACGCCGTCGGCCCGTGGGAAGTGCTGTCGTACTGGACTCAGACGTATCCGGCCGATGGTTGGCGGGTGGACCTGGCCACGGATGACGGCCAGCCCCGCCGCTGCGCCAAGGGACTCCAGGTGGTTCCCACCGCAGCCAAGGCAGCGGTGCCGCGCCCGGACCTCATCGTGGAGCCGGGAGGACGCGGCACCAGGGCACGCCTTGCGGACACTGACCACCTGCGGTGGCTGTGCGACGCCGCCGAGAGCGGTGCCCTGGTGAGCAGTGTCTGCACCGGGGCCCTGATACTTGCCGCCGCAGGGCTCCTGCGCGCACGCCCGGCTACCACGTACCACGCAAGGTTCGACGAGCTACTCGCCCTCGACCCGACCATCACGCCATGCCCCGACCAGCGCTGGGTCGACGATGGGCAGATCGTCACCGCGGCCGGCGTCTCGGCGGGCATCGACATGGCCCTCCACCTCGTCGGTCGACTCGCCGGCCCCGGCCGCGCCCGACAGGTACAGGACGGCATCGAGTACCACCCGGCGCCGCCCACATGGTCAACGCCCACACACCACTGACACATCCCCTTCCCAGAGCAAGGAGCCATCACATGACCGAAACCCGTAAACCCACCCCGCCGTTCACCGCCGAAACCGCCGCCCTCAAGGTGCAGGCCGCCGAGGACGCGTGGAACACACGCGACCCCGAGAAGGTCGCGCAGGCCTACAGCGTCGACACCGTCTGGCGAAACCGTGACCAGACGATCACCGGCCGCGACCAGGTGATCGCCTTCCTCACCGACAAGTGGGATCGGGAACTCGGCTACCAACTCCGCAAGAACCTGTGGGCGTTCACCGACGACCAGATCGCCGTGCGATTCCAGTACGAATGGCACGACCATGACGGCCAGTGGTGGCGCTCCTACGGCAACGAACTGTGGCGCTTCGACGCGCACGGCTACATGACCCATCGCGAAGCCAGCATCAACGACCGTCCCGTCAGCCAGGAGGAGCGACGCGTCACCCCAGGCCAGGGCGAGCTTCCCACCTGGTAACACCCCACCATCCCGCGACCGGATGCCCCTGTCTGTCGAGATGACGCGCGGTGCTTGCCCCGGGGCTGGACCATCCGCGTAACAGCACCAACCAGCTGGCCGGCGACCGTAAGGTCGCCGGCCGCTTTCGCATCCGAAAGGCTCTACGTGTCCCACCCCAACGCCGCTCTCACGCCCCGGCACCGCCTGATCGTCGGCCGTCTCGTGGTCGACGATGGCTTCCCGATCAGCGAGGTCGCCGCCCGCTTCCAGGTCTCCTGGCCCACCGTGAAGCGCTGGGCCGACCGCTACCGCACCGGCCAGTCCATGCAGGACCGCTCCTCACGGCCCCGCCGGTCGCCGAACAAGACCAGCCACGCAACTGCGAAGCGCTGCATCCGGCTTCGCCTCCGACTGCGCGAAGGCCCGGTCCAGCTCGCCTGCCGGCTCGGGATCGCACCGTCCACGGTCCACCGGATCCTGGTCGACGCCCGGCTGAACCGGCTCTCCCACGTCGACCGCGCCACCGGGGAGCCCGTCCGCCGCTACGAGCACGACCACCCCGGCGCGATGCTCCACGTCGACGTGAAGAAGCTCGGCAACATCCCCGACGGTGGAGGCTGGCGCTACGTCGGCCGACAACAAGGCCACCGCAACCGAGCCGCCACACCCGACAAGCCCCGCAACAAGTGGCGGGATCCGCTCATGGGCAAGGCCTACGTCCACACCGTCATCGACGACCACTCCCGCGTCGCCTACGCCGAGGTCCACGACGACGAAACCGCCCTCACCGCCACCGCCGTCCTCGTCAGGGCCGTCGAGTGGTTCAACGCCCGCGGGGTCACCGTCGAGCGGGTCCTGTCCGACAACGGCGGCGCCTACCGGTCACACCTGTGGCGAGACACCTGCGCAGAACTCGGCATCAGGCACAATCGCACGAGGCCGTATCGGCCACAGACCAACGGGAAGATCGAGCGCTTCCACCGAACCCTGGCTGACGGCTGGGCCTATGCCCGCTGCTACACGTCCGAGACGGAACGACGCAGTGAGCTCGACAGCTGGCTGCACTACTACAACCACCACCGCCCGCACACGGCCTGCGGCAACCAGCCGCCGTTCTCACGATTGACCAACGTCCCCGATCAGTACATCTAGGCATGACGAGGCCATAAACACGCCTCGGGACGGGTTTTTCAAGGATGAGGAGGACGATTCACCACCTGCGTGGTACGGCGCGCTTCGCGCGGGCAACGGCAACCGTCGGACGGGCCGACGTCCCTGCAGGTCCACGATGACCACTGGTTACCCGCCGGGCCCTTACTGCTGGTCCCGGCAGGCACCCTCACGCTGAGCGTCGTGCTCTCCCCGGCATTCGGCACGATCCAGCTACCCGTCGAGCAGGCGTGGCCGGTCCTGGCTGTACATGTGCACGGAGGCAGTGTTGATGTCAGTTGGTTCCAAGTGCAGGCAGCGGAACCTCGGCATCAGGCTCGCCGGTGATGCGGTTGCGCAGGTCTCGACGGGTGAGCTCGATGACCCACATCCAGAACACGTGCCCGAGGGACTCGCTGAAGTGCTCACCGAAGGGCTGGTGCCAGGGGGCGGGGACGGTGCCCATGGCTGGCATGAGGATGAGATGGAAGAGCACCCAGATGGCCAAACCGAAGACTGCGCCCTGCCACAGCTTGACGCGAGGGTATTTTTCGGCCAGCAGCGCGTATACGACGGCGAAGAAGATCGAGAACCCAAAGTGGACGATGAAGCTCACGTAGGGGAGCGGCCACCCGTTGAAGGTGTACGTCATGTGAGTGAAGTGCTCGCTGAACCCAAGTTGCTGAAGGAGCTGCTGGGGAGGGTTCGTGGCATTGCGTGCCGCAGTGCGCGGAGGCAGCGGAACCTCCCAGCCGAACTTCACAATGGCGCCGATAATTCCGGCGAGCACGCCCGCCCATAGCGCGGCTCCAAACCTTCGGCGAGACGGTTCCGTGGTGCTCGAGGTCATGTGACCAACTCCTTTCATGACCCGGTGCTCCGGGACGATGACGTGCTGACAAAATGATCGTGGCGTGGAAGACCCTGCACGATCAACAGCGGCACATTACTACGTTGACAACGCATGATGAGGTGGCCATCGTCGGGATGACGCCGTGTTCAATGCGACAAGACTCTCTATCCCAGTCGCTGCACGGCGTCACTGCTCACGACATGACCGCTCACGGCTGGCAGTGGTTCAGCATTACGTTGCGTCCTTGCTACGGCTAGCTGTACTGACCGGGGAAGTTGGTCAACCGGGTGATGGGTGGGGGATTCCCGCAGGCTGGGTGGCGTCTGTGGTGATTGTAAGAGTGGAGCCAGTTGGTCAGGGAATCAGCGGTCCGATGATGAACTTCTGACCACCTCTCGACGACAGTTCGGCCTCGACCTGCGTCAGGTCGAGGCCGAATTGTCCTTGTCAGACACAGCGTCTGTCATGGCAACCATGTGATGACCACATATGGTGTCTTTCCAGTCATAGTGAGACTTGTCGCTGGCCCGAGCGCCCTCGGCAGCTTCAGCATGCGACCGTCAGGCAGGGACAAAAAGTTCTGCACGACGGGCTGCGTCGGCTGGACATCGCGGGGTCACGAGTCGAGGTAGTTCTTGAGCAGGCTGGGCCAATCGGTCTGGATGATGTCTGCGCCACGGCGGCGCAGTTCACCCCAGCCCTTGTCTGGGTCGTCGAGCACTGAGGTCTCGTCGTCGAATCCGGCATACAGGGGGACCGCGTCGGCAAGGTTGATGGCGTTGAGCATCAAGCCGAAGCCACGCTCACGGAGCGAGTCGAGGTATGACGGGTCAGCAAAGGGATGGTTGAGGTCTGGGGCAAGCAGTTCGAAGGCCACCGTGTTCAAGGTCACATCGGCTGCAATCCGGTCAACCTGCTCTGGCGAGGTGACGATCGGAATGAAGGGGAACTTGGCGTCGTGGCCACCGAGTGCTTGCAGAGCCGTCTCGTCGCTGGCGTGGCACTTCACGGTGAGGTGTCCCACTGAACTTCGCTCCGCCATGTAGCTGAGCAGGTCGGGCCACCAGCGCCAGGAGCGGTCAATGTTGAAGATGGTGCTGGGGAACTTCTCAAGGACTGTGTCGAGGCGTTCGAGCGGATAGGAACCTGGTTCCATCAGGGCCCATGAGTAGTTGAGCTTCTCCAGTTCAGCGGTACTGAGGGTGGTGAGGTTGTCCTTGATGCCGAAGGCCATGGGCTCGTACCCGTCGTGGAACAGGTAATAGTCACCGTCGGTAGATGCGACGATGTCGATCTCGACGATGTCAGCACCCTCGGTGATTGCGGCCTTGATCCCCTTGCAGGTGTTTTCCACGATGCTTGCCCGACCGCTGCCGCGGTGGACGAGGATGGCTGGGTGATCGGCTTCAAGCAGATCGATGAGCTGCGAGTTGGTCTCGGCGTAGCGGGCGTGTCCGATCATGAGTTGGTAGCCTCCTGCACGGCGGTCTCAACGACGGCCTTCTTACGTTTGACGGCCTTCTTCTTGCCAAGACGCGAACCGCGACCATACACCAGAAACATGGTCAGGCTGGAGATGATCATCAGCACGACGGTGAAGACGAAGGTGAGCGGCGTAGTGTCGCCTGCGGTCTCATTCTCACTGGCGTTCTTGATGAAGATGCCCAACGGCTGGTAGAAGGGGTGCGCCAGGAAGACTGCGGTGTCGTAGTCATCCAGCATGGAATTGAAGTTCAGCGCGGTGATGGCCGCTGCTGCGGGTAGCACGAGGGGGAGCAGGACTCGCCGGAACGTGTAGAACTGGCCGGCTCCCAGCATGGAGGCTGCCTCTTCCAGATTCTGGTTGATACCCGTGAACGCTGCCTTCAGCATGCGAAGGGTGAACGGAATCTTTCCAATCACGTATGCGATGAGCAGGATGATCAGAGTACCGGAAAGGACCTGCCCGCCGACCAGCCAGTTTGGATGGTCGAAGGCGAGGATGAGTCCGAGGGCAGTCATGACGCCGGGCATCACCCAAGGGATGTGGAACAGGTACTCGAGCCCCACGGTGATGACATTGGTGTAGCGGGCGACGATACGGGCCACGAACAAGATGAGCGCCATCACAATGATCGATGCTGCCGCCGAGTAGCCCACGGACACGACGAACGGCCACGAGGCGGCCCGGTCAGTGAGGACACGTTGATAGTTCTCGAGCGTGAACGAGTGCCAGGACAGGCGGGCAAAGGAGATGGACTCCGCGTCGGCGAAGGAGAAGATGATGATGAGGATCGGGGGCAGCGCGTAGACCAGGAAGAGGAGGTAGGCCAACACATGGACCACAACGTTGGCGATCGGGTTGTCGATCTTCTGTTTGACGAGTCCCACCGGCACCTTGGACACCGAGAAGTAGGTGCCGCCGCGTTCAAGGCGGTTCAAGATCACCAGAAGCAGCATGGTGACGACCGCCAGAATCAGTGCCAGCGTGGCTGCGAGGTCCCGAGACCCCGGAGCATTGGCGAAGGTCAAAATCATCGGCGAGATGGTCTGAAAATCTCGTCCTCCCACGATCTGGGGAGCTGCCAGGGCGCCGAGACCGGATAGGAAAACCAGAATCGTGACGGCAAAAATCGTCGGCTTGAGCACTGGCAGAACCACCTTGCGCAGGATGGTCCAGTTGGAGGCTCCCATCTGCTTTGCAGCCTCGACGGTCTGGTAATCGACCTTGGCCATCGCGGCGGTTAGGAACAAAAGATGGTTTCCGGTGCACGCGAACGTCATGACGAATGCCACTGCGGTGAAGCCAGTGAACCAGTCAGCGTCGAGCGCAGGCACGATGGCGGTGAGGGCGCGGGTCAAAATGCCGTTGGGGCCGTAGAGGAACTTGTAGCCCGAGACCAGGACGATGCCGCCATAAATAAGCGTCGTGGCGTAACCGAACCACAGGAAGCGAGCTCCCTTGATGTCGTAGTACCGGGTGACCAGCACGATGAAGATACCCACGACGTTAACGGTGATCGACAGGGTGATAGCGAGAATCAGCGAGTTGACCAATGATTTCTTGGCCGGCTCCGACATCGAGAGCTTCTGCCAGGCCGACATACCCTCCTGGTGGGAGAACACGGTCTCGAGCAGGGCTACGTTCGGCACAATCAGGAAGGTGACAATGAACCACAGGGAGATTACCCCGACGACGATGAACATCGGGTTTCTCAGCATGGCGCGCATATCGGATTTCATGCTGCCGCCTTCTCATTCTGCGTCTCCGGGTACTGCAGAACGTTCTCGGGGTTGGTGAGTACTACCACCGGGTCGCCAGGCTCGAAGTGACGTGCCATCCCGTCCTCGGGGACTACGGACTTCATCGTCGTCTGGCCAAGCTTGAGCTCGTAGGTGTAGTTGATGCCGTGGTACGACTTGCCTGCCACGACGCCCTCAACTGCGATGAGTCCGGGAGGGGTGGGCTCTCCCTTGGCTGCGAGACGTACCTTTTCGATACGCAGGTAGCTGGGGAGGGTTGGGTCGATGTTGGTAGCACCAGCATCGACCATGCGCTGGGAGACACGGGGCTCCAAACGGTTGACGTCACCGAGGAAGTTGCAGACGAACTCGGTGGAGACCTCGCGCGGCGTGCCACACTGCTCCATGTGGCCTGCGTTCAAGACGGCTATGCGGTCTGACATGGCCAGGGCCTCGTCCTGGTCGTGGGTCACGTACACACTGGTGATGCCGAAGTGGGTCTGCATCTCCTTGAGCTGGATGCGCATCTGGTGACGCAGTTTGGCGTCGAGGTTGGAGAGGGGCTCGTCCAGAAGCAGGATCTTCGGTCGCATCACCATGGCGCGGGCGATGGCCACACGCTGCTGCTGGCCGCCTGACAGCTCCGAGATGCCGCGGGCGAGCTGTTTCTGGTTCAACTCGACCTCCTTGGCGATATTGGCCACGCGCTCCTCGATCTCTGCCTTGTCCTTTTTGGCAACCTTGAGGCCGAAGGCGATGTTCTCCTTGACTGTCAGGGATGGGAACAGCGCGTAATTCTGGAAGACCATGCCGATGTTGCGCTTGTCGCTGGCCACCTTCGTGACGTCTTTGCCGTCAATGAGAATGCGCCCTTTGGAGGGGGTGACGAACCCAGCGAGCGCCCGGAGGATGGTGGTCTTGCCGCAACCAGAAGGGCCTAGAAGAGTAAAGAACTCGCCCTTCTCAATGGTGAGGTTGAGGTTGGGTACGGCAACGAAGTCGCCGAATCGGATTTCTACGTTGTCATAGGTGATCATCGATTGTGCCTTTGGCTCTAGAGGGGGAGAGGCTGCCAGTAGCCAGACCTCTCCCCAGTGGTTGAGAGAGGGTACGGGCTTCAGCCCATGTACTGGAGCTCGATGTGCTCGATCCAGGCGTCAATGTTCTTGGCAACGAACTCCCAGTCGATCTCTTGACGGGTGAACGCATCGGTGGCCTTGACGGCCTCGGCGTCAGCCAAGCTGCTGGCCTTCGTGTTGGTGGGGGCCGTGAAGAATTGCTTGCTCCACTTGCCCTGGAGTTCGTGGCCACCGAACCAATCGATGAACTTCTTGGCCTGTTCGGCCTTCTTGGAGCCCTTGACGAGGGCAACGTGCTGTACAGCGAAGGGAACGCCAATCTTGGGCTTGACCGCCTCAGTCTTGATACCGTACTGCTTCTCGCGCTGCACCTTGCCAGCAAGCCACATCTGACCGGCATTAACTGTGCCAGACTTCATGCGGGCGTACAGGTCCTCACCCTTGACGGCAGGCTGGCCGGTCTTGAAGAAGGCTTCGATGTTCTTCCAACCCTCCTGCGAGACGCCGTCCTTGCCAGCATTGTCGCGATAGCGGGCGAGGATGCCGGAGACCACCATTTGGGTGGTTGCACCACCAAGGCTCGTAGGAACCTCGTACTTGCCCTTGAACTCCGGCTTCGTCCACAGGTCAGTCCAGTCAGAAGGAGCCTTGTCAGGGGTGGGGTAGGCCTTCGTGTTGTAGACGAGCATGATCGGTTCGCGCACGATGGGCCAGAACTGGCTTCCGTCACCGAGCTTCGCATCCACATTGGCTGCCCAACTGGGCTTGTACGCATCAAGAACGCCTTCGTTCTTGATCTTTTGAAAGAACACGTTGTTGAGCCCAAAAACCGCGTCAGCGATGGGGTTGTTTTTCTCCGCTATGAGGCGGTTCTGGATGTCACCGCCGCCCAGGTCGACGAACTGGAGTTTGAATCCGGCTCCTTCAGCCTCTTTCTTGAGCCAGTCACCACGTCCGTCAGAAACGGAGTTCGAGTAGATCACCAGGGTGTCGCTGCACCCCCGCGCCAGCTTGCTCAGCCACCGGAGATGAACAGGCACTAAGAAGTGTTACGCCTCCAGCGAGCGCAGTGCCGGCAATCAGGGAACGACGAGTCAACATGAAATACCCCTAAAGAAAGACAATATATCCCTAGTAGACCCATGCTTAGTAGGGCCTAAAGCACCTTGATTGTGACATCCAACCTTGACAGATCGCCCGCTGAAAGCTGAACAGACCATGAACAGCTATCGACCACATGCCACGCTGCTGGCTTAACGCTCATTGCGCTCCGAAATAGTCAGCTTTTTCCCATGCCCGCAAGACTGCGGGAGAGCAAGACTGCAGGAGAGTCAGCCGGCTCTCGTACGATTGTCCGATAAGAGACATTATGTCAATATTTGGGACGTGACCACATCGACTCCCATGCCCTACCACGTCGGGCGCTGGCGATTCTTCTTGAGCTCACCGCGGCGCTTCTTTGCGTCCAGACGGCGACGCTGGGATGCGCGAGTGCGTTGAGTGGCACGGCGCCTGTGTGGCTGAATGCACGCTGCCTGCAACGTTTCGACGAGACGAACGCGAGCCAACCTACGATTCGCAAGCTGAGACCGCTGATCATGAACCGCGACCGTCAGCACCCCGTCGACGAGTCGATTCTTGAGTGCCGACAGGATGATCGGGCGCAGATGGTCTGGGATGGCACCTGAACGCTTGACATCAAACATCAATTCCACCCGGGAATCAGCCGTATTGACGCCCTGCCCGCCAGGGCCGGGGCTGTGTGAGAATCTTTCCCGAAAATCCGCCTCAGTGATGACGAAGCCAGGCACAATCTCCATGCTGCCCGTCCTCGTCATCTCTCCCCCGCTCTCATGAATGATGTTCAATATGAAAGATGCCACGAGTCTGCGACCCCACACGAGCAAGTACTGTCGAATGGGGTCAAAAACTTCGTGGCACCTTTGCGGTAGGACCTCATCGGCCCCGCGTCATGCCTGAACGACGTCCTTCTTGGTGCGCAGTACTCCCCAACCCAGGATCGCCAACACGACACCCAAAACGATGCAGGCCACGCCCGCCCAGATTGCGATGGTACCGATGAGCCACCAGCCGTAGGCGTTGAGAAGCATGCCGCGTAGGCTGTCGCCCTGGAAGAGCGTCGCGCGGATGCTTTCCAGCTTCTTGCACTCATCAGTGTTCTTGGTTGCCTCATCGGCGGAGCACTTCATGTAGTCCCCCGAGACCTCCTGATATGTCCTGCCATTCGAGGCGGCCTTCATGTGCTCGTAGATGAAGTGATTCGCGAAAGCCTCTGCCTGCGGCCCAGTCGTCATCTGCTGACCCGCGTACTTGTCCAGCGCGTCCTTCATCTCGGGCGATGTCAGCGCCTTTCCCGACGGCATGGTGATTTTCTCTTGAGACAACTGATCAGTGACATAACCATGATCGAAGTTCCCGCCAATGGTTGCACCGATGCCAATGATGACGAGGACGACAGCGAAAACCTTGCACAAGGTGCTATGGACAATGCGAGTCATGACTCTCCCTCTTAAAATGACTCCGCCTGCCGGGCGAAATACAACGTAGAGTGGCCGCACGCACGGGGGATGCCGCGAGCGCCAACCTCAACCGGGTCATTCGTACTCTACACTGCGTCGGCCAGGTCAACACCCCAAAAATGCGACGTCGATCACAACGGGACAGGCCCACGACTAGGGCTCTCACAGCGTCACTGCAAGGCAACACTGTGTGCACAACGTCTCATACGATGGCGCCGGTCAACCCACATCAGAGCGATCGTCACGACGAGGGTCACGGCACCCACGTAGTACGGGCCTCCGATCCCCCACACAGAACGCAGGATCCCGGCCAGTGTTGGCGCACACGCGCCGCCAAGGAATCGGATACCTGAATATGCCGAGGACGCGACCTCACGTTGAATGTCACTGGCCGACATCACGATCTCAGTCATGGCCGTGTTGATGATCCCGATGAACAAGCCGCCAATAATGACCCCGATCACCTGCGGAATGGGGGAAATCCAGGTGGCGAGGATGATTTCGTCAATAGTGAACAGGACGAGGGTGGCCGTCACTGTTCGACGAATACCGACATGCTCACAGCAGCGAGGCCCGAGCCACACTGATCCGAGGGCCACCATGAGGCCCCAACCGAAGAACACCAGACCGAGGTCCAACGGGGTGAATTGACGACCTGCTCGAACTGACGCCTCAGCGACTGGGAATGGTGCGTAGGCCAGCAGGGTGAAGTATCCGTAGTTGTAGAACAGCGCCGCCGCCATGAGGATTGACAGCCGAGAATCGACAACAGCCTTGAATGGTTCGGCAGCCGACCTACGGCGCGAGGTGTCGATTGGGGTGGCAGGGACGAAGAATGCGATGGCGATGAGACCGATCGCCATGAGAACGGCCGTGGCCAGGAAGGGGCCCCGCCACGACAACGATCCCACAGCGCCACCGACGAGCGGGCCCAGGGCCATTCCGGCTCCAAGGGCCCCTTCGTACAGCATGATGGCGCGACGGGGATCAGCAGAGGCTCCCAGCACCGTCGCCAAGGCGGTCGAGACGAACAGAGCGTTGCCCACTCCCCAGCCGCCTCGAAACCCGATGATGAGGTTGACATGGCCAGACAGGGCGCAGGCCGTTGCGAAGGTGACGATGATGGCCAAACCAATGAGAAGGGTTTTCTTGCGGCCGATTCGGGTGGCGACCCATGACGCGAAAAACATCAGCGCTGCGGACACGAAGAGATAGGTGCTGAACAACAGCTCGGTCTGCCCAGGGCTGGCGTTCAGGGCCGACGAAATCTCGGGAAGAATGGGGTCAACAACCCCAACTCCCATGTAGGAGAAGGCCACCGCGATGGTGACGGCCCATACCGCGGGTCTGATGGGTTCTTTGCTCGTCGTCACTTGGTGGTCCTCGTCTCGTCGTCAGACAACGCTTCGACTGCCCTGCGCAAGGCAGGAAGGGCCTGGATCAGGACGGCACGATCCTCGTCGGTCAGTTTCCTCAGGGCGGGTACGACCGACTCCCCCGCCATCACCTCGCACCGGCGGCAGTAGGCGCACCCTTCATCGGTGATCTCGATCAATCTGCTGCGGGCGTCGTTGGAGTCACGCCGTCGCCTCACCAGACCGTCACGCTCAAGTCTCTCGACGATGTCCGTCGTGGTGGTCGGTCGGGTCCCCTCCACCCGGCTGAGGGTCCCGGTGCTGATGGTTCCCATGACTTCGAGGGTGTGCAGGACCCGCCACGTCACCGAGGACGGTGGGATGCCGGCACGTCGTTTGGCAAGGCGTTGCACTCGTCCGCAGGTGAGCACCAGGTCGGTTGCGAATTCTGCCTCGAGGTGGTCGCAGGGTTTGGGCAATGGGTCTCCAGAGGTCACGTGACCCAGAGTAGTCCGGTTTCCGGAATAAATCACTGTGGGAGTCAGCGACGCCCATGTGCCCGTACCCTGTGACGCGGCACCCCACGGATGAGGACGTCAACTCGCAACCACCCTTCACGATGACGTGATGTGGCGTGGTGGTCTCATCACCGGTCAGGGATCGCCCTGCGCCTCATTCGCCAGCGCCTTGACGAAATTGTCCACACACGTCGAGGTCTGGCCATCGACTGAGGCGGCCTCCGCGTTAATGGGTGTGTACCTGAGCACGGTGACCAGATGGGACAGGGTCGGGAGTGCGGCCAACAGGATGCGCCGCTCCTCGATGGACATCTCGTTGAGGGTGTCAGCCAACCCCTCCCCCACCTTCCTCTCGGATTCGCGGCAGTAGCGACGTCCCTCGTCCGTGATGGCGATGAGCTTCGTTCGAGCGTCTCCGGGCTTGGGAGTTCGCGTGACATACCCCTTGTCGACGAGACGATTGATGAGGTCTGTCGTGGTGGCAGGCTTGGTCCCCTCGATTCGGGTGAGAACCCCCATCGGCAAGGGCCCCTCGGTTTCGATGGTGTGCAGCACCCGCCACGTCACCGATGCCCCTGGCACACCAGCCATCCTCTTGGCATGACGTTGCACCCGACCACACACCATCGCCAGTTCAGCGGCTTGGTCGACACTGAAGAAATGACCCCGATCCATTGTGTAAGCATAACCTAACCTTGTGGACAACCGTCCACCGGGATCGTCGTCCGCGCAACAGGCATGCCCGTAGGCTGGGATCATGGTCATTCTCTCCAAGATTTACACCCGTACTGGCGACCACGGGGCGACCCGTCTGGTTGACAACTCGGTAGCACCCAAGTCAGATCTGCGAGTCGAGGCGTACGGTCTGGTTGATCAGGCCAATGCCAGCATCGGTCTGGCCCTGGCCCTGGACTCCACGACCCCTGTCCTCACCGACGAGGTGCGAGAAGCCCTGGGCATCATTCAGAACGAGCTGTTCGACGTCGGCGCTGACCTGGCCAATCCCCTGGTCGCACACCCGAAATGGGAACCGCTGCGCATCGTTCAGGACAGTGTCGATCGCCTTGAGCGTTGGTGCGACGAGTTCGGCGACGATCTTCCGACTCTGAAGTCATTCATCCTTCCGGGCGGAAACCCTGTCGGTGCGCAGTTGCACGTGTGCCGCACCGTCATTCGTACTGCGGAGCGAGCGGCATGGCGAGCTGCTGAGGCCTATGGAACCGAGGTGTCGGATGATCCCGAGACGAGTCCGGGCGGTGTGAACGAATTGGCGATCACCTACCTCAACCGCTTGTCCGATCTGCTGTTCATCGTGTCGCGAGCGGCGAACAAGGCTGGCGAGGACTCCTCCGACGAGGTGCTGTGGCTTCCCGGTGGAGAGCGCAACCCGGCAGCCCAGGACCGGTGATCACACGAGGTGACCCACGGTGGCGTATTCGACTCCACCGGGGGGAGCCGCCTCGAGCCACGACATGAGGCCTGTCACCACGCCAGGATCAACGATGATCTGGCATACCGAGGCCCTGCCCCGCCTCCCCGTTTCAAGGGTGACGATCTCGTAGGCGTCGGAGGCAAGTGCCAACGAGTCATCCACGCTGGGTGGGCGATGCTCGACCATGACGAGTCCGCCGCGCCTCAAGACGATGGTGGGGACATGGCGGGGATCGATCGATCGGTACCATTCGAAGGCCCCGTCGACGTAGCGGGCAGTGCCGATCATCCATCCACCGGCTTTGGACCCACCCATGACCCGCAAACCGCACAAAAAAGCACCGCGTCTACGCATGAGAACGCGGTGCCTGACAAGGAGCCACATCATGTACACGACGGCGCAACACACGATGAAGCCGACGATGGCAGCATCCATCGCCAAGGTCGACAACATCGGCGTCAGACCGATGAAGGCGATGGAAGCGTTCATATTCCGACGCTAGTCGTCACACCATTGATCGTCCACGAAGGCTACCCTAAGCTCTGACCTCGACGAGGAGACGACAAGGGGCCGCCGCGAGGAGTTCGCGACAGCCCCTATCCCCCTTGTCTCAGGCCTCTTTCTTCCCGACGACGCGGGCAGCAGCAAGCTGGGCCTGGGCCAGGTGAAGGCGGTGAGTCAGGTCCTGGATGACAAAGAAGTCGTCATCGGTACGCTCACTCGAGTTGATCTCCTTCCTCAGTTCCTCGAGGTCACGGTGCGCCTGATCGACCGAGATCTCCTCCGATCTTGTGGCGTACTGGGTGATGATCGACACGTGGCCGTCCTCATCCAAGGACACAAAACCGCCGTCACAGGCGATGACCTCACGGACACCATCGGAAGTGATGATCTGGGCCGCGCAAGGTGCAAGGGCTGCAAGGAAGGCCTCGTGCCCGGGGAGCAGACCAATATCACCCTCGGTGGTCCGAACGATGATGTTGATCGCCTCCCCCTTCCAGACCTCGCCGTCGGCGCAGACGACCTTGACGCGAAGTGGCGGGTGGTCCATGGGACTCAGCCCTCCTTCTTCATCTTGTCCCAGTTCTCCATCACCATGTCCATGTTGCCGACGTTGAAGAAGGCCTGCTCCGGAACGTGGTCGACGTCACCGCGGCAGATCATCTGGAATCCCTCGATGGTGTCGGCGATGGAAACAGTCGAGCCTGGAACACCGGTGAACTTCTCACCCGTGTAGGTGTTCTGGGACAGGAACTGCTGGATACGACGGGCACGAGCGACGGTGACCTTGTCTTCCTCGCTCAGCTCGTCGACACCGAGAATGGCGATGATGTCCTGCAGCTCCTTGTTGCGCTGCAGGATCTGCTTCACCTGGGTGGCGGTGTCGTAGTGCTCCTGACCCACGTACAGCGGATCGAGGATGCGAGAGGTCGACGTCAGCGGATCCACAGCCGGGTACAGACCGCGGGAGGCAATCTCACGGGAGAGCTCGGTGGTGGCGTCCAAGTGGGCGAAGGTCGTCGCCGGAGCCGGGTCGGTGTAGTCGTCAGCAGGGACGTAGACGGCCTGCATCGAGGTGATGGAGTGGCCACGAGTCGACGTAATTCGCTCCTGTAGCTGGCCCATCTCGTCAGCCAGGTTGGGCTGGTAACCCACGGCCGATGGCATGCGACCGAGCAGGGTCGACACCTCAGAACCAGCCTGCGAGAACCGGAAGATGTTGTCGATGAACAACAACACGTCCTGGTTCTGGACATCGCGGAAGTATTCAGCCATCGTCAGGCCGGTCAGAGCAATACGAAGACGGGTGCCCGGGGGCTCGTCCATCTGACCGAACACCAGGGCGGTGTCCTTGAGAACTCCGGCCTCGTCCATCTCGTTGATGAGGTCGTTGCCCTCGCGGGTACGCTCACCAACACCGGCAAACACCGACGTACCGCCGAAGTTGTGAGCAATACGGTAGATCATCTCCTGGATGAGAACCGTCTTGCCGACGCCGGCACCACCGAACAGACCGATCTTGCCGCCCTTGACGTAGGGGGTGAGCAGGTCGAGAACCTTGATGCCGGTCTGCAGCATCTCGGTCTCGGGCTCCAGGTCGTCGAATCCAGGCGGATCGCGGTGGATCGGCCAGCGCTCGGTGACCTCGATGGTCGAGGGATCGGCGTTGAGGACATCACCAGTGACGTTCCACACGTGGCCCTTGGTGACATCGCCCACCGGCACGGTGATGGGGGCGCCAGTGTCACGAACCTCGGTGCCACGACGAAGACCGTCAGTCGGCTTGAGGGAGATGGCACGCACGATGTTCTCGCCGATGTGCAGGGCCACCTCGAGGGTGATGGTATTGGTCTGCCCCATCACCTCGGTGTCGACGTGAAGGGCGTTGAGGATCTCCGGCATCTGTCCAGCCGGAAACTCGACGTCGACGACGGGGCCGATGACTCGCACGACGCGGCCAACGCCGACAGCCTCGTCCTTCGTCTCGGGGGTAGTAGATGTCGCAGTCATGGTGTTCTCTCTCACTCCTGTGGGGCGGACTCTGCAAGGGCAGCAGCGCCACCCACGATCTCGGTGATTTCCTGGGTAATGGCGGCCTGACGGGCCTGGTTGGCCTGTCGGCTCAGCGACTGGATCAACTGCTCGGCGTTGTCAGTAGCCGCCTTCATGGCGCGCTGCCGACTTGCCAACTCCGAGGCAGCCGATTCCAGCAGGGCGTAATGGATGCGGCCGGCGACGTACAAGGGCAGCAACTGGTCCAGGACGGTGACCGGATCCGGTTCGAAGTTGTACTCGTGGAAGATCTCCTCGCGGGAGGCGCCGAGGCCAGGATCACCCTCCTCGAGCTCCCCCTCCGGCGTCGCATCGGGGTCGACGACAACCAGCGGCAGCAGCCTCACGACCTTCGTCTTCTGCGTCAGCATCGATTCGAAGTGGGTGTACACGATGTGAATCTCGTCAACTCCACCCTCGTCGGCTGGGCGCAGGAACTTCTCGATCAACGTGTCCGCGATTTCCCGCGCCTGCCGATAGGTCGGTGAATCAGAGAAACCACTCCACACGTGCTCGACCTCGCGACCACGGAACTCGAAGTACTGTGCCCCCTTGCGACCACACAGGTAAGTCACGACCTCCTGCTCGGGTCGCAGCGCAGCGTACAACTGCTCGGCCGACTTGATCGCGTTCGAGGAGTACGCTCCGGCCAGCCCCCGATCAGAGGTGACCAGCAGCACGGCCGAACGCTTGGGGTCCGGATTGATGGAGGTGAGCGGGTGCTCCTCGTGAGTGTGAGCGGCAACCGCCGACAGGGCTCGCGTCAACTCCAAGGAGTATGGACTCGCCGCCTTGACGATGTTCTGTGCCTTGACGATCCGAGAGGAGGCGATGAGCTCCATCGCGCGAGTGATCTTCTTGGTCGTCGCGACGGAGTTGCGCCTTTGCCGCAGTTCCCGCAGGTTTGAGGCCACGGCTCAGCCCTTCTTCGCGCGAACGATCTTGACCTGGTCTATGTCCTCGGTGGACATCGGATCGAACTCCTCGTGACCAGCCAACATCTTCCCGTCAGAGGTCTTGAATCCCTTCTTGACCTCCTCGAAGGCAGCAGCCGCCTCCTTCTGGGCATCCTCGTCGAACTTACCGGTCTCACGGATCGTGGTGAGCACGTTTCCATGACTGCGCAGGTATTCGAGGACATCGCCCTCGAATCGCAGCACGTCGTCGACGGGGACGTCGTCAAACTTGCCAGTGGTGCCGCCCCACACGCTGATGGTCTGCTCCTCAACCGGGTACGGGGAGAACTGACCCTGCTTCAACAGCTCCATCAGACGGGCGCCACGATCCAACTGACGACGGGAGGTGTCGTCCAGGTCAGAGGCGAACATGGCGAAGGCTTCCATGTCTCGGTACTGGGCCAGGGAGATCTTGAGGGTGCCCGACACCGACTTCATGGCCTTGATCTGGGCAGCGCCGCCAACTCGCGACACCGAGATACCGACGTCGACAGCCGGACGCTGGTTGGCGTTGAACAGATCCGATTGCAGGAAGATCTGACCGTCGGTGATGGAAATGACGTTTGTCGGAATGAAGGCCGACACGTCGTTGGCCTTGGTCTCGATGATCGGAAGACCGGTCATCGAACCGCCACCCAGCTCGTCAGACAGCTTCGCGCAACGCTCCAGCAGACGGGAGTGGAGGTAGAACACGTCACCGGGGTAAGCCTCGCGGCCCGGGGGACGACGCAGCAGCAGCGACATCGCTCGGTAGGCCTCTGCCTGCTTGGTCAGATCATCGAAGACGATGAGGACGTGCTTACCCTGGTACATCCAGTGCTGGCCGATGGCCGAACCAGCGTAGGGAGCGATGTACTTGAAGCCAGCGGGGTCAGACGCCGGGGCGTGAACGATGGTGGTGTACTCCATCGCACCGGCCTTCTCGAGGGCGCCCTTGACCTCGGCGACCGTCGAGCCCTTCTGACCAATGGCGACGTAGATGCAGCGAACCTGCTTCTTGGGATCGCCGGACTCCCAGTTGGCCTTCTGGTTGATGATGGTGTCGATGGCAATGGCAGTCTTACCGGTCTTGCGGTCGCCAATGATGAGCTGACGCTGACCCCGACCGATCGGGATCATCGAGTCGATGGCCTTGAGACCGGTCTGCAGCGGCTCACGGACCTCCTGACGATCCATGACGCCGGCAGCCTGGAGCTCGAGGGCACGGCGTCCCTCGATGTCCTTGATCTCGCCGAGGCCGTCGACAGGGTTGCCCATCGCATCGACGACGCGTCCGAGGTACCCCTCTCCGACCGGCACTGACAGCACCTCGCCGGTGCCGCGAACGGTCGAACCCTCATCGATTCCGTCGGAGTCGCCGAGCACGACAACACCGATCTGCCGCTCCTCCAGGTTGAGGGCGATGCCCATCGTCCCGTTCTCGAAGCGCAGCAACTCGTTGGCCATCGCCGAGGGAAGGCCCTCAACGTGGGCGATACCGTCGCCGGAGGTGACGACGGTACCGACCTCCTCGCGGGCTGCCGTCTCCGGCTCGTAGTTCTGGACGAAGTTGTCCAGGGCGTCGCGGATCTCCTCCGGACGTATCGTCAGTTCCGCCATTGCGTCTCCTTGTAAGCTCCTCCACCCCGCACCCGGGATGGAGGTCACGTGTATCAGCCCAGTTCTTGTCGGGCTTGGTCCAGACGATGGGCCACCGTCGAATCGATGACCTCGTCACCGAGGTTGATGAGCGCACCACCGAGCACCGCCGGGTCGACGATCTCGGACAACTCGATCGGGCTGCCGGTGATCCGTTCCAGTTGCTTGACCATCTCAGCACGCTGGGCATCAGTCAGCGCCCTGGCGGTCGTCACGATGGCACGCTTACGCTCAGCCAATTCGGAAGCGATCCCCAGATAGCCGTCGACGACATGCTCGAAGCTGGCCTCCGACGACACCACCGCGCGCCGAGCGAGGAGGAGGGTGTCCTCACCGACCCGGTCACCAACCAGCGTCGTCAGCAACTCCTGGCGATCCTGCCCCGAACGGTTCGGATCAGCGATGGCCATCTGAAGTGAAGCCTGTCCGCGTACCAGCCGGTTGATGCCGAACAACTCATCAGCAACCGTCTCCAGACGGTCTGCCTGTTGAGCTCGGCGCAACACGGCACGAACACCCTGACGCTCCAGTGCGCGCGTCAACGCCACCGGCGAGCGCCACGTGCACGTGGTGGTCGCGTCCAGAAGTTCCTTGCAGTCGGCGGATACCTTCGACCCGAAGACCGCGTCCACGAGCCTCTGACGAGCCTTGGCCTCAGAGCTTGTGTCCGAGAGGGAACGTCGCAGGCCCCGTTCGCGAGCCAGGATGTCGACAACCGCGAAGATCTCGCTGGCGAACTCAACGGTCGCATCGAGTCGATCTCCAGCGTCATCCAGTTGTCGTGACGCGCTCACCACTGTTGTCATGCCCGATTCACCGTCCGTGAGTCAGAAGCCGAGGGCTCCTCGGCCAGCGAGGAGAGGAAGCGGTCGACGGTCGCCTGGACGCGCTGATCGTCCTGCAGGGACTCCCCCACGATCTGACTGGCAAGAGTCGTGGCCAGACCACCAATCTCAGCACGCAGTTCTCGCACTGCCTGATCGCGCTGTGCCTCAATTTGGGCATTGGCGTGTTCGGTGATGCGAGTGGCCTCAGCCTGTGCCTTGGCACGCATCTCTTCGACGATCTGCGCACCCTGACTCTTGGCCTCCTCACGAATCTGAGCAGCCTCGTCGCGGGCATTGGCCAACTGGGCCTGGTACTTCTCCAGAGCAGCCTTGGCCTCGGCCTGAGCTTTCTCGGCTCTCTCGATCCCACCTTGAATCGTCTCTGCGCGCTCCTCGTAGAGCTTCTCAAACCGAGGAACAACCGCCTTGGAGATGAGCCAGGTGAGAAGCAGCAGGAGGACGATGCCGACGATGATCTCGATGGGATGGTGTGGGACGAGGGGCCCCAAATCCATTTCGAGAATACTCATGCCCTCGAACTCACTTAGCGATGAATGCGAGCACGAAGCCGAACAGGGCCAGAGCCTCGACCACGGCGAAACCGATGAATGCCAGCGACCTCAAGGTCGAGTGAGCCTCGGGCTGGCGAGCGGTGCCATTGATGGCGGACGCAAAGATCCACGCCACGCCGAGAGCCGGGCCGAGGGTGGCCAGGCCGTAGCCGAGGGTGTTGAGCGAACCACCGATAAGCATGGGAACCATGATGTGTCCTTCCGGATTGAGCCCCTTGTGGGGCGTTGTCTTCGTCGCCGGTCGGTTTGACGACGAGGTCTAGGGGGTGGGTTGTGTTGTCAGTGTCCTTCAGAGATGGAGGATGCCACGTACTGTGCCGACAGCACGGTGAACACGTATGCCTGCAGGAAGCTCACGAACAACTCCAGCGCGAAGATGGCGAAACTGAGGATCAGGGAGACGCCACCAGCGACGTTGAACATGATGCTCGAGGGGTAAGTGAGAAGGAATCCGCCGCCAACGACGAAGATCATGATGACCAGGTGGCCAGCAAACATGTTGGCGAACAGTCGCAACGACAGCGTCAGCGGACGGGTGATGAAGTTCGACAGGAACTCCAGCGGAATAAGAATCCACCACAGGTACCACGGGACGCCGGGGGGAAGCGTCGCATCCTTGAGGTAGCGGATGCCCTTGGTCTTGAAGCCGGCAATGACATAGACGAACCATGTCACGATCGCCAGACCGTAGACGTAACCGATGTGGGAGAAGGTCGGGAACATGAAGATGAACAGTTCACCGAACAAGTTGTTGACGAGGACGAAGCTGAACAGCGCGACGAGATATGGCAGCCAAGGCTCGAAGCCATGACCAATGGTGTCGCGCACCAGCGCGTTACGGATGAAGTTGTAGCAGTACTCGCCGAAGACCTGGCGTTTACCGGGAACGATCTTGAGGCCACTGCTCATCCACAGCCAGAAGGCCATGACGATGATGAAGGCGATAATCGCCTGCCAGAACGGCTTGTCCATCCAAGCCACCCCGAAGACCCCGTCGAACTTGAAGTCCTCAAGCCCGGGAGTGTGGAACTCCAGGGGAGACACGATCACGTTCACTGACCCTCCCGGTCGTTGTTGGGTTCAGGCACGGTTCCGTACCGCTTGACGATGAGGTAGACACTCGCCGCGAGGCCGACCATCATGCCGACGACGAAGATCCACATCTGGTGGAAGTGGCTGGACAACAGCCACCCGATGCCGCCGTAGAAAAGCATGCCCGCCAAGACGTAGCTCAAGACGCCCCACCCGTCGTCGCTGGAGGACGGCGTGGAGCTGGTACTCGTTCGCGTCATTGAGTCCTGCCCATGTCCAGATTGACTTTAGCAGTCGTAGACCTGTTGGTGCTCATTGGTCCTCCATCGTCGCAGGAATGTCGGGGATGGAGGAGTCATGCTCGTGCGGGTCGTCGTAAATTCGCTGGGGATGTCGTCCGGCCACGACGATACCGACGATCCACGCGACGGACACGGCACTGATTGCTGCAGCACACGGGCCAGCGAGAAGGCCAGTGTGGTACTGGGCCAGAAGCGCGCCGAGACCACCGAGAACAGTGACCTGGATGATGAACAGCCCCAGTCCAGCAAGCCAGGATCCAGTGCGGTCCAGCAGGTGGACCCCGCGTCCGCAGGCCAAGAAACCAACCGAAATGGCCGTGCCGGCAAGAGCGCTGAGGGCCGACGCCAGATGAGGGGTGAGGAAGGCCGTCGTCACTGCCGTGACCAGAAGCCCGGATGCTGTGGCCCACACCAGGCCGGTCCGGTATATCGGTGCCAATGTGTGCGAGGTCGCACGGGCGGGACGATCCACGGGCGCGTGTCTGGGACCAGTGATGGCGAAACTCGTCATCTCGTCGTCCCTCCCCGCCGTCATAACTGATGGATCCAATGGTGATGAGTCAGGCCGTCTGAACTCGGCAACGCGACGCTGTGAGTCGAGTGATTGGCCTGATGAGGTTGTCCTCGGTGAGAAACGTAACACATATCGCGCGATGACGTCGAGATCTCAGGCTTCGGCGGCCGGGTGCCGCGAGTTGGCCGTGGTCAGGACCACGCACATGAGAAGCCCGGCAATGACGATGACCACGGCCCACCAGTTCCTTTCCAAACCGATGAACACCGTCCCGAAGGTCAACACCGTCGTCCACAGGTACATCAACAAGACGGCCCGGATGTGGGAGTGACCGCGCTGCAGGAGGCGATGGTGAAGGTGCTGCTTGTCGGCGACGAAGAACCAGGTTCCCCGCCAAGTTCGCCTGATGTATCCCATGACGAGGTCGAGGACGGGAATCGCGAGCACCATGAGGGGCACGATGATCGGAAGATAGGCGGGAACCAAACCGCCCCCCTGAGCGGTCAGCGCCGTGGAGTCGATCTGCCCGGTAAGAGAAATCGTGGACGAGGCAAGCAACAAGCCCAGTAGCAAGGACCCCGAATCCCCCATGAACATCTTGGCCGGGTGCCAGTTGTGAGGCAGAAAACCCAGACATGCTCCCGCGGTGGCAGCGGTGATGAGGCTCGTCGTCGTCGCCACGACGAAGTCCTGTTCGTGGGCCAGCAAGTAGGTGTAGGAGAAGAACGCGAGGGAGCCAATGGCGACGACGCCAGAGGCCAGGCCATCCAGGCCGTCAATGAAGTTCACCGCGTTGGCACACAGCACGATGAAGAACACCGTGACGAGGATCGACGTCGGCGTGCCCAGGGCGATGATGGAGTTGGGCAGCGGAATCCAGAACATTCGCACACCCCCCGTGACGACGATTCCGGCCGCCAGGACCTGCCCTGCCGCTTTGGCCAATGCAGGTAGGTCAAGCAGGTCGTCAAGGACCCCCACGGCACAGATGACCGCTCCGGCAGCGCAGATCGTCAAGGCGTCGTCACCCACCAGGAGGTGACGTCCAAGGAAGGGCATGTTGCGGGCCAACAGACATCCCAGCGCCACTCCCCCCAGCATCGCCACCCCACCGAAGTACGGAACTGGCTTGGTGTGAACGTCTCTCGAGCGCACCTTGGCAACAGCCCCCCATCTCAGGGCAGCCTGCCGACACAGGCCGGACAACAAATAGGTCGTCAGGCCTGATGTCAGCATCACCAGGATGTACTCGCGCATGGTTGTGGGTCACTCGTCGTCAGCAGATGTGACGGGGGTCTCGGTGAGCTCAACAGTCGGGGTCTCGGCAATGGTGTCAGTCTGGTCGGCGCCGGCGACGTCATCGGTTGCCAAGGGCTCAGACTGGGCCTGGGCCACGGGACTCGGCTCGTTCGCCGCAATGTCCTCGGCCGTGGACTCGGCCTCGGAAGTGTCCTCCTCGGCGGGTTGATCGGTGGGTTCTTCCATTGCGACGACGTCGGGAGCGACCTCGTGGATGGCTTCCAGGGACAAGGCCCCCTGGCGAACAATCTTGCCGTCCGTGGTCGACACGAAGTCGATGATCGTCGAGGACGTCGCTACCTGGCTCGGGCCGGCGTCGAGATACACGGCCACGGAGACTCCGAGTTGATCCGCGGCTTCCTGGGCCGTCAGGGCTGCGGGCTGGCCCGACTTGTTCGCGCTCGAGACGGCCAGCGGCCCCGTCATGCGCAACAGCTCACGGGTTTGCTCCTGGTCTGGTACACGCACGGCCAAGGTGCCGTTGGTCTGTCCCAGGTCCATGCCAAGGGACTCCTGAGCACGGAGGATGAGGGTGAGGCCCCCTGGCCAGTACTTTTGCGCGAGGGCTTCTGCGGCCTCTGGAATGTGCTGGCACAAGGCGGGCAGGGCGACCGCATCGCTGACGAGAACTGGCGGTGGCATGTCCCGGCCGCGTTCCTTGGCATTGAGGAGACGCTGAACGGCCAAGGCATCAAAGGCGTCGGCGCCGATGCCATAGACGGTGTCGGTCGGGATGACGATGCATTCGCCGTCCGCGATGACGTCCGCTGCCTGTTCCAGAGCATCCTCGCAGGTCTGCGGATTCGTGACATCGAGAATGAGCGGGGTGATCCCGGAGTCCTCAGTCGCGTCCTCCACCACGACGGTCTCAGCCTGACTGTCAGTGGACTCCACATCGGGAGTCTCGGTCAGCTCATTGTCCTCGACCGTCGTCTGGTCAGTCTCATCCATGGCACCCATCCTTGCACCGTCGGCGGGCCGTGACGAACCTCGGCCTACCTGCGAGATCATCATGGTCCTCGATCTCGTCCCACTGCGCGGTCCTCGCCAATCTACGGGTCAGGGCTTCGCGGTGAGACTCGTCGTGCTCCATCACGAACAGGCCGCCCGGTGTGAGCAGTTGGGCGGCACGCTCGACAAGACGCAGTGGAAGGTCCAATCCGTCATCTCCGGAGAACAGCGCGACATCGGGTTCGTGCCCCGTGACGTCACTGGGTATGCCGTGGGCGTCGACGCGGCGCAAATAGGGCGGATTGGTGACGACGACATCGAAGTGACGTCCATCATCGGGAACCTTGAGGGCATCACCGGCGAGAAGTTCCACCCCGGAACCAGCAAGGTTGCGACGTGTCCACACCAGGGCTTCCTCGTCGAGTTCCACCGCGCTGACCCTAGCTCCGGGCACCTCGTTGGCAACGGAAAGGGCTATGGCACCACTGCCCGCACACAGGTCGATGACGCTTGGAGAACCCCCCGCCATGACGAGTTGACGCGCCTGATCCACGGCACGTCCGGCCACCAATTCAGTCTCCAGTCGCGGAATGAACACCCCTGGACCGACCTCAAGGCGAATACCACGGAACCAGGCATGACCGACGATGTATTGAATCGGTTCCCCGGATCGACGTCGGTCCACCATCTCGTTGAACCGATCCTCGTCACGGGGGCTCACACTCGAGACGAGGATGAGCTTTGCGGGTTGGACGTCAAGGGCCTCGCACAACAGCATCCGTGCTTCTGCAGCCGGGTTCTCGATACCTCCAGTGGTCAGCTGCCGGGTGGCGCGCGCCAGGACAAGTGAGGGGCTGGGGTCCCTCATGAGGATTCCTGCCCTTCAGGACGGTCGGCCATCCGCCGTCTCACCTCGTCGGCGTGGAGGGCATCGAGGACCTCTCCGAGGTCGCCGGCGAGGATCTGGTCAAGTTTGCGGGACTTGTAGCCGATGCGGTGATCAGTGAGCCGGTTCTCCGGGAAATTGTAGGTCCGTACTCGCGCGGAGCGGTCGACCGTACGAACCTGGTCGCGACGCATGCGATCATTCTCGTCGGCAGCCTGCTGGGCAGCCAGGGCAGCCACTTTCGCACGCAGCATCCGCATCGCCTCGGCCTTGTTCTGCAACTGGCTGCGTTCGTTCTGGCAACTGGCGACGATGCCGGTGGGGAGATGGGTGAGCCGTACTGCGGAATCAGTGGTGTTGACTCCCTGCCCGCCGGGGCCTGAGGAGCGGTACACGTCGACGCGGACGTCGGCGGGATCAATGTCGACCTCGGTCTCGTCGACATCAGGCATGACGAGGACACCGACCGCCGAGGTGTGAATGCGTCCGGCAGATTCGGTCACCGGCACCCGTTGCACACGATGAACGCCGCCCTCGTGTTTGAGATAGCCGTAGGCCGGGCGTGACGGCACACCCTCAACGGCAACGACGACGCTGCGATAACCCCCCAGATCGGTCACCTCGCTGGTGAGCTCACGGACTGTCCACCCCACCCTCTCTGCGTACCGGGTGTACATCCGAAGTATGTCGGCGGCGAAGAGGGCGGATTCCTCGCCACCCTCACCGGAATGAATCTCGACCAGGGCGTCCTCCTGATCGAGTGGGTCTGAGGGAGCGAGCAACTCAGTCAACTCAGCGTCGGCAGCCTCACGATGGTTACGCAGGGTTTCAGCTTCCTGCGCGAAGGCGGGGTCCTCGTCGGCGAGGTCCTCTGCGGCCTGGATGTCTGCGCTCAAGTGGTCAACGCGGTCAGCGACGGACACGACGTGACGCAGTCTCGAGTGGCGTTTGCCCAGGCGTCGCATCTCGGCGGGGTCAGACAGCACCTGCGGGTCGGCGAGTTGAGTTTCAATCTCTCGGAGCCGACGACGCACCTCGTCAAGTGCTCGTTGCGTGGATTCGCTCATGACCCTCCTGGCCAACCATGCCGGGGCCGTCGACAGGCCCCGGAAATGACCATGACGCCGAGCATCAGCCCGGCGTCATGGTGATACGTCATTGAGAGACGACGTCAGTTCTTCTTGCCGTAGCGGCGCTCGAACCGGGCGACGCGGCCGCCGGTGTCGAGGATCTTCTGCTTACCGGTGTAGAACGGGTGGCACTTCGAGCAGACGTCGGCGTTGAGGGTGCCCGACGTCGAGGTGCTGCGGGTGGTGAAGGTGTTCCCACAGGTGCACACCACGGTCGTCTCGTGGTATTCGGGATGGATTCCCTGCTTCATATGTGATCTCCTTGTCAAACGTGCCCCGGGTCGCCCGACTGATTCATTCGGACGTGAACCGGAACCGGCGTTCGACAATACACCGAACCACCGGCGCCGGTCCACTTGACGGCATCATTCCTGGCTGGGGGTTGTCTTGGAGATTGTGTACAGGAACTCGACGTTCGTCTGGGTCTTGCGCAGCCGCGAGAGCATCATCTCAAGGGCCTGAGATCCTTCCAGACCGGAGAGAACCCGGCGCAACTTCCACATGATCGCGGTCTCCTCTCGCGAGAGCAACAGTTCCTCGCGGCGAGTACCGGAAGCGTCGACGTCGATGGCCGGGAAGAGTCGCTTGTTGGCGAATTCGCGGCGCAGGCGCAACTCCATGTTGCCTGTGCCTTTGAACTCCTCGAAGATGACCTCATCCATCTTGGAGCCGGTCTCCACCAGCGCCGTGGCCAGAATCGTCAAGGAGCCGCCGTGCTCAATGTTTCGAGCGGCGCCGAAGAACTTCTTGGGCGGGTACAGGGCGGCCGAGTCGACACCACCGGAGAGGATACGTCCCGACGCGGGCGCGGCCAGGTTGTAGGCCCGCCCCAGACGGGTGATGCCGTCGAGCAAGATGACGACGTCATGGCCGAGCTCCACCAGACGCTTGGCACGTTCGATGGCCAACTCGGACAACTGGGTGTGGTCGTCGGCAGGACGATCGAAGGTCGACGCAATGACCTCACCACTGACGGTCCGCTGGAAGTCGGTGACTTCCTCGGGACGCTCGTCGACCAGCACCACCATGAGGTGCACCTCAGGGTTGTTCTTGGTGATCGAGTTCGCGATCGACTGCATGATCATCGTCTTGCCAGCCTTTGGGGGCGAGACGATGAGGCCGCGCTGTCCCTTGCCGATCGGGCTGACCAGATCGATGATGCGGCCGGTCATGTTCTTGGGGTCATCCTCGAGGCGCAGACGTTCCTGCGGATACAGCGGGGTGAGTTTGGAGAACTCGGGACGCTGCTTCATCTGCTCGAGGTCAGCACCATTGACCTGTTCGATCGTGACCAGGGGTGCGAATTTCTCGCGCCTCTCCCCCTCTCGGTGAGCGCGCATCTGACCGACGATGACGTCTCCCTTGCGCAGCCCGTGACGGCGGGCCATGGCCATCGAGACATAGGCGTCATTCGGGCCGGGCAGGTACCCCGAGGTGCGCACGAAGGCGTACTGGTCGCGAATGTCGAGAATGCCGGAGCACGGTACGAGGACGTCATCCTCGCGGACATTGGGTTCGGAATCCGAGTAACGCTCGTTGGGACGCTTTCGACGGTTCTGTCGATCGCGTTGACGACGTCGGCGTGACCGGCGACCACCGTTTCCGTATTCCGAGGAGCGGCCGAGATCGTCGTCAGACTCCTGGTTCGAGTCGCTGTCATTGTTGCGGTCGCGGTGAGTTCCGCGCTCCAGTTGGGAACGCTCGCTATTCTTCCCGCGCGACAGCGCCTCCAGTCGAGCACCAACCTCGTCGTTGACATCACTGTCCCCGGAATCGCCGTTGGAATTGTCTCGGGATGTGTTGCGAGCACGACGACGCGGCGAATCTCCTCGGCCACCACGCGTACCATTGTCACGACGTGGTCCGTCGTTGGAACCGTCGCCGCCACGCTGGTCCTCGCCGTCTTGTCCCTTCGACTCGTCGGCACGCTTCTTCGCCTCCGCAGCCTCGAGAAGGTCACCAACCGATGGGGTCTTCTCATCTTGGGAGGAGCGAGAATCGGAGGCAAGCGAGCCCTTGTCTCGGCCGCGTGGGGCACGCTGGGGACCGGCCTGGTCCCCCTCAGCGGACGTGTGGGACTCAAGTCCCCCACGACGACGAGGGGCTGATGTCTGGCTTCCGGGGTATCCCCCTTCCAAGATGGCGGCCACGAGATCAGCCTTGCGCATACTGCGAGCTCCCTTGATACCCATCTGGGTGGCGATGGATCGAAGCTCAGGCAGCAACTTCGTGGACAGATCCGAGGATCCACCCGGCTGTGAGATGTGAGTCACGTATGTCCCTTCGAATTGCCCCCGGTCGATGCACTTTCCGGCGGGCGAGGTTTCAACGGGCCTGCCGTCGGGATCGACAATGGGTCGGGCGGCTGACACCACGGAGATCCGGGATGGTCTGCTGAGCGAGACTCTCGGCCGTGGTGTGGCGTTCGAGGCCCTCGAACGCCGAGGACATGGTCCCCACGGACAGGACGGTGACACAGGGCCACGACTCGATCGTCAATGGGGAATTGCGCACATCCGGTGCGCGTGCGCCACCACTATAACGCACAAACCGGATTGCATTGACACCATTCCTCAAAGAATATGAACGCCTTCACCGACACGAAGATCCCGGGAGACAAAGCCAGTGGCATCGACGTCGCAGCCTTCCTCGAGCTGAGTCCGGGTCCCCAGGGCCAGGACAGCCGGACCGGCGCCGGAGATGACGGCCGGGACACCACGATCACGCAAGGAGTCCATGAGCGCGCCCGACTCGGGCATGAGGGTACGACGGTAGGGCTGGTGCAGCCAGTCCTCGGTGGCGGCCAACAGGTGTTCCGGCGCGGTCGTCAGGGCTGTGACCAGGAGTGAGGCGGCCAAGACTTGGTGCACGGCGTCGCCACGATCAACCTGCTCAGGAAGGACCTGCCGGGCCAGCGCGGTGGGCACATGGCGATCGGGGATGAAAACCCTCCCGATGATGGACGGGTCGACCCTCAGACCGATGTGATGGACGACATCTCCCCTCGACCACGCGAGCTGAGCTCCACCAAAGATGGCCGGGGCGACATTGTCGGGATGTCCCTCGATCGCAGCAGCCAGTCTCAACAGCTCAGTGCGATCCAGCGGAACTGCGGGACGCGCCACCCCCCATGCCAGGGCCAAGCCGGACACGATGGCCGCGGCCGAGGACCCAAGGCCACGGCTGTGCGGGATGGCATTGACAGCCCTCAGGTGCAGGCCGGCGTCAGGACGGGGGTACCCGAATTCGGCGAGTCCCTGCCGCAACGTCGCGACGACAAGGTGGGACTCGTCGTGAGGAACAGTGTCCGCCCCTTCACCAGTCACATCAATGTGCACACCGGGTCGATCAAGGACGTCGACCTCAACCTCGTCCCACAGGTCCAGTGCCAGACCCATGCAGTCGTAGCCGGGGCCCAGATTCGCCGCGGTGGCGGGAACACGCACCCGCACGCTGTCAGCCATCATCAACCTCTCAGGAGTGCAGATCCAGCACAGCCGCGACCTTGTCAGTCGATGCCTCGACGGCCTGCCTCGACATGGTGGTGCGGCTCAGTGCAGTGTCGATGTCCTTGAGTCCATTACCCGTCACTGTAATGACGATGCGCTGCCCGGGCTCCAGACGGCCCTCGGATTTCAGCTTGAGGAGACCAGCCACGCCAGCGGCCGAGGCAGGTTCGACGAAAATACCCTCACGGGCTGCCAGGAAGGCCTGGGCGTCGAGGATCTGCTCGTCGGTGACGGCCTCGATGAGGCCGTGTGACTCGTCGCGGGCAGCCAGTGCGCGGGCACCCGATGCGGGCCGACCGATACGAATGGCCGTGGCCACCGTCTCGGGATCATCGACGTCGTGGCCCAGCACCAGCGGAGCAGCACCGGCAGCCTGGAAACCGAACATCCTCGGGGTGTGGCTGGCAGGGCCGTCCGTGGCGTACTCACGGTAACCCTGCCAATAGGCGGTGATATTTCCTGCGTTGCCCACCGGCAGGGCATGAATGTCAGGGGCATCGCCGAGGGCGTCGACGACCTCGAAAGCGGCCGTCTTCTGGCCCTCGATGCGGTACGGGTTGACCGAATTCACCAAGGACACCGGGAAGCTCTCGGCCAGTTCGCGAGCAATGCGAAGGCAGTCGTCGAAATTGCCGAGAACCTCAATAATGCGACCGCCATGGACGACGGCCTGGGCAAGTTTGCCAGCCGCGATCTTTCCCTGGGGAAGAAGGACGACTGGGGTCAGGCCAGCCCGGGTTGCGTAGGCTGAGGCCGAGGCCGAGGTGTTGCCGGTGGAAGCACACACGACAGCCTTGGAGCCATCAGCGAGGGCCTTCGTCATGGCCATCGTCATACCCCGGTCCTTGAAGGACCCAGTCGGATTGGCTCCCTCCACCTTGATCCACACCGATGCGTCAAGCTCAGCACCCAGACGCGGTGCCGGCACCAGCGGGGTGGAGCCCTCCCCCAAGGTGACGATCCAGTCGATACCGTCCATGGGGAGACGGTCACGGTAGTGCTCGATGACGCCGAAGGGGCGTTTACGCTGGGGCATGATCACATTCCCTCCACCCGGATGACGCGGGGATCGGAGTTGACGTAATGGTGTCCGGTGAGTTTGTCGACGCATTCCTGAACGTCACATTCCCGGGCCTCGTGGGTGAGAATCTTGAGAGTCGCCGACCAGCCGCCGGCACGATCGTTGCTCTCCACCGCCGACTGCTGGACAGTCTGCAGGGAGACGCCGTGGCTCGCGAAGATCTTCGCGACCTCGGAGAGGACGCCCGGCTCGTCGCGCACCTGCAGGCGCAGGTGGAACCTGGTACGAACCTCGGCGATGGGCAGAATCGGAAGCTCACCGTAGACGTCCTGAGGCGGTCCGGCGACTCCTCGAACCAGGTTGCGAGCCACCGTCACGAGGTCACCCATGACGGCGGAGGCCGTCGGAGAGCCACCTGCGCCCGGGCCGAGGAACATCAGGTGCCCGGCCTCGCGAGCCTCCACGAAGACAGCATTGAAGGCCCCAGAAACTGCGCCAAGCGGGTGAGTGGTAGGCACCAGAGCCGGATGAACTCGAGCAGAGATACCGTCTGGGCCGGCCTGGCAGACGGCCAGCAACTTGATGACGCAATCCATGTCGCGAGCTGCGGTGATGTCCTCGCGGGTGATGTCAGTGATGCCCTCCCGGTACACCTGGTCGCCGCGCATGCGGGTGTGGAAGGCCAAGGTCGACAGCAAGGCCGCTTTGGCGGCGGCGTCATATCCTTCGACGTCGGCCGTCGGGTCGGCCTCGGCGTACCCCTTGGCCTGTGCCTGGGCCAAGGCCTCGTCGAAACCTGCTCCGGTGGTCGTCATCTGGTCGAGGATGTAGTTCGTCGTGCCGTTCACGATCCCCATGACCCGGGTGATCTGATCGCCGACCAGCGACTCGCGCAGCGGCCGGACGATCGGAATGGCCCCGGCCACTGCGGCCTCGTAGTAGAGGTCGACGCCGTGGTCCTCGGCGACCGCATGCAGATGCGTTCCATGCGCAGCCAGCAGAGCCTTGTTGGCCGTGACGACGGAATGGCCCTTCTCCAGGGCAGCCGTCACAAGCTGACGTGCCGGGTCAATGCCACCGATAAGTTCGATGACGATGTCGATGTCGTCACGGTTGACCAGCGCGGTCGGATCATCGGTGAACAGCCGTGAGTCGAGGCCCTGACGCGGCCGCTCCGGATGAGCAACAGCAATGCCAGCAAGCTCGACGCGCCGACCCACCCGGGCCGCGACGTCGTCACTGCGGGACTCAATCATGCGGGCCACCTGGGAGCCCACGACCCCGCACCCCAACAGGGCCACGCGGATCGGCTGGGGCGACGCGGAATCAGTGATGGTCGTCATCTCGTCCTCATCTCGTTGTTGTCGGCTAATGAATGGTCACCAGGTTTGGGCGACGTGGTCGTCTCATTTGTCACGGCCACTGCACCTCGGATGTGACCGGGCTAGCGTCCAGGGACAGCAAGTCGTCAATGGTCTCGCGGCGCAGCAGTAGCGACGTGCCCGGGTGGTCTGCAGTACCGACGCAGACGACGGCGGGTCGCGGCGTGTGGTTGTAGTTCGATGCCATCGACCTGGAATATGCGCCGGCAGCAGGAACGGCGATGACGTCGCCGGGGGCCACGTCTCCGGGCAGATACACATCGCGGACCAGGATGTCGCCAGCCTCGCAGTGTTTCCCGACGATGCGGCACAGCACCGGGGTGACCGTCGAGGCACGGTTGGCAATGACGGCAGAATATTCGGCGGCATACAGGGCGGGACGAATGTTGTCGCTCATACCCCCGTCGACCGAAACGTAGATCCGCTGTGCGCCACTGTCGAGATCCACCGGCTTGACGGTGCCGACGGTGTACAGAGCCATCGTCGTCGGCCCCACGATCGCACGACCCGGCTCCAGGCTGACGTGGGGAACCTCCATTCCCCTTCCTCGTGCCTCAAGGGTGATGATCTCCCGCAAGGAGTCGGCCAGACTCTGGGCAGTGGACGGGGAGTCCTGGCTGGTGTAGGCGATACCGAATCCGCCACCGAGGTCGAGTTCGGGCAGGTCGGTTCCGGTCGCCTGCTTGAACTGTTCCAGCAATTTCATGGTACGACGAGCCGCCACCTCGAAACCCGCGGTGTCGAAGATTTGAGAGCCAATGTGGGAATGAATGCCCAGTAGATCCATGACCTCACTGGTGTGACACCTGACCAGGGCCACCATGGCCGCACCATTGGTAATCGAGAACCCAAATTTCTGGTCCTCGTGTGCGGTGGCGATGTACTCGTGGGTGTGGGCCTCGACTCCCGCCGTGACGCGCACCATGACTCGGGCGTGCCAACCGTTGTCGCGGCACAGCTCCTCAATACGGGTGATTTCATCCAGGGAGTCGACGATGATGCGCCCGATGCCGGCGCTGAGAGCCAACCTGAGTTCGTCGATGGACTTGTTGTTGCCGTGCAGACCAATACGGGCAGGATCCATTCCTCCCTGAAGAGCCGTGATGAGTTCCCCGCCGGTGCAGGTGTCCAGGTACAGGCCCTCCTCATCGACCCAGGAGGCAATGGTGCGCGTTAAGAAGGCCTTGCCGGCGTAATAGACGTCCCACCCCGCGAAGGCATCGCGGAAGGTCCTCGCTCGCTGTCGAAAGTCAGCCTCGTCAAGGACATAGAGGGGCGAGCCATATTCGGCCAGGAGGTCTGTCACGCTCACGCCTGCGACGTTGACAATTCCCCCATCCCCGCGACCTGTGGACCCCGACCAGAGAGCAGGATCCAAGGCGTTGACGTCGTCGGGCAGAGTCAGCCACTGAGGACCGGCGGCCGCGACGTCGGCATGGACCGAGCCGGCAACGTGCATGTGCGTCATGACTCCACCCTGCCAGAGGGCCCCGACACGATCAGCGAGTGTCCATGTTCTCGACCATGAATGGCGAATCAACCCATCAGTGCGCTAAAGTCGACGGACGGTCGGGGTCCAAGGACCCACTGGCTCCCGTAGCTCAGGGGATAGAGCACCGCCCTCCGGAGGCGGGAGCGAGGGTTCGAATCCCTCCGGGAGCGCCCCAGAATCACGCACGGCGATGCGAGTTCGACCCGGTAGGGTGTCACATCATGAACACCCATGACGCTGAATTGCCTCGTCACAGATCACGAGCCGCTCTGTTGTCCGGGGCCGGTGCCATCATGCTGTGGGTCTTCGGTCGCATGATCATGCTCCATGTGTTCATCCAGCCCTCGTCGAACTTCATCACCGGAGATGTGCAGTACTACCTGTGGTGGATGCAGAGTGGGCAACCCGATTCAGCAGTTCTTCGGGAATACCCGCTCCCAGTCGTGTGGTTTTTGAGGGCTTTGCACTGGTCTGCCGGCGATTCCCACTTCATACCGGCATTCGCTACGACGATGCTGCTCCTGGATGCCCTCCTGGCTGTGGCGATGTGGCATGACGGTCACCGGGCTGGCGCGCTGTGGTGGATCGTCCTGGTGCCATTCCTCGGGCCGATCATGTGGCACCGCTTCGACATGGTTCCCGCCGTCTGCATGGGATTGGCAGCTCTGTGGTACCGACGTCACCCCGCCGCTTGTGGAGCCATGATCGCGTTGGGAGCCGCAGTGAAACTGTGGCCGGCCCTTCTCATTCTTCCCATGATCTCTCGCCGCAAGGCAGCCATGCGACGGCTCACAGCATTCGTGGCGACTGGGTTCACACTTGCCTTGGCCTCCCTGTTGGCCGGCGGATGGGATCGCCTCGTGTCCCCGTTGACCTGGCAGTCAGACAGAGGACTCCAGGTGGAATCAGTGCTGGCGACCGTCCCCGTCTACCAGCGCTTCAAGAATCCAGACAGTGGTTACAGGATCGAGTTCTCGAAGTACAACGCCTACGAAGTCTTCGGCCCGGGGGCTTCTGCCTGGCAATTACTGTCGACCGTACTCATGGCCCTGGCCGTGACACTGGCTGTCGGGATGGCCGTCATCTCGTGGCGACGCAATGGTCTTGACCACCGCAGCGCAGTACTGGCCGATCTGGTCATCATTGGTGCTCTCATCATCGCCAACAAGACCTTGTCGCCCCAGTACTTCGTGTGGTGGGCTGCCCCAGCCGCCATGATCCTCGATCAGGTCTCGGGCGAGACGACTTGCGAGAACCCTCCCAACCCGAAGACGCTTTCCCGGGCCCGAACCTGGTGCGGGATTGTCGCAGGTCTTCTTCTCGTGACGGCGTTGTTGACGCAGCTGGTGTACCCGCTGAAGTACCCCGGCATCATTGGCGCGCCTCCCCACCGCTCCAGCACGCTCCTGTTGGTCGTGCGCAATGGGATGACCATCGTGACCTTCGCAGCCTGTGTCGTCGCTTTCGTCGCGAGCCTGCGCATGCGCCGTCCGGCTCAGCCGTCATCAGCACCGGGAAGACCCGTACCAACCCCCTGAGCCGCCAGTGACCATTATCACATTTTGCTGATCGGCAACAGGTGTTCCTCAATGTGCCCAAATAGTTGGGAGGGGGTGGTCAATCCGGCTACGATCATCACGTCTGGGTCCATGGACACAGACGGAGCAACGCAGCTCGGAGGACCTTCCCACAGGTTCCGCGAGTGCTCGAGACGACCGTTTGACGGAAGAAGGCAGTGGTGAGTCCCGCCCCACACGACAAGTCCAACAACTCTCCTGACTTTGGTGCCAATGACTGGCTCATCGAGGAGATGCGTGACCAGTACCGCAGCGATCCGAATTCGGTCGATCCTGCGTGGGCCACGTTTTTCCGCCAGGAGATGGCCCAGTCGTCCCAGGAGGTGACGGGACCGGCTGGCGATCGACAGCCCGTTCGTCAAGATCCCCCACCCGAGCCAGCTCCCACACCCGCCGCATCCCCCGCCCCCAACCCGACACCGAAGGCCAAGGACATGGCATCGAAGCCCGAACCGTCACAGACCCCCCGCGAGCCGGCCCGTCCTCTTGTGACGGCTGACGCCCCGCGTCACAGCAGCGCCAAGCTGGAAACTGTCGAGCCGACGGTGACGAAGATGAAAGGTGCGCCGATGCGCACCGCCAAGAACATGGATCAGTCGCTGACCATGCCAACGGCCACCACGGTGCGTGACGTACCGATGCAGCTCGTCATCGAGCAGCGCACCATGATCAACAACTTCCTTCGCAAGGCCAAGGGCGGCAAGGTGTCCTTCACCCACCTCCTCGCCTATGCGATGGTCCAGGCTCTCAAGACCGTCCCGGCCATGAACAACGCCTATGCCGAGATTGACGGCAAGCCGCACCTCATCGAGAACCACCAGATCAACCTGGGCATGGCCATCGACGTCGTCAACAAGGACGGATCGCGCAAACTCGTGGTTCCCGCCATCAAGGGAGCCGAGCAGATGGACTTCCTCGCTTTCTGGCGGGCCTATGAGGAGATTGTCCGCAAGGGTCGCACCAATGAGTTGACCATTGAGGACTTCAAGGGGGTCACGGCGTCCTTGACGAACCCCGGCGGTTTCGGCACCAACCACTCCATTGCCCGCCTCATGCCGGGGCAGGGCATGATCCTCGGCGTCGGATCGATCGACTACCCGGCGGCCTACCAGGGCAACTCTGCCACGCGTATGGCGGAACTGGGCATCTCCAAGGTGACGACCCTCACCTCGACCTACGATCACCGCATCATCCAGGGAGCCCAGTCCGGGGAGTTCCTGCGACGCATGCACCAGCTCCTCCTGGGCGCCGATCGCTTCTACGAGGACATCTTCGAGTCGCTGCGTATCCCCTACGCCCCGGTTCAGTGGGCCAGCGACCGTCAGGCCAATCGTGCCGACCAGGTCGGCAAACAGGCTCGCGTCATCGAGCTCATCGACTCCTGGCGTCGTTTCGGCCACCTGTCCGCCGACATCGACCCCATCGAGTACCGGCCTCGGTTCCACCACGATCTCATGCTCAACAGCCACGGTCTGACCCTGTGGGACATGGATCGCACCTTCCCGATTGCCAATTTCGCCGGGCAACGACGCGCCATCATGACTCTGCGCGAGATCCTCACGATCCTGCGCGACTCCTATGCCTCGACCATGGGCATCGAGTACATGCACATCGCTGACCACGAGCAGCGCAAGTGGTTCCAGGACCGTTTCGAGAAGGAGCATCAGCCTCTGTCCCGCGAGATGCACCTGCAGATCCTCGACCAGCTCAACGAGGCTGAGATCTTCGAGACCTTCCTGCAGACCAAGTTCGTGGGCCAGAAGCGGTTCAGCCTCGAAGGTGGCGAGTCGGCCATCGTCTTGTTGGCTGCGCTGTGCAACCTGGCTGCTGACGACGGTCTCGATGAGGTCTGCATCGGCATGCCTCACCGTGGTCGCCTCAATGTGCTGGCCAACATCATTGGGAAGTCCTATGGACAGATCTTCCGCGAGTTCGAGGGCAATGCCGAGCCGGTGAACTCGCAGGGATCCGGTGACGTCAAGTACCACCTCGGTGACGAGGGTGAGTTCACCGCAGCCTCCGGCAACACCATCAAGGCCTCGGTGGCTGCCAACCCGAGTCACCTGGAGGCCGTCGATCCGGTCCTCGAGGGTATCTGCCGAGCCAAACTCGACGCTCTGGGCAACCCTGACGATTTCCCGGTGCTGCCGATCCTCATGCACGGTGATGCCGCCTTCGCGGGTCAGGGCGTCGTCTATGAGACCCTGCAGATGAGCCAGCTCGAGGGCTACCGCACCGGTGGCACGATCCACGTCATCGTCAACAATCAGGTCGGCTTCACCACCTCGCCTTATGACGGACGGTCCTCCACCTACTGCACCGACGTCGCCAAGGCTGTCGGAGCCCCGGTCCTCCACGTCAATGGTGATGACCCGGCCACCGTCGCCCACGCTGCTCGCATTGCCTACGAGTACCGCCAGACCTTCCACCGTGACGTCGTCGTGGACGTGGTCTGCTACCGGCGTCGCGGACACAACGAGGGCGACGATCCCAGCTTCACCCAGCCGCACATGTACGACCTCATCGCTGAGAAGCGCTCGACTCGAAAGCTGTACACGGAGAGCCTCATCGGGCGTGGCGACATCACCGTCGAGGACGCCGATGCCGTGATGTCGAAGTTCCGATCCCGCCTGGAGACGGTCTTCAAGGAGGTCCGTGACGCCACCTCGAAGCCAGAGCCCTACAGCGGTGTTCCTGACTACCCGGTCAAGCACAGTAGCCCGCATCCCAACAAGGTCGACGCCGACACCTTGGAAGCCGTCGCTCAAGCTCACGAGCACCTTCCAGAGACCTTCAACGCCCATCCCAAGGTTGCCCCGCAGATGACGCGTCGGGCCAAGCACATTCGCGAGGGAGGCATCGACTGGGCGACGGGTGAGATGATTGCCTTGGGTTCCCTGCTACGTGACGGGGTTCACGTCCGCCTGGCCGGACAGGACAGCCGCCGTGGCACCTTCTCGCAGCGCTTTGCGGCCCTGGTGGATCGTGTGACCGGAGAGTTCTACGTGCCCGTCAACCATCTCGGTGGCGAGCAGGCCCACCTCGACGTCTTCGATTCCCCACTCAACGAGTACGCGGCGATGGGCTTCGAGTACGGCTACTCCGTTGCCCGTCCGGACTCCCTGGTGCTGTGGGAGGCCCAGTTCGGTGATTTCGTCAACGGGGCCCAGACGATCATCGACGAGTTCATCGCGTCGGCAGGATCGAAGTGGGGGCAGAAGTCGGGTGTCGTCCTGCTGCTCCCCCACGGCCATGAGGGCCAAGGGCCCGACCACTCCTCGGCTCGCCTGGAGCGTTTCCTCAACCTGTGCAGTGAGGATGCCCTGGCCGTGTGTCAGCCCTCCACCCCGGCCAGCTACTGCCACCTGCTGCGTCAACATGCCTACGTCAACATGCACCGACCGGTCGTCATCGCGACCCCGAAGTCCATGCTGCGTAACAAGATGGCGACCTCTGATCCGCAGGAGTTCACCACTGGCAAGTGGCGCCCGGTTCTCCCCGATCCGTCGATCACGGATCCGTCGGCGGTGACGCGGATCATCCTCTGCTCGGGCAAGGTGCGTTGGGACCTCGTCAAGCAGCGCAAGGCTGCCGGGCTTGACGGACAACTGGCCATCATCCCGCTGGAGCGTCTCTACCCGCTGCCGGCCAAGGAGCTGGCGGAGGTGTTGGAGCCCTACACCAATGTCACTGACGTCCGTTGGGTGCAGGAGGATCCGGAGAACCAAGGAGCCTGGTACTACATCCTCACTCACCTGCCTGCGGCGATGTCTGACAAGCTGCCCGGTTTCTTTGACGGGCTGACAGCGGTCACCCGGCCGCCGTCCTCGGCTCCTTCGGTGGGTCAGCACAGCGTGCACGTTCGTGAGGAGCAGGAGCTGCTTGAGAAAGCGATGGCCTGACCGACCTGACCACCACACCGCGGCGTCATCCCATGTAGGGGTGGCGCCGCGGCTCTTTCATCACGATATTCAGCCTCGCAGCCAGGCCCGAGACCGTGGCAGCAAGGAAGCCACGACGACCGTTGCCGGAATGACGACCATGGCCCAGAACCACGCTGGGCCACCGGAACGCTGTAGGGATACCAACACGATGACGTGGAGAAGACCACTGGCAACCATGAGCCCCTGTGCCGACGATCGTCCCTTGATGGCCAACCACCCAACTAACGCGACGAGAACCGCGTAGATGACCAGCATCGCCCCGACTCCGGCGCCGAAGACGTTACGTCCGCTCACCATGACCGCGACGGCCACGACGGCGAGGGTCACCGCACTGATCCATGTCGCCACCACCGCCACCACAACCGACGTCGGAATACCGCCGTGCCGTGCAGACGATCGTGGGTGCTGCTCACTTGAGGAAATCATCGTTATGCTCCTGCACGGGTTGACCGACGACGTATCATAATCGAACTGGCCGCGAGCTCCTCGAAGCGTCCTCGCCTGGACCAACGTTCATCGTGTCCAAGCGATGCGTGGGAGGATGTTCGTCCTTCGGTGGATGCTCTTGCCAAAACATTCAGTGGTTGCCAAGCTTTCATGGTTGCCCGCTGGACGTCCACTCATCGGTAGTCGAACATGACGGGTCATCCACCCGCACATCACACGTGCCCCGGGTTGTACTGGGGAGAAGGAGTCGAAGAGGCATGGACTGGCGCCACAGGGCTGCCTGCCTGAGTGAGGATCCCGAGCTGTTCTTCCCGATTGGGAACACTGGCCCGGCCCTTGCCCAGATCGAGGAGGCGAAGAAGGTCTGCGCGCGGTGCGAGGTTCGCGCCGAGTGCTTGGCCTGGGCTCTGGAAGCCGGCCAGGATCACGGTGTGTGGGGCGGCATGAGCGAGGATGAGAGGCGCGCCATCAAGCGTCGTCAGTCCCGCTCCCGCGTTCGTCGTTCCTGACATGGCTTGACCAACAACCCGGGACCATGGCGAATCCGTCGCGGGCCGATGGGGCTGTCGGGCCTCACCTCACAACCGGTCCAGCGGAATCACGAGCCTGGCGCAGGTTCCCACACCGTCCGGGTTGTTCTCGAGGGTGAAGGTTCCGCCGAGATCTTGGACCAGGGTCGTGACGATCGACAGGCCCAAGGAACTGCGGTGCTGGTCGAGTGAGAATCCTTCTGGCAGGGGCTCACCGTCGTTGACGATGTCGACGACCAGTGACTCCTCGGTGCGATGGGGGCGCACGATGACGTTTCCCGACGAGGAATTCAAGCTGTGCTCAATGGCGTTCTGGCACAGTTCTGTCGTCGCCAAGGACAACGCTGTGGCGGTCTCGGCCGGGACACTGCCGAAGCTGCCTTCGCGCCGTGCCACGACGGACCCCGACGATGCCGCGACGTCACCGACCATGCGGAGGATGCGGTCGGCAACCTCATCGAAGGCCACCTGCTCCTCGAAGTTCTGTGACAGGATCTCGTGCACCACGGCAATGGCCGAGACTCGTCCCATGGCCTGTCGCAGCGCTTCCTTGGCATCAGGATTCTTCATCCTCCGCGACTGCAGACGCAGCAGAGCCGCCACGGTCTGCAGGTTGTTCTTGACCCGGTGATGAATCTCGCGGATCGTGGCGTCCTTGGTGACGAGCTGACGATCCCGATCCCGCAACTCGGTGAGATCCCGGATGAGAATCATCGTTCCCGCCGAGACCTCGACGTCGTCCAACCAGGTCTGCAACGGAATGACACGGGCACGCAGCGTCGCCTCGGAGTTCTCGATGTCGGTCTCAGAGAGCCAACGACCCTCCAGATCAACGGTGAAGGACTGTCCGACGTCACGCACCTTGGGGCACAGGTCTCGAACCGTGGGAATGAAGTATTCCCCGTCGATGTCCCCCGCCAGGCCCAGACGTCGGAAGGCCGACAAGGCATTCGGGCTGGCGAAGGTCACCATTCCCGTCGATGCGACTCTGATGACCCCGTCGGTGACCTTCGGGGCCAGTGCCCGATCCGAGTCCGGGAACAGCGGGAACCTGCCGTGGTGGAGCATCTCGGAAAGAATGTCGGCGATTTCGAGGTAATTGTCCTCGGTGCTGCCCGGAGCCCGCACCCCCATTTGGTTGGTGTGCCTCTCGACGACGGCAATGACCTCGTCATGGCGAATGATGGGAATGGCCCAGACATCAACCGGGATACCCGCCGACAGCTTGTTGTCGCTGGTCTCGCACATTTCGGCACTCATGAACGCCTCGGTGACCAGGCTCTCGTCATCATAGGCGACGGACTCGCCGACGACATCGTCCTCCAGAGCAGTCGGTCCGGTGTCGGGACGTACTTGGGCGACGGCCCAGAAGACGTTGGGATCCGTGTCGGGAACCCACAGGATGAGGTCGGAGAACGACGTGTCGGCGAGCATCTGCCAGTCGTCAACGAGTTCCTCCAGCCACGTGATGTCAGCGTCAGCGAGGCTGGTGCGGTCCGCGACCAAGCGATTGATGGCAGGCATGCCGTCACTCTAGTGACCCGGGTAGGGGCAGCTCCACCTGACGCCCATGTGTCAAATGGTGGGAGTTTCGATTTGGGTCAAGGCCATCCCATACGGCACAATTGACCGTCGTTGCCGCGCATCCGCGCGGACCCTCCTTCATCAGCAGGGAGGTTTATGACCCCTCGGGAAGGAGAGCGCCATGGGCAAGACTGGTCGTAAGCGTCGTGCGCGTCGCAAGAAGGGCGCCAACCACGGCAAGCGTCCCAACGCCTGAGTCTTTGGGATGACGAGACCCCCATCCATATGGATGGGGGTCTTTTGTATGGTCAGCTAGGGAACATCAGTCAACCGGGCTGACCCTGATGAGGTTGCCGTCGGGATCGGAGATCATGAAGGTGCGGCCGAACACGTCATCATGGGGCTCCTCGACCACACGGACGCCCTTGGCGATCCACTGCTGGTAGATCTCGTCGATGGCGTCACGCCCGCCAGGAACCATCAATCCGATCTCACTGGTGCGTGGCGTCTGGGGCGTGGTCTGCTCGTTGTGTCCTGTCCAGATCGCGAACAGGACCCCGGGCGCTACGTCGAACGCGACGTAGCGGGGGCTGGTGAACGTCGGCTCGATATCGAACAGGTCGCTGTAGAACGCAGTTGAGCGTGGCGCGTCGGTCACGTAGGTCAGGAACAGGTTTGGTGCCGTCATGTGGTCCTCCAATGTCAGGCTGTCATGTGAACAAATCCCACCAAACCGCGCATACAAGACAGTTTCTGTCATATTTTTGCGAGAATGCCGATGTGAAGGCTTCCCGTCTGCTGTCGATCACCCTGCTCCTACAAGTACATGGGCGAATGACCACCCACCAGCTCGCGGACCGTCTCGAGGTGTCGACCAGAACGATCCTGCGCGATGTTGAAGCCCTCTCTGCTGCCGGTGTCCCCGTTTATGCCGAGCGCGGTCGCCATGGCGCAGTCATACTTGACACACGATCGCGTCTTGACCTATCCCGGCTTGAGCCCTTCGAGCTTCAACTCCTGACAGCTGTCGGTCTCAACCCAGACCAGCTGACTCAGATAGGGCTCGGACAGGTCAGCGAGCAAACCCGCCAGAAGCTTCACGCTGCCAGTCATCGGCACGCATCCGCAGAACGACCACTGTCCGATGTCGTGCTGATCGATCCTACTGGCTGGTTCACGCCTGCCCCGACCCGGGACCTGTCGAGCTTGTTGGCCGCTGCCAGGCAAAACCGCTGCCTCGTGGTCACCTACAGACACAGCGGACACGCCAGCGCCACCACATATCGCGTCGCCCCCTACGGACTCGTCAGCAAACAGGCTGCCTGGTACCTCGTCGGTGAGGTTGACGGCATACCTCGCATGTTCAACACGAATCGCCTGGAGGAGTACGAGGTCCTTGACGCGCCAGCCGTACTGCAGACCGGCGAGTCATTGTCCCATGTCTGGGGCCAGCTGGTCGCCGAGTTCACCACCCGTGCGGACGTGGAGATCCACGCCGTCCTACGGGCCAACCGGCTGGACCTCGCCGCCAGGATCCTGGGGTGTCGCCTGGTCGACGTATCCGAACCCGTGGACGGGTGGCTCACAATCACCGTTGCGTATCCCGACATCGAGTCCGTTCGCCAGCTACTCCAGTTCGGCGACCACATCCGGGTCCTCGATCCACCACAAGCGGTGCAGCGCGTCCACGATCTCGCTCACAAGCTGATGGAAGCTCACAGCCCGGCAGAATCAATGAAAGTCTCCAGCCAAGGCAGTCCTTAATGACGGTGACGGTAGGTGGTCTCAGGACTGCTGCCGATAGGACACGTGCATCTGCACGACGCTACTCCTCAGTTGGACCGGTGCGGCCACGTTGCGCTGACATCGTTTGAGGGCTCTGGACACGGCTGCCTCCATGTCCGCCTCGTCCATGCAACTCTCGCAGGCTGTGATGTGACGACGAAACGCGTCAGCGTCGGACTCACTCATTTCTCCGTGGAGGAAGTCCTGGAGGTGGTCGATGACCCACCAGCAGGATTCCTCGTCCCCGGTGGACTGCGTCATCGTGATACCCCCTTCCCAGCACTATGGGCCAATTCCGGACGCCCGAGATCCTCCTCGTCGACCTGGCCGGCATGTGGGCCAATCCCCCGCGCCCCGGCGACGTCAACCAACTGTGTTCGCAACTGCTTACGGGCACGATTGAGCCGGCTCATCACCGTCCCGATCGGCGTTCCCATGATCTCGGCGATTTCCTTGTAGGAAAATCCCTCGACATCGGCCAACAGGACAACCTGCCGAAACTCGGCGGACAGCCCGTCGAGAGCGTCAAGGATCTGCTGGTCGGGCAGGGCATCCAAGGCTTCCAACTCGGCGGACCGAAGTCCGCTGCTGTCATGGGAGGCAGCCCGTGCGATCTGCCAGTCCTCGACATCCTGGTCATCGGAGGTCTGCGGTCGGCGCTGCGCCTTGCGATACGAGTTGATGTAGGTATTCGTCAGGATGCGATACAGCCAGGCCTTGAGATTGGTGCCGGGGCGGAACTGGTGGAAGGATGCGAACGCCTTGGCGTAGGTCTCCTGAACGACATCCTCAGCATCGGCCGAGTTCCGGGTCATTCGCAACGCGGCACCGTAAAGCTGATCGAGATACCCGAGGGCATCACGTTCGAACCGTTCAGCTCTTTCAGCCTCGGTTTCCTTGGCTACATCCACGATGCCCGGCGCGTCCCCGCGACGATCCATCCTGGGTTCGGACTCACGTGTGGTCATCGTTGCCCAGCTTAGTGCACAGAGCCGATGATCGAGGGGACGATGCCTCCGCCGGGTGCATGGCCTGGTGAGGACAGCGTTCATGGCGAGTCAACACATCACCAACGCGGATCTATTCCCACCTCGCGTGTTCATTTGAGGAAAAATATTACGCATCTGGCTACCGCGGAAGCCCTCGGCGAGGTAGACATATGTCTATGAGTATCATCCGAGGCTTGGGCCGGACCATGTTCGCCAGTTACTTCATCGTCAAGGGGACGAACTCCGCGATGAAGCCCGATTCTTTCGTGGAGGATGCCGAGCCGGTTGCTGACCGTCTCCTTCCTCTGGTTCAGCGCGCGCTGCCGGCATCTGTCGGCGCTTACATCCCCGAGGACACCAAGACACTGGTTCGCATCACCGGCGCTGCCCAGGCTTTTGGTGGTCTCGGAATGGCGACGGGGCTGGCCCGTCGTGTCGGTGCCGGTGTCGTCGCCACGACCATGGTTCCGCACGTGCTCGCGTCGGTTCCTGACAAGTCCCTGCCGAAGGACGAGCGTGCAGCGGCCCGATCCGTTCTGCTGCGTAACGTGGCGTTGCTGGGTGCGGCCATGATGGCCTCCCGCGACACTGCTGGTCGTCCCAGCCTGGCCTGGCGCGCTGCTGACACCCAGCGTCGCGTCTCCTCGGCTGCCAACGACCAGCGCAAGGCCATCGGCTCCTCCGTCGACGACCTGTCGAAGTCTGCCCGTAAGAAGGTCAAGAAGGCCCAGAAGAAGGCGCAGAAGAAGGCCGCCAAGGCCCAGAAGAAGGCTGAGAAGGCACAGAAGAAGAGTGCTCACTGACCACCAACGCACCTGGACCGCCCCGCGAGTCGACCATCGTCTCGCGGGGCGTGTCGTCGTCCCGGGGTCCAAGTCCCAGACGAACCGCGCCCTTGTTCTCGCTGCACTCGCCGACGGGCCCAGCGTCCTCGACGGTGTCCTCACCTCGCGTGACTGTGACCTCATAACTGCGGGGCTGCGCCAGCTGGGAACCGATGTCCAACCTGTTGGCCCATCCTCAGTTCGGGTCGTGCCTGGCATGGCGAGACCTGCCGGACCGATTGACTGCGGCCTTGCAGGTACCGTCATGAGGTTCCTGCCGGTGGTCGCAGCACTTGTCCCGGGCACCACCCGATTTGTTGGTGACGAGGAGGCGTCCCGACGTCCTGTCAAACCCCTTCTCGACGCCTTGGGACAACTCGGTGTCACGGTCGACGCTGACCATCTGCCCTTCGCCATGACGGCCCCGGAACGTCTCGGTGGCCCTGAGGTGACGATTGACTCCTCGGCGTCGAGCCAATTCATCTCGGCATTGCTGCTGGCCGCTGCTCGTTTTCCGCGCGGCATTGATCTTCGCCACGACGGAGGTTCTGTGCCCTCAGCTCCCCACATCGCCATGACCTGCCGAATGCTGGCCGAGCGTGGCGTCACGGTGATCAGCGACGAGCCCTGTCACTGGGTCGTGCGCCCCGGCCCCATCCACGCTGCCGACGACGTCATCGAGCCAGATCTCACGAATGCGGCCGTCTTCCTTGCTGCGGCCTTAGTGGCCGGTGGATCCGTGACGGTGCCGACGTGGCCCGACTCCACCGACCAGCCTGGGGCACAGTTCATCGAGATCGCCACGACGATGGGAGCCCACGTCACTCGTCGCGAGGGGTCCATGACCCTGGAGTCCCCCGGATGGGGAGCCCTCCAACCCGTTGACGTCGACTTGCACGAGGCCAGTGAGCTCACCCCCGTGGTGGCCGCCGTCGCGTCTGTGACCCAAGGACCCTCGCGTATCCGTGGGGTCGCACACATTCGTGGCCACGAAACTGACCGCCTCACCGCTCTGGAGCATGAATTGTCGCATCTGGGGGTCGCCATCCGGCAGACCGACGACGGGCTGGAGATCGACGGTCACGGCGCCGACCGCCTTCATGGCGGATTGTTCGAGTGTCATGCCGACCACCGAATGGCTCACGCCGGGGCACTCCTGGGGTTGGCCGTCGACGGAATCGAACTCGACGACATCGCGTGCACCTCAAAGACCATGCCCCAGTTCCCACAGATGTGGGCTGACCTGGTCAAGGAGGCCTGAGTGTCACCGCGACGTCTGGCTTCCTCAGGAATCGACACCGGCGACTGGTCCTCCTATGACCGCCCGCGTCGCCGTACCAAGCCGCGAACCAAACAGCGGCCAGATCACTCATCGCTGCCCATCGGAACCGTCATCACCATCGACAGGGGCCGCTATCGATGCCGTCTTGACGACGACGTCGAAGTCATCGCCGCCAAGGCGCGACAACTCGGACGCAAGTCGGTCATCGTCGGGGACAAGGTGCGTCTTGACGGAGATGTCTCGGGCGCCGAGGGGACGTTGGCCAGAATCGTCCACACCGAGGATCGGGCCACCGTCCTGCGCCGCACAGCCGATGACACCGATCCGCATGAGCGTCCCATCGTCGCCAATGCCGATCAGGTCGTCATCGTCACCGCCCTCGCCGATCCCCCGCCGCGTCCGGGGATGATTGACCGCATTCTGGTGGCGGCCCATGCCGCTGGGGTCTCCCCCATCCTCTGCCTCACCAAGGCCGATCTGGCATCCGGGGATGACTTCGTGGAGTTGTACTCGGATTTGGGGATTCCGGTTGTCACCAGTCGCCCTGGCGGTGACCTAAGGGATCTTCACGAGTTGCTGGACGGCAAGATCAGCGTGCTCGTCGGCCATTCCGGGGTCGGGAAATCGACCCTCATCAATGCCTTGGTTCCCGGTGTCCACAGAGTCACCGGACACGTCAACGACGTCACCGGACGTGGCCGTCACACCTCCACGAGTGCCGAAGCCATCCCGCTGCCCCAGGGCGGCTGGATCATCGACACCCCCGGGGTGCGGTCATTCGGTCTGTCCCATGTTGAGCCCGACGACATCCTCGCCGGCTTCGAGGAACTGAACGAGGTTGCCCTCGATTGCCCACGCGGATGCCGCCACGGTGACGACAGCCCCGAATGTGCCATCGACAAGGCTCTCGCTGCGGGAAAGGTGCGGCCGTCCCGGGTGGAGTCGTTGCGCCGTCTGTTGAGCGCTACCGCCCCGCGCTGAGCAGGGCGGTAGCGGCGTCATTCACTGGCTGTCGTCCCCGTCGTCAGCGGCACTCTCCTCGAGTACCTCAGCAACAGGGCGTCCACTGGTACGACGGATGAAGGCCGCGATGCCATCAGCCTCCTCGTCCCGGCAACCGAGGTACGGCATGTGACCGGTGTCGAAGAAGGCCTCCTCGATGCGATCAAAGGCATTGTCATCAAGCTTGAGGTGATTGATGGTGTCGCGGGCCGCGAAATATGGGGTGGCCAGGTCGTAGTGGGCGTACTCGACGCGCACGTGGATGCCCTTCTGCGCTCGCATCACCCGTTCCAGCTTGTCAGTGACGTTGACTGGACGGCCCTGGAACTCCTTGTAATTCCAGTTCTTATACAACGGCAGGCCCAGGTTGTACTGGGATTCCGTGGTCACCTCGAGTTCGCTGCGCAGATAGTGCTGGAAGCCGTGGATGAAGGCGGCGCCGGTGTCGTCCCCACTGGGGTCCGTGTCGGCGATCTCGTCGCTGCGCTTCGGCAACGCGCCCTTGTACCGGCCGTCGATACGACCCACGACCTGACCTTGGCTACGCAGCAACTCGGTGCAGAAGCGCATGTGCTCGATGCGCAGGTCAGTACGCTCGATGTAGCTGATGTCCAGGCCGGTGAGTTGAGACAGGGTCGCCTCGACCTGAGCCCTCTCGGCTGGCTCGAGGCGATGCCCGGCTGCCAGGGCCTGACGGTAGGGACCATCAGCGAACTCCTCGGCCTGCGCAAGGACGTCTTCCAGACTGCGATCAGAGTTGTGGCCGTGGTAATGGGCGACGGCGGCGTAGGTCGGCAAGAAGTCGATGCAGGCACGATCCCAGGTGAGATCCTCGAAGTCCTGGTTGCCGAAATCAAGCACGGACGAGACCAGGATGATGCCGTTGAGGTACATCGAGAAGGTGTCTTGCAGGCGCTGGGCAACGCTGACAGCTCGCACAGTTCCGTAGGACTCGCCCAGCAGATACAGCGGGCTGGCCCACCTGCCATGACGGGTGACCCACAGTCGAATGAGTTCGCTGACGAGTTCGACGTCCTTGCTCCAGCCGTGCCACTGGTTGGGGTCCTCGCCGTCGACGACTCGAGAGTATCCGGTGGACATCGCATCGATGACGACGAGGTCGGTCTCCCGAAGCAGCGTGTGCTCGTTGTCCATGAGGTGGAACGGCGGGGTGGCTGGTTCCTCAGGGGTTCCCGGGTCAACCACGCGCGGGCCAACCAGGCCCATGTGCAGCCACACCGACGATGAGCCCGGACCGCCGTTGAACACGAAGGTCAACGGGCGCGTGGTCGGGTCGGTGTCGTCGAGGGTGTAGGCGGTGACACCCATGAGAGCCTGCGGGGTATGGGCGGTGAACGCATTGTTGGTGAGCTTCTCGGCGCCCAGGACGATACGTCCGGTGGTTGCGGTGTAACTCAGGTCGCCGTCAACGGTGGACACGGTGTGGTGGGTGGTCACCAGGTCGTCGGTCGGACGTGGCGTCTCGGCGGGCTTGGTGGGGGTTTCGTCTGTCGTCATGATCTCAGCCTAGGGGCGTTGGTACCAGACCACCTGGGTTTTGGTGTCCTCGATGCCACAGCCACCAGTAGGGTGAGGGCATGGCCGACCACACCGATGACCTCCGCCTGGCGCACATCCTTGCTGACAATGCCGACTCCTTGACGATGTCTCGGTTCGGCGCCCGTGACCTGACCGTCTCGACCAAGCCCGATCGCTCTGAGGTGACCGACGCCGATCTGGCCGTTGAGGATTCGATTCGCCGCACCTTGTCACGGATGCGCTCCCGAGATGCTATTCATGGCGAGGAACGGGGCGACACCGGCGAGGGGCCGCGTCGCTGGATCATTGATCCGATTGACGGTACCGCGAATTTCCTGCGCGGAGTGCCTGTGTGGGCGTCTCTCATCGCGCTCAGCGTCGAGGATGAGATCGTCGCGTCCGTCGTGTCAGCTCCCGCCCTGAATCGTCGCTGGTGGGCAGCAAAGGGGTCAGGAGCATGGACCGGCAAGTCGCTTGCCTCGGCAACCCCTATTCACGTGTCCAATGTGCGCAACCTCCACGACGCCTTTTTGTCCTATTCCTCCCTCCACGGATGGGTGGAGAGCGGACGTGGTCGCGGGTTCGGTGAACTCATGAGATCGGTCTGGCGTACCCGTGCGTTTGGTGATTTCTGGTCGTACATGATGGTGGCTGAAGGAGTCGTCGACCTGGCATGCGAACCGCAATTGGGACTCCACGACATGGCTGCCCTTGACGTCATCGTCACCGAAGCCGGCGGCAGATTCACTGGTCTTGACGGTAAGCACGGCCCGTGGTCAGGAAATGCCCTGGCATCCAATGGATTCCTGCACGACGACGCCTTGGCCCTGATCCAGCCTGTGGAGTGAAGTCCTGTCGACGTCAAGAGATTCTGGCCGCTCCCACGGTCGAGATCAGGAAAAGCGATCCGGTGACGATCATTGGCCCGCTTCCCGTGGTCGTCGACATCACAGGATTCGAGCTCGAATTGTCCCTTCCAGATCAGTGACATTGGCCAGCAGTCCACGATCAGTCTCGGCGATGTCGAGGACGCAATAGCCAAGCTCCCCCTTGGTGGCCAACGCCTGATACGTGACGTTTCCGCCCTGGTCGGCGACGAGTCGGTTCAGCGTGGCCATCACGCCGGGGATATTGCGATGGAGGTGGCCAATACGGGCACCCGTACGCTGTGAAGGCGTGATGCCGGGCATGTTGACGCTCATCAAGGTTGCACCATTTTCGACGTAATCGATGAGCTTCCCGGCGACGTATCGGCCGATGTCGATCTGGGCCTCTTGGGTGGAGCCTCCAATATGGGGAGTCAGAATGACATTGTCCAACTCACGTAGCGGGGACACGAACGGTTTCTCACCGGATGTAGGTTCCTCGGGGTAGACGTCAACACCGGCCCCCGCAATGTGGCCGGTGCGCAAATTGTCGACCAGGGCGTCAATATCGACGACCTGGCCGCGAGAAAGATTGAGGAACAACGAACGTGGCTTCATCATGGCGAACTCAGGCGCCCCGATGAGGTTGTTGTTGCTCGGGCGTCCATCCACGTGCACGGACACTGTGTCCACACTACCCAGCAGCTCTTCCATGGACTCGCATTTGTGGGCGTTGCCCATCGGCAACACGTCAGCGATGTCGTAAAAAAAGACCTGCATACCCATGGCTTCAGCCACGACGGACAGCTGCTGGCCAATGTTGCCATATCCAATGATTCCGAGACGACGACCGCGGATTTCGTGGGAGCCAATGGCGGATTTGCGCCACACCCCGTTGTGCATCTGAGTGTTGCGGTCACCAAGACGTCGTGCCAGGGCAATGATCTCAGCCATCACGAGTTCGACAACTGAACGGGTGTTGGAGTATGGGGCGTTGAATGCCGGAACGCCCACCTGTGCCATGGCGGCCAGGTCCATCTGGTTCGTGCCGATGCAGAAGGCACCCACAGCGGTGAGGTTGTCCCCACATGCCTCAACGACTCGGCGAGTGAGGCGAGTGCGCGATCTGATACCCAGCAGATCAACCCCGTCGAGGGCACTGATGAGGTCATCCTCGTCAAGGGCTTCACTGACTCGCTCGACCTCATAGCCGGCGTGTTTCAGGGTGCGAATGGCTTCGTCGTGGATGTTTTCGAGCAGGAGCGCCTTCATGGTGGTCAGTGTATGGAAATCTCAAGGCTGAATGACTGGCCTCGTCTCAGTGGGTGGAATCGCCCACACGGATGCGAGGAATCGCTGTCAACAATTCCTGGGTGACCTCGTGCTGCGGATCGCGGTACACGTCGGAAAGACGGCCTCTCTCGACGACGCGACCCCTACTCATGACGGCCACGGTGTCGCACAGGTGGCGGACCACGGCCAAGTCGTGGGAGACG